>NZ_ATWY01000006.1 GCF_000421405.1 Butyrivibrio sp. NC2007
CCGTTCGACTTGCATGTGTTAGGCACGCCGCCAGCGTTCATCCTGAGCCAGGATCGAACTCTCACGTTAAAATAAGTTCAATTCCAGCCAGAACTAAAACGTTAGCTTTCGTTCTGTCCGTTATTACTTTTGGTTTGTTACTTCTGAATAATTCTCTTGGAATTTTTCAGGGTTGCATTACTGTTTATTTGTCAAGGTGCTATAATTATGACCCTTACTGATTGCGTAAGGCAACGCAGAAGGAGGGATTTGAACCCTCGCGCCGCTATTAACGACCTGCACCCTTTCCAGGGGTGTCTCTTCAACCACTTGAGTACTTCTGCAAAATAGTTGATACACAATAACTTATATTGTTGTAGCAGCGTGTTCATAATTAAGCGGAGCGAAAGGGATTCGAACCCTTGTGGCGTTGCCGCCAAACGGTTTTCAAGACCGCCTCGTTATGACCGCTTCGATATCGCTCCGAGTTAACTTACCACATATATCTCAGATAAGATAACGCTCTGTTTGAGTTGCTGTGGCATCTCGCGCAGCGCAAGATTTATATTAACAAAGCAGGGGGTAGATGTCAACTACATTTTTTAATTTTTTTCTTTTATTTTATAATTTATCAAATTAAAAACGAGCTTTGTGACAAAATAACAAATATCAAATCAGAGAATTGTAGATATTTACTAGTCTTTCCACACTGGCGCTGCTCGAATAATTTTCCTCAACTTTTTTAAAGGCGCTTACTCTAAGTTTATCGGCAAGAGTCTTGTCATTCATAACCTTAAGCACTGCATTTTTCAGCATTTCCGGATCCTTAGGAGGCACAAGCACGCCTGTTTCTCCATCTGTCACCACATCAGGAATGCCCCCAACCTCGCTGGCTACTACAACACAGCCGCCTGCCATAGCCTCAAGGACTGACACCGGGAAGCCTTCATAGTACGAAGGAAGCACGAAGATGCCACATTCGCCCAGGTACTTCTCCTTCTCTTCTCCCGAGATCCATCCCAGGAACTCAACCAGATTGTTACCTTCTATCCTCTTTCTGTAGCTCTCCTCTTCGTAAATTCCACCTATATAAAGCTTTACATCCTTGTTTTCGCGTCCAATCTCCGTAACGGCATCCAGAAGTTCATCAATGCCCTTATCCTTACAAATACGTCCCAGAAAGAGAAGCTTATTCATATCCCTGCAAGACTCCACGCCTTCAGCAAAAGAGATATCTCTTTTAACCGCAACGCAGTTGGGGAAGACTTTGATCTTTCCGGAATCAGTCAAATTAGAGAAATACTCCTTCCAGGAAGGGGTCAGAACCAGCATCACATCTGCCATATCAAGAATAGACTTAAGATACGCTCTTCTCTTATCGCTTATCTGGTTCTCGAAGTAATTCTTGAAATCACCACCATGCTGATGGAGCACGATCTTTTTGTTGCGTCGATAGGCTGCTCTTATAAAGAAAGACTTCCTCATGATGCTGCTGTCTGAGGAGGCGTTAACATGCACAACATCGCACCATGAAAGAGAGCACAAAAACTTAAAGTAAGCAGCGGCAGCTACCAAAAACTTCTTGCCCCTGCTTCCCTCTTTCATTGTTCCTATATATTTGAGGTCGACCTTTTTATCAAGGCCGGCCTCATAGTAGTTGTTAACTATAGCAGCGATTCCGCCGTGGACGCCCCTGTCAGGACCCACCATCAGAACTCTTTTTCTTTCGCTATCCATGTAACCTATCCTTATTTCCTTCCAAGGATTGCCTCTGCTACGGCGATATCCTCTGGTGTAGTGATCTTGATATTATCGTAGGAGCCCTCTACGAGCTTGACCTTTGTGTCTGTGTAATACTCAACAACCATGGCATCGTCGGTGAAGTTGATGCCCTTGGCCATGAGGTCGCCCTCCTCACGATCGAGTCTCTGATAGAGATCCAGTATCATCTTATAAGAGAAACACTGCGGAGTCTGAATAGTCCACATAAGATTTCTGTCCGGGGTTGAAGCTGCAAAGCCCTTTTCGTCAGCGATCTTGATGGTGTCCTTGGCAGGCATACCAACTACGCAGGCCTTGTATTCCTTAACAGCCTGAAGTGCCCTCAGAATAATGTCTCTGTTTATGAAAGGTCTTGCACCATCGTGGATAAAGGCATAGTCGCAATCTGCAGCTGCTGCCTGAAGTCCGAGCCTTACGCTGTGGTATCTTGCAAGTCCGCCTTCAACAACCGCCGTAACCTTATCAAACTTATATTTCTCCACGATTTCTTTTGTCACATAGGAAACGTCGCCTCTTGAGACCACCAGAACGATGTCGTCGATGATGCTCTCCTCAAAAGCCTTGAGAGAATAGTAAATAAGAGGCTTTCCTCCGATCTCCATGTACTGCTTCTTGACATCCGACTGCATTCTGCTGCCGGAGCCTGCTGCCAGAACTACCGCAACTGTCTTCATCTTCGTCCTCCAAAATCCCGCTCAAGCGCATCCAGACGGCTGGCTCTGCCGTGGAAACGTCTCTCGCGATCACCCAGCGGAAGGTTTGGAACTGCGTTCATGTCCAGTCCGAACCTGACGCCTTTTCTGTATTCATAGTATGCTGCTGCACCGATCATTGCCGCATTGTCGGTGCATAAAACAGGACTTGGCCTGTAGAATTCGATATTATTGGCCGCGCACTCTTTTTCCAAAAGCTCGCGAAGTGCAGTGTTGGAAGCAACTCCTCCGGCGATGGCAAGCTTGTTCATGCCGTATTCCTTGCAGGCGCGGATTGCATGTCCGGCGAGGACCTCTACTACTGCCTTCTGGAATGAAGCTGCGATGTCTACCTGGTTGAGCTCCTGTCCCTGCATCTTGGCCTGATTGATGAGGTTTAGTACTGCGGACTTAAGTCCGGAGAAAGAGAAATCGTACTCCGCACCCTCGATCTTGGCCTGAGGGAATACGAAAGCATCGGGATTTCCTTCCCTTGCTGCTTTGTCAATCTTGGGGCCTCCGGGATAGCCAAGGCCGATGGCTCTTGCCACCTTGTCAAAAGCCTCTCCCGCCGCGTCGTCTCTGGTCTGACCGATTATGTCATACTCGCCGTAGTCCTTGACCACTACAAGGTGAGAGTGACCTCCCGATACCACAAGACACACGAAAGGTGGCTCAAGGTCTTTGTTCTCGATGAAGTTTGCGCTGATATGACCCTCTATGTGGTGGACTCCGATAAGTGGCTTGTTTTTGGCAAAAGAGATTGCTTTTGCCGCGGAGACTCCCACCAAAAGAGCACCTACAAGGCCGGGGCCGTAGGTTACTGCTACTGCGTCGATGTCATCAAGCGTAACTCCCGCTTCGTCCAAAGCTGCTCTTATGCAGCCGTTGATCTTCTCGACGTGCTTTCTGGATGCGATCTCCGGAACAACTCCGCCGTAGATGGTATGGAGCGCGATCTGTGATGAAATGATGTTGGAGAGGACTTCGCGTCCGTTTCTGACAACTGCAGCTGCAGTCTCATCGCAGGAGCTCTCAATGGCAAGGATGGTTACATCACCCTCGCTTCCGGTTTCCTGTGCTCTCTCATCATTCTCTTTTATCGACATGAAGATCACGCCGTCGTTTTCTACATTCTTATCTATCTTCATATAATTATCTCTTTAATCCGCCGCCAAATTTAACAAGGGCCTCAGCCTCTTTTTGTCTGTTAACGCTATTTTCATTAAGAAAATCCAGATCATCTTTGCTTGTGATCTGTGAAACCTCGGTAATATCTGTCACGTCTCCGGGATGGAATAATATCTCCATATCCTGAAGCCCCTTATCTGCCATGATGTCTGCTGCCACAGGGATGCACTCTTTTACATTGTCATAGAACATATGGCCCGAGAGCATGACTCCCATGAAAAACTTCCTCTGAACGCCGAGGCTGACGAGCATATCTTCATACTTTCTCTCATTGCGATTTGCAAGGGTGTTCAGCACAAGAACCTTGACTATATTGATGAGCTTTATGCCCTTTATCTTACCGGAGACCTTGCGATAGAGATTAAGGTCTTCCCTTGGGAACCTGATATAGGAAACCTCCAGGTTATGCTCCTTAACAACATCCATGATTGCATCAAAGACCAGTGGGAGCATGTGGTAGTGAACGTGTCCGTCGAGTCTGAATTTGCCGTCGTTCATGTACTCTCTGCAGGAGAGGATCTGCGCTTCCATCTCTCGTCTTATCTGGCGATAGTAGATCCTGCGAAGTACCGGCACGAAGCCTACAAGTAAAAGCTTCCCAAAGCCGATGCTGAAATTCCCGTCTCCGTCGATGAGCTTTGAAGCCTTAGCGCCGGTCAGGGGCTGTCCCTCCACGAGGTTTAAGTGCACGGTTATTGCAATCTTTTTCTTAAAGTCTTTTATTTCATCCATGCACTCAGCAAGGTATGGACTGTTTGGCATGATGCTGATACCATTTAAAGCTCCATTGTGGTAACAGTCGATTATATGACGGCTCTGGGTCCTGAACATCCCATAGTCGTCTGCATGATATTCAATCATCTGATTCTTCCCTCTGTGTCCATCCAAGGATCTTCCAGTTGTTTGTGGTTTGATCCCTTCTCAGGATAAATGTATAGTAATTCGAGTAAGTCGGGGTTGTTGCATTTCTTATGTTAAAGAGGCAGTCACAGCTGCACATCTTGCGACCATCCACCACAACCTCCTCAGGCTCTTTTGTCTGAACGACATATGCAGGGATTGAGTACTGCTGCGCTTTTCTGCTGGTGACCTCGATCCTGATGCTTCCCTCGAAATTCTCGTTGGAAGCAAGAAGCTCATCATCCATAAGTCCCTTAAGCACTGCGATCATGGCATCTCTCTGGTCATCGTCATAGGTCTCTCTGTAAAGAGTCTGCATGATCTTGGCGTAGAGCTCAACGACCTTTCTTGCGCTGGCGGGATAGCTCTTTTCAAGGTTGGTGGTTGTGATCTCGTCCACTACCGTGATGACGTAGTCCTCATCCTTGGCCGGCTGCTTCCTGGTCCTGGTGAGCATCATATAGACACCCAGAACGATCATCGCTCCGAGCACGATCAGAACAATCGATTTAAGTACCGCTGATCCGACACTGCCTTTTTCCATACTTCCTCCTTCTTATTCGGTAAATCTAAGGGTGCAGCTTCGTCCGTCCTTGGCTGCAATGGTATTAGGAAAGATCTTCTTTGTATCCGGCATGAACTCCATGGGATTTACAAGGGATGGGCTGTAGTGGGTAAGCCACATCTCTTTTACCTCGGCGTCCCTGGCCATTTTGGCTGCCTCGTAGAAGGTCATGTGCTTGTATTCCTTGGCCTTCTGGATCTTGTCAGGCTCGCCGTACATTCCCTCGCAGATAAACAAGTCTGACCCGGCAGCGTTTCTTACTATGCTGTCGGTGGGCCTTGAATCCGTACTGTAGGTGAGCTTGATGCCCTTTCTCTCCTCTCCGAGAACCATGTCCGGTGTGTAGGTGATCCCATCATCAGTTGTCACGGTTTCGCCCTTTTGAAGACTGTTCCAGAAGTCTCTGGGAATTCCCTTCTCCTGGGCGGCTTCCACATTGAACTTGCCCTGACGGCGCAGGTTCATGGTATATCCGTAGCAGGTAATATTGTGGTTAACCTTGAAGGCTGTAATCGTGAATTCAGGCATGCCTTCCAAGTCAAAAGACATCTCGTCTCCATTAATCTCTTTGAACTTAATTTCAAAGGGCAGCTCCGGCGCGATTGTGCGAAGGCTGTTTACCACCTTCTCAAGCCCCTTAGGGCCGACCATAAGGAGTGGCTCCGTGCGCTCTGCATTTCCCATGGTCAGCAGCATTCCGGGAAGTCCCGAGATGTGGTCCGCATGGTAATGGGTAAAGCACATTACGTCTATAGGCTTGGCGCTAAGGCCCTTTTTCTTCATGGCAATCTGTGTTCCCTCACCACAGTCGATGAGGATGCACTTGCCGTTATATCTCACAAGAAGTGCTGTGAGAAGTCTGTTGGGGAGTGGCATCATTCCGCCGGTTCCCAGTAGGCATACATCTATCATTAATTCTCTTCTCTCTTCCAATAAATCACTGCGTCGTCCTTGGGATCATCGTAAAATCCCGGGCGAACGCCTTCGCTCTTAAATCCAAGCTTCTCATAAAGTTTTATGGCAGGCGCATTCTGGGCTCTGACTTCCAGCGTATAGTCCTTGATCCCAATGCCCTTGCCTCTTTCAAGGAGCTGCTTGACCATCTTGTAGCCACAGCCTTCTCTGCGGACATCGCCTGAAACCGAGACATTGGTGACTTCACCTTCGCCGGAGATGTTCTGAACTCCGCAGAGTCCCACGATCCTGCCGGCCATCTCTGCAACAAGGTATATGGTGTCGTCTCTTGTCATGGCATCAAGGAGCTGTTTCTGCGTCCAGGCTTCCTTGCCAAGGTTTATCTGTTCAAGCTTCCAGGCATCCTCAACATCCTCGGCGGTCATAGGCCTTATGCGGACTTTGCCCGGTGTGCTGTGGGCTGCTGCCCTCTTCTCTGAAGCTGAAACGGAATCCGATCCCTCTTTTTCCAGAGACTCGCGCTCTGCCTGAGACAGGCGAAGATAATCGGGAGCAAACTCATCGGAGGATACGAACCTGCCGTCTGCAGCGTACTTAAGAGCCAGGGCTGCAAGAGATGCTGCGCTCTGGCGGTTCATATGCAGAGGTGCTACGGTGAAGGGCACCTTAAGGCCCTGTTCAAGCTTGTCATGGTATACGGGAACGCCGTCGCCGAGAAGTACAACGCTCTTGCCGATGCTGTTCAGCTCTGCGATGACATCATCAACGGAAGCAGCGTACTGCTTCTTAATTACACGCATATCAAAGCCTTGCTCAGAGTTCTTCTCCTCAGTTGGGCTTGGTACGAAGGTATATATTCCTGTGTAAACCTGACTGCGCCTTGCATCCATCATAGGACAGATGATCTTCTCGTTGCCGTAGAGGTTGTAGGCAAGACCGTCCACTGTGGGAATAGGGATGATGGGCTTATCAAGAGCCAGCGCCAGTCCCTTGGCTGTGGCAGAGCCTATGCGAAGTCCGGTAAAAGAGCCGGGACCTTTCGCGACAGCTATTGCATCAATTGTACTAAGGTCAAGCCCTATCTTGTCCGTCATGTCTTTTAACATGGGCATCAGAATCTCTGAATGTGTTGTCTTATGTTGTATTGAGAACTGGGCTTTAAGTAAGTCGCCGTCAGTGATGGCAACGGTTGCAACCAGTCCCGAAGTGTCTATTGCTAGTATTTTCATAATCTGTGTTCCTGTTATTAATATGGCTTAGTGCCTTGTCATGGTGATGAGCCTGTAATCAAGGCCCTTCTCAAGGTTCTTTTCAATAACAATCTCTGTGTAGTGCTCGGGAAGCAGCTCCTCTATAAGGTTGGCCCATTCAACAAAGCAGACGCCGTCGCCGTAGAAGTAGTCCTCGTAGCCGATCTCGTCCATCTCACTGATATCGCCGATCCTGTAGACATCGAAGTGATAGAACGGAATCCTACCCTCGTCATAGACCTGAAGTATGGTAAAGGTCGGTGAACTTACAGGTCCAAGGATGCCAAGCCCTGCTGCCACGCCCTGGGTCAGCACGGTCTTGCCAACGCCCAGGTCTCCTATAAGGGTGTAGACCATTCCCGGAGTCGCGCTCTCTCCAATCCTTCTTCCGATCTCGAAGGTCTCTCTAGCACTATTTGTCTCATGTCTGGTTACGATTTCCATAAAAACCCCCGTATGCACAAACTAAACCACTTTTATAATATCACAAAAGAAACGCTGCGGGTAGATTCCGCAGCGCTTCGAGGTATGCGTTATTTGGTTGTATTTGTATTATGCCTCTTCTGCCTTAGCTACTCTCTTGCGAACTGCCATGGGAGTGGTCTTAAGGATAGGGCTGAGCTGCTTGTAAACAAGGAATGTAAGTGCGCTGTCTACTGCACCCTTTAAGAGGTTGAAAGGTGCTACGCAGATTGCACAGAAAGTAAATACGTTGGTTACAAGAGGATTGATGGCTGTTCCGGCCTCAATGAATACGCTGATGTCGCAGCCGTATGCGATTGCGTATGCAGGAAGCAGGAAGAATGCATTTAAGGTTGATCCTACGATCGCGATGCAAAGTGTTCCTGTGATGCAGCTGATAAGGGCAACCTTTCTGGTCTTCTTGAATCTGTAGATGACTGTTGCAGGAATTACGAAAGCTGCTCCAACGCAGAAGTTTGCGATCTCACCTACAAATCCCGGTGTAGGTCCCTGGATAAGGACGTTTAATGTTACCTTGATGAACTCGATCATCACTGCAACCATGGGACCTGCTGCGAATCCGCCGATAAGAGCGGGAATATCGCTGAAGTCAAATTTGTAGAATGGAGGTGCAATGGGAAGCGGGAACTCAAGGAGCATCAGCACGAAGGCAATTGCGGAAAAGACACCTATGATGGCGATCTTTCTTGTGCTGAACATTGCTTCTACGGTTCCGGTCTTTTCAAGCTCCTGCTTTCTTGCGAGCTTCTCGGCCAGGTACGCAATAACAAATGCCACTACGATAAGTAGCAAAAGTGCTGCGAAACGTCCGGGCGCTCCGGTGATGTTTGCGATTGTTTCTTTTAGATTGTTCATTTTTTCTCCTTCTTTCTCATCGGGTGAATTTTTATTTGATTTGAAGGAGAGATAAAGTGGGAATTAATAATGACTTACTTGCACGGCTTCGAGAACCTCAGCTCGTGCTCAACACTCTTCTCTCATCCAGACTATACTGTCGGTCTTGGAATTTCACCAAGTCGGCCACTTGAAGATCAAGCAGTTCGCGGACTATACCGCCGGTTGGGAATTGCACCCTGCCCCGAAGAATTATTTTTTCTAGTAAAATACTATCCCTTGCCGAGTGTACTGTCAAGGATTTATAATAATACATATATCTACGTTTTGACGTATATTCTTTTTGCGAGGGACAATGAAGAGAGTACTCACAAAAAAACTTTTACCCGGAATGATTCTGGCAAGTGATGTGTTTACCTACGATTCCCACACCAAACTCATGGACAAGGGAACCGTACTTAATGACAAAGACATTGCCAGACTTGCATTCTACTCAATAATAGACGTACCTATTGAAGAGGTCCAGCCCAAGGAAGCTGCAGATAACAGCGCCGATGCAGGGCTTACTTATGCTGAGCGTTTAAAGCAGTCAGAGGCCTTCAAGGAGTTCAAGCAGGACTTTGAGCAGTGCGCTAGTAAATTCGAGCACACCATCAGTGATATCCTAAAGGGCAATGAAGATCTTGATATTGATGATATGATGACGCCCATCTACTCGCTGCTGAGCGAGGGCAGAACCACCGCAAACATCTTTGACATGCTCCACAACCTAAGACTTTATGATGATGCCACATATACACACTGCATCAATGTGGCCCTCATCACCAATATAATTGCTCAGTGGCTTAGATGGGATGAGGCAGAGATAGAGTTAGCTACTCAGGCAGGTCTTTTCCATGATATCGGCAAACTCCTGATTCCTGATACGATCATAACCAAGCCCGGTGCTCTGACAGATGATGAGTATAACATGATCAAGACTCATCCCCAGAAGGGATATGAAGCCATGAAGGCGCTGAATATCAGCGCACATGTTAAGAACGCCGCCCTCATGCATCATGAGAGATGCGACGGAACGGGATATCCCTTGAGATTAAAAGGGCCTCAGATCGATAAGTTCGCCAAGGCCGTTGCCATTGCAGATGTATATGATGCCATGACAAGCTCAAGATACTACCGCGGCCCTTTGTGTCCGTTCATCGCGATCTCAATGTTTGAAGAAGAAGGTTTCCAGAGATATGATCCGGAGATGATCATGTGCTTCCTCAACAATATAGTAAACACATATCTTCTCAACACCGTACGCCTTAATACAGGCGAAGTCGGCGAGATCATATTTATAAACAGTTCACACCTCTCAAGGCCTACGATCAAGGTGGGCAATGACTACATTGATCTGTCGAAATGCCCGGGAGTGTATATTCAAGAGATCATCTGAACAAAAAGAAAGCCTGGCATGCTAAGCATGTCAGGCTATTATAATGCGCTTTATGCGTTCTTCAGTTTAAACTTCTGGATATCTCTGTCATCATCTACTTTCTCGATCTGAGCACCAAGGCCTCTTAACTTGACCTCAAAGTCCTCATATCCTCTCTCGATGTACTTGATATCCTCTATTGTTGAGTAGCCTTCTGCTGTGAGGGCTGCGATAACAAGCGCTGCACCTGCCCTAAGGTCAGGAGCTGAAACCGTTGCGCCGGTGTATCTCTCGACACCCTCGATGATGGCTGTGCTACCCTCTACCTTGATGGAAGCTCCCATTCTTGTGAGCTCATCAACATATTTAAAGCGGCTCTCAAAAATACTCTCTGTTACTATACTGATACCACTTGCAAGACCAAGTGCCACGGTGATCTGTGGCTGCATATCTGTGGGATATCCCGGATATGGCAGGGTCTTAACATGTGTGTTCTTAAGTCTCTTGGCAGCCACAACTCTGACCTCGTCGTCAGACTCGTGGATCTGGCATCCCATCTCTACAAGCTTGGCACTGATGGACTCAAGGTGCTTGGGGATGACGTTCTTGACTGTTACATCACCCATGGTTGCTGCTGCAGCCATCATGAAGGTTCCGGCCTCTATCTGATCGGGAATGATCGTATACTCAGTTCCGTGGAGCTTCTCAACTCCCTTGATCCTGATGACATCGGTACCTGCGCCCTTGATATTAGCTCCCATGCTGTTGAGGAAGTTCGCGATATCAACGACGTGTGGCTCCTTGGCTGCGTTCTCGATGATGGTCTTGCCCTCAGCCATTACAGCCGCCATCATGATGTTGATGGTAGCACCTACGCTGACAACATCGAGGTAGATGTGGCTTCCTACAAGCTTATCAGCCTTGGCATAGATGATGTTCTGGATGTTGACCTTGGCTCCAAGAGCAGTAAAGCCCTTGATATGCTGGTCGATAGGACGAAGGCCGATGTGACAGCCACCGGGAAGTGCAACTCCGGCATCCTTATACTTACCAAGAAGAGCACCAAGGAGGTAATAGCCTGCCCTGATCTTCTTGATATAATCATTTTCAATTGTATGGTTTTTGATCTGAGAAGCATTGATCTTCACAGAATGTCTGCCTGTGCGCTCAACAAATGCGCCTATGCTCTCGATAGCCTGAAGCATTGCATTGGTATCGGAGGCGTCCGGCATATTATCTATATAGACAGTCTCATCCGTCATGGTTGCTGCTGCAAGGATTGCCAGTGCAGCGTTCTTGGCTCCGCCGATCTCAACCTCGCCAACCAGCGGATTTCCGCCTTTTATCACGTATTTTTCCATAGGTATCTCTCTTCTTTTTCTTGAACAAATATTAGTTATACCACAATAATGTGTATTTGTAAAACCGATAGTTTAGTTCAAGTAATTAAGCGGGTTAACCTGACTTCCACCCACCAAAATCTCAAAGTGAAGGTGAGGTCCCGTAGATACACCTGTATTACCTGAGAGAGCAATTCTCTGTCCCTGTGAAACCGACTGTCCAACTGAAACCAGGACTTTACTTAAGTGTCCATATCTGGTCTCTCTGCCGTCCGGATGCCTTATGTATACACAGTATCCGTATCCGCTTCCCCAACCGGCTCTTGTAACAACACCGGAAGATGAAGCAACAACAGAAGTTCCGACAGGAGTAGCCCAGTCAACACCCTTGTGATAGGAGCTTGCTCCCTTGGTGGGACGATTTCTTTTACCAAATCCGGAGGTAAGTCTTCCACCGGAAATAGGCTTGATATATGTAGGTGGAACGATGGTTCCTCTCTCAACGATCTTGGGAACAGCCTTGTAGGTGACTTCTTCCTTCTCAATCTCGCGCCCTATCTCGCTGTTATCCATATATGAAACCAGAGCGACAACCTTTCTGTGTCCGGCTGACGGCTCCTGAAGAACCTTGGTCTGGGTTGTGTACCAGCTGTCGTTGTCGACATACTGAACCTCAGCCTCATAGTCCTCTTCGTAGTATTCCTGAATTGTATAGTTAACTGAGAGTTCGGGCTCAGGAACAGTAACGATCAAGTTATCCTGTACCCTTATCATGGTGCGCTCACTCTCGAGCTGTTCGTTCATGTTAACAAGGTCATCGACAGTAAGACCGAACTTCATGGCGATGGTTCCAAGGGTATCGCCGGACTGAACCTCGTAGATCTGGTTGGTCTCTTTGTCCTTGGTAACTTCGTCGATGGCTGTTGCAAGGTCAGTGATCTCGCTGTCGGGAAGATAACTCTCCACGATCTCAACCTTGTCGGCAAAGTCCATGCTCATAAGTCCAAGATCGTAGTCTGAGAAATCCTTGTCATAGGCAAGGGGCTTAGCCTCGTTGACGATCTGTGTGATCTCAGCCTGGAAACCTGCCTGAGGAAGGGAAGTCTCTGCTATCTCTTCTTCCTTCTTAACCTCTTCCTTGCTAAGGACCTGAGGCGTAAGAACGTTAACCTCACGATCTGTATCAAGGATCAGATTAACATCGTAGAGCCCTTCTTCATCATAGTTTGAAAGAGCTGTCGAAAGAAGCTTCATTACATCGTCGGTGCTTGCGAGATTGACTGCAAACTCGTTGATCTTGATGGAATAGGATCTGTTGAGTGTGCTCCTGAGATTCGCCTTAAGGACCGCCGACATCTCTTTTGACATGGAAGAGACAGAGTCTACAGTGCCCCAGAGAACGTTGCTTCCTTCTATGTTAAGGTCTGCCTTGGCAAGAACCAGCTCTCCGTCACTTGATGCGATGGAACGCCTTGCATCTCTGTAGGCCTCGTAAGCCTCCTCTTCAGAGCCTGCTATTCCTACCACTACGTCATTTAATTTTACGGTAAAAATATTGTCGCCGCCCCTTTCAAACTTAACAAAGCTGGGCATAAACAGGATCCAAGCTACGATTATCACCAGTGCTGACTGCAAAAACCATACCTTGATCTTGCGGCGAAATACAGTATTGCTAAAACTCATTTATAAAACACCTAAAATTCTAAGAATATTGAGTACCAGGTCTGCGCCTGCTACTAAGAGAGTGATGATAAGAAGGGGAAGAAGCGCGCTGTTCTTGGTCTCTACTGCTACCTGAACAGACTCTATTTTGTGCTTAACCTCTTTAAACTCATCAAGGCTCTTTTCCTGGCCTTTTTCTACTACGGCCTGGACGTTTCTATATACCTGTACACCTACATCGTGTACCTGGGTTTCGCTTTGTTCCAATCTCTCTGTGAGAGCTGCTACGGTCTTGCCGGTTTCCTGAATGGAATTTCTTGCATCCTCGATGGCTGCCCTGTGCTCCTTTTCATTGGCGCGCAGTTCCTCAAGCTGGAGCTTGAACTGCTCTGCCTCCTGCCTGGTTCTCTCAGCTTCCATAGCTTCTGCCTGTGCATTGGCTCTTATTATGTCCTGTGCACCTATTTTCTCTGCAAGCTTGTCCATAAAGTTCTCCACAATTTTTCCTCCCAACATTTTCGCTTACTCCTCTGATGTAATCATGTAATCCACTGATGTTTTATCCACATAAGCTTATCATTTATTATGCAATATATACAAGAATATAATGATTAAAAGAGATTTATTAGCTACTTTTACTATTTGTTCATGCTCAGTTCATAATTTATTCATAATTTTCCTGTATATTTATACTACAGTCAAGAGCAAGTCATCATGTTAATAACGAAAGATAGATTTTTTCATAATAGGGTAGGCGCAGCGATGTGTCTACCCACTCCTCATTAATGGGGGTTTTTATCCCCCAGGGATTATAATTCCTTCTCTATCGCAAGGATCTCCTCATTCAGAGAGAGCATTCTTGCATCAAGATTAGCCACCATTGTGGCACATTCATGGAGCTCCGAATTGATGTGAGCCGGAGCCTTTCCCTCGAATTTATACTGGATCTTGTGCTCAAGGGATGCCCAGAAGTCCATGGCAACGGTCCTTATCTGGATCTCAACCTTGACGTTTACAATCTTGTCTGAGAGATAGACAGGGAGAGAGACTATCATGTGATAGCTTCTGTATCCGCTGGGCTTGGGGTTCATGATGTAGTCCTTGATGGTATGAACCTGTATATCCTTCTGATTGCTGATCATATCGGCAATCCTGTAAATATCTGATGTAAATGAGCAGATAATACGGATTCCGGCTATATCGTTGACATAGCGCACCATGTTCTCGATGGTGGACTCATAGCCGTTTCTCTTTAATTTCTTGACGATGCTCTCGGGGACCTTGACCCTGTATTTAACGTGCTCGATGGGGTTGTACTTGTGAACCTCCTGGAACTCGTCGTTGAGGATCTCGATCTTGGTCTGCATCTGCTTAAGTGCAGCGTTGTAGAGGAGGTTTACTTCCTCCCATGAATTCATGTCGTCGGATATCTTGACGTCCATTCCTGATAAATCTAATTCCATTTGATAATACCTCGTTAGGTCCTATCGGTAAGCCAATACTCCTTATTAAGAGATAGCTTGGGTAAAAGACCTTTCGGCAGCTTCTTATAGTTTCTGCCAAGCTTGTAGCCGAGCCATCTGCAGCCACACATTACGATGTAATGAGGGATGAGATAAGCCTTGCCGACCTGTCTGAAGTGCCCTATTGTCTCAGATACCATCTTTTTACCCTCAGTTTCTGACCTGATGGAGCCGAAGATCTCAGGATGGTCTGTCTGTGAAACACCGATGTCAAAGTTTCTGTGGAACTGCTGGGCACAGGTGTAGTTGTGGGAATGTATAACTCCTGCCTCAGGCACATAACTTATAGCGTAGCCCTTCTGGCAGATATTTCCTGCATAGACCATATCCTCGTTGAAGATGGTCCTGTGGGTAAATCCCCCTATCTCATCAAACACGGAGCGCCTGTACATGGCACAGACATTGGAACAAAAGTAGGTCTTTATTCCGAGACGCGGAAGGTCTTTCTGTGTCTTTTTCATGGGCTCGTTCGGGTAGTTAAACTTGCGGGAGTAGCGCTCAGCAAGATTACAGTCTGTCTTTGGGTACTGTCTTGCATAGGCTGCTGCCACATCACTGTCCTCAAATGCTTTCACAAGGCTTGAAATAAGCATTTTATCCCTTGGGAAGGCATCCTGTGTCATCATCAGAAAGAACTCCGAATCCGAGTGCTTAACGCCCAAATTTCTGGTCTCTCCGTGATCGAACGAAGCCTTAGTCACATGCTCCACTACTATGTTATCATATTTTTCCTGTGGATTTTCCCTTGATTTTGACAGTAGCTCTTTCCAGTATTTTTCCTCGGTGTTCATGATGATAATCTTTGATGGGCGAAGTGACTGCCTCTCCAGATCATCGATCAGGCGCAAAAGAGCTATATCCGGTTTATAAGTAGGAATAATGATATCTACGGTACTCATTCTTTTCCCTCAAATAGATAAAGAAGAATTAAGGGCCGGGCTCATATGAACCCAGCCCCATAAAATCTGTATTAAAGCATTAAGATCAGCCGATGTACTTGCTTACATCACCCTTGATCTTGTCGCTGTACTTCTGAACATCTGCAGAAGGCTCGTAGTTCTCATCATTGAAGAGGAACTTGTGGAGCCACTTAACGTTGCTCTGAAGGTCAACCGGAAGTACGCAGCTTCCTGCCTTACCCATGGTTCCTGTTGCACGCATCTCCTCGTAAGGGAATCCGTTGTTATCAACAACCCTGTACTTGGCAACGTTCTTGAGCATATCAAGGATCTCAGAGATATCAAGTGATGTGTAAGTCTCTTTGAATGCGTTGTTGGCAACTGTCTCGAGCTGTGAGTAGCTCATACCCTGTGCCTTCTCAAGGCAAGCCATAAGGACTGTTCTCTGTCTCTCTGCACGTCTGAAGTCATCGCCTGCTGTGTATCTGATACGGCAGTAAGCTGTTGCCTGAAGTCCGTTAAGAGTCTGAACTCCTGCGCTGGTCACAGGTGTGTAATTGAGCTTGAGCTCCTGAGCCATTGTGGACTGGTAGTTGTTAAGGTGAGAGATCTCTGCGTCTGTAACATCGATCGTTACTCCGCCAAGGGCGTCAACAACGTCTGTAAGACCTCTGAATCCGATAGTGATGAAGTCGGAAATATCCATATCCAGGTTCATGTTGAGCATTGAAATAGCCTGCTCGGGACCACCCTGAGCGTAAGCTGCGTTACACTTGGTGTAAGTATCGTTACTTAAGTTAAGGTAAGTATCACGGTAAACTGAGCAGAGCTTAACCTCTCCGGTATCATTGTTGATAGATGCAATGATGATGGAGTCGGATCTTGTATTCTTGGTCAGCTGCTCGTCACGGGCATCAACACCAAAGAGTGCGATATTGGTGTATCCCTTCATCTTCTCATCGTTTACAACGGTCTCACTGATACTCTGTGTGATTGCTTCCTCGTTAAGGTTAACCTTACCAACCTTAGTTACGTCAACCTTGAAGAAAAGAGTGTAAGCAACATATACAAGTACGCAGGCAAGGAGCATTTCTGCTACCAGAAGGATTATTGCCTTCTTGTTGTTCTTTTTCTTGCCGTTTCCACCGTTACCGCCTCTTCCGTTACCACCGTTTCCTCTGCCGTTTCCGCCTCTTGAAGATGATGGTCTTGATGAAGAAGGTCTTGAAGATGAACTTCTTGAAGCTGATCCTCTTGATGAAGAAGTTCTGCGTGGATCTCTTGATGATCCTGAAGCTGATCTGCCTGATGCTGATCTTGCTGATCCCTGTGAGCTTCTCCTTGGTCTGTCTTCATAATCGTCGTAGCGATCATCATATCTGTCATCATAGCGATCGTCGTATCTATCATCATAGCGATCGTCGTATCTGTCATCGGTTCTGCGAGATGGTCTGCGACTATCTCTCTCGTAGTATTCGTCGTCTCTGTTTGACATAACACGTCTCCTCGTCCCAACAAAAATTCATGCTAATGCTAATATGGCAAATTAACACCAATATATTCTGCCACAAATGTGTACTATTTACAACCCCAAAAGAAAATGAGAGAGTGGGTGAGTCAGTGGGGACGTTTCAGTTTGACTCATTTTGCCGCGCAAAATGAGTCAAACTGAAACGTCCCCACTGACTCACCCACTCTCTTAATATGCATTTTTATTAACGAAGCCGTGCCTTATGGTTCCAAGCAGTATCTTGAAATCAAAAGCCATGGTCCAGTTTTCGATATAGTAAATATCGTAGTCGATTCTTTTCCTGATAGAAGTATCACCGCGATATCCGTTGATCTGTGCCCATCCGGTAAGGCCGGGGCGAACCTGGTGCTTGACCATGTAGCGGGGAATCTGCTCCTTGAACTTCTCAACGAACTGAGGGCGCTCAGGCCTTGGTCCCACGAGACTCATCTGGCCGATGAAGATGTTGAAGAACTGTGGCATCTCATCGATGCTGGTCTTGCGAAGGAATCCTCCAACTCTGGTAATTCTGGGGTCACCCTTGGTGGTCCAGCCTTTCTTTTCCTCAGCTTCTGTCTGAACCTTCATGGTCCTGAACTTGTACATCATGAAAGGAACGCCGTTCCTGCCGACTCTCTCCTGCTTGTAGATGATGGGTCCCGGGCTCGTTGCCTTGATGGCGATGGCCGAAGCCAGCATGATAGGTGAGAATATGATAATTGCGAAAAGAGATCCCACAATATCCACCGTTCTCTTGGCAAATCTGTTAAAAGAGTTTGTAAGAGGCACATATCTGATGTTGATAACCGGAAGCCCCTGTACATCCTCGGTGTATGGACTGCTGGGGATGAGGGATGTGTAATCCGGAATAAACTTGGTGTGAACGCCGGATTTCTCGCATTCGGCAACCAGTTCCTCCAGGCGATCGTAGTCGTTCAGAGGAAGGGTGATGGTGATCTCATCGAAGCTGTTTTTCTCAAGGAGGTCCGTCAGCTGTTCAATCTTGCCAATGACCTTGATTCCGTGGTAGCTGGTATCAAGGGGAACAAAGTCATCGAGAACGCCCGCGATAACGTAGCCCCACTGCGGATTTTCAAGAATCCTGCTGATGTATGCCTCGGCGGCCCTCGAGTATCCAACCAGAAGAATATGCTTGATATTATAGCCCTTCTTGCGGATGAACTGCAGGAACTTACGCAGCATCCAGTGGGCAATCGTCGTAAGGGTAATATTCAGAGCAAAGAAGATGGCCATCATCCAACGCGAGAAATCGCCCTGCTTTAACAGGTACAGGATAACCGTAAAGCCGATGATGCCCATGATATTGGCCTGGACAATGTCTACGAACTCCTCCCACAGGCGCAGAGCCCTTCTGGAAGTGTAGAGCTGGACCATATAATAAAGAAGAATGTACGCGGGAACCAAAAAATAAAGCGCAGAAAAATAGGTCTCCATCGGAAGTCGTCCGCCGGGCCTTTTATCTGCGAATATAGATTCAAACTTGATATAGTAGGAAAGCACATAGGAACCGGCCACCAAAAGCCCGTCCACGATAACATGTGCCCTATTGAGATGTACCTGATTGTCCTTGATCACAATACTTTTCCATACCTTCCCATAGTTAGGGATATTATATCACACATTCATGATTCTGCGACCAATATTTACCCAGAGCTCGATCTGAAGCCTGAATGCGTTGATGATTTCTTTCTTGCCGAAGATCACGCGATGATTTGCGAACTTTGCAATCTTCTTAAAACCGCCAAGAAGACCTTTTATGTGGGCTTTCCCCAGGCCCTTTCTGACATAGAAGGCGTGCTTGATGGCGATTCCGATGCAGATTGGAATAAAGTTGATAAAGAGCTGGAACGCAGCCATGTTCTTATAAATAAGGAACAGGTTGTTGGCCGCCGTAAGCTCAACCTTGAAAGCGTTGTATCTTGAGCCGCTGGATCCGCTGCCCACGTGATAGACAATGGCTGTCGGCTCCATAACGTTGGCGTAGCCCTTAAGGCGCGCTCTGTAGCCGATATCTACGTCCTCAAGGTAGCAGAAATGCTCCGGGTCAAAGTATCCAACCTTGTCAAAATATTCTTTTCTGTAAATCGCAGCACCTGCACAGGCACTGGTTATGGACTCTCTGCGGCTAAAGTGGCTATTATCCGCATCCTTACCGGGTGTGAATGCCCAGCCCAGAGCACAGTAGAGATCGCCACAATCGTCGATATTGTGGGGCTCTTTCATCTGGAGCATCTTAGCCTGTGCGGAAAAGAGCTTTTTCTTATTGTCCATGACTTTGATGAGCCTCTCAAGCACGTACTCATCGCACATTGTATCGTTGTTGAGCAAAAAGACATACTCAGCGTCAGCTGCCTTGATGCCCACGTTTACTGCATTTGCAAAGCCGGTGTTCTCGCCGAGTTCGATGAGCTCGACGTTTGGCCACTTTTCCTTTATATATTCAACACTTCCGTCCGTGGAGCCGTTGTCGACGATGATGACGTCGAAGGCAACAAAAGTCTGCTTCTCCAGGCTCCTGAGGCAGTCGCCGAGATATTTTTTCCCATTGTAGTTAGGTATTATTACTGTCAAAAATCCCATAGCTTATACCCTCTTTATGATCTGCGGATCCCACATGATGCGGAAGCCGCGCTTTCTGACTTCGCTTCCCAGCTTAATGCTCATATCACGTATGTCCTCGCGGGAGAGGCCGTCGAAAGTGCCATCTATCTGTCTGCCAGTCACCTCTTCAAATACCGGGATCAGTTCGTCCCTGAGTTTAAGGCTCCTGACATCAACTGCGTAAGCGTCCTGCTGGAGCACTGCCCTGTGCTGGAGACCACCGGAGAAGCCTTCCGGGAGCCTGTCGTAAGCAAGTGTTCCGTCCTTTAAGTACATTCCGCCACAGATTCTTCCTTTTTTATCAATTATCTTGCCGCCGATACAGCCAAGGTCTCCTCTTTGGGAAAAGACATCTTCGCCGTAATTGAGTCTGTAGAAACCGACGTGTTTAAGCTGCGCTGCTGTAGCATTTAGCTTGTAGTTATCCGAAAGGTCCTGAAGTGCACGGCGTCCTGCGTCATAGGCGTAGTCTTTGCTGCCGGGATTGGCGGCTGTTGATGCGTCGTGGCATCTCCAGTGGTAGAGGACTTTGTTTACATGTGCGATCTGTCCTGCTGCCAGTGGCATGTTCAGAGTGGCTTCTGCGCAGGCACGCAAGAATAAGTCGTAGTCCTGGGCGCCGTCGAAGTCCTTCCTGAGTTTGAGTCTCTTTATTATGTCTGCCCTCATGACTGTGAAGTGGCAGATGTAGTTGTTGGACATGAGATAGTCCATGTTAAAAGCGGGCTTTTCGTGATGCTCGTAGTATCTGCCCGAATGGTCGTCGTACTTGTCCTCATCGGAGTAGATAAGGCGCAGCGGACAACTGGAGAACTTGACCAGCTTGTTGGTCTTCATGCTCTTTCTGATGACTCTGTCCACCTCGTAGAGCGCATCAGGGGTCAGGGTGTCATCATGGTCTAAAAGACCTATGTAATCACCGGTCGCCTTTTCAAGGCCGCGGTTAGTGTTCTCGGAAATTCCCGCATTGGAATCAAGGTGATAATAGCGAATACGCGGATCAGAGGCCGCGTACTCTTTTGCCACATCAAGAGGTCTTTCTGAAGCGTCAGCAAGGACCAGCTCCCAGTTTCCGTAGGTCTGAGCGATAACAGAGTCGATCATATCCTTGAGATACTTCTCGGGAGTGTTGTAGAGCGGAACTACGATGCTAAAGCGCACCAGGTCTCCTGCCTGCGCCAGCATCTTGTACTCTTTCCTCTGCTCGGCAAGGACCGCCTCGGAGAGTGGTGTGAAGGTGTAATTATCCTTGCGGTTGTCGGAAACCCTCTCAATGGCAGCAAAAAATGCGGCCCTGACACCATTGCGCTTCGCGTATGCTATTGTCTTGGAGACCGCATTTTTTATTGACATGTTGTTACTTCCTTGTAGTTGTATTTTTTGAGTCATTGGGGTTTGTTTCATTTTGAGTCACTGGGGACGTTTCAGTTTGACTCATTTTGTTTAGCAAAATGAGTCAAACTGAAACGTCCCCAGTGACTCAAAATGCCCCCTATAATTTCTTTAGATGAAGCTCTTTACTGCCTCTGTAAGTTCGTCCTGGAGCTTAGCTGCATCCTCAAGGTCTTTTCCCTTAACGCCCATGTAGAACTTGATCTTGGGCTCTGTGCCTGAAGGTCTTGCGCAGCACCATGCGTCATTATCAAGCGCAAAGTAGAGAACGTTGGAGGTTGGAAGTCCTGTGTCGCCCTCTTTGCCTGTTGCCATGTCGATGGTCTTGTGAGTCTTGTAATCACGGAACTCCTCAACTGTCCACTGGCCGAACTTCTTGGGAGGATCGTTACGAAGCTTGTCCATAAGGGCTGCGATCTGCTCTGCGCCTTCCTTGCCCTTCATGGTGATAGCGTACTGACCTTCCTTGTAGTAGCCGTACTTGTTGTACATATCGATCATAGCGTCCCAAACGCTCTTGCCCTGCTTCTTGTAGAAAGCAGCGAGCTCGCAGAGCATCATAACAGCTACAACAGCGTCCTTATCTCTTGCGTGGGTTCCTGCGAGGCATCCGTAGGACTCCTCGAGACCGAATACATAGTTGTTGCACTGGCCGTTCTGCTCGAAGAGCTTGATCTGCTCGCCGATGTACTTAAAGCCAGTGAGAACCTCGATGTACTTAAGGCCGTAGTTCTCAGCAACTGCCTTAGCCATGTTGGTTGTAACGATTGTTGTTACGAATGCAGGGTTAGCGGGCATTGTGCCTGTAGCCTGGCGTTCTCTTAAAATATAGTCACCGATGAGCATTCCGGACATGTTTCCGGTGAAAGCAACGTACTCGCCGGTCTTAAGGTCTTTTGCATAAATACCGAGTCTGTCGGCATCGGGATCAGTTGCAAGCACGATGTCTGCATCCTTCTCCTTGGCAAGCTTAAGAGCAAGCTCGAATGCCTTGGGATCCTCGGGGTTAGGATAATCAAGAGTTGTGAAGTCGGGATCAGGAAGCTCCTGCTCCGGAACAACAAATACGTTCTTGAATCCAAGCTCCTTAAGAACACGTCTAACAGGGAGATTACCTGTGCCGTGGAAAGGTGTATATACGATGGTGAACTTGTCAGCCATCTCGTCGATAACGTCCTGGTGGATGATCTGCTTCTTGAGCTCAACCATGTACTTGTCATCGATCTCCTCGCCAAAAGAAACATAGAGGCCGGCAGCGATGGCATCTTCCTTGGACATTGTCTTAACGTCATGGTAATCAGTGATGGCTACTACTTCGTCGATGATTCCTGTATCGTGAGGAGGTGTAACCTGTGCGCCGTCCTCCCAGTATACCTTGTAGCCGTTGTACTCAGGCGGGTTATGTGATGCTGTTACCATTACACCTGCGATGCAGCCAAACTCTCTAAGAGCAAATGAAAGCTCGGGTGTAGGTCTTAAGATATCGCTGACATAAGCCTTAATGCCGTTTGCAGCAAGACAAAGAGCTGTCTCATCAGCAAATTCAGGTGAAAATCTTCTACAGTCATAAGAAATGGCAACGCCCTTCTTTGGTGCGTCAGGTCCGCCGTGTTTCTTGATATAGTTAGCAAGGCCCTGTGTAGCCTTTCTTACAGTGTACTTGTTCATTCTGTTGGTTCCTGCTCCGATTACCCCGCGGAGTCCACCGGTACCAAACTCAAGCTCTCTGTAAAAACGATCCTCAACCTCTGCCTCGTTATTGCGGATAGCAAGAAGTTCATCTTTTGTTTCCTGATCAAAATAGTCGTCATTCAGCCAGTACTCCAGCTGCTTTGTAGCTTCACTCATTACCTTTCCTCCTTAAATAAACATGCTGTTGATGCACTAAATAATTATACCATGAAATACAGGGGTAGTCACAACAAATCCTCCATGCTACACCCTAATGTTCTGGACAGTTGAAGCAGAGTTTGTCCCTGCGTCTTGGTGATATCTCTTTGCCCCTGCTCAAATAACTGGATCTGTCTGAGCGGAACTCCCGATTTATCTGCAAGTGCGCGCTGTGACAGGCCTGCATAAGCGCGAAGTCTCTTCAGCCGTGAATCTTCTCTGTGCTCCCTCAGGCTCTTATCCATCATGTCGACGAATACTGTAATATCTGCTTCATGAAGAGTCTTATACATCCCGCGTATGGTATCGATTGGAACGCATCTGTCGATATCTGCATATCTGACATTTGATATCCACTGATAATATGCCAGCGCCCAACCGGTCCAGTACTCCGGAGACTTGTCAACGTGCATTTCATCAGGCTTATCTATGTGCAGATCCGTACATGTTTCTATGACTTCCCTTGCCACTTCACAGCCATTCTTGCCAGCGACATATGTGGAATTGCCTATCTCAAACTGATCTGCCATTTTGCTGATCATGAAAAGCTCGTGGAACTCATGGAGCTTCATGCCAATGGTATTTACGGCGTAGTCGTACATGTCGCCCATAACCCTTTGAGCAAGCGGAAGATATAGTTCAGAATATGCGTAGTTCTTCATCCTTCACATTTCCTCTCATGATATCCAAAATGTAAATCTCATCAAGCCTGTTTGTGGAAGGCCTGATTTCCTGATAACTTCTTCTGGCGTTTAGGTCTCTTGCTTCTTTTTTATTGAAGTACACAACGGCTTCAGCTTCTTCATAGGATTTAAAGGACAATTGGTCGAAAGCTCTTTTACTCTTTAATACGATCTGTTCATTCAGTCCTCCAAGCCTCATGGCTTCTGACAACTTCTGTACTGATATGGTTCCCATTATGAAGTCCTGGGCAAAAGAGAAATAGGAATCATCTGCCCTATAGCCCTTGATCACATCAAATTCTGAAATATCAATGAGGTACTTCTCCTGCAGAAAATCCTTGGCATCCTCAGCTATACTCTTGCGCTGCCAGTAGCCTCTGTATTTGGTCAAGAGTGCCATCCAGTTGAGGATGCTGTAATCTCCGCCATTTAAGTCACATATATTAAGGCCTTTTGTGTTTAGTTCATAGCAGTTTGAGAAGCCGTCTTTATTCCTCTTGCATGCCCATTCCTTGGACAATTCGGGATCTTCCGTGCAATAGAAGCCCCTGCCATAGTCATTGGCGGAAGTTCCATGTCCGAAGATGGGATTATATATGATGCTCTCTGAACCGTGATAGATTAACAATTTCAAGGCCTCCATAAAAAGAAAAAAGTATCGCTGTAGAGATACTTTTATTATATCTCTGTAGCGATACTTTTTCAATAAGTGAGATAATGGTGAGTCAAACTGTTACGTCCCCACTGACTCACCAAACTGAACCGGCCCCACTGACTCACAACTGACTTTCTTAGCCGATATGCTCTGCGCCTTGTGCAAGCTCAGCAGCCTTTACATGCGGATTGTGGTAGTGCTCGCGCTTCGTGGAAACGTCGCCGATGGAGATAGCGTTCCTCGGGCAGTACTGAAGGCATCCAAGGCACTGAGTGCAGTCTGTGCCTATGACAGCCTTGTTGTTCTCTATCTTGATGTTGCCTCTTGGACAGATGCTAGCGCACTGTCCGCAGGCGATGCAGTTGTCGTTAACCTCAAATTCCCCAGCCTTCTTCTGGAGAATCTTAGAAAATCCTGCGTTCTCTATGGCGTTGAAGATGTTCAAGCCGGGTCTTCTCTTTGTCTTGCCTGCCATTATGTCATTGGCTATTATTCTGGCAAGGTCCTTACTTCTGGCTTCTGCCTCTCCTACTGAAAGACGTGGCATCATCAGGTTATGCGGGAAAAGCCAGATGCAGCTGCAGTGATGTGTGATCACGCTCCAGTACTTGAGCGGAATGATCTTGTTGAGCCTTGAAAGGCCAGTTCCCTTGTATGCTGCGCAGGAAGTCACGCCAAAGGTGTAGGCGCTGGGGCTAACCTTGATCTGCTTAGCATATTTAAGGACATCTTCCGGTGCTCCGCCGCCGTAACACGGGAATACAAAGCCAACCTTCTTGGCGCTTGTAACATCAGTAGTGGTCATGCCCTTCTTAATCCTTACAAGGTCTGCGCCGCCGATCCCCTTTGCTATATTTCTTGCGATATCCAGGCAGTTACCGGTGCCTGAAAAATAAAATATTACGTTCTCTGCCATAAGAAACCTCCAAGTGAAAATGTGTTGCTTTATATCTATTATTTTAGCACAGGTGAAAGCCCGGGTACATCACAAGGGCCCTAATATGACAGTCTTGGTTGGAAACGGAATTTCGACTCCCCCACAAGACTTCTCCATATAAAAATTAGTTGGAATTTGCAAAAAGACCTTTCGGCGTTTTTTCCGGGAGTTCATAACATGATACCCGTAGGCCCGTTCCTGTGATGCAGGAAAAGAGCTAGACATCAAATTTACTTGACCCATGGCCCTGAAAAATCTTTGCAATTTCCAACTAATTTTCAAATAGAGAATTTTTGTTATGTAATTTAAAAATCAATTCCAACCAATGAGGCTGTCAGCTATGCCTTGTGATGTGATTTTCTGCCGGCATCATCACTCTTCGTTGTCAGAGGAACTTCCGGAGCTATCACGATCCAGCAAAGTAACGGAAAGGGCAATATTATTCTTGCCTTCCTTGACTACGTAGGTTGTCTTGGAATTATATGTAACGGATAATCCCGGGAATGTATCAGAATGCAGAGTCGTCCCTGCAGGAAAGAGGTTCGATAACTCTTTTACCGCAGCAACTTCAGCTGCCATGGAGATTATGGAGTTGCTGTCACTTACAATTCCGGATGTAAATGCAAAAACTCCTGTTAAGATTATGGCTAGCACTCGTTAAATGTGTATTAAATAACCATTTATACAGGGAGTGCTACTGTCCTTTTCTTATTTTTCTTTATAGACAGTAGCTTTTTCTTACGAACCATGTTGTTAGCACAGCCTAACACTGTATTTCTGATCATTTTTAACTGTCCCTGTGCTTTTTTCACTTATGGACAGTAGGCAGTTCACAGTTTCAGGCAAGTTCCCTACTGTCCCTGTCTAAAAAAGTCTTGCAGACAGTAGGTGCTTGTTTAATCTCCTACCACTACTACTGTCCGGGAAGGAAATTTGGATCAGGACAGTTATAATTCAGGCTGATTTCATAGATGCAAATATAGATACAAATATAAATACAAATATAGATATAAATATAGATACAAAAATACCCGGATGCCGGGGATGCGAATCGCTTTCGCTAATCTCTGAAATCCGGGTATTTTTTCTGTTATATCCATCCTGCCTGAAATACAATAATCATATCTATAGCATAACCAGATTCTACTGTGTTCTCAAACTTGAATATCCCTCAACATTCAAACTGAAGTCGCTGCGATCAAGTGAGAAGTTCGGGTTATAGTACGGATCGCCCTTGTCGAGGACTTCTTTCCACTTGGTGCGGAAGTGCTCGGACTCGCCTTCGTAGCGAGCGGCGTTCTTGCCTTCTAGGTCAAGGCCTCGGGACAATGATTCGTAGTGGTAGAGCTCTGCGAAAGGCGTGAATACGTTGAGGTATCCGGCCTGGCGGAGCTTGAGGCAGAAGTCCACGTCGTTGAGGCTCACAGCAAAGCCCTCGTCGAAGCCTCCGACTTCGTCGTACTTCTTACGGCTCACCATGAGGCATGCACCGGTTACGGCACTGACGTCCTGTGCGTAGCACAGGCGTCCCATGTAACCCAGGTTCATGCCGGCCTGACCGTAGTGGGAGTGCCCAGCGGTCCTGTGGGCGCCGAGCTTAAGCACAACGCCGGCGTGCTGGATCTTGCGATCCGGGAAGTAGAGCTTGGCTCCGACGGCGCCCACGTCTTCACGCTGGGCGTACATCAGAAGCTCCTCCATCCAGTTGACGGTGATAACCTGTGTATCATTGTTCAAAAGAACTATGTACTCACCGGTAGAATTCTTGACTCCGTAGTTAACAACCGCTGAGTAGTTAAATCCGCTATCCTTGCCATCGCCACCGGCCATAGCTTTGTAAGCTGTGTAGTCAACAACCTTGACGATGTCCTTAAGGCCACCGTTTGCCAGCTCCTCGTAGTAGCCGCGGATCTCGCTGCCCTTGGAGTTATTCTCAACAACGATTATCTCGTAATTATCATAAACGGACTTCTCATAGATAGAATCTATGCACCTCTTAAGATCTTCCTTATGCTCACAGTTGGGAATCACGATGGAAATCTTAGGTGTTCCCTGAACTTCATAAGTGATCTTGAAGATTGTCTCAAAAGCCCTTGTGCTTGTTATCTTGAAGTGGTCATAACCGTG
This sequence comes from Butyrivibrio sp. NC2007, assembly GCF_000421405.1. Taxonomy (GTDB): domain Bacteria; phylum Bacillota; class Clostridia; order Lachnospirales; family Lachnospiraceae; genus Butyrivibrio. Next base: position 27,249 of record NZ_ATWY01000006.1, read on the forward strand.
TCTGCGCAGGTGATCTGCCACAGCGCCCTTGGCTGCATCAATTGCATAAGGCTTGGCATTGATGTCTGATGCAACGCTGCCGGCGTGGCTCCTCCAGTAGTAGAGAAGCTTTGGCACATGCACGATGTGCTCCGCTCTGTCAGTAAGACGCAGGATCATGTCGTGGTCCTGACTTCCATCAAACTTAGGTCTGAAGAGCTCTGTACCATCAAGCAGTGTTCTCTTGAACACACTGAAATGGCAGATATAGTTGTTAGCCCTGAGGTTATCGATAGCATAGTCGGGCTTGAAGTGCATGGTTATCATCTTGTTGATGTCATCACCCTTGAAGGTGGTCTCATCACAGTAGATGTAGTCTGCATTCTCCTCATTTATAGCCTTCACATACCAGTACAGAACTTCCGGATGAAGAATATCATCGTGGTCGAAAAGACCTATATACTCTCCTTCAGCAAGCTCCAGGCAGTGGTTTGTGTTACCGGAGATACCTTCATTTTTCTCAAGCTTCTGATATTTGATACGGCATTTGCCGTCAGGGAAAAGAGCTTTCGGACTAGCCTGATACTCTTTAACAATTGCTTCTACTGTTCCGATGTGCTCAGCATCTGATCCATCAGCAAGGCACAGTTGCCAATTGCCATATGTCTGTGCCAGCACTGACTCGATCATGTCTCGAAGGAACTTCTCAGGAGTATTGTAAAGAGGAACAAGAATTGATATAAGAGGCATCTTCTCAAATACAGCACTCTCCTGCTCTTTCCTGGTCTCCTCGCTCGGGAAGCTCTCTGTTCCGTAGTGAGTCATGGCCTTCTTCTCAATCTGCTTGTACTTGATCTTGGCAATGACTCCGCGAAGTGATCCCTGATTCCTAATCCTATCCCTCTGCCTGATCACCCAGTGCATCGCATTACGCGCCGGTGTAGAAGCCTTCCAGATAGGATTATTCTTGATACGATTCAGCTTAAACTCAAGTTCCTGGTTCTTATCCTCAAGCTCTGCAATACGACCAGCCAAATCCGCAGTCTTCAGCTTCTCCTTCTCGTATGCAGCTTTATAATCAAAGTTCTTGTTATCTTCCATTCTTACTTCCTTGCGTCCTTTATCTTAATCACATTCGGCACCCAGTTGATAAGCTTCAAGCGGCTGGTCTTATCAATCGCCAGCATTCCGATCTGGTAATATCCCGGAGGCAGTGTATTCTTGTCGATCCTGAGCTTGTATCCGGTCAGGTCCACATTCACCTGGTCACTCAGTCTCACACGGATGTCAGGCCTGTACCAGACATAAGGCACAAAGCTGTATACCTTGGGGCCTGTAGGCCCAACAGAGCCGTCAGGGCTCTTCTGGATCTGCCTGAGCACAAGCTTCTTCTCAAAGCATGCATTATCCGAGCCGATGACAAAGCTGTAGCCCTTGAGGAAATATCCCTCATCATGGCCCTTGGCAGTTACGCCGTAGAGCCAGTTGTCCATGGTGCCGTTGTACTCGCAGCCAACGCGCAGGCACTGGTCCTCTCTTGCGCCGCGAATGCCCTTCTCATGGATGGTTGCAGTCGCGTATGGCAATTTCTCAACAGGAGTGTAATCCTCACGAGGAATGATTGCCGAAATAGTCTCGTCCTCAGTCAGATGCGGACTGTAGAAAGGATCCCAGTTGTAGAGATGCGAATGCCTAGTCATAAGGGTATCGCCCTCCACCGCCAGCCTCTCCATCTTCTTGGGATCGAGGTTATCAAGCCCCCTGGTCAGGGACTCGTGATGATAGAGATAAATATGATTGCAGCAGACATTGTAGTAGCCCTTTTCGTGAATTGAATAGCACAGATCCACGTCGTTAAAAGCTACTGCAAGGTCCTCCGGGAATCCGCCTGCATCAAGGAACTTCTTGCGGCTTACCAAAAGACATGCAGCCGTAGCGCCTATCATGTTGTGAATTCCTCTGTTATATCCGAAGTAATGACTCTTGTTGTCGTGCATTTTCTGGAGCTTGTGCACCGGACCACGTCTGACATTAGCGATTCCGGCATGCTGGATAAGGTCCGTATCCGGGTAAATCAGCTTAGCTCCAACCGCGCCGACATGCCTCAGCTGCGCCTGAGAGAGCATCTCGCGAAGCCACCCTTCCTTGGCGCACTCAATATCGTCATTCATGAAAAGCAGATATTCTCCGGTGGAGTTCTTAACCCCCTGATTGCACATAACGGAGAAGTTGAAATCCTGGAGTTTGTAGATATAGTTGATCTTCACAAGGCCGTTCTTACGCGGAGCCCTGGAAGCATAAACGCCGTACTTAACCCTGTTTGCTGCATTTGAACCATTATCAATAATGACAATATCGTACTTGATGTTGTCATCACCTGTGGTCTCTATTATTGAGTTAAGGCACTGCTGCAGCACCTCGGGGTGATCTTTGGATGGAATGATGATACTTACAGTTGCCGGTGCAAGGAGCATGTGCCTTGATGAGTGGAAGCTCCTTCCGTAGAACACGTCCTGCTCGGGGCTTCTGTGGAACAGTATCTGCTTGATATGTCCAATCGGAAACTCCAGGCCGGTTCTCTTGGCGAAGGCGTGCTCATGTATCGCCAGCATGCAGAATAGTACGTCTGCAGACAAAAGAGATGCCTCCAGCCCCGCCTGTTCTACACTGCCGCGCTTGTTTGCCGTTCCGCCCAGCATTTTAACTGCGTTGTCGTATTCCTTTGAAGATGCATGCATGGTCTTGGCTCTGCATGCAAAAAAACTGCCTATATAAAAGGCATTCAGATATGAATCGGGAGACCAGTCAGGCTTGAAATACGGATGAATGTATTTTCCATTGGTGGAAGCCTCGTCCTCATCTCCGTAAACTACGTTGTGTTCGGGGTGCGCGATAAAGTACTGTCTGACAACCTCAGCAGCTTTCTTGATGAGCTTGCCCTTGGGACTTACAAAGAGGTAGACCACGTTGTCATCGCCCTCGTTGTCCTGGACTTCCCATACTTTACCGTAGGGGATCACCTTGACAGTCGGGTCCGGGAGCTTGTGGGGAACCATTTCCCCGTTCTCACCCTGTTCATACATGACAGGTGCAGTGGCCATGACCACAGGCTCTTTTTCCCGGGCGTGCTGCCACTTGTCATAAGCTGAAGACTTGCCGGCCAATACCTTGTTGTATTTAGTTGTGCTCTTCTTCACAAGCCCTGACTTTACCAGACCTTTAAGCATATCCCCTTAATCCCACTCCTCGTCTTTATACATGCGCTCCTCGCGCTTTTCTATGATCTTCTTGCCAATCTTCTTGATCAGATTCTTACCACCCTTTTTAGGCTGTGGCGCAGGCTCTTCCTCGTGAAGAGAATCGGCGATGGCATCCGCTGCATTTCTTGGAATCAGCGTTGTGAGCAGCGTAAGCTCAAGGTGGTTCCTCGCCTGCATATTCAGCTTCTGACTCATAAGCCCAAACTCAATATTCGGATCCTCAGAATTAAAGACAAATGTATCATCGGAAATCCACTGACCATTTACCGGATGGATATCAATGTCGCACCCGGGATCAGAAATTGCCTTGCCATTCCAAAGCGCATCCTTGATGGTAACGATGCATGGTGCAAATGCAGGATCCACGCGGACAGTTCTGCAATCATCGGAAATGCGGAGGTCAAGCTTTATGATGTTGTTGTCATCATAGACCTCCTCCGGGAAGAAGGAATCATCCTCGGAGTAACCATTTCCCTCATCGAGATAGACCTGAACGCAGTCGTCCGGTCTTGCAGCCTCAGCGCCGCCCCTCAGCTCTTTTGGCACGATAGTCTTTCTGCCAAGAGCCTTCCAGAGCTCAACCATGGACTTGCGATTGCCGGTCACGTACTTCTGGAACTGATACTCCTCCTCCAAAAGCTCTTTTGCCTCGTCCTCGGTGATGTCAAGTTTCTTGTAAAGCGGCTTTAGATCGAACTTCTCGCGCTTGCGATCTTCTAATCTGTAGCAGTAGAGCGCTCTCCAGACCTGTTCCTTGGCCGGAATGCACTTACCGTAGGTCCATTCATAATCTATTATAGTCCAGATCGGGCCGTTGACCATAATGTTGGAAAAGATAAGGTCGTAGTCCGAAACGGGATAATCCTCTTTGTAGCTGATTCTCTTGATGTACTCGCCAACCAGCGCGAAGAACCCGTCGGGGTCGTCCCTGTCAACGCACTCATCAAGAAGCGATGCCAGTGGCACTCCGTTGACAAAAGAGAAAACGGCGCAGCCAAGCTTATCATCAATCGAGCAGTCGTTGATCTCAAGGTCGCCTCCCTGGAACCTCTGACGAAGCCCTAAGTATGCGTCGCGAATGCCGAAAACATGCTCCTTGGCAGCTTCGGTCAGCGGGAACTTACGGATGACTCTGCGACCTGTTTTGTCGATGGCGATGTCGGTCCTTATCTTGAACTCATCCACGCGGTCGTTGCTGTACTTGCTGTAGATGGTATCAAACCCGGGTCCAAGTATCACTTCAAAAGAGTTCGCGAACTCCTGATACATGTCCTCACGCACAAGGTCTTCATAAGCTCTTTTCTCATTAAAGAGCACAAGCCTGTCCTGGTCGTAGTTGCGGACGTTGTCCTGCAGATCCCCGAACTTGGGGGTGTAGGAATCCGAGTGCAAAAGAGACATGAACTTGTAGTCAGGATACGGATAATAGAAATGGTACTCATTCATTCCGCATTTCTTGAAGATGTTGATGAGTCCGTTCCTACTAAATGTTCTTGCAACTGAGTCGGGTGAATAGCCTTCAATGCCTGTAAAGTAGCTGCCCAGGTGGTCTTCCTTGCAGCCGGCAAAATACTTAAGTCCAAGTCTGTTCTCGATGGCGATAACGATTCTACCGCCACGTTTTAAGTGTCTCTTCAGCATGCGAAGGAACTTCTCGTAGGGGCTGTCGGTGCCGATGTAGCCCTGGCCGTACTCGAAGACGCCGATGAGGAAGATGTAGTCAAAATCCTTGGGAAGGTCGGGCTCGATGTCCCTGAAATTTCCCACATGGATGGTGACGTTGTCGCAGTCAGCGTTACGGGTTGCGTTGATTTCTGACCTTCTGCGGGAAAGATCGCAGGCCACAACCTCTTTTGCCTTGGATGCGAGCATGCCTGTGATGGCGCCACAGCCTGAGCCGACTTCCAGGACCTTGGCGCGCTTGTCCATTGGGATCCACTCGACGATGTTTGCACGCTGGTCGGAGAGATGGTACATGATGGGCCAGTTGTTGCGCTCCTCGATGACCTTCTGGTACTCTTCTTTTTTGTATTTTTTGACAATCTCAAGAAGGTCATTCTCGATAACTCCGTCGCTGTAGAGATCAACCCCTGAGTAATGTTTGAAATTAAGGCTTACGCCGCCAATCTTTATAACTTCTTGCATTTTGTTTATTCCTTAGCGTCCTGTACAACGCATTTTGATTCCATGTCGTAGTAACCAACTGTGTTCTTGTCGGAGACAACAGTGATGTTCAGCGCATCGTAGAGGCGGTGGTAGACCGTGAAGTCGTTCTGCTCAAAGCCTGTAACTCCGAAGCTGATGAGGTACTCGCCGCCCTGAAGTGTCATTTTCTGGGTAAAAGAGATTTCTTTTACATCTCCTGCTTCTACCGGGTCAAGGAAAGCCTTCTCCACCATGGAGTTGGTTCCTGTGATCTCGATACCCATGATGTTCTTGAATGTGAAGGCAAAGATGGGCGCTGCCACTGTCTGCTTAAAGCGAACCTTCATGTGAACGGTGAACTCGCTTCCTTTGATGATGGAATTGGTGCGCGTTCCGCGGTCGTCGGTTACGTAGTATTCTTCTATGTTTGCTGCGCCGTCGCCGTACTCGAGGGTGTCGGGGTTGGCGGCGGGATTCTTGTCATTTGTTGCAGTGTTGCTCGAATCTTGTTTGGCAGAATTCTTGTTGTCGGTCTCAGACTTGCCGGTATTGCCTGCTTTGACTTTGTTGTCTGCCTTGTCAGATGCGCTTGCTGCTGCCTCGCGGATCTGCTCATCATCCAGGAGATTCTCCGTATCGCCTGCGCTTGGCAGCGGATACTGACCTACAAGAACCTGCTTGTAAATATCGATCATCTTCTTGGGAGTTCCCTCGCCCAGGAGCACTCCCTGATTAAGGAGCACTGCTCTGTCGCAGTACTTGCTGATGCTGGAGAGGTCATGGGATACGAAGAGGATGGTCTTACCCTGCTTCTTGAACTCCTCGAACTTGTGATAACACTTGGCCTGGAAGAACACGTCTCCTACTGAGAGGGCCTCATCGACAATGAGTATCTCCGGGTCAATGTTGATAGCTACTGCAAAAGCCAGGCGGACAAACATACCGCTGGAGTAGGTCTTGACCGGCTGATAAACGTAGTCGCCAATGTCTGCGAACTCAAGAATCGCATCAAGACGCTTGGTGATCTCCTCCTCCGAGAAGCCGATCATCATGCCGTTCAAATATATGTTATCGATTCCGTTGTATTCCATGTTAAAGCCGGCGCCCAGCTCAAGAAGTGCTGAGATGTGGCCGTCTACGTTAACTTCACCGGATGACGGCGAAAGAACTCCTGTAATGATCTTGAGGATGGTACTCTTTCCTGAGCCGTTGGTTCCGATGATGCCGACAGTCTCGCCCTTTTTGACCGTGAGGTTCACGTTGTTAAGGGCCAGATGCTCCTTGTACCTGTTCTTGCGCGCAAGGCCAAGAGAGTCTTTCAGGCGGTCAATTGGCTTGTCATATAGTTTGTAAATTTTCGTGAGGTTCTTGACCTCAATCGCTGTGTCTTTTTCCATATATGAATCCCTGAAATTTAGTTATGATACTACGGATTGCTTCGCAAAAAGCGCTCTCACAATCCTACAAACATGCGGAAATCAATATGCTCATTTCATTTCGCATATCTTTTTTCCTTATGTTTGTTCGGTCTTCAAGGTCACAATAAATCTTACACAAGTGCAAGATTTATTGTGACTTTGAATCCCTAGTATCATAACACGTCTGCGAAATGTGTCTTACTTCTCTTAAATATCAGCGCTCCGAGGCAGAACGAAGCCACCACAAAGAGCCAGAAATACGTCGATGAATAGAAGTGCTCAAAGAACCATGTATCTCCATAGATCGAGTTCCTGAATCCCTCAACAATATATGTCATGGGATTGAGCTTAACCAGCCACTTGTACTTATCAGGCACGATCTCGATGTTCCACAGAATCGGCGTTGCCCACTGGAAGAGCTGCAGCCCAATTGAGATGATCTGCAAAAGATCCCTGAAGAACACCACGATAGCACAGGTTGCGTAGCTGATTGAGAGCACCAGAATAAACTCGCAGCCGATGTAGTAGATCAGCTGGAGCCAGTAAACATTCGGATAATAACCGTAAATGCAGGCGATGATCATCATAACTCCAATGAAGAAGATATGGATGAACATTGCTGCGATGATCTTGATAATGGGCAGGATACTGATTTTGAAGAGTACCTTTTTAACCAGATAGTTGTACTCTAAAAGAGACGTTGTTCCGTTGGTCAGAGCCTCGGAGAAGTAGAACCAGGGCACGAGACCGGCAGTAAGGAACAGAACGTAGGGAACTTCCACGCCCCCGGAAACCGCCTGGGCCTTGGCCGTAAAGACAACGTCGAACACAATATAATACATACAAACAGTGACCACCGGCTGAGCCAGTGCCCACACTATACCCATGTAGGATCCAGCGTATCTCTTCTTGAAATCGTTGATGGCAAGGCGCTTAATGAGGTTTCTGGAATTCCAGAGCTCCACGGGAAGGACCGTGAGCCTGTCGTACCAGGCAAAGACCAAAATGCTGCCGACAGCGATGAGAATACATCCGCAGATCTTTTTCAGCATCGCGGTGTGCGGATCCTCAAGCGGGTTATTATGCAAGATAAGTATCAGCGCCAAAGCAAGCGCCAATGTGTAGAAAACCGCCAAGGCTACCACCTTGGTCGGTTTCTTTTTTGCAGAAATCAAAGCTCCTTAATTCCTCCCCACTTAGTATCTCTCTCGGAAAGATTAAGCTTCATGTCATCAGTGATTGGCCACTCAACCCCAACGTCCGGGTCATCCCACTTTATTCCGCCCTCGCCCTCCGGGTGATAGAAATCTGAGCATTTATATGCGAACTCTGCGTAATCTGAGAGCACCAAAAATCCATGAGCAAATCCCTTAGGGATGAAGAACTGCTTCTTGTTCTCAGCTGTGAGCTTAACTCCGAACCACTTTCCATAGGTCTTTGAACCTTTGCGCAGATCCACTGCCACGTCGAAAACCTCACCGTTTATGCAGCGAACAAGCTTGTCCTGCGGATGCTCTGTCTGGAAATGAAGGCCGCGAAGCACGCCCTTTGTGCTGGCTGACTGATTGTCCTGAACGAACTCGCAATCGATGCCTGCCTCCACGAAATCATTCTTGTTGTAGGTCTCCATAAAGTATCCTCTGTTATCGCCGAATACCTTAGGTGTGATGACCTTAAGTCCTTCAATTTCGCATGTTTCAACTGTTATCTTACCCATTGCTTTAATACTCTCCTAAATAAATTTTATGGTTGTCCAACCGGAGTTCCGGTTATTGTCTGATCTGCCGGGATGTACTGTCCGTAGCCGCCCGCCGGTGCATCAGGAAGGCTCGTAAGGTATCCCGATGAATCCGCAGCACCCTCCAGGCTTGGGTTTGTGAGCTCACCCACAACTGCCATTCCTGTGCCTGGTCTATCTTCTCCTTCGGCAAAAGAGCTTTCTGCGCTCCCCTCATCTGTGCTGGCATCTGATTTCTTGATCACCACTACTGATGGGATCTTCTCGGTCTCATCAAAGAAATCATCATCAAGAAGAAAGGCGTTTAAACTGTCGCCGATCTGATCGCCGTAGATGACCTCTTCCTCAGTGGTTTCTTCAGTAGCAGCTTCGGTGGCCGTCTGTGTCTTTTGCCCCCAGCCGAACAGGCTGTTGATCTTGTCTGTGTTAGTGGCGTATACGATCACCAGCACCAGAATGAAGGCGCTTAGGATGGTAAGTATCGCCATTCTGAAAACTCTTGTGTCCATAACGCTCCCCCAAAAACATTAGTTACAGCCCGTTAGCTACTTCCACTAAGTATTTGCCGTAGTCTGTCTTCATAAGAGGCTCAGCAAGTGCAAGGAGCTGATTCTTGTCAATGAATCCGCGCTTGTAAGCAATCTCCTCGATGCAGGAAATGTAAAGTCCCTGTCTCTTCTGGAATGCGCATACGAAGTCTGATGCATCAAGAAGTGAGTCGTGGTTGCCGGTGTCGAGCCATGCAAAGCCGCGTCCCATGGTCTCAACGCGAAGCTCTCCTCTTCTAAGATACTCGTTGTTGATACTTGTTATCTCTATCTCGCCTCTTGCTGAAGGCTTAACGTTCTCGGCGATCTCGACAACCTTGTTGTCGTAGAAGTAAAGTCCGGGAACTGCGTAGTTACTCTTAGGATTCTCAGGCTTCTCCTCGATGCTGATGGCCTTTCCGTTCTCGTCAAACTCAACAACGCCGTAAGCTCTTGGATCTCTTACATAGTAACCAAAGATGGTTGCGCCTTTTTCCCTTGATGCAACTTCTCTAAGAAGTTTAGAGAAGCTCTGACCGTAAAAGATATTGTCACCCAGCACCAGTGCCACAGAGTCTTTTCCGATAAATTCAGCACCAATGATGAAGGCATCTGCAAGTCCTCTGGGCTTCTCCTGAACTGCGTATGAGAACTTCATGCCAAGCTGGCTTCCGTCACCAAAGAGCTCCTCAAATACAGGAAGATCTCTTGGAGTTGAGATTATAAGTACTTCCCTGATGCCTGCGAGCATCAGAGTTGAAAGCGGATAATAAATCATGGGCTTGTCGTAAACAGGCATCATCTGCTTGCTCATGGCCCTTGTGAGCGGATAGAGACGAGTTCCGCTACCACCTGCTAAGATAATTCCTTTCATGGATGAATCCCTCCAAATATTTCAGTTTGTATTATTACCTGTTGTCATACATCTTTGAATAATACTTCTCGTAATCACCGGATGTAACGTGCTCCATCCATTCTGTGTTCTCGAAGTACCACTTGATGGTCTTCTTGATGCCCTCTGCGAACATTGTCTCAGGCTCCCAGCCAATCTCTGCCTTGATCTTGTCAGGCGCGATAGCATAGCGGCGATCGTGGCCCTTTCTGTCTGTTACATACTTGATGAGGTCGTAAGAAAGATGTGCCTTGCGAGGATCTGAGTCATCAAGCTCCTCTTTCAGTGTGTCGATGATTGTCTTAACGATCTCGATGTTCTGCTTCTCGTTGTGTCCGCCTACGTTGTAGGTTTCGAAGAGTCTGCCCTTTTCCTGAACCATGTCGATGGCCTTGGCGTGATCTTCAACATATAACCAGTCGCGGACGTTCTTACCATCGCCGTAAACCGGAAGGTCTTTTCCCGCAAGAGCGTTGTTGATGATGAGCGGAATGAGCTTCTCCGGGAACTGGTAAGGTCCGTAGTTGTTGGAGCAGTTGGTTATGTTGGCAGGGAACTTGTAAGTGTCCATGTATGCCTTAACCAGCATGTCTGAGCTGGCCTTACTTGCTGAATATGGGCTGTGAGGTGAGTATGGAGTTGTCTCATAGAAGTATGCATTAGGGTCATCATCGAGTGATCCATAAACCTCATCAGTTGAAACGTGGAGGAACTTCTTGCCCTCTTTAAAAGAGCCATCGGGAAGTTCCCAAGCTTTCTTGGCAGCGTTAAGCATTGTCGCTGTTCCAAGAACGTTGGTCTGAACGAAAACCTCAGGGTTAACGATTGATCTGTCAACATGGCTCTCTGCAGCAAAGTGAACAACTCTGTCGATGTCGTTCTTCTCAAATATCTTGTTGATCGCATCGCGGTCGCAGATGTCTGCCCTTATGAATGTATAGTTGTCGCGGTTCTCAACATCGCGAAGGTTCTCAAGGTTTCCTGCGTAAGTCAGGACATCCACGTTGATGATGCGAATCTCGTTGTCATACTTTTTGAACATGTAATGAATGTAGTTGGAGCCGATAAATCCGGCACCTCCGGTAACTAAATAAGTTCTCATCTCTATTCCTTTCCTAGAAAAAAGCATAATTTAACTAAATAAGTATACCACACAGAAGGGATAAGTAGAAGTGGTTGATTGCCGGCGACGGATTTGCATCACAAGCGCCTATATAATTAACACTGGTTGGAAACGGTTTATCGACCACCCCACAACTCCCGTCTATACAAAAAATAGTTGGAAATTGCAAAAAGGATTTTGTGGCCATCTGCTTATACTTGCGGGAAAGTACATAACAAGAGACCCGTAGGCCGGTACTTGTGGGGCAGGAAAAGAGCTAGGCATGAAATTTCAGTTTCCCCGGCCCGAAAAAAAATTTGTAATTTCCAACTAATTTTTCATATAGGATTTTTTGTGATGCTTTTAAAAAATCAACTCCAACCATCAGGCTAATATTTAAAGCCTTGTGATGTGTGAGTCACCGGGGACGTTTCAGTTTGTCTCATTTTGAGTCAAACTGAAACGTCCCCAATGACTCACAATTAAAAAGACAGGAGCCCTAAGCTAAGGCTCCTGTCCTTTAAATCATTTATCCATTGCACCATCAAAACAAATCAGTTATAGAGAATGTTCATATCAACATTTCCGGAAATTCCGGAAACAGATCCCTTTGATGTGTACTGCCACATATCGTAACGAGTCGCAGTGTAACTAACATTAGCTGCGTACTGAGCAAGCCAGATCTTGTAGTTTGTCAATGAAGCAGTATTGATGTTCTTGGTAAACCAGGTCTTGTTGGAGTAAACACCTGCCCTGTAGCCTGCGCTTTGAATGGTTCCGCAGAAAGCCTTGATATTGGCTGTACGCTGGCTTGCGCTGATGGTGTCACCACGGCCGTTACTTCCCTCAACGTCGATGTAGATAGGGAAGCTGAGGCTGTAACCCTTGCAAAGGTTGATGCACATGGACGCTTCCTCTACGGCTTCAACTTCGTTGACCGCCTGTGAGAAGAAGTAAACACCAACTCTGAGTCCTGCTGCCTGAGCGCCTTTGATATTTGCTCTGAACTTAGGATCCTCGATGAGCGCACCTGCTGAAGATCCTCTGTATCCGCAGCGGATGATTACAAAGTTAACACCGTTGTTCTTAACCTTATTCCAGTCAATGTTTCCATTCCACTTGCTGACGTCAATTCCCAGCGTTCCTGATGAAGATGAAAGAGCTCCATCGCTGCCGAATGTGTACTTGGCACCCTTGATGACCTGCTCACCGGTTACGTAGTTACCATTCTTGTCAAAGTAGTAAGTCTTGCCATCGATGGTCCACCATCCCTGCTTAACGTCAGGGCCTGATTTCTCTTTTCTGAGATAGAAGGTTGACCCCTTGTAGTAATCGTCGTAAGTCGCCTCAACATAATCGCCGTTGGCGTTCTTCACATAAACGGTGTTTCCGTTCTTGTCCTTGAGGACTGTAGTCTTGCTGATGACTGTTACTTCTACAGTTCCGTCCTTGTAGCCGTCGCACTTAAAGGTAATTGTTGCGCTACCTGCACCAACACCGGTAATTGTTCCATCACCGCCAACTGATGCAATATCGCTCTTTGCAGATGAATATGTCACCTTCTTGCCTGCATCCTTAGGAGCAAGCTTAAAGGTTCTTCCCTGAACAAGAGTAACCTTGGTCGCATTCATCTCAACCGTCTTGTCGCTGTTCTTGGTTACGGTAACTTCTATTGTTGCGTCCTTGTATCCCGATGCAGAAATAGTGATTGTTGCCTTACCTTCCGCAACACCCTTTACTGTTCCATCCTTAGCAACTGTTGCAATCTTTTCATCGGAACTCTTGAATGTAACAGCATTTGCATCAATTCCTGAAACAGTGAGCTTGCCGGTTGCATCTTTCGCAATGCTAAACGGTGATGGGCTTGATGTGAAGGTGATGAGCTTTTCATCTGCCTTTGCTACATTTACTGTTGCTGTTGCATCCTTGTATCCATCAGCTGTAACAGTGATCGTAGCCTTGCCTTCTGCCTTAGCCTCGATTGTTCCGTCGCTGCCAACTGCTGCGATGTTGTCTGCGCTTGACCTAAATGTAACTGATGAAGGACCTGTGGCTGTGAGCTTTGTCTTTTCCCCGACCTTCATGTTTATGTTTGTGCTGCTGAGTGTCATGTCCTTGAGCACAACTTCAGCCTTCTTAACAGAAACGCTAACGCTGCCATTGTTGTAGCCATCAGCCTTAACCGTAATGGTTGCGCTGCCTTCGCCCTTGGCAGTTACTGTTCCATCGTTTGACACAGTAGCTACCGCCTCATCACTTGATGTGCAGGTAAAAGAGCTTGGACCTGAAACAGAGATATTGGCTGTCTGTCCTACTTCGAGGCTTGAACTTGATATAGAAACAGTCATATCCTTAGGTGTTTCTACGGAAGCATCTGTTGAAACGCCATCTCCTGAAGATGAACCACTGCCTGAATCCTGGCTGCCACCTTCGCCGGATCCGTTGTTTCCGGCATCATCAGGATTGGTGTCATCTCCGGTTCTTCCGGCACCTGCAACTGTCGAACCCTCAGTTGATGCATCTGTGGAAGCACCTTCTGTTCTTCCCCTGGAAGCTGAAAGTCTTCTGATTGTTCCTGTAGGAATCATTGAGCTTGTACTTGGATCAGCAATTGTATCTTTATTTATCTGCTCATAGTTATAATTGCCACTGCCAGAACTTGTACTTCCCTGGTTTGAATCAACCCACTCAACCGTATCAGTAAGCGCTGACTCAACAACTTCCTGGACCGCCGTATCCTCTTTTGCCGCATTGACCTGAGACTCTTTCTTGATCTCGTTGCTGACATCGACAACCTTAGTCTCGACTGTGTCCTTGATGGTCAAGGACTGGGTTCCAAGTTCAAGAGCATAGTTGCTGAATTCAGAAGGCAGTGCGTTAGGTGTAACCTTGTACTTGCCGGCTGTCAGGTTATTCTTGTAGATGATTCCGTCCTTGTCGTGATCATCGTAAGTTACTTTTGTTCCGTCAGGAGTAACAACATCAACTGTGAAAGGCACGTTTGCAACGAGCTTGTTAGTCTCCGAGTTGATGAACTTTATCTTCATGTCGCTCTTGATGGTAGTGAGAGTCATCTTAATGGTAACTCCCTGTGCATCGTCGGCGACCTCTTCCTCTTCTTCCTCTTCTTCCTCCATGACGATGCCTGCTGTCATGGCTCTTGCACGCTCTGCATCTGCCACTGCCAAAAGACCTGTCGAACCAATAACATCATCGAACTGCATTCCGGCTCCAACCTCAGCAAAGGAATTGATCTCAGCAGTCCTTCCCAGAGCATCTCTGTAGAATGACATGGTTATAAGACCACCAATCACGAGAAGAATAGCTACAATAGCCGCTGCGCGCTCTGCAAAAGAGGTATTCTTAACAAATTCAATTATCTTGGCTCCGGCACCTGATCCACCGCGTCTTCTGCGATCTCTGTCTTTTTTGTCACGACCCGATTTCTTGTCAGCTTTTGAAGCACGAGAAGACCTTCCGCTATCGCGTCCGCCTCTTCCACCACGTGCTACGGCAGCTGCAGCGTAGTAATCATCCTCGTCGTCACGGTAGTCTTCATCATATCTGCCGTAATCTTCGTCGTACTCTTCTTCGTATCTATCGTAGTCTTCTGCGTCGCGGTAGTCGCGTTCATCGTCGTAGCGATCATCTATGTCGTCTTCAGGATAGTCGTCCTCATCCTCATAACGATCATCCTCTTCATCAGGATAATCATCTTCATCTTTGTAACGGCCTTCTACCTGATCGCCGTAGTCTTCTTCGAACTCCGGGTCATAATCTTCATCTTCGTAGTCTACTTCATCACGATAATCTGCGCCATCTTCCGCATCTTCTAGCTCGTCGCGATACTTAGCTTCTTCAGAATAGCTACTGTCTTCATACTTCGAATCAGTTTCATACGATTCCTCTTCAAAGTAATCTTCATCACTGTAGTCATCCTCAGGCTCTGACTCAGCCTTAACGGGGAATGGAACCACATTACTATCCTCAGCTACTACATCTTCAGGATACTCATCCTCTTCAGGATATTCTTCTTCCTCAGAATACTTGTCTTCTTCAGGATACTCATCCTCATATCTCTTGCGATTTGTATCCACATCGAAGTCATCATCTTCCCTTAACTCCTGATCGAAGTCGCCATGCTTCTCTCTGCTGTACGACCTGTCCTCGGGATAATCTTCCTCTGGATAATCATCTTCCGGATAATCCTCATCACGATAATCTTCATCATCGTCACGGTAGTCCTCATCACCGTATTCTTCTTCAAATTCTTCGTCGTATTCCTCGTCTTCGTAGTAGTCCTCTTCGAACTCCTCGTCGTAATCCTTGACGTCCTGTCTTCGGCGAGGCTTCTTTCCAATTTTATTAAATAACTTAAGACTTCTTTTCATACTTTCTCTCCTCAAATATGAATGCCTTCTATACTTCCCCACAAGGCACATCAAACGAGTAAAATCATCTCACAATATATTGTATATATCAAGAAAAAAACACAATACTTATGAAGATTTTACCATTTATTAACCATTCTAACAACCAAAGTAGTCAATTGCGGTCAATTGCACTCATTTTCAGCTTGCCGTGCATCACAACTCCTCAGTATTGTTCACATGGTTGGAAACGTTATTCCGACCACCCCACAACTCACTTCCATATAAAAATTAGTTGGAAATTTCAAAAAAGGTTTTGAAGCCGAGCAAAGATATAGGCAAAAAACTACATCACAACGTACCGTTGAGCCGAGTGCTGTGATGTAGCTACAGCGTTAGGCATGAAATTTTAGAAATCCTCCGGGTAAAAAAGTTTTGTAATTTCCAACTATTTTTTCATATAACAATTTTTGTGATGCTTTTCAAAAAGTAAATCCAACCAACAACACCTGATACAGCCTCTTGTGATGCAGTAGCAACCAAGAAGTCATAAAGTCTAACCCCACAGCATCACAACTCCACAATAAAGTCTCCCCAAATAGAAAAAACGCCACAGCCCCAACCAAGGCCCATGGCGCTTAATCAATCAATTACCTCCACTCAAATCCGTTCTCTTCAACAACCTTCCTCATCTCCTCCGCATTCACATCCCAGGACTTGTAATACTCATCCCCGCGATGATCAGGAAGCACTTCCTCGCCATACAGATTCCTTAGCTGCTCGCCAAGATAGTGTGAGAACTTCGTAGCTCCGTAATAATTCAAATGTGACCCGTCATAGGTATCCTGACCACTCTCAAAGTCAATCCCGATATCCCAGTAATGCTGCACAGTGTAATCATAGTAAACATGCGTATTTCCGGCCTCGTTCTGCTGGGCCACATACTGCACAAGCCAATTATACCTAAGATCCTCAGCCTGGATCTGATCCATAACCTGCTCTTCATTGACATGATAAGGCACAATGGTCAAGTACAGCTCAATCCCGTTAGCCTTGGTATAATCCACAATCTCCTGAAGGTACTCCACCGACTTATCGGATGGCGCCAGAACCTCGCTGGGATTGATACTCGGCGCCGAAACAGGATTCATCTGAAAATAAGGCGTAAATCCCTTGAAGTTCACATAATCATATTTAAATTCCTCAATATCCTCATCTTCCAGCGCATCATACCTGTCATGATAGCCAAAGAATCCCGGAAAATACTTGTTCCAGTTTTCCTTCTCTCCATCAAAACTCGCCCACATCATTTTGAGCTTGTTCACCCCAAACTTAAACCCATTCATCGAATCTGCCAGGTGAGTGTACTTGTACTTGTATTCATCCTGAAATGCCGCCGGCGTAAAGAAATCCAGCACCACAACCTTGGGCTTCTGAGTCTTGCACAGCTCCTTCAGGTAATAATACGAAATCCACAAAGGCTGCTCAGCCGACGAAAAGTCAAAGGCCGAAATCCCATACTCCTCCCAAAGCTTAGCCGTATTAACACCATAATGCACATGGCTGGAGCCCAGCATAACAACATCAATAGAATCCTTAGGCTGCTCATACATGGCAAGACACTGCTTAACGCCGTGATCCGTCCTGTCTTTGAGCACGAAATCCGCGCCCCATAGCGCAACCGCCAACACAACTATAGAGAGAATTGTCGCAATTATCTTTTTCATAAAAAACATTTCCCTCCCTTAAAAACTCATGTACATGAAGCTTCTGATTGCTTCACCTGAGCCGTATTTTCCAAACACCAAAACCACCAGAGCGATCACCACAAGGAATATCGAGCGCGCAATATCGCCCCATTCCACAGCAACAACCTCCGGCAGCACACTCTTTTTCATCCAGGCATGAACATCCATGACCACCATCAAAGCCACGGCCAGTACAGCGACCCACCACTCCATGGTAGAAATCCCCAACATCATCTTATCCGCGACCGCCATTCCCGCCAAAGGCGATAGCGAATTAACTCCCGGGATCATGCCACCGACGAACCTGAGCGCCTCAGCAAGGCCATTAGCTCTGAAGAATATCCAGGCAAAAGACACAAGACAGAATGTAATTACCTGGCCCGAAATTCCCTGTATCGCAAACTTAAGCTTCGCCTTCTTACAAAGCCCCGCACAGATATTGAACAGCCCATGAAGCAGGCCCCAAACAAGGAATGAAAGTCCGGCTCCGTGCCAAAGTCCGCACACAATAAACACCACAAGAGTGTTGATCATCTTCCTGCCTTCGCCCTTGCGATTTCCGCCCAGCGGAATATAGATATAATCTTTGAGGAAGTTACTGAGAGAAATATGCCACCTGCGCCAGAACTCAGTGGTAGACTGCGCCAGATAAGGCGTTTTGAAGTTCTGAGTCAGCTCAATCCCAAACAGCCCTGAAATACCAATCATGCTGTTGGTATAACCCGCAAAGTCGCAATAAATCTGAATTGTATAAAGAACCGACGCCAGCATCATGGTCAGGAATCCGCAAGATGCCATATCCGCATACACAGCATCCACCACAACACCAAGCCTGTCAGCAATAACCAGCTTCATAAAAAGTCCCCAGACCAGATAAGACATACAACGAATGAATCTGTCCAGGTCAAATATCTTCGCCCTGCTGCTTTCCTCGATCTGCTCGAAGAACTCCCCTGCCCTCTCAATAGGACCGCTCATCCACTTAGGGAACCACATCATGTAAAGCGCAAACTTAAAGGGATTCCTCTCAGGCTCAACCAATCTTCCCATATACAGGTCCGCAATATAACTGATCGCCTGGAAAGTGTAAAACGAAAGGCCAATCGGCATCGCAGCCAGCGCACCCATGCTACTCTCACCGTTCCCGAACCGTCCCATCATCCACGGAACATATTTCCATCCAAACAAGATCAGCGCCAATAAAGCGATACTGACCGTCATTAGTACTGTTTTGGAGTCATGAGCGCTTCCCATAGCCAGCCCAACCAGCCAAGTCATCAGCGTAATAACCGCCAGCACAGCCAGCCCACTTACGCCACCTTCGCTGTAGATAAACGCCACACTCCCTATTAACAATACATACTTACGAATTTTCCCAGGAGAAATCCTGAAAAGAAAAACCATGACCAAAAGAAAAACTATAGTTGTTGTTTGAAGCAACATATACCTTTACTCTCCCAAATTTTTCGCAAATCAGATCACAGATAAAAAATAACAATTCCGGTAATAATAAGCCCCATTCCAATAAGCTTGTTCCCGGTAAACTTTTCCCCAAACACAACGCGAGACAGGATCATAACAAGAATATAGGCAACAGGCTCCATGATAACAGTTCCCATGTATCCCAGATGTTTGTAGCAGAGAATCCCCACAAACATGGACACAACCAAAAGCCCATATCCCCCGATCACCAGGACATTCAGATATTCCCTGATCCTGCTTGGATATTCCTTCTGCGCACTCTTTTTCAGAAGCACCTGCGAAATTGATGCCAGGAGTTCGCCAAAGATCATTACGAGCATGAAAATGTTAAGCATCTTTGCCCTCCCCCATATTCATCACAATTACGCCGGCCATTACCACAAGGACTCCGATAACTTTCTTAACGGTAATCCCCTGACTGAAGATCAGGAAATTCCACACCATTGACCACAGCAGCGTCATAGCCTTATTAGCATACGCTACCGAAAGCTGAAACCTCTTTATTATCTGCTGCCATAATATGGCATAAACACCCAGAATGCAGAAATCCAGCCCAAAGAACAATATATATCCCGGGCTCAGAAACTCGTGCTTGGACGCCATGTTCCCCGCAACTGTCGACAGTGAGTAGACCATCACCGAGAACTGCAGCATAACTATATCCAGTTTTCTGATTCCTTTTTTACTCTCAGAATTCATTAACCAACTTACTCCACGCCATAGATTACTTTTGCGAAATGCTCTGCCATATGCTTGTTACATGCAGCATTCACATGAATGTTATCAAGAAGCCACTCTGAACTGTTGTCCTCGTGGATAGTTCCGTAGTAGTTGTCGACAAAAGACACTCCGGTTGCCCCTGACACATCGATCATAAACTGAAGATATGTTGTGAGCCTTCCGTTTCCGAAATCGTACATATCGCCGTTAACCAGCGATCCGGTATTGTCATACGCATAGCACATAGGAAAAGACATACATACAATCCTTATGAACGGATATGCTTCCTGAATAGTCTTTATCCCTGCATTCAAAGCGCCGCTGTAAGTCAGCGGATCGGAATCATTGTCAGGATTCATTCCGATTCGCAGATTGATATAATCCTGCGCATCATAGAAGATCACAAGTGTATCAACACTGTTCATATCAAGCGCCTCAAGCGTCTCAGTATGATTATCATAATTTGAATCTTCAAATTTCTGCGCTGCAGAAGCCATCTGTGAGAAGTCACGATTTGCAATGGCCTTGGCCACGTTTACGAAACTGAAGGCATCCAGCGCATAGTCATCAGTATATTCAGCATTCTTAAGCGCCACGGTAGAAGCCGGGAAACCTGCATTGATACAGTTTGCGCCGAGCTTGCTTCCGATCTGCTCAACCACACCCTCTTCATTGCTGTAGTAAGTCAGGATATCATTTCCCAGGAAAAGAATCGTCTCCTGCCCGTCATCCTCGTGCATAGCCTTCTTATCTTCAGGCAGCAGGAATATCTGATCCATGACCTCAACCGAGAAGTCGCCCTCGACAACGCCCTCTGTCTCAGCCGTTCCCTGATTCCAGATCCACAGCTTAACCACTGAGAACACTATAACCGCCAGGATTACTCCAAGCACAGCGACAAACGCCCACTTGGGAATACCCTGATTTTCTTTATTCTGATCTTCTGTTTTGCTCATAATCTTCCGTCCTTTTTATTTACCAATCTTGTGAAAAGAGCTCTTCATAATCAAAGCTCTCTACAATCTCCCGCATCTTCGTCAGCTCTTTTGCCATCTGCTCAGAAGAAGTAATGCGGTGAGAATCGTCACTAAAACATTCTACCATATATCTGTTGATCTCGGGTTTGTAATGAGAATAATCCGCGTAGTTGTTGAGGTCCGTCACCTCGTCCATGGTCTGAAAATAGAAGAGATGAACATTGTCGTACTCAAGGAGCCTGTCAGCAACATACTGATACTGCGCAAAGGCCGCCTCATAGAATCCCTCCTGTTTCAGGTTATGCCAATACAGAATGCTGTAAGGTGGGAAAAAGAAATAGAACTGCGTGTCAGGATTTTCCTCAACGAAAGGCAAAATATTTTTTTCCAGATTCGCCTGAGTCATTGGCAGAACATCATCTGCAGTATAGACAACATCTGACTTCTCCGGCTCCTCATAGGTGTGCATGACCCACTGAATGTTGTAATAATCCGGGGTCCACCAGCTTGCATAAATCTCAGAAAGGTCCGAACCTTTGCCCTGAATAACCGGCCTGAAGATATATTGGAACAGCACGTCTTTGTTCAGGACATACTTCACATCATTGAAGATATTGTCATCATAGAGATGCTCGGGCAGCGGATACTTGGTCTCCTCAGTATCTGCCGTCATGGTCGGGATATCCATCGCAAAGAACACCGCTCCCATAGGCTGCGTGTGCCTTGCATGACTCGACTCATCAAACACAATTGAGAGGATATTGTAATCGTCCTTGGGATAAGCGCCGCTGTAGCTGAGCTTCACTGTGTCGTATCCAAGTAATTCCTTGAAATCATCAGTGTCGAAATTGACCGTCATAGACGAGCCGATGATACATCCGTTGTAATCCATGTTCACAGCCATGCCAGGATTCTGGGAAAGCTGGTTGTCAACAACATAAGGAAAACCCTTTAGCGGAGTATGGTAATGAAAGAAAGGATCCACATACACCACAAGAGCAGCCACCAGCGCCAGCGCCAGCACAACAAAAGCTATCAGGCCCCAGAACAGTTTATTCAGTTTCTTCTGACTATTACTATTATTCATAATCTACCAATCAACAAACTTGATATTTAGAAATTCATATACAGGAATGTGCTCACTCCCGCAAGACTGATGATGCTCCACACAAGAAGTATCGCAGTCGCAACAGTTGTCTTCACGCCAATCTTACAACTCTTAGCAATGCTAATCGCATTTTGGGAAAAGAAAATGATGACCACCGCCACGATCAGGAACAGCCACATGCAGCTCTCCCACGCGAATGTGAGCTTCATGATAGGTGTGACCTTTATCACATACCAGATTTCATCGAGCTGGAAGCAGGCTGATAACTGAGTTGCAATTCTCTTACTTCCTCCAACAAACATACGCGTGATCAGTTCTATCGCCTGACTTATGCTGCTCGCCCTGAAGAACACCCAAGCCAAGGTCACATACACAAATGTTAAAAGAGTCTTCACTACACGCACAGGTACTGAAGGCTTATCTTCTTTCTTGCCACGCACCATTCTTGTGATGACGTACAGAATGCCATGCATAGCCCCCCACACAATGAAGTTCCAGCCATTCCCGTGCCACAAGCCACTTACCAGGAACACTATCATGAGATTAACATACATTCTCGCCATGCCCTTGCGATTTCCGCCAAGCGGAATGTAAATATATTTGGTAAAAAATTTGGTCAGAGAAATATGCCATCTCTTCCAAAAATCAAGGATATTGACCGCTTTGTACGGTGAATCAAAATTCAGTGGCAAGTCAAAACCGATCATCATGCACACAGCAGATGCCATGTCACAGTATCCGCTGAAATCAAAGTACAACTGGAATGAATAGAATATTGCAACAAGAATAGCTTCAAGGCTTCCAAGTCCTGCTACGGCATCAAAGCCGAAATCTACTGCTTTGCCAAATGTGTCCGCGAGGATGACTTTCTTGAAAAGTCCCATGGAAAAGAGGAAAAGT
The DNA here is from genome assembly GCF_000421405.1 of Butyrivibrio sp. NC2007. Classification (GTDB taxonomy): domain Bacteria; phylum Bacillota; class Clostridia; order Lachnospirales; family Lachnospiraceae; genus Butyrivibrio. Next base: position 49,615 of record NZ_ATWY01000006.1, read on the forward strand.
GCTCTGAGGAGGAGGTCGTAGTCTATTGCTGGTTCCGTACCAATAGCCTCATCTAGCTTCTTGCTAAACTCACCGTACCCCATAAGTGGTCCTTGAAGAATCTTAGGGAAGAACAATATGTACGCCAGATAGTCGACCAAGCTGAAGTCCTCAATCTCTCCCTTATACATATCAACAACATAAGAGATCTGATTAAAAGTATAGAAGCTGACAGCTACTGGGAAGAACAATCCCGAGAACTTGAAGAAAAGCAGAGAAACGATATTAGCCAGAAGAGCAATCACAAGAATCATCTTGCTTCTAGAAGTACCTGGATTAGTTCTTACATCTGCATCTGTTTTCCTGTCTATGTTCAGCCTTTCTTTTGCTAAGAGCCTTGCCAGTACCCCATTCACAGCAACACTTGCTGCCAATACCGCAAAATTTCTCACCCCAAAAGGAGCATAAAAAACCAGAGATGCAATGATAATGATCCATTTACACACATCCCTATACTTCTGATTTTTATTAGCCGCATTTCTTGCAACGTAAAACAAGATCACAAACAGCGGCAAGAATAACAAAATAAAACTATAAGAATTAAATAGCATCTAACATCCAATCCCCAACTAATATCACTTCCACTAGTTTAAGCCATCTGAAGTATTCGTGCAAATTCTTGTGAGTCAAACTGAAACGTCCCCATTGACTCATTTTGAGTCACCGGGGACGTTTCAGTTTGACTCATTTTTCATGTGTGGGGAATTATGCGGCCGAAAGTACATCACAAAACCTTTTATAATGGGCTGTTGGTTGGAGCCTGTTTTTGAAAAGCATCACAAAAATTTGTATATGGAAAAATAGTTGGAAATTACAAAAGTTTTTTCATGGCCATGTAGTCAAAATTTCATGTCTAACACTTTGGCTACATCACAACTATCGGCTACAAGGTTCGTTGTGACGTAGTTTTTGCCAGATATTACAGGCAAGTCCAATGTGACGCAAAAACCCTTTTTGAAATTTCCAACTATTTTTTATATAGGAGGAAGTTGTGGGGTGGTCGATATCACGTTTCCAACCAACGTAGAACATATGTCGCCTTGTGATGCAAATTAGAGTCAGCTGAGCCTGAGCAAAGGGACCATTTCGCTCCATTTGTCGAAATCCACAATAATAGGTATAATAGCTTTGTATTTTCGAAACAAGGAGAAATCAAAATGAATATAATCTTACTATCCGGCGGATCCGGAAAGAGACTTTGGCCCTTATCCAACGACATCCGCTCCAAACAGTTTATCAAGATATTTAAGAAGACAAATGCAGATGGCACAGACGAATACGAGTCCATGGTTCAGAGAATCTACGGTCAGATAAAAGCTGTCGATCCTGATGCCACTGTAACCATCGCAACCAGTAAGTCACAGGTATCAGCAATCCACAATCAGCTGGGCTATGATGTAGGCATCAGCGTTGAGCCTTGCAGACGTGATACATTTGCAGCCATCGCTCTCGCAACTGCATACCTTCACGATGTTCAGAAGGTTCCCGAAACTGAAGCAGTTGTTGTGTGCCCTGTAGATCCTTATGTTGATGCGGGATACTTCAAGTGCCTTGAAGATATGTGCAAGGCAGCACAGGAAGGTGACAAGAACCTCGTCCTCATGGGAATCGAGCCAACATATCCATCAGCCAAGTACGGATATATCATTCCTAACGACAATGGCTTTGACTTCACAGAGAAGCCCGATGAGAAGACAGCTGCAGAATACATCAGCCGTCATGCTCTCTGGAACGGTGGTGTGTTCGCCTACAAGCTTTCCTATGTTCTGGAAAAGAGCCGCGAGCTCCTCGGCTCATCAGACTATGAGACACTCTTTAGCAGCTACGACACACTCAAAAAGATAAGCTTTGACTACGCTGTTGTAGAAGCCGAGAAATCCATCGAAGTCCTTAGATACTCTGGCACCTGGAAGGACCTCGGAACCTGGAACACCCTCACAGAGGCAATGTCCGAGAACACCATAGGCGACGTTCGCATGGATACCACTTCCACCAACGTCCACGCCATCAACGAGCTTGGCGTACCGATCCTTATCATGGGAGGCCACGACCTCATTGTGTCAGCTTCCGCCGAAGGAATCCTTGTATCAGACAAAGATCAGAGTTCATATATCAAACCTTTCGTTGACGACATCGATCAGCAGATCATGTTCGCCGAGAAGTCCTGGGGAGACTACAGAGTTCTCGACGTTGAAGAGGGAAGCCTTACCGTAAAAGTAACCCTCAACCCCGGACACAAGATGAACTACCACAGCCACGACCACCGCGATGAAGTCTGGACTGTAATAAGCGGAGACGGTCGCACCATAGTTGACGGCATGGAGCAGAACATCCATCCCGGCGATGTCATAACCATGGCTGCCGGATGCAAGCACACAGTAATTGCTGGCGACAACGGCCTTCAGCTCATTGAGGTACAGTTAGGCGAGTCCATCAATGCCGCCGACAAGAAGAAATATGAGATGCCCTCGTGAAAGGACAGACAAGCATGACCGGTAACGTTCCTTTTCTCCTCAGGCCCAGCAGCAAGGATTACCTGTGGGGAGGAAGCAGACTAAATGATGATTTTAACTTAGGACTGGACTCAGACCCCTTAGCAGAGGCCTGGGTCTGTTCAACGCACCCTGATGGTCCCTCATATACCACTTCGGGAAAAGAGCTTACAGATGTCCTCAAGGCTCATCCGGAATACCTTGGCACCCACGTCCTTAGCCTTACCGATGGCAAAGGTGAACTTCCTATCCTGATAAAGTTCATCGATGCCAAGAACGATTTGTCCGTTCAGGTTCATCCCGATGATGAGTATGCCAGGATCCACGAAAACGGATCTCGCGGTAAGACAGAAGTCTGGTACGTTCTTGATGCCAAGAAAGACTCAAGCATCATCTACGGCTTTAGCATGGATGTGGATAAAGAAACCGTCCGCAAGTGTCTCAATACAAACAAGATCACAAAGCTCCTGAGTAAAGTTCCTGCCCACAAGAACGACGTCTTTTTTATCACCCCGGGCACAGTTCACGCCATCGGATCCGGCTGCCTTATCGCCGAGATTCAGGAGAGCAGCAATGTCACCTATAGATTTTATGATTACGACCGAACTGATAAAAACGGGAACAAAAGAGAACTACATATAGACAAGGCCCTGGAAGTTGCGAACCTTAGATCAACCGCAGCTCCCCGTCAGCCCATGAGAGTCATAAAATACCGCTCCGGCTATGCCACCGAGCTTTTATCAAGATGTAAGTATTTCATCGTTGAGAGAATGCTTCTGAATACAGAAAACAGAATTCTTGCAGAATATAAAACAGATTCCAACAGCTTCCACAGCCTTCTTATCACAGACGGCTGCGGCAGTATCGGATGGGAAGGATGCAGCGGCGGAAGCCTTAACTTCTTTAAAGGTGACTGCATCTTCATCCCGGCAGATTCAGTGCCCCTGACTCTTCACGGAAGAGCACAGATCCTGGATGTCAGCTGTTAAGAAGACACCTGCGGATCCTCATAAATATAGTAATTATCAATAGTCTTAATCAGCTTCAGACCCAGCGTTGTCAGATTTTTATTGATCTTCCTGTCTTTGGCTAGAACAATATATCTGCAGCTGGTCTGTCTGGTAGCGTCAAGAAGTTCTTCAGCATCAATAATCTCGGGCTTCTCCATAACCTCGTAAACAGGGTTATAATAATCCCACTGTGTAACTACCATCTCACGGCCGAAAGGCATCAATATATCAGTATCGTACTGGCGTACAAAGTGCACCAGTTCAGAAGGAAATGCCGCCCTTACCCTGTCCTCGCCATCTGCAGGCGCAATAACATCACATATTTCAATCACATGCTGCGGAATATGATACAGATTCTGTGCCACAGACATGTACTGATTCAAATAAACAAGATGACCTGAGAGCGCCACAACAACAAGTGCAATAACAAGCGCAATTCGCTGCTTCATCTTCCTTTCAAAGCTAAATACCAGCTTGCAGACAGCATAGCCAATCACCACATACATAGGCACAAGCCAGAGCACGCGGTAATAAGTATCACTCTCATCAAAGGCAGCCACATAAACCATCTTTGTCACAGGGAAAAGAAATCCCGCCAGGATCACAATCGGCAGAATCCCCAGAAGTATTTTCTTTTTCAGGTCCTTCTCGGCGACAATGATGTAAATCGCTGATGCCACCAGAAGGATTGCCAGCAGCGGATTGCCAAAATACAACTTCAGAGCAACCCAGCACTCCATAAAAATACCATACATACTCAAACCCTCGACCAGACAGAGAAATAGATTCCAAGATAAATTATATTTGGAATAATGCAGAGGAACGCACCCAGTAGCACAGTCCATCTCTTAGTCACAACAAGCAGTACCAGTGTCAAAAGAGCTATCAGACCACTTCCAAAAATTACACCCAATGAGCTGCATACTCCGGACAGCATATTCACCAGAGTCAGCATTATCCATGCAGTCCTAAAGCTCGTCCTCTCTTCCATCTTCGAGTCCTCAAACATCCAGAGGAACAACCAGAGGATCATCGGGAACACCAGGTTCGAAACCAGTGCCTTGCCCTGCCATGTCCTCATGAGAAAGAAGGTCGCCGGCGTATAAATAGATACATTTCCAAACATCAGAAGGAGCGATACCACGATCATAAACACCGGTATCAGCTGTTGTCTGCTCCTGAACAGTATCCTTCCGATTTCAACATAAGCAAGATAAACCAACGGAATAAAGAACAGCGGAATAATACTGTGAGATACAATGGTTGCGTGAATACCACTGAGCTTAGCCACAAAGGCGATCCACATGGTGATAACAGCCAGCGCATGCCTTATATCAAGCGATGTCGACATACCCGTATATGGAAGAATAGTATTCATAACATCCGCCTGCTGCGCAAGTAGCGACTCAACAACATAATAAGCATCGTCTCCGTCAAAGCTTGCCATCACAATGCTCATGATCATCTGGAAAGCCATGATCGCAATGAATATTCCCCAATAAACCCTGCTCTCCAGGGTGTAGTCAGCCTTGTAAGTCTTAGGATCAGTTCTCGGATTAAGAAGATCTCTTATATCAGCATGAGCTTCGCCGGGGAAAAGAGCTAAGAACTTCCCATCTCCGTCATTTAATATCCTGATACTACGTGCTATTCCAAACGCAGCAAGGAGAAGCACTGCAATAATAAAACTCCTCCTACAGTAGGTAAAAGCACTGTATACAACCTTGAACATACTGGTTATGGCAATCACCTCAAACACAGCCATATAGACCAGATAGCCCAATATAAAGGTTATCCCCACAGTCCTTCGAAACTCAGGCAATATGAAGTTAAAAAGCAGCCCTATACAAAAGGGAACCACCAGCAGCCACAATATCAGCTGCAGAACAGAAATAACAACTCCCACAAGATTGCCCTCTCAATCAAACGAATAGTATATCAGTCAGCCATCATAAGCTTTAAGTGCTCACGAAGAATGTTGATACCTGTCAGGTTCTCGCCGCCGCGAGGGATGATGATATCCGCATACTTCTTACTGGGCTCAACAAACTGCTCATGCATGGGTTTAACAGTCTCTCTGTACTGGCTGAGGATTGACTCAATACTTCTTGCACGCTCAACCATGTCACGTCTTATTCTGCGCATCAGTCTCTCATCAGCGTCTGTATCAACGAAGACCTTGATATCCATAAGGTCACGAAGTTCCTTGCTCTCAAGGATAAGAATACCCTCTACGATGATAACCTTCTTGGGAACAACATGAACTGTCGCATCGGACCTGTTATGAATTGTGTAGTCATAAACAGGCATATCGATCTCCTCATTGTTCTTAAGCTTTTTAACATCCTCGATCATAAGGTCTGTATCAAATGACTCAGGATGGTCATAGTTAAGCCTGCTCCTGTCCTCATAAGAGAGGTCATTGTGAGCCTTGTAGTAGGAATCGTGATTGATGACAACAATATCGTCGCCAAAAGACTCCTTGATCTTTCTTACGATTGTAGTCTTGCCTGAAGCTGTTCCTCCTGCAATACCAACTATGCAAATCTTATCGCTCATAAAATCCCTCCTGAAATAATTAACCCTTAGTATAGTTACTGCCGTATGACTTGTAATAGTTATGTGATAATATCTCCCCCGACTCACTGTCGTAGGTGATTATCTGTATGTCATACTCAAATCTTGAATCGTCGTATAAAAGATTGTTCTCCGGATCCTCATCGGTATAAAAGAGCCTGAACAAGTGCTCTACCGGCTGATAATGGACCGTTCCGAGACTGGTACTCACTCCATCAAGTGTTTCACTGCCGCTGGCCTCATAGATATTACCCGATGCCACATCATTGATCAGAATATAAGGTCCATCCGTATGATAAATCTTGGGTGTCACAGTATAGTTGTGGATCAGCCTCTGGAACTGGTTATCACCAAAAGCCTGTGATCCGTCATTGATATAAATAATGGAACTGACCTTCCCCTCTGACAGGTAGTTGAGCTGCTGATAAATGCTGTCGGAATGAACAGCCATCTCATATATATCATTGTGGAAAGCATCAGTCTTCCTCTGCCAGTCAGCGTAGGCGTCATCACCTCTGTGGTCAGTCAGATCTCCGGACTCTGCCAGAATCTCACCAATGTATTTAGTTGCCTTGATTGATCCAAGAGCATTCATGTGTCCGGTATCATTGAGGTCAGTGTACAGGTCAACTACTCCAAGATCCTGCATGTTAACAAATTCAACACCGTAGTCATTGCAGATAATCTCCGCACTGTCGATAGCTCTTTTGTCATCAGTTGTTGCACTGCAGGTCAGGAAGGTGACAATTACATCGATGCCTCTGCTCTGGCACTCCTCGATGACTTTTCTTAAGTACTCTTCACCAATCGTGTCACCACCGAGGCCATTTTCATCGTCCGGATTAGGATAGATCCCGGGAGTGAGCTCCATTCCATATCTCATCTCAGCGCCAAAGAGCTCATTTCTGTCCTGAGTTCCCCAGAGAGCCTTGTAATCGTTCTTATCAAGCTCTTCCCACCTGTTGTGGTACACATAGAAGTCTGCCAGGAACTGCTTCTTAACTTCATCGTCCTTGATAAGGTCATTTATCGCTTCAACTTTAAGTTCATTAAGCGGCCAACAGTCCATATTCAGGTGAAGCTGCGATATAGAACTCGCACGCTCCTCATCAGAGTAGCTCTCGTCCATTTCATCCAGATACTTGTAGTTCTTCTGAAGCATGAAAGTATCAACCACAACACACTTGGGATTGCAGTATTGGAGCGCCTCTTTAAGCTCCCAGTATGTAGCCTGCATGATGGAACCGTGACCTCCCATGTTGTAGGAAGTTATACCGTACTCTCCATACAGCACCGCCGGGTTTATTGCATTGATAACGTGGGAGGATCCAATGAACAGCACATCGATCTGATCTGCCTTATCAAAGAAGTCTCCGTACTTAAAGTCACTGTCCTTGCTGCGCAGCACGATGGTTGTAGCAAATACGCACACGCATAGCGCTGCAAGAAAAGCTATTGTTTTTAAAATACTTGAAATCTTAATCTTCATTCAAAAGCCTCAAAACTGCTGATATATAAAACTTGATGCATTATAGCCCGCACCCCAGATACCAAATATCAGGATGGCGAGTATTGCCCCGATCATTATGATCCATCTGTACCAGATGCTCTGCTTAATGATCCTCTCCCTCATCTCAACGCCGTTGAAATTCAAGACGTCCATTATTATCAAAAGAACTATACCTGCAATTCCAATGTTGAAACTGCCATGGGAAAGTCCAAACTTGAAGAGCGTCTCATCGCTAAGCACCCAGGGTGTAAATTCAAAGCTCTTTTTGATGATCAACAGTGCCTGTTCCAGAGAACTTGCCCTGAAGAACACCCACGCCAGATTAACCAGGAGGAATGTAAATATCGTCTTCATGGTCCTGTGTGAAAGACCGTTTCTGTCTATCTTCAAAGTCTCAACAACTTTGTCTCTGAGTGGCTGCGTAACAAATCCAAGGATCTGATAAACAGCATGGAGCAAGCCCCAAACCAGAAATGTAAGTGCTGATCCATGCCAGATACCACTTATTGCGAACACAATAAGGACATTGATATACTTCCTGACTGTTCCCTTCCTGTTTCCGCCAAGAGGAATATAAATATAATCCTTTAGCCAGCCAGACAGAGATATATGCCATCTTCTCCAGAACTCAGCTATGCTCTTAGCCATATATGGGCTGTCGAAGTTCTTCATGACATCTATGCCAAGGATCCTTGCAACACCGATAGCAATGGCAGAATATCCTGCAAAGTCACAGTAAATCTCAAATGAATAGAGCACTGTTGCAATTGCAACTATAGTACCTTGAGCCGACTCAGGAGCCTGATAAACAGAATTGACAAATATCGCAAGTCTGTCCGCGATAACGAGTTTTAAGAAATAGCCCCAAAGGCACTGAAGGAAGCCATCCCTGAATCTGTCAAAGTCCACCGTCACAGGATATGCGAACTGAGGCATCATGTTTCCCGATCTCTCGATAGGTCCGGATAATACCTGAGGGAAGAATGATACAAACAGCGCCAACATAAGCGGATTGTGCTCTGCGATATCATCGCCCCTGTACACATCCACCAGATAGCCGATAGATTTGAGCATGTAAAAAGAAATACCGATAGCCCCGAGAATCTTGCCACTTCTGAACACCAGCATAGCAGCGACTTCAATGACAATTGCCAGCGCCAGTATCACAGCGGCCGTCTTAGTTCTCTTTTCGTCAGCTCCGCCTGATACTTTCTCCATCAAAAGAGCTGCAAAGTAAGTCACCACAACGGTTCCTGCCATAACAGCTGCAGCCTTCATATCAAGGCTCAGATAAAAGAGAGCACTGACAACAAGGAGCCAGATATATCTGTATTTTCTTGGAATAAAGAAATTGATCAGCGCCACTATGGGCAACATAATCAGAAATCCAAATGATACAAATTGCATAAACAAACCTTCTTAATCAAAATATAAGGCGGCAAAAACGCCGCCTACATATTTTAGTTATTTAGTCAATTTCTACTTCATCCTCTTCTTCTGATTTGGATTCATCAGTTTCGTGGTACTCTTCCTCAGTGTTAACACTCCAGATATTGCTTCTGTCAGTCACGCCACCAAGGATGTTCTTGACAGTCTCAAAGGAAGTGCACATTGAATGGTCGATATTGTTGTATCTGTGCTGACCGTTACGTCCTACACAGTAGAGGTTATCAATAGTGTTGAGATATTCAACGAGCTTGTCCATCTCATCATAGGTATCAAAGTAAGCAGGATATGCCTTCTTAACCTTCTCCATATGATAGTCGATAACTTCGCCGGCGTTGTTGATAAGTCCAAGAGATACCATCTCGCCGATAGCCATCTTGGCAAACTCATCCTCGGTCATGGTCCACATTGAGTCGCCCTCGAAGCAGAAGTACTCAAGTCCAACCCAGACGGTGTTCTCAAGGTCTTTTACCAAATAAGGTGACCAGTTGTTGTATATCTGGAAACGTCCCATCTTGACTGATCTCTCCTGAACGTATACCCAGTTATCGGGAACGATGTTTCCGATAGTCTTGATGTTGGTCTTATTCTCAAGATTAAGCTTGGGAACAAGAACGCCGAGAGTCATGTAATCACGGTAAGGAAGTCCTGCTGCGATTCTTGCAGGATCTGCAGGAACATCATTCATACCTGCAACAAGGTCCTTAATAGGCATTGAACTGATAACTACATCACCGTCAATATCAATCTCCTGTCCATCCTGAAGATAAGTAACACCCTTCACATGGTTGCCATCCTTGCGGATCTTAACAACCTTGGCATTCATGATGATGGTTCCGCCGAGCTTCTTGATCTCCTCAGCTGTTACATCCCAGAGCTGTCCGGGACCAAGCTTAGGATATTTGAACTCCTCGATAAGGGAGGTGTTGACCTTACGGTTCTTAACCTTAAACACTCTTCCGAGGTAATCTCTGATGATACCAAAGATTGATAATCCCTTTGTTCTCTGCTTGCCCCAGGAAGCATCGATCTCTGATGGATGTCTGCCCCAGAGGTTCTCTGTATAGTACTCAAAGAACATTGAGTATAACTTCTTACCGAAGTTGTTGATGTAGAGGTTCTCAAGATTATCCTCGGGTCTCTTGTGGAATACGGATCCCAGGTATGAGAATCCAACCTTCATGGTGGTTATAAAACCAAAGTTCTTAAATGTCTCAGGCTTAAGTGAGATAGGATAATCATAGAACTTGGAATCGAAAAGGATACGGGAGACACGATGCCTTTTAAGCATTACCCTGTCTTCCTTCTCCGGATCAGGTCCTCCCTGATTCATCTGTATCTGTGTGCCAAGAATCTTGTAGTCGTAGGCGTCAGATCCTTGCTGCGGAAGCATGTTCTCCCACCATTCGTTAACCTCAGGAACCTTGGAAAAGAATCTGTGGCCACCCATATCCATTCTGTTGCCCTTATACTCAACAGTTCTGGAAATACCACCAAACTTCTCAGTCTCCTCAAATACTACAACCTGATAGTCCTTGGATTTCTTTAAAAGCTCATAAGCAGCAGTAAGTCCCGCAGGGCCTGCGCCAATGACAAGTGCTTTCTTCATAACGTCAACCTTCCTGTTAAAATCTAATCAAACAATAACTAAAGTATACCTTAATGAAGGGTTTTCTTCAACTCAAAGGGAATAAACAATATTTTCTCATATTACAATCGCATTACCGTTAATCAATTAGCGTAGGGTAGTTAATTTCTTAAGAATTTCTTAAGATTAACGGCAGATTTTCTTAAGATTGCCCCAAAAGTCTTTTAAATTGAAAATCAAGTGTTAAAATAACTGATGGAAAGACGAGGAGACAAATTATGAAAAAGTATAAAATATTAATATCAACAGTCATGGCTTTCTCCCTTATTCTGGGAGGGTGCTCACTTAATAAAGACGAGGCACTTGAGCCAACAGAATACCTATCAGACGATAAAAATGCAGATGAAGCTAATAACGACGCGGCTTCAACAGACCAGTCAATCGTGGTTGCTGAAAACCTGTTCGAGCCTATTCTTGAAGCTCTGGAGAACGAAGAGGAGCTCCCTAAAACTCAAGAAGAGACAACCGAAGAAAGCAGCGAGGATGACAAGGTACGAATGGTCTTCTTTGGAGATAGCCAGATAGCCAACGGCAGGAACGATGGTTCAGACATCCCCAACATAATGACAACAAGGATTCCAAACTCAGTTGCCTATAACCTTGCAATCGGTGGAACCGCTGCTTCACTTGAGCCTACTTCCTCGGATGCATCACCCGAAAAAATAAACTCCACCTGCTTCCTTGGCATGGCTTACTGTCTATCGGGAAAGGCGGACAGACAGCAGGTACTTGCTCAGCAGCAGAACGTCCTTAGCATAATGAATACCATAGATCCTGCTGAAGTAGATTACTATTTCATTGAGTACGGAGCCAACGACTTCTTCAATAATGCTCCGCTTGATGCTTCCATCTATGACTCAGAAAGCGACAAAGCTCACGCATTCTATAATGCAATGAGCTTGGGAATTGAAGAACTTAAGTCTATAAGCCCTCAGGCAGCCATCTATATCATCACTCCATTCTATGGAATTTATGTCGATGGAAATGGCTCATACATTGGAGATTCTTATATAGTAAGTAATGGTATAGGTACTCTGGCTGATTACGCTAAAAAGGCTAAAAATGTAGCTGAAGATCAGCAGGTAACAATTATCGATACAATGTTTATGGAGCACACAGATTTATATGTCGATACAGCCAGCCAGTACCTGATGGATAACCTTCATCTTACTTTGCTGGGAAGACAGATCTTCTCAAGAATTTTTGCTCACTACGTAAACTTTGCTGAGCACAATGAGCCTTATGCTTACCTTGAGACAGACTACATCAAGATAGCTGAATACGACACCGAAGAATACTTCAGGTGTGATGAAGAGCTCATGAAGAATAATTATCCCGAGTCCTGGGAGAAATATATCAAGGGTGAATTCCCTCTGGCACAACCTTCTCAGGAAGCCCTTGATGCATACAACGCTGAACAGAACGGCGGCTGATAAACATCGGAATATAGTTAAGGCCTGATTCCATCAACTGATGAAATCAGGCCTATTATTTTATCTTAAATCACTGTGTGCCCTCTTTGGCGTAATCCGTTTCTTTATGCCTCTGCAGCATATTGAGCTGCATCTCAAATTCTCTTCTGTTATTAATTGCCAATGTCGACAAAATAACACCTGCAAACATACTCTGCACAGCTGCCATCATGACAAAACAACATACAATCAGTGTCGGTATCCTTGGCACTAAATGAGTAGCCCAGTATTCCTGAAGAATTGGAACAAAGAAAATAATAGAGATCAGAGCAAGTACCGCTGCAATAATACTAAAGAATCCAAACGGCTTATAACTTCTATAAAGTCTGGCAATAGTCTTAAGCACCTTAAAACCATCAGCATAAGTGTTGAGCTTACTTACTGACCCTTCAGGTCTATCCCTGTAATCAATGACCACATTGTCGATCTGCATGTTATTGTAAACCGCATGGATGGTCATCTCAGTCTCAATCTCAAATCCCTTGGACAATACCGGGAATGTCTTAACAAACTCATAAGAGAAAGCTCTGAATCCTGTCATGATATCTCTGACATTGCATCCAAAGAGCTTATTGATACTTCCACGAACCAGGTTGTTTCCAAAGTTATGGAATGGTCTCTTATTCTCCTGATAGTAAGTAGATGAGAGTCTGTCACCAACAACCATATCTGAATTATGGTTCAGCACAAGGTCAACCATTTCAGGTGCTGACTCCATAGGATATGTGTCGTCGCCATCAACCATGACATACACAAGAGCATCTATCTCGCGGAACATACGTCTTATGACATTTCCCTTGCCCTGCATATACTCATTACGCACAACAGCTCCGGCTTCTGCTGCAATTTCAGCAGTTCTGTCCTTGGAATTGTTGTTATATACATAAATCGTAGCATCCGGAAGGGCAGCCCTGGCGTCCCTAACCACCTTACCTATTGTCTTTTCTTCGTTATAGCATGGAATAAGTACTGCTATCTTGTCCATGTTGTACCCCACCTCAATATATTACTTAATGCCGTCATCGTCGTTGTTTTTATTACCAATCTTCATTCTCTCATGACCGCCAAGCTTGTTGGCTGCATCCTGATCTCCGCGAAGAATGGCATTTACGATCTGCATTCTAAATCCGGCATCAATGAAGTCACAGTGCTTACAGAACGGATAGTTCTGACGGCCTTCTGCAATCTTACGCCTAACATTCTGGAACTGCTCACATCCCCAGGCTTCCTTAAGAGTCATCTTGTTAAGATCACCAAAGTCTGTAACCTCAAAGTTGTCACAGCAGCACAGCCCCATCTTACCATTAGGCATGATCCACATATCAGTAAACGGAAGCAGACATGTCTCCTTGATAACCTTCTGTGTCTCCTGCTTGTTAGGAGCACTTCCTGCACGGTTTGTAAGAACTTCCTGAAGGTATCTCATCTGAATCTGGATATCAAGGTCCTTGAACTCATCGGGATGAGCCTTGACATAATCATAAATCTCCTGAAGATTCTTATGAAGCTTCATCTCCATGGAGTAATTGTTGATAATAAGCTGATTGATATATGGTGCAACTTCCTTGACCTTATCAATTGTAAGGATAAGTCCGTTAGTTGACATGAAGATAAAGCTGTCAGGAAGCTTCTCCCTTGCATACTTATGTCTCTCTACAATCTTGGTATCAAGAAGTGGCTCGTTATTTCCGTACAGTGTCAGATGTCCCTTGTATCCCCAGTCAGCAAGCTGGTCAATAATGCTCTTGTAGAGATCATCGTCGATCTTGGCAAGAGGTCTCTTTTCAGCATGTACGTTAGCTGTGCAGAAAGCACAGGTGGAGTTACATCTGTTGATAGTCTCGATATTTACAACATTAGGCATCGGAACTTCCTTGGCATTAAGGAAGTAATCGCAATATGCCTTCTGTGACTTACTTCTTGTTACAAACTGCAGCTTAAGATAAGCGTTACTTGCAAGCATCGGGAAGTGCTTTCTTGCAAACCATCCGAACTTTCCCATAAAACTGTTAACTCTGATTGGCATTTAAAATTTCTCCTTCATAAATACAATTACTCATCCGTTACCGGGTTCTCATTCCTCTGATAGAGGTAATAGGTCTGGTCGAAATTATAGAACTGACAGCGCTCCTGCATGATAAAATCATATCTGTCGCCGAGACCTTCTGCCTCAAGCCCCACAGAAACCACAAAATCGGCCTCTCCGTTGTGAACATACTGCTTCTGATAGTCCAGAACTTCCTGCATATTAAGCGTCTGCGTCTGGAAGTAATAACAGATAGGTTCTACATCAAGAACGGTATATAGTCCAACATCAAAGGTATACTCCAGGATGATCCCCGGATCCTCGACACCGGAATTCTCTATATAGTCCTTGAAATGATACAGCCACAAATCCTCCGCCTTGAGCTTCATGACCTTCACATTCATGGATGTGAATATCACTATCACTACTGCAGCAGCAAAAGAAATAAGACTGAAAGCAAAAGCCAGTCCGGAGTCCAAAATAGCTCCGTCGTAGTTTCTTCCGTGAGTATTTTTCTCAATTCGTCCCTTAAGGAACCTTTCTATTATATAACAAAATGGAATAAAACCAAACACCACAAATCCATTTATAGGGAAAGAGTAGTATGGAAGGCTCACACCACCAATAAAAATCACCAGCATCAAGAATGCAAGCAGCATTCCCATGTTGATAAGTTCAAAAATATCCACATGGGTAAAGAACCTGTCCCTCTTCTTAAGTGAATTTCTATCATCGGGAATATATGTCGATATAGCCGAAGCGATGAAATACAACATTCCAATGGCTATCAACACATATACAAGGAAATTGTTTAATACATGATCCTTAATGATATCGTAGAAAGTTGCCATTCTCTCTGTGAATGTCAGCTTCTTGGAGTACTCAAAAACATTCTTGTAGATATACACATATACCCAGTCATCAATTGCTCCATGAATTCCAAAATAGATGATCCAGGGCAGCGTTGCTATACCCATTCCTCCCAGAAATACAAAGCAGCTTATAACAGCTTTCGCAATTTCCTTCTCCCCTAAAAGATCTGCAAAGAAGACCATTGCCATCCATGCAAAGAAAAGTCCCAATGAATTGAACTTTATATTCAGTACGCATCCGGCAAGTATGCCACCTATCAACACCACTTTATAGGGCATCACCCTGGGATAAACTCCCCTGAAATACCGTAGTGATAAGTACATTCCCCACATAATAAATGGGAAAAGAAATTCTTCCGCGCTTCCACCCCAGTAGAAATTTGCGCTCGAGTAGATAACAGCTCCGGTTATTGGTGTCAGTATATAAGGGAAAGTTCTTGGTTCTAAAAACAGCTGATAGATTCTAAGAATCGCCATCAAAGAAAAGAAGGCAGCTATGATCTCCATGAGAAAAACACCGCGGAAGGTAGTCGCAGATATCAAAGATGCAATGCCATAGATGAAATACAGCAGAATTCCTTTTTGGTCAAAGAGATCACGATATGGCACAAAGCCTCTGAAAATACATTTTCCAACAGTGAAATAGCTGTTAGCATCATCCCATAGATTGAACACATATAGGAAAGAGCTTCTGGTACAAACAAGCATGATTGAAAAGGCGCATAAAGCGCACCACAAAGAAGGCTTTAACAGCCCGTCCTTGTAATCATCATTCAGATCATATTTACCCTTTAACGTGTTTGCGAATAAATCCAAGTAGCACCTTCAATCCGTATGCCCCAAAAGGCAGGTAATATATGTAATACCTCATTATATATCGTGAGGAACCTTCCCAGAACTCGTGGAAAACCATTCCTCCAAAGATCAGGACAAGAAGCAGCATCTCAGGTACAGATACCTTTCTCCCCTTTAGAATGCCTGACAGATAGATTATAACACCTATGTAGCATACAGGCATAAATACATTCATGATCCATATAAGTACAGGCGATCCATAGGGTGATGCAAATACCAGATAATGGCATATAGCAGGCTGATTCTCCACATGGCGGCTTACCAGATCCAGGTTGTGAGTTGAGATACATACGCTGTCAGCCCACTGAGTAGCAAATTTCCTCACAAAGAATTTTGCGCCGTGAAGAGGTCTGTTTGCAAAGTCCTTGAGCGTTGCCATGATATTTTCCTTGGCAGCTATAGCCGTAGCCTCAGAATCAAAGCCATTCTCACCGAACACCTTGTAATTATATCCATTGTACCATCCATCCTCTAAGTCACTCTCCTGAAGGCCCATAGCTATATGAGACCAGGAGGGACTTCCGGCCGGAATCTTATCAAGTCCGGTCAAATTACAGAAGTATGAATTAACTGCAGCCTTAGCTCCAAAGACAAGTATCAGCATGATAGCCGCAATAGCAAGGTTCTGAACAATCTTCTTATTGTCAATTGTACCAAACAGCAGTATCAGCAAAAGAGCTATCAGAGTTATCTCACAATTGGTCTTGATAAGTATTGCAACGGCTATACTAACAGCCGATATAATCCCATATTGCTTAAGCCCTCTCTTAACATACAGGGCCATCATATACAGTGCCAGAGTCTGTGGTGCCATACTCAGGATATCGCCGTAAATGTATGTCACATAGTTGTAGAAGAACAGCGCTCCGCATGACAGGAGCGATACAATACCGCATATTTCCTTATCTTCAAAAAATTCCCAGGTCAGTTTGTATATCAGATAAACAGTGACGAGAATACTAAGTAGCTGCACCATGTCCCAGGCAAAATAATTACTCTTGCCAAAGATACCGACCATCATCTGACCAAACGCTACATAGCCAAGCTGAAATGGCCATATAAAAAGATATCCACCCGCATTTGTCAGGGAACTGTAATCACCATCCACAAACTGATTGATGATATCATCCAAAGTCTTTGAGTCATTTACTGCCTGAGGCTTAATACCCAATATCAACAGCATGCAATAAGCCGAAATAAGGATTAGCGCTGATATCGAGAGCACTTTACACTTTTGTTCGAAAATACCTTTTTTAAATAGAAAGTAGAAAACTCCAATCACGACTGCCACAAAAATAATCAGCAGCGGGAGATTCTCTTTCCCATACTGTGGCCAGTCAACATCTGATCCCATGTCATAGTATATGGTCGTAACACTGCTCACGCACAACACAATAGCAGCAGCCACAAAAAGACAAAGCGCGATTATGTAATTAAAAATGTCCCTGACAGCTTTCACATCCACCACTTAAAGAGCTACGAATGCTCCCTTGCTTCCCTTCCTAACCCAGGTTTTGACCATCTGTTCTTTGATAAAGGCAACAAATCCATCAATCTCATCCGAATGATCAAACACTTCCAAGGCCATGAAATAAGTCTCCTTATCCTCATCAAAAATGACGACCGGTGGAAGTCCTGCCACCATCAGTATATAGTTTAAAAGAGTTCGTCCCACTCTTCCGTTTCCATCAGCAAAAGGATGTATTCTCTCAAAACTGCAATGAAACCAGATTGCCGCCTTTAGCACTTTCTCAGGTGACGCATCACCGTTCCAAAGCCCTGTAGAAGCGATTTCATTACAGATATAATCCATCTCTTCTTCAACATCCTCTGGTGGTAAGCCAACAGAAAGCCCTACACCATAAAAATTCTTCTTGTATTCTCCAGGGCGTTCTCCCTTTGCCCACCGACTCTCATCATAGCAACCATGACATAATATCTCATGAATTTCCCTGATAAGATCACTAGAGAGCAACTCCTTATCTGCTATCTTGCTCTTTATAAACTCATAGCACTCCTTCTGATTCTGAGCTTCAAAAAGAGCCCTTAGATCTCCCGTATATCCAACCACCTTTCCATTCTCAAATATCTCTCTGGTCTGGTGAAAAGACACTCCGGCGTCCTCAATCTTATTGGAATTGTACGCAAAAAGAACACGTATATCAGACAGAGCAACATCGATGTCTGCCACTGTTTGAATATTCTTAGCTCTCCAAGTTTTAACAACCTCTTCAAAACCGATCTCAGCCATAAGATTTATCCTCAATCAAGGCATGCCTTACTTCTTGCCGACTCTCACACTATCTTTACCATAGTATGTAGCAACAATTGTGTTCTCCCACAAAGTTGCATCTTCATAAATATCACTTTGGAAAAGAAGCTCCGGTGTTACTGTATGTGGCTCAAAAACTACATCCTTAACAGAATCATCCTCGAACACTTCCATACGCTGTTCTTTCTCGGCCAGATACTGCTTGTCATCACCACTTACCAGATCCACTATTGCTGAAGTAGTTGAGTAATAGTGTGGGTTTACAACTATTGACAGCGCAGATCCGAATAAGATAAATAATACAACTACTGCGATCAGAGTCGAGGATACTGGAGAAAACCTCTCTTTATCATGCTCTTTAGCCTTGTTTATATTCTGCCTGATCCAACATGCATAGTACACTACAGTAAGCACCAGCATTACCAAAAACTGCATCCACATGGTAGACCTGATTCTTGGTGCATCAGCATTGCCAACAGCATATAATGGCGGTGCTACACAACATGCCATCATACTGAACGAGAAAAAGGCAAACACCACAGGATGGTGTAATTCAAACTCCATCTTCTCAGCCATCTTCCAGGCTATCACTGCAGCTATCACAAGCGCCAGAAGCACTTCCCAGCGCATCATATCATTAAGGCAAACGTCAAGTACACTGTAATATGACCTGAGCACAACCTTGACAGGACTTATATTACCAACCGATGTTCCTCTTATCCTGTTTCCTGGAGCAACTGCTGATACTGCAAGGCCAAGTAACTGACACACAAAAGGCAACCACAGCCACTTAACATTCCCACCGCCTTTTAGCTCGAACTTACCGAGCCTTATCATAAACAGAATAAATAATCCAAGCACAGAGCATACTGCCATTACAAGGGCAGTCATATAGTTGCTCCCGCCGAGAAGAAATCCCAGGGTGCATATCCAAACGAATCTCAATACTCTATGCAAGGATTTCTTACCCTGCTTCCCGATCTCCGAAGTTCCTCGGCCGCCATCTTCGTAGATAAATCTGAATATCATTCCTATCCAAACCAGTGACAGTCCGAACATGAAAGTATAGTTTATTGCTCCGCTCCACCAATAAAAGGCTTCAGCTCTGGTAGTACCATTCTCCATAGACTGCACGATCATCAGGAGAGTCAGCATAGATAAGCCGTACGCCATATGGCCTTCCATCTTCCATACTCTGTGAAGAAGCGCATCAAAAAAGTACATCACGCCATATGTCAGCATCCCCAGCACGATGATAGCATTAAGAGCGCTCCATCTCTCACCGAAAATACTGGGACTTAAACATGTAAGAAAACTCGAAAAAAAATATCCAACCCAATTGTTGTAAATATATATTGTCTTGGTAAATGCGCTCCAAACAGTAACAAAGAAGTTTCCTGTCTGAACAAAAGTCTGATGTGGCTGAAGTGCCATGGAGAAGTCATCCACCGAAGGCCAGTTGTAATAGCCTATAATGATCATAGGAATGATACTGAGCACATACAAAAAAGTCAGAACAACGCATAAATTCTTGGTATTTATATTTTTAATATAGTTGGGCAATCTATAAGTAAACATCTTTAAAATAATTCTCCGCCAGCTTCCCTATTTACCGCATTCATTACTGCTTTCTTGTTCTTATCATGAAGATAAGTTTCATTCAACTTGCTTTTATTGTATGCAAATGGCGTATCCTTAGTTTTATCTATTGTCAGCCTTGTGAAAAAGCGCTCCCAGCTAACATATTCTTCACTTTCTATAAAATCTGATGGATTTTCAAGAATGTTTTTTAGATCTTTCGCTTTAACAAGTCCTGAGTTCAAGATTAACCACTCAAATGACTCCGGCAGGAAGCACACAAAATTTTTTGCATATTTCAGCGACATAACACGTTCCATTTCAGGTCCAAATGCTGCTCCATCTGCAATTACTAAAGTTTTTTCTTCTTTTGTGCCAAGTATACATTTAAATATATTTGATTTTCCGCTGGCTGATTCGCATTTAATATTCTCTTTCTTACAAACCTCATTGAAGAACTGATATGCGGAATTTGAGTCTTCTATGATCACCTTGTCCGGTTTTCCTTGAAACGCTTCCTTGTTGTATAAATGATACAATTCACTATAGAGCCTTTTTGTGCCCTGATACATATTGGCGGAAGTATTTCTTATGCCATAGATTTCTTCTATGCTGTAGGGCAAATTGAAAAGGCTGTCCCTGGTTGCTATGACATAGTAGTTAGTACTCTTTTCGACCATTTCAGCAAACTCAGGTGTCTTTACAAAGCCATTCCCTTCATCTATAAAAACTATACACTCTTCATACTCTTTTAGATCACGTTCCCAATTTCCGCGCTCCAAAACAACGCATTTTTTGTCACAAATTACTTCGATTCCACTTTCCGCGCCATCTGTGATGTAATTCTTTATCATGTCTATGAGCGTCGTCTTTCCTGTAGCACTGTCTCCTCTAAGGATTGTGATATTACGACGTATTATGAACTTGTATCTCTGACGGTTGTTCCTGACAACAACCTCATAACTGCCTTTCATATTATTCCCCTACGAAATATAGTAGCCTGCATACTCAACCAACTCACTCATATCGTGAACAATAGTATTATTATTTACAATTCTTATTGCAAACTTTCCTCTCCCAAAATCCATAATATGGCGGAGATTGACTGTAATATCCTTATCAGCCTTATCAGCAATCCTGAGCAACCACTTTGCACAGTTATCTCCACAAGTCGACGCATTAAAAACCTTTTCAGGCTGATTATAAATCAACAGTAACGTCTTAAGTCCACCGGAAATCCTGGTTGCCGGTATCACACCCAATGCTTTGCTCTTAACTGCCTGTCCACTGAGAACCTCAGCTTTATCAACAGATTTAATCATCTCCTTAGCAAAATCATCAAGCAACCAGGAATCGTAATAAGTATTGTCAAAGTATAGCGACGTATTGTAAACCGCTTCCGGCATTTCGCCATAAACTATATTTAACATCTATTACTCCTTCCCATTTCTCTTTAGTTGCTAATTCTATAATATTCCTTGTACCACTTGGCAAAAGACCTAAGTCCGTCCCTTAAGGGCGTATCTGGCTTAAACCCAAAGTCTTCCTGAAGCGCTGTGACATCAGCGTAGGTTACTTCCACATCTCCGGGCTGCATAGGAACAAGTTCCTTGTGTGATTCAAAGTCATAATCCTGAGGCAGAACTCCTGCTGCCACCAGTTCTTGCTGAAGTATATCCACAAAATCAAGAAGGTTTACAGGATCATTATTTCCGATGTTGTAGACCTTGTATCTGACACCATTCTCGTTCTCTGCCGGTGCTACCTGCATCACACTGATAACACCCTGGACTATATCATCTACAAAAGTAAAGTCTCTCTTGCAATTGCCATAGTTGAATATCTTAATAGTCTCACCCTTTATAAGCTTATTAGTGAATCCAAAGTAAGCCATATCCGGACGTCCTGCCGGTCCATAAACTGTAAAGAACCTAAGGCCTGTCGATGGAATACCATACAGCTTACTATATGCATGAGCCAGCAATTCATTAGACTTTTTAGTTGCAGCATAAAGAGATACCGGATTATCAACCTTGTCCTCAACGCTGTAAGGGATCTTTTTGTTACTGCCATAGACGCTTGAACTGGAAGCATACACAAGATGCTGAACTCCGGCATTTCCATCATCATAGGAATGACGACACGCTTCCAGAATATTGTAGAATCCAATTATATTAGACTCAATGTATGCATCGGGATTCTCAATAGAGTACCTGACACCTGCCTGGGCTGCCAGATTCACAACCACCTCAGGCTTAAACTCAGAAAACACTCTGTCCACCAGATCTCTGTCAGCAATGTTTCCTCTGACAAGTTCAAACTGATCATCATACTGAGCTGCCTCAGCAATCCTGTCGAGCCTGTACTCCTTGATCCAGACATCATAGTAGTCATTCATGTTATCAATTCCCATCACCTTACATTCCGGGAATCTCTTAACCAATTCGCATACCAGATTAGCTCCAATAAATCCCGCTGCTCCGGTCACAAGTATTCTTCTGCCATTTAAATCAATATTACTTTTCAACATATCAAATCCTCCATGCTTCTACTTTCTTTTAGAGCCATCACCTTTTTCACTTGTCTTTCTAATCCTGCCAATAACCGAGGCCCAAAATACTATAACTTTGTTTTTATCTTCAATCTTTTCAGAAATATTATATAGTTGGGATGCTTCTTCCGTAAGAGAATCAAATCTATCATCAAGCATATAATAGGCTTTATTAAGCTCCGGCCTTATAGCATCTGCGGTTTCTAAAAACTGTTCATCAGACATTTTAACTGTATCAACAGCCTGGTAATAAGGCAATCCTCTAACACTTCTTGATAAGAAAAACAGGATGATACCATATTCCATATCAGAAAGCTTAAATAAATCAGAACAAAAAAATTCATTATATATTTGCTGGTAAAATGCTTCCTGACATGGGTTATCCCTTGCAATCAAATGAACATATTCTTGCATAAACCCGAAATATTTAGCACCGATTATCATAGTCTTTTCTTCGAGCTCGGAGGAAACTGCCTCTTTATCAAAGCTAAAATGAGAATTCTCGATTATCTGTTGTAATACCAAATAGTCTTTCTCGTTTCTTGCACTCAAAAGTTTTTTATACAGAAAGACATAAGCGTCCACGATACTTCTTTCTGTAGTAAAAGCATCTTCTATAGTCTTACGCATTTTGTATTTACCTCCTCACTGTCATTTATAAATCTCGGTTCAAAATTAAAACGAACTTTTTGCTCGTTCTTATTGGTAGTACCAAAAGCTCCATTCAACGCCAAATCACGAAACTCATTGTTTTCAATTTTAACATCATAAACAAGATCCATTTTTTGAAGGTTTAAAGCGCTTTCCAAATCCCCCCTGTCAAGATACTCAGTAACTCGTTCTTTGTTATCTTCAATCTTCTTCTCATTTGATTTTAATAATCCAAAATAGCGTATTCCATTATCTGTAAGTTTATAAACCTTATATCTGCCAACTCTACTAGATGTAACATAATCTGTGCTTAATATCTTCTTCATGCATTCAGTCATTGTTGATTCCTGCATGTCTAAATCTCTGCTCATATCCGTGTGATTGCTTGACCGCTTCTTGCCTAGATACAATATAACCTCATCAAAATGTTTGATATTAGAATATGCCTCACTGGCATCATTCCATACATACTCATCTCTCTTTTTTTCATATTCGGAATGACTGTATGCCAATATTGCACCTCGGAGCTGGCCAATTTTATATATAGTCCTCAATATCTCAGAGTCTAATATTTTCCTCTCAAACTGCTTTAAAACAGCATTGCCAAATTTCAGACTCTGTCCTAAAGACTTGGAATCTCCTTGTGCGTCTTCAAATAAAATATTTAAGTTATTGTCAATATAATCGCTGATTCCATCAAACTTACTTGCCGCATATTCTTCGCACATATCAAAATCCGGCTTATACCATTTCATCGTATCATCTCCATTCTGTATTCTTTATAAATCTTTATATTCCAGCTTCTGCTCACATTTTGATTCATAAACTGTTTGTTTGTATACCGGTTGTTTTAGTGGTATCTTGACCACAAAAATACACGCTTTAACTCCATCACATTTCCCATGGCAATCACCTCCTGCAAATATTTCCATTGTATTTCTTCCTGATTTGGAATATGCTCCACAACACTTGTTGAAGTTGTTGGCAGCACCACAACAATTCCCCCACATTATCGTAGTATCTGTATTAAGGTACTCCATGATTTTGTTCAAAAAATCCTGTTCACCAGGTGTATAAGAAGGCACCAGTAACAAAGACACTCCCAAGCATCTACAAAGGATTTCACTCCACCCAGACTCACTATCTGCTAAAAACTCAGAACAAATAAGTGTAGAAATCCTATGCACATTAGGAATGTGAATTATAATATTCTCCTTTTCCTCATAATCTCTAAGCGCTTCCTGAATATGTTCTTTCGTATTTGAATAAGGGATATATTTGTATTGAATTCCCATTACACTCCCATCACTGTGAGTAATAGTAATTCCATTCTCTCTATTAGCCCAAACACTAGGCCATAGCGTGATAGATGGAGCAACAACGCCTTTCCTGATCTGTTCCTGGCAAAGCTTCGAAATCCACTCTACATTTTGAGGATTACTGCCATCAAAACGTGACGTTCCAAGAGTCTCAGGCATGAAGATTATATCTACCCCCTCACTGCATGCCAGCCTCCAGTCATCAATTATTCTCTCATTAACAAAAGAGATGACTTCATCCTTAAGTATTATTTCCTCCGCACTAATGTTATAACCTCTTTTATTTTGTATCACTTTGTTAGTATCGAATGCTTTGCGATCAATAACAGGGGCAAACGCCACAACAACATTATCATTTCCTTTGTCAAGGATTGCCTCGTCTGAAACAATGATATTCTTAATAGTTCTGGTTCCATCCCATCTAAAATAGCTATAATTTGTAAGCATTCCGTTTAACTCATAAAATGAATCACGATTAGCTAATCTCTTAGGTCTTTCGGGATCCATAACATCATATACAGTTCGAATAGGGAATTTAGGATTAATCCATATTTTTGTCTCACGAAAATTAGAATTCAGGGCACCAACTTCAATATAGGTTGTATCATTAACAGAACAGAGTTCCCACAAGGAAATCATCCCAACAGCCTTCGAAGGTTTTAAATAGGTAAACTTATCATCCAGCCATTTAGCTATTGTATATGCCTTTATAAATCTTGATTGTTCATTAGAATATTTTAGATTATTTACAGTCCCTTCCAAAAAGGCATTAAATTCAGTGAGGTTGCCATTCCACCTGCTATCTAAAAGAGTCTCATAACTCTCCTCTTCTTCCTCGAAATTCTCCAATGAAAACAAATCTGTAAAGTGATCATCTCCAAATTCATATAGAATACTCAGAGCAATCGACAACAGATTTACGCAACCCCTAACTTCAACTCCTACACCCATGTTTACACATCCCTTTGTACCATCATAGTATCATCTATTATACATATCAGCAAGCAACGCTTCAAGTTTAATTCAATTTTAATTCCATTTTAATTCAATTTTTACCGTTGTGACAAAACATAATCCCCACATACAAAAAACAACTCCAAAGCATCCTTATGGCTTGCCTTAGAGTTGTTAAAAATCCTTGCTACCTCTCGAATACATACGGTTCCGATTCATAGGTAACACTATCCTTCTGATAGAACAGCCTCGTTCCCTCAATCCAATCGGATGCATCATATGGATAAAGAGAATTTGGATTGACTCCCAAAGGCATAACCAGTACATCACTATCCTCTGACATCAACCTGTTTGTATTCTCTTCCATCTGATATCCGTAATACGCTGCCGTACCATTTTTCAAGTTATCAATAGCCGTTGTTGTGAGATAATGCTGTCCCTTATCCGTCATCATCTCGGTTCTTATTCCAAATAAGCAGATAATTACAGCAACAACAGCAACCAATCCACCAACCAAAGGCGAATACACTCTGAATCCCTTCTGATATAGCCATCCCAGGCAGTATACCACGTCAAACACCATAAGCAGTGCCATGTTGAAATATACTACATTCTCAGTCCTAGCCATTCCTGTAGCAGCTACGAACACAACGTGCATATCATTTGAAGTGCTCTCTACTGCCAGCATCGGGCAATACATGGCGGCGATCAGACAGTAGCTTGCAAACACCACAAGGGCAGGCATGCCAAAAGAAAACCGAAGTTCTTTATCACCAAGCCTATGAAACTCTCTCCATGCTATAACTCCGACTCCCAACAGTACAGCCAACAGCTCCAGGGAGAACTTATCAGCAATATCCATGGCACATACTTTAAAAGCCTCTACCACTATATCCACAGCATTCAGATGCCCGATATCGGCTCCCATTGTGCCGCCTCTGGCTCTGTTTCCGGGAGATAGCATATTCACCATAAATCCGGCCGCATAGGCAATCAGCATTGGGAGAAAAGCCAGGAAACGATCAACCTTATGCCCCTTTTCCCCGAGCACCATAATTGCAACTCCGAGAATGAACATAACAAGCATTCCTGTAAGCGTCGTCACATTGTTTGATCCCGCAGCAATAACTCCTAAAAGACATAGCAATACCGTTAATACAATCTTAGCAAATGGTTTTCTTTCATCCCTGCTTTTGCCAAATACGTACAGGGCTACCATGGAAACAAAGAACACCATCAGGGAATTCATGTAGGTGTAATGAACTGCACCGTTAAACCATGTGAATGCTTCTGCTATACCTATGACTCTCTCTGCCGATATCAGATATGCCAGAAGTGCTATGCTTACAGCACCAGGAAAAGACATCTTCCAAAGCCTTTTAAATACCACAAGCCCCAGAACAATATAAGCACCAAGCATTGACAAGGTCATTATCATTCCTGTCAGGTGGTATAGCCTGATGTTCCACACTGCAGGCTGAAGAGCCATCAGAAAACATGATGTGTATGTCCCCTGCCATTCCTTGTAGACAGCAACAGAAGACTTAAGGGCCGCACCAATCGTCCTGATAACAGAATGCGTGCTCAAATACACCATTCTCGTATCTGTACCGTAACTAAAATCGTCAGCCCACGGATATGCATATTTTGAAACATATATGAAAGGTACCAGTAACGCAATTGTAATCACAGCCAGCACAATTGCAGTTACCGTCATTGCCTTATCCTTTTTTCTCATCCCCATTTAGCGCTATTACTTCGCACCCTTTCCAAAGAGTACAACTCCAACAGTCTGCAGAAGTATCTTAAAGTCCTCAGTCAGACTCCAGTTATCAATATACTTAAGGTCAAGTCTTACCACTTCATCAAAGTCCTGAATATCACTTCGTCCGCTTATCTGCCAGAGTCCTGTAAGACCCGGAGTCATGGAAAGACGTCTTCTGTAATGTTCATTGTACTGCTCAAATTCAGCCTCTGTCGGTGGTCTTGTGCCAACAAGGCTCATGTCTCCCTTAAGAACATTAAGGAACTGGGGGAACTCATCCAGACTGGTCTTTCTGATAAAAGCACCAACCTTGGTTACTCTTGGATCATTCTCCATCTTGAACATGAGACCGTTCATCTCATTCTGTGCCTCAAGTTCCTTCTTGCGCTCCTCGGCATCTATATACATGGATCTGAACTTGTAGATCTTAAATCTTCTTCCATTCTTGCCAACTCTCACCTGGGAAAAGAAAACCGGGCCGGGTGAGTCTATCTTGATGGCCGGCGCAAGGAAAAGAGTAATAATCCCTGTAAGCACTAACCCTACAGCGCCACCGATAATGTCAATAAAGCGCTTAATAAACAGCCTCTTGTAGCTGGCTTTGTTCATGTTATAGGACAGTACAGAATAGTCAAGGAAATCTCCGACCTCCGTAACAGCTTTTCCAACGCTCGGCAGCTCGAGACAGTAATGTGTGTTTACGCCCATTTCCTCAAATCCCAGGATTATATCCTGCATTTTGCTCTGAGGAATATTCGGTGTATTGATAAAGACCTCATCAAACGGATCAGTTATCAGTCTTGAAGTAATGTCCTGAATGCCATAGTGAACATGGACATCTCCAACCATCCATTTCTCATCAGACTCTCCCTTGTCGCAGTCAGCGCAATATGCTCTTACGACCTTATATCCTACACCGGAGCCCCTCTCTACCAGCTTCTTAACAGTTTTCTCCATGAGAGCCTTCTCAGATATGACCACGACTCTCTGTACATTCTTCTCACTGCTGATATGCCTTCTGAGGAACTCTTTGAATAACACTCTCGCCACATAAGTCAAAAGAATGTCCATCCAGATAAAGTTTCCGACAACAAATCTGGACAGGATATTTGTCCACTGTAGGAAGAACACAACCACCAAAGATCCGACAAGCATCACGGCTGTAGCTCTGATGACTGCAAATAACTCCTTGACATATCCTCTGATTATGAAATCCCTGTTCCAGTCTGCAAGGAACGTAAAGATAACGCAAAACAGGAGAAATACGACACACACCATGTAGTGCAGCGTCCTATCTCCCCAGTCTCTTCTGGTGTTGTATCTGAACCATGTGGCAATCATATATGACACAAGAATACAGGCCATATCTATGATCCAGATCGCATAGGTTTGTAATGTCTTATACTTTCTATTCATACCTTTTTCCCGGATAAATAATCTATGGTTAAATACCATATAAACTTGATATTCGTGATAAAATATCTGCTGATAAGTCTCTTGGGATCCTGAAACAGCCTGTACAGCCACTCAAATCCAATCTTTTGAATCCATAACGGTGCTCTCTTGATTGTTCCTGCATGGAAATCAAATCCGGCACCAACCCCCATCATAACGCCGTGTATCTTTCCCTCGTGAGCCTTCATCCACTTTTCCTGTTTTGGTGCCCCCAGTCCGATCCACACAATGTCAGCATCTGCTGCATTGATCCTCTCAATATCTTCCCGGTCCTCTTCAGGTGTAAGCTCCCTAAAAGGCGGTGAATATAAGCCTTTGATCACTATTCCGGGATACTTAGTCTCAAGACTTTCTTTAAGGGCATCCAGTGTTTCCTGCTTTGCTCCGTAGAAATAATGAGATATCTGCCCCTTTTTGGAATCCCTGAACATATGCTCCATGAAATCCGGTCCGGCAACCCTTTGTGCACCAACGATCCCACTTTTCCTTTGAAGCATGGCTATGGGATTTCCATCAGGAAACACGTATGCAGCGTCATTTAATATATCTGCATATTCCTTGTTTTCACGCCCCATGACAGAAGTATGTACATTTGAAAAACATATATACTGCCCGGATAATTCCCTGATATGCCTGATAACATGAAGCACCGCTTCTTCAGTCTTTGCAATGGAATACTTAATGCCAAACAGTGAAAACTTCTCTTTTCTGATAAAGGCAGGAATCGTGGAATATCCGTTCACATCCGTGACAATTCCGGGTTTTACCGTATAATCCAAGGCAGATATACTGCAAAAAGTCCTGATCCCTATGCGTTCCGTTTCTCTTATTATTTTCTCAAGACTATCCTCCGGTACACCTCTGGTCATAATAAATACTTCATCATATTGACCATCTGAGATCCGCTTCTGAAGCTCCTTGCCCTCAGGATATGGATACTCAAGTTTAAGAACTTTTCTCGCTTCACGCACACCATATTTACGTATATGATGTCTTCTGTATAGCATTCTTAATACATAACCAATAATGACGCTCAGTACAAAAAACAACGCCATAACCACTCTGGATGAATCATTACTGATTCTTACTGCGTAATGATATACAAGTGAGAGTGTCATCAGTATAAATCTGCTCTTAAACACTGTGGCAAAGTTTTCCACCGGATCCTGGACAAATATGGATGGCTTACCATTGTCATAAAGCAGATAAACAATGACATGAAAAATGCACATAGTAACTACAACTGAAATGTAACCCCCATTAAAGTATAGAAATGAATGACCTACATCTCTGCCATATCGCATCAAAAGAGCTATAGCCATCGCCATGACTATAGCAATTTCATCAATTATGAAAACCCTTATAATCGGGTAATTAGACCTGTTCTTCATTCGTTCCATTACCTCTCATTATATCCCATTGAGTAGTATTTGTAACTCCCATAAAAGTCATGCATTTCCTTTACATAATCCTTGTAGTTATCTACTGTTACTCTATCCTCATCATTTGCTATCCATTTCAGGATTTCGGAATTGATATCCTTTATATAGTGATAGCCGTCCACATAATAATCATCAAGATTTGTTGTGATATCAAACCTGTTAGCGTAACAATATAACTTGATATTATCACACTCCAGCATCATCTCAATTGTTTTCTCAATGGTTGTGCAGGTATACTCAAATGTATTATCCGATACATGTCCTCTCCACCAGAATTCATTGTAGGGAGGAATGTAATAAATAAATGTAGTATCCGGATGTTCATTTGCCAGCTTAACTATATTCTGACTCACATTTTCCGAGAGCACAGACATATCCTTGTCGGTAAAAGAAACTTCTGCCTCTCCGGTCCGGATAACAGGCTCGTCAGCATACTCCCACTTAGCAGGAAGTGAGTTATAAGTAAGTTCGTCAAAAGACTGACATCCTCCCTCTTTTCCAAGCAGGAAATCCTTTATCATCGGGATGCAATAACCGAACATAACATCTTCGTTACACAAATACGGCAGATCATCAAACACTGAGTCATTATAGAGATAGTAAGGATAATCTCCCAAGTCCTCTCTCAAGGCATCACTGTCTTCAACAAGATGGTTAACATCCAAAGATCTCATAACATATTTGATATTATCATGTGTCTTAAAGGCCTCTTCGAGCAGCTGCTCAGTCTCATAGAAAGTCGCACCGGAAAACTGGAGCCTTACGGTTTTTGCATCAAACAGACTGTCAAACTCACTTGTCATAAAGTTTTCAGTGAGGGAAGTCCCTGTAATTATCGAGTCATAATCGAATTGCTCAGCCATTCCCCTGTTCTGATATCTTTGATTACCTATACTGTAATATAGGCCATCCAGCGGAGCATGATAATGAAAAAAGGGATCTATGACTGCAACCATTCCCATAAGCAGAAACCATATAGCAAAAAAAGCTCCAAGGAACCAATAAAAATACTTCTTCATGTAGATACCTGTCAAAAGTTAAAATATAAAAAGATTGACGTTCTGTTCAGTGTAAAGAGGCTCAAAACCATAAGGACCG
This sequence comes from Butyrivibrio sp. NC2007, assembly GCF_000421405.1. Lineage (GTDB taxonomy): Bacteria > Bacillota > Clostridia > Lachnospirales > Lachnospiraceae > Butyrivibrio. Next base: position 80,647 of record NZ_ATWY01000006.1, read on the forward strand.
CCCCGAGAATTGCAAAACGTCTGCTTACTGTTATTTCTCTGTTATAGTTATTTTCCGGTATTAAGCAGATCAAAAGAGCTGCCAAAAGTAAAATCCACCATGGAAGATAACTGTCAAAACATCCCAGAAACTCTGACGATATAAGCGCAGAGTCAAACGAAAAGATCCTGCCCAAAAGGCTTATCCATTGCCTGACTCCATCAGCCCTGAACAGCGCCCATAACAGGCTTACAATAGCAAAATTTAAGCTCCACCGTATTGCCACCGGCACCTTTTTCCATATATCACCGGCAAACCTGTCTATCAGCATAAGAATGCCATGTATGATTCCCCACAGTATGAAAGTATAATTCGCCCCGTGCCATATTCCGCTGACAGCAAACACCACCATGGTGTTAAAGGCGATCCTCCGGGCACTGCATCTGCTTCCACCCAGTGGAATGTAGATATACTTTGTAAGAAATCTGGTCAATGTCATATGCCATCTCTTCCAAAAGTCTCTTATCGAGAGGGCTTTGTACGGAGAATTAAAGTTCTGTGGCAACTTAATATTGAACATAAGCCCTATTCCGCAGGCCATATCTGAATATCCGCTAAAATCAAAGTAAATCTGAAAGGTATAAGAAAGAATGATCAGCCACGCTTCGAGAGATGTTAATCTCGAGATATCGGTATATCCCCACTCGACTGCTCTTCCCAGCCTGTCTGCGATGAATACCTTTTTAGACAGTCCAAGGGAAAACCAGATCAGTCCCCTGGTTAGATTTTCATAGTTTACATTTATTTTCTCGTGTAACTGGGGAACAAACTCACTATGATAGACTATTGGTCCGGCAACAAGCTGTGGAAAAAAAGAAACGTATAATGCATACTCAAGGAAACTATAATCGGCGTTCTCCCTCTTATACGCATCTATAACAAAAGAAATCTGTTGTATTGTATAAAAGCTTATTCCAAGGGGTAAAACAATAGTGTTTATAAATAAGTCCAGATCAAGGAAATGGTTAATGTTCCACTTAATGAAGTTAAAGTACTTATAATAACCGATAAGGCCAACATTGAAAGCCAGACCGATTACCAGCAGCAGTTTCCTGTATGCATCTTTATCGCATCTGTTCATTATCCGTGTTAATGCATAGTTAAAAACGATGCTGGAAACTATTATGAGCAAATATGAGGGCCTGTTATATGAGTAAAAGACAAGCGAAGCCAAAAGCAGCCATATCTGCGCGCCTCTCCTGCTATAGAGTCCCAGCATATAGTATCCGATAACAACCACCGGAAGAAATATTAAGATAAAAACATAGGAATTAAATAACATAGATCAGCCTGTGTATATCAACCCTTTCATTTACCAATCAAAATCCTTATATAAGGCGTAAGCGAATAAATAAGAGCATAAAAAAGTCCAAAGTTCTTGTTCAGAAAATAAAACCATTGCTTAAAGGGTGCTCCCTTTACGGACTCCTTCTTTTTAAGCCTTTCTATTCTTGAAAGCTTTGCATCTCTCCACGTACCACTTGATGGATTGTTCTCACAGATTCCGGCATAAGCCTGCATTACTTCTATCCTGTATCCCGCTCTCTTAATAGCCAGACCATAATCGAAATCCCCAAGACTATGTTTATAGTGAGAATCCATTATTGGTACGCTACCAAATATACCGGCAGGTATGGCCACAAAATTCGCATTAAAGGTATCACACTGCCTGTCATCATCTTCCGGAGTCACCTTCTTATAATGAATACCACTAGTATACTTGACACCCCCATAAGTGCAATGACCATCAGCTCCTCTCATTGCTCCTACAAGAACAGTGTCGTTACCAGCTAGACTTTCGCCCACCTTATCCAGAATCCCCTTATCAAATGAGACGTCGTCATTAACCAGCACATACAGATCATACCTGTCCTGCTGCCGGGCATACTCCATTGCCTTTCTCATTCCTCCGGAGTAAAAGAGATTGCCATCCCCTTTAATGACCGTCAACTCTTTACCATGCCCCAGCGAATTACGCATATTCTCAAGAGCTTCCACTGTTCCATCACCACTGCCATCATCAACAACATAAAAGTGAATATTTGCATCACTAAAAGAAAGACCATTAATACAGCTAATGGTCTTCTCCTTCCTATTATGGCAAGTCAATAAAACAGCTATGTTCATTTCTGTAATACCTAAAAATCCTCAAAACAGCCGGCAACCTTGTTCCAAACAAAATCGGAAAGGACTCTGCTTCTTGCAGAATCTGCAACTGCCGCTGCCAATTCTCTATCTGTGTCAAGCATCGTAATTATATCACACATGTCCGCTAAAGACACACAGATATAACCGCTTTCACCACTATTAATAATAAAATCCGGCCCGGGAGCCTTTATGGCGATCACCGGGCATCTGTGGCACATTGCCTCTAATATTGCCATTCCGTATATTTCATCGGGATTAAAGTTCACATAATAGTCGCAGGCCTTATAAATATCCCTCATTTTAGCATTAGGAACTGTAGATAAAATTGTAACCCTGTCCGTCAGCTTTTTACTCTGAACCATCTGCTCAATATCGCTGCCAAGAGAGCCCTTTCCTACAATCAGCAGATGATGATTGTCATCCAGTTCTTCTAAAAGTTCTATAGCATCCTGTGGGTGCTTGTAGCTCTCCAGCCTTCCCACAAACAACATGATCTTCCTATCGGCCGGAAGCTGATACTCGTTTCGAATCTCCCGAATGCTTCGTGTTGAAAGAACAGTATCCTCTGCTCCAATCCCAACCGGAGCAAGCTTAGCGCTTATTCCATACATGGCACACTGCTTCTGTACAGCGGGCGTCTTAGCATATACCGGGACAGTCCGGTACGCCTTGATATTCCTGCCGATAAGCATTCTGTTAACTGCCTTTTTAATCCAATTGTTGCTGTCGGTATAAAGTGTTCCAATATAGAGATGGCACCCAATATTGTTCTTCTTACAATACCTGATAACATTAGGCGCATACAGCATGTTATCAGCCATGAAATGAACAAGATCCGCATTCCAATTCAGGAGAATAGATAAATCCAATATACCATGGTGGCCAATCCCTTTAGCAGGAAGGACATGTACTGAGATCCTGTCAGATATACAGTTAACTTCCTCGTGACTGCAGTTTTTTGACAGCAGAATAATGTCAACCCTATGCTCAGGATGAAGCTCAGTTACAGCCTTGGCAAGACCAATTTCCTGTGAATTATAAAACTTATTATTTACTTCACCGGTTATGTATAATTTCAAAAAAACTATATTCATATTTTCTTAAGTATCCAATGCCATTAAGTTTAGAATTATGATAACTGTCATTTAGAAACTATTATCATTTTGTTATGCCCAATGGCGTTTGCTATCACAGTAAATGTGCTGCCATAACTGGCATAGAGTGTCTCCGCTCCTGAAAGTATCAGCATCTCGTATAGAGCAAACCTCATTCCCTCAGAACTCATCCTGGAAACGGTTGAATTGGCCTCAGAATAAATCCTATCCGGATATTTTGTCATTAAGTCCCCAAGTATTTCCGAATCATCAGTTGCTACATATATCTTCTTATTATTCAATTCTTCAATCTTGTCATAAAACAACTCAGTCGGGCTATTTGCAATAGCCTCAACATTATCTGTTCGCCTTATATGCATTGCATCATAAACGCCTATTTTTTTTCTGTAATCTTCACATCTGCTAACTATTTCTCTGTTAAATGAGATACCGGACATATCCAGAGTACCATAAAAAGAATAATATGCCTCAATATAGATATACTTACGCCTATGTTCCAGCACCCATTTCCTTAATGCTTTTTGTTCATCCCCGGACATATTCTGATAAGTGGGAAGCTGAACAGTTTTACTCCAGATTCTGAATCCCCTATAAAAGAGCATATGAATGAACTTATTTAGCACAGAAAAGAACTTTCCCTTCTTCAATAGAGCCCTATAGGAATCTTTTCCAAAATGCATTGTCTTAATCCTGGTCTCCAATGGCAGTCCAGACAAAACATCTTCATAATCGCAACCACACTCGTTATTATTACGCCACAAAAGACGAATGTCTGTAATGCCACAATCTTTAGCCAACTGGTACGCAGATGAAATTGTTAGTAATCTATTTCCCAGCCCCCCGCCGGGTTCTATGATAAGTGTCTTTTTAGCCATATATTGTCTCACCTTATCCCAACACTCTTTTTACCGGCTACGAGTATCTCAATGGAATTTAGCCAGAATCTAACAAACATTTTTGCTTTTTTAGAGAAGGTTCTGTTCTTCCACGCCGTAGAGTGATTTATAGTATCTTTTGTAGACTTCTCTAAAGACACAAAGGATAACGGAAAAGTTACTTTTTTCCTATCATTTATGGACTCTACCCGGTTCCTTCCATTTGGATCATTGTAATGTACTCCGGAACCGTCCATGCCAAGATTGTTTACCATCGTATTGTATGGAAAAATAGTAAGTCCTTTATTAGCAAAGCATGTAAAATACCAGGCTACATCCCAGGTCACTCCGCCATTTTTATACTGATGCATGAAAAGATACGAAAAATCCTGACCATTATCTAGTGCAGCTTTATTTCCCATGACAAGCCTCACATCACGCTTATCAATGATTCTTTTCAGATTCTGCCATCTGTCAAGCCAGGTCGCCCACCCCCAAGAACAAAAGGACCGGGTATATCCGTATACTCCGTCATTTTCAGCTATTGACCTAAAAAAACTGTATCCTGTGATAGAATAGACCTTTTTTTCATCCTCATACTCATTAAGACAAGTGTTCATATAATACAAAAACTGATTACAGACCTGAAGGTCATCTTCAATAACTATTACTTTCCCGTGCTTTTTTATAACATAGGATACTCCATCAACTACAGATTTCTCAATTCCCCAATTGGACTCCCGCTCAGTGACAATAACCTCTTTAAAACCGTCCAAGTCGCAAATGTACTTTCTGACAGTCTCTACGTCTTCAGCATCAGATTCTTTTGCCGGAGCATCAGAATAGATATACAAAACAGACTGCTTTGCCTCAGGATTAGTCTTAAGAGCAGCAACAGTCTTTGTCACATGATCAAGCCTTTTATATACAAATAGTACTATCGGTGCATATTCCATTGTTCAGTCCAAACTCATTTCTGCATCTATAGTAAATGTCAAATAAATCTGTCGTTTACTATAGAACTTACTGTGGATCTCTTATAGCTGTTTCACCTTAACGTATGCTTTATAATACCATACAAGAGCGGAATCCAGTTGCACACAAAATACAATATCCGTCTTCCTTTGCTCCAACTAGTTCTATCAGCCATATTATATACTTTTCTATACTTGTTCCTAAGCTCGTTTAAAATACTTTTATCCTTAAGAAGCTTACTAACCTTATAATAATTCGCCAATATTTCTGATAGATAATATTGGCATTCCCTGTCATACAGAATTTTCTCAGAATTGTCTTTGTAAAACGAAAGGCGATTTTCGTAAGCTTTCAATATGTCTAAACGTTTCTTATCGTAAGGAATTCCGGTAATACTCTCATCGCGACTAAAATAATAATACAGAGCTTCATTACTAAATGCTATTTTGCGGGCATTGTATAAAATCTTGAAAGTAGTTCCCTCATCTTCGTGAATGAATCCCTCATCAAATCTAATGTTTCCTATGCAATCTTTTCGAATTATCTTATTCCACAGCATGATTATAGAGCCATGCATGTCTGTATAAAATCTATCAAAAATCTCTTCCCTGGTATACACGTGGATAGGTGCATCCCAGTTAACACTTCCCTTATAATCCCAATCCTCCGTTACAACATGGTAGCACATGCAGATATCGCAATTGTTGTCCTCCATCTTTGAATACAGGTAAAGAATATAGTCTTGATGAACATAATCATCAGAATCAACAAAGCAAATTAATTCTCCTTTGCAATTATTAAGTCCCGTATTTCTTGCAGCGGCAACCCCCCTATTCTCTTGGTGAATTACATTCACTCTCTTATCCTTTCGGGCAAAAAAGTCACAAATCTCCTCTGATCCGTCGTTAGAGCCATCGTCTACCAAAATGATATCCAAATTCTCATAGCTCTGGTTCAATATACTGTTTACGCATCTCTCAAGGTACTCTTTAACATTATAAATCGGAACTATAACCGATACTAATTCCCTATTATTACTTCGCATCTGCAATACCTATAATTGGATTGAATCCTTCTTCAATACTTCTATACATTACCAGTAACATGCATCTTCTACCTTGTCAGCATTCTCTGGAACATCTCCTTTTGATGGGTATATCCAATATTCGGTCTTCATACTCTGCACCAAAGGATTGTCCTCCCATCTTTTTCCCATTATTCCAAAAAGGAGCTGCACATCGCCCCCCATGTGAACAGCCGATTTTCCCGACCTCTTTATTGCCGAGCAAAGTGGTAAACTATAGGCTCCGCATCCAACCAGCGCTATATCGAAATCCAGTTCACCCACTTCTTTACACATAAAATCTAAGGCTTCAAACCAGTCCCCAAATCTCGGATCCTTGCTTCCTGCGATTGTCTGAACCGCTTTATAGGTTGCAAGCCCAAATTCTGGTAAATAATCTTCACTGTAAATCAGCTTGCGTCTTTTATACTGTGCCTCTACAGCTTCAGCAAAAGGTGTAATCACTAAGACCTTTCGACCTCTAAGCACCGTTCCAAATGGCATATTCTGATATATAACCCCAAGCCAGTCAATATCCTTAATATCCTTTTTACAATATCGCCTAATAAAATACTCTTCTTTTGGATACTGCCATCTGATAAGGTAATCAACGTCGGCAATAGCATCCTTCATCAGCGATGAATACTTTTCAATATTATGACAGATTGATCGATCTTTAAGATTTTGTTTGCCCTCAAAATAAAGTTGTTCCTGGTCTGACTTATTCGCAAAAAAACCTGCATTATTGCACAGTTTCTCATAGGCTGAAGCATATTCACCATCATAGCCAAACTCCGCTACTCTCATGGCCCACAGTTCGAATCCGCCAATCTTCCCTGCAACAAACGGATTACCTTCATTAAGTCTCTTATTCATTTCAGCAAAAAGCGTTTCTGCTTTCATCTTTTTTTGTCCATGCAAATATGAACCTAAATAATATGGCAATTCCTTGAGTCCAACCATCTCTAAGTCCTTCTCTGAATTCAAAAAAAACTGGTTTCTTATCAACTCCCTACATAAACCAACTTCCAGAACTCTTTTTCATAATCCGTTGGTTCGTACTTGTAGCGCTGCATAACCCATTGCCCAAAAATCTCGGAATAAAACTGCTCAAGTTCAGGGTACCAATAGGTATTGACCAAAATTACATCCGGCTTCACATGTCCAAACTCGTCATAATAGTTAATCCACAATTCATTGTAATTCCTATTTGATGTAGGCGCATAGCCGGCTGCAGAGGTAGTTCCCTTTAAATAAAAATTATAGATGGAATCATTGGTTATAAGGGCATAAACCTCTCCATCTTCAGAAATGTGCTCTATGGCATCTACCTTGGCCTTGATCTCATCCATCTGCTCTTTCATTACAAATATACCTGCAGCAGGTCCTTCTGTGAATCTTTCAGAACACTGAAACACATTTGCAGGAGAAGTGTAATTTATCCTGATAAAGTAACCCGAAGCAAATACCACGCTAATGACGAACAAAAGGATAACACTTTTTTCAAACACGTCATCCTTTGAGTTCCATTTCAAACTCTCAGATGCTGCAATTATAACTCCAACCACCGCCAACTCTAAGTACATGGCATTTTCATTAAGTCCCATATTAGAGCCAATAAGTGATCCAAAATAGTAAGCGATTCCAAGCCATAGAAGAAACCTTATAATGTGCTCTTCGCTAGTTTTAAATCCTGCACAGACTCCCAGAATAACAATTCCAATATATCTTTCTAAAAAACCAAAAGGCCCGCTTGGTCTGATACCTGAAATATTAAGGAATATGATCATTAGAGATACAAGCCCGATGAAAATATAAAAGACTTTTATTTCTTTCTTGAAAGCATACTTTACTATAACCCATCCTGCAAATGACAGAGCAATAAAGGCTGCCACCCGTATTGTAGACTTTAACCAGTATCCAATAGAGAAAAAGGAGCCAACCATCGATTCATGATCGCCGCTGTTGCTGATTGCTTTAAGTGTCCCAAGAAGTTCAGGAAAGCTCAAGTACTTAAGTAAATATGCAACAATCACTATTGCGACTACTGCGCATGTTGTAAAAAAGACTATCAGATTTCTTACCTTTGACTTCGTATAATCTTTAAAGTCCCACAAAAGTGCCCACATGAAAACCGGCACACTTACCAACATTGTAGGATATGAAAAGATAGAGATTGCGTACAAAAATGCTGCAATAAGAAGCTTTCCCAATTCGTTTTTATGGGTTTTATTAACGTCAACAATAACAAGACCTGCCGCCAAAGAAAGCCATACAGTTATAGCTCCATATTCCAAATTCTGTGTAGCCCTGGGAAGCATATTAGCTATGACTATAGCAGCTAAAAATGCTGAAGCCTCATTAAAGTATTTTTTTAGCTCACGATAACTCCAAATGGCCACCGCTACCTGAAAAGCAACAGAAATAATTCTAAGATAAACTCCAAGGCCGTCCCATGAACCTCTAACTTCCCAGAATACTTTTGAAAACATAGCAGCCCATATCATGGACGTCTGGTGAAGATCCCACAAATCCTTGAACATAATACTGCCACTTGCAAGTTTCGCTGCAAGCAGTGTCAAATAGGACTGATCCTGGTCCCAGCCGAAGAAAATCCTACAATAAAAGCTGAGTAGCGTAGCAATTAGTAATGCTGCCACAGTTATGCTATTCTTATCCTTTAGCACTTTAAATTCCGCCATTTCTCAATCAATTTCTCTTTACAATGCAATCTTTCTCATAATACATTACTTTTTTAGCATTACTCGGAGTAACTTCCCCGATAATTTCTTTTCTACAAAATAATAAGATAATATTGTTAGCAATGTGGTTGCTAAAACGAACATTACCAAATAACCAACATCATACGTTCTCCATAATTCGTCCAAAACAGTAAATACTAAAATATGGACCAGATATATCGAATAAGATACTGCACTTATACCAGTCACAACCTTGTACACTAAGTTTTTTTCACTAAGCACAAGCTTATTGCCCCTAGATGCCAATAAATACATTGATGCTATGACCGGTGCAACTAGGGAATTGCCACTATCCGTCAATACGCATATTAACACAAGCATGCATTCTGCTGATATCACCCATATAGTGTTCCCTTCCTTTTCTGACAGATAAACTAGGATTCCTAAAAAGAAGAAAAACATATACATGATTGGAGTAGCATTGTTTCCTAATAGTCTCAATGCCACATAAAAAACAATAGCTAAAATCCCCGCTACATAATCTCTTTTTACTAGCATAAAAATAACCGGAGCCAGAATATAGAACAAAACAAAAACCGATATACTCCAAGTAGCGCCAAGATTTATCCAAAACTCGCTATCGGTAGGTACCCATCTGTTAAGAAAAAAGATATACCTTACCCAATATAATCCGGAAGAATCCTCAGGTACACGGTTACGTACAGTAAAAAAAATGAAATAAAAACATATCACAAAATAGTATAAAGGCAAAACGTGCACTGCTCTCTTGACATAAAAAATCCTCACAGCAGCAAAACTATCTTTGCTACGCGAAAACTCCTTTTCCAAAGAAACGTATCCCAGATATCCGCTCAATATGAAGAAAAATCCAACTCCCGTTGATCCCTTTTCAAAAAAGCTTCCTATAGTTCCCGGAAGCATGAACCGCTGGCCAATGTGCACTCCTAAAACCATCAAACAAGCCAACGCCCTTAATAGATCAAGAGAGAAATCTCTATTTGAGTTCTTCATAAGTTACTTCCTTCACTTTACCTTCATTAACTTCATAGATAATGTCACACTGCTTAATTGTCGAAAGTCTGTGGGCAATGATAATCATTGTCTTCTTGCCTGCCAGATTATATATGGCATCCATGACAGCTTTCTCCGTATCGTTATCCAGCGCTGATGTTGCTTCATCTAAAACAATCACATCCGGATCAAAATACAATGCCCTAGCAATTCCGATTCGCTGTCTCTGACCACCCGAAATCTTCACGCCTCTTTCACCAAGGCTGGAATTTAGGCCTTCTTCCTGACCTTTGATAAAGTCTGCAATCTGAGCACCTTCCAGAGCCTTCCACACCTTGTCATCATCCACTTTCTCTTCAGGTACACCAAAAGCAACATTGGCTCTTATGGTGTCATCCATAAGAAAGATAGTCTGTGGAATATAGCCGATATGCTTGTGCCATACCTTATCATTCTTAACAACATCAATGCCCGACACTTTAATTGTTCCAGCACAGGGCTTAAGTACTCCCAAAATAAGATCTGCCAGAGTTGTCTTTCCTGCTCCGGAAGGACCAACAAAGGCAATGGATTTATTATTTGGTAAAATAAGGCTTACTTCATTGATGATCTTCTTTTCAGGATGCGAAGGATAAGCAAAAACAAGATCTTTGATAATGATATCCCCATTTTGAATTTCCTCACTACTGTTCTCTAACGAAGAATCCACCATCAAATGTTCCATTTCCTCCATATCCTGATAAACAGCATCAATAGAAGGTCTGTTAAACATCAGCGCACTTAAGTTGTTACTGATCCTGTTAAAGGATGGAAGCATACGAATAGCTGCTACAGCAAATACAGACATTATCGGAATAAACTTATTGACATCTGCTCCCATTGCAATACGGATTGCCATGAATAAGAGCAGCCCACATATACAAAGCGATTCCATTATAGGACGTGGAATATATGACAAAAGCATCTGATGCTGAGCTGCATAAACAAACCTTTTGAATGCCTTGTCATATCTGTTAACAAAATGTTCTTCCTTGCTGAGGGCTTTTATCTCTTTTACTCCACCAAATGCCTCAAGAAAGAACTTGTTTCTATCAGTGATTGCTTCTCTGGTCTCAATTCCATACATCTTCAACTTTTTTCTAAAAAATTTAGCGAAGATAAGCAAAAATACCACCAGCAACACAACCATTAAAAGGCTCGTGTAAAAATCTGTAATCAAAAGAAAAACAGCCAACATCCCACAGACCAGGATTTCTGTTATAAGCTGCAATCCATTTGTAAGAACTGTAATAAAGTTCTGTACATCTGTATCAATATTTCTCTGGAGTTCGGCTATATTATGCTCAACGTGAAAAAGATATTCCTGATTCATGTAGCACTTCATAAGTCTTACTGACAAACGTCTCTGATTATTTGTAATGAAATGATTTTGAGCATTTGTCATTAGGACAAGATAAATATTCTTAATGATGTAAATAAACACCAGGCTGATAGCCATTATCAGAATAAACATCTTATTATCTTGGATTCCAAGCAGTTCCTTAAAAAAATGATATTTGCTGTTCTCGTCTATGACACTTGGGTCTGTGACAGCAGTTACAAGCGGTAAAATAGCTGAAACACCAAGAGTTTCGAACATCGCTCCTATAAGAATTATAAAAAGGAGCATCAGAAATCTTGACTTCTGATGTCTATCCAAAATACTATACGCTTTCTTAATCATAATAATTCACCATTTCTATATCATTATTATTGGCGCTTAGCGTCAATAGCTTTCTTAAGTTCTTCATCGCCATCGTTCTCAATAGATCCGTCCAAATATACCTTTACCCAATCCTTTGTATCAGGGATAGTAAGCCATTCTTTATCGGGATAAAGCTTAAGCACATAGGTAAATGCACCTGCAATTATGGAAAAAGAGCTTGGGGCTGCTACTATTATATCAGCATGGCAGATATTGATAAATGTATCCTCTGCAGAAAGGCTGGTAAACACCTTGAATTTGTCGGATATACCCTTAAGATCATCAAACTGGGTTTCATCTCCCTCAGAAAAAAGATAGAAACATACATTTTCAGGGGCCATAGAAACATTAAGAATATGCCTCATAACCGCGGCATAATAGCCATTGTCAAGCCATCTATCGAGCATCGACTTATCACCCTGCTCAAGAAGAGCCTTTACATCGCCTCTTCTTACATGGAGTGCCACATTAACATGATTTTTATCATTGTCAAATACAAGAACATCCTTAGACCTTGTGGATGATTTCCAGAAAAGATCTCTGATAAGTCGGTCTCCATACATATCATCTCTATCTGCTGTCCACTGCTCATGTTCGTTTACAAAAACAATCTTTTCCCCTTGATATGAAGCGATGATCTGCTTTATAAGTGCCACCGACTCCTTTGAGTCCATATTGTAATAGGGAAGTCTTATTCTTTTATATCCCTTGTCTATAAGCTCCTGAGCTATAGGAAATCCCTCTCCCAGCCCCATCTTCTCGTCCCAGGAGGAATTTACCATAGGAGAGTATGCATACTTAAGTCCTAGGCGCTCAGCGTTTACCAGTCCCGCCCTCCAACTTCCAAGGCCATGACCAAAACCAGCCAAGGGATTGGGGCATTCTGTCATATAGAGGTTCTCATAGCCATCTGATGTGCCGTCTTTTGGCTTTACATTTCTATGCCTGTAAGAACGATAAAAAGGATAGGCTTTTGTCCTATCCTTGATAATCTTATAAAACAAAGAATGAATTTTTAGTTTTATCTTATCTTCAACCGACGCATAATCGTGACGCACCGACTTATCAATATGATATTTCCCCATATTTTCCTCTGTAAACTCAATACTTCTCAATCGTATCAAGTATTGAACCAACATAAAACTCCGACAAAGTCTTTATGTTTTCTTCGTTGTGCTTAATAACCATCTCCTTAGATGGCCTCTCCCTGTGTTCATCCAGGAGCTTTATCATCTTATCAGCCAGGTCTTCAGGATTCTTGGCCTCGAAATGCCTTATGAGATCTGAATCCTCCACCTCATTATTTACCCTGATATCCGCCATGATAGACGGAATCAGCAGAGAATTAGCATTATAAACCGAGCATCCCCCGGGATCACCCTCAAAAAGAGAAGGCTGGATAAGTGCCACAGAGTTTTTAATCATTTGGATCTGATCCATTTTGGGAATAAAACCAACAAAGAAAATGTTCTTCTCAAGGCCCAGTTCACTGACCGTCTTTTTAATCTCATTACAGTACTCACCGTCTCTATTGTCAGAATACATCCTTCCGGTACAGACAAGCCCCACATCATCATATTTCCGGTCAAACAATATTTTCATAGCCTTAATAGCAGTCATGTGATTCTTGTGAATCCAGAACTGATTAGAGATGATAAAAAATCTCTTCGGAAGCTTGTAGCTTGAAATATCCACATCACACTCAATAAAGGTCTGAGGCGCAAAGGGCGCAAAAGGCTGAACAAAAACCTTGTAATCTCCGGGATAGTACTCCTCAAGATCGTCCTTTACCGACTTAGAGGTTGCAACAAAGAACTTGGTATTCTTGACCTGGTTCCTACTATTATTCTCACGGTAATCCAGAGTTGCCTGATCAAACAGTTCCGGAAGATATTTCTCCTGAAAATCAGCAATATAGCCAATCCAAGGCGTTTCCATCTTGGGATAATAGTCCCTCAAAATAGGAAAACATATATCTGCCTTTAGCTTCTTAAGGGTCCTGTCAAGGCTGTTTCCGCCATCATCATGTATCTTCTTAATGTGCTTCCTGTAGAAAACTACCGGTACCTCAGGGCAAAGGACCTTGAACACACTGGTAACACGCTCAATGTTAGCCTTCTCGTTCAGATCCAGTTTCTTTATCAGCCTTCGTGCCACCCTGATAGGCAGGTATTCACGAGGCAGAACAAGATACATCTTTACATCATAATCACTGGTCTTTTTTGCATTTTGTAATACGCAGGCAATGTTGGACAAAAAGTCTGTTCCGCCATCCCAGGTATACAGGCCATCCGCCAACAGTGCAACAGTTAAAGTCTTCATAAATTATCTTTCATTAAAAAAGCTCTTAACAGCCTCAATTACGTAATCCTGCTCCTCATCTGTAATTGCCGGGAAGCTTGGAAGATTGATGCCACGATATGCAATATACTCAGCATTTGAGTGCTTCTGGTACTTATGAGAATACATAGGCATTGTATGTACCGGATAGAATGTAGGTCTTGTCTCAATGCCTTTTTCCTCAAGGTATTTGCGAAGATCATCCCTCTTATCGGCATCATCAAGCATTGCACAGCACATCCAATATGTGTGCTTAACATCTCCTACCGGTTCAAGTGTGGTAAGAGGAAGACCCTTAAGTCCTTCTTTATAACGAAGTCCGATTTCAATCTTTCTATTAACAAATTTGTCGATATTCTCAAGCTGGGCACATCCGATAGCAGCCTGAATATTAGTCATACGGAAGTTATAACCGATAATATCACTCCAGTACATTCTATACTTGGCATTGCCCTGATCCTTGATACGACCGGCACGCTCATAAAGTGCAATGTCATTTGTCAGGACCATTCCACCTTCGCCGGTGGTGATAGTCTTATTTCCGAAAAAGCTAAAGCATGCAATATCGCCAAAAGATCCTACTCTTCTTCCCTTGTACTCTGATCCGATGGCCTCTGCACAGTCCTCAATAAGGAACAAGTCATATTCCTTACAAATAGCACAAAGCTCATCCATGTCGCAAGGATGTCCATAAAGGTGAACTGCAATAATAGCCTTAGTCTTATCTGTTATTTTCTTCCTGACGTCCTCAGGATCCATCTGCCAGCTATCACGCTTAGAGTCAACAAATACCGGGGTTCCACCGACATAAGTCACGCAGTTTGCAGAAGCCACATAGGTAAAACTCGGAACAATAACTTCGTCTCCTTCAGTAATGCCAAGAGTAAGCATAGCAAGATGAAGAGCCACAGTACCATTGAACACACCCAAACCATACTGCATTCCAATATAGTTTGCAAACTCTTTTTCAAACCTTGGCCCATATTTTCCCTTCCAGGAAATCCACTCTGTATCAATACAATCCATTACATATTCTTTTTCCTTACCAATAAGGCTTGGTTTATATACAGGTACTTTCATCACTTACATCCTTTCGCAAAATTCCATCAATTCAAGATTTACAAGTTTATCTTTTCAGAATAATAACGTAAATGAATTATAGCAAACATTCCCATAATTGCCAAACCAGCAAATTTTCTATGCCATAACCATCTTTATTAGTTTCGACGGAATCCTATATAATATCATTGCCATAGCCATCGATATTGCAAAAATAATAACACAAATCGTTACTGTTTCTCTATATGGCTCCATATACATCGAAGTGGAAGGTATCTATCCTTGTCACAAGAAATCGAATCAATGTCTAAATACATAAATGACAGGATTACAAAGATCGGAACAGCCAAAGAAGAATAAAAATCCAATAAGGTATTTAAAATGCCATCATCTTCAAATGCATAAAAATGGTCTACCACTACCTGGAAGCACATTAAAATGCGTAGTTATGCAATCCCAACATTATACTTTTTCATATTTAGCTCATCCGCCTTACACTCTCATATATATCCTTAAGCAAAGAATAATTGTTACCCTCAGAATACTTGGTCAAAAAGTCCTCTGGCAGCTGTATAGGCCCCCTCATAAATGCTTCAACTGCCTTGGCAAGACCAACAACCGAATTACTCTTAAACTTCATTCCGGAGATGCCCTCTACCACGAGGCTTCCGACATTACCTATATCAGATGCAATGATTGGAGTTCCCATTGAATATGCCTCGGCAATTGTCATTGGAAAGCCCTCATAAAGCTGAGTGGGATGAATCATTGCCATAGATTCTCCAATAATTCGCTTCGCCTCAGAATTTTCAACCTGTCCTGCTAATTCCACATTTTCAAGCTCATTGTTGCTAATGTAATCCCTGCACCAATCCTCAAGTTCACCTGATCCACAGATTATAAGCTTTGGCGCCGTGTTACCAAGTTTCATCCAGGCCTGAAGAAGAATCTCGACACCTTTCTTTTTCTCTAATCTTCCGGCGTAAACCATCTGATTCTTTCGCTGGTCATAAGGAATCACGTCGAAATCCGACTTTGTAAAGTTGGGTTTTAAGTAGATTCTTTCAGGATTAACCTGTCTGATAGTAAGTAGTTTTTCTTTATTAAACTCAGTAAGACAGATATAGTTAAGATATGAGTAAGTCCTTATCAAGCGCTGAATACTCATGGTCATTGCCATAGCCAGTGTCTGAAGCTTACTTCCTCTGTAACAATTGTGAACCAGTGAAGCCTTCAAACCGTATTTAATGCAATTCTCGCAAACATGTTCATTTATATAGCACACTCCGTTAGGACACACTAATCTCATGTTATGCACAGTCTGAACAACCGGTATTCCCATATTTATCCCGGCAATGTAAACTGCAGGACTTATAAGCGCAACTGTGTTATGAACATGAAGGACATCAACCCGTTCTTTTTCTATAATCCTGCAAATATCCTTATATGTCCTGACATTGAATATGGCAGTAAAAGCCAGTTTGAGTTTTGCCCAGAAACCGCCCTCTTTTGCTTCATCATTATTCTTGAAATAAGTTATTACCTTATGTCCGTGTTCTTCGAGCATTTGTTTCTCATTGGCAACAACAATATCTTCGCCGCCGGGAATTCGATAATAATTATGGACAATCAACACTGTTTCTTTATAATCAGATCCAATAATTCTGTTTCTTTTAAGCTGCCTGACTCTGCTCCTGGCAATCCACCAGAACAGGTAAATAAGGCAAGCTATAGTCCCGCCCCAAAGTCCGAAACTCAATGTGTATCTAATGCGTTCCATTTTGGCAACGCTTCTTCTCTGCATTCTATAAAGAGGTGTGTTCTCATCCACATAGCCACGAACAATCACTCCGTCTTTTCGTAATTGTTTAACCTCTTCTTCTGTAAGATAAGTCTCTACTCCGTTTCCAGAAGTCTGCTCCTCAGCCTGAGTAACAAAAATATCTGTAGGCGCAGGAACAATTACTGAATACATGATACTTGTCACTATTCCTACAAGGATTAGTAGTGCAAAAGCACAGATCCAGATATTTACCGGTATGAATGGATTGCCAGCCTTTTTCTTATGTCCAATGCCGTAATTAAGCTTATTTCCATCAATAAGTGCAAATTCCTTTCCATGGATTTTCCCCGTGACACCATACAACCAGGCTCCAACAAATAAAAATGTGAGGTTTTTGTAGGACTGGTTAAAAAGAAATAATTCCAATACCCCATATATAGAAAAACCTAGCAAAAGAGCAATTTCAGCTCTTCTGTCATTTTTAATAGCGTCATACAGTACTACCATTAGCAAGGCAATCAGCATGACAAAAGCAACTGTTCCAAGCCTGAACAGTAAGTACACGTAAGAAGAATCAATAGTATATCCATTATCAGGAACAGGTATAGACTCGATTCCAAAGAGCTTCAGCGGTTCGTAAGTAAGGAAATATCTGGTAAAGGTGAGTCTTCCTGCCAATAACAGGTTTATATTCTCAAATAAATCTTCATTTGTAATAAGTGGTATTCCTACTGCAAACAGTACGCATAGTGGCAAAATCGCCATAAGAAGAATATTCTCAAGCTTAGTACGATTTCCTCTGTTGTAAAGATACATATGTAAGAATACATACAGGCAAACAACAAGGCCGCCATTTCTGCTTACAGAATACATAAACACGTATCCGTTGCCTATAAGCAGTAAAATAGCTATAGCATTTACGTATCGCCTTGACAGATTTCTCGTCAGATACAGAATAAATGCTACCAAAACAAAATATGAGGCATGGAGAGTATTGGGATGTGGATACCCCAAAGAATGCCTTAAAATAGGTGGCCATCCATGTCTGCTTAATGTAAAACTGACTTCAGGAATAACACCTATTACAGAAAGGACATACAAGGATACAAAAGAAGTAAGCCAGATAGCCGTTCCAACCTTAAACACTCTTGAGGTGGACACTCCCTTCATACCAAGAATCATCGTGAAATATATAAGAAGAGACTTCTCTCCGGACTGCTTATAAACAATCAGTCCAAGTCCCAGTAAAGCAGCAGCAATAATAAGCTCAACAAGGTTATGCTTGGTGATGACCATTTTGCACGCAAAGAAGAAAGCCCCAATCACAAGGCAAATATTGTACGCAAGCTGACCTTCATATAATCCAATGGCCTTCGCAGTGAGCATAACTGCAAAATATGCCAAGTATGCGATTTCAGCCAAGGATATAATCATGCTATATGGACTTGTCTTTTCATTATCTGAGGTTACTCTCGTTATAAATGACATTAAATTAGTGCCTCACAGTAGTTTTTGAAATTATCGTTCTAACCACATAGGATACAACACACAACGAAGCTCCTACAGCTATTGCAAAATGCCTGTGAGCCATGTAGAAATGGACGTAAGCATAACCATTTCCCATTCCAATTATTATTGCTAATGGCATGAGAATTAGCAAACCATACCCTATAATAGCGTCAAAGCTAAATTCATCCGATGTTGAACGGCTTTTTGATTGCTTTACTGAAACAACAACAGTGATTAAAACAACACACAAAAAGAAAAGTACATAAACAGGATTATAAATTGGCCAGAGATTTCTCATAATTCTTTCAACCAATATAGAAACAGAACCTTCACTGTGATAACCAAATATCTGACTAATCGCGTCTTCCAGGAAGTTGTAATCAGTCACAATAGTTCCTATGAGCCACTTCATAGACCATGCCACCGCATAGGCTCCAACCCAATAAATACTATTTACAACAACTGTCTTTATAACGTTTTTCTCATCATGAACCCATATTAGCATCAAAAGTGGGATTCCCAATGTGATTCCCGGAAACGACATCATGCTAAGGAAAGCTGTAATTGCTCCTACAATTGCAAAGAAGATATTCCAACCTCCTATAATCTTATCAATTCTGTCGCCAAACAGGAGAATAACTATAATTGCCAGCAACATTGGAATATACTCGGCTGAATACTTAACCGAAATCGCCATTGTAAATGGATTAACAAAAATCATAGTAGCAATAAAAGGTACTAGAAATCTATCTAAGCCTTTCTTTGTCATCAGCCAAATAATTACAAGAAGTATTGATAGCTCCACCATGAAATTAATCATACGAACGTCACAGGCAGTGAAGAACATAAGTAACACTTTTAGAAACAACACACTTCCATTCCAATATCTGGTATATGGGCGCTGGTCATAGTGCATATCTGTTTTCTTGGCATACTCAGCAACGCCTTCATCTCTTGGAAGATTCTCTCCATCCGGATACCACATAAACATAGCCTTCTCGATTGGAGTTCCCTCAGAGTCCTCATTTATGGCCATTCCAAAAAGATCATATTCAGATTGCCCATCAACCTGCGTAGTAGTGTACTGCCAGTCCCATCTTGGATATAGTTCTTCAAGTGCAATCATCGGCGCACTATCTGCCACATGCTTACGCATTCCGAATGTTGGCAGGCAATAGGACAAAACAAGAAGAACACAATTTATCAATGTCAAGGCAATCACTATTCCCAGAGAACAAAAGATTGTTTTAATAGTTTTATTCTTCATCAAAAAGCACATTCTCCCAATATCACCTGTGTAAAATACATTTTTCATCATCATTAACTTCATAATGATAATTCATCGCGGTAAAATAATCAATTATCTTCGAAAGTGCCTCGTTATCTTCTAAATCTTTTATGGCTACGACCTTGTCTGGAAGCTTGTAATCATGAATATCATAATATGATCTTAATTCGTTAACATCAGCTTCAAACCTCGCCACATAAGGTGCAGCGACTACACCATCCGATACCATATATAAAAACGGACTCATCGGTAGAATAAGAACTGATTCCTTTTCATCTATTGCAGCATCTCTAATAATATTGCATAACCTATAGTATTCGTTAGCATTATCACCGGTTGTGTATATGCCCTTGGCTATTCCTGAAGTAATTCTGGTATTTAGCTCCGTAATGCCTTCGTCTCCCCAGATAAATGTCATTCTTAAGATGAAAAGAGATAAAAGAAAGACAGCAATCGTTATCTTGGGAATAATACTTTGAATGAAGTGCTCATGCAATAATTCTTTTTGATAAAATCTTATATTTATTTGGATAGCGGCCAATGCTGAGACAATAAACATGGCTGACATGGACAGCATCTCAGTATTAGTAGCCAGATAGTCACAGAGAGCAAATAAGAATCCGGCTATCAACCAGATGATTTCATCACTATAATCTTTTAATGGGATTTTCCAAATAACAAGAAGAATAACCGTCTCAAGTCCCCAAAAGAACATGGGAACAATCATAAGGTTTATGGATACACTGCCATAAACAAATGCAAATCTTAAAGTCGTATATATGATTGCAGCACTAGTCAGCATGTAAGCCAAGCCTTTTTTCATTCCCGCATCTGATAATTTCTTCTTTGCAACTATAATAATATCTATAAAAGCCAATGGAAGCCAGGCTCTCCAATAAATCCTGATGATCTGGTATTGACTTCTTATCAGTTTAAATAGGAGTCCCTCATTATGCTCTGCATCATTTAATATGTATCCGATATTACCAGTGTATTCCTGGAACGAGCCTCTTGTAAGAATATTTACGCAAAACGGAATAAACAATATCATTATTCCCAGGCTCAACCATAATAAACGCTTTAGGCAAAACAGCTTGTTTTCTTTTCTTTTTATCAGCATCACAATTGTGACAAAAACATACAAAAAATAAATTCCTGCCACATAAGGTATAGATACCGCCGCAAAAGCAAGCGATACTCCTGCAAGGACATCTGTGGTTTTCTTATCCTTCTTTAAAAAAAGTGTCAGAAAAACAAGAAATCCACCTATAGAAACTGTATTGTAGCTATTGCTCATTATCCCGTACGGTGTTGATAATAAATACGCTAATACACAAACTCTGGAGCAGCTGTCTTTCCACCCCATTGCAAACAATAGTATTCCGGCAATAGCAAACTGAAAGCACACATATATCATCCTCAATTGGATCACGCTTATACCATTAATTGGTAAGAAACCTACGATTCGAGAAATCACAAAGCCAAGCATCATTGTAGGCGTATGCCAATCGTCAATAAAAAGCCTGTCGCCGGATAAATATCTTTTTACTGCGGCAGGCTGAGCGAATTCATCTGAAAAGGTCAATCCCAGGCCATAAAAACACCTGAACACCAATGCTATAACAATAACAATTATGCAAAGTAGAAATGCATAATCCCTCCCCCTAAGTTTATTATTCATACAAGTACTCTCTTCTCTATTCTTATTCCGGAATTATAAACGGATTAGGAACTTTTCTATTGAAATCTTCCATGGATCTTATATTTCTGTCTCTTGTAGAATACCATATCTGAGGATACGTACTCCTCTCAAGAACATCTTTAGTCCATTTTGATTCATCATTTCCCCACTGTGACGGATCTCTGTACTCCTTTATACCATGCTTTTTAGATATAAGACTTAACAGTGACTGATCGTGCCTGTGATCAATAAATTCGGGATAGTTGTCTTTCCCCATTCTATTCCTGCTGTCGGTGATCATTCTGAAGTCGCAGCAAGCACTCAACCACTCCTCGACAAAACTTATTGACTCATCATTCTTTTTCAGTACTATATAACCTCCTATTCTCTGATTTGTGTCAGTATACTTAAGCTCATCTGCGTTTAAAAGAATAAACGCATCTCGTTTTGTATATATCTTTTCAATCAAAGATAGTGAAAACACCAGAACAGAGCTGTTTTCACGTTTCATCGTGTCAATCAGACTATATATATTATTAACATACACTGATCCACCATCAGAGTATATAAGATAGTCCCCATCTTTCATCTGCTTAAGAGTCTGCAAAATCACATAAGGCTTCCAGACCCAAAAACCGGCGCCTCTCCACCTTAGTCTCTTACCAGATCTAGCAAAGTATACTCGCCAATTCTTAAGTTTAAAGGATAACGGAAGTTTCTCCGGACCATACAATATAGTATTGTCTGCACCATGTAATTTTGCTGATTCCAGGTTAACCTTGGCAGTGTCTCTATATTTCCTATCACCGTAGCTGATACAAGTTATCATTAGCAAATCCTCAGTCCATGTATAAGTATTAGTATTTGTTCCTGCTCACTTCTGGCGAACCGCTGAATGTACGTTGAATTGATATGTATCGCCTAGCCATTCAACCTTATAGCCTTCTTCTTCCAAAAGGTCAAGCACATCCTGCTTATCCACACCATGATACCCGACAAGGAGCATATTATCTCTAAGCTGAGCTCTCAAATGCTCTATTGAACCATCAATATCTTTTGTATATGCATAGAATTCAGCATTCTCATCTGCCATCAGCGCCGCCTGATAAGTAATGAATGTAGTGTGGGCACCCGAATATAAGAGTAACGAATCAGCATTATACTTGCGTATCCTTTCAAGGTTCTCCCTGTCTCCGGTATACTTGTTGTCAACTTTACCCTTGATATTGACACTGAGTACTTCCAAAATAATAAGTGCAACAACCAGAAAATACTTGAGTTTTTCTTTTCTAATAGCGCAAAAAACCACATAAATAACTATAATAGCTAATTCCGGAAAGACAAAGGAAATATATCTTACCTGCTCATATAAACCAAATATTGTAAAAAAGGCTATATAAGCCATAGTTCCACCTATAATAGCAAGAATAAACGGCGAAAAATAGTCATCATTTTCATCCGATTCTTTATTGGCCTTAGCTACTCGTAATATCATCGCGACTATGACAACTACGATAACCGCAAGCATAACAAAAAAACTTCCAAATACGTATTTACCAAAAATAAAAGCCATATCCGATATTCTTCCCGGTAAATACAAAAGCCTAAATCCAGCAATTTCATCTAATGTAGAAGCAAGTGCCCCCTCTGACCCCGCATATACATTTTCAAAATCGAACAATATATTTAGGTATTCTGTTCGAGTTGCCAAGTAAAATAATCCACCGCCATATACAGGTATAGCGTAAAGGAATCCTTCTTTAACTCCTTTTTTTATGAACAATACTACGGAAAAAGAGATTACAAAGAAAGCAGCATAAATTATCGAATACTGCGCATCATTATATGCCAATAGTAACGACACACCCATTAGTATCAGCAACATAATCCTCTTTGCATACCCTCTGATATCATATTTATCATCATCAAAATATACTAAATGAAGATATGTAAAAAGGCTGACCAAAAGCGTTGCCAACATATAAAATCTTACAAAAATCGTCATTGAAATACACATGCTGCTAAATCCATAGAAAGCACATGCTGCAATTGAAAAAGCCTGATTATTCGATAACCGTTGACACAATTTGAATACCACAAACTGATTTAATACAAAGAAAATAATATTCAAAATAATAGAAGGCCATATTGATAATTCCCCGGGAGAAAGAATAGTCTCTGCCAGATTAAGAAAAACAGGATAATTATGTCTCGTAAAAATTTTTTTAATAGTATCAATAATTGGGTCGTTGATTACTGACTCTTCTTTTGTGACAACAAGAGTTTCCTGCACTCTTGAAAGCGGCAACCACTTTTCGAACCCATACCATTCCTCATCAGTAATATAGTGATCATATGTTGTAGAATTTGAGGCATAATGAGCTTTCTCAAGTGTAAAGTACTCATCCCAGTACAAATTCTCTTTATGTGCCCCCCAATATATGATTATCATTACTTGGATAAATGTAATGATTGATAATAACACCCATTTATTTCTATCAGTAATTCTCATACAAATCCATTTTCTTTCTATTTCTTACTTAGTGTATGCTCAGCAACCGGCTGTTTTTTCAGCCGACGCTTTCGCATAAAATATAACAACAATTGTACCTTGAAATAATCAAAATCAATTTTTTGAATAAAGAAAGCCTTAGCAGGCTATCCAGGTTCATTGAGATGATTGACAGCACAATCGAGCTGCGTGTGGTATCTTCACGCTTTGTCATGATAAGGCCTAGCCCATGGCTGTGCTTTGACAATCCGAACTTACGCTCAACTTCGATTCTGTCTACACTGTCAATGTACTCTGTGCGCTTGTCTATAACAGCATTCTTGCCAGGCCTTCCAAGGCCATCTTCAACACTAAGATCAAGCTTGGCTCCAAACTCTGTAGGCGATTTGCTTTTCCTCTGACAATAGGCCTGATGTATGACTGCGAGATGTTTACAATCCTGTTCTCAACGGTATGAATCTTGTTGTCATACATGTACTGCTGCTGTTCAACAAGCTTATCAAGTGCTTCAAGAAGTGCTGCCTGTTTTTCGTTGTGTGTGTATCCATAACCTGCGAGCCAGTCGATATAACCTCTGTCACGGCGTATGTACTGCAGCTGTTTCTTCAGTGCTTTGCGAATCTTTTTTAGCAGAACGTTTCTTACTCTTGGCAAGAGAAAGGTAATCTTTTCTGGCGTTTTTCCTGTACATCCTTGGTCTTTTGAGGTTGTACACATAGCAGATAGAGATGATGATCTCTTCAAGGTTTTCTCTTGCTTCATTCAAGAGATTAACATCTTGAGGAAAGGCTATATTCTGAGGAGCGCAGCTGGCATCAATGATGAGTGTTCCATCATTATCATTGCCTGCATCGTCATGATTATCAGAGTTATCTCCATTACTATCAGGAGGAGTGTTGTCATCGTCATGCTTATTGTTCTTGATGATCATTTCATTGATCTCGGCAAGCTTTTCATCCGTAAAGCGCTTCTTTATACATAGATTTCCCTCAAGATCATCATATCCTTCCAATAGTTCTTTTGCCTCAAAACATTTTTTATTCCATATATCAAAAGAAGGTATATCCTCCTCCAACAATCGTTCCATAAAGTCCTTTGCATCCAAAGGATATACTTCTTCATCATCTTTTATCTGTCGTCCCAGTTCGTACTGATCAATATCTACTCGAACAAGCTTAGCATTGGGAGCAAATAATTCTTTTTTGTGTCCGATTTGTCTGAGTCCTAATCTTGCCCCAACGGAAATAACAAAATCGCACTCATTGAGTATCATATTGGCAACACGATTACCATAGGTTCCAATAAATCCAATTCTATACTTATCCTGTACCAAATCGACAGCGTTCATTGTCGTCAATGCGGGAATCTTTGTCTTCTCTATAAAATCATATACTAAATGTGATGCCCCGGCTGATCTTACTCCGTTACCTATAAGCAATACCGGCTTTTTGGATGTCAAATGGAAAATCAATCAGAACTCCCCCCTTTCTTCCAGTAGTCGCTAGGTTATATGCTCTGGAAACAATATCAGGAAATGAATCAGCATGATTAGGAGAAACGGAATATTTGGTAATATGTTTGGTCATAGAAACTATTTCCATTTCCTGAAATCCATTTTGCCTAACCCCTGAATACCCCCGCTGTTCATTGGTCGGAACATTACCGCAAATTCCCATAAGGGGCACACCATCGAACCATGCATCCGCCAATCCGCCAAAAGCATTTACTGCGCCAGGTCCTGAAGTGGTAAAATATACGCCTAAATGTCCATTCATTCTGGCATATCCATCAGCAGCATAAGCACATCCCTGCTCGTTATAGCAGACATGTACATTTATCTCATTTTTTCTGGCGTAAAGAGCATCCATGAACGGAACTATATATCCCCCGGAAAATCCAAAAACATCTTTGACACCCTTTTTTATTAGAAAATCTACTAAGTACTCAGAACAATTCATAAGATATCCTTTTTATTTTGAGATATACTGTTTATACGCTTCGTCTAGAATAGTGAAATCGCTTTTCGAATAACTGCTTCCGTATCTTGTCCTCTGCGGAACTGTCATCTCGCCGAGCACCTCATACATCTGCTTAGCCGAGCATGAGTAATTCTTCCTAAGATGATATACATTATCAACGTGAGCATGCTTAGTTCCACAGACATACATCGGTAGATCATAACCCCATTTAACAGAATCTGTCAGCGGGATAATGTACCGTTCAATTGTATCAATCAACGCAGCAATATTATAATTCTTATTAAACTTCTTGTTCAGATAATCAGCAAGTAGTTCCGTACGTGCGTTACCAGCGCCTCTTCCCATTCCAAACAATGAGCCATCCACGCTGACATCTCTTCCGCTTTCAGCGGCCAATGTAATAAGCTCTTCTGCTAAAGCACATGATAATCCAAGATTATCATGGGAATGAAGACCAATAATTATTCTTTTGTCCAGCAGTTCATCGAACTGTTTGAATATCTCTTTCAGATCATCGATATACATTGCCCCGAATGTATCGACAATTGAAAAAGCTGCCGGCAAAACTTTATTTACTTTCTTTATCAGTTCTTCCCTTTCAGAAGCAGTATAGCTGATCGTATCCATTGGGTTAAACTGTACAAGATAGCCTTTTTTCATAGCTCCTTCGCAAAATGTCAGAGAAGCATCTATTTCATGCTTAGCAAAAGATATTCTAAGCCATTTAAAAGATCTTTCATCATATGTATTCAGATTTTCCAATGAATATCTGCTATTATCGCAAAAACCCAGATAATGTGTATTGAGATTGTCAGTTGGCAGATACTTTATCACATCAGTTGAATCATGATAGACCAATGACTCACCTGCACTATTATTCTGTAAAAAGCCTGTTTCTACAAAGTCAATTCCGGCATCTACAAGCCCCTGGATTATGCCTTTAATATACGCCGGGTCCGAGTTCTTGTTTAGCAAATATCCGCCATCCCTGATAGTGCAATCGGTTATAAATACACTCATCTTTTCAAAATCTCCTTGTATATGGCATTACAGATCTCAAAATCCTCCGGATAATCAATATCCATTGCTTCAATCTTGCCGACCTCTTTGATATATGGTTTCTGGCCTAAACGTCTGTTATTACGAATAAAACTATCTTTTGTAAACACGTAAGCAATTGATGTCTCACCATAGATATCAGGCAGATCCTGAGTCCGTGGGAAGTGATCCGGATCAAAGTTTATAGGCTTTCCATTTTCCCATAAAAATGTCTTGATATTCTCAGCACAAAAGGCGCTATCATATTCCCCACTTGCCACATGTTGAATCAGATCATCTATCGTCTCTGATTTAGCAAAAGGAGATGTTGTATGTGCGTTGACATAGATATCCGCGTCTATGGTATTCATAAACTCTCGAATAAAATCATTGGCATTAATGTTGTCACCATCGAGATATTCGGGTCTTTTTAAGAAATTCACTCCCGGAAGCAAATACTCAACAATTGCTTCGTTAGAACAATAAACATATACTTCATCAATACTCTTACAGTCAAGGCATGCTCTTTGTATAAAATGTATTAATGGAGTTCCATCAAAGAATGGTTTTATATTCTTATTATGAACTCGTTTACTATTCATTTTAATTGGAATAAGTGCAACGGTTTTCATATTATTTTTTTAACACCTCATACAGTTCATTTTCAGAGTTAATCACAATAGTATCTAATGCGTTGCCGCTCAAATGTGCCTTTTCAATCGTAGCTCCTACACTGTTATGACAATACTCACTAAATGTGGGCGTCATCTTTCTAATAAGTGGATATAAATAAAAAGCTGTAATGCCTATGTTTGAGAAAAGTTCAGCATTTACAATACTTGCTGAAGCAACAGTCAAAAAGACATTATCGTAAAAGCTATTGGTCAGCTGTATGGCCTCCCAACATACATTGCTGGACTCCATAACACGTATTCCTGCATTTTCAATTATGCCTCTTTTGTCTCTTGGATGAAGTTTTACAATGATATTGTCTTTACCAACTATTTCCGCAACCTTTATTATTAAATCTGTCTCACCTTCTCCGAACCCATCAAATTCTAAAGATGATGCCATAAAAATATACCGTGGAAGATCAATAAGTTTAGGAGTTGAAAGCACCTTGCTTACAACATCAATGTATTCCGTGTCATTAGGCGAAAGCACTGGTAATTCATGAATAACTCTACTGCAATCATCATCTGTCATGTCAGGAAACTGAACATATACATCTCCGGTATACGGATAATGTACCCATTTATGAAAGACTTTCCGTCCTTTGCGTAGTACTTTTTCCCTAAAACATACTGGTGGCTTGAGTTCTCCGTTGCGAAGATAAGTATATGTAAATACGCTCTCCATAAATGCAACACAATTCACTTCTTTGCCTTTAGAAAGCATGAGATCGTATATTCCATAAAACCATGGACAGTAGTTGTAATACCATACCTCGTCATAATCGCTATTCTTTAATTCGCTTTCTCTTATATAGCTTATCCGGTCACCATGTCCGATTATCATAAAAAACAATTCACATATTTTTCTTATTCGATTTCCTTTAGGTGCTGTTTCATTCAATAATATGACATTTCTATACAAACTCGATTCGATGAGCTTTTGTCTTAGTTTTTCACATCCCACTATACTTCTGAACAGTAGAATATCCGTTTCATCAGTGCCAGTGTTCCAAAAACGCATCTGAAAAAACAGCGCCATCATTAACTGAAAGGGATTGCCTACTATGATTAAACGCTTCATATTTAGTTTACCAATTCAACTCTTTCATCTTATCTTCCACAAGTTTTATATGCTCGGGAAGATCAACTCCAATCGTATGATAAGTAGTATCAATAAGCTTAACTTTGTATCCTGCCTGCATTGCCCTCAGCATTTCAACGCCCTTCTCTGCTTTTTCAAGAGGTGAAAGCCCTAGCTTTTTGAATGCAATAAGGAAGTCTCTTCTATATCCGTAAATACCAAGCACTCTATATGATTTAGTATAATCATTATATGGAATTGGAGATCTGGAGAAATATAACGCGTTTCCGTCGCTATCAGTTACAGCTTTTACCGTATTGGGCTTGAGCCACTCTTCCTGACTATCGATAGAGGTTCTTAGTCCCAAATAATAAACAGATTCATCTTTTACAATTACGTCGATTACCTGCTCTATTGCTTCAGGCTGAATAAGCGGTTCATCTCCCTGAATATTCAAATATATATCTCCATCTGTTTTCTCTGCAACTTCTGCAACTCTGTCAGCTCCTGTCACAATGTCATCAGATGTCATCATTACATTCATTTCATATTCTTCACATGTTTTGTAAATACGTTCATCATCTGTGGCAACTACAAGCTCATCTATCCCCTTTGCCTTCATCGCCTGCTGATAAACCCACCAAATCATTGGTTTACCATTTATGGACGCAAGTGGCTTCCCTGGAAATCTTGATGATTTGTAACGTGAAGGAATAACACCGATTATTTTCATTTTCTGTCTTGGGAGTAATAACTCCTCTACCTCCTACTTTTAATCTTTTATTATTCTATGTGCTCGTATCCCTTATAAGCTGATGGGGTAATGAAATCAATTTTCATATTCTTATAATTAGAACGCAAAATATCAATTACCTCTTTATTCTTGTCATCTCCCATTTCCAATCTTTCCAGCACACCTGAAAAGTAATTGGAAGAATTGTGCGTAAAGCCGTCAAATCCGGCAATCTTGATATTATTGCATCCAAGCAACTGCAATAAGTGAATAAGCATTAACGTACTATCTTCACTATATGCCTCTTTATGATATGCCAGTTTTCCATATTCAATAGCAAAGTCGTATTTCTCATTATATCTTATCAGATTCGATGTTATTATTCTTTTGGTATAAGCATTTCCCACCGTCCCTATTTCCATTCTCTTAATGCTGGTAAAGAACGAAAAATTCGGGTTGCAAAATCCAGGAGTAAAATTAACTGAAAAAATAACAGCCCCATCTTTTTCAAACTGCTTAAGCTTATTTTCAACACTTGAAATACTTTTCCCTGGAGCAATTACAACTACATCCTTATTAATGACAATTTCCTGTAACTCATGCAAATCACTTGAATCGTCATGCTTAACATCCAGATAATCCCTATAAAGATTCTCTATGCATTCCTGATTAAAAAGTTCCGATTCTTCTACTGGAACGTCCATAAGAATGTTCTGGATATCACTGGTTTTAAGTCGCCATTTCTTCATCAAATACTCAGCATACGTTCTGTGAAGACGAGCCTGCGCAGACAAAGCATAAGGAATTGTATATCCCCATGGGGTTCTGTTCTTAATAGGAACAACACAATCATCAATTGCATCGTAAGCGGCATTTAGAACATATCCTGTGCCATAATTCGCATTAAGATGATCCATAATCTGCTCAATACAAAGATTTCCAGGTACCCTTCCCATTCCAAGAAGCGAACCATCTATAACTATTCTTCTTTTCGGGAAATGAATGTTTATAAAATGCTGCGCCAGAGAATACGCCAGTCCAAGGTTCTCATGTAAGTGAACCCCAATAACAATGTCCTTATCGAGATTATTCTCCACAAGATAGTATCTGGCTGATAATTCTGATAAACGCATTACCCCAAAGGTATCAACGATTGAAAAACCATATGGCTTAAGTTCGTTAACTTCTTTAATCACTTCAAGATATTCCTCATCTGAATAGACATTACAATTAACAGGATTTATGAAGCACTTGTATCCCTTGGCCTGTAACGTCTTAAGCGTTTTCCATGCCCACTCACGTCTGAACCTTTTAAACGATAATCTGATATAGTCAACTGTGCCATCATTATCTTCAAGATGATCCAGATTTATATAATCTGCCATAAGGCTTATTTTTGAGTTGCCCAAATCGTCCGGCAAAACTCTCTTCACATCAGCTATAGTATGATATCTTGCATAATCCTTTCCTAGATAGGTTTCCCACAAAAAACCCACCTCAATAATGTCCACCTTGGCTTCAACCAGCTTCTTAATCACATGTCTGATTATTTCTTCACCAAAATATCCATCAACAATATGACCGCCATCCCTAAGTGTACAATCCAAAATCCTAACCGCCGGATTATCATTCATAACTTCTGCCTCTTTAAGCTAACTTATCATTTACAATACTTGTTCCTGACATTCAGTGCATCTGAAACAATTCTTTCTATACAACTAAAGCGTTTCTGAGTAAGCTGTGTTCTAATATATGATTCATCAATACATTTTTTATTCTCAATTTGCGCTGCAAGTTCTAATATTGCCTTTAGTTCCTCAGGGCTCCTTACATCATTAAATCCAAAAAGCTCACTTACTCTTGAATACTGTCTGTCATTTATTTCTTCGTTGTAATCGCCAAACAGTTCTATCATCTCTTCTTCGAATGGTTTCATCCATGCGTTATGATCTTGATCAACGCCTCTTCCTTCTATATTTACGCTTCTGCTGGCAGAATAAAACGTCACAGGTTTTTTAAGATATAATGCATAATTAGCTGATGATCCATACCCCTGCATAATAACGTGGTCTGACAGATTAATAAGTGTTCTCAGGCAATAACCAAAATCGTAATTAGCCTGATGTCCTGCCGTTACAGGAATCCATCCATACTTCTGATACTCAAGATATGCCCCTCTTGTAATATCCACATAAAACAAGCAGCAAAGAACTGTATCATAGTTGTACTGTTCAACAATGTTATTAATATAATCCACAAATCTTTTTCTGTTTTCCAGCACAATAGAATCATCACTGCTATGTCGTGGGAAAAGAAGCAATGTTTTGCCTAGATACGACTTAACATCCTGCATTGCTAAATCCGAATAGATATTCTTAGTATAAGGTATTACACCTGGGCCATAGGTAATAATCAGCTTATCAGTCAGCGGCTGCAATGTATTTCTTCTATCATCTGAAGGGACTAAGAGGATTTTCCTGTCGTTATCCCTAAACTCTCCAACATTATCAGTCTTTCCAGCTGTAACAAAATGTTCTGTGGCACAATAAATCTGCTTGTGATAATCACTATACTCCCTTAGGGCATATCCCATTGAGTAAAGATTGTTCCCTGAATAAACCTCACCAACTTTATAGCTTCTCTGCCTTGCATTATAGTGAATATCGAAAATATCCTTTGTCTGAAGATTGCCCTTCTTCCAAATCTTATACTGCTGATTCCACAGAATCTGTTGTAATTCTCCCTTACCCATATCTCATCCTTATCCGAAATCCTGCCCGGTAACATCATTTGCAATACCATCTTTGATTTCATAAACTCTGTCACAATTTTTAATTGTAGAAAGCCTGTGCGCAACTATAACCATCGTTATCTGTCCATGAAGCGCTTCTATAGACCCCATAACAGCATTTTCAGTCTCATTATCAAGCGATGCTGTTGCCTCATCCATTACAAGAATCAATGGTCTGTTATAAAGAGCTCTAGCAATAGCGATTCTCTGCCTCTGACCACCGGAGAACTTGATTCCCCGCTCGCCTACTACCGTGTCCAATCCCTGTGGAAGCGATTCAACAAATGGTTTTAGCTGTGCTCTTTCAAGTGCTTCCCATATATCATCATCTTTAACATCTTTTATGCCAAACGCCACATTAGCACGCACTGTATCATCCATAAGGAAAACATTTTGAGGAACATAACCAACTATATGCGCCCACAGATAAGGCATTTCGAATATATCATTTCCGTTGATTGTGACCGCGCCTTTTTGAGGTTTTAGCAGTCCTAATAGAATATCTGCAGTAGTAGTTTTACCTGCACCTGAAGGTCCGATAAATCCAACAGATTCACCTTTATTGATGCATATAGAGAGATTGTTTAATACATCTTTGTTCTGGCCTTCATATCTCCAGATTATGTTCTTTAATTCAACCTGAAATGGATTGTTCTCATAAATATTATACTCTGCCAATAGCTGTGCATCGTCCACAGTATTGTCATCCAAATACAATCTGTCATATTGCTCAGCTTCTTTAATATTGAGATAAACATTATGCTGCATAGCCTTTGAGAATAGCAGAGTATTAAGGGCGTTAGTGATCTTTCCAACAGAAGGGAGTACTTTAAAAGAAGCCATTGCGAATGCAGATAATTTAGGCACGAACTCCGTCATGGAATCATCTCCAATCATCACTCTTATACAGACTACTCCGATAATACCACTAACACAAATACCTTCTATCACGCGGTCAGGTAACGCGCGGATTATTGCGTATTTCCTGTCAGTAGCTCGTGCCAGTTCAGCAGCTTCTGTGTATGCATCGACAAATATTTCTTTTCTCTGCATTACTATTATATCTTTTATACCCTGGATAGTCTGTGTAATGCTTTTGTTTCTCATAGAAATGGCTGCTTTTGCCACTTTGCCAAGCCGCTTTACAGTTGGCTTAAGAAACATAATAAGGCCTAAAATTGTTATAAGTATCAGCAAAATAACACATATTGCAGTAAAAGCGTCCGTAATAACCAAATAAATACAAATAACAAGAGTAGTTGCAAGTTCCATTATGAGAACAAAAAGATCACTTAACACATGATACAAATGCGTAATATCATCGGAGCACCCCCTCAGGATATCTGCACTATTAGCATTCATAAAATATGTATATGGCCTCTTAATATACGATTTTAACATTTTTACAGAAATATCCTTCTGCCAGCTCATCGCATAAGATATCCTGATTGAGTTAACGAGAATAATAAATGCGTTCTTAACTATATAAATAATTATTAGTGCGATTCCTAATACAACAATTAGTGAACTATAGTCATTAAAGCCAAAGAAATTCCAAATTGCCTGCACATAAAACTTTTCCAATAATTCCTGAGGATTGAGCACTGCCTGAACAAATGGCACTATCGCGCTAACTCCTAACAATTCAAAAAATGACGCAAAAAGCATAAGCACCAATAACAGCAAGGCTTGCTTCCTTTGGTGCTTATTCAATGTATACACTACCTCATATACAATTTGACCGATTCCCCTGATATTGCTTATCATTATTACCATATTCCTCAATAATTCGATTCTTATTGAGTTCTTATCCAATCATGTTTCTCAAAATCATATTTTTTAATCACTTTGGCAGGATTACCCACGGCAATACTATAATCAGGCACATTTTTTGTCACAACGCTCATAGCGCCTATAACGCACCCATCACCGATCGTAACCCCGGCACATATCATTACTTTTTCCCCAAGCCAGCAGTTGTTTCCTATTTTGACCGATGCACGTGAAAGTGGCTGATTCATATATGGAATATTCATTTCGGGACTAATGCCATGATTTCCAGAATCGATTGTGACATCATCTGCACACAAAACATCATTTCCAATAGCGACATCACTCTCACCAAATATCGACATTCTATGGCCCAAATAGCACCTATCTCCTATCGTTATACGAGGAAGATTGCTTGTACTATCCGG
Source organism: Butyrivibrio sp. NC2007 (assembly GCF_000421405.1). Classification (GTDB taxonomy): domain Bacteria; phylum Bacillota; class Clostridia; order Lachnospirales; family Lachnospiraceae; genus Butyrivibrio. The sequence continues at coordinate 115,006 of NZ_ATWY01000006.1, forward strand.
ATAAATATTAAGGCGAGCGCCCGGTAAAAATTCTGTTCCTTCTCCTATCGAAATACAATTCACATGATCTACCGAAAAAGGATATCGAATTCTTCTATGCCCTTCTGATTTCTTTGGAGAAGCCCCGTTAACCTTGTATCCCATCCTTTGTAGCAAATCAATTTCTTCCAAATTGTAGTAAAGTTGCTTAACCAATCGCATTAGTCGTAACATTCTACACTCTCATCCAAAATAATTATCTTCTTTACTCATAGCAATCTTTCCTGACCCATCCAAGAATACCCAATTATCCTCATATATATCAATTGGCTGATCATTTCTTTTCATCCATAAACTTGGTGCAATTACAATTTTATTAGGATTGTCAGATAAATGTTGTACCCACCAGCTAAAAGTAGAATTATGTATTATGAAATGCTTACACGAAGACATTAAGCGAATCTTTTCCCAGATCGGATTTCCCTCATTTTCATATATTACAGTTCCATCAATCCTCAGATTGCTCTTACACCATTGTATATCATCCGAAAAAATAACGAATACAGGATTCTCCACTTTTGATTTGATATACTCTATTCCGCTGTAAAAGTATTCCATACTGTAATCATAGATGCTTGAAATCTTATCATTCTCTATATCCTGCCGTTTAATCGTCACGCACACAGATTGATTGGTGCAAATAGTATCCAGCATCTTACTATTACTTTTTAGCGTATTATGAATTGGAGCCAATTCTTCTTTTATTTTTCCGTCAATATCACCAAAGTACTTAGCAGACTCAAAGTATCCAAATACATAGATATTCTTTTTATTACATGGTTTAAATGGATAGTATGCCGCATCAAAATAATAAATACCAAATCCTGACAGAATATCTGCCCACCTCACCATAGCTTTATATGTCCTAATCCTGAAATCCTTCAGCCTCAGAACATTCCTAATCCATCTGATGAGAGTGATTATTATTATTCCTTTGTCAATTCCCGTTTTATAAGCATAGGGCATCACATTGAAATCACATAATAGATTATCACTGCCCTCCCAGAGATTTTTATCTATTCTAACGTAGTGATAATTAATCTCCAAATCTGCATTTAGTTGTTCCACCAGGTTTCGTGCGAACGCATATTGAAAAAACTGATTCCCACAAGCTCCCCGCATGTATAAATGCACAATTGGCTTATCATTTTTTTGGTTCTTATCAACTGTGTCAAGTTTCATTTCAGCAATACTGTTTTCCAAATTCAATAATCTTATTTACAACAAGTTCCATATCTGAATCACTAAGGCTTTGATGTATAGGCAGGCACAATGTGTTATCTGTCGCATAATCTGCATTAGGAAACTCACCTGAAACATTGTATCCTTTAACCCTATGAATGGGGAAATAACGATATGTAGTATATATCCCATTTTGTCTGAGATAAGTGGCTAGTTCATCACGTTTTCCATTCTTGATCTGGATGTGATAAAAATAATATGATGATTTCACATTTTCAGGGAGTACAGGCGGCAACTCTAACCAGCTTATTTCTTTCAGGTTATCATTATAATAATCGTTTACCGCTTTCCTTTTCTCCATAAACAATGGTAACTTTTCAAATTGTGCTAATGCCATAGCCGCTGCAACATCGTTCATAATAGCCCTATGACCATAACATGAAATATTAAATTCCCACCATTTTTGAGCTACGCTGTTTTCGTAACCACTTTTAGTTTCAAGGCCAAAATATAACCATTTCTCAGCACGATTACGGACCTCTTCGTCTTTAAAGTAGAGCATGGCTCCATCTCCGCACACAAGAATCTTCATTGCGTCAAAAGACCACATACCCATATCACCAATAGTGCCCAGTGCTCTACCTTTATATGATGAGCAGACACCAGCCGCACAATCTTCAATTACCTTAATCCCATGACTGTTTGCCAAATCCATGATATCATCCATTTCACATGGGATTCCACCAAAATGCAGCAACAAAATAGCTTTTGTCTTTTTGGTTATAACTTTTTCTATATCCTCGGCTCGAACGTTTAGAGTCCTTGGGTCCACATCACACAATACCATTTTGGATCCGTTTGCACAGATTGAGTTTGCTGCACCAACAAAACTTATTGTTGGTAATATCACCTCATCTTCTGGTTTAACATCCAATAAATGCATTGACGAAAACAGTCCCTCTGTGCAGCAATTTGTTGAAATCACATGCTTAGTATCAGTGCCAAGCATTGCAGCATATTTCTCCTCAAATTCATTTACCAGCTTTCCTTTGCCTATCCAATTTGATTCGAAAACCTTCTCTATTCTATTCAGTTCCTCTTTACCCAAACTTGGTTGATAAACATTTATCATATTTTATCTCCTTAACATATATAAGTATTATCATATCAGACTCTGATACTCGAAAACTCCTCCACTTGAGGCACTTTCAAAATATCTGTTACACAATTTAAATAAATTACTTCTATCCAACAACAATCTGCATTCAGGCGTTGGCGAAACATAGATAACCGAAACTTGCCAACTCTTTTCAACCACTTTATCTTCCAACTCTTTCACAACTTTTTTCATTACTTCATATGGGAAACTATTATAAATATAAATATAATTACATGTTATAAGCTTGTTCCACACATCGCTATTGATATTAGTAGCATCTTCATTCCATATTTCAAGACGTTCATCACTCAAAACGGTAAAATTATGTAAAGCTATCTCATACAGTTTCTTACTCAGCTCAATACCATAAATTTTCTTAAATGGAAATCGGGTCATAAGGTACATAGCATACCCTTTCCCACAACCAAAATCTACAATTGAATCTTCATTTGTAATCCTACTATCTAACACAGATAGTATCCAATCAGGGCTTGCAGTATAATCATTTCCTTGATTCTCATCAAAGCCCAAATCATTTTGGAATAATTGTCCGCCAAAGTCGACACCTAATGAATCTTCTATTTTTTTTATCCTTTTGTTCTTTCGATCAATAGCCCCATAGCCTATTTTTGAAAGAAGAGCTTCAAGCCAGTCACCCAAATTATGTTTTTCCATTCAGAACTCTCCATTATATTTTAAAGCATTACTATATGCTTTCAATTCAAATGTCTTTTTTCATCCGGTTATTCATTTTCTTCGCAAATCATCATATAAATCCACGATTAATACTCCGGCAAAAGATATTCTGATTTTCTTTAGCAACTTGACTATTCTGGAAATATCTCTTTTTTTCAGGGCCAGTCTCACATTCCGCGTGAACTCATAATACGCCGTGTACATGGCTATTCTATTTTTATTTCCGGTTATAGTCTCATTTATATATTGTAACGAATATTCTTTATTATTTCGAAGCTGATCTCTTATCAATCTGGCAACATATTTTTGCCGCCCCTTGTTCTTCTGTGATATTCCTTCAATATTCTGCCTATATCTGAGGCAGATTTCCTTAACACATCCGACTCGGTATCCAGCGATGACTGCCCTGACCAGGAAATCATAATCTTCGGCGAACTCAATGTGCCTATATCCATCAAGCGATTGATAAACCCCCTTTTTTACAAGCCAGGTCGGGTGAGGTATACTTCCACCAAAGGATATAAACTTGTGCATACCCTCTATTGAATCTGGACAATTACTGTGATACAGTTCACCATCCCTATCATTAAAAGTTACTGTATTCCCGCCAACAATATCGCATTCATGCTCCTGAAGATAAGATAGCTGCCATTGCAATCTATGGGGCAGTGAAATATCGTCAGAATCCATTCTCGCAATATAATCGCCATGACAGAAACCTAATCCTTTATTGAGAGAGTCAACCAGTCCTATATTCTTTTCATTACGAACCAAAACAATTCTATCTTCCCCCAGCCCATTTATCCATTCACAAATATCATTTCGTTCTGGATTATCAACAATTAGTATAATCTCAATTCTGTTATAAGTCTGATTCAGTATTGACTCAACAGCTATTCTAACCCATTCAAATGGCTCATTATAAACCGGAAGGAGTATACTTATCAAGTTATTCATCGCCGATATATTACCATCTCCATGCAAGTAAACAAATCAAACATTTCTTCCTCTTATTCCCTCATAGATCCTAGAAATGATATATATACATACAAACCACTTTTTATAAAATAATAGCGCAAACAACCGTTTTGAAATGCCATAATTCCTGATCGTTTCTTTGTCATAGCAGCATACAAACGCCTCAGAATCATGGACACAATTAAGTCGTTTTAAAACGGATTTCAATCCATTCGGATTCTTACAAATTTCTTTCTTTAAGCAAACAAATAAGATTGATAGTATATCTTTATCAACCTGCTCCGGATAATTGAATCTATATTTTTCTGATATCTTTTTTAATGCTTTATATAGCTTTTCAATTTTAATAAAAACATCTACATCATAAGTTCCTATCATAGAAGATGTGTTGCGAACATAATGATACGGATAATAGCCATGAATACAATAAATACTGTTCGTATTCAACTCCGCTGCAAAACATGTAATATCGTCTTCACCAAAAGAAACATTTTCTGGAATATCATCAAGGATTTTATCTAACAAGCTTTTAGCAAACACTTTATTACATCTTGAAGATTGCAATAGTTCCGTTTGCATATCTCCATTGGATAAGAGAACAGGAAATAGTTCGTTAACTATCTGAGTTCTATCATAATACCCACTTTTTAACAAAACATCCTCGTGAATTATATCCCCATTATCATATTCAAATGTCATTCCGAAGACAATCAATTCCGGTTTAAATTGAATAATAGTTTGAGAAATAGTTTTAACGAAGTTTTTATCTATATAATCATCTGAATCACAGAAAGCTATATATTGTCCTTGCGCAGACCTAACACCAGTTTTCCAAGCATCTACAAGTCCACCATTTTCCTTATGAATAACAAGTATATTCTGATATTTTGAAGAATAGTTATCACATATAGTTGAAGTTCTGTCAGTAGATCCATCATCTACAAGGATTATTTGTACTTCAATGCAATCTTTTGGAATTTGTTGTTTAATCAAACTATTCACAGTCGAATCTAGCGTCTCCTGACAATTATAGCAAGGAACAACTATGTTAATCAGGTATTTGCTTTCACTATTTAAATCACATCCATCCATTTAGAAACACATTTCCTTCCATTTTATATGCTTTTATTAAATCCATAAGCATATCCTTTAGCTCGCCTTCTCCAAAAATAACCAATTGAGCTTCCGGGATATCTTTTACAATTTTGCTAAAAGCTCTTATTAAATGCCAATGCGCCTTCTGATACTGCAATCTTCCCGCAGTAACAAATGTTTTTTCCTTGAATGTAGGATTCTCACTTGGCATAATAACTTCGGTGATTATTGACTTACAATCTTTTGTTTTTGCATAAAACATCGGCAACATTAGCGCTCGTCAATATACTTATGACACTATCATAACCATTTTTTAACTGTCTGATTTTGCTTAAGCGCTTGCAAAACACCTTAAACTGATATCAAAGGCCTTCACGACTCTTTGGTTCTTGGACATTTAACGAATACAAGTTACCGCGATAGTCATATTCTATATTTTCGTCTGAATTCAAAAGAATATCTATCTCATAGTCCATAGGAAGACTTGTAGTAATATTAGATATTACCTTTTGAGCTCCGCCAAAATTAAGACTTGAAACTATAAATAATACTTTTTCTTTTGCTCCATATTTAATCCTTATTTAGAGATGAATATATTGTGATCTGCCAAGCGACACGATTGTTCCGCTTTTATTGTTATCATCCAATTACTCTTGCAAATATACCTCATATTCTGCATCTTCACGTCTATCTTGAAAATAATACCGTGAATCCAGATTTTCCTCTAACCAAGAAGTATACTTAGTGACACCAGAATAGTTCAGGTGTCCACCATCCCCACATGAGTCAGTAGTGTAATCCATTCCAATTTCCTTGCTATGTTTACACCCATCCAAAAACTGTATATGGTATTCATCTGCAATTTCTGCCACCCTATTGAAGCGCATCTGAGTTTCTCTTGTAATGCAAGGCCAGGGAGTATGTGTTAAGACTATATCTATCCCATTCTTCTGGCAAAACTCTATTATCAGACGAAGGTATTTCTCATTCTTTGGATCTATTGGCAAAACCTCAGAAACTTCACTTACATCTTCCACATCATTGTAAACTTCAATAATATCATTTCTCGAGTATCCAAAGTTGTAATCTTTTATGCCGTAGAACTTATCTGTCGTCAATCTATAAAAATTCTCGTATTTATCATAAATATATGGAAATCTCAGCAGAATATTAAGTTTACTATCTGCCTTGGAGGCCAGTACTGCAGATATTTTATTAAGCGATAATGGACAATCTAATAAGTTATTAACCGTCTGATAATCCTGATAACTGTCCGCATTAGAAGCACCAACCATATATGTGTCAAAAACAATAAGCTTGGGCTTCTGAAATCTGCACGCCTCTCTAATATAATAATATGACTGCCATGGTGCCTGTGAACCAATTGCAAGATCATATGCTGCTATGCCTTTATCATCAAACATCTGCTTAGGATTGATGCCTGAAAAAACATGACTTGAACCAACGCATAGTACGTCAACCCGATCTTTGCCAACCGTCTCATTCATGCTTTCAATAATATTTATTTGAGGTGGAAGGTATAGATAAAAAAGGGCAATAACGACTGCCACCGTCATCAAAACTGAAATTATTCTTTTTGCAAATGTTTCTTTCATTAAAAATCCCTGTAAACAAAATAACTTGCGTCATGCTGATCGCCATATATGCCAAAAATAAGAATTACCAGGCATATGGTAACAATAGATACACTTCTTGCAAGCATCCCTTGATTGTAGATTACTTGGTCTATCCTTAAGCCTCTATACATTAGTCTATCAACCAATACCATAACAAGGATGCCACCCCAAAGCATAATCCACCCAAAAGGAGATAGCCCTAATTCCCACAGTCCTCCAGAAATTAGATAATCCACACGAGGATATAGAAAAACATGCATTATCATACGTATGGCATCTTTAATCCCTGTTCTGAAGAATATCCAGGCAATGGTGACTAGCATAAATGTAACTGTGCGTTCAATAAGTCTATGGAAAGCTGAATTCTCAACTAACCCCATCCGATTAGCCAATCTCTTTTTTAATGGCTGAATAATATCGCCTATTATCTGATACGCACCGTGAAGCGCGCCCCATACTATAAAATGCAAACCACCACCATGCCAAAATCCACTCACTATAAAGGTGATCATTATATTGAAATACTTCCTAATTTTACCTTTTCGATTTCCACCCAGCGGAATGTATATGTAGTCTTTTAACCAACTGCTAAGTGAAATGTGCCATCTTGCCCAAAACTCCTTTATATTTTTGGAAAGATAAGGGGCTTTGAAATTTTCCGGAATGTCATACCCAATAATCTGTGCAATCCCTATGACAATTGCAGAATATCCGGCAAAATCAGCATATATCTGAACAGAATAGGTAGCAGCTATTATCGCAAGAGCTGTTCCACCATAATTCTCCGGAGCAAATTCATCAAAGATATAATTCACTGGAATTGCTGCCCTTTCAGCTATTACAAGTTTTAAAAAATAGCCATACAGTACATAAATGATTCCACTTGCGATATTATAATATTCAGCTTTCAGCTCTGTCAAATTTCTATTATAACATTTAACGAAATCTGTATATCTGTAAATTGGTCCGGAAGTAATGGTGGGAAAGAAGCTCAGAAATACAAGTAGTTTCAGTGGATTCTTTTCGGCCTCAATTTTGCGGTTATATACATCGACGATATAAGACAAAGCCTGCAATGTATAAAATGATATTCCCAAGGGTGCTACGATTGAATCACTAAACTTTACTCCAAGTTTAAAAAACAGAAGCATTGATGTCAGTAGTGTTATAGCGATTATCAAAACAAGCTTTCTCTTTTTATTATCATCTCCAATCCCCCAAAAAATATCTTTTGATGCAAGTAGCACAGATGCTCCCCAGGAAACTAATGCTTCAATTATCACTACAACTATATATTGATATCCGAAGCTAGCATAGAACAGCAGATTAATCAGCAATAAGTAGTACTGTCTAGTAAAAGCAGGTATCAAATAATAAAATAGCACAACTATCGGAATCAGAAAAATGAATTCAAATGATGTTAAACCAAGTGAATGCGTCACAGATTTAGCCTTCCTTTTTGCAAATACTGTTATAGATTAATTATTTAAAATCAGTTCCACCGGAATCTTAATAACGATTTTTTTGTATATATTTTGGATCATTCTGTTCACATGATATACAATTCCCAGTTTCTTCAGACAGAACCATTCATACAGCTGTCTTACTATATCCGTTATCTGCATGAGCAGATAATCCTTCTTGAATGCATTTGCATCATGACTGCACGCATGAGTTATGTCTGCAGCCCAGTTCTTCTGTCTGTTGAACCCCTGGTTCTCTATCTTCCATCTTGTACGCCCTGCAGTGGATATCTTTTTCGCATTTTTATCAGTTATTGTTATTGAAGTCAGCCACTGGAATTCCCTGTGAACCTGTTTTCCATTTTCAACCACATCTTCATAAAATCTGATCAGATTCACTTTACGCTCTCTGTAGTCTATCTCATTAACATACTCGATATGGCCTGTTCTATTCTTTTCCGGTATAGCGTTATATTCTTCAGCTATGGATGGAATACTGCCATCCTTGAACCTTATGATGTAGTCCCAGTGATTGCCTTTGCAGATTTCCATGACTGGATCTGACGCATAAAGGCTGTCTGCTACTATTATGATTGGAAGCCTTGGATACTGTTTTTTCAGGTTTGCAGCAAGTCTTTTGAATGCTTTTATCTCACAGTCCTGTTTTATCTTATCAGCGCTCATGTGCTTGTATTTTGACCGGTCTGCATCTGTATTCTCTATGAATTCATTGGCAAGTGATATCACTCTGTTGTTGCCTATATAGAGCTTAGCCTCAAGTACATCAGTATGGTAGTTAACAGTCTCGCCATCCTCAGTTTTATAATGGCGTTCTCTTCTTTGCATCTGACTGCCCTAATTTCACTTCTTCCCAAGCTGATAATCCCCTTTGCGATAAACTTTCTTCCATTTTATCGCATACATCCCGGAATTAATAGTGTTTGAGCTGATTTTAGCGCGAATTATTTTTACCTTTCAGAGCTGTTATATTTGATATTACCTTCTACGCCCCTCAAAAAATTTAGGCTTGACACTATCAATAGAGTTTTTTTCATCTTCTATACATACCCTTTTTAATATCTTTTCCCATATTTCAGTCACACTATCTAAGCTATACTCTTTAGACTTTTCACAGGCTCTACATCCATAGTTCTTCCGCCTTTTTTCATCTGATAATACTTCTAATATAGCATCCGCCATACAGCTTTCAGCATAGTCAAGCTCACATTCTGAGCCATACAACTTCTCGGTAACAGTTGGCGTAATTATTCCGTTTTCCCCATAATATATACTATCTATTGCTCCATCAAACCCATTCGCAAGCAATTCTCGCGCCCCTGACTGATAATCCGCGGCGATACATGCTACTCCACAAGCCATTGCGTCCTGAAGCGCCATTCCGAACCCTTCGTAGACAGATGGGAATGCAAATATTGCACTTCTGCTTATTAGCCAAGTATAATCAGGTGTAAACTCATGGAGTACCACATTATTCTCAATATTATAATCTTTTATTAGTTGTCTGTAATAGCTCTCCAGTTCTCCATTTCCAATAATCACTAATTTTGCGTCGTCCACAGCACTTACAACTTTAGAAAATGCTCTGATCAAATGACCATGCCCTTTCTGCATGACAAACCTTCCCGCAGTAATGACCGTTTTATCCTTATCCAGCCACTTATCTGCAAACGCCCTTTCTTCCTTGTGAGGCTTTGCAATGGTATTTTTTATCTTCTCGATATCTATAGCACTGTAATTTACATATATCCTGTCTTTATCTATATCATAGTTTCTAACCAGGTCTTTTTTTATATCTTCTGTCTGAGCTATTATACAATCTGCCTTATTGTATAGCTTTCTTATCAAGGGATTAACTATATACCTATATCTCTTTTCTGCTCTAGCTGTTGCGCTCATATTATTCACAACATTCAATACCGTTTTACATGGTCTGTAAAAATAATTGGAAATAATATTAGCTACATTTGCACTATCTAAATAACTCACACATGCTTCGTACTTATTAGCTCTTTTTAGCCTTGGCAGTACTGCCAATCTCTTTATAAAAGCCTTGAGCTGATACAGCACACCAGACCTATCTTTGGAAATATTCTTAACCCCCAAATCGATAATAGTTCCACAGTAAGGAAATCTAATATTCTCACTATTATTCAAGATAATATCCACATCGAAATCTTCAGATAAGTGGGTTGTTATTTGCGAAACGATAGCAGCGGCACCACCATCATCCAATGCCGAAATAATTATAGCTATTTTCATCACAACGTGCTCTTTCATCCTGCGCTCCCGCGAATTTATACCAAGGCTGCGGTATAAATATCGTTGATTGATATTCGCAAAGCCTTGTGTTTACTGGCCTTACAGCCACATAACCCGGATTCTCGAATTAACATGACGAGGTTGGTAACTCGATTCCAAGAGTTTCATATATTTCAGCCTGCTTGGTCAACATCTCACCAATCCTGAACGCACGGTTTACATCCTCGTAGCACTCGAGCACGTCCAGCTTATCAAGCAGCTGCTGCATCGTATAACTTTTATATAAATCTGTTTCCCTCATCTTGTGATCAAGACAGGAAATCAGAATTAATGCTATAAACTCGTTGAATATTTTGCCGTCGAGGTTCTTCTCTGACTTTGAGAGAAGGCGCCTCATGTTGAGCTTCTCTTTGATGTTATAGAAGCCTTTCTCAACGATATCCTTCATCCCGTAGAGATGGAGGGCTGTGAAAGCACTGCCTCATCTAATCTTTCGCTATCCATTGTGTCGAGGAAGCTTCCCCAGTTTTTTCCAAATTCAAATCTGTCACTCATATCATTTTCTCCGGTAAAATCAATTTCTGTCCTAGCTTCATGTTCCAGTCCTCTGGAGTGAACCTAAAGAAGCCATCCCATGTATAGAAAGTCATCTCGCCAAAGATGTAGTCATCATTATCCACGTAAAAATCCACGCGGACTGTTGGGAAGTCTTTTGCCAGTTTCTCAGCAGCCTCAATCATCTCATTGATACATGCAGGCATCTTATTCTCTGTCTTGGAGTTGGCATAGTAGTTAGTCACCATATCAAGTTTCTGCAAATCCCTGCTATAGAAATCGTTGGTTCTATAGTCTAATCTGCTGTGAGCGATTCCCTTGCAGACTGTTATGAACTCAACCCTGCCGTTTATGCAGGTAATCTTATATTCTACAGAATTGCTCTTTCCAAGCGTTTCAACGTATGGCTCAGCGATGATCCTTGGATTGACATTCTTGTACTGCCACTCCCTTCCGGCGTAGAAGAAGTTTCTATTGAGTCTCTTGTTCAGGTACTCGTTTATCTCTGCTTTGTCACAATTCTTTTTATCCTTAATCATCCTAAGTCCTCCACTATCATGGGTGACCTTGAGGACAACTGCATCTGGAAGCTTGTCATAATCAATATCTTCTGCCTTGCTCCATACTCCTAGGCATGGGATTACATGCTCCGGGCCAATCTTGTCTATTACGTACTGCTTTACATCGTATTTATCCACCATCTTGGTTAGAAGTGGATTATGGTAGTACACTTTCATCCACTGCATCTTTTCAGAGAATGTCTGGGGATTGTTAAAGTCCATCTTTCTGCCATAGAAGTATTTGTAGAGTCTCTGCAGGTACTGTTCGTCTGGAACATCATGGAAGTGACCATGGGCTCCAAGGTATTTGTAAATGCAGTATCTGAGCCCCGTGGCTCTGACCATCTGTATGTTAAAAATCATGCTGTCAACTGTGCTCATAGTTTGCTTACCTTTTGTGTTTATTTGTTGCGAGTAATTAAGCCAATAAAAATGGTATACCCACCAAACAAGTATACCATAACATGCCGTAATATTGGGCGTGAATATAATATTATGTGCCAGTGCCATAAGCTTTGTCTACGAAAGCTGACCAAGTGCCCTGTTCTCTAAGATAATGCTCGATAACATCTCTTGTCGCGCCATGGCCTCCGGGAATTGGACTTACGTATGTAGCAAGCTCTTTTACCTCAGCAGCGGAGTCTGAGGGACATCCGATATATCCGCACAGTTTCATTGCGCCAAGGCCATTAATATCATCTCCGATATAGGCGATTTCATTCTTATCGATGTTATTATCCGCAATCCACTGCTTAAGGAAGGATACTTTATCTTTTACATTCTGGTATATGTCTGTGATACCAAGCTCCGTCAGTCTTCTGGTTGTAGCCTTGCACTCGCGGCCTGTTATGGCCAGTATCTTGAGGCCTGCTGCCCTGGCAATGATTATACCTGTTCCATCCTTGGTACAGAATTTCTTCAATTCGTTGTTATTGTCGTCGTAGTAGATGCCCCATCTGTCAGAGTTCCATCTACGTCAAGGATGATATATTTTAGCATTTTGCTGATCTTCTTTCTTTTTAGCGAGAAATATAAAAGCAGTGAAATCTGTATAAGTAGCAGTTCAGTCTGTTTGAAGCCTTGATTTCAATAGTATATAATACTTGCCTTATGCTTGTGACTATTCTTTGTTGTTATTTCATTGTGCTAGTTCATTAGTTTCTCTATGGCCAATTGCGTTCTCAAATTCATCATTCTTTAGTCCGAGATACTCGACAATCGGAAACTCCAACTTTTCTATATATTCAATCGAATCTCTGAACACGCCCAAAAATCTATATATATGAGAATATTTATCAAGACCATCAGCTTTAACAAATTTGGAATTTAATACGTTTCCGTTTATAACCGGATGTCCCCAAATAGCCCTTGTATCATCACATCTATCATCAATACTCCTTGTGCTAATCTCATAAGCAAATATTCCATCCTCTATGCTCAGGATAAGATTATGCCGGAACATGGGTGCTATATCATTATATACTTCATTCCAATAATCTTCGCTAATTGTATTTATAGCTTCAATTTTATTACATACAATAAAACTGATAGGTAATACATGATCAATTATTTTATTAGTCAAATCTTTAGACTGGCGAAGTCTATCTCGCGCAATCATTTTATTTTTCGCAAGTTTTATAGCCGCTTCTTTTAATGATGATTTAGTAAGATTAGATTTAACCTCACCTATTGAGTACACATACTCTATAGGAAAAAAATTTGAAACATTATCAGTAGTTATTGCATCGATAGCAGAATCGTTAACTATGATGTCGCATTGAGTACTAACTTCATTATCTTTATTGAATATGAATCCATCATTTATAGCATAAATCTTTCGCAAAAAAACACTCAATAATTGTTTTAAAGCTCTTTCCCTGTACATACCAAATTCGCCTGGGTGAATCAATTTGTTATCCCTATAAAAGATGCTTTCAGGTTCTTCTATGAAAGAGCTACAAAAAATATCAATTTTAGAATCCACTAATGTTTTAAATATATTTTCCATTCTTTTATACCTACAATGTCTTTATCTGAATAACCCACAGTTTCATTTAAGATCTTACATGCAATATATTCTCCGTTTTCAATATCATTAAAATTTGACAACCAGTCATTTAACTCTTGCATTCCAAAACCCGACCATTGTCTAGTATCAATTAAGAACTCAAAAAACTCCCTACTTGAATCCACACAAAACACTTTTTCCTGAAGTTCCATAACAGCTTGCCTTTCAAAATAATGAGAAATACTAATAAACATGCACAAAATAAGCGGCCATGCTACGCATAACCGCTTTCATTATATCATAATAATCTCTATGCCATGAAAATATAAATCATAATGAATCCCGTCAAATCCATTGTAAGCGTACTATAGTCATTGTATATACTCTTCCCACCACCTCTGGAACATATAAAATGACCACAAAATAGAACTGTATATGATCTTGTTATCATGCTCCTGAGTTTGAATGAGTTTCTGGACACCCTTTGCGTCGAAAAGGTCCTGTCTTCCGAGGTATTCTGCGTCAGAGTACCGTCTTATTTCATCATTAAGCGGGCCTCTGAGCCATTTGACAAGCGGGACACCAAAGCCACGCTTAGGGCCTGAAAGCATCTCTTTTGGGATATAGTCGTAAGCAAGTCCCTTAAGGATGTGTTTCTTATCGAATCGCTTAGTAGGGCCTGCGTACTTAAACTTGTGCGGAATCTCGAATGATTTCTCCACAACTCTGTAGTCAAGAATCGGGCTTCTGGTTTCAAGGGAGTACTTCATAGAAGCCCTGTCAGTCTTGCACATGATCTCGTCAGGAAGGTAGGTTACCATATCAAGAAGCATGCGTCTCTCCTGCCAATCCTTGTATTTGAACTGAATTTCTTTTGCATGTTTAGGACTTACATCAGCTCCGCCAAGGATACTGCTAACCTGCTCTGCAGTAACATCAATAAACAACTGTGACCTAAAGTCGTCGCTACGGTTGTCTACGAGAGCACGAAGCTCCGGCGGAAAGCTCTTTTTCATAGAATTCATGCCTGGGATGTGATATAGGAGATTACCTATCCAATCCACTTTCTGAGCTATATACACCAAATCATACATATTGTAGCCACAGAAAAGCTCGTCCCCACCGTCACCAGAAAGAGCAACTGTTACATTATCTGCTGCCAGCTTGGAAACTAACATTGTTGGGAGCTGTGATGAATCGGAGAATGGCTCATCGTAGTAATGAGCAATGCCCTCTATCATATTCAGAATCTCTTTTTCTCCGATGTAAAGTTCTGTGTGGTGGGTTCCGAGGTACTCTGCAATCTTCTTGGCACCGTCGGCCTCATTTCGTTCTTTTTCATTAAAGCCGATAGTAAAGGTGTTGACAGGAGTTCCGGTATTCTTCTGAGCGATGGCTGTAACAAGCGCAGAATCTATACCGCTGCTGAGAAATGTTCCAACAGGCACGTCAGCAACCATTCGCTTCATTACAGCATCAGTAAGGATGTCGTTGAGCTCTCTCTTAGCTGTGGCAAAATCCGTGATAAGGTGCTGGGAAGCTGTTTCTTTGGCTGCTACGATGTCCCAGTAGGTACGGATCCGAAGGTTGTTGTCCTTGAGTACTGCGTATGTGCCGGGCTCAAGCTTATAAGTATTCTTGAAGATTGTCTTTGGAGCAGCCACGTACTTGTAGCACAGGTAGTTGCCCAGGGACTCATTGTCGATGTCCTTGTGGAAGTATGGGTACTTCATGATAGGCTTAAGCTCTGAAGCAAAGACGAAATCTTTTTCTGAAGGGTTATAGTAGTAATAGAATGGCTTGACGCCCATTCTGTCTCTTGCGATTATGAGAGCGTCTCTATTGATATCCCATATTGCTATGGCGAACATGCCGTTGAATCTTGAAAAACATTCATCTCCCCACTTGGCGTAGGAATAAAGGATTACCTCCGTGTCACAATCTGACTTGAAGGTCGTTCCATCTTTTTCCAATCCTGAGCGAAGCTCTTTGAAGTTATAGATCTCGCCGTTGAAGGTGATGATCAGGTTGCCGTCGGCTGAGAGCATAGGCTGGTGACCGAGTTCTGACAAATCGAAGATTGAAAGGCGACGCTGAGCCAGGCCTATGTAGGATGAGTCGGCGGTCTGCGACTGCCAAACACCGGCATCATTAGGGCCACGGTGAATCATGGTGTCACGCATCTCTTCAAGGATTCGGTCTTCGATTTTTCTTTTACTGATGTATCCACAAATTCCACACATTTAATATTGACTTACTTTCTACTATATCAATTGCATTTTAATTTTTAGCGAATCTTCTTATACACCCACACCATCGCGCTGATCAGTTTATTGCTTTTAAGTTTCTCCTCGCGTCTAATCCTCTTCTTGTAGTTCTCTTCATAGGCTGCCATCTTGCCATGTATAGGGCGTCTTCTGGCAGATTCGTAGTCGGAGTCAATTATATGATACAGCCATTTGGACAAGCCAGAAATTACTTTCACGCGAAGTTCATTGTCAAGGAGAGGCTGCTCCCCAAGCATTTTAAGGTAAAGCTCATCATTAGTATCTATTTCTTTCACCCTAGCGACAGCCTCTTCCATAGACAGTCCGCAACAGTTAATAAATGCTTTTTCATTAAATTCTGCGATTGCAGTCTCATCTCCCCAATAAATCGGGACAGTTCCTGCCGAAAAAGCCTGCATAAGTTTCTCTGTGCAATAGCCGGGATAGGCAGAATTTTCGAAAGCAATGCTGAACTTATAGTTTTTGAGAAAGGCTCTTTTGTCACCTACTCCCTCGGGCAGCCCTATGTTGTTGTAAGCTTTCCCACCGGAATCTACCTGTCTGTAACGTGAAAGCGTATGGAAAAACTGTTCTCTTACTGGGTCGGCAAAGGTATTGTTGGTCGCAACTATACCACAAAATTTCCTCTTCTCAGGGCTTACGCCCACAAGCTCCAATCTATCCTGCAGTAGCAGGTCATAGTCTTCTCTGTACTGTTCCCAGAGATATATCGGGAGTCGGTAAAATCTGTCCCCAACATCCATGTGTTCAAAACCGACCGCATAGTCACAAAGGTTGAAATTTGGAAAGAGATTTTCTCCCGTCACAAAGATGCGGATGCAGTTGTAGTCAAGGTATCTGTTATCACTTGCAGAGTAGAAAAGGTACTGAACTTCAGAGCTGCTTTCTAAAGCCGCAGTGTCTGCTATTTTGACATCATAGCGGTCCTTTAGGCAGTTGTATATTATGTTGTTGGTCGGGTCAAATCCTGGGTAGATGTCCGTGTATCCTATGGTAATTTTCTTCATTCTTCATTTATTTCCATTCCAAACTCTTCAACAGATTTGATACTATATGAGGTATCTACATGAACGCCATAATAAGTTTTTATCAAAATCTCACTCATCAGGCCAAAGATAATCATCAAAAGTCCAATGATAATAAAGAATATAGTCAAAAGAGGCGGGAAGATATTATCCCTCATCTTACGCCCTTCGCAGAAAAGCACTATTGACCATATGCCACAGCCAAACCCGGCAATACCAAAGAAAAATCCCATTCCTCCAAGAAGATGAAGTGGTCTTGTGGCAAATTTGTTCCAAAACCACACCGATATCATGTCAACAAAACCTTTGATAGTACGTTTCCAGTTATATTTTGTGGAGCCTGACGTTCTGGGTCTGTGGTTTACCACCACTTCTCCTACTGTAAATCCTTTTATTTTGAGGATTGCCGGAATAAATCTATGCTGCTCACCATAGAGAGTCAAACCCTTAAAGCATTCCCTTTTATATACTTTAAGCGAACAACCACTGTCATGAATTCCATCGTGAACAAGTAGGTATCTGAGAAAATTGGCGCCTCTTGACACAAATCGCTTCATAAAAGTATCTTTCCTGTTTTTGCGCCACCCGGACACGATATCCAGATTATTGTCATGAAGGTAATTAAGCATATTAGGAATGTCTGCCGGATCGTTCTGGCCATCACCATCCAGAGTGACGATATAGTCATTCTTAGCCGCCTTAATTCCAGCATCCATAGCTGCTGTTTGCCCAAAATTTTTGCGCATCCTAATATACTTAAGAGGTGTTAATGTTCTGCAGACCTCGTCAGTCCCATCTGATGATCCATCATTCACAAAGATTATTTCATAAATGTAATTATTTGCTTCGCAGACATCCTTGATCTCCTGATGGAGCTTTGCTATATTTCCTTCTTCGTTGAACACCGGTACTACAACCGATATACTATCTTGATAACTCATAAATTGGCCTTTCTTGATTCTATATATTTTTCTTAATCACTTCACTAAAAAGATTTAGATATTTATCAGAAGTTGATTTCCAGGAGAAAACATCTCTGACCAGTTCAATACTCCGTTGTCCCATGGCTTTACGATTTTTTTGATTTTTTACCAATTCTAAAATCTTACCACCAAAGTCTGCTGCCGTCACCACATATCCGTTACCGTCAATCAGCTCGTCGCTTCCCTGGCAGGGAGTCATTATGATTGGTAGTCCATAGGACATTGCTTCCAATACAGCATTCGGCATACCCTCCTTGCGTGAAGGAAAGAGAAAAACATCTGCTCCAGAGTAGTATTGGGGTAATTCAGCTTTAGATTTTTGCCCATGGAATGTAACATTGTTGATCAGGTTATTTGACTTGACCAGTTCTTCCAAAGTCTCTCTGTATGGGCCGTCGCCCACTATATCTAACGTAACATTTTTCCCCTCATCACTGCATATGCTGATAACCTCTGGGAGTAGCGGAATAATATCTTGGAGTCCTTTTCTCTCAATCAGCCTGGAAACAAAGAGAAGTCTTACTGAGCTATTGTCTTCTGTGTCTGCCGAGTTCTTGCTTTCCTGACATACATCCGCCCCATTGGGAATGATCAGAATCTCCTTCTTATTATAAAAGTTCAAGGCAAGTTCCTCTAGTCCCTTACTATTTGCCACCAAAGCATCCGCTTTTTTCCAAATAGCTATAATAGCTGGTGCAATGAGTTTATAAACTGACGTAAATCTGTCCTGAAATCCCGGAATATCACCGCCGCCAAATCTGATAACATATGGCAGATCGTATTTCTTTTTAAGCCAATAACCGATTGGTCCACTGGGAATACCAAAGAAGACCTGGCAGATATCATAGCTAACCTCCTTCTGAAGTCTGTCTGCCACAGGCAAGGCTTTCTTTAGATAATCAAGCATTTCCTTAAAACTGCAGTGCTCAAGGTGCTTTCTATTGGTGACCAGGCGATATATTTTCAGTCTTCCATCTTCTTCATACTTTTTCTCACCATCAAACCACACTGTTACTATGGTTACTTCATGTCCTGCTTCAGAATACTCTTTTGCAAGGTGCATAAGTGCATTTGCCCCGCCTCCTCCTACAGGAGGATATTCATGAGACACAATCAATATTTTCAAAAAGCAACCTCCCTTATAGTAAATACTCATTCAGAGCTTTAATTACATACGATTCTTCCTTAGATGTGGCTTATCGGGAATTTAGCAAGCATGCAGATCTGGCCTGACTCTAATGAAGCTGGTTAGGTTGAACATTGGTTTTTCCTTGCCACAGATTAATTTGTAAAGCCATTTAATGCATTGATAATATAGGCCTGCTCATCGTCTGTCATTCCATTATACATCGGAATTGAGAGAACAGTATCAGCCAGACGCTCTGTGATTGGGAGTTCTCCTTTTTGGTGTCCCAGGTAGGCATAGGCCTGCGCAAGATGAGGTGGAATTGGATAGTGGATTATTGTTCCTATCTCGCGTTTATTGAGATATTCTATGAGTTTTTCGCGCTCTTCACACCTGATCACATATTGATGCCAAACTGCTGTTGCTCCTGGAGCTATTTGTGGAAGCATTATCAGTGGATTACTGAGTTCTTCAGAATATCTTTGGGCGATGCGCTCACGTTCCTCCGTTAGTTCTTTTGCATGCTTAAGACGAACTCTTAGAAGCCCTGCCTGAAGTTCATCGAGTCGGGAATTTGCACCCACCACTTTGTTATAATAGCGCTTCTCGCTGCCATAGTTTCGGAAGATCTTGAACTCTTTTGCCAGGGTTTCATCATTGACAACCACAGCACCGGCATCACCGAAAGCACCTATATTCTTGGAGGGATAAAAAGAAAAGCATCCCACGTCCCCAAAGGTTCCGGTCATCTGCCCATTAAAGCATGCCCCATGAGATTGGGCACAATCTTCAACAAGTTTCAGGTTATGCTTTCTGCAGATATCTGTGATCCTATCCATTCTGGAAGCCATGCCATATAGATGAGTTACAAGAATAGCCTTAGTGTTTGGGGTAATAAGGTCTTCTATCTTGTCAGGATCCATACCGAAATGTTCATCCGGTTCTATAAATATTGGGGTAGCTTCATTTATTGTGATGCCCATTACAGAAGCAATATAAGTATTACCCTGGACAATTACCTCGTCTCCTTTACCTATACCCAGGAGCCTGAATGCAATCCAAAGGGCATCAAGACCTGATGCAAGTCCAACACAGTACTTTGCCCCTGTATATGCTGCAAACGCTTCTTCGAAAGCTTCTACTTCTTTCCCAAGGATATACCATCCGGAGCGAAGTACCTCGAGAGCCTTTGCCTCAAATTCAGTTTGATATTTGTAAAAGCCGCGATCCATGCGGTTGGGGAGAATCTTCATATAACCCCTTTCCCATTCTGTACTATAAGAAACCTTACCATTAATACCTAAATCAGCCGAACAATCAGAATAATAGCAATACGCGCCGCACCCACTACGCCATTATATCATAACAAGCAACTTTTAATCCTGATAAAGTTCAGTTTACCGGATGAACTTTTCAATACGTTATCCGAACATTCGGATAAGACCTCATCCTTATCAATGCTGAATGGATTGTTAAAGTATCTTTCAAATTCCTTTGGCCACTCCTTTTTTCAATATATGACAGTACCGAATCTTTGTGTTTAAGGAAAAACAAGAAGTCGGTATATGAAGTTGGCAATTTATGAGCCAGGTCAAATCCATTTCCAACGATAAGAAAGTTCATAGTTTGTCACCTTTTCTATCCTTGCGCTCCTGTGAAATTATGCCCATGGTTTGTTCATGCAGGGACTGTTACAACATTATTCAGGAAGAATAACTCTGGATGTTTCTGATAAATGTCAGGATACAAATGGAAAATAACTACGCAGAACAGGCAACAAAACCATTTACCATAGCGTGAAAGAATGTCATGCTCATGGAATCCGATAATGGAGCCTATGCCAGTGCAATGATCTTCAGCATAGCTGAAAGAACCAGCGCTAATAGCCTAAATACCTATGATTATTTTTTGGCTGCTTCTATTTGAAATCCCGAAACATCAGGATGTCAAGTATCTTGACTTCATAAATGACCTTCTTCCCTGGTCAAAAGCGTTCAAGAGAAGTGTCCTAGCATGTATAAAAGAGCATAATTTATTTACCAAGGTTCAAATCTATGAAATTGCCAGTAATTGACGGTCTCTATTTATTAAGTACTCAAGAATGAGGGCTTACTCTCAATCAGTGTTTTGACACGTTCATAATTTACCGCTGATCCCATTTAGCTGTGACTTCTTCTATAATTTCTTGGTTCTTCATTTTTATAGTTTCATCGACAGCTTCTGCAGTTAGCAGCTTGATTCAACGACACAGTTTATAAAACTTATCCGTATTTATCTTGTCTGTTTTTCACTGCTCTGACAAGACATGCACAAAAGCCTCCCCCTTACCCGCATCATCCTTTTATATGTCTCATTTATTTTAAAAATGATGTGACAATTGACAATCTCTTTTTCGAAGCAGCTTTCGCAAATCCTACCACAGAGTAACAACTATCTTTATTCGAAGAGTACATAAATTCTGCATATTTCCTTCTATACCTCCATCCATCTTCTTTGAAAGCTCTCGCCAAAAATGTTATCATTGCACTTTCACTTAAAGATGGTTGAGTTAAGCCATATCTATAATTATTCCATTTTTCTTCCGTTTTCTTATCAATCACCAAGACCTTTTTATCATCTAAGTGTACTTGTAGGTATGTATTAAGCATACTATTTAGATAATAGTCCCCAAAACCATATCCAATTATTATTAGCTTCCGATTATGAAGTAGACAATTGAATAATTCCATCTGGTATACATCGAATGGATTCTGCAAAAGCTTATCAGCCTTCATTAATCCTGTGATGATGTTTGCCGGATGCAGATCTTCCCTCTGTTGTGTCAGATGACCAGAACGCCCGATGTTCTTCCTATATTTTTGAACCTCATTAAAATTCTTATACTTATACAGGACACTTCTCGGCTCATCATAAGCATGTCGGTTTATATCTTTAGGATCATAATTGGGTTCTTCAAAAAAAATCTGACCATGAAGATTAGATACCCTGTTTCTATCGTCATCTTTTAAATATACTTCCGGTCTAAATCTCATAAAACTCTCGTAGCCAGGTTCATCCACATAGCCATCATTGTAGTTCGGAAGTGCAAACTGTGGCCATGTATCATAATTAAGGTTAAATATATCAAATCTGCAATTAAGTTCTTTCTCAATTGTGTTAAAGAATTTTTTGTATTTATTTCCTTTAGAGGCAAATTCCTTATTATAAGCATAGACAATCTCGTTTATTTCTAGTACAACTTCTTTAAGAAGCATTCTAACTATATATCCAAGGCTGTCAAAAGCTTTATTGTTTTGATTGGCCATATTCTCAAATTCCACATTAAGGTCTGTGAAAACAAGATGAGGTGATAAGTATTCTTTAGCTACATATGTACTATTTTTATTAGTAATATAGCTATACAACAGCTCAAGTACATTAAAGTATTCCTCAAAATTCACCACATCAGCAATCTTACTAGAATTCCATTTTCCCTCATAACGATTATGACTTTGCATTTCATAGATTTTCTTACAGATTTTTCTTTTAAGAGATACAATACCCTCTTTGTCATCGCTAACTGTTCCTTTATTGAAAATTCTCTTTGAAATATCCCAAGTCGAAACACCAGTAGCTTCTATCATGGCCCCGGCACCTAATATTACTGTGATTCTCTGCATAATAAAAACCTGTCATGAGATGATTTCCTCTATAAAGGACATTGAAAGAAATCAACACTAACTTTTCCTTTCCCCTGTTAATCGTGATGTTGGTTATAAAAGTTTGTATGTAAATGTTTAACCATTTAACCTAATGTCCCGCCATTTTATACCAAGGCTCATGTCGGTACAGGGACTTCCATAAGCTCATAGCGCTTACATTGTTTATTAGTTATCTCAGACAGATGATGGGTTTTACCAGGCTGCTGATAGTATTTGATAACATCCAGCTCGTCAAGCAGTGACTGCATTGTGTAGTCGCTGAACAGGCCGTTTTCATCCATCTGCTTTTTTATATAAGACATCAGCTGCAGTGCTATGAACTGCACAAAGAACTCACCTTCAAAATTTTCTTCAGATGCGACAGACATCCTGCGCATCGAAAGACGCTCTTTGAGGTTTCCGAATGACTTCTCGATAAGATCCTTCAGCCTGTATATACGCAGCGCTTCGACAGAATCCTTGATGCCATTTGTCATAAGCGCAAAGTAACCATAGTTACGCTTAGCCTTACGTATGGCATCCTCATTGAACGAGTATACCTTTCCTCTTACTGGTGTTCATGTACCCAAAAGTACTTCTATACAGCTTTGTATCTTCCGGATCAGGAGTGCCATTTACCAAGTTGTTTTCAAGGCGGTCAAGCATCGCATTGAACCGCACCTTGTCATCAGTAGCTTTTTGGTCATTATAGTAGAAACGAAGATATATTCGGCGCTTGTCAGTAATGGCTTCGCCTGAACGAGGCTTCTCCTCTGTATACCCCCATTCTTCTGTAAATGACATGACATATAGCTTTAGCTCAGAATTATAGTTAAAGTGGGTAACGAAATCATCACGGATCTTGTTCAGACGATTGCTCACAAGGCTAAGTGAGAGTTTGGCGCCGATGAGAAACTTATGATGATGCTTCATCAGGTCATTTATGTTCTTCTCACTGTAAAAGCCTCTGTCCATGACAAGCTTTAGCTTTTCAAGTTTAAAGAAATCAATATCCTTAACGAGATTCTCTATAGTCTTGACATCAGTGATGTTACCTGCCAGTTTCCTGTAGTAAACAGGGAGCATTGATTCCTCTCCATACAGCAGAGCAAGATTTACCTGCGGGAGGGAATCGCCTTCTTTGTTCTTTCCATACTTGGCCTGCTTTATCAAAGCCGAGTATGAGGAGATAGATGTCGTATCAAAAGCGAGGTATTCATCGCAGGAGTGGCGCTTTGCCTGATATTTGAAGTAATCCATCTTGGATTCTTCAGTGATCAGTCCGAACAGTTCACTGCTTCTCTGCGAAGGAATATCCTTGCCATAAAGATGCCTGTCTTTTCAGCAATCCTGTCAAGCAGGTATGTTGCTCCATTGAACTGGCGAAAACAGATATCTGTCGGTACAGGTACGGTCTTGGAGGATGTAAGGCTTGCTTCGTATTCGGCTTTGAGACGATGGAAGTTCTTGTTAGGTTTGAAGTCATTTCCATCGTACTTGCCAATGTACTCACGCTTATGATCAGCCTGTTGCTTTTCTGCGTTCCAGAATGGATGATCAATGTAAGCGTAACCATTCTGAATGCCGACTTTATTAGTAATCCAGGGCTCATTTATCTTGATATCCATAACTCCTTGGTATAATTTCACGGGAGCGCAGGATTAAAATTGACCAAACTTCGCTTTTAACTCAGGAAACAGTTTCCAACACATACTCAAGTCCTTTTTGCACCTTATAGACTTTTGCATGTTCCATTAGTATTTGTTTAACTATTTTTAATTGCGGTGAATCCGTATCATCATCATAAAGAAACACCACTTCATATTTGTCTTTAAGTTCATCAGCTGAAAAGGCCCATTGTTTTGCTGATGGTATTAGCTTCGATGCATCTTTTTCCTTAAAAGAAAAAAACTTTATCGCTATTTTCCCTATAACGTAGTCAAAGTTAACGTTTTCTTTATAAGCCCCTGAAACTTTAGAGTCAGAAAGCTCCATGTTTGAAGAAGTTAATATCTTCCTGATGTATTTCTTTTCCTCTGACCGAGACAGACGTTGATTCTTACTCATGTCAAATTTAAGATACACCTTAGTATAGTTGTCGACATAATCCTCATCATCCGCTACATCCAATGCTATAACATTTGAAAATCTAAACTCATTAACATATCTCTTTTTGTAATTCTCAATCGAAAAATCCGAATCATAATTAAAAATATTCATTTCCACTTGTTGTTTGATCCCAGCCAAATATGTTTTAACAAACATTATATCAGCCTCATCATCAAAAGCTTGAAATCGCTTAAAATTTGAAATATATCTAAAGTCTCGCTGACCTGTTGAAATATTGTGAAACAGCACCCCAACGCACAAACACTCATCTGATATAATATTGTTGTAATAATTTAACGCTGCATATTCAATCTTACTCATAGCTTCCCTTTCATTTTCCCAAATATTTCAAAATTGTCACACAGATATCATCAAAATGAGCAATCCGATATAATATATAACAGATCAATGCATCTATATCATCCTTTGCAGGTAACCATTCTTCAGGAATTTCTTCTACAATGTCATATAGTTTATCTTCTGTAATTATGTCAACAAATGAGTTTCTATAATTACACAATATTTTCTCTCCTACTGAAATATTTCTAAAAAACATCGAATATAACTCATTATTTTCTTCAAGTATCTTTGAGCTAAAATAATCTTTTTCACGCATTGCGGTTGTCAAGCAACGTGCATCCCAGATCGCTTGATTGATAAAAACGTGCGAATGATCAATCGCCCACAGAATAACACTATTTTTATAATATTGTACAAGAAGGTTTCCTGGGTTTCGATCAGTATTAAAAATAATATGATCAAACAAAAGGATTTTATAAAAATCATCCTTGTTATTTATGAGCGGAACGATGCTTTCCACTAAAACAACTGACTTATTAAGATATGTGGAATAAAAACCATATCCAAGTTGTCTTTCACTAACACATTTATCATATACTTCAGTATCATTATCAATAATACAGACTCCTGAATCCGGCATAGGAATCCCCAATAAATTGGCCAAGCGATAGCAAAGATATTCATTAAATAAAACCAACGTTCCTTCCGGCCCATTGTTAGTCTTTATCACAACCATTTCATTTTCATTAGTCATAGCCAGTTTAGGCTCTGTTATACCATTCCCAATATTATGAAATACTACCTTGATATGTTCATTCTGTATCCTTTCCACCTTCTTTCAAAACTCCTTTAACGCATCACGATATCATCACTTAATTATGTGTGGCCCAATAACGCAGATATCTTTTTTATCCAATTGTCTGATTATCTTATTTCTGGCCATCTACTCCACTAAAATCATAGTAATCCCTTACTTATGCAACACACCAGTTGTATAATATCGTAGAAGAAATTGGCTTATATCATATATTAACAGGATACTATATTAGAACTCATTAGATATTTGTTATAAATAATGATCAAGCAAATTGCATATACCATGCATTCCTTAAAACCATAATTCTCAGATAAATATAACACCGTTGGAGATGTCGTTCCAAGAAACTCATAAATCTCAGCCAGTTTGTTCAAAATTTGCTTCAGATTTCTTTTGTGATTACTTCACAATATTAAAGCGTTGCTCCATACAACAACACATCTCCTGCCTTCACTTTTTGCCACCCTACTCTTTTTTCTTGTCAGATTAAGAGCTGAGCATATAGCTAATATCAAAACAAAAAGCACTAGCAAATATACCATATTTTATTATAACACAATATAAATCGCCTCATCATTTTTCACTCAAAGTGCTATTGCTCAACACCCTAATGCTTTTCTTTCCAATAACTTTGCATGAATATTTTGTCAGTTCATCTGACCCGGGATACATATCAAGAGGGGTTATAAGAAGCTCTGAACCAATGTGTTCATCAGGCAAAGTGATAACTACATTCTGATCAGAGGACGAATAGATTTTCTTCAGGGCAGAGGCGTAATAATGCTTCTCATTCTGTAAAATCCGCATATGAGACAATGTGTATACCCATGGAATGTTTTCGTAGCGCCTTCCATAAATACCAGAGATACTTAAGATAACAAGAGACAAAAGGGCAAGACTTACAGCCATTCCCACCTTCACTTTATTTTTTATGTAAGCACCCACATCTATTGATATAAATACCGACCAGATGATAATCAGAAAATTAGTAAGAAATTTAATCCTATTAACCACAGTGCCATCAGGATAACCTATAGCAAGTGGAAAGAGTACTCCGAAGAGAGAGGCCAAAAGATACAGGCAGATGTTTTTTACTCTCAAAAAACTTTTCTGCATCCTATATCCGAGAAAAATTCCGACAGCCATGAATACCAAGTATAACGGAGAGGACATTACATTTCCAAGAGAACGTCCTGTGTTTCGGATCGTAACTGCCAAGATGCTTACGAAATCCGCATGTTCTTCCAAACTGTTATAGCGGCAAAAATTTCCCGGGGCCAGGAGCGAAAAAAGGCCACCTCCCACCATATATATCAGCGGAATCAGGTCCTTAATAACAGTAGTCCGATCATTTACAGGTTTTCTGAACATACACATCAGATAGAATATCCCCATGAATATCCCCAGCTGATAGCAGAAACACCCAATAAATCCTGTAAGTGCAAGAACCAGGCCCCTTGCAAAAGATCTTTTTCCAAAGTATCTCATAGCACAGATCTGAGAAAGCATGACAAACACGACACTTAGCAGATAAGCCGCGCAGCCTACAAACCAGTAAAATATCTGCCGGTAAAAATCCGCATTAAGGAAGGCCATGACACTACACAGATATAAAGCACGGCAATAAAGACTTTCGTTGCAGTCAAAAAAGAAGCGTAAGATTTCTCTGATATAGGAATATAATATTATGACAAAAGCCAGGAACATCAACAATATCTCGATTCCCGTCAATAAGCTATAAGCAGGAGCATAGTTAAGAGGATTGAAAATAAATTCAACAAATAAGAACGGCCACATACCATTCCAGGTATTATAAACATAGTTTGTACCTGCTATGGAATCAGAAAGAAGATTATTAGACCCAACAAGAAAAGATGCCATGACATAATCATCTTTACATGGCATCGCATAAAGAATAGACAAAGCAAAAGGAAAAATAGTAATCAGGAGAGCTAAAAGCCATACACATCCTAAAAGCTTTGTTTTCAAGGTGTTCACAACAATTCCTCCACTTTTAGAACTTCGAAACCCTCAGCTTTTCCCTTTAGTCTGATAGAAGAACCAAGGGATGTATAGCGAATTTTACTCCCTAGTTGATCCACCACAGCACGGCTTACATACAAAGTCCCGGCCGGAGCATTGGATTCAAGCCTGGCTGCAGTATTGACAGTATCGCCAATCGCAGTGTAATCCATATGCTTCTCAGCACCCATATTACCCACAACAGCAGGACCATAGTTTATGCCAATACCAACCTGCAGCTCTACTCCGATCTCTTCTTTTAATTCATCGGAAACTTTACTTGCACCATCGATTATCTCCATAGCTGTCTTCACCGAGTTATACACTGCACTTTCCTGAGGAAGTGGCGCACCCCAAAATGCCATCATCGCATCGCCCACAAATTTGTCCAGCGTGCCCTTATTGCGCTCAACGCAGTCACTTGCCATGGTGAGATATTTGTTAAGAACATAGACCACCTTCTCAGGCGAAAGATGCTCTGACATGGTTGTAAAGCCCCTGACATCGACAAAAAGTACAGCTATATCACAGGTCTTTCCTCCAAGCGAAAGATTATCTACCCCTTCTTTTAATATTTCATCCACAATCTCAGGAGCCACATATCTCTCGAACGTTCTTGTTATCTTCATTTTCTCAATTGCAGAGCGAAAATATTTGATCCCCACGGCGACCACATACATAACAAGTGTCCCAAGCGGAAACCATAAAGGATGAACAAGCATACCATTATCATAAAAAATATATGCCCCTATAAACGTAGCTGCCCCAATCACAGTCATTAAAATGCCTGATGGTACAAGCTTGAGTTTTAGAAACAGCGAAAGTAAAGCTGCACACAAAAGCAGGACAATCAGTGCCTGCAGTTCATCAGACATCTCATATTTATAATCGTTTCGAAGGAACGCCTCAATGGCATTAGCCTGAACTTCCACGCCATACATTTTCTTGGCACGATCTATTGTTGTAAAGTATTCATCCTGAAGGCCTACCGAATATGGACCGATGAGTACAATCTTGCCGGCATAATAGTCCGAAGGCACATCTCCCCGTATAAGATCAGCAATATTATAGCCATCATCATAAGTTCCCGGGATTGCTGAATAAGACAGATAGTAGTGTCCACGACTGTCCGTCCTGGGCAGCAATAGCGTTTTCCCATTTTGCTCCTGATATGCCCGCGCAGCTTCATAAGCCATAGAAAAGACTCTTTGTGTGTCTCCGTTTTCTTTGGGGACGTCAATATATAAAAGAGCATGTCGAAGCACTCCGTCAAGATCATACATGGCATTTATGTGCCCCTGAACAGACACATTTTTAAGCGCTTCGTACGGCTCATTGTATGTGATCACCCGGTGTTCAGCCAGATCAGTTTTTCCGTCGTCGTTCTGAATATACTGTGAACCAAATACACCTGCGGTGGCCGTTATGACCTTAGGCAGACCAGCAACTGCACTTACAAGACTATCGTCCTGCTTTGCAGCTGTAGTACCTGTATACAATGTATCGATAGCAACAACTGCAGGAAGATTGTCCTTATCCTGTGCAAGCTCACTAAGAGCAGCCGCCATATTGCCCCGGCCCCATGTGTTATAGGCTCCAAGTTCCTCAAGAGAATCATCATCAATGCCAATAACCACAACATTTCCCGTAACTGCCTTAGGCTGCTGAAATACGTAGTCCTGAATCCATTTGTCTATCCTGTTGAAAAGACCTAAATAAGTGACCAGGGCGTATATAAAAGCTATTGTCAATATAATCAATGCTTTCTGATAAGTCTTTTTAACCATGCGTAATCAACCTTTACGGATCGTAAGTAGGCTCTCCACCTTCAGGCTCAGGAGTTCCACCTCCACCTGCATTTGCATTTGCGTTTGCATTTGTTGCTCCTCCTGAAGAACTACCGGAATCATTTCCCTGCGAGTTGCGAGCTCTTTCCTCTGCTGCGTCCCTGGCCTGGGCTTCGCCAAGAACCTTCTGCCATTCAAGATACTCCTGATTTTTTTCGGCTTCAGCAGTATCCTTGTCACTAGCTGATCCATAGCGGTTTTCTGATTCGCCATATGCAAGGAAGTGCTCGAGAAGCTTATAAGAATCAGTACCTATTTCACTTACCACATCAGGGTTTTCTCTGGCATAATATGCCGGATCAAAATGCTGTCCGGTAGTAAGTGTCATAACACCGTTTGAATCAGTGCTGACAACATATTGTAAAACCCCGGTCTTTCCGGCTGTTTCAGTGGTTGCTTCCTCCGTGGATGCATCCGTCACGCTATCTGTAGTTGCTGTCAAACTCTTGTCATTATTTACTGCATCATCGGCTGTAACTTCTGATGAAGCATTATCAGGTGTCTGTTCTTCTGAAGAATCAGTATTTGACGCAAGCATGGTGTCAGTACTATCCACTCCCATTATCTTATCAACAGACCATCCTGTATCTGCGCACACCAGTTCCACAAGCGCATAATTCTCACGAAGTCTTTCCAAAACAAAAAGATTGAGTTCTTCTTCAGTTAGCTCATCCACCTCGAACATTATGCTGTCTACGCTTCTGTCATTATAAAGATAAGTCCTGACCCTCTGTCCGGCATTTACAACGACAGTCTTTGTCTCACCGGTGGTGGGATTAGTTCCCTTTACCTCCACGCTTCCGTCTGTAATTATAAGTGCCTCATGTCCGGCATCGTCAACCGTCACATAACCCGACGTACCCCTTATGCCAACCACCATGGTAGATGTACGGATGTCAAAACTTTCATCTGAATCAAGTTTCTTGGTTACCTCAAAAAAGAGGCTCCCCTTGGTCAGGTTAATGTCCAGTTTCCTGCCGTTTTGGTCAAACTGGGCACTACTCAGTTCGTCGATAGTCACTATCTTGGAATCATCAAGAGCTATGCCTGCAAGGCTTTTGGATTCAGTATTCAAAATATTACCGGCGTTAAGTCGCAGGTTATCGGATATTGTCCTTTCCTTATCGTTCTCATAAAGCCTTACGGTACCTTCGCGCCGCAATAATCTCATAGTGCTTGCAGCAAGATTACTGCCACATGAAGTTAATAATGCTGTAACTGTTATGACAATGATAGTTATTAAAAACAGCCCAGATATAGATTTTTTTGTACAATACGGAGTCTTCATATCAAACGCCTCCTTTGTTATTACTGTTTATCCTTCTTCCATGCATTACTATCTTTAAACATACGAAGAATATCTTTGTCTATCTTGCCCTCCTCTGCCATACCATCCAGGATACTAAAAGCCTTTTCAGGTGGCATCGGAGGTTTATAGGGCCTGTCCTCGGCTGTCAGAGCGTCGAAAATATCTATTATTGTAAGGAATCGGACCTCCTTGGGAATGTCTTCTGCCTTGATGTGATCAGGATAACCGGTTCCATCCAATAACTCATGATGTCCCGCTGCCCATTCCGGAACATGCTTGTATAACCCTTCAAAGTGCATTTTTCTGAGCATCTTCAATGTATAGGAGACATGACTTTGCATAAGTTCCCGCTCAGCATCTGTAAGCGTACCTTTTCGAACCGTGATAGCAATAAGTTCATCAGCTGTCAGAAGATGTACCTCATTTCCATTTTCATTCTTGCACCTTATATTTGCTATCTCTTTGAGCTGATTTATAATTTCATCCGTAAGGAATCCTTTAGTATTAGACTCCTGAATAAAGCTAAGTGCATCCTTTAATTCTTTTATCTTTAAGTCATGTTCAGGTCTTGTCCCCGGGCTTTTCAGAGCATCAATCTCCTCCATAAGACAAGCAATGGTTACTCTGGTCCTGATTCCCTCTTCAAGTACACCAAGCCTGGTGGGTTTATCCATAATTTCCAAGGGAATTACAAGTTTTCCGATATCATGTAACCATACACTCATTAATAGCGCATCACGTTCCTCATCTGTAAGCGCACGCTCATCATAGTGTGTTCCAACGTATGTTAAAAAACGGTCCGCATAATAAACCATATTCTTAGTGTGATTGGCGTTATATGAGCTCCTAGTCTCTATCGCTTCTACAAGCACTTTTACCAAAGAATGAAGGGTTTCAAGGACCTGATTGGAAAGCCTCCTGTTGGTCAGGATTACTGCCCCCAATGAAGCGAGAGCTTTTATTATATCTTCATCTTTTTCCGGGAAAGGAACAACGTTCCCGGCATTGTCTTGGGCGTTGATCAGCTGAAGAACGCCTATGACATCACTACGATCATCCTCCATTGGAATTACAAGCATAGACTGTGTTTTATATCCGCTAAGTTGATCATACTTTTTCGCACCGGAAAAATCGTATCCATCTGAAGTGTAAACATCCTTTATGTTGATCTCCTTCTTATCAAGGACAGCACAGGCGCTTATATACTCACGGCTCAGCGGCACAGGAGGCATATTATTCTTTTTAACGCCAGACTCATTTAAAAAGCCATTTGCATATGTATAGGAATTATGGAAATTCAGATGATCGTCTTCCACTATATAGACTGTTCCCGCATCACAATTACTGATCTTCATTGCAACCTGAAGAATCATATCCAGAACTTTGGATGTGTCTTTTTCAGCGGAAAGCGCTATAGCTATCCGGATCAGATTATCAACGGAATATTTGTTCGTTGTATCCATAAAAAACAGCCTCCTAATATAGATTAATTCTATCATGGAGGCCGTTATTTTGTTTTGCATTTAACGGTTTAATGTATTATTTTTTTATTACGGATTTATTATGTTTTACGAAAGAAAACGTTATAGTAAGAAGGTATAACCTTCTGAAGCAAATATGATATGTGCTCCCAACTCTAGGGCATCAATTTGTCTCTGAAGGCTTTCCAAAAACTCGTCAGTGTGATTGGGAGCATGATGAACAAGCAGTATTTCATTAACATTTGTAATCTTTTGCAGTTCTATAGCCTTCTCATAGGTTGAATGTCCATAGCCTCGGCACTTTTTATATTCCTCAGGAGTATACTGAGAATCATAGAGAATCATTCTTGACCCTGCTGCAAAATCGGCAAGCGAATATAGTGGATCCTGATCTGACTCTGCTATTTCATGCTCAAAATCAGTAGCAACAGTGACAGAAACAACATTATTTGTAAGCTTATAAATTGTTGCCCCACCAGGATGGTTGGAAGGCATGGTCGTAACATCGACTTCACCAATAGCAAAAGTGGCAACTTCTGCTATTTCATGAAAATCTATGTTATCACCGTATTTATCTATAGTTACCGGCCAGAGTGGCGTTGAAACATAACGTTCCAGTTGTTGTTTTACAGTAAGGCCGTCACGTGTTACTCCATAAATCGAGATCTCTTTTCCCTTAAGCGCAGATAGAAGTATTGGGAGGCCCAAAATATGGTCGATATGCGTATGGGTGATAAGCAGGGACAGGTGCCTGTCTCCTATATCAGGAAGACGCATTATTCCGGTTCCTGCGTCAATAATTATTGCCTCGCTGTCAGTCTCAATAAGATAGCATGATGTATTACCGCCATACCTGGCCGTTTCAGGGCTTGAAACAGGCATGGATCCCCTACTACCAAGGATGGTAATAGACATGTTATTAGTGGATTTCGGATTGGTATATTGATTAATACAAGTCATAATCCCTCCAATTCAAAAACACAATATCACTACTCTCAATATGCTTACCAAATAAGTAAGTATATTATACCATTTGCATGCTATGTGTTAAGAAACAAACTTGTTATGGTACAATGTCTTTATGAAAAAAATACTACATTTGGAAATCATTAGAATACTGGCTATTTTGTGCATCATGTTCATCCATACCGGATTTTGGGGACATGATGCTTATTCCTGTACGGATAGTCATATAACATTTATTGTCTCTCTTCTTTTGGCCTGTGTAAGTGCTATAGGCGTGGATTTATTTTGGATGGTATCAGGATCTCTTTTACTTGGGATTGATGAAGATATCTCTGTGGTATATAAGAAGCGCCTTCCAAGGATTCTGATAGTGTTGGCCGTATTCTCTGTTATCAGATATTTCTACGACTTTTTTATGGAAGACTACGGCGGAGGCGTTTACTGGAGCAGGGTTTACGGTGATAATGCAGGAACAGGTCTTTTGCATATAGGGCTGGGGGATTTTGCGAAGAAATTTTTGTCAGGCAATGTCTATTTGCCATACTGGTTTTTATATTACTATATTGGGATTTTATTGCTGCTCCCATTTATACGTAAGGTTGTCAAGGGTATGAGCACAATTGAATGGAAATACTTTGCGGTATTTGAAGTTTGCTTTTTGGTAATTGTGAAGCTATTTGAGCCTGTGATTCATACAAGATTTGGAGTGCCGTTCTTTATTCCTGAGGCCGTTAATGCCTTTGTGCTGGGATATGCTGCTGAGAAAGTTGTTCCGGCAGAATGGATCAAGAAGAGAAAGAATCTTGTTTTGCTGTTTCTTGTAAGCGTCGTATTTGTGGCTGTTGAGTATACTTTTTCTGTTAAGCTGGGGAATCCCATTGGCGAAGGCAGAAATGTATTCACAGATATGTTTATTCAGCCTTTGGCATTTTGCGTAGTGCTGATTATTAGGGGAATTTCTCTTAATCTGAAGATGTGTTCCGAGAGGCTGTACAAGGTTATATGTGTTGTTGGAAGTTGCACATTTGGACTATATCTCATTGAAGAATATCTTAGAGATATATTGTTCTTTATTTACGATGCACTTGTTCCGATGGTTACAGTTATGCCAGCTTGTATAATCTGGCTGCTGTGCTGCTTTATTGTGGGTGTACCGGTTGTCTGTGCACTAAAAAAGCTCCCCTTAATCGGGAAGCTGATTTAGTGATAATGATTTATTCATAAATAACAGAGATTGCATTAACCTCAAAAAGGTGAGCAGCTGCTATATTCACGACATCACCGGATTCACTCTGTAATCCCATTGAATACATGCATCTGTTATCAAGCGGTTCTTTTATGACAATTACCTGATCAGAGCCCTCTTCTGCCATCTCGAGGGCGGAGAGGATGTTTGCTCTGATGTTATAAACTCTTTGCATATTTCCCCGATACATATCTGCGACAATACAATAGGAGAAACCTTCTTTTGCTTCTTCCAGCATAGTCTTGCTGCCAACAAGTGCAAATATGATTGTCACTGCAAGCATCACTTTAGTGATAATAGCCTTGGCCTGTCCCCATCTTGATCTCACAACCTGTGCAAGAACAATAATACAGAAAATGATGCATAATCTGGCTGAAATCAGGTATGTTGAGTGTGTTCGCATAGCCTTAAAGCCGGCTATGTGTTGCCCATATGCTACTGGGAATGCAGTCAAAAAACCAATTAGTATTGATTCGATCAGGGCAGTTATCATTGTAATATAATTTGCCTTCTCAAATATGCTAATCTCGCATATAAGGGATATGACAAATACAATCAGTAACAGTACGATAAATGTCGGGCTCTTTAAGATATATACTGTCTGATCTAGGACTATTGTACAGGCATCTCTAATGGCATCACCGAACGTGATGTGTCCCGCAATCAATTCCCTGTCTGCTCTTGCAAAGTTGCCCGGAGATATAAGGTTTGTGATAGCGCCGAGAAGGGCTGCAATGAAAGGAATCATAAGGGGCTTATGGTCAATTATCTTTTTGTAGTTAAACACTACTGTCATCAGCGCCAGTCCACAGCCTATAGCTGCCACTTCCAATGTTCCCCAACCGGCAAGGAATAGAAACAGGGATGCTCCTATATACTGTTTAATTGTTCTTGGGTGCTCGCTGTCCCAATTTAATAGTCCTATATATAAACCCAATCCAAGGAAAGACAGGGACAGTTCTAAAGTATAGTTAAATGCTCCGGTGTACCAGAAAAACAGTTCCCTATTATCCAGAGTACCGATCATCTGGGTGCTTGCAAGGCTAAGTGCTGCAAATATCGGCATTACTGCATCTTTGTTTCTGATCAGGTTCTTGGTCAGATAGTAAAGTGAGTAAAAATAAAAAATGGAAAATAATAGCATGATAAAATGAAATCCCGGCAATCCCCATCTTGAATAGGCTCTGACAAAGTGGAGAAGAAAATTTGCAAGATGTGTTCCCTGCGATTCAAAAACCATTCTCCATGTAGCATCCAAAGATGCTCTAAGTACAGAGCCATTATACTGAGGGAGCAAAGCCATGACGCCACTCTCAAATCCAAAATCATCAGCACACAGAAAGGTATAGCAGTCACCTATCAGTACAGGAATAATAGCCAGACAGGCAACAAGTATTGAAACAATAGTAATAATTCTGCGTCTCATGAATTCTTCCTCTTTTTAAGAGTAATAAAGCATAGTGCAATAATAACCACTGTGGCTACGGCTGTAATCACATAGGAAAGCTTCTGAATACGGGTTGCTTTATAAGTTACCATCAAGTGACCTACGCCTTGTCCGTCTTCAGGCATGAAGACTCTTACGTAGCCGTTGTCATCATAAGCTTCGCCGACCGAAAGCTCTTTTACCGGATTACCATTGTCGTCAATCAGGTAAGCCCTGTAGCCGTAGTAATAAACATAAGGCACATCGTAGTATTTCTTGTCGAGGAGGACCCAGGCTTCGTAATACTTGTTGTCATCGTGCTTGAAGCCCTCTGCGCTTGTGCCGTCGTCACAGCGGGAGATATTGACTTCTTTGCAGGCGCTGGGTTCGCACTCTACAGGGAGCCACTCACCACAGGAAATGCCGTAGTCTGCAGCGGTTTCGAGGTAGGTAAGGTCCAGGCCTGTGTTTCTGGTGTAAGCGTTAGGGTTATAAAAGTCCGGTTTAATGTATAGTCTGGTTGCGAGGATGAGGACAATGCTAACGATGACGAAGAGTGCGGGACTCTTTATGAGGGGTGTATCCTCTTTTTTCAATATCTCGTCTTTAAACGTCTTGATCGTAATCGCATAGAATATGACCATAAGGGGCATAACAGTCAGTGTCAGTCTGTCGGTTGACTGGAAGAATGCGAAGAACTGTCCGATGGGTCCCTTCCAGAAAGCCTGTGATTGCATACATAGGATGTGTAGTGCAGTCACTATGAGATATGTCAGGCCTTCCATATATACCTTGCGAGTTCTTACCATTGCGTAGATGAAAAGAGCTGCTGCCAGTATGAACAGCACAAAATATACAGGAGTTATGCTGGTGATTGCTTCAGATATGCTCAGGATGTGATCATTGATATCAATATAGTTATCGTAGATAACTGTGTACTTGGTGTGGATGGCAAGTTCTATTGCAGGGAGCCAGTACTGGGCTGTGAAGAACAGGCCAAGCATGCTTACGCCGAAAAGTTTGCCAAGAACTTTGGGGTTCTTGATGATGGTCTTCAGGTTGATCAGGACCATCATGAGCAGAGCAATCATCAGAGATATGAATGACAGATGATGGCTTAAGACAATGACTACTATGCCAATGGCGTATTCAATATATCCGCCTTCCTCATCCTTGAGAGCTCTGCTGAGGCCACACATAGTCATGGGTAAGAATGCCTGGGCGACAAAGGCGCCTATTCCAAAACCGTCATAGAGGTTTTCCCATAGGAAAAAGGTACCAAAGTAGAGGATGCCCGCTATAAGGGCAATTCTCTTATCTCCAATGAGCTTGTCCAGGCTTCTGTAAGCAGTTATAGCGCCTATAATGGCTGCTACTACTACGTAAAACTTGAGTGCAGGAATTATATCCATTCCGAGAAGGACAAGAATGGCTGATGGATACAGGAAGAAATCAGGATAGAAGAATCCTACTCCATAGCCGAAGCCTCTCATGGACATCGGGCGAAGCTTAGCCGGAAAAATTCCTTGCTGCAGGGTTCTGACCAGGGACAAGAGTCTTCCATAATGGAAGCCGTTCTCTGCGCCTTTCGGCAGGTCTTTTGCATAAAAGGGGGCAAAGAATGCAAGAAGCATGATAACGATGATTGCAAGGTATAATCCCTCTTCTTTTAAAAACTTTTTGATACGGTTCATTTCTTAATTTCCTCTTATTTCTTATTATTCCATCACTCTACCAGGTTTATTCGGGTCTTGTGGTAATACTTGCACATGCTCTCATCTCTGTAGTCGTCCGGATCTCCGGTGATGTCGAATTCAGAGTAGTAGATGGGCTTGGGCTGCTCGTTTATTACGTTCAGGGTCACTTCTTTATCGTCTGAGAGAAGGATCCTGGTCCATTCGTTCCTGGCTACTGCGTAGCGCTTGGCTTCGCCGATGAGGAGGGTTCTGGTTGCGGATATGGAAGTAATGTTGTCACGGTTCTCCTTGGGGATAGTGTTGACGCCAAGGAATATGGTAAGACCAGCGATCACTAGCAGGAGGTATCGTGTCAGGTAGGTCTTGGTGAGATTGGGGTTTGTCGCGATTCCTTTGGATTCAAAGAGTGCTCTGGTCCTGATGACTGACTCTAGTTCAAGGAACATCAGAAATACAACGAATGTGTAGTATCTGACGTTCTGGATTCTTCTTGGGCCTACTTCGCTCATGGAGTACTCGGTTGGAGTGAAGGTGGAAGCGAAGAGGCAGAATGCGATAATGAACAGGATGAAAACCGGTATTTCAGGGGTCAGGCTCTTTTTGTCTTTTGCATAGTGCCATAGGAATGGCAGGAGCAGAAGCAGGAACATTACTACCGGGAGGTTAAGCCACTCGTTGAGGTAAGCAAAGGCGTCAAGGAATGAGACTCCTATTGCTTCCAAGGCGGGTCTTGAGACTGACTCTGCTGCCCTGACCTGATTGCCCGGGGCTAGTACGTTTATTATGAAGCCGGCGGCTGAAACTGCTGTTATTATTATGAGTTTTATGAAGCGTTTGATGGCGGCGTCAGCGGGGATGTCTTCTGCGTTGTGCTTTTTGGGGGTTACCCAGATTTTTAGGGCTGAGTAGATGATGGCAAGGGCCATGATCTCCAAGTTTAAGAGTCCTGTTACGAGGTTTCCGCCACCTATGAAGAAGCCAAGGATGCAGGGGAGGATGAATCTCTTTTGCCTGATAAGCATTCCCCACTGGATCAGCATCAGTGAATAAAACAGGGTGTAATAGCTTGAGCCGTTCCACCAGTAGAAGCCCTGGATTGCGTGCGGAAGGGTCTGCATCAGGAGGATGGAGATGGATGCAAATACTATTGTTGTGAGGCTGCTCTTCTCCTTGAAGAGTGCGGTTATGAACAGGTAATTGCCGAGGAGGAACAGCGCCACAAGGATGATGGTGGACAGGCCATAGACTCTTTCGGAAATTATGCCGGGCTGAAGGGAGAAGATGGCGATGGCAGAAAAGGAGCCCTGCCAGGTATGATATGCGTCTACTACCTCTTTTCCCATGGCACCGAGTACGGCGATTATCGAATGCGTGGACTGCCAGGCATCGTGGGTTCTTGTGCTGTAACCATAGTCGTCGACAAAGGGTCTGGCATAGATTGCTATGACGAGCATAGGGATCAATGACAGGGTCAGGAGGATGGTCAGGAGTTTTCCGGATTTATTTAGAAATTCGTTGGTCATGAATTGGGGGTATCTCCTCTTTGGGTTGGTGGGACGAAAAAACAATGGCGGGGTATAAATGCCGCCATTGTTATAATATAGGAAATTATGGGGAATAGCAATGTGGGGAGGTGTTAAACTTCCTTAACCCACAAGCCATGAAGATTACAGTACTCATATACTGCAACAGCTTTTTCACCGTCTGCGAGTACGAATTCAGCTATTGGCTTGTCTGAAGGCTTGAGGTACTTGATCTGAGCGCCGGTTGTTGTCTCCAGAGCGATGAACTGGATGTAATGTGCATCCATCATAGGGTGCTCTACTTCGCCTACCTGAACCTTAATTGTATTTCCATCTACTGTTACTGCAGGTACGTGCTTCTCTACCGCGCCATCAACGGCTCCGGGTACAAGCTCTTTCATCGGCTCGCCACAGCATACAACAGGTACGCCTGAGTCAACTAATTTCGTGATTATATTTCCGCAAGTTTCACATCTGTAGAATTTCATTTAGGTTTCCTCCTTATTTGTTTAGGTTACAATATTCAATTATTCCTGTGGTGAGAAATCATCTTTGCCTACGCTGCAGAGTGGGCAGGTGAAATCATCGGGAAGATCTTCCCACTTGGTTCCCGGAGCGATGCCGTTATCGGGATTGCCTGCTGCCTCGTCGTAAACATAGCCACATACGTTACATACATATTTCATAAGATTAGTCCTCCTATCTTTTGTTATCGGATGATCTTTTCAAAGTCATCTTTGCCGTGCTTGCAGATCGGGCAGATGAAGTCGTCGGGAAGGTCTTCTCCGACATACTCATAGCCACAGATTGTGCAGCGCCACACCGTTTCGCCCTTTGGTGTTGTACCTACTGCCTGAGGTTTTGGCTTGATGTCGCTCTGATAGAACTCGTAGGTGCAGGACTGCGCATCCGAGAGAACTGTCATGAAGGTCGGTTCGCAGATGAAGAGAGTGTGTGATCCGAGGTCAACAAGCTCTTTTACCTTAAGAGAAAAGTAGGCGTTGGTGCCAGCTGTTATATATGGAATGCCATTGTCGGCAAGGGCGTAGTTGCTGGGTGCGTAGTCTGCGCTGAACTTGTCGACATCGCGGCCGGACTGGAAGCCGAAGTGCTTGAAGAGATCAAAGGTGGCTTCCTTGCTGATGACTGATATGTTGCAGGCCATAGTGGCTTTGATCATGTCATGGGTGTAGTTGGCCTTGTTGACTGCGATGGAAATGGTGTTGGGGTCTGATGCGACCTGGACTGCGGTGTTGATTATGCAGCCGTTCTTCTTGTCGCCCTGGGTGGCGGTGCAGACGAAGAGGCCGTAGGCCAGCTTGTACATGGCTTTGTTGTTGAATTCCGGCATGGCGTTTTCCTCCTTATTAGGGTGTGGTGGTGGGTGGTGTCTGTGGCGCGTTTGGTGGTGCGGGGGGTGGTTGTAATTTCGTTTATATGTGTATTTATAATTATACAGAAGGGGATTCAGGATGGGAAGAGGTTAATGGAATGTTTATATATTGTAAATGGTACACTATTGTAATTAATGTACCATTATGTTAGGATAAGATTGCGTAACGTAAGATTGTACCATGTAGGGCATAACATGGAGGAGACGGGGGAATATGAATGGATATTTTGTCTCCGAGCGAGGCACTATCTCGCTTGAAGCAACTCATAAAGAGCGGAAAGTATGGTATTAATTACACTTTTGTTCCAACAGACAAGAACAAGTTATTAATAGATACATACTATGTAGACGACAAAAAGCGAATTGAAATATTGCTGAGCTTGGAAGAACAAGATTATATAAAAGATGAATATAGCTATAATTCAGATAATCCTGATGATTACATGTATGTTTTCATTAAGAGAAATGTTCAGTTAATGCCAAGGTTTCACGAAGAAGCGCAATTTGATTATTTAGATATATACGTGAAGTTTTTCTTTGGAAATGATAAGAACAGTCTTGTTGTAATCCTTTCAATGCACAAGGCAGGCGATTATTAAGAGGGGTAAGGTATGGACACTGAGAATAATGGTTTACTATGCTGGAATTGCAGAAAAATAGTTCCCTATACAATTAAAGCAAGGCACAGATCACGCTCAATTAACGGTAAGAACTATGAATATAACGAACGATATGGCATATGTTCAGTATGTCATAATGAGATATCTGTTCCGGGGCTAATGGATGAAAACGAGAATCGCTTTGATATCATTTACAGAAGATTGGCTGGCATTATTACCAAAAGCGATATTCATGAGCTACTGAACAAGTATGACATCGAGAAAAGGCCACTATCCCACCTTCTTGGATTCGGTGAACATACTATTTCCAGATATCTTGAGGGACAGATTCCTAAGCGTGAGTATTCAGACCTTTTATTACGCTTACTGCACGATCATCTTGAGATGGAAAAAGTTCTCGAAGAAGGCAAAGATAGAATCACAAATGTAGCTTATAACAAAGTTAAGAAGAAAATTAATCTGATAAAGCAGATGACAAGCTGTAGCACAAAGCTTGAGTTAGTTGCGTTGTATATTGTTAACTCGCAGTATGAAGTCACAGACTTATCTCTTCAGAAACTACTCTATTTCGTCAAAGCTTTTTCACTTGGTGTTTTTGACGAAGATGCTGTATTTGATGGCACATGTGAAGCCTGGGCTTACGGGCCGGTTTTTCCTGATATTTACAAAAAATACAAAACATTTGGTGATTCGCTTATACCTAAAATCAATCCGGATCCAAGTTGTTTTGCAGGACTGAAAGCTGAGGATAAGAAAATTATAGACTTCGTGCTTAATACGTTCGGAAGGCTGAACGGAAAGGTTCTGATGGATATTACTCATAAGGAAGAACCTTGGAATGCTGCCAGGGTCGGACTAGAGACCTTTGAAATGTCTAAAAATGTTATATCCGATTCGAGTATAGGCGATTACTATAAAGGAATTAACAAGATATATGATCTGACTACTAGAGAAGGGGTTAATAAATATATTGATAGTTTGTTTGAGGAATAAGGATGGATCGTTACTTAATTTTAGATGAATCAGGCAATTTAGGAGCAAATGGCCGTTTCTTTGTAATAGCATGTGTTGATACGTATAGCTTTAAGCCTTTACACAACGTAATGAAAAGGAAACTTGGAATCGCCAAAAAAATCTTTATTGAACTTGGAAGCCTACATGCGCATGAAATCAAAGCTAAGGATGCATATCCTTGTATTAAATACCATATTGCTGAAGTTCTATCCCAGAAAGACATACGAATCTCATATATAGTTGCAGATTTAAAACACGTTAGTCCTAAACTCCTAGAACAGAAAAATATATTTTATAATTACTTAATGCGTATTCTGATGGATCATCTACTATCTAAGGATGATGAAGGCTCAACTATCCATGTAATCTATGATAATCATACAACAAAAGTAGGCTCTGTAAATTCACTCGAAGAGTATCTTCTACTGCATTTTGTTTATGACAAAGGCTACAATCTAGATTTAAAGTTTAAGTGCATGGATTCCGACTCATCTGATGCATACGTTGTTCAAGCGGCTGACTATGCAGCCAACGCAATTTACAGTCATTTTGAGTATAACGTGAATACTTACTATGACCTACTCAAACTTGTAACCAAGCACAAAATCAAATTTCCTACTAAAAGTTTTATGAAATAATTCATATAGTGCTTGAAATCAGTGCCTATTGATTGTAATATAATAAGACCAAATATTGTTATGATTTTAAGGGTGTGTAAGCCTATTATAGCGTGCGAACATTTAAGCATAAGTTGCCTGTGTGGCAACCACTATATTAGCAGCACCCTTTTAATAATTAATTATTTGTCTTCTAGTGAAATCATACATATCTTCGCCGTTGTTCCAGGCTTTGTACCACTCTACTGTATTGCGTATGGCTTCATCTACATGCCACTCGGGTTCCCAGCCAAAGGTGGTGCGGGCTTTGGTGCAGTCGAGCTTGAGGAAACTGGCTTCGTGAGGGGCATTGGCTTCTGCATGGTTCTCCCACTTGGTGTTGTCTCCCCAGTATTTTACAAAGTAATCAGCAAGGTCTCCGGTATTGATGCAGTCCTCGTCGCGTGGACCGATGTTGTAATAGCCGGAAAGGCTCTTTTCCTCTGATTGGCGCATGGCAATCATTAGATAAGCGTAGAGGGGCTCGAGCACGTGCTGATAGGGCCTCGTGGAATACGGGTTGCGGACGATTATTGGCTGGTTCTTGATCGTCGCTCTGACGCAGTCCGGAATGATACGGTCATTGGCAAAGTCGCCGCCACCTATTACGTTGCCGGCTCTGGCTGTGGAAATGGCCGGTGCTGCGGGATCTGAGAAGAATGACTTCTTGTAGGAATGTGTCACGAGCTCAGAGCAGCTCTTGGAGTTGGAATATGGATCATAGCCGTCGAGCTTCTCATCCTCGGTAAAGCCGTGGTTCTCCAGGTCGTTGTTCTCGTAGACCTTGTCCGTGGTGACGTTGAGAAAGCTAGTGGCACCGGGGTGATTGCGGAGGCACTCGAGGATGTTTACGGTTCCCATGACATTGGTCTCGTAGGTGTAGCGCGGATCCTTGTAGGAATCGCGGACTATGGGCTGCGCAGCAAGGTGAAGGACTACGTCGGGACTAGCTTCTGTGTAGGCTTTCTCTAAGGATGCAAGGTCGCGGATGTCGCCGATGGTGCTATGGATGTGGTTTTCCAGGCCAAGGATTGTGAAGAGGTCGGGCTCGGTATTTGGGGCTAAGGAATAGCCGTAGACTTCTGCTCCAAGCTCTTTTAACATAAGGCAAAGCCAGCTGCCTTTGAATCCTGTGTGCCCGGTCACGAAGATGCGCTTGCCGGTGTAGAAGGTCTTTAGTTCGGTGAATTTATTGGATGTGGTCATGGTTATCGTTCATCTCCCCATTTAAATGTGTTTTTTGTACCAGCGGTAGTAGTCTTTTTATGAGCTCTTTGTTTGATCTTACCTCTATGTTTTTCAAGTAGAATT
This sequence comes from Butyrivibrio sp. NC2007, assembly GCF_000421405.1. GTDB lineage: Bacteria > Bacillota > Clostridia > Lachnospirales > Lachnospiraceae > Butyrivibrio. The sequence goes on from NZ_ATWY01000006.1 coordinate 159,497, forward strand.
GATGGTCTGTTATCCATGTCCGGGATGGCATTTAATACAGATTCAGCAAGTTCAAAAGCAACTGATAATTTCAAAAAGTTATCTAATGATATGTCTTCGCCGTTTTCAAATCTCTGTATTGAGCGCAAGGAAAGCCCCGTGATGGATGAAAGCTCCTTTTGTGTTATTGAGCTCTCTATTCTTAGCCTTTTCATTCTTCTACTAATTTCTAGAAGGTATGCTTTCGATGTCATGGTTTGTTCCTCCAAGAAAATTTTAACATTTTAAAATTTAATGTGCAATATTTTGCATTTTATTTGCATTTTAGGGTATTAAGCCGCAATTTATTGCATATTATCTAGTTCCATCTGCTGCTGAGGACATCACCCTTGAGATAGAGGTTGCCCCGAGTGTTTGTTTTGATGGGTTCGAACAGGCCTCTGTCGGTCATGTAGGCTAGATTCTGGCGGGTGCAGGAAAGCTCCCTACAGCACTCCTGGGTGTCAATGATGTTGTGGCCAGCGAAGGTTATGAAGTCGGAAAGGGTTAATGGGATAGGCTTACCGGCAGTATAGAGTTCTGCTGCCGGAACATCTATGGAATCATTGAAGGTGATGTAATAGCCACCGGTTCCGACCATGCAGGAATTCAGGAGTTTTGGATTTTTGCAAACTTTCTCGGTTACGTCCTCGTTATCAAGTTTGGTGAGATCGATTTTTCTTGTTTTACCATCTGCAAAGAAGCAGAGAATGTTGTGGTTGTCCAGTACCGTGCAATCGATCAGATTTCTCTTTTGCCTGATTATCACGAAGTCGGGGAGGGTGGAGAGTTCGCGGATTGCGAGGCTGTCCTGGCAGCAACGGCCGTGGGATAGTTCGAGGAATTTCATCTCGTCATACTCTTTGAGTTTGTGGTTGCGGAGGATGCTGGAGATGTTCTGGCGGGTGCTGGGGATGATGCGACCACGGACCCACAATAGGCTTGCTTCTCTCGGGATTGTAAATACTCCTCTTTTAACAAAGGCGGCGAAAAGGAAGGGGGAAGTCCATTCATCAAGATCATTTTCCAGTTCAACTATGAAGGTCTTCACCTTTTTGTAATAAAGCAGTACACCCACTGTACGTCCTAAATACTCATCATATATTTCATAGCACTTCATTTCAAATTCCTCCAACATAAAATTGTAATGTTTTATTTGACGCGCGTCAAATATATTTAGTTTTATTTGCGTGAGATGTGCATCACAAGGACGAATATAGAATTGTGTTGGTTGGAATTGATTTTTTAATTGCATCACAAAAAATGTCCTGGGAGAAATTAGTTGGAAATTACAAACTGTTTTGATGGCCGTGGTTTTGAAAATTTGACGCCTAGCTCTTTTCCTGCATACCAGTACTCGGCCTACGGATGTCGTGTGATGTAGTTTTGGGCAAATATGGTTTTTGGGACCGTTGGGGGATTTTGCAATTTCCAACTATTTTTTCTATGGAAGGAAGTTGTGGGGTGGTCGGAATTACGTTTCCAACCAACGTTCAAAAGGTCGGGCCATTGTGGTGCAAGATTGGCCACAGGCTCTGAGAATGGTCCCTAACCCCCGTCCCTGGGGACCAAAAATGAGCCACTGACTCCGTCCCTAGGGCTCAAAATGGCAAGAAAAAGCTTCCCCGGGGATGGGGAAGCTTGGATTGTCTAGACAATTGACGCTATTACTTTCTGTAGTAGTTGATGATCTTCTTGACGGCGGTGATTACGCTCTCTACGTCTTCGTCGGTCATCATTGGGTAGAGAGGAATGCTCATGATGCCTTTGTAGATGCTCTCGGCAACTGGGCAGAGGCCTTTCTCGTAGCCCATCTTCTGGTAGAACGGGAAGAAGTAGACCGGTACGTAGTGAACCTGGCACTGGACGTTCTCGGCGCTCATGGCGTCGAAGAACTCACGGCGAGTGCAGTTGAGCTTATCAAGCTTAAGCTGAATGATGTACAGGTGCCTTGTTGTGTCAGACTGAGGGATCTCTTTCTGGATGAAGAGCTCAGGGACGTCGGCGAAGGCTTCGTTGTATCTCTTTACGATCTCTTTTCTTCTATTTGAGAACTCGGTGAGTTTCTTGAGCTGGCTTGAAAGGAGCGCTGCCTGGAAGTCAGTCATACGGTAGTTAAAGCCAAGGGTCTGCATCTCGTAAACCCAGATTCCTTCAGGGTTCTTGTCGACGAAGTCTGCAGGGTCGTGAACGATTCCGTGCTGGCTTGCAAGGTGGAGCTTCTTGTAAAGCTCAGGGTCGTTGGTGGTGATGGCTCCGCCCTCTCCGGAAGTGATGGTCTTGACCGGGTGGAAGCTAAAGCAGGTCATATCGCCAAGTGAGCCCTCGGGCTTGCCATTGTACTTGGTGCCGATAGCATGGGCTGCGTCGATGATAAGAGTCAGTCCGTGCTTATCGCAGATCTCGCGAATCCTGTCGTGCTCGACTGCCTGGCCTGTGAAATCAACTGCAACGACTGCCTTGGTGCGTTCTGTGATGTGCGCCTCGATTGAGTCGGGATCTATGTTGTAGGTCTCGGGATTGACGTCTGCAAAAACGGGCTTAGCTCCGACATAAATTGCGCAATTAGCTGATGCTGCGAAGGTCAGGGGTGTTGTGATAACTTCATCCCCGGGGCCAAGGCCTGCTGCGATGGCTGCGCAGTGAAGAGCTGCTGTTCCATTGCAAACTGCTACAGCGTATTTGGCTCCTGTCACTTCGCAGAGCTTCTGCTCCAGTGCTGTTACTGATGGTCCGCAGGTGATAAGGTTGCCCTTAAGTGTAGCAGCAACTGCTGCAACGTCATCGTCGCCGATCCACTGGCGGCCGTAAAATATCTTTTCCGATCTGACGGGTGTTCCCCCGTGTATCGCAAGTTTCTCCATTAGGTATTCCTTCTTTCTGAAATTGATATACTTTATCATAACATAATTTCCCAAAAGTTGAACAATTCAAAAAAGCGTATTATAATATCACCTAATAGTTTACATTTTCTTTTTATGAATAGGGAGGAACTAAAATGGCAGCAAAGGTTAACACAAAGATTGAGCTTCAGTTTGGTGAGAAGGCTGTTACTGATGATACACTTGTAGCAGCAGCTAAGAAGGCTTACGGCAAGAAGGATATCAAGAATCTTGACATCTACGTTAAGCCTGAAGAAGGCAAGGCTTACTACGTTGTAAACAACGATGTAACAGGAAGCTTCGACCTTTAATTCTGAGTTAGTTCAAAATGTTTGGGCCTCTACCTATGGTAGAGGCCCATTTTTCGTGTTTGCCGATTGGTCATTTGAACAAGTACTGATATTTCCGTCTTGTTTGCATCACTACTTCTATTACTCGCTGGCGAATATCCTCGCTGTAATCTGTAATGTCTTTTACCATATTAGAAATGTCATTGTAATCATAGTCAAAAGAAATTGTCCTGCCATACAGATTCTCGGCAATCTCCAGTTGCTGCGCGAAGTCGTCGCAGAATATCTTGGGCTGCGCCCGGTCGATCAATTCTAAAATATCCCTGTTCATCGGATATTCCAGCATGGTATCCGACAGAAGCCCTGCGCCGTTATCAAATATAGGCGATGGTTTATAGTGGCCCTGACCATCCGTCAGGACTGCTATGTTATGGGTGTGTCTGTCGTCATTTAGGAATAGTGCATCAACCGTCAGGACCTTGCACATATACTGCCCAAAGTCTTCGATACCCGTAAGGCGCTCGACCTGCTCTACCAGCATCTCAAGTCGCTCGGTATGGTCCTCAATGGAATAGATCATATGGTTCAGGCCGCTCCCGTAAGACTGCTTGAAGAGCCTCTCCAAAGTAACCAGCTGCCAGCCATCAGTAAAGTCTAGGCTTGCGCAACCGTTAAAAACCTGGCCGTTATAGGATATACGGTCAAGGTTGTAGGTTACATACTCATCTCTATTGAGGTCAGAATGTGCAAGAAGTCCGGAAATTACGTACTCCGCAAGGCCCTCATAGCCAAGATAATCAGCCTTGTACCAAATTCCATCCTTTTCAAACTTAAGCTGATTGCCCTTGGAGGATTTACGCCCGGGCATTTTAAGTTCGTTGTCTGACAAAGTTACCATAGCATTATCTCTCAATTCTTATCCAAAATTCGTCTTCTGCCATTCTGCCCTGTGTTCTCTCAATGATCATGATGGGGTCATAGAATGGGATTTCAAGTGCCTTGAGCTCGATCTTGATCTTGTCTCGTTCTCTGGGAAAGCACCGCGACTCAAGGAATTCCTCATAGTCTTCATAGGTGGGTGCTGGATTTACTCCAAAGGCGCGAAACAATGGCTTGTCCGTGTAATTGTGCACCTCTATGGTGTGTTCCAGCTCGTCGACATCAATGACCGTACATACCATGTTCTTGTACATGTAAAAGAGCCTTAGCTTCAGCCTATTGGGTGGCAGTTCGAGTTTACCGGCTATCTCAGGGTTTCTGATAAGGATCTCCAGAAGCGTTACTATCGGGCCGGTAATCTCGCCATCCTTACTCTCCCAGCTCTCCACTGTTCTTACGGAGCTGCCGGTGAAAGCAGCAAATTCTCTCTGTGTCATGCCAAGGATAGTGCGAAGAGATTTGATGTCGCTGCCTGTTATTTGATTTGGGATTACATAGTTTTTCATTTGTTTGTCCTCTGGGTGCATGAGGTGAGTGATGTCTATACATTAATAAAACCACATATTTTGCGGGTTTTCAAGGCATTTTTGCCACATTTTTTGTGGGTCAAAAAATCCCGCTTAGTAAGCGGGATTCTAATGTTTGCAGTATTATATGCCAAGTTATCTGAATTAGCCGACGTTCTTGGCGGCGATGAAGCAGGCGATTGCCATGATGACGGCGATGATGGCGAAGATCCTCATCCATTTAAAAGTCTCGGCTTCCTCTTCGCTTGCTTTATTAAGTTCTCCGATTGTGAAGAATACGACGCCGGCGATGAAGATTGCTGCAGCGTATATCAGGAGTAATTTATTCATAGGCTGAAATCTCCGAAGATACTGGTATTGGCTGTGGCTTTTGCTGTTGTGGTGTAAGCCTTGATGATGGCCTTGGCGAGATCGTTGCTGGTTGCGACAGTTGCATCGCCTGATGTCTGTTTAGCTGTTGAATCTGTTGTCTTCGCAGCAGTTGAGCTTGATTCCTTGTCAGCCACGGCCTTAAGCGCTGTTGTCAGTGAGTCTGTGGCTGTCGTGTTCACGCCAAGCGAGTTTGCAAGCAGTGAGTTCACGTTTAGCTGGTCCAGAGACTGAGTCTGGAAGGGATTCACTGCTGTAGTAGTATTCTGGCCAAGGGATGATGTGAGTGCAGATGTTACGCTGTTTAGGGCATTTGTGCTACCGGAGCTTGTGCTTTCTTCATCATCAGTTTTAAATAAAGAATTCGCAATCAGGTTGCCGGAAAAGTATCCGGAATTCGAAAGCTCTTTTAACGCTTCTGTACTAAGAGTTCCGGCATAGGCGTCAGCATTGGCTGAATCTGCCACGCTCTCTTTTGCCGAAGAAGTACTCTTACCGGCCTCGGAAATCTCAAGGAAAGCGCCGTTTATCTGCTCGAAGGTGGCGTTTATCCCGTCGGTTGCCGACTTAACCTGGCTCTGCACCATGGCGCCGATGTCCGGAACCTCGTCGATTTCACGGGTCTTGCTCTGGATGTTGGCCTTGATGGCCTCCGAAAGATCGGCCTGGAACTGGGCTTTGTCCGCCATTTCCTGAGCCCTCTGGGTTGCCTGCTGGCCAATGTCTGAAATTGAATTGAGATATTTGTTGACGGCCTTTGTCAGCCGCGAGATATCAAACGACATTTATTTCCCCCAAAATAAGCAACTATACCTACCAATATTATACACTATATCTTATACTTATGTTATGGAAACCACGAGATTTAGTCATTTACGAAACAGATTCAGATACAACTTAAAGCAGCTGGCAAGGTTCGAATCGACCCCGGAAGTTGTGGAGCAGAAATCCAGAATCTCCATCATTCTTCTGCTGGGATTCGTCGTCTATGCAGTTGTGACGATCTATCCCTGCATTCTTAGCGGATATATGCACGGAGTGGTGACGAACATTGCCATTGTTGTGCTATTTCTTTTATCCATATTGCATCTAAAGCTCTACAAAAATCACACCATAACGACGATACTGACTTCATTCGGGCTCAATGCGATCCTGTTCTTCCACTTCATCATGGAGGTTGACTGGACCATCGGAATGGACGCGTTCTGGCTCTTTATCCTGATCATGCCCTTCATTACGGACTACCTGGCAGGCGCCATCTACGGTACGATAGCAGCGTTTTCGGGGCTGATCCTAAGTTTTCTGTGCTTCCAGACGTCCATGCTCAATTACCTTCAGCCCTACGGCAGCAACATGGTGAAGTGGTTCACGGTCATTTACCTGGTTACCATGATCGCTGCGGCGGTCATTTCCTACGAGCTGACGGCATACCAGATCGATAAAAAAGTTTCCGACGAAAAGATTGCCTTTTACCAGGCAGAGCGCACCGGGCGTCTTAAAAAGCTCCTCTCAGTTTACGAGAGCAACGAGCAGACCATCCGCAAGTACAAGCACGACATCAGGCACTTCAACCGAGTGCTGGCGGGCTTTATTCAGAACCAGGAATACGACAAAGCCGCATCCTACCTTCAGGAATTCGACTCCATGCTTGAGGGTGTGACGGCAGTTTCCTTCTGCGAGAACACCATCGTTAACGAGCTCCTGACCATCTACGCAAGCCAGTGCCAGAAGCTCGGCTTCAAGCCCAGGATCAGGGCAGATGTGCCTGAGCGCTTCGCAATTGAGGAAACTGACCTGACATCACTTGTGGCCAACGCCCTGGAGAATGCAGTCGAGGCCCTGACTCATGTAGATCAGGATAAAAGAGCTCTTCAGGTCGAGATCTCTTTTGACGGGCGCAAGCTAAAGCTCATGACCAAGAACCCGGCGGGAAGAGAGATTTCGTTTAAGGATAACGGTTTGCCGATCAGTACGAGGCCCGTGCAGAGTGGTGTTGGTACTGCACAGATTAAGGCTATTGCGGAGAAGTATGGCGGTGTGGCGAGCTTCACGCAGGAAGATGGAATGTTTGTGGTGAAGGCTGTTTTGACATGTATGTGATTGGGAGTCAGTGGGGACGGTTCAGTTTGGCGTGAGTCAGTGGGGACGTAACAGTTTGACTCATTTTGCGAATCAAAATGAGTCAAACTGTTACGTCCCCACTGACTCACGCCAAACTGAACCGTCCCCACTGACTCCCCATTGATTCCATAAAAAAACATCCTGCCGGGCGATTACGCGCTGGCAAGATGCTCTTTTATTTTGTCTTTTATTCTGTTCTCCACCATTTCAGCAATCTCGGTGGTCTTCATTCCCTTATAATCTTCATAGTAAATCGGATCAAGGTAGTAAACATATGTCGTAACCGGGCCTTTATGTGGGCTGTTGTAAACCTTGTAGGAATCAACCAGCGCAACCGGCACGATCGGCGCCTTGGCCATCTGTGCAAGCTTAAAGCTTCCGGGTTTGAAGTGCTCTACGATATTCTGATTATTTTCCTTGTAGCCACCCTCCGGGAAGAGGATGAATTTCTTGTCCTGAGTCTGAATCTCTTTTGCCATTTCCTGGAACACACGCAGGGTCTGGCGAAGATCGTCTAAGATTATTGATTTGCCATCAACCAGCATCAGAAATTCCGCCACCAGTATGATGTGTGCCTTGGCCTCGTCCATTACAAAGGACAATGGCTTTTTGTGGACGCTGAAGATTCCGGGCACGTCGTATTTACCTTGATGGTTGGGGTAAAGAATGTAGCCGCCCTCCTTGGGGAGCTTGTCCTCGCCAAAGCATATGGTCTTGTAGCCTGAGGACTTGTTCATCTTGTCAACCATTGTCTGGGCTACTGCGTAGCGCTCCTCGACGCTGTGGCGCTCGGGATGGCGCATCCAGATTCTGGCTTTTACCACATAGTAAATGATGCGGTGAAGGTTGATTAGTATGGTTTTTGTGTAATTGGTCATGGGGTTAAATCATCTCCAGAGCAGCAAAAAGTGACTTAAATCCGTACTTTTCGAACTGCTCTTTGGCCTTTTCTTTATTGATATTGAGTTTGAAATCATCCAGATTGTCGGATATCGGATAATCTCTGCGGATCTGAGCAAGGTCTTTTGACAAAAAAGCCATGTCCCTGTACTCATTAAGCGCCTTCATAGGGCTGCGACTGATGCCGAGGTCCTCCTTCCAGGATGTGGCAAGGGTCTTGAGGTCCTTGTCAGTGGGGCAGGCATCGATGGCTTCGTAAATGCCCTCAACGGTGCCATAGTGCGCAAGAAGCGGGATTGCAGCGCTGCTGACGCCCTTAACTCCGGGGATATTGTCGCTGCTATCGCCCTGAATGCCCTTGAGATCCGGGATCTGCTCGGGGCGCACGCCGTACTCCTTAAGGCACAGGTCGGGAGTCACTTCGAAAGCCTTGTCTGGAAGGCTTGTGAGCTTCTTGTTCCAGCCAAACTCCGCGCCGTACTTGGCCTGGAGCTCGTCGGCTGTCTCCTGCTTGGTCTGAATCAGCCACACTCTGGTGTAGTCGCTGACCAGCTGAAGGTAGTCGTGATCTTTCGTTATTATATATGAAGGAATCTGTTTTTCAAATTTCGTTGAGGCGCTGCCAACGATGTCGTCAGCTTCGAAGCGGTCGTCGAACATAACGGGAAGTCCAAGCTCTTTTAACAAGTCTTCCATGTTCTGGAACTGCTCCTTGAGAGGCTCCGGGGTGTCGCCTCTGTTGCCCTTGTAGTCCGGATATTTCTCGCGCCTGAAGGTGTCCCTTGTGGTGTCGAAGGCAAACATCATGTGGGTGGGCTTCTGCTCAGCGATGATCTTCAGGATCGTGCGCATCATGCCGTACATGGCGTTTGTGTACTGCCCCGCGTCGTTATGCATAATCTGGGAAAAGAGCTTTTCCTTCTTCTCTGGGTCTTTTTCAAAAAGCAGAGCCTTCGGGAGGTTGCCGTAGTAGTTGGTAACCAGCATGGAACTGCCGTCTATAAGGATGAATTTATCTGTTGTGCTCATTTGTTAATCCTTGTTTGCATAATTATCTACTTATTATATAGAAAGATTGGGTGGCTTGGCAAGCTTGGCGTGGATGCAGAGCCGGCGGCGTTTAGCAGATTTGCAAGCCGCGCAGATCAGTGTCAGCTTGTTTCAGAGTGCCTTGGTGAAAAATCTTGTCATGGCGCTGTGCTTGACGAAGTCCGGGCGCGGTATTTCGTTGTAGTTACATTTCTCATACAGGTGGATTGCGGCTTCTAGGTTGTCGTGGGTCTCAAGGTATGAGGTTTTAAAGCCTGCTTCGCGCATCTTCTCTTCTATTAAGGCCATCAGGTCATAGCCAAGGCCTTGGCCTTTTACGGAATTGTCCAGATAGAGTTTCTGGAGTTCTGCAGTGTCCGGCATCGGGTCAAATCTGGCAAAGCCCACTCCGCCAAGAACTGTGCCTGTGTTGTCGGTCAGGACGTAGTATTTGTGGTCTTCGTCGCAATAGTAGTCGCTGAGGTGATCGAGGCCGTCGTCGTAATAGACTGTTCCCGGGATGTCGAGTTTGTGCGCTTTTAAGTTGGTTCTGATCAGGGCCGCTACGGCTGCGTTGTCTGACGGGGCCATTTCGCGATAGGTGTAGGGCTTGGCATCAGTGTGGGCTCCGGTTTGGGTGCTGGTTTGTGCGCCATCTTGGGCGCTGGTATTATTATGCATAGATTAGGTTTACTCCTTGTTCCAAGTAGTACTATTATAGCAGAATTCCTGGTCAGGTTTACCTAGTTTATGTTTGCAGAAAAATGCCGGTACATTGGCAAGATGTACCGGCTTTTAGGTAGGAGATTTCTTATGACTATTGTATTCCAAGTGACTTGGCATTGCCACCTGGTTAGTCTGAGCCGCTAAGCTTGGCGAGCTATAGTGGCTCGTATGTTGTTTTTGATTGTTAGCTTTTGCTAACATGGTTATATTAGCATAGGCTAACATGAAATGCAAGGGGGAAATTGAATTTTTTGCAAATTTCTTTTAAAAAGAACTAATTGTAATAATTCAGTTCGATAGAAGGGGATACATAGTACTTGTAATTGTGCTTATGGCAATAGCTTTTGATTTTTGCCGCAATAAAGGGATTTCTGGTGTATTCCAGAAGATAAATCTCGATACCCTGAGATGAATATTTCTCGATATAATCTTTGAAATACTCCCTGTCGTCTTTTGTACTTGCAGAAAAATGCCCGCTGTTCCAATCTATTCTTGTAAAAACAGATTCCTGATTGATTCCGGTGATGATGTCATCTGCTCTGCCACCACCGGCAGTATAGGCCTCGACAAATGCATCTCCGCCGTTCACTATAACATCAGCGCCCGTGGACTTAAGGCCTTCCATGATAACAGAAAGGCCTTCAAGTATCTCAGCTGTGGGGTACTGATAATAAACGTCGCAGTTGTCCACAAAATATCCATCAATTCCTTTTTCTAACAACTCCGGCGCAAGTGTTTCAAGCACAAAATCCTGCCAGATCGGCGAAGATACGTCGATCCATCTTTCCTCATCCCAATGCTCATAGTTGCCAAGAGTCAGGCTTTGGTATTCATCGTAGTAGGTGCGGAATGTTTCAAGAGATCCGACGTTGATGTAACTGTATACTTTGTGTCCCTGCTGTTTGAAGCTTTCTATGGACTCTTTTTCATAATACTGCGCGTCAATTACCACTGTTTCATACGCAGAAAGCCTCTCCAGGTCATCTTCATAGCTTAAAAACACTCCGTACTGATCGTCGTTATAGGAACAGGACGTGATTATAAGGGATATAAGTGTCGTGGCTATAAATGCCACGGCTATAATAGGGCTATATTTCTTCATAATAGGCTAGTATAGCATCATATGAGGTAGCGCTCAATTACATCTATGACAGCTTCCATTGTGAAGGGATGCTTTTTGTCCTCAAAGGTCATGATCAGATTAACTCCGGGAATATATCCATTGTTGAAGTACAGTTTAAGCTTTCGGCTTGTCTTTTCAACATATTTGGGATCGTCTATCCTGCCAAAATGTTCCCAAATGATCAGCTTCTGATTTCTGCGACTTTTAAGAATAAAGTCAGGATAAAGCTCCACTCCATCAAGCACAAGTTTATTTTCATAACGATATGCTATTCCTTCAGCTAAAAGTCCATCTGCTATGCTGGCTTCTGACTTGGAGCGCACCTTTTCTCCTCTAATTGTTGGGTGCGTTAGTTTTTCAGGGTACTTCAGGTTTTTCTCATAAGGCTCGTTTTCCCAATTAACATCTACAAGGAGCTCTCTGTAGGGAGATGTCTTTTGCAGGAATCTCTTGTAGTTGACTTCGCTGCAATTTACCAAGTAGCGCTCAATACAGTGAAGCTCATTTTGCTTGTCCAGCATAACTGCTCGGTCATAGGCTTTTCTGGCAAGCTTCTTAGCCTGCATCAGATTTTCTCTCTTAATGTATGTGCGGGAATACTTGCCATCTTTTTCTTTTCGCTGAACATACCATTGAGGCTTGCCTTTCGAGGCGCTGATCACAAGTGTTCCCTTGGGATAGCGCTCAATATCCTTTCTCAGTTTTGCAATTTCCTTTACCAGCTGCTTTTTTCTGGCGGTGTAAAATTTTTTCCTTTGCATAGTCTCCTTTTCCGCACGTAACAAATATGTGGAAAAAGACAACTCGGCATATCTGTACATGCTTATGTAATTTCTTTTATCCACGATTAAGTGCCTGTGGATGCGGCAAAAAACAATAATCCGGGGAAATTTGGAAGAATATCCTGGGAATCCCTAGAAACAAGGATGATTGTATCAGAATGAATTCGATTTGTGAAGTGGAAAAAGAGGATTGGTTTCATAAAATATAATAGGACACAAAATATTCACATTTTCATATCTGTTCTGACTGTTGGTCAGCGGGAATTGTCAGACAACTTTTTGTTCGGATTTATGCGGGTTATACGGGTGTCGTGAAACTTTTTTCCAAACAGAATTTAATGCTCGAAGAATTATGTTGCAAAACGGTAATAAATTTTATCATTTTATATTGAATGCAATGTAATGCTTATGATATATTTCCACTTGCGTCGCGCTACGAGAGTCTGCCTGAGCATCACAAGAGGCGTTCGCCAAAAGAGCTCACGGCAAAGCATCACAGGTAGGGTACGCACAGCCTGACTTTTGATAGCATCTAATTCACCGTTTTTATGAAAAGATGTGCGAGGTGAGTAACTTGTCAAAGGGATATTCACCATTATGTGTCCTCGTGGTCACAGAGAAGCCTTCAAGGCAAAAAGTCGACCGGACATCAGACTGGACGATCGTCCAAAAGTCCGTGGTCATGCATCAAGAATCTGCGATTTCCGGACTGGAAGTCATCCTCAACCCGGATTCCTGATAGCGTCTTAAGATTGTTTATGATGTGAAATTTATTGATTTGTTTTTTAGAGCAAGTAGCTTTACTCCGGCTGCTTGCTCTTTTTTTGTTTATGACTTTTATGTATTAGTCAATTTATGTATTAATGCAATTATGTATTTTTATATTAATGTAATTATGTATTTTTATATTGATGTAATTATGGCTTTTTATATTGATGTAATTATGGCTTTTTGGCTTTTTGGGCCTTGGTTCTGCATCACAACAGCAACTATATGGGCTCCATGGTATGATTTGATTTTTTAATTGCATCACAAAAATTGGTATATGAAAAAATAGTTGGAAATTACAAACCTCTACGTTTGAAAAATTTCATGACTAACACAGAGGCTACATCACAGCTACCGGCTCCACGGGACTTTGTGATGTGGTTTTGTGCCAATACAGTCGTGGGCCGTCAAAATCCTTTTTGCAATTTCCAACTATTTTTAATATAGAAGGACGTTGTGGGGTGGTCGAAATCACGTTTCCAACCAACGTACATTTTAGGTCGCCATGTGATGCACTTTTCCCTAGCCATGGATCAAATAGAAGCAAAAAAGCACAGGATGACAATAAATGCTACTGAATAGGTATGGTTTGTAGAAAAAAACAGACTAAATAGCACAAAAAAACGCCGCATACCTGATAATCCAGGCTGCGGCGAACACTTGCACAAATAGGCTTTCCTAAGCCATATATATTTCCATAATCATAATCTATGGTTAAATATAAATCGTCAGATATACATCATCAATCAAATATATCCTCACCAAATCTAACCTTGCAGTGAGCCTTGATAGCTTCCACGCACTTATCGAAGCCAAGCTTGCTGCTGTCGAGGCAGAGGTCGTAGTTCATGGCGTCGGTCCACTTCTGGCCGGTGTGGTGTTCGTAGTAGACTGCACGGAACTTGTCCTCCTGGGCCATGAACTTTACAAGTTCATCGTGAGGAAGGCTCTTAACCTTGGCTGCCTGTTCCTCGAGGAATGGCTGTGGCGCATGGACAAAGACACTGAGGACGTTGTCGTAGTCCTTAAGGACGAAGTCTGCACATCTTCCGACGATGACACAGCTGGTGGTTTCTGCAAGTCTCTTGATAACCTTGGCCTGGTAGTTGAAAAGGTTGGCCTCGGATGTAAATTCCTTGCTGTCAGGGCCGATGAGTTCGCCCTTATATACGTTTACCGGAGTCTTGAAAAATCCGGTATTTCTTACTCTCTCGTCTGCATCGAGGAAAAGTCCAAGGCTAATGCCACTCTCCTCAGAAGCAAGATGAATAAGTTCATGGTCGTAGTAATGTATTCCAAGATCATTGGCCAGCATCTCACCGACAGTTCTGCCACCGCTACCGTACTGACGCGCAATTGTGATGACGATATTCCTCTTCATCCCTCAAATCCCTCCATACTAAAGCATAAATACCTTCTACATAAATTATACTTCCAAATCACCTTCAAAAACAGTATCGTGCATTAATTCAAATACAGAAATGATTCTTATCCAAAAACCATTTCTGTATATTACTACATATTCAACTCTACTTACTCGCCCAGGTATGCCTTCCTGATTGCTTCATCATTAAGAAGGTCCTTCGCATCGCCCTCTTTGGAAATGCTGCCTGTCTCAAGAACGTAGGCTCTGTTTGCGATAGAGAGCGCCTTACGCGCATTCTGCTCAACCAGGAGCACGGTAACACCGTCTTTGTTGACGTCCTGGATGATGTTGAAGATCTCGTTAACGAAGATTGGTGAAAGCCCCATTGAAGGCTCGTCCATGAGGATCAGGTCCGGATGAGACATAAGTGCTCTTCCCATAGCAAGCATCTGCTGCTCACCACCTGAAAGTGTGCCGGCAAGCTGGTTCTTACGCTCTTCAAGTCTAGGGAATCTCTTGTAGATATCCTGAAGTGTAGCCTCCATCTCAGCCTTATCTGATCTTGTGTAAGCACCCATCTTAAGGTTCTGAAGAACTGTCATCTCAGCAAATACTCGTCTTCCCTCAGGAACCTGGGCCATTCCAAGACTTACGATCTTGTGGCTGGGAGTCTTGGTAAGCTCGACGCCCTTATACTTGATCTCTCCTGTCTCAGCCTTGAGAAGGCCTGACAAGCTGTGAAGTGTGGTGGTCTTACCTGCGCCGTTAGCACCAATCAGGGCTACGATCTCACCTTTATCAACGTGGAAAGAAATGCCCTTGAGAGCCTGGATCACGCCATAATATACACTTAGATCTTTTACTTCTAAGATTGGTTCAGCCATAAAAATAACCTCGTAAAAAATTTAATTTCATAGAGAAGTTTTGCGCCAAATCACTCACCCAAATACGCTGTAATAACTTCCGGATTATTCAGCACGTCCTTGGTATCGCCCTGGCAAAGCACGCGGCCAAAGTTCAGCACTGTCAGCTTCTCGCAAATACCTGAAACAAGCTTCATATCATGCTCGATCAGAAGGATTGTCATATTAAACTCCCTGCGGACAAGTGCGATGGTGTCCATCAGCTCTTTTGTCTCATTAGGGTTCATGCCGGCTGCCGGCTCATCAAGCAGAAGGAGCTTGGGGCTTGTTGCCATGGCTCTCGCGATCTCGAGCTTACGCTGCTTACCGTAAGGTAGGTTGGCGGCTAAATAGTCACGCTCAAGGTCCAGTCCAAAGACCTGTAGAAGGCGCATGGCCTCGTCGTCCATCTCCTTCTCCACCCTCTTGTAATTGCCGATGTGGAGCATGCCCTCGAGGGCGCTGTATTTGTAATGCTCGGAAAGTCCGACCTTTACGTTGTCGATAACAGACATGTTCTTGAAAAGTCTGATGTTCTGGAAGGTTCTGGCGATTCCGGCGTGGTTGATCTCGATGGTGCTCTTACGAGTGATGTCCTCGCCGTCAAGCCTGATGATTCCTTCGTTTGGCTTATATACACCAGTCAGAAGGTTGAAAACTGTGGTCTTTCCGGCGCCGTTAGGTCCGATAAGTCCGTAGAGCTCGCCCTTTTCAATCTGTACGTTAAAGTTATCAACGGCGCGAAGTCCGCCGAATGAAATGCTCAGGTTGTTTACTTCAAGAAGTGCCATTTAAGCCACCCCCTTATTTCTGCGGAAGATAATTCGACCGATTAAGCCGAACATTCCGCTCTTTCCAAATTTCTTTTCCCTCCAGGCGATGATCTTGGGTGACCAGTTAACGATCATCATCACGATCAGAATGATGGAGTAGATCAGCATTCTGTAGGTGTTAAGGCCTCTGAGCAGCTCAGGAAGCATGTACAGGATGCAGGCAGCGATGACGCTTCCGCGGATATTTCCGATTCCGCCCAGTACCACGTAAACCAGGATCATGATCGATGCGTTGTAGCCGAAGTACTGTGAAGAAGCCGTCAGGGTTGTGATGTTATGGGAGAAAAGAACTCCCGCAGCCCCTGCAATTGCAGCAGAAATGGTAAATGCCATCATCTTGTAGCCTGTAACGTTGATGCCTGTTGCTTCTGCGGCGATATAGTTGTCGCGGATGGCCATGATCGCACGACCGTCGCGAGAATTGATAAGATTCTGAACTATGAAAAGAGATATCAGAAGCACCACAATTCCAATGGTGAAATTAGCGTTATGAGGTGTTCCGGTGATTCCCATGGCGCCGTTGACGATGACGTTTCCGTCGGCCTCCATGTTAAGATCCATGGCGCTCTTCATATTCATATGAAGGCCCTTGGAGTCGATTCCGATGTAAAAAGAGTTGATGACGTTCTTGATGATCTCACCAAAAGCCAGGGTTACGATTGCCAGGTAGTCACCTTTAAGGCGCAGTACCGGGATTCCGATAAGGAAGCCAAACAGCGCAGCTACGCCGATTCCGATGATGAAAGCAATGATGAATCTCGGAACTGTGGGAAGTACGTTCTCTGTTGCTTTGGAAAAGAATGCGCTGGAGAAAGCTCCGAGGCACATAAAGCCGCAGTGTCCGATGGAGAGCTCACCAAGGATTCCGACGCACAGGTTCAGGGCCACAGCAATGACAGCGTAATATGTCATGGGCACCAAAAGACCTTTCAGATGGCTTGAGAGATTGCCCGTCAGCATCAGGATTTCAAATACGATATAGGCAAAAATTACGATGCCGTAGGTTATGAGATTGTTCTTGGTGATTTTATTCATAGTTCGCACTCCATATAGAATAATTTCATGTTTTTGATCAGACCTTTTCTTGTACTACTTTTCCAAGTATTCCGGTGGGCTTAACAAGGAGCACCACTACCAGGATTCCGAACACGATCGCATCGGAAAGCTGTGATGAAATATAGGTCTTGGACAGGATCTCGACGATTCCGAGAACCAGGCCTCCGATCATGGCACCGGGTATTGAACCGATTCCGCCAAGAACCGCTGCAACGAAGGCTTTGATACCGGGCATTGCGCCGGTGTATGGAGAAAGGGACGGATAAGCCGAGCAAAGAAGCGCTCCGGCAACAGCAGCAAGTGCTGAACCGATGGCAAAGGTAAGGGCGATGGTTCTGTTTACGTTGATGCCCATAAGTGCTGCAGCGCCCTTATCCTCTGAGGCTGCAAGCATTGCCTGTCCCTGTTTGGTCTTATTAATAAAGAGCTGAAGAGCGATCAGGATAACCACACTGACAAGAATGGTCACGATGGTTACGCCCTGGATCTTGAGCTGTCCGCCTGCAAAGGAGACGCCCTCCCATTTGATAACTGAAGAAAATGACTTGATATCTGCGCCGTAGATAAGAAGCGCGATGTTCTCAAGAAGGTAGCTGACACCGATGGCTGTGATGAGAACCGCCAGGGGTGAAGCTGCTCCACGAAGAGGCCTGTAAGCCACGAACTCAGTTGTTACGCCCAGGAGTGTGCAGAGTACAATTGCAACAATAATGCCTACTACTGAATTGCCTGAAAGTGCTGCGCTCACTGAAAAGATAATATAGCAGCCCACCATGATAAAATCGCCATGCGCGAAATTCAGCATCTTGGCAATACCGTAAACCATGGTGTATCCCAGGGCAATTATGGCATATATGCTTCCTAAGCTAAGTCCGTTAATGAGATAAGTCAAAAAACTCATCGGCCACCTCCAAAGTGTCTTTTAATAATAAAGAGAACGAGGGATACCTTTGACAGCATCCCTCGCTGGATGTCTAAAACATTATATCATAGAAAACTTATTCTGCAGATACGTAAACGCCACCCTTGATAACAACAGCCTTAGGCTCCTTGTTAGGCTCTCCGTTTGCAGACCATGTCATCTTGGAAGATGTAAGACCTGAAGCCTCGATCTGAGTCATAGCCTCTGTGAGCTTTGTTCCGATATCTGAAACGCTCATGTCAGGTGTAACACCGCTCTTCTCGATAGCTGCCTTGATGATGTAAACTGCATCGTAAGCGTCAGCTGCGAACTGGTTAGGTGTCTCGCCGTACTTCTCGTTGTACTTCTTAACGAAGTTAACTGTGAGGTCATCTGTTGCATCAGCTGCGAAAGGTGTAAGAAGCATAAGTCCCTCAGCAAGTGATGTGTCGAAGTTCTCAACTGTAAGGATACCGTCCATACCGTCTACACCGAAGAATGTAGGAGCATATCCCATTGTGTTAGCCTGTGTAAGAATAAGAGCTGCATCTGAATAATAAATAGGAAGGAATACAAGATCAGCACCTGCATCCTTAGCCTTCTGAAGCTGTACAGAGAAGTCTGTGTTGTTGTCCTGTGTGTAAGCCTCAGCTGAAACTATCTCGTAGTTCTTGCCCTCAGACTCCTGAGCGAATTTCTGGTAGATACCTGAAGAATAAACGTCTGAGCTGTCGTAGATGATACCAACCTTAGTTGCGAGGTTGTGATCACTGATATACTGAGCAGAAGCGATACCCTGGTTAGGATCTGAGAAGCATACGCGGAATACGTTGTCATACTTAACGCAATCCTCAGCTGATCCTGAAGGTGTAAGCTGGAACATGTTGTCTGCCTTTGTGTTCTCTGAAACTGCGATTGAGCAAGCAGATGTTGTTGATCCAACAAGGATCTGCATTCCCCAGTCCTTAAGAGTATTGTAAGCGTTAACTGACTTCTCAGCGTTGAGCTCGTCGTCCTCGCCCTTGTACTCGATCTTAACACCGTTAATTCCACCGGCCTCGTTGATCTCGTCTACAGCGATCTGTGCGCCGTTAACTACTGCGTTACCGTAAGCAGCTGCTGCTCCTGTAAGAGGTCCGATAGCACCGATCTTGAATGTGTCAGATCCTGAAGCTGCTCCGCTGCCACATCCTGCAAGCATTGTAAGAGCAAGAGCAGAAGTCATAACTGCACTTACTACTTTGTTAAACTTCTTCATAGTTTTCCCTCCTCAAATGTATATTTGTATACAATGTTATATCTTAAGTTAAATCAATAGTTAAGAAAAGTCAATACTTTAAAGCAAAAAAGTGACTCCCAAAAATATGGGAGCCACCGATAGTTCTTTTAACAAAAAAGCGTCATCTAGCGGTAATAATCGTTCTCGGCCTTCTGTAGCATCTTGGCCTCCTGGATCTTGTCGTTGACGTCAACCAAAAACTGGTGATTGGTCGGATCAGATATGAACTCAAGGAAGTCTGATGCTTCCTTATTCTTAAGCTTCTGGATTTTGGTCAGGTACTCAAAAATCTCCTCGTGAGTCTTGCCCTCGTTGTGGAACCTGTCAACAATGTCGAAGAGCACCATAAATCTGCGCATCCTCACACGGGTGTTAATCTGATGAATTTCAAAAATGATGGAAAAGATAAAGATAATGGCCGCTATTCCAAGCACCATAAATACCGCGCCATAAAGAGTAAGCCCTGATCTTATATTAAGGACTCCGGCGGTAACACCTGATATTGAGAAGATAAACAAGGAAGCTAATAGAATGATTAGCCTTGCCTTATTCCTGGCTTTCTGGGTAAGCTCCATAAAGCGAACAGCCAGTCCAAACACTACGTAGAATACTAGTGCAAAGGCAATCCCCACATACGCTAATTTGAGCATTGAGTCATCCCCCTATGAATTAATTGTAACAACCTTTTTGCACCAAAGCAACGAAAGTTATACCGTATATTAATTAACGGAAAAACGCCACAGTTCAAAATATGTTTGAACCATGGCGTCTATATATTATCAGTATTCTATTGCACGGAACTCATCAAACTGAGGATCCTCAACGAAATCCAGGATCAGGTTCAGCGGTGTAAGACCGATAGCCTCGTGATGAATCTGCTGCTTGATAACCATCTTTTCATAGGTAGAAAGTTTGTAATATTCCGGATGGCTCTTAGCATACTTCTCATTTAACTGGTCGAATAGATTATACTCCGGATCGCCCCATGCTAATACTTCGGCTGTCTTTAGGTTTGGTTTGAACGGAGAATACTTCAGCTGGTTAGACATAATCAGTTGTCCTTTCTCTAGTTGCAAAGCTCGACGTCAGAAACCGAAGGTTATAATAACAACCTCTATATGAAATTATAGCATAGAGTTTAATAAATTTTAATAAAATTACACAAAAAATTTATAATTTGGAATTTTAGTTTCAGGCACCGATTCCATGTGCTCTGTTGTAGCCACGGCATACAGTGTTTGTGTTGTTGATGATGATGTTCCATCCGATGAAAACACCGATACCACAGAGAAGAACACCAAGGAGCATCCAGAGAAGAACTGCTGTGCCACCTTCGGTGGTAGGCTGTCCGTATCTTGCGCAGTTGTTCTGAAGCCTGTTACCAAGCTGATAGTACCAAACATATGCAAAAATACCGCATGTTACAAGTGAAAGCAGGAAAAAGAGCCAGAAGTTCATTGTTTCTTCTCCGTCACCGTCGCATGCGATGTTAACATCCTGAATAAGCTGATAGATGAAAACCCAGCTGTAAATACCACATGTAATGATTGTGAGCAGGATAAATACCAAAAGACTACGATCTGTTCTAAGTGGCATGAAACCGTAAGGTGCTGAGTAAGTATTTCCAAAGTTAGGTCCGGCTGTGCTGTTTGCACCGGCAAACCCGTTTGCGCTATCTGCTGAAAAGCCCTTTATCTCATCGCTTGCAGGCTCCTGATTTGCATTCTGCTCTGCTCCCTGAACAGGTGCTCCGCAATTAGGACAAAACTTCTCCCCATCATTTATCTGTGTCCCACAATTACTACAAAACATAATAAAATCCTCCTTAACCTCTACATAAACAACATGTTTATTATAGGTAAGGAGGTTTTTTTTGTAAATATAGAAATATTTTGAATACGTCACATTGTATCGCGGTTTACGAACTTGTTATGGAACTTGGAATACATGATCTTCTGACTGCTGTAAAGGCTGTGATAGCCCGAGAACGTGTAGCTCAGCGCCACGGCCAGCAGATAGAAAGGCATTCCCTTAAATCCAAAGAGCTCGAAACAGATAAACAGCGATGAAATCGGGCAGTTGGTAACTCCGCAGAACAGCGCTCCCATTCCGACAGCTGCGCAAAGTGCCGGATCAAAGCCAAAAAGCTGCGAGTAAAGGCATCCGAAGGTCGCTCCTATGTACAGCGCCGGTACAATCTCGCCGCCCTTATAGCCTGCACCTAGAGTCAGTGCTGTGAATATCATCTTAAGAAGGAACGCAAAGTACGGAGCTTCGCCCTTGATTGCCATCTCAATGACGTTCATTCCTGCGCCGTTGTAGTATCTGGTGCCTGAAAGGTATGTCAGGGCCACTACGATACATCCGCCTACGAAGATCCTGATATAGGGATTCGGCAGGAGCTTCTTGTAAGTCTTTCCTGAGAACTTGAGAACCTCGCAAAAAATAACACTAACTATTGCACATAGCAGCGCAAGTACGCCTGTAAATATCGCATGATACGGTGTGAACTCCGGGACTACGTTTACTGCGAACTGCTCTCCCGTTGCTCCCATCCATTCGCTGATGCCCTGGGCCACAAGCGCCGAAACAACGCACGGAACCAGCGCGGAATAATACATAACACCTACATTCTCAATTTCCATGGCCACAAACGAAGCTGTCATGGGCGTTCCGAACAGTGCGGAGAATGCAGCACTCATGCCACACATGGTGATTATCTTGACGTTGCCCTCTTTTAGTTTAAAGAGCCTTCCCAGATTATAACCGATACTTCCGCCCATCTGCAGGGCTGCGCTTTCACGGCCTGTGGATCCGCCGAAGAGGTGGGTTAAGGTTGTTGAAATAAATATCAGGGGAGCCTTGGTAATAGGCAGGATATCCCCTTCCTGAATGGACTTGATGACCAGGTTCGTTCCCTTGTCCTCGTAGTCCTTACATATTCTGTATAAAAAGACAATCAGAAGTCCCGCCACAGGTAGGCCCAATATAATATAGTCGTGTGCTATCCTAAATTGTGTCGCAAAAATAATTGTTTTAGAGAACACGGCACCTATAGCACCCACAACAAGTCCTGTCACGCTGCCCAAAAACAGCCACCTGAACAGCACTCTTATGCGCCCCCAGAGGTCTACTTCCTGAAAATGTTTAATTAGGAATGATATGGGATTCTTCTTCTCGTCCATGGCTTCACTTCAGCTCTTTTACCTGATCACGCTGCTCTATTAGCTTATTATAAAGCGGCTTATAGTCAATCTCATCTCGCCCGCGCAGATGCTCGGTCAGCTCGCAGATGGTCTCATAGAGCGGGCCTAGAGCGAGATTTCCGATGACGCCCTTTAGCGCATGCACTGTCTCAAAGGCCTCCTCAAGGTCTTTTGCCTCAAGGTTACGGCCAAGGAGCTCAAAGCGCTCGTCGGACATGCCAAGCTCTATCATCTCAATATAGAAGTCCTCCATGCCCATGCATCTCTCGAGGCCTTCGTCTACGTTTGCACCAAATTCCCTCAAGGAATCAATTGTCATGGCAGCTCCTTTCTATAAGTTTCCCAAATTCGCCGGCAGTAAGCGGCTTGGAGAAGTAATAACCCTGTATGACGCTACAGCCTGCGTCCTTAAGAAGTGCAAACTGTTCGTATGTATCGACACCCTCGGCAATGACCGGAACCTTCAGAAATTCAGCCATTCTCAGGACAAACTCCACCATGTGCATCTCCTTGTTGTCCGGAGAAATGTCTTTTATAAAGGCCATATCGAGCTTGAGCGAGTCAATGGGCAGGTTTGTGAGCATGTTCAGGGATGAGTAGCCCTTTCCGAAGTCGTCCATGGCCACCTTAAAGCCGTGGCTTCTGATCTCTTTGACCACTTCGACAATTCCGCTGACGCTGTCCGTGTAGGATGACTCCGTGATTTCCAGCGACAGATCCGAGTTCTCAAGGCCATTCTCCTTGACAATGCCATTAAGGAAGTCCAAAAGATCAGGGTCGAAGATCTCGGCGCTTGAAACATTTACCGAAACATGCACCGTAACGCCGTATATTTCCCGCCATCTGCGGATCTGACGGGCAGACTCACGCCAAACATAACGGTCGATTTCTTTTATATGCCCGTTTTCCTCGAAGAGCGGAATGAAGAAATCCGGGCTCACAAAGCCAAACTTCGGATGCTTCCAGCGAATGAGTGCCTCTGCGCTGCAAAGTACGGGGCGCTGGCCGGAAATGTCATACTTTGGCTGGAATACGACGCTGATCTGATTATTCAAAAGAGCTTCATCCACGTCTCTGAGTAGTCGCTCCTCATAGAGCTCTTTTTCATGCATCTCGTTGTTGTAGATGGCGACCTCAGTGTTGTGGGCGTTTCTGGATATGGTGTTGCAGGCCTGAAGGGCGCGGTCGAAGCGCTGCTGAAGAGTGCAGGAGCGGTAAAGGTCAGGATACACGCCGATTCGAAGCTTTGCATTTATGTTATTCATGACTTCATTAAGCTTGTCCAGTATTGTCTTTTTCAGGTAGTCGTAGTCCTTCTGGTGCTCGATGTAAAGGTAAAAGCTGTCTGCGTTGTGGCGGCAGGCAACTCCTCCATAGGCTCTTGCCACGGTTCTTACGCCCTCTGCCATGCTCTTTAGGACCGTATCGCCAAATACCCGGCCGTAGAGGTCGTTGATAAGATGGAATTTGATGAAGTTCACCACTACAGCGTCCACCTGCTGTTCAGGGTGATACTTGTCATACTCATGACAGTACTGGACGAAGAAGTCTCTGGTCATGAGGCCTGTGAGGCGGTCGATTCCTGTGGCTCCGATGATGGTCTTGTCGATGAAGAGCTCGATGGCACGGCCCACTCTGGCCTTTATGACTTCGGGCTTGTCGTAGGGCTTGCCAAGGAAATCTACAGCTCCGCGATGAAGGCTCTCAACCTCAGCATCCTTGTCGGTTGTAACCACAACAATCGGTATGTTATGAAGGTCTTTGTCTGCCCTCATGGCATCGAGCACAGCAAAACCGCTCTTTCCCGGCATGTGGAGATCGAGAAGTACCAGGGAAATGGCGTCTTTCTCTGTCTGGATTATGCTTATGGCCTCGTCTGCTGACGTGGCGAAGTCTATGTCGTACTCATCACCAAGGATGTTGCCAAGAATGCGCAGATTGACCGGCTCATCATCTACGATAAGGATGGTTCGCCTGAAATCCCGGCCGTGTTTGGCTCCTATATCCAGTTTGTTGGAGCTGTCCATTGTCATGAGTGATCACCTGTTTTGGGGCTGGTGTACTGGTGTGGTGTGATGGAGTTATGGTGTGCTGCGCGATGTACGATGCGTGATGCGCGATAATAATGCATATTAATTATACTATGAGTAATTGCATGTTAACGTAAAAATATATACTTTTTATGGATTTACGTGAAAAGCCCCTGGGACCTTTTGAGTCTCAGGGGCTTTCCGTGTGTTGTTTATTTAGGCGTTGTGCTCGAGAAGATAGTCGTTAAGGGCGTCTGTGATCTCGTCGCCGTCGATTCCGTGTACTGCACAGGCCTCAGCCAGTGACTCCATCTGTGATGCGGGACATGAGATACATCCCATTCCGCACTCCATAAGGAACTGCGCTGCAAGTGGGTGCTGTCTGATGATGTCTCCTACAAGCATGCTGGAATCTATGATGTCACCGTTATCGGCTGTTGCGCCGGCATTCTCGTTCTTTAACTCTTCTGACATTGTGTTTCCCTCTCTTTCTGTATCACTTCCAAAGAATAAATCTTTTAATGAACCCATGATTAATGTACTCCTTTATACAATTCGTTATTCTACTCCTATAATTGATTGTGCGCAAGATATTTTTTGATGCGCGTGGTTACGGGATTTTGCTGATTGTTTAATGCGCGCGATTATGAGATTGAGTCTTATATTTTATGCACGTGGTTATGAGATTTGCGCTAGTTTTCGTGGTTGGTTGGATCAGGGATAGAATCTGATCTTTAGGTTGTTGGACTCTTTCTGAGCGCGGCTGGCGAGCTTTTTTAGCCTGTTCAGGTAGTCAGGATTCTCCTTCTCCATGGCGCTTGTATTATAGATGATTATGTTCCAGGTCTCTGTCGTCTCTGTCAGTACGTCATAGAAGGCGTCCAGGTTGTGCCCGTAATGTTCCGGCAGAGGTAGCTCTTTTGCCAAAGTATCGTGAAGTTCGGACTTGGCGGTAACATTCGAAAGGTCTATGTAAAAAACTTGTTCCATGCTTATCTCCTGTGGAAAAGGTGTGGTGAATGGTAGTTCTGATGCTATTATTTCTTGCTGTCAGGGCATGTACTGCTCGTGATGCAGCTGTTGGCTGCCAGGGCAGGTGCTGTTCCTGATTCAGCTGTTGGCTATCAGGGCTCGTAGAGGAGCTCGAAGCTCTCATAATGATCACCTGTGTAATAGATGTAGCCGTCGTCCGAGTATATAATGCGCTTGGCACCTCTTTTGGACTTGCCAAGGGTACAGATATCGCACTCGTGGTACTCTTTGTCCTCCGGAAGAAGCCCTTCATAGTTGCCAAAGTAGTCGCCTCCGATGCACTTTCCCGGTGCATATTCCTCAAGTGATCCTCCCTGCCAGCCAAGCTTCTTGGCGGCTTTCTTGGTGATGAAGTTCTGCGGAAGCTTGCCATAGGTGTGGATGTACAGCGCCACGTCCTCTTTGGTGGTGTAGGTTCCATTCTCGGGGATGAGATCGGTCGATGACTGAGATGCGGCTGAAGAGTCCGATGATTTATCTGACTTCTCTGCTGTCGCAGCTGTGCTTGCTGCTTCTGTTGTTGATGTCGCCTTAGATGCGTCTGAGCTTGTGGCATCTGTTGTTGATGCTGCCTGAACGGCATTTGAGCTTGTCACATCTGTTGATGCTGCTTGAGTTGCCTCTGAGCTTGTCTCATCTTTGCCCGAAGTCTCTACTGTGGCTGTTTTCTGGCTTGCATCTTTCGAGGCTGCGTCAGTACTTGTATTCTTTGCGCCTGCATCGGTGCTTGTATTGTCAGGCGCTTCAGTCGGCAAAGATATCAGCGTTGTGGCCTCTGATGCCTCTGTTGTCTGCCCTGTGGATGTCGTTGTCGTTTGTTCCGTAGCTGTAGTCTGCCCGGGCTGTTGCGTTACAGGCTTCTTCTGGCAGCCTGTAAAGAGCAGGAACATCGATATTATGAGGATCAAAGGCAGGACTTTAAGCCTACTTCTCTTTTTTCTTGTCAAATTCATCTTGTTTTCCCTTTATGTTTGCTTGCGGTAGTCGCAACTACTGATAGAATACCTCAAAAGTCATGAAAATTCTTGTAAAGTTCATCACAAAGCTCTCCAGCTAGGCCTCTTGGTTGGAAAGCTATTTTCAAATTCATAACAAAAATTGATATATGAAAAAATAGTTGGAAATCGCAAACCTCTACGCTTGAAAAATTTGATGCCTAACGCAGTAGCTACATCACAGCACTCGGCTCCGCGGTACGTTATGATGCAGTTTCTTCTCAATACTGTTAGGCAGCTTCAAAACCCTTTTTGAAATTTCAAACTAGTTTTTGTATAGAAGCAAGTTGTGGGGTGGTCGATATCACGTTTCCAACCAACGTACAGAATATCAAGCATTGTGCTGAAATCTTGAGCCAAATTGAAACATCCCTTCTGACTCAGAAGTCTTGAGCCAAATTGAAGCATCCCAGCTGACTCAGAAGTTTTGATTCAAACTGATATGTCCCCAGTGTCTCATTGTGCGCAATGAGTCAAAGAGAACCGTCCCTATTGACTCCCAGTCAAAGAGAACCGTCCCCATTGACTCCTTGCACGAGTTTGTCGGCGCGACGGGATATTTCTAGAGCTAGGGCTTCGTCTATATCGCGGACCCATGGGTTCTTGTGCTCGAGAGAAGCCGGCTGGCCTGCCTCAGCGCCGCTATTTGCTTCCTCAGCGGCACTATTTGTAGTCCCTGCGCCAGTACCAGAAGCAATCCTAGTTCCAAATTCGCCATAAAATGTACTTGGCTCGTCCTTTGTTATTCCGCCCCAGCCTGAGAAGCGCTCGGGTGCTATGCTATCATCCATTGTGCAATTAAGGAAAACTGTTCTGGCCTCTTCTCTCCAGGGTCTACCAAGGAAGACTGAGCCCTTTTCGCAGCCGGAAGCACCGGTAATACTGCAATTTCTAAAAACAAATCCCAAATTATCCTTAAGTCCGCACGCTGCGGTAATATATCCATTTATAATGCGCTCCGAGACGTCGATCTGGTCCTTATCAACGCCTGAGCCTGAAGCCCCGGAAGCTGTAGTTGCGCTGCCTGCAGACACGCCTGCACTTCTACTTCTTCCGAACATCCTGTCATTGCAGGTGATCACACAGTCGTCAAATACCGCATCAGCGCCGCCAAAGATGAAATCCACGTCGCCAACAATCTCACAATTCTTGTAATACTGCTTAGTCAGACGCCTCTCCGTCATCATACGAGGCCCCATAAACCCATTCTGCTGCCTTGCAGCCACAGGAAGTGGTGCGCAGAACAATGTATCCTGGCAGCCTGTCATCTTCACATTCTCAAACCTGCAGACATCAGCATCGGCATATACAGCCACTGCCTGTCCAACAACTCTGCCATCTCCGGCAGAATTCCTGATAGTCATATCCTTGACAGTCACCTTCTTGCCACCAAAGAACGCAGTATACGTCCTGAAAGTCCCACGCTTGCTACCATCAGGCATAACTTCATTTGCATAATCATCATGATCAATGAACGTCTCAGCCATACCTGCGCCAACAAGAGTTATGTCCTTCTTCTCGCAGAAGACCTTCTCCCTGTAAACTCCGGCTCCTATCTCAATCACCGCGCTCTCATCATAAGGCACAGCATCAATAGCTTCCTGTATTACAGAGTAATCTCCGCCGCTTTTCTCAACTTTAATCTTTAGCATAAATACCTCATCATTCCATGTGTTCAGCGTCATTTACTGTCCTATATTATTTTGCTTATCAGACAGTAGCGTGCATTCAGTCATCAAGCTACTAGCTACTGTCCTTGTGCAATTTTTATTACAAGACAGTTACGCATTTCTATTTACTTCATTGCCAGCTACTGTCTCTGCACATTTTTATCTTCAAGACAGTAACACTCTACCAATCATTGCTTTGATAGCAACTGTCCCTGCTTAATTTTTGATTCATGACAGTTGCCTCCCACCAATCATCGACCTGATAGCTACTGTCCTTGCATAATTTTTGTCTCAAGACAGTAGCACTTGCCAAATCATCAAGATGATGCTAACTGTCCTCTTTGATTTTTCGCTACAGGACAGTACATACCGCCAATCAATAAGTTTTCTCTTACTGTCCAGCCTTCATTTTTCCATCAGACAGTAACATCACCTGTACTCAACCCCATCCAAAGTCTTGCTCTCAACGCCAATCAGCTCCGGCTCTGCATCCACCGAACCACAAATCTCAACGTCCCTGAGCACCAGCTCCTTGACGTTCTTCGCATAGACACTGCGACCGGTCATTTCGTCGAAGTTGTCCATCATTACAGGCCTCTCGGGCACGCGCTCAGCTTCAGTGGCAAAGGATACCTTGATGTCCTCAAAGTGCAGCTCTCCGATAGGGCTCTCCGGCAGTCCTACTGCACAGAGAACGCAGGCAGAAACACCACTTGCCACAATATGTCTGCCACAAATGCTGCCGATCACGGGAGTCATCTCGTCAACCGGCGCCGGTGCCTGATTCTGCACGTAATCGCTGTGTCCGTCAGGATCACAGAAATAGAACATATTTACAGTGAAGGGCATGTGAACGCCCTCCATCACTATATTTTCAAACAAAATGTCATCAAGAATGCTTCTCTCGCCGCGTCCGCGCCTAGTTTTGATGCGAAGTCCCCTGTCGGTGCCTATAAATTCGCACTGGGAAACCCTTACATCCCTTACGCCGCCTGCTGCCTCGGAGCCAACAGTAACGCTTCCGTGGCCTCTCTCAAACTTGCAGTTACGGATCTGCACTCTCTCGGTCACCTTGTGGTGCTTCAGCGCCATGTAATACTTGCCGCTCTTGATGGCCATGCAGTCATCACCAACGGAGATCACGGTCCCAAGAACCCTTACATCGCTGCAGCTCTCAGGATCAAGACCGTCCGTATTCGGTGAATCCGAAGGATTGTGAATATACAAGTTAAGGAAAGCCAGATCCTCACTATAATAAGGATGCACTGTCCAGCAAGGTGAATTCTGCACTGTCACGCCCTGAACCCTTACCTTCTTGCATCTGCACAGGAACAGAGTTTTGGGTCTCCAGGCAATTCTTTTAACCTTGGCATCCTTCCACCAGTCAGAGTTCTGCGCATTTCCGTCAATGACGCCGGGGCCGATAATATCCAGATTCTCCGCATCAATAGCTGTAACGAGTGACGCAAAGTTATCCAGAGGATTGCCCTCCCAGGTGCCCAGATTGTACTCATCAGCTTCATCCGTAGACATAGTCATTCCGGGAAGCACGGGAATCTTGTTCCTATCCGTCTCTCCAAGCAGCACAGCGCCCTCATCAAGCCAGATAGTCATGTCAGACTTAAGGAAAATCGGTGTAGTGAAGTACTTACCTGCCGGCAGATACACGGTTCCATCCTTCGGGCAGGCACAGATAGCCGCCTGAATAGCCGCCGTATCGCTGGTCACACCATCTCCCACAGCGCCGAACTTCCTGACATCCAGAAGCACGGACTCATGCTCTGTCACAATCTCCTTTTCCACAAGCTCTCCGCCTGCATCCACGCCAATCTTATATTTCTTATCAGGTAAAAGACCCATCACCGAAATTACGTTTCTGTCAGTCCTGAGCCTCTCTATGCCATCCACATAAACGCCAAACTCCGCAGCCTGCTTAAACACTGAATCAGAGTCAAGCTCGATGGTCACACTCCTGTTAAAAACCTCTACAATCTTAAAATCCATGAAACCCTCCAAATAATAAAAAAGCTAATATGCAGTTACCTACATATTAGCATATTTCCTATATAAATCCCCGTAAAATCATGAAGTAAAAGTGGCATCAATTTCCCGCAATCCACTCATCAATAACTTCCGCCGTCTCATCCAACTGCTGATCAGCTGTAATCCCCGGCTCGCCGTCGCCCTTCTGGATGCCATAGTTCCCAAAATACGAATGAATACCGCCCTGAATCACATACTCAGTGGCATCCGCCGGCCAGTCCTTCTTAGCCTCTTCGTATTTCTTCATGTTGACAACCTTGTCATTGCTTCCAAGAATTGACAAAAGACGCAGATCCGTGCCTGCCAGTGAATCCACAGGATACGAAGCGCACAAAATCACGCCTTTGAAATTCCCTGCAAAATGATCCCTAACCTCCGTCCCCGGGGTCCATTTTTCAGAATGAGCCACTGACTCCGTCCCCATGGTCCATTCTGCGAGGTAGCGGGTGGCTGCGACGCCGCCAAGGGAGTGGCCTGCCAGGTACCAGTCCAGGTCCTCGACCGAATCGGATTCATCGGGCCTTGCAGCCTTTAAGGTATCCACAGCATTGATACTTAGGAGAGCCACATTGTCTGCCATTTTAGGCAAAAGACATATGTACCCCCGCTCAGCAAGTCGATACATAAGGCCACTGTAAGCCGTGTACTCTACCTTTGCTCCGGGATAAAATACTATTACCGCCCGGTATTCCTGATTCTGTGGCAGAAAAACCATGCCCTCCGGAGCGGTAAAAGTGTGTACTTCCTCCGAAAGGTCATCTGCAAGCTCGGAAATTACTGCATTATCCGCATTATAATAATTGCCGGTGTAGATCTTGAAAGCCACAAAGAAGCCTGCAACGATCAGCACCAGCACTATTATCACGCCAAGTATTATCTTTTTAAATTTGCTCTTGTTATTCAAAAAGCCTCACCAATTCACTGTCTCAGAGCTCTGTCCATTATCTTAACAAGTTCAAGCGCACTGACGAAGTCTACCTTTTCATTCTTTTCCTGGTGGATCACATGTCCCTGCCAGGTGGAATTCTGTCTGTAAACGACCTGGATCACGAAGGTTCCAAGCTTACCCTTTTTATTCTGGACGTTGCGAACGCCGTTAGCCTCGGAGATCACCTCGATAGGAAGCTTGTCCGAGAGATTCTTTTTCTTATAACCGATGTCGTCCCTTGATCCCTTCTTGAAAACACGGGGAGCAAGACCACGCTGTGGGAAATCCCACTCATCAAAGAGCTCTTCAAGCTTCATCATAAAGTCAGTCATACCGTCAAAAGGTATTGGGTTGTCCGCATACTGATGGTATATAAGTCCCTGATAATCTGCGTTGTCGTTGCTCTCAATGCAGG
This sequence comes from Butyrivibrio sp. NC2007, assembly GCF_000421405.1. Classification (GTDB taxonomy): domain Bacteria; phylum Bacillota; class Clostridia; order Lachnospirales; family Lachnospiraceae; genus Butyrivibrio. The sequence continues at coordinate 190,627 of NZ_ATWY01000006.1, forward strand.
CGCAGATCAGGTTCCTGGCAAATAGCATCTGCTTAGATTGGCTCATATCCTTCTTTAATCCTCTTCTGAAAAATTCTACAATCATAGCTATTATAACCCTTTATGACCTTTAAAGGAACAGATTTCCTAAAGGTTCTTAAGAAAAGGAGCCGTATGATCTGACTCACACGGCCCCTCGCGATAAGAGAAAACTTCCAGCTAAAGTGCCGGTTGCTTCTTTACTTTTTAATTACTTATCTTCCTCTTTTTTTCTTGTGAGTAAAAGAGCTGTTGCAACCGCTGCTGCAACGAGAACTGCGAAGATTCTTCCCGGTACGTTTGCTTCGTCGTCAGTTCTTCCTCTTCTTGCTCCGAGAACTGCTGCTCCGTCAGTTTCTCTTGTTGCTCCGAGAACTGCTGCCGGTGGAGCTGCTAAAGGAGTAGGTGCTGTAGGTGTAGGAGTGTCAGTAATTGTTGTACCGCCTCCTGGAGGAGGTGTAGGTGCATTTGTTACTGTAAGTGTACCATAGGTGTAATTGATTCGGTAGTTGAGATCAAGATTTGTATCTCCTTCAGGAACTGCTACGAATGTGTTGCTACTAAATCCAACTGCTGTCTGTGTTCCTGTTATGTTGTATCTTACCTTGTCGCCTACGCCCCAGTCCTTATCGGCTGTGATGTTTGAATTTGTAAGAGGAGTTCCGTCGTAAACCTTAGTTGCACTGCCTGATGTCAGGTTGATGACCATCGGATAGATGGTAAGTTTTCCTGAATTTCTCTCAACCAGTACGAACTGATCCGTTACATCTACGTCTCCGTCAAATACCTGCATATCACCTACGATAGGAAGCTCGTAATCGCCGGCATTTCTTTCTCTTGTAGGAACTGAAAGTCCCTTAACTGTGAATTCTACGCCATTGATTGTTACTGTAGGATCGCTGCTTTCACCGTCATCAGCATCTGCTTTGATCGGTGCGAACATCTCTCTAAAGAACTCTACTGCTCTGCCTGCTGCCTCAATGATGATGTTCTGTGTAGGGCCTTCACCTCTGAGCTCGTATCTAAAGCCATCATAGTAATTACCGGTGTAATCTCTTTCGGCATCTATTGCTGTTGCATAGATTCTGAACTCTTCGCCCGGGCCAAGAGGCTCGATTGTAAGTGATCCGTCTTCAATAGCAAATGTTACTTCAAAGTTCTTATTATTGTTTGTGAACTGCTTGTCACTAAGGTTCATCGGGTATGTATCAACGTACTTACCCTTAGCTATTGCTTCGCCGGTAAAAGAGATGTAGCTTTCTTTGTAGAGCGGATTAGTAATCGGAGCTACTCTGTATCCTTCAGCCTTCTGTTCCTGTCCGTTGTACTTGACGCTCTTCTTCTCACCCTCGATATTAACTGTTATCTTTGCAGGTGTAATCTTGATGTAGCCATCTTCCTTAGTAATCTTAAGTTTTGACGTTACATCTACTCCATCTGCATTGACGATTACCAGCTCATCACAGGTTGCATCTACATCTTCTTCAGTAACATCAGTTGCTGTTGCACTTGATGTTGCTGTCTGAACAGTGTAGCCACCATCCTCAGGAAGTCCCTGAACTTCTACTGTTGCACCGTGAGCTTCTCCGTCGTACTCAAACTCTCCGCCGGTTGTTATAACTTTGATCTCTCCTGCGAACTCTGTAACCTTAAGAGTTCCGATGGTCTCATCGAGTTCGTAGTTACTCTCCTTAGCTGTTCCGTTCCACTCAAGCTCGTAGCTATTAGGCACATCACCAACGTTTGTGATGGTTCCTTTTGTTGTGAAGGTTGCTGTCTCGTTATTAACAAATCCGGAAATGCTGCCCTCTGCTGTAAGTGGCTTACCATCATATACCTTTTCTGCATCAGGTGTTACGATTGTAAGAGTTGCAGGTGTTACTTCGATTGTATCGTCAACGTATCTGATGTTGTCTTTCAACTTACTTGTTACATCTTCGCCTGCTGCATTCCTGATGATCAGCGTATCTGCTGTTGCTTCTACAGGAGCTGTTGTGACATCTGTTGCTGTTGCGGAAGAAGCTGCTGTATCAAGTCTATAGCCTGTTGGAAGATCAGAAACTTTTACAGTCGCTCCGTGAGGTTTTCCATCGTATGTAAATTTACCACCTGTTGTTGTTACTACTATTTCTCCTGCATACTCCGTTACTGTAAGTTTTCCTACAGACTCAGATTCGATATAGTAGTTGCTTTCCTTGGCTGTTCCATCCCATTCAAGGGTGTAGGTATTATCACTTGTTCCAACCTCTGTCTGGCTGCCGGTTACTGTGAATGTCGCTGTCTCGTCATTTACAAGGCCTGTCATCTTACCGTCTGCTGTAAGAGGTGTTCCATCATAAACCTTCGAACCAGGATCCGTAACAATTGTTATCGGAGCAGGTGTTATTGTAATGCTGCCATCAATCTTTGTGATGTTCAGATCTTCTGTAACGTCATCGCCTGCTACATTTCTGATGATCAGTGTATCTGCTGTTGCAGGTACAGCTGTTTCAGTAACGTCTGTTGCCTTAGCTGAAGACTCTGCTTTCTCTAAAGTATATCCTTCAGGAAGCTTGGATACTGTTACAGTTGCGCCTCTCTCACTGCCATCATATACGAACTCTCCACCTACTGTAGTTACTGTGATTGCAGCTGTGCTCTCAGTAATCTCAAGTATCCCAAGATTCTCAGAAACCGTGTAGTCTCTCTCGTCTGCTGTAGCACCTTCCCAATCCAGTGTGTAAGTGTTGATTACTTTACCCGGAGTTGTAATTGTTCCGGTTGTTGTGAAGGTTGCTGTCTCACCATTTACAAATCCGCTGATGGTTCCTTCTTTTGTAAGGGGTGTTCCATCATAAACCTTTGATGCAGGTGGGGTAGTAACTGTAAGGGTTGCAGGTGTTATTTCTACCTTATTGCTCTTCACTTCACCAAGAACAAATGTTATTGCTTTGCTGTCAAAGAGTGAACTTATATTCTTGAACTTACTTGCATCCAGCGATATCTCTTTTGACTCATAAACATGTGTTGCGGAAATATCAGTCTCTCCGTTGTAATCGACATACTCTGCTTTATAATTTGAATCTCCTGCGATGTCTGTTACTACGAATTTAGTTACTGTTACTTCCTGTCCATTGTAAACCTGAGTCTTCTGAGTACCTTCAACAGTTACTGTTATCTGCTTAGGGCTGTAAAGTACGTAGATTATGTTGTCATTGCCCTTATGTACTGTGTAAGGAGCGTCGATCTGAACACCGTCCTGATATCCAACGTTCGGTCTATAAGCGTTAAGCTGTGTGCCGTTAAGGGCAATTTGTGCTCCTACTCTTGCTGTCGCCGGGTCTGACTCTCCAAGGTAGTGTGCCAGATCGGTTCTTGTTGTAACCTCACCCTTGTAGTACTCAATAATGTAGGTACCTGTTACACATTCCCAAACTGCGTAGAGCTCATTTGGAAGCTTGTTGTTATCAGCTGCTATATTTTCTCCGGCATTGATCTCAACCTTAGCGTCTTCGCCACCGGTTCTGCTCCAGCCCTTGAATTCGTAGCCTTCTCTTGTAAATCCGCACTGCTCTGCTGTGAGAGCGATAACCTTCTCGTTTACAAGGATTGGTGCTGTCGTTACGTCACTGCCCTGTCCGCCGTTTGGCTTGTAGGTGATAGTTGTTGTAACTCCTGCATCTCCGCCTGTCTTGATGTACTGAGCGATAAGTGTTACCTGACCGTTCTTTACATAAGCAGGTGTGATCTCAAAGCATCCGTTTGGATAGCAGATAATCTGTGCACTATCGCCATCGATTGTCCATCCAACGAAGGTATATCCTGAAGCCGGTGTAGGAGGTGCGCCTACAACTACGTTTGAACTTGATGAGTAGTTATATTTATCTTCAGGTGCGTTACTTCCGCCGTTTGCGTCATAGACTACCTTAACTGTTCCGGGGTTACGCCACTTAGCTACCAGTTTAGTATCATGAGTTACTCCGCCGTAGCCGTAAGGTGCGCCGTTCTCATACCATCCCATGAGTTCATAGCCATCTTTTGTGGTATTCATTAGTGAAGTCTTATTTACTGTATCACCATAGTCAAGCTCGAAGGATTGGTCCTGTCCTGTAGGAAGTGTTCCGCCTACTGCGTCCAGAGTTACTGTATATCTCACAGGTACATAGCATCCGTAAACTACCATGTTAGCTGCCGGCATCTTACCTGTCCATACAAATGGCTTTGTTCCGGCTGCATCCAGGAACCAGCCGTTAAACTTGTAGCCCGGTTTGCTTTCATCAAATTCAGGAATGTCAGGAGCCTGTCCTGAATATGGTGATATAAGTGCGTCGTATGGTACACCTGTTACAGTCTTAAGTGTTGTAAGATTTTCTCTGTAGTTTTCTATAAAGGTGATGTCATATTTAAGTCTCTCGAAGCGGATTTCAAGTACTGTATATCCGCTGCTAACCGAGACGTATTTGCCATCAGAACCCACAGCGCTGGTCCATGATCCCCATTGTTTGTTCCTATAAGTTCTATAGCTATGTGCTTTGAAGCCATTATACTTATCTGTGATATGGAAAGTACCGCCACCGGCTTGTGTAGTATATGCCGGATCTGAAGGCCATGTTTCGTCAGTGTTCTGAGTATAGAATCTTATGGTTGCACTGCCTTCTAAGTCTTCGCCATACTGGTTAAGTGTCTTTCCATCTTCGGAAACACCGCTAAGTCCTTTGAACAGGAATGCATCGAGGAATGTAAGTCTTGTTCCACTTGCATCTCCGCTACTTCCGCCGTTATCGTACCAGGCATGAGTTGTTGGCCAGGTGTAGCCATTCTGAGCTAGTGTCTGTCCGTAAAGGCCTGTGTAGGTAGATGTTATATCCCATTGATGATATGAACCCCAGCCACTTCCATGTTTCTCCCATGTATGGAAGTTTATGGTCATGAGGTCTCGATCAAAGTATACGTTAACAATTGTGTCACCTTTTGCTCTGATCTCGGTTACAGGTATGTCCTGATCGCCCTTTTTCCTGATAACTTCGCACCAGCTGTAGTGGAAGCCTTCAGAGCCCTGATTTTTGTAATTATTACCGATTGAAGAATCGATGTGGGCACCGGTTCTTCCGGTCTCGGTAAAGCTGGTCTTGTAGTCATAGGTCTTTTGCGAATTATCAGTTGTGTTCTTGCTATCAGAAATCTTCTGCTGCCAGATGATAACTGTATACTGGGTATCTTCAGCAGGTGTCCACTTTGCGTAAAGGGTTACGTCCTTAGTGAGAGTGGAGTTCCATGCAAACTCATCACCAACAACCTGGCCATCGCCTTCACCTTTATTTTCGTACCATCCGCCAAACACATATCCTCTTCTGGTAGGATCAGCCGGCTTTACATCTATTGGCTTCTGATCTTCGAATACAGATACAGGACCTGTGAAGGATGCTCCACCGTGGTCATCACCGTCGTTTTCAACGAATGTGATCCAGTGAGCTTTCATTATTACAGGATATACTGTGCTGTGCTCTCTTGCATTAACTTCCGGATAAAGAGTTGTGTCACCTTCTTCTATTGTCCATCCTCTGTGTGCGTCGTCAGCATCTTTAGGAGTTACATGTACATCACCGGTTTCGATATTTGCAGGCGCGTCTCCTTCAACGACTTTCTGTTTAACCTGAGTTACTTCTTTGTCAACGCCGATGAATGTCAGGTAGAATGTGGTTTCAATCTTAGCGTAGCACTCGATGGTCTTTTCTTCTGTGATACCGGTCTTTGGAACGAATTCTACAGCTTCATTATCATCTTTATAGAACCATCCCTTGAATTCCTGGTTATCTCCAAGAGTAGGAACTCCGGGGTTTATAAGCTCTTCGCCTTCTTTGACGGTCTGCCTTGAGAACTCTGTATCGCCGTTCATGAAGACGTAGGTGTTTGTTACTATTTCAGTTGCAGGATCGATAATCTCAGTATCGGTTCCTACTACAATGTAAATTGAGAACTGATTTGCTTCGAATTCAGCTCCGCTTGCACTTGCGCTTGCGATTACATCTGCGTTACCTGAATCATCTTTATGTACAACGCTGAAAGATTCACCTTCAAGTTCAGAAGCGAGGGAAATTGAAACATGTACATATCTTGCATCTGCAGGCTCGATCTCTTCGCCGTCTGCATTTCTGAATGTAATGTCTACACCTTTTGCTGTCTGTGCTGCTTCGCCGATAGCGTCTTTAGCTGCATTAAGGGCTTCGTCATCTGATATTGCAGATACGTTCATTGTTGTGCCCTCAGGGAAAATTCCCTCATCAGCTGATACTGAAACGTTCATTCCACCTGAACTTCCGCTAAAACTCTGTGCAGGCATCTCTGACAGCTTCATGAAGTTTGCTGTAAAGGTTGCATCTTCTTCTATATTAGAAGGAACGAAGGTTGATTCTCCGCAAACTGTATTACCATCTGCATCTACCCATGCAACAAACTGGTAATACTTATTAACTGCTGATGCTGTGGATCCTTCAAATTTTGCTTCCTCATCGTTAATGTCGATGGTCTCGCTTGAATTTGAAACTTTTCCACCAAGAGAAGCTGTGTAAGATACTGTTACCAGTTTCTTCTTTGCTTCCTTCTCAGCTGCTTCCTTCTCGGCCTTTTCCTTAGCCTCTTTTTCAGCCAGCTCAGCGAGCTCTTCTTCTGTAAGCTCTTTTTCCTCGAGCTCTTCATCTGTGGGTTCGTCTTCGATAGGTTCGCCTTCTATGGATTCGCCATCTGTAGGCTCACCTTCGATATTCTCACCCTCAGTGGGCTCGGCGTCCTGAATTGTCTCATCGTTCTGAATCGGATCATCTGCAGGCGCAGGATCTTCAGTTTCAGCCTCCACATATTCAGGCTCTGCTGCCGGCTCTTCAACTACAGGTTCCTCTACTACTGTCTCCTGTGGCTGTGCATCGCCGACATCCTGAACAACGTCGTCGTCAGCAAATACTCTTACGGTTGCGAGATCACTGTTGAAAGTAGTCGCAACGAGAGCAATTGCCAGAATGAATGATAAAATTCTGTTCCATTTTCTCAACATAGCGGAATCCTCCCTCACAAGAATTTTGCTAGTTAATAGGTACAAATGGGTTACGCACTACCCTTTTGGGCAAGTTCACTGCCCCTTGCTGCGTTGATTGCCTCGTCTACCAGTTGAAGCAATTCCAGAGCACTTCGGAAATGCTCTGTAGTATCCTCATCCGCCCACACAACTTTTCCCTGCCAGGTACCTTTTTGGCAATCCTCCACTTTGATAATGAAGGTTCCCTTATTCTTCCCACTTAGGTGATTCTGACGTTTCATACGCTTTACCTCGTGTCATGTTTCCAGGCTATTTCGCCTATAAGATTGACAATAGGTTTCCCTTGTATCTATATGATACAAATTGCACAATCATACAAATAATCATAGGAATGCCCGTATTTTGTGGATTTGGCTTAAACTATTATTAACAAGATGAAGGGGTAATAAAGAAAATTAACACAAAATAAAGAAAATATTATGTGTTTAATCATAGTTTTCTGACTTTTTAGCGCTTGATGATTGGTTTTTGATTTAATCCTTTGTGCAATTTTACGAAATACGAAAACGATTGAAACTGCATAAATATTAGGGTTTCAGGGACTGCGGATTGGGCGCCATTCGGCGCCTTTCGGCGCCCGATCCGCTGTTTTGAAATTCTTAAGAAATCTTAAGAATTTTCGACGGTAAATCTTAAGATTTTTGTGCTAAGCTAGTATTCATGCGGGTTTGCGGGTGTATACAAAAATCCTGCGCGCTTTTATGATTGCGGAGGGGCTGGTAATCGGTTGCACGTGGCGGCTGGTTGCAACTCTTGTGCAAGTATTCTTGTGTGGCGGCTGGAGCTATAGTGGCGGCTATTGGATGCGCGTGGTGGCTGGTTGCGACTCTTGTGCAAGTTTAGCTTGGGTGGTGGCTGGAGCTGAAGTAACGGCTATTGGATGAGCGTGGTGGCTGGAAGGCTCGCGAATTGGCCTGTGCTACTGTCCTTAATCACTTTCATTCTCTGGACAGTAACCAATTTCTTGGTTACTCCCGACCACTACTGTCTCTGGTAAATTCTCTCATCCAGACAGTAGCGTTATCTAAGGAGTTCTTCAGAGCTCTACTGTCCCGAAGCATTTTCTTCTTAAGGACAGTTGCTCTTCCTCGACATGTATTCAGACCTCTACTGTCTCATTTAAATTTGCACAAAGGACAGTAGTCTCCCCTCGACATGTACTCAGACCTCTACTGTCTCATTTAAATTTGCACAAGGGACAGTAGCCTCCCCCTAACATGCGCTCAGACCTCTACTGTCTCATTTAAATTTGCTCGAGGGACAGTAGCCTCCCCTTGACATGTGCTCAGACCTCTACTGTCTCATTTAAATTTGCTCAAGGGACAGTAGCCTTCCCTCGACATGTATTCAGACCCCTACTGTCTCATTTAAATTTGCTCGAGGGACAGTAGCCTTCCCTCAACATGTACTCAGACCACTACTGTCTCATTTAAATTTGCATAAGGGACAGTAGCACCCGGCAGAACTTCGGCCATCCGCGACATTATTGCCTGCCAAACAAGTAAAAACCTGCAGGATTCTGTCCGACATGAATACAAACCTCGCATAAATAGCAAAAAAGAAATAAAAAAGAAAGGAAACACAATCAGAACCAGAAATGAATCAAAGAAATTATCTAAATGAGGAGCTAAACAGACTAGACAGGCTCATAAAGATCAATAGTGCCAATCTAAAGAAGCATAAAGACATCAAATCTGAAAACATCTTGATTTCGAGCTCCAGTAATGGAATCCCACAATTTAAAGTCCGCAATGCAGACAGCGCAACCACTCGAGAGGAAATATATACGGGCAGGTCTTATGTCCGCCAGTCAGACCTCGCTCCCATCAAGAAGCTCGTCCAGAAGCAGTATGAGGAGCGCCTGCAGAAGGCGCTCCTCGCGAACCGAAGTCGGCTTGCGAGGTTCATCAAGAATTACGACTATGATTTTGTGGATCAGGTCTACCAGAAGTCAGCATTTGCAAGGAAGCAGTATATATCGCCGATCATTGAACCGCGGGATGAATTCATAAAGGACTGGTACGAGCAACATCCCGGAGGGATGAATCCTTATGATGATCCGCCGGAGCGCGATACATTAAGAGGAGAAAAAGTCCGCACAAAGAGCGAACAAATTCTAGCAGATACCTTCTATCGTTTAGGCATTCCGTATCAATACGAGCCTGAATTTGTCTTAAATACCGGATATTGCAAATATCCGGATTTCGTACTTCTAAATGTAATCCAAAGAAAAACGTATTACTGGGAACACATGGGCCTTACAGATGAGTTTGATTACGCCACAAAAAACTTCAAGAAACTCCTGGTCTATGAGAGAAACGGTCTGATTCTTGGCGAAAACCTCATACTTTCACTTGAAACAGAAGACATGCAGCTGGACATGAAGATGGTTGACAGGAAAATCCGGGAATATCTGCTCTGATTTCCAAGCCAATCCATTAAGCGTATAATTATATTGGGATGAGCTATTCACCACCATTGCAATAGCTTCATCATTAAACCAATATTTTACCCACCAACCGGAGAACATCACATGAACATCTTCGACATCATCGGCCCTGTCATGATCGGGCCCTCAAGTTCACATACAGCAGGCGCTGTGCGCCTTGGACGCGTAGTCAACAAGCTGATTGACGAGCGCCCACTCAAAAAAGTTGAGATCACACTCTCAGGCTCATTCGCTCAGACCTACAAGGGCCACGGCACGGACAAAGCACTCCTCGCCGGAATCATGGGCTATAAGAGCTATTCCCCTGAGATCCGCGACGCCCTCGCAATAGCCGACAGCCGTGGAATCAGCTATACCTTCAAAACCGAGAACATCAAAGGCGCGCATCCTAACACCGCCCTGATACACTACTTCCTTGAGGACGGCAGCGAAGGCAGCATGCAGGGTGCCAGCATCGGTGGCGGAAACATCCTCGTAAACCGTATAAACGGCATGAATGTTGAGTTTAACGGCGATGCCAACACGATCCTTATCATGCACAAGGACACGCCGGGCGTCATCGCAAGCGTCACAAACCTCATGCACTGGGAGTACGAGAGCCTCAACATCTCAGGTTTCCACCTCTCCCGAGACGAGAAAGGCGGAGACGCCATCATGACCATCGAGATAGACAGCAATCCCCCGGAGCAGCTTATAAGCGACATCCGCGGCATTGAACACATCACCAACGCAATCCTGATAAGAAGGGTATGACATGTTAAAATACGAATCTTTGGCAGAACTTGTAAGCGAAGCCACTAAACGAAATATCAAAATAAGCGAACTTGTCCTTGAGGACCAGGCCAAAAGCATGGAGAAATCAGAGCTTGAGCTCTATGAACAGATGGAGCTTAACTTCAGCATAATGAAGGACTCCGTAGCCGACGGTATGCGCAAGGACCAGCGCTCCACATCCGGCCTTACAGGTGGCGAAGGCTACCTTATGTCAGAATATGTCAAAAGAGCTGACGGCGGCCTTTCAGGAACTTTCATGTCCAAAGCGATTGCCCGTGCCCTGGCAGTAGCAGGCTGTAACGCCTCCATGGGCAAGATCGTGGCAGCCCCAACAGCCGGCAGTTGCGGAGTACTCCCGGGATGCCTTGTCAGCCTCTACGAAGACAGAGCTTTTCCGGAAAAAGACCTTGTAATGGCCATGTTTACTGCAGGAGCCGTTGGAATGGTCATCGCAAACCGCTCAAGCCTCGCTGGAGCCCAGGGCGGATGTCAGGCAGAATGCGGAAGCGCATCAGCCATGGCAGCTGCAGCTCTCGTTGAAGTCATGGGTGGAACACCTGCGCAGTGCTCCGATGCCTGCGCCATGGCCATCTCAAACCAGATGGGCCTTGTCTGCGACCCCGTGGCCGGTCTTGTGGAAATCCCTTGTATCAAGCGCAACGTATCGAGCCTGATGATCGCTTTTTCCAGCGCAGACATGGCACTTGCCGGCATACAGGCCAAGATCCCTGCAGACGAGTGCATGGACGCCATGCGAGAAGTAGGAGAAGCTCTTCCAAGCACTTTAAAAGAGACAGCTAAAGGTGGTCTTGCAACCACTCCAACAGGCCAAAAGCTCAAGGATCAGGTCTTTGGAACTTAATCAGAATTCGTCAAAAGTTCACATTTTATCGCATTTTCTGGCAAGCCGGCAGCACTTTTTGAGAAGTGCCTCCGGCTTCTAATTGTTACAATAAAAGTGCTCGAGCTAGCTAGATGACGCGAATATTGTTTGGGGGAACAATATCTGCAAAGACACAAAAATAAAACTTAATAATGTGGGGAAAATGTATGAAAAATTATTCAAAGATCATCATTGCAAGGCTCACGGTGCTCATCATGCTTGTTTGCTCCATCGGACTTTCTTTCAAAGTCGACGCACAGGCAGCTGATAACACCCTTCTCAACACCTATGGTGCACAGTACGGATATTCCGGAACATGTATCAATCTTTACCAGCTCAGAGACGCTAATCAGCTCAGTCTTTTAAAACAGCAGTACAACAGCATAACGCTTGAAAACGAGATGAAGCCCGATGCACTTCTTGGAAATTCCGCAAGACTCATCAGTGTCAGCGAAGCCAAGAACAGAGGCTACTACATCCCTGACAGCTACAAGGAATCCTACGTTCCGCAGATCAATTTCAGCACAGTCGATGAAGTCATGAAGATCTGCTACCAGAACGGTCTGAAGATGAGAGCTCACACGCTTGTTTGGCACTCTCAGACACCAAGCTGGTTCTTCAGAAACGGATATAACGGAAACAGCTCTTTTGTCAATTCATCAACCATGGACGCCAGGCTTGAGATGTACGTTAAGACCGTGATGAACCACGTCTACCTCAGCGATTACGGCAGTGTTGTCTATGCATGGGACGTTGCCAACGAAGTCATCCACGCCTCAAACTCAGGCTGGGAGGCAGTTTACGGCAACAACAAGACAAACGCTTCTTATGTTAAAAAAGCTTTCAACTACGCCTACGACTGTCTCGATTATTTCGGTCTTACGGACTCGGTAAAGCTCTTTTACAACGATTACAATACGTACATGGAAGTTAACAACGTAATCACACTTGTGAATTACATTAACCAGGGCAAAAAAGTCTGCGCCGGCATTGGAATGCAGTCGCACCTTGGAACGAACTTCCCTTCAGCAGATTCTTATGTAAGCGCCCTCAACTCCTTCTTAAAGGCAGGTTTTGAAGTTCAGATCACAGAGCTGGACATCACCAACAAGGGCGATTCAGATATGGCAAACTACGCTTACAACCTCTTCAAAGGCATCAACAATGCCAAGAAGAACGGCGGTAAGATCACAGGCATCACATGGTGGGGACTTTCAGACCAGACAACATGGATCAGCAATTCCGCTCCTCTTCTGTTCTCAAGACCCGGCCAGCCCAAGCAGGCCTACAGCAAAGTACTCCAGGCCTACACAGATGTCTTTGGCCAGGGCAGCAGCGTAACACCACAGCCCACACCTACACCACAGCCAAGCACTAAGACAGCTCACATCGACGATGGCTGGTATTATATCAAGAACACTCTTTCACAGAAGTACCTGTCAGTTGAGGGCAATCCTTCCTCAAGCTGGGCAAATGTATGCATCAGCAGCGGAACAGGCGTTGACGGTCAGAAGTGGTACGTTGCAAACACATCAGACGGCTACATCACACTGACCACCATGCTCGGCAGCTACAGCCTCGATGTTTCCTACGGCGACGCGGCAGATGGCACCAATGTTGGAATTTACAGCAGTTATGACGGAGATCCACAGAAATTTGTGGTAAAAGAGACAGGAAATAGCGGAGTTTATACCATCGCAACCAAGTGCTCAAACGGAGCCAGCGGACTTGATGTTTATGAGAAAAAGACATCTGACGGCACCAACGTTTGCGAGTGGACCTACAACGGCGGCACAAACCAGCAGTGGTCCTTTGAAAAGGTAGATAACGGCTCATCTTCACAGCCCACACCTACTCCCGAGCCGGAGCCCACTCCTGAGCCCGAGCCGGAGCCCACTCCTGAGCCCGAGCCGGAGCCACAGCCAGATCCAACTCCTGTAGCATCCGGCCTTGAAGCAACAGCTTCCATCAACAGCTGGGGCAGCGGCTACCAGGTAAGCTTTAAGGTTACCAACAACACAGGAAACACAGTAAACAGCTGGACTCTCAAGGTTCCCACAAGCCAGCTCAACATGAACTCCTCCTGGAACGTTAATGTAACCAAGCAGGACAGCAACTACGTTATCACACCCGTTGACTGGAACAGAACCATTCCAAGCGGATCATCCGTAGAATTCGGCTGCATCGGCAGCGGCCAGATCGGCAACTCACTCTCTCTTACTATAGAGTGATTAACTTCATAGATCCTTCTTAGAAAGGCGCAGCCCTCCGGGGCTGCGCCTTTTCCTTGAGTCACCGGGTGAGTCACCGAGGACGTTTCACTTTGTCTCATTTTGAGTCAATGGGGACGGTTCTCTTTGACTCCCTCACCTTAAGGAAATCTTAAGAATTCTTCATAAAGTCTTAAAGACTTTTGGTATGCTCATGTGATAATATCTCCTTTGTGCTCCTCTTGAGCACGTTCTATGGCACTTCGCCATCTATCATTCCAGGTATGCGCATACATTGGATATCACAAAGGCAACACAAAGGAGGAATCAACAATTGCCATCTAATTCAATAACGAGCCCCAAGTACAAAGACTCTGTCTTTAGAATGCTCTTTAACGACAAAAAAGAGCTTCTGTCACTCTACAATGCACTGAACAATTCAAACCACACAAACCCTGATGATATCATCATCAACACCATCGGCGACAGCACGTTCCTAAAGGTCAAGAATGACGTCTCATTCATCTTCAACTATGAGCTAAATGTATTCGAGCATCAGTCAACTCCATGCCCCAACATGCCACTGAGAGACCTGTTTTACGTTGCGAAACTCCTCAAGAAAATCACTCAGGAGGATGACTTGTACGCTTCCAAACTGGTCAAGATACCCACTCCGAAATTCTATGTCTTTTACAACGGCACAGAACCCCTTCCGGATGAAAAGATCTATCGCCTCTCCGAACAATTTGAGAAGCAGACAGCAACTCCCGATATCGAGCTCACTGTCACAGTTCTCAACATCAACGAAGGCAACAATCAAAAGCTCATGGATGCCTGCAACACCCTAAAAAGCTATAGCATTTTCGTATCGCTCGTGAGAAAATATATAAAAGAGATACCGAAAGACATTGATGATAAAGAGGAAGAAATCAAGTCAGCTATTAATCATGCCATTCAGGATTGCATTGACCAGGACATCCTGAAAGCCTTTTTTGAAAAGCACAGAAGAGAGGTACAAGACATGACATATTGGGATTACAATGAAGAACTTCACAATAAAACTATTGCTACGGAAGCCACTGAGAAAGCAGCATTAGAGATAATACGATTTGGACGTGAAGATGCTATACCAGACGAAAAGACCCGTCTCAGAATAAAAAGGCTTGGTTTATCCGATGCCACCATCGATGAACTCTTCGCTCAGATTGATGCCGAAACCGCCAACTTAATACAATAATAATTAAGGCGCAGCCCTACGGGGCTGCGCCATTTTAATGCATTTAGATTTTCAAAAATTCATTATAACTCTCTTTCGTCTCACTCATAGCATGGGCGTGCTGTTGTTCTATAAGCTCCCTGCGCAGCTCTTCATCCTCAGCAGCTTTCTTAAGTGTTTCCGTGAGCAGTTCATAGTCACCTGCCTTAAACCTCAGCTGCTCTGATACAACATGATCATTGTGCATCACATCCTTAAAGGCCAGAATCAGATGATTATGTAAGAATGCTCTCTCTCCGGCTCCCAGTATCTCCTTGCCACGGTTTATATCAAGCATGAAATCACAGTTTTCAAACAGCTCCGTTGCTCTCTTTTCGCGAACATTGGGATAGAGCCTTACGTTTTCGTAGCGGTCCAGAGACAAGAGCTTATTGCTCATCTCCGTAACTGCTGCCACGTGTATCATAAAGTCAGGCAGCGCTTTAATAATGTCCTCCAGGTTCTCCACATCATCTGAATTGGTAAAGATCACCACTTCCTTTTTTCCGGTATTCTCTTTCTTGAAATCATAATGATAGCCAAGAAGACCGTATTTTCCTTTATCCAAATTCAGGCTTTCCATACGTTCAAAGACCCGGCGATACATGACGGCTATCTTTTTGGTCCTGCAGTCCTTATTATTAAAGATATTCTTCATATTCTGGGGAATATCATCCTTTATACCCTCCTGCCAGAAAAGGACATCATTTCCGGAAATTCCCTGTTGCTGCAGCTTTTCAGACACAAAGAAAGGTGTTGAAAGAGAATTGTATAAGATCCTGTCAAGATCATAACCTCTCTCCTTAAGATAATAGACAACGAAATCAGTCTTGTTCTTAAAGAACACTTCGTTTTTGTCTTTCTTAAGGATTATGTGACCGGTGGCAAAATTCTCCACGATTTTTTCTTTTCCATCCTGGTCAAAGTAGGTCTTAAAGAGCATCTTCTCATTGTTAAGGGTAGTTCTTGCAAAGCACCTACCAAAGCGGTTGTAATGATCTGACCACCTGACTTTCCCTGCCTCATCCACCTCATCAACTATCCTGATAAATCTCTTTTCCTTGGGCTCAGCATAATAAACTCTGGATCTGATAGTATTATTTTCATAAATAATTGCATTGCCTGCATCAGATTTTATCTCCTGATGGGATGGTCGCTCAAGACGACTAAAAAACAGAGGCTTGCCTTCAGCCTTATAATCCCCAATATAATAGCTGTATGGTGACTCTACTCCCTCAGGATGGAAGCCATCGTACAGTACACTGATGGCAGGACAGTCAAACTGACAGTTCTTTATGGATTCTATCAGTTTCTCCGAATAATTGTTTATCTGATCTGCAAGAATTATCATAATTCCTCCAAAAGCGTCTTCATTTTCTTTTCAATCTTCTCTGTCAGGAAATCTTCAGCGATTATATAAGAGTGCATGGAGAATTCCGACACATGATCCTCGTTAAAGAGCTTATCTATCCTGTCAGCAAATTCCAAGATCAGAGCCTTGCTGTCAAGAACCTCATCCTTAGTGTATGGTATTAGATACCCGTTTTTGCCATCCTCAATAAAAGTCTGATTGCCATAGGGCACATCAAGCCCGATCATGGGAAGTCCCGAGCCAACTGCCTCCATAAGAGAAAGGCCAAAGCCCTCGCTGGTAGAACCTGCGATATATCCGCTGTAATCTTTGTATAGCTCATCCATCTTTTGGTGGCCCCTGAGCTTTATATAGTCTCCGGCATTGTTCTCCTTTATGATATCAGTTATTCTTTTCTCCTCAACGCCCCTTCCAAAAATATCGAGGGTCAGGTCCGGTACTTTTTTCCTTGCCTCCACCACTGCTCTGACAATCCAGTCTATATGTTTCTCAGGAGCAAGACGGGAAACAGTACATAGCGCATGGGTCTTTCTTGCATTCTCGGGGCGTCTGAGTTTATCGAGACTTCCAACAGGGATTGCCACAATTTTGGGCTTCCTGTCAAAATACTTTTTGAACTGCCTTTCCATATTCTCTTTCTGTTTCTCAGTGGATGTGATAAAGAAATCCACCTCTTCCGAATGATGAAAAGGATATTCATAAAAATTATTCCAAAGGATATTATCCTCGTCAGTCATGTTCTCGCTGAAGTGCTCAGCATGTATAACTACTCCAAGCTTGTGGTTTCCGCGACATTTGAATATTGCCTGTCCCATAAGCGTTGTCCTGTCAGCAATTATGATATCGCCATCCTCCATGGGGAGTCTCTTCATGAAATCCTCAGCAAGTTCCATCTTGGAGTAAAAGATTTTATCAGGAAACTTGTATAGACAGCTCTTTTCCCACATATCTTTATTAGAGGTATAAGTAAGATATTCTTCAAAGGCTGTAGAACCGTCTCTGTTAAAGAATCTTCGCATATATACCCTGGCCTGCCCCTCAAAAGGCGCTGAGTACTCAGAAAAAACCTTTCCGGAGGTATAATAATCTGTCCTTATAAGGAATCCTTCGTCAACAAATTCTACCTTACACACCTTATCCGGATTGGTCCTTGAAAAAAAGACAGTCAGGAACCTGTTATCTTCCTTATAGACATACTGCTTCTTCGCAGGGGATAAAACATTTATCGTGTAATCACCTGCGGGAAAAGAAGGTGCGATATCCTCCTCTTTAAGAGAGCATGGTTCAATAGTAAAATCCGTGTAAAACTCGTAAAGCCAGATGACCTCATCGTCCTCAAAATACAATGCCTGTGTCATTTCCTGGATGTTGTCTCCACGCATGATATCTGTAAAGATAAATTTTGCGGGGATTCCAAGTTCCCTGAGTATCTTTCCTCTGTATGACTGGGCATATTCAACGCCGCTGCTGGCCCAGCCAATTCCCTGATTGATGTTGTAAACAGTCATTTTCACTGCCCCCATGTTTTATGGATTAATAACCTTTATTTTGCCGTCTTTGATTTCCTGAAGCTCGCCCAGAAGGATATTGCGCATCATTCCAACCTTGACGTTCTCTACCATCCTCATGAATGAAGCGTGAGCTTCCTTGTGATATTCATACATGATATTTCTCTGGGCATAGGACCTTCCACTGATGGAAAGTCTTAGCTGCTGCATATAGTCAACCTGTTCTATCCAATTGTCGTCCAGAGCCTTCAGAGTCATTATCTTATAAAAATATACTTTTTGCATATCACTTTTCAGTTTCCCTATCTGATCTTCCAGTCTCGATTTTGAAACATCCATGAGATATTTTTTCAGGCTCTTTTTGTCATGCATATCATTTTCATTAGGTCTCGATTTAATGTCGTAGCATATATGGTCAAGTATGAAACGCACCACATCAGCTACAGCAGGCATCTTCTTATATTCTTTAAGGAACTCGTCTATCACATGCTCCTGTACGCCAAGAAGATACTCCTCATCCATGTTCTCCATATCTATTATACTATTCCTCAAGGAATAAATAAGGGTCCTCTGGATTTTGCTGCTCTCAGCAAACTGGGTGGTGTTTTCTCTGCCTTCTTTTCCAGCAAGCTCACAGTTTCTCTGTGCCTTACGGATCTGAAACGCCAGCCATCTGGTCTTCACCTGACCACTGCCTCTCTCAGCAAGGTCCTGTAGCTTCTCTGCACCATAGTCCTTTACCAGCTGGTCTTCAAGTGATGTATAGAAAATACTGGTACCGTTATCTCCCTGCCTTCCGGAACGTCCCCTGGCCTGTTTCTCTGACCTGAGGTTTGCAGCTATTCCAACGCCTATGACGGCAAGACCACCCAGATCATTAACGCCTTCACCAAGTCTTATATCTGTCCCCCTACCAGCCACTGATGTGGCGATAGTCACAGCTCCACGCTGCCCGGCTTCTTTTATTATGTCAGCCTCCTTGGCCACATTGTAGGCATTGAGCACATTGTGAGGAATGCCCTTTTTTAGAAGCTTGTCAGAACATTCCTGCGAAACATCAATAGCATCGGCAATAAGGAGCACAGGCCTGCCTTCCTCATGAATCTTTTCAGTTTCCAAAAGTGCTGCATCAATCTGATCTCTTTTGTTGTAAAAACAAAGGTTCCTGAGGTCTTTCCTTCGCACCGGTTTATAAGTCGGGATTCTCACCACATCAAGTCCATAGACATCCATAAACTCAGCTGTATCATCGGCAGCGGTTCCTGACATTCCCGCAATCTTTGGGAACAGGTTGAAGAGAGCCTGATAGGTGATAGATGCCATAGCTCTGCTCTCCTGTGTTATCTCAACATGTTCCTTTGCTTCGATTGCCTGGTGCTGTCCCTGCCTGAGCTTGGTGTTCTCTAAGATTCTTCCGGAGCTGGCATCCAAGAGTTTGATCTTACCATCCTCTATCAGATAATCTTTCTGTGAAATGTTCAGCATATGTGCTCTCAGTGCCAGAATAATGTGCCTTACCAGCTCAAAGTTTTCCTCTGCAAAGAGGTCCTCCTTGGAGTAAAAGAGCTGTGCCTTATCTATACCCACATCGGTCAGATATACCTTTTTGCGCTTTTCGTCAACCTCATAGTCCCCTTCACTTAAGGTAGTCACAAACAAATCAGCTGTCTCGTACATGTTTGAAAGAACTCTTGGGGCTCCTGAAATAACAAGAGGCATCTGTGCACTATCTAAAAGTACTGCGTCAGCTTCATCAATTATGACGTAATAATATGGACGCAGGAACCTGTCGTTTTTAGTTTCCCCCAGGTTTTCCGTCAGATAGTCAAAACCTAGTGCACCATTTGTAGTGTACAGGATATCAGCTGCATAAGCTGCCTTTTTTTCTTCAAGAGTAAGCATTTCAGCCATATCCTCTTTTACACCAACACTTGTAGTAAGTCCCATGAACTTAAACAGTTCGCCCATCTGCTTGCCGTCACGGCATGCCAGATAGTTGTTCATGGTGACCAGTATGGTGCTCTTTCCGGTAAGGGCATTTAAGTACAGCGGCATTGCTGCCACAAGGGTCTTGCCTTCTCCGGTCTTCATCTCAGCTATCTTGCCCTGATGCAGCGCAATAGCACCAAGAACCTGCACATCTCTTGGATACATGCCCAGTACCCTGTCAGCAGCCTCACGAATCGCAGCATAGGCATCGATCATTATCTTATCAAGACTCTCACCCTTATTAAGCCTTTCCTTAAAAGTGGCAGTTAAACCGCTCAGCTCACTTTCAGACAAGGCTTTCATTTTCGATGCCAATTTATTTATTTTTTTCAGGATTTTGTTGTAGGACTTTATCTTTTTCATAAATGATTATGTGAATTTGCCTTTAAAAAGTCTTCCTGTCTTGTCGCTTAAGGGATCCATGAGGGATTTTACCAGATCATTCTTTTGCCCTTTGTTTTCCCCATACACTATATTTTCCAACCTGCCTTTAAGCTTTCTTGAGGAGCTTCCATATGTATAGAGTTTTACATTTTTGCCCAGACGATTGGCAAATATTGCAGCACTCTCATTGGATTTTTCGCCATAGCCTATGACGGCAATCTCTTCCTGTCTGGTGTCCAGCTGAAGTCCATCTATGACGCTGCTGTTCAGGGCAATGGCGTCAGCTCCCTCGCAGGTCAGTATCACACGATTCCTGAACCTGAGAAGAATCCGTTCCCGGGGGAGAATATAACTGCTTCCTGTAGGCTCAAGTACTATGATGTACAAGCAGGCGTCCGGATCTATAATTCTGACATTCTTTTCAGCTTTAGATTTCTTCTGAATCTCGATATGATGAAATATCAGTTCCTTTGCACCGGCATTTATGAGCTCAAGATCATAGGCAAATGCCCCCTTGGGGCACTCCAGCTCAGCAGTACTATCATCTATGAAGACTATTCCTGCCTCCTCACCCTGTCGGTCTAAAAACCTGAATCTGAGTTTTACGCTGCCTTCAGGTTTATAGCGTACATAGCTTCTGATCTCGTACTTCTCTCCCTCTTCAAGAATCGGAAGCTGTGGCTCATGTCTTTTCGCCTGATAATTGAGATCTGACTGCCACTTTCTGATGACACTACCCGGAGGCATTAGTAAATTAGAGAAATTCACCGTTCCATCAGGTTCAAAAACAATGCTGCTGCCATAAAGGTAGGAGTCAGATGCCAGATTGTCCCAGCGAACTGAGTATATTATGGAGTTTTCTGCCTTCATGTGATATCCCTGTTAAATGAGTCCTTGAAGACCCTGACATACCTCGATCTGAACCACTCAACAACGCCTGCGGTATTATCGTTGTGTCTCCCGGTCATTCCCTTTCCGTATATAGTGATTTCTTTACTGGAAAGATGATTTACCAGATCCTCATAACCCGTGAGATCATAGTCGTCTTCTCTCATATATGAGATGGCAAATCTGGTATTGGAAAAGTCCGCGCTATCGAACTTATCCCAAAAAATATCGTTTCCTTCCTTTATCTGCGCCGGTCCAATCCCCCCTGCGATGCCCTTAAGGACATCCAGAGATGTGGGGAAGCCTCCCGGTCTGTGATATTTTTCGTTATAAGCTATGCTTCCCAGGTTGGCAAGGGGCTTCCCAACTATTACCTGATAAGGTAGAAAATCAGGGCTGTAATACAGTGCTCCGGTTGACCCCATAGATATGCCTGAGAGAACCAGCTGCTGATTTGTAAACCCCAGCTTATCAAGGGTACTCCTGATAATATCCTTTATCTGCTCTTCATACTCTTTGCTGCCCATATAGAAAGCTCCGCCTTCCAGCCTTGGGTCTCCCAACAGTAAAAATGGTGCTCCCAATGCCTTCATCATGTAGTATCCCTCAAAGCCCTCAGCAGTCCTGTAACCTGAAAAATAAACACATAATGGAGGTTTTCTGTCCATGGGGTCAAAGTAACTTATGATTTCTTCCTTTGAAGCATCTTGTCTTTTGTCCCCTCCTGTCTTTAGGACCCCAAAACCCAGATGACTGTACCTAAAATGAAGATTTCCAACATTTATCCGGCCTTTCCCCCTTACCTGAAGCGAGAACGCCAAAACAGTTTTCATGCCACTATCTTCCAGCAACATTGTCTCATCAGGATTTTTAAGTTCATCCTCAAAGATCCAGGTAAAAGCCACCTCATCAAGACTACCTGAAACAATGCTCCTGACAACAAGCCTTATGTCCACCGCTTCATCTTTTGTATACTCAAGCCACAACTCCAGCGGTTCGCCCTTGTCAAGTGGGACATTATACCTCCAGGTTACCAGGGATGACCAGTTGTTTCCAAAATCACCCTCCATGCATACGCTACGGTTTCCATCAAAATAAATTTCATTAACAAAGCGTCTTGATATATCAGCATCAAATGTATGCAGTTTTGCCCCATACTGACCGCCGAAAAACCTCTGTGGAAGTCGTCGAAAAAATTCATTAGCCATTGCATCGTCAATGACAACCCCCATCTTTCTACCGATAAGATTTACAAATTCGAAGCTCAAGTTGCTATCCTTGTTATGACAAAGTATCAGGGAGTATGGCTCAATGGCGCTCTCCATCTCATATATTTCGCTTATCTCTTCCTCCAGAAGTACCACTTCAAAGGAAGGAAGCTCTCTGTTTTTGATTAGCTCCGGTATTTCTGCACACTCAGAAGGCGAAATATGATGCCAGTTGACCTGTGGTGGAAGCACATATTTAGCTTTAGTATCAAGTAATCCGATATGAAGAAGATTGATGTTATAATCCATTCTCTATCCGCTTTCTCATGTTAGCGACAAGTTTACCCGCTGCATAGTTCTCGGCCTGGCTTACACAGTACACAAGTGCCTCATTCCAGTGGGCAAGCCCCTCCAGATAATAGCTCATAGCCTCTTTGAGATGGGCGATGTTGTGTATCATATAGCCGTTCTTCTGATCCTCGATATATCTTGTGGTTCGGTAGTTAATCTGTGGAATCCCCACGGAGATTCCAGCAATCTGTATATACTGGTCAGGATCGTCCCTTATATCTACAACTAGTCTGATATCTTTCAGTATGGACATGACATCCGACTCATTGGTGTAGGTCTGTATGAAGATCTGCGGTTCTCTCTTATTCTCTTTCTCCCCGGCCTCGTTCTCACCTAACGCAATCTGATCAGCGTCATCATAGACATAGATTGGAGTTCCTTCAAGGGTGGCTGCCTTTTCTTTCATCTCATCCTTGAGTTTTCTGATAGCTGCATCCGAGGTATCCTTGGTACCAACAATCAGCATGATTCTCTCATCCTCCTGTAGAAGATTAAGCATCTGCATGATACCCCTGGACCGTATCGGCTCCACCATTCCATCCTGCGGGAAAAAGACCTTTAGTTCTCTAATCTGTTGACTCTTCCCCAGAGAAAGTCTTGTATCAAAAGGCGAGATATCCATTATCCTGCTGCCGACCTTTACCTTCTCATTTATTCTGGATGCCAGCTGCTCTGTATCAGTTATGATAAGACTCGCGCCCTTTGTGTCCTTTTTCAGCTGTTCTTTATTCTCTATGTTATATCGATCACCATAAAATGACATGACCATGACGCAGCCTTTTGCAGCTTCCATAACCATGCGGTTGTGCCTTTCATCAGCTGCAATATGTACCACGTCTTTCTTTTTATCAAGCTGTGACATTTTAGCTTTAAGTACTTCCATAATAAGGTCGTCTATTACGGCGTACTTACTGCGCTTTGTCCTATATTCAGCTGTCTGTTCCACTACAACACTCTTTTCAGGATATTTTATGGTAAACTGAAGCTCCCCGGTTCTGTTATAAAAGAGCTGCTCCCCAGGATTATTTCCATTCCATTTCATAATACTGGACATAAAGCCTCTGTCGTCTATATAGAGTCTCGTTCATTTTTCCCTCAGAAAAAAGATTAATTTTCAGAAGGTTCCCGTGTTGTCCAAAATCCACTTCGGCATACAGCTCCCCATCAACATAACCGGCTACAAGGAATGGGCTAAGCATCCATTCAATGTTCTCAGGCCAGTTTAGGTCTCTGTAGGAAAAAGTGCAGGGTGTATCCCCGGAAGTGTTCTGAAGACGATCAAAAGCATTCCAGTTCTTTATGGGCCATATTCCCTGTCTGTGCAGGAAATACCTGGTCTGGGGACCATATCCCAGAGAGATGAGTCCCACATCCACGCCCTCGCTTCGAAACATACTTATGTGGTTTACGGTATCATCGAATTCAGACTCCTTGCCAACCCTATACCACTCCCTGGCTGGCATTTTCCATGATTCATCAGATGCATACCAGGATGGAATGAAATAATACATAAAAAGACCTCACAGAAAAGTTTTATAGTCACGAAAATTTCTATAAACCCTGATCTCTTCAAAGACATTCAGCGATATACCTGTAAGTATGATCATGGTAACAGGCATCTGAAACATCTTTGAACTGGAACTGTTTGCTGCTTTTATAAACAGTGGAATTCCTACCATCAGGCACTGCATTATGCAGCTTAGAAATGCACAAAACCTGATGTTTCTATTTATAAACTTATGTGTTTCTTTTCCCGGGCGCATGCCTGCAATACAGTCACCGCCCTCCAAAAATTGTTTTGTAAGTTCTGAAGGATTTATCATTATGAAAGAAAATCCAAAATTCAAAATAATAGCCATCAGTAGATAAAACAGAATACCTATATAGTTTTCCAGGCTTAATTTTACGCTAACAGCAGTTAAAAACGCATGATCCGGCCAGATTTTAAGCAAAAGCTCGGCTATATAGTGTGGAATCATAAAGAAAGTCATTGCAAACATGACAGGCATTGTTCCCGCAGGGTTGAGCTTGATAGCAATATAATTCTCATCTGCGAGATCGTTGTTTATCAATACGCGATAGACAGGAATCCTGAGCTCGGCTCTTTCAAACAACGTAGTGGCAAAGACAATGAAGATCAGATATGCTGCGGGAGCAACTCCAAACAGAAGAATGGTCTGCCTGGTGACATCTGTCCACTGCGGCTCATAAAGATATGAAATCAGATTGTTCCTGAATGTTGTAAGAATATTTACAAAAATTAGTGCTGAAGTTCCAGCTATTCCGGACTGAGTAATGCTCTCACCAAGAGCTATGACAGCGAATGTACCTCCCACAAGAGTTATAACAGTAGCAATCTCTGCCATCCATATATTAGGAAAAATGTCCTCCCTGAATGTAAACTTATCCATAAGGGAACCGGCCTGTATTAGCGCCATAAATATTGTGACAATCAGCGTAATACGCCTCAAAAAAGCCTTTGAAATGATCCTGTCCTTACCTCTAAAAAAAGATGACAATATCTGCATCAGGATCATTGATGTGACCCAGGGGCTTATTCCAAGCGAAAATATGGTTCCTCTGCTGACATCAGTTCCAAGGATACTCTCCGTATATGCAAACAGGGAATCAGTAGGGACATCCGAGGTCATGATCCATGGTATCGGAACTTTGCGGCCCAAAATATATATGCATACGATACACAAAGTGTAGAAAAACCTTCCCGGCAAAACATTATAGTTGTTGTTTTTCTTATCTCGTTTCATGCCTATCCTCTGACTTCTTCAAAGTAAAAGTAAGGAGGCATATGCTAATGCATCTGCCTCCTTATATTTTATATTACGAATAGATTAGTGGCAATATTAAGTTACTCCTCTTCCTTTTTGCGGGAAGCTACTGCGACTGCACCGATAGCTGCTGCACCAATTGCTGCTACTTTGCTAACAGTATTTGTCTCGTCACCTGTTCTTCCTCTTCTTGCACCGAGAACTGCGGCACCATCGCCTTCTATTTCTCTGGTTGCTCCAAGGACAGCTCCAGCAGGAGCAGGTGCTGCTACAGCGCCTTCATCTGCAGGAGATACAGGGCCACCAGGTACAACAGTAGGAACAACTGGTGTTCCTGATGAGCTTGCACTAGCGGATGCGCTCTCAGACTCGCTTACGCTGGTTGATTCTGACTCGCTAACACTTGTTGATGTTGATGCACTCTCACTTGCTGAGGTTGATGCACTCTCACT
>NZ_ATWY01000007.1 GCF_000421405.1 Butyrivibrio sp. NC2007
CACCGAAAGCATGCTTATCAATTAAACTACACGAGGGCTATCCACATATGTCGCCATTTTCTATCAATAAAGAAGGAAGCTCCTCCTGACGTGGAATTCCTCATCAGTAAAGAGCTTCTTCCAATCCGACCTGGACGCAAAGACCCTCGCAAAGTCAAAGTCCAAACCGCTATAAGCTTTCTGTACAGAGTAGCTTAACAAACTAATTATACTATCATTTCGGCAGATGGACATCTGCCTATTTTCTATGCCCTGAAGGTTTAAAAACCATCAAAAAAAGAGAACTGATTACCTTATTCAGGTTCTCAGTTCTCTATTTCTTTTTGTTGTCATCTTATCTTAATGACATTGCCTTATGGGCCCGGCTGTTTTCTTTTAGAGCGGCTGTTTTCTTGTAGGCCTGGCTGTTTTCATGGAATGGGGCAGTGTGCGCATAAGCGATATGTACGAGTCGGACTGAAATGGTGTTTTTTGCACTCAGGCCGACAATTCTATTGGTTTTGCTATCATAATTGATAAAAAATCGCTTTAAGCCTGTGGTATTATGATTTATGAAGTGATTTTTGACGCTGTTTACGATATTGCGTTAATAATGTAAGAGAAAGTTCGGCTTGGATATACATAAAAGTTGTTTTGGGCCGATACCGAGGAAATATGGGATATGATAGATGTGTTTGGAACACTGGGACCAAGTTGCAGAGATGAGCAAGTGCTATCTTCGATGTTTGCAGAAGGAATGACAGGCATCAGAATCAATTTATCGCATGTCATGCTTAAGGACTGCCTTGTGGACTTAAATAAGGTTAAAAGAGCTGCAGCAAAAAGCGGGATTGTTCCCAAAATCCTGATAGATATGCAGGGGCCTGAACTTAGGATCGGGAAGCTGGATGCGCCATTAAGCCTCAATGATGGCGATGAGCTTGTACTTGAGCCTACAGTTCCGGACAAAACGGACACGCATCCAGGCGCTAAGGCAGTAACACTTGATAAAAGAATCCTTGAAGCCCTTGAAGTTACTGATGAAATCCTTCTTGATGACGGAAAGATCGCAGCTATGATAACAGAGATTAGCGCTGATAGATGCATTGCCAAAGCCCGAATCACCAGAGGCGGAATTCTAAATAGCAAAAAGAGCATAGCAATAGTTGGTAAGTCCGTTGACATGCCAGCGCTGACAGACAAAGATATCGAGAACATCGAACTTGCGTGCAAGTCAGGTATCTACGGAGTGATGCAGCCCTTCGTAAGAAGCGCAGACGACCTTAAGATACTGCGAAGCGTCCTTGATGATAACGGCGGAAAAGACATTAAGATCTATGCCAAGATTGAGAATACCAAAGGTGTAGATAACCTCGAGAGCTTTTTTGAAGTAGCCGACGAGATAATCATAGCAAGGGGAGACCTTGGAAATGCTGTTCCGCTTTGGACCCTTCCGGGATTTCAGAAGGACATAGCAGCAAGATGCAGTAAAGCGCACAAGCCTTTCATGGTTGTGACTCAGATGCTCTCATCTATGGAGCACAGCAAGGTTCCGACCAGAGCAGAAGTGAGTGATATCTACAACGCAGTACTGGACGGAGCAGCATCTGTCATGGTGACCGGAGAAACTGCAGTGGGCGAGTATCCGACAGACGTTATCAGATACATGAGAAAGACTGTGGAAGCGGCAGAAGCCGGCAGCAAACAGTGATCACAATTATATAATTAAAAAAATAAGTGAATGTGTATTGACATATGCATTCACTTGTTTTATATTCAACATATGAACAATTATTCATATGTTTAAATGAAACGAAAGGAAATCGATATGTCAATCAGTGATGTAGAACATTGCGATGTAGTGCACAAGCACGCAGATGTGGTGCTGAAGGTCCACAGAGAGATGCCCGATGATGACAAGCTTTATGATCTGGCAGAACTGTTCAAGGTCTTCGGCGACTCCACAAGGATTCGTATTCTCTTTGCCTTGTTTGAAGAAGAGATGTGCGTATGCGATATAGCTGAGAGCCTTAATATGACCCAGTCGGCCATATCCCATCAGCTCAAGATCCTTAAGCAGAGCAAGCTCGTCGGAAACAGAAGAGAAGGCAAACAGATAATATATTTTCTGGCAGATGACCATGTAAGGACCATCATAGACCAGGGTATCAATCATATTGAAGAGTAAATAATGAGCTCTAAGAGGGCAGAAAGGTGGATATTATGAAGAAAACATTTAAGTGTGAGGTAGATTGTGCAAACTGTGCAGCCAAGATGGAGGATGCAGTTAAGAAGATCGAGGGCGTTGTAAGCGCAAGGGTTAATTTCATGACTCAGAAGTTTACATTAGAGGCTGCTGATGACGTTTTTGACAAGGTATTTGATGCTGCTGTTAAGGCATGCAAAAAGGTTGAGCCGGATTGCGAGATCGAGGCTTGATCAATCGTTCCAGAAAGGATGTGATGAGTAATTATGACCAAGAAACAAAAAAAGACCCGTAACAGAATACTGATAGTACTCGCCATGTTCGTGATCCTTTTGGTACTGGATAAACTCGGTATCATGGATCCTCTTCCATGGTTCGTCAAGCTGATAATCTATCTCGTTCCCTATGGAATCATCGGCTACGATGTAGTGAGAAAGGCTATTATCAATATCAGCCACGGACAGGTATTTGACGAGAACTTCCTGATGATGATAGCTACCTTCGGTGCATTCGGAATCGGAGAGTACTCCGAGGCGCTGGCAGTAATGCTCTTTTACCAGGTGGGTGAGCTCTTCCAGAGCTACGCTGTAGGTAAGTCAAGACAGTCCATTACAGACCTCATGAGCATTGCTCCTGAGTATGCAAATATAGTTAATGAGGACGGCTCAACAACTGAGGTAGATCCTGAGGAAGTCAGTGTTGGAGACATTATCCTGGTAAGAGCAGGAGAGAAGATCCCGGTAGACGGAACCGTTGTAGAGGGAGAGTCCTTCCTTGATACGGCAGCTCTTACAGGTGAGTCAGTTCCCAGAAGGGCAGCAGAAGGCGACGCTGTAATAAGCGGATGCGTAAACGGCGAGGGAATCCTTAAGGTAAGAGTAGATAAGGCCTACGAGGATTCAACCGTTGCGAGGATCCTTGACCTTGTTGAGAATGCCAGCAACAAGAAGTCCAGAATGGAGAACTTCATCACAAGGTTTGCAAGATATTACACTCCTGTTGTTACCATCGGAGCAGTACTTCTTGCAGTGATCCCTCCGATCATCGGACAGCTCCCTCTTTCTGACAGTATCAGAAGAGCGTGCATTTTCCTTATTGTTTCATGTCCCTGTGCTCTTGTTATCGCAGTTCCTCTTGGGTTCTTCGGAGGAATCGGAGCATCCTCCAAGAAGGGTGTCCTTGTTAAGGGCAGCAACTTCCTTGAGGCGGCATCCAAGGTTGACACAGTTGTATTTGATAAGACAGGAACCATCACAAAGGGCGAGTTTAAGGTATCTGAGATAGTTCCTTCAACTTCCGGTGATATATCAGAAGATCAGCTTCTGTCCCTGGCAGCTTACGGCGAGATGTATTCAAATCATCCCATCGCAAGATCAATCCTTTCCTGCTACATGGAGAGAAACGACGGCAATAAGCCTGACAGCTCATACATAGATGAGTCCCAGACCAAGGAGATCGCAGGCAATGGTATCAGGACCGTGCTTGATGGAAAAGAGCTTTTGGTGGGCAATGATAAGCTCATCAAAGTTCCGGCTTCCATAGGTCTTTTGGATGAGGCAGCAGGCACAGTCGTATACGTATCTTACGACGGTGTCTATGCCGGAAGCATCGTGATTGCCGATGCTATAAAGGAAGGGGTAAAAGAGGGAATCGCAGCCCTGTACGACCTTGGAGTTAAGAGGGCAGTCATGCTCACCGGCGATAATGAAGCTATAGCAAGACATGTAGCTGATCAGGTTGGCATAAATGATGTCAAGGCAGGACTTCTTCCTGCAGACAAGGTCAGTGCAGTTGAAAAAATGCTCTCAAAAGGCGATAATGGTAACAGGCTTGCGTTTGTAGGCGATGGAATCAACGACGCTCCTGTACTTATGAGAGCAGACGTTGGAATCGCCATGGGATCCATGGGATCTGATGCTGCCATAGAGGCAGCAGACATAGTCATCATGGATGATGATATCAGCAAGATCTCTGCTGTTATGAAGATCGCGCGCAAGACCATAAGGATTGTAAAAGAAAACATAGTCTTTGCACTGGCGGTTAAGCTGATAATCCTAATCCTGGGAGCACTTGGTCTTACAACCATGTGGCTTGCAGTATTCGGAGATGTCGGAGTAGCAGTAATAGCAATACTTAACTCTATGAGGGCGCTTAAGGACTGACTTTTACAAAATGAATCCTTCATGGAGGTAAACATAAATGCCAAGAGCAGAACTTTACGTTGGAGAGCTTCTTATGAAGATGGTCGCCAGGCAGACCGGCGAGATCAGCAAGGTGGATTTTAATCCACAGAAGAAAGCATTTTCAAGCTTCTCCTGCCCTGATGAACAGTTTTTGGAGAGAACTTCTCCGGAAGCTCAGGGCGTAAGCTCTGCTTTTTTTACTGACCTGATCAGGGACCTTCAGGCGGACAGGGAGTGCAGGATGCACAAGTTTATGGCCCTCCGTCATGGCAAGGTCATTGCTGAGTGTGCTTTTGAACCCTTTGATATGGATATGTGGCACGTTACTTATTCCATGTGTAAGTCAATCACTGGAATGGCCATAGGCATACTTATGGGCGATGGCAAGCTCACCCTCGACGACAGGCTCAGCGATATATTCAGCCCAAGACTTGGGCCTTTCAGCATCTTCAGAAAGACCATGACAGTCAGAAACCTTCTCAATATGTCTTCAGGCGTTGACTTTAACGAGATAGGAGCTATCAGCGGCAATGACTGGCGAAAAGGCTTTTTGGATGCGTCTTTTAAATTCGATCCCGGAACGAAATTTGAATACAACAGCATGAACACTTACATGCTCTCTGCCATAGTCACTGAGATCACGGGACAGTCCCTCTTTGACTTCTGTAAAGAGAGATTATTTAACCCCATGGGCATCAAGAGAGTCTTTTGGGAGAGCTGTCCACAGAGCATCACCAAGGGTGGCTGGGGAGCCTTCATGCGAATTGAGGATATGGCTAAGCTTGGCCAACTCTACCTACAGAAAGGTGTATGGAACGGGCAGCAGCTTATCCCTGAGGAGTGGGTAATCGAGTCCACTACCAAGCAGATAGAGACAGGTAGAGAAGATAACCCTTATTACGGCTACCAGCTCTGGATCAATGATGACAGAGAAGGCTGCTTTGCCTATAACGGCATGATGGGCCAGAATGTCTTTGTCTATCCCGATATTGATATGGTCATAGTGACCAATGCAGGTAACAGCGATGTCTTCCAGACCAGTAGTATGGCCATCAAGATCCGTGACAGGATGAAGAATGTCATAGAGGTGTCTGATACGCCCCTTCCTGAAGATTTCAGGTCGCTGACGGAGCTAAAGGCAATCTGCAAGTCCGTGAGCGGGAGAACAGCAGATTTCCCGGTTATCAGTTCAGGAGGCTGGAAGAACAGAACCGTGCGCATGACCACAGGCTCTCCCAGAAACAGGAGCATAAGCTTTTCGGGTAAAAGAACTGACTTCAAATCTGCAGTAAACTCCTATAATATCAGGAATGAGAATCAGCTGATCCTTACATGGCTTAAAAAGCTCGACGGCAAGATTTACGACCTTGAGACCACGGGAATAGGCTTTATGCCGGTGATGATGCAGATAGTGCACAACAATTTCACTGATGGCATGAAGAAGATCGGATTCAGGTTAACAGAGGATAACGCTTTTTACATAGACATCTATGAAGGAGAGGTTATTTACAAGCTTCGCTGCGGCTTTGGAGGCAAAAGATATACCAGTGACATCAACATTCACTGCGAGAACTACAAGGTCTCACTGGATTCGGTATGCACCAGGGATGAGTACAACAGGCTGACCATCAGAAATGAAGTGTATTTTTTGGAGGAGGCCAGCAAGCGAACATTTAATATCTACTTTGAGGATGATGCGGTAGATCGGGTGGACAGAAAGTCTACCTTCATCTATCCGGCAGTTCCCGGCAGAATTGAGATAAGGATGCAGGAATCGCCCGGTGCAGACATGCTCCATGACACGCTAAAGAACTTCTCCATTGAAGGCACAGGCTTTGAGAGCGCCATTATTTCAAGATTTGTAAAGGGCGGTATGAAGGAAGCTGTAATTCATGCAGTGAACAACACCATTGAACCAGTCATAAAGGGAAGGCTCTTTAACCCAGACTTTCCACCATATCTGGAAGAAGCTGTAAATGCTGATACAGTGGATGAGACAGAAGAAACAGATGAGCCAGAAACAGCAGAATTTGCAGATGAAGACACAGATGTTATATCATTAGATGAAACCAACAGAAAGGGGTAATGATTATGGGAAATGCAGTATATGAAAAACTACTTAAATGCAAAGAGGCAGTAAGAAAGGTGACTGATTTTGAGCCTGATGTAGCACTGGTTTTGGGCTCAGGCCTTGGCGGATTTGCAGAGAATATCAAGATAGAGACAGAGATTTCATACAGTGATATACCGGGATTTCCGGTATCAACAGTTCCTGGACATGCAGGAAAGTTCATTTTCGGATACCTTGGAGATAAGAAGATTGTATGCATGAAGGGAAGAATCCACTTTTACGAGGGCTATAATATCAGCGATGTAGTTCTTCCCGCAAGGCTTATGAAGATGCTGGGAGCTAAGATTCTTTTCCTTACAAACGCAGCAGGCGGACTTGGCGAAGGCTTTGGCGCAGGTGATCTTATGCTTATCACAGATCACATCTCAGTCTTTGCACCAAATCCTCTTATCGGACCAAATCTCGATGAGCTCGGACCAAGATTCCCCGATATGTCCAATGTCTACAAGAAAGACCTTCAAGACGTGATAAGAGCCGTTGCAAAAGAGAACGGGATCGATCTCAAAGAAGGCGTGTACTGCCAGTGCACAGGTCCTTCATTTGAGTCACCTGCAGAGATCAAGATGCTGGCTAAGCTCGGCGTTTCAGCAGTTGGTATGAGCACAGTAAACGAGGCGATCGCAGCAAACCACATGGGTATGCGCATTTGCGGAGTTTCCTGCATTTCAAATCTGGCAGCAGGCATTTCAGGTGAGCCTCTTTCACATGAGGAAGTTCAGGAGGCTGCAGATAAGGCAGCACCTCTTTTCACCAAGCTTGTATCTGAGTCCATCAAGAGGTTTGAAGTATGAGAACAAGATTCTATAACGCAAGAATTTTGACAATGGAGCCGGGAAAAGAGATCTTTATCGGCGAAGTCTGGGTAAACGGCGATACTATACAGTTCGTTGGAACAGAAGAAGAGGCACTTAGCTACTGCGAGGAGCACAAGGACTCAATACTTATATGGGACAGAGAGATTGACTGCAAAAAGAATCTCCTTATGCCCGGCTTTAAGAATGCACACACACACTCAGCCATGACTTTGATGAGATCCAAGGCTGATGATCTTCCGCTTTCAGACTGGCTTAACACGCAGATATTCCCCATAGAAGCCAAGATGACGGCAGAAGATATTTATCATCTGTCCAAGATTGCAATCATGGAGTATCTGACCAGCGGAATCACAGCTGTTTTTGAGATGTATCTGACACCATATTCTGTGGCAGATGCTTTCAGAGACTGCGGAATGCGCTGCGTTCAGACCAGCTGTGTCAATAACTTCAGTCAGTCAGTGGAGATGCTCGAGGGGTATTACAACGACCTTAACGGAAGGGATGAATACAACTCGTTTATCCTTGGCCTTCATGCTGAATATACCTGTTCAAAAGAGCTTCTGGAGAAGACAGCAGAGCTGGTTCACAAATACAAAGCTCCTTTCTGGGCACATATTCAGGAGACAGAGTCCGAGACAAAAGAGTGCATCGAGAGATACGGTATGACTCCCATTAAATTCTTTGATTCTCTGGGACTGTTTGATTACGGCGGAGGCGGATATCACGTTGTATGGACCAATGACGAGGATATGGAGATCATGAAGAAGAGAGGTCTTTATGCTGTGACCAATCCGGGCTCCAACACCAAGCTGGCCAGTGGAATTGCGCCTATTTCCAAATACCTTGAAAAGGGTATTCCTGTAGCTATAGGAACAGACGGTCCTGCCAGCAACAACTGCCTTGATATGTTCAGAGAGATGTTCTTAACAACAGGACTTGCCAAGCTTAAAAACATGGATGCTTCCAGCGTTGACGCATCCGAAGTCCTTAAGATGGCAACTGTTAACGGTTCTCACGCTATGGGACTTAATGATTGCGACTATCTTGCAGAGGGTAAGAAGGCTGATATCATCATGCTTGATCTTTACCAGCCCAACATGCAGCCCATCAACAATATCGTCAAGAATATTGTTTACAGCGGAAGTAAGTCAAACGTTAAGCTTACAATGATCGGCGGTATCATCCGCTATGAAAACGGAAACTTCAACATTGGCGCAGAGCCTGCAGACATCTACGCCAAGGCTGAAGAAATCGGAAAGAGGTTATACAGCTGATATGGAAGGATACATGATAATATTCCTGGTGGTTTGCTTTATAGTCATTGCATTTGTGCTGGGGCTTAGGGATAAGTACAATGCCAGGAAATACCTGCTTGGAAAGCTAATAAAGAATTACGGAAATCCCCCTGCCAGGCAGTATAAGGCAGATGACCTTGACCACGTCACAGGATATTTTAAGAATCATCCGGAAGATGCGCAGATTGACGATATCACCTGGAATGATCTTGGAATGGACGGGGTTTATAAGAGGCTTAATTACTGCCTTTCCGCTGCGGGAGAGGAGTATCTTTACTATCTCTTAAGATCCCCGAGACAGGAGGACGACTTTAAGTCCTTTGAAGATCAGGTTACTTTCCTTCAGGAGAATGATGAGGACAGAAGAAAGATACAGACTATCTTCTGGGAGACTGGCAATAACAGCAGATACTCGATATATGATTACATCGACTATCTGGAAAACATATCAGGTACCGGCAATACCAGGCACTTTGTTATGATTGCTCTTATCCTTGCAGCAATCGGCTTTTGCTTTGTAAACTTTGCGCTGGGATTTATAGCACTTGCTATTCTGATGCTGGTACAGATTGTATCATATTTTAGAATAAAGAGTGATATAACTCCTTACCTTGTAACTTACGGATATGTCATGAGGGTGATCAAATCCATTGATAAGTTTTCAGGGATAAGGGCTGAGGTTTTCTCAGAGGATATCAGGGAACTTAACGCTATCTCAAAGGAGTTTTCTTCCTTCAGGGCCGGTTCCTCCATTCTTCTTACATCAGCACAGACGAATTCCAGCGGAAATCCGGTTGATCTTCTCCTGGACTACATCCGTATGGTGACTCATATAGATCTGATCAAGTTCAATCAGATGTACAAGCAGCTCATGGCAAAGAGGGACAGGCTTGATAAGATCCTCGAGATCACAGGAAGAATAGAGGCGGAAGTATCCGTTGCCTGCTTTAGGGCTTCTTTTGAAAACGGATATTCTATTCCTGAATTTACAGGTGACTCTTACGTGGCAAAAGACCTGATCCATCCCCTTATAGATGGGGCAGTTGCCAACACCATAGAGGCAAAGGCAGGAGTTCTTTTAACCGGTTCAAATGCATCCGGCAAGTCCACATTCCTTAAGACCTGTGCCATAAACACTATTCTTGCTCAGTCAATCCATACGGTGCTTGGTACCAGGTACGCGGCTCCGTTTTACAGGATTTATTCATCCATGGCACTTAAGGATGATATCTCCATGGGAGAGAGTTATTACATCGTTGAGATCAAGTCAATTAAGAGGATAGTCGATAAATCCAAGACTCCCGGCAACAAGGTTCTGTGCTTTGTGGATGAGGTCCTTCGCGGAACCAATACTGTCGAGAGAATCGCAGCTTCAACGCAGATTCTTAAGAGCCTTGCGGAGAATGGAGTTCAGTGCTTTGCTGCGACTCACGATATCGAGCTGACAGCTCTTTTAAAAGACATCTATGAGATATATCACTTTGAGGGTGATGTGACGGATAATGACGTCAAATTTGACTATAAGCTCAAAGAAGGCCCGGCTACAACCAGAAACGCCATCATGCTTCTTAAGGTTTTGGGCTATGATGAAAACATCGTAGAAAATGCGCAGAAGATGGCGGATGGATTCCTTGAGTTTGGAAGCTGGGAGCAGAGCACTTGTTGAGGTATTTTCGAAACTAGTGCGAGCCCTGGGTGAACACTTGACGAGGTATTTTCGAGTCTAGTGAGAATCCCTGACATAAACAGAGGTGAACAATGAAAGTAAGTATTTATTCTGACGGATCTGCCAGGGGAAACCCCGACGGACCCGGAGGTTACGGCGTAGTTTTGCGCTATATAGACCCCAAGGGTGAAGTACATGAAAAAGAGATAAGCGCCGGATATGACAAGACCACCAACAACCGAATGGAGCTGATGGGCGCTATCGTGGGGCTTGAGAGCCTTAACAGGCCCTGTGAAGTAGAGATGTATTCAGACTCAAAGTACGTAATCAGCGGCTTTAACGAAGGCTGGTTAAAGAGCTGGGTCAAAAACGGCTGGAAAACAGCAGGGAAAAAGCCTGTTAAGAACGTAGAGCTCTGGCAGA
Source organism: Butyrivibrio sp. NC2007 (assembly GCF_000421405.1). GTDB lineage: Bacteria > Bacillota > Clostridia > Lachnospirales > Lachnospiraceae > Butyrivibrio. Next base: position 10,699 of record NZ_ATWY01000007.1, read on the forward strand.
GACTTTTAAAGGCTGTAGAGCCACACAAGGTAAGATGGAACTGGGTAAAGGGACACAACGGACATCCCGAGAATGAAAGGTGCGATACGCTGGCTACTACAGCAGCTGATCAGGATCCGGAGTTTCTTTTACACGACGATGGAGCAGGACTATATTAACTTATTATTAAAAACAGCTTTCTGTTATTTCGTAAACTGCATCAAAAGTGATATACTGAATAAGGACACTTTTCACTTGGTATACGACCTGTTTGTATACCGCTACGCATAAGAATCGGGGGCAATATGAGCGACAAAAAGAGACTTGTGACACGAAGTGATTTTGATGGTTTGGTTTGTGCGATGATCTTAAGGGAGTGTGACCTGATAGAGGATATCAAGTTTGTACACCCCAAGGATGTTCAGGACGGCAAGATTGAGCTTTCGGGTAACGATATCACAACCAATCTGCCTTATGATTCAAGAGTTTTTATGTGCTTTGACCACCATGAGTCTGAGCTTATCAGAAACGCATCCATGAAGGATAACGACAACTGGTTCATAGAAGGCCAGGCTAAGTCAGCAGCCAGGGTGGTTTACAATTATTACAAGAAAGCAGGATATGCACTTGACAGAATATCCGATGAGATCATGACTGCAGTGGATAAGGGTGATTCTGCAGACTTTACGGAAGATGAGATCCTAAATCCCAAGGACTGGGTTCTTATGAACTTCCTTATGGATGCAAGGACAGGTCTTGGAAGATTCCATGACTTCAGGATTTCCAACTATGACCTTATGATGGAGCTCATCAGCTACTGTGTAAATCATGATATCAAGGATGTTTTGGAGCTTCCTGATGTCAAGGAGAGAGTAGACCTTTACAATGAGCAGTCAGAGCTCTTTAAACAGCAGCTAAAAGAGATTTCCCACATGGAGGGAAAGGTTGTTGTGGTAGATCAGAAGGCAGCAGGCGATGTGATCTATGCCGGAAACAGGTTTATGATCTATGCTCTGTATCCTGAGGCAGAAATTTCAGTTCATGTAGCCTGGGGCTTTAAAAAACAGAACACAGCTGTTATGATAGGTAAGTCTATTATCAATAAGGCATCGAACTTCAACATCGGAGATCTTTGTCTTGAGTATGGCGGAGGCGGACATGCAAATGCCGGAACCTGCCAGATAGACAATGACAAGATAGACCAGGTACTGCCGGAGATTATTAAGAAAATTAACGCATGATGAGTAACGAGAATAAAAAAGCTTTAATAGCTATGAGTGGCGGCGTGGATTCTTCCGTAGCCGCTGCTCTTATGTTAAAAAAAGGGTTTGATTGCATGGGATGTACCATGCGCCTTTATGAGAACGATATGATAGGCGAGGACCTTTTTGGAACCTGTTGCAGCTTAAAGGACACCCAGGATGCAAGGGCAGTCTGCGATAAGCTCGGTATAGAGTACAACATATACCACTATGAGGCAGAGTTTACCAAGAATGTCATCGAACCCTTTGTGTGCAGTTATGAGAGGGGCGAGACACCAAACCCATGTATAAGGTGCAATAAGTACCTTAAGTTCGACATCCTCTATGAAAAGGCTAAGGCCCTTGGATACGACAACATCGTAACAGGGCATTACGCAAGGATTGAGGAGAGGGACGGACATTTTTATCTGCTGAAGGCAGTAGATCCAAAAAAGGATCAGAGCTACGTTTTATATGACCTTACAGAAGAGCAGCTCTCACACACGTACTTTCCACTCGGGGAGATGACCAAGGATGAGGCCAGAGAAATTGCTGCCGGGTACGGTTTTGTAAACAAGGATAAAAAAGACTCTCAGGACATCTGCTTTGTTCCTGACGGCGATTATGCAGCCATGATCAAGAGATACAGGAATAAAGAATATCCAAAGGGCGATTTTATCGACCTTCAGGGAAACGTTCTGGGAACTCATGAAGGAATCATAAATTACACCATAGGTCAAAGAAGAGGTCTTGGAATTCCTGCGGACAGAAGGCTTTACGTAAAGCGCCTTGATACTGAGAACAATCGCGTCATCCTTGCAGACGATGAGGATCTGTTCGACAAAGAAGTAATGGTAAGGGAATTTAACTGGATAACAGGGGATGCACCAAGTGAGCCCATAAGATGCCAGGCCAAGATCCGTTACAGACATAAAGAGCAGCCGGCAACGGCAACTATCTTTGCAGATGGAAAGGCAAGGATAGTCTTTGATGAGCCGCAACGAGCCATAACACCGGGACAGAGTGCAGTTTTGTACGATGGGGAGATTGTCCTTGGCGGCGGAATTATAGTCTGAGAGAACCTGACTTCATTAAGGAGGATTATGAAAAAGGATAATGTAGTTTTAATCGGTATGCCAACATCTGGCAAGAGTACCATGGGAGTAATCCTTGCCAAGATCCTTGGCTACAGATTTCTGGATGCGGATATTGTGATCCAGGAAAAAGAGGGCAAAAAGCTCTCAAAGATCATTGAAGAAGAGGGAGTGGACGGTTTTATTGAGATTGAAAACAGGATAAATGCCGGGATCGAGACAGAGAAGACCGTTATTGCCACCGGAGGAAGCGTGGTTTACGGAAAAGAAGCTATGGACCACTACAAGAACATCGGCAAGGTGGTCTATCTGAAGGTTGATATGGATACTCTTACAAAGCGCCTGCACAATGCAAAACAGAGGGGCGTTGTCATGAGAGAGGGTCAGTCCCTTGTATCCCTCTACAATGAGCGAAGCGCTCTGTATGAGAAGTATGCTGATATCACCATCGAGGAAAAAGATTTTACGATGGAAGAAGTCATCGATATCACCCTAGAAGCTCTAAAAGCTCTTCCTTTGTAAGGCTTGGAGCACTAAGTGAACCTGTATTAAGGAGCTGGTCAGCCAGCTCTTTTTTCTTGTTCTGAAGTTCGATTATTCTCTCTTCAATGGTATCTTTCATGATGAGCCTGTAGACGGTCACTACATTCTTTTGCCCTATTCTGTGAGCTCTGTCGGTGGCCTGGTTCTCTACAGCAACATTCCACCAATGGTCGTAATGAAGCACAATATCGGCAGCAGTCAGGTTAAGACCTGTTCCGCCGGCCTTTAATGATATGCAAAATACTGAGGTGTCATCCTCCTGGAAAGCATCTACCAGTTTTATCCTGTCTTCCTTCTTGGTAGAGCCCGTAAGGAGATAGTGGGATATGCCTTCTTTTTTGAACAGCGCAACAAGTCTCTCAAGCATAGAAGTGAACTGAGAGAAGAGCAGTACCTTGTGTCCGCTCTCGGCGGCGCTCTTTATCATCTCTACGCAGAGCTCTGCCTTTGCAGAACCTCCGTCATAATGATCGTAGATAAGACCGGGATCGCAGCATAACTGGCGGAGTCTCGTAAGTTCCGATAAGATCATGATCCTGTCATTTTTGATCTCTGTATCGCTCTTTGTGGAAATCATCATCTTGACCTGCTGAAGGTGAGCCTTGTAGAGCTCCTGCTGACCCTTGGTCATCTGGGTCACGATGTTTTCTTCAAGCTTATCCGGAAGGTCCGTAAGGACATCCTTTTTAAGACGCCTTAGAACAAAAGGCGCGATCATCTTTTTAAGACGCAGCATTGCACCTTCGTCTCCCTCAGCGATTGCGGGGATCTCAAGGATTTCTTTAAATGCCTTGTAGCTAAAAAGATATCCCGGCATACAGAAATCAAATATGCTCCAGAGTTCGCTGAGTCTGTTCTCAATCGGAGTTCCTGTAAGCGCTGCCTTGAAAGAGGCACTTACTGACTTTACAGCTCTTGCAACCTGGGTTGTGGGATTTTTAATGAACTGTGCCTCATCTATTATCATGCACTCAAAGGACAAGTACTTGTACAGCTCAATATCCCTGCGCAGCAGGTCGTAGGAGGTTATTAAAATCTCTGTTTCTTCTTCATCAATTTCAGATGTTACCCTGACTCTGTCGGGCTTTATGCCAACAGCCAGCTCACACTTCAGTTCCGGAGTGAACTTTTTTATCTCGTGCTGCCAGTTGTAGACCAGGGAAGCAGGGCACACAATAAGAGAGCAGCCAAGCTTTTTGCCTGCCTTTTTGGCTTCTTCTTTTAAGGACAGAAGAAGAGTAAGTACCTGGAGCGTCTTTCCAAGACCCATGTCATCTGCCAATATTCCGCCAAAGCAGTTGTCCTTAAGCGTTCTTAGCCACTTATAGCCTTTCTTCTGATAGTCGCGTAGAACATTCTCAAGTTCCTCGGGCACTTCATAATCAGAACTTCCGGGATCCCTGAAGGAGCTGATCAGGTTTTTGAAGGTACCTGCCCTTGATAGCTTAGTGAATTCGTAGTCCGATGATTTCTCAGACAGTTCATTAAGGAAAAGAGCTCTGTACATGGGCACGGAGGCATGACCTTCCAAAATGCTTTTGGAGGTAAGACCAAGACCGTCCTTTACGGAATACATAAGCTCCATGTCCTCACTGGTGAGCTTTAGGATATCTCCGTTTTTGAGGCGGTAGTACTTTCTCCTTCTGTCATATCTGCTAAGGATGTCATCAAGTTCTTTTAGCGTAAGGTCCTCAGGTACCATGGTGAGCTCAAGAAGGTCTGAAACGACAGATACGCCAAGACTTATTCTGGGAGCCTTTCTGATGTTGATGGACTTAATGTTATCTGAGAGATATACATCTCCGAGCCTGTCCAGTTCAGCGAGATCGTCGGATATAAAAGTATAAAGATTATCCTCATCTCCGGGCTTGGGAGATAGTACCAGTTCATTTTTACTTTCGTCTATGGAATCAAAAAATCTTCCTACAGCCTTGATTATCTGGCTCTCCTGCAATAGATTTCGCTTGATATCTTCATCTGTCTTATCTGCATTTTCAAAGACGTTTACCGTTGTTTCCGAGGGCTCGCCTTCCCTGTAGAGGGCTTTGATCTCACAGGTTATTTTATTCTCATCAGGCATGTCGATGTAGAGCCTGAACTTTGGCATGTCGGGAGCATATTTGGCTGGAGAAAAGCCTCCGTAATTTACATTGAAGTACTGTTCTATAACAGGGAAAAGACCTGTCGAAAACAGCGTCAGATCCTTGTTTGATACAAACAGTTCATTCCCTGTTCTTCTTGCTGACAAAAACTTTAGGAAGGGCAGCACAGGCTCTGAAACTTCACTGTCCACTACGTGTAGCTTGTGGCGTCTTTCAAAATAAATGTTTGAGTGGCCCTCAAACATGGTAAATCTGCTGGCTTCAAAGGTTATTCCGTTTTTGTCTGTCTCGATGTTGAGGTCAATGGGCGGAAATACGCGAACGATCTCAAGGAGTCTTTCATCGCTGTATTTTGCCCTGAAGTCAGAGTTTAAGAAGTATACTTCATCCAGTATCTCAAAAAGCTCATCGATCTCATGACCAAAGAGCTCAATCTGTTTACCTCTTCCCTTGGCGTAGGTATAGGAAATTGTGGATGTGGAGCCCGAAGGAATGAGGTTATCCTTGAGCTGCCTCTCTCTGAAATAGGAGATAAGAAAACGGATGATCTTTCTTGATTTTTCCGTGAAGGCCGACAAGTCATGGGTAAATTCCAGGTGTTTTCCATAACTGACGGTATCGCCGTTGTGGATGGCACTAAGGAGCGCCAGGATGTCTTTTAGCACATACTTGTAGCCTGTATCGCCGGAGATGATGTTAAAGCTAAGCTCAAGCTTATCCTTTGTAAGGACCACGTGAGGTTCAAGCTCAACAAAAGATCCCTTCTTGTACAAAAGAGGAGATCTTATTTCCGGTGAGTAGGCCTTTAAGAGGTTCTTTGTCTCAAAGGAGGTATAGTGGAAACTCTCCTTGGCATCAGAAACAAAGCGCCTCCCGGAGCCCGATATAAAGCTGTTTCTTAAGTTGTCGTCATTGTTATTTTGCATTATTCAGATACTTGTCCAAAGTGGTGAGTACATCGGTGAAATACTGCTTGCGTGTAATTTCGTCTGCGTTGAAGATCTCATGCCTCGACTTTTCATAGTGGTGAAAAACGGCGGCGGGTACATTTTCTTTAAAAGCCTCGTAGCCGGCCGGATCGATGAGATGATCGCAACCTGCAGTCATTACGGTTAGCGGAATTTTAATTTTACCTGCATTCTTAATTGCCTTTCTCGATGCCTTCATGCTGGCAACGGCCCAGCCAAAGGAAGCTCCGCAGGTCTGATAGTGCTCATCGGCTCTTCGCATTGAGAGCTGGAATTCAAACCTTGGGGCAGAGATGGCGCTGCTGTTTGTAACTGTTACTGTAGGATCAAAGTGCTTCTGATTAGGCGCAAGCTTTTTGCTCTTACCTGTAAGCTTTGCATAGAGCCCTATAAGAGTAACCAGAATCGCCGGATAGTCTGCTCCCTTCATCTTCATCATGGGAGAGCTGAGGATAGCTGCCTTAAAAGTTTCGGGATGTTCTTCAAGGTAAAGTGCTCCTGTGCATCCGCCCATGGAATGAGCGATCAAAAAGAGCGGAAGATCACCCAAATTGGGCTCTACCACAGCTTTTATAAAGTGATGCAGGTCTTTTACATAGGTTTCATAACTATCGATATATATGACGTCCGGCTCGGGGCACTTGCCCTCTGAATAGCCATGTCCTCGCTGTTCCATGAAAAAGACCTTGTAGCCTGCCCTGTAAAGATACCAGAGATATTCTCTGTACTTTTCGATAAATTCTGCCATTCCGTGAACAACAACGATGCAGGCCTTAGGGTTATCAGGTGTTATGGTAAAATACCGAAGCCTTGTGCCATCAAAGCTCTCGTGGGTACCTGAGACTGCCTCTTTATCAAACCATGCTTTATTTTCATTTTCCATTGCAGAAAGGAAGTCATCCTCTCCGAGAAACTTTATGTCTGTCATTTGTTTGTTCCCTTAGTGAGTGTATTTGCCGGGTTCCACAGTTTGTCATAAGAAATGCCGGTTACTTTTTCGCAGATTTTCTTTTCCATACCGTTTGCTTCTGTATCTATCTGGCCTTTGCGTCTTGCAATCTCTGTCTGGACTACCTTAAACTCTTTTCCTGTAAGAGGGAAGATGTAGCCGACAATAATGAGAAGAGCCATGAGGATCACAGGAACAAATACAAAGATATATACGATGCCCCTTTGGGTCTCGAGGCTCTGTCTTATCTTGTTGTTGGCAAGATAGGAGTCATAGCCTACAGCTGCAAGCAGAAAGCCTATGGTTGCGTTTGACAGACCGGCTGATATCTTTCTTGCAAAGGTTGCCATTCCTGAAACTATGCCGGGTCTTCTGATGGAAGTGATAAGCTCATCGACATCAGCCATGTCAGCCATGATCGAGAAGATACTGGTCAGAGTTGCAGCGTTACCAAGTCCTATGATAGCTGTGAGTATAAGAATCGGAACAAGGGATGCACCTTCCTTGGAAACGAATAAAAGACCAAGTGTTGCGAAAAGCCTCATAGGTGCACCGATAAGGATAGTGGTTCTCTTGGAGGTCACGTTCATCACAGGGCCCCAGATCAGCATTCCAATCAGCTGAGATGCTAAAAGAGTAGCCATAAGAGCTATAAAACATCCGTTATTGTAACCGTTTAAAACGTCGTCACAGTAAATGAGTGCCATTCCTGAAACGATGTCCATACCACACTGTCCGAAGAGATATATGCCGATAAAGAGCCTGAAGGATCTGCTCTTGAATACGCTTATAGCCTGAGGAAAGCTCTCAACAATGCTGGACTTAACAGGTGGCTTTGGATGTTCCCAGGTTCCTGCAAAGGTCACCATGGATGTTGCGAAGAACAGGAATCCGAACAAAAGCGCACAGGTTAAGTACTGTGCCGGATTAGTGTTGTCTTTTATGATGAAGGTCGGAACAAGGCCACAGACAGCGGAACCTATTGTGGACCAGATCATGCGGACATTTGAGAACTTTGCCCTTATGGTATAGTCATCGATCATATCCGGAAGAAGTCCGTTATATGGAACCGATATGATGGTAAAACCAGTGGAGAAAAGGCAGTACATAAACAGATAGAATGCGTACATGGCGCCTGCCGACTTAGTGGGAATTGTGACCCACATCACAACGAAGGTGAGAGCTGATATTATTCCGCCCACCAGAATATAGAATCTCTTTGGACCAAATCTTGACACCGTTCTGTCGGTGATGTTGCCCATGATAGGATCGGTTATGGCATCCCAGATCTTTCCCACAAGTGGGATGGTACCTGCAAGTGCAGCCGGCATACCCAGTGCCTTGATAAGAAAGGCTGTGAAGAAGGTGTTGATGATGACAAATGCACCTCCGCTGTAGAACTCAGCCATACCGTAGAGATTACGACTTAGTAGAGAATAGTTTTCTTTTTTACCCATAATTTGACCCCCTGAAAACAATACATTTTATCCTTATATTTTATCACAAATTATTTATTAAATCTTCTTTACAGTGCCCTGGCGTTGGGGTAGAATAATAACGCACGCTACTAAATTAGATAGTCTGAAATTCATAAGTAGCGTTCTTATCAGGAGGAGATTTATGTCTAGAAAAGCTACCATTACGCAAAAAGAAATAGTGAATGCTGCGTTTAAAATAACCAAGAAAGAGGGCTTTGAGTCAATTACTTCCAGAAAACTTGCTGCTGCAACAGGTTGCTCTACACAGCCTATCTTCAGAGTCTATGAGACCATGGACGAGCTTAAGAAGGACGTTTATGCCAAGACAGCTGAGTTCTATTCCGAGTACTATTCAGAGTTTGCCAAGAACCATGAGGTTCCTTTTGTTGACCTCGGCCTTGCATATATCGGCTTTGCCCAGAAGTATCCACATCTCTTCAAGCTCCTTTTCGTATCAGGCCAGACACCTGACGGCAAGAGCATGTACGATCTTGTAAACGGAACTGATGAGAACGTGGTAAAAGAGATAAACAGAGCCACAGCAGCCGGTGCAAAGAATGCACAGCAGCTCTTTATGCAGATGTGGATATTCATCCACGGTGCAGGATGCATGGCAGTTACAGGAGATTATGACCTCGATGAGGCTACCAGCGTAAACATGCTTGAATCAGTATACAGATCATTTGCACAATAACAGGGCTGTAGGTTTTTGAGGGGTTATGAAGTTCGAAGCAGACGTAGATGTAATTACCAGAATAAATGAATGCTACTCCAGGATGAGCAAGGGCAAAAAGAACATTGCCAGCTATATCTGTGATCACTACGAGCAGGCTGTATTCATGACAGCTGCTGAACTCGGCAAGATCGTAGGGATGAGTGAATCTACCGTTGTAAGATTTGCCATGAGTCTCGGATATGAAGGATATCCCGAGTTTCAGAAGGCGCTTGCTTCCTGGGTGGGAGATAAGTTCGGATCCGTAGAGAAGGTAGGCAGGAGATTTGGCAAGAGTAGTGAAGGCGAGATTCTCCAGGCAATCCTTACATCTGATATTTCAAATATTCAGCACACCATAAATAATATTGATGTTGCTGCCTTTAAGACAGCGGTTGATATTATTCTCAAGGCCAGAACGGTCTATATTGTAGGCCTTCGCAGCTGCGAGCCTCTTGCTGATTTTCTTCACTTCTATCTGAATATGATAAGAGGAAACAACGTTCTGATCAGGACCACCAGCGTCAGTGAGATGTTTGAGCAGATGATCAGGATCGGAGACAGAGACTGCATCATAGGGATCAGCTTCCCGAGATATTCCATGAGAACACTTAAGTGCATGGAGTTTGCCAATGACAGAAACGCCAAGGTCATCACCATTACCGATTCTGTCCACTCACCCATGAACCTGTACTCATCCTGTAATATACTGGCGAAGAGTGAGATGGCTTCAATCGTTGATTCTCTTGTCGCGCCTCTCAGTGTAATAAACGCACTGGTTGTAGCTCTTTGCATGAGAAGACCCAATGAGGTTCAGGCTGACCTTAAGATGCTGGAAGAGACCTGGAACAATTATCAGGTATATCTCAATGACGAGATAGACTTTGCTTCTGACGATCTGGGGATGCACCTGGTAAATACTCCCCTTGGTCGCAAGGATAAGGAATAATATGAAAAAAATAGCAGTGATCGGCTGCGGAGCAGCCGGTATGATGGCGGCGCTAGCTGCTGCGGAGAGCGGCGGAAGCGTCACTATTTTTGAGAAAAATGAAAAGCCCGGAAAAAAGATCTACATAACCGGTAAGGGAAGGTGCAATGTCACCAACGCCTGCGATGTCACAGACTTTTTTGACAATGTCAGAAGAAATCCCAGATTTTTGTACAGCGCAGTCTATAGCTATGATAACAGGGCTGTTATGGACTTTTTTGAGGAAAACGGATGTCATTTGAAGGTGGAGAGAGGTGACAGGGTATTTCCTGTTTCCGATCATTCATCGGATATCATAAGGACTTTATTTAATGCCGTTAAGAAAGCCGGCGTAAGTGTTAAACTTGAAGTTGAGGTGTTCTCCGTAGAAGCTGAGCAAGGCGCTGTAAAGGCAATAACCTACAGCAAAAAGGATGAGCCCATAACAAGAGAAGAGTTTGACAGCGTGATCGTATGTACAGGTGGCCTTTCCTATCCATCAACAGGCTCTACCGGCGACGGATACAGATTTGCCAAAGATCTTGGACACACAGTGGTTCCCACAAGACCATCACTGGTTCCCTTTGAAGTTGAGGAAGACTGGTGCACGGATCTACAGGGTCTCTCTCTTAAAAATGTGGGCCTTAAACTCTTTTTGGAGGATCCTTCAAAAGACAAAGCACCTGCCAAGAAGGTTAAGCCCGTATATGACGGCTTCGGAGAGATGCTCTTTACACATTTCGGTATAAGTGGTCCGCTGGTTCTGACATCGAGCTGCTTCTACGAGAAGGACAAAAAAGGAAGATTTCTTTTGGACCTCAAGCCCGCACTTGATGAAGCTCAGCTTGATAAGCGAATCCTTAGGGACTTCGATGATGCTCCTAACAGACAGTTTAAAAATGCGCTGGGAGGTCTTTTCCCTTCAAAGCTGATACCTGTGATGATCAGACTCTCCGGAATTGATCCGGAAAAGCCTGTAAACAGCATCACCAGAGAGGAGAGGCTCTCCTTTGGAAAACTCATCAAGAACCTTCCGATGACGATTAAGAAGACAAGGGACTTTAATGAGGCTATAATTACAAGAGGTGGTGTAAGTGTAAAAGAAGTTGATCCTTCCACCATGGAATCCAAGCTGGTTTCGGGACTTTTCTTTGCCGGAGAAGTTCTTGATGTAGATACCGTGACGGGAGGCTTTAACCTTCAGGTTGCCTGGTCCACGGGACATCTTGCGGGAATCAGTGCAGTAAATTAAATTCAGGAGATTAAGTACAATGAGCAGAAGTATAGCAATAGACGGACCTGCCGGAGCAGGAAAGAGCACCATTGCCAAGAAGGTTGCCAAGGAACTTGGTTTTATCTATGTGGATACCGGTGCAATGTACAGAGCAATGGCCCTGTATATGATAAATAACGGAATTGATGCAAGTGAGTCCGAGAAGATAAGCGCCACATGCCAAAGCGCAGATATAACCATCAAATATGAGAATGGAATCCAGGTGGTTTATCTTAACGGAGAGAATGTAAACTCTCTTATAAGAACAGAGGCAGTAGGCAACATGGCTTCAGCCAGCAGCGTAAACGGCGATGTAAGGAAAAAGCTCGTTGAGCTTCAGCAAAAGCTTGCTAAGACCACTGACGTTGTTATGGACGGAAGAGATATCGGAACCGTGGTTCTTCCCGGGGCAGATCTTAAGATTTATCTCACAGCAAGCTCTAAGGTAAGAGCTGAGCGCAGATACAAAGAGCTCACAGAAAAGGGCGTAAGCTGTGACTTTGATGCTATCGAGAAGGACATTATCGACAGAGATTACCGCGACATGCACAGGGAGATATCTCCGCTTAAACAGGCTGAAGATGCGGTGCTTTTGGATTCATCCGAGATGACTATTGACGAGGTTAAGGACAGGATACTTGAGCTGTACCATATAGCTGTGGGGTGATGATATGGAAGTAATCGTAGCCGAACATGCAGGTTTTTGCTTTGGAGTTACCAAGGCGGTGGAAACCGTATACGAGCAGATTGGAAAAGAAAATTCGAATATTTATACATACGGTCCGATTATTCACAATGAGACCGTTGTAAGCGACCTTGAGAAAAAGGGCGTTAAGGTAATAGAGAGCGTGGATGAGCTTGAAGGCATAGGCAGTGGCACGGTTGTTATACGTTCCCACGGAGTCACCAAAGAAGTTCATCAAAAGCTTGAGCAGTCGGGACTTAATGTAATTGATGCCACCTGCCCCTTTGTTAAGAGGATCCACAGGATCGTGGAGGAAGAGAGCAAAAAGGGAAAGAGCATCATAGTTGTGGGGAGCGAGAGCCATCCGGAAGTAGAGGGAATTGTAAGCTACGCCACCGGCCCTGTGTACGTTATAGACTCCCCGGAAAAGGCCATGGAATTTGAAGGTGACAAAAAACTCGAGTACACAGTCGTGTCCCAGACTACCTTTAACAAAAACAAATTTCAAGAAACCATTGAAATCTTTAAAAATGTTGGTTACAATATTAATATTGTGAATACAATATGCAATGCCACTGACGAAAGGCAGACAGAAGCTGAGGAAATTGCATCAAGAGCTGACGTCATGATCGTCATAGGAGGCACACACAGTTCCAATTCAAGGAAACTGTACGAGATTTGTGCAAATAAATGCACAAATACATATTTTATTCAGACTTTAGATGATCTTCATCTGGAGATACCCAGATCGGCCAAGCTGATTGGGATTACCGCCGGGGCTTCAACCCCAAAGAACATTATTGAGGAGGTTCAGAAACATGTCAGAACAAACTTTTGAACAGATGCTTAACGAATCGTTCAAAACAATTCACACAGGGGAGGTTGTAGAGGGAACTGTTATTGACGTTAAGCCTGACGAGATAATCCTTAACATTGGTTACAAGTCCGACGGTGTTTTAACAAAGAGCGAATACTCTAACGACAACAGTATTGACCTTACAACAGCCGTTAAGGTTGGCGACACAATGGACGTTAAGGTCCTTAAGACCAACGATGCAGACGGCCAGGTTATTCTTTCATACAAGAGACTTGCCCTTGACAGAGGCAACAAGAGAATTGAGGAAGCATTCAACAACAAGGAAGTTCTTACAGCTAAGGTTGTACAGGTACTTGAGGGTGGACTTACAGTAGTAGTTGATGAAGTTAGAATCTTCATCCCTGCAAGCCTTGTATCAGACAGCTATGAGAAAGATCTTTCCAAGTATCAGGATCAGGAGATCCAGTTCGTTGTAACCGAGTACAATCCTAAGAGAAGAAGATACATCGGTAACAGAAGAATGCTCGTAACAGCTGAGAAGGCAGAAGCAGCTAAGAAGCTCTTCGATACAATCCAGGCCGGCGACATCGTTGACGGTGTAGTTAAGAACGTTACAGACTTTGGTGCATTCATTGATCTCGGCGGAGCAGATGGTCTTCTCCACATCTCAGAGATGAGCTGGGGCCGTGTTGAGTCTCCTAAGAAGGCATTCAAGATCGGCGATACAGTTAAGGTTCTTGTTAAGTCAATCGACGGAAGCAAGATCGCTCTTTCAAGAAAGTTCGATAATGAGAACCCTTGGAAGGATGCTACTGAGAAGTATGCAGTTGGAAACATCGTAAAGGGTAAGGTTGCCAGAATGACAGACTTCGGTGCATTCGTAGAGCTTGAGCCCGGTATCGACGCACTCCTTCATGTATCTCAGATTGCAAAAGAGCACGTTGAGAAGCCTGCAGATGTCCTTAAGGTAGGCCAGGAAGTAGAAGCTAAGATCGTAGACTTCAACGAAGCAGACAAGAAGATCAGCCTTTCAATCAAGGCTATGTTCGCTCCTGAGAAGGAAGAGGAAGCTCCTGCTGAGGAAGAGGGCGATGTAGTATCAGTTGACATCGACAAGGTTATTGCAGAGCAGAACGAAGAGAACTGATCATACTGAAATTATTAAGGAGTGGAATATTATTCCACTCCTTATTTTTATGCAAAAATTGACGAAATTTTATTTATACTTATTTAATTTTACATACAATTCGAACTAATATAAAATTGAAGTAGTGACAACTACTAAATTTTGTTTAGGAGGGTATTGAGCTTTATGGCAGCTGATTACGAGTGGTTCAAGAAAAATGTTTACGATCTGACCAAGATTGACTTAAACGCTTACAAAGAGAAGCAGATGAAGAGAAGAATTGATACTCTGATCGGTAAGTATGAAGTTAACGGTTATGAAGGATTTTTTAATCTGATCAAGAAAGATAGAGAAGCCCTGGATTCCTTTGTTACATATCTGACCATCAATGTATCTGAGTTCTTCAGAAACAAAGAGCAGTGGGAGCTTATGGACAAAGAAATGGTTCCCGAGCTTATGAAGAAGTTCGGCAAGAACTTAAAGATCTGGAGTGCAGCATGCTCAACAGGTGATGAGCCTTATACCATCGTTATGATGCTCTCTAAGCACTTGCCACTTAACCAGATCAACGTATATGCAACTGATCTTGATGCAGTAGTACTTGCCAAGGCTAAGGCAGCTATCTACGACAAGAAGGAAATTGCGGGAGTTCCTGAGGAGTTTAAAAAGAAATACTTCACAGAGACACCCGATGGCAAGATGAAGGTTTCAAGTGAGATCACATCAAGGGTTACCTTTAAACAGGCTGATCTTCTCCGCGATCCTTATCCAAAGGATTGCCACCTGATCGTTTGCAGAAACGTTCTTATCTACTTCACTGAGGAAGCTAAGGACGATATTTTCAGAAAGTACTTTGCAAACCTTAAGCCCGGAGGAATTCTCTTTATAGGAAGTACCGAGCAGATCGTTAACTATAAGGATATCGGATTTGTCAGAAAGAACTCCTTCTACTACGAAAAGCCCATGACATAAGTTTAGAAAACATGATACTTAGACACCTCTTTTGACACAAAGAGGTGTCTTTTTTGTGGTATCATAGATACGTAGGGGATTTAGAAAGTGGGAGAGTATATGAAGAAAACCAGTGAAATAATTGAGGGAATAAGTAGTGATGCTCTTGAGATGCTGCCTGAAATTGTAGGATGCAGCAAAGAGGGCATTCTTTTTATTGACATTGAGACAACAGGTCTTTCACCAAGAAATTCGGACCTTTATATGATAGGTACCGGTTTTTGGGAGAACGGAAAGTGGGTAATAAGGCAGTTCTTTGGCGAGAATGCACGGGAGGAAGAAAAGGTCTTATCAGAGTTTTCGGACTTCTCAAGGTCTTTTACCAAAGTAGTGCACTTCAATGGTGACAGATTTGATATTCCGTTCCTACAGAGTAAGTACGAGGAGCATAAGCTGACAGACCCATTTGGCCGACTTGAGTCCTTTGATCTGTACAAATGGGTAAAGCCTTATAAAAAACAGCTCGGACTTCCTGATTGCAAGCAAAAGACAATTGAGAGGTTCCTTAAGATCGACAGAGAGGATGAGTACGACGGAGGAAAGCTCATCGCCGTATACAAGGATTACGAGGAGAGCAAGAGTTCTGAACTCTTGCAGCTCCTTCTTCTTCATAATTTTGAAGACGTAAAGGGAATGATGAGGATGGCACCCATCCTTCTCTATGGCAGGTTCTTCAAGATGTTCGATAATCTTCCCAAGGTATCGGTAAGGACCGACGAGGAGATAAATGAGCAGGACTACATAACCGAGGAGCTTCCTGTAAAGGCTGTTAAGGTCCAGGCCAATAAGTATAAAGACCTGGACAGAACGGAAAAGATGGAAGTGTTTATGAAGCTTGTGCTTCCGATTGAACTTCCGACATCCATTTCAGGAAATGTAGACGGATGCTTTTTTAAGACATCGGGAAGAGAAGCGACCTTAAGAGTTCCGCTTTATGAGATGGAGCTTAAGTACTTCTATTCGAATTACAAGGATTACTATTATCTGCCACAGGAGGACATGGCGATCCATAAGAGTCTTGCGACCTTTGTTGACAAGGATTTCAGGGAAAAGGCAAAGCCTGAAAACTGCTACACCAAAAAACAGGGACAGTATCTTATGGAGTGGGATCTTGTCTTTGCACCGTTCTTTAAAAGGGATTATGAGGACAAGAGTTTCTTCTTTGACCTGAATGAAAACATGAAGAAGAGCAGGTTTGCGATGAGTCTTTACGCATGCCATGTAATTGCTTATATATTGGGCATTTATTGACAAAAGAATAACTAAAAAAGTTGAGATTAATCATAATTTTTTAGACAAAAGCGAGTATAATAAATAAGTGTATATCATCTCAAATTCTTTGAGATAAGATTTCTAAAATCGGAGGAAGGTAGGAAATGGCAAGAGGTACTTTTACGGGGGGAATCCACCCTTATGAAGGTAAAGAGCTTTCTAAGGACAAACCCATCAAATCAGTAATGCCAAAAGGGGATCTGGTGTATCCTGTATCCCAGCACATTGGCGCACCTGCTAAGCCCGTTGTTGCTGTTGGCGACCATGTTCTTACAGGTCAGATGATTGCCGAGGCCGGTGGTTTTGTTTCTGCACCGATCTTTGCAACCGTATCCGGAACTGTTAAGGCAATTGAACCAAGAAGACTGGCAACCGGTGCTATGTGCAACAGTATCATCGTGGAGAACGATGGTAAGTATGAAGAAGTGGAGTTTAAGCCGGCAAAGCCCTATGAGGAGATGACTCCTCAGGACAAGATCGATGCTGTGAGAGCAGCAGGCGTTGTCGGAATGGGAGGCGCAGGATTCCCAACTGCTGTCAAATTTGCTCCAAAAGAGCCGGACAAGATCGACTATGTCATCGCTAACTGCTCAGAGTGTGAGCCTTATCTTACATCTGACTACAGAAGGATGATCGAGGAGCCCGAGCTTCTTTTAGAGGGTCTTAAGATTGCTGTAAGTATCTTCCCTAATGCAAGAGGTATTCTTGCAATTGAGGATAACAAGCCCGATGCAATCGCCAAATTCAAAGAATTAACTAAAGATGAGGATAAGATAAGCGTAAAAGCTGTTAAGACCAAGTACCCTGAAGGTGCTGAGCGTATGCTTATTTATGCCTGCACAGGAAGAGAGATCAATTCTTCGATGCTTCCCGCTGATGCCGGATGTATCGTTGATAACGTTGATACTCTCTGCGCTGTATGCAGAGCGGTTAAAGAGGGCAGACCTCTCATGGAGAGGATTGTAACCATCACAGGTGATGCTGTTGCAGAGCCCCAGAACTATAAAGTAAGGATTGGAACCAACTATCGCGAACTCTTAGAGGACGCAGGCGGCTTTAAGACTGAGCCTGCCAAGATCATCTCCGGTGGTCCCATGATGGGATTTGCCATCTTTGATCTTGATGTTCCTACCACCAAGACAGCTTCAGCGCTGACCTGCCTTACCAAGGATGAGGTCGCAGCAATGGAGCCTTCAGCATGTATCAACTGCGCGCGCTGCGTAGAAGTATGTCCTGAGCGTCTTGTTCCCAAGAATCTTGCGGATGCGGTAGAACATAACAATGAGAAGGCGTTCCTTGATATGTACGGAATGGAATGCTGCGAGTGCGGATGCTGCTCATATATCTGTCCTGCAAGACGTCAGCTTACTCAGCTGATCAAGGGTATGAGAAAAATCCAGCTCGGCAAGAGAAAGAAGTAAGGGGGACATTTGAATGAGCGATTTAAGAAGAGTGTCATCCAATCCGCATGTTAGAAGTAAGACAACCACATCCAATATCATGATGTGGGTAGTTATAGCACTTCTTCCTACTACCGGCTTTGGTATTTACAACTTCGGACTGAATGCACTTATTATCATTTTGTTATCTGTTGGATCCGCAGTGCTTGCGGAATTCCTATATGAGAAAGCGCTGAAAAAGCCCATCACTATCGGGGACTTTTCAGCTGTTGTAACAGGTCTTTTGCTGGGCCTTAATCTTCCGTCCACTGTGCCGTGGTGGATCCCGATCCTTGGAAGTGCTTTTGCCATCATTATGGTTAAGCAGATATTCGGCGGACTTGGACAGAACTTCATGAACCCGGCTCTTGGCGGAAGGTGTTTCCTTGTTATATCCTTCCCTGCAATAATGACCAACTTCATCACAGATACATACACAGGAGCAACACCTCTTCAGAACCTTAAGAACGGTGTTGAGCCCGTTGTTATGGATATGATCATCGGTAAGACAGCAGGAACCATCGGCGAGACATCAATGCTCTGCATCGTGATCGGTGCCATGATCCTCTTTGCAGTCGGTGTCATTGATTATGTGATTCCATTTACCTATATCATTACATTTTCACTGTTCGTAGTTCTCTTTGGCGGATATGGCTTTAACTTTTCATATCTGGCTGCACACCTTGCAGGTGGCGGTCTTATGCTCGGTGCATTCTTCATGGCAACCGACTATGTAACATGCCCTATCACTCCCAAGGGAAAGGTTATCTACGGTGTGATCTTAGGACTTCTTACAGGTATATTCCGTATACTCGGAGCTAACGCAGAGGGCGTTTCCTTTGCGATCGTTATCTCTAACCTCTTAG
This sequence comes from Butyrivibrio sp. NC2007, assembly GCF_000421405.1. Lineage (GTDB taxonomy): Bacteria > Bacillota > Clostridia > Lachnospirales > Lachnospiraceae > Butyrivibrio. Next base: position 29,221 of record NZ_ATWY01000007.1, read on the forward strand.
TTCCGCTTATTGAGAAGTACACAATTCCGAGAGCCTTCGGTATTAAGAAAACAGCAAAGAAGGAGGCGAAAAAAGCATGAATGATACAAAATCAATGATCAAAAATGCGCTTATCCTTTTTGCTATCACATTAGTTGCCGGCGTTCTTCTTGGCCTTGTATATCAGGTTACAAAAGACCCTATCGCTTACCAGGAGAAGCTTGCACAGGATAAGGCTAATCAGTCGGTATTTGCTTCTGCACAGACCTTTGAGGATGTAGCTCTTGATGAAGCTGCAGCAGCACAGGTTGCAACAGACTTTGCAGGAGTAACAATCGAGAGTGTAAAAGAGGCTAAGGACGCTTCCGGAAACGGTATTGGATATGTTATCCAGGTTAAGTCCAAGGGCTATGGTGATTTCATCACCTATACAGTTGGTATCACAAATGAGTCCTCTATAAACGGTATCTCTATTATCAAGATTGCTGAGACACCCGGACTTGGAATGAATGCTGAGAAAGTTCTTGTTCCACAGTTTGTAGACAAGGCAGCAAGTGCTCTTACAGTTGCCAAGAATGGTCAGGTAACTGATGCAAATTCGCAGATTGAGGCTATCTCAGGTGCCACAATTACATCAAGAGCTGTTACAAATGGTGTAAATGCGGCAGTTTCATATTTTGAAAATGTATTGAAAGGAGGACAGTGATAAGCATGGAAGCAAAAAAGGCGCTTTAGGCTTTAAACAGAACACTCCTGCCGAGAGATTTTTTAACGGACTTGTTGTTGAGAACCCTACACTGGTCCTTATGATTGGTATGTGTCCCACACTGGCTGTTACATCATCAGCCATAAACGGTATTGGTATGGGACTTGCAACTACTTTTGTACTTGCACTCAGTAACGCGGTTATTTCAGCACTTAGGAAGACAATTCCTTCAACAGTCAGAATTCCTTCCTTCATCGTTGTTATAGCTTCCTTCGTAACACTGGTTGAGCTTCTTATGAAAGCTTATGTTCCTGCTCTTAATGCAGCGCTTGGAGTTTATATTCCTCTTATCGTTGTTAACTGTATCATCTTTGGAAGAGCGGAAGCATACGCCAGCAAGAACGGTATTATTCCTGCATTCTTCGATGGGATCGGTATGGGTATCGGATTTACCTGTGCCATCACCTGTATCGGTCTTGTCAGAGAGTTCATCGGTGCCGGAACAGCATTTGATGTTCAGATCCTTGGCGAGGGAACAGTGGTTCCCGGAGCAGTAGGAGCTTTCCTTTCACAGTATCAGCCTGTAAGTATCTTTATCCAGCAGGCCGGAGCATTCTTCGTTCTTGCATTCCTTATTGCTATTATGAACAAGATCAAGATGAACATGGCTGCAAAGGGAAAAGACACATCGAAGTTTGGCCAGGGGTGCTGCTCATCAGCTGAAGAAGCTGCAGCAGACAAGATAATGGCTGACAAAGAAGCTGGAAAGGAGGCTAAAGGATAATGGCAGAATCTATCTTAAGTCTTGTGGGGCTCATGATCACAGCTTCACTTGTTAATAACGTAGTACTTAGCCAGTTCCTCGGACTTTGTCCTTTCCTTGGTGTTTCCAAGAAAACAGACACAGCTCTTGGAATGGGAGCAGCGTGTATTTTCGTAATCACCATGGCTTCACTGGTTTGCAGCATTATCTATAAGTTCATACTTGCACCACTGGATATTTCATACCTTAAGACCATCGTATTCATCCTTGTTATTGCGATGCTCGTTCAGTTTGTTGAGATGATCCTCAAGAAATACGTAGTTTCTTTGTATCAGGCACTTGGTGTATACCTTCCTCTTATTACAACCAACTGCGCAGTTCTCGGTGTGGCACTTAACAACGTAACTGATGGATACACAATCCTTCAGAGTGTGGTTTGCGGATTTGCAACTGCAGTAGGATTCACGATCGCAATCGTTATTCTCGCAGGCCTTCGTGAGAAGATGGAGTACAACGATATTCCTGCTCCTTTCAAGGGAATGCCCCTTGTTCTTCTTACATCAGGACTTATGGCAATAGCGTTTACAGGATTCAGTGCTCTTAAATAAAACAAGGAGATAAGACTATGGTAACAGGAATAATCATAGCAACTTTGGTAGTTGCCGGTGCCGGAATCATAATCGGATTGATCCTGGGCGTGGCAGACCTTAAGCTGCATGTTGATGTAGATGAAAAAGAAGCTGCAATACTTGAAGCTCTTCCGGGCAATAACTGTGGTGGCTGCGGATTTCCGGGATGCTCGGGATGTGCAGCAGCAATAGCCAAGGGAGAAGCAGCAGTTAATCAGTGTCCGGTTGGTGGCGCACCGGTTGCTGAGATAATCTCAGGAATCATGGGCGTTGAGGCCGGTGATTCAACCAAGATGGTTGCATATGTTCACTGTCAGGGTGACTGTGAAAAGGCAAAGAGCCAGTACGAGTACAACGGAGAAGCTGATTGCAGACTTCAGACCCAGCTTCCCGGTGGCGGATCCAAGACTTGTACCTACGGATGCCTTGGCGGCGGAAGCTGCGTATCTGTATGTCAGTTTGATGCCATCCATGTGGTAAACGGTGTAGCAGTAGTTGATAAGGATGAGTGTAAGGCCTGTGGCAAGTGTATAGATATTTGTCCTCGTCATCTTATTGATCTTATTCCGTATGACGCTACCTGCGCTGTATCCTGCAAATCTCAGGACATGGGCAAACTGGTTAACCAGTACTGCGGTATCGGATGTATCGCATGTCACATCTGTGAAAAGAACTGTCCTGCAGGAGCTATAACTGTTGAGAACAATGTAGCTCATATAGACCAGGAGAAGTGTACACATTGCGGAACATGTGTGGAAAAATGTCCTAAGAAGGCTATAAAAGCTCTGTGATATTTGCATTTTTATAAGGATTTTGAAAATTCTTCAAAAATTCTTAATATTATGATGGTTCTTATGATGGGGAGATTCATACAATAAAAGATGATAGTATAATTTGGCGAGGAGTGTTTATGAATCCAAAATCACATAACAACGGTTACAGTAATGGAACCTTTATAGTAAAAATAGAGCACTGTTGCAATGAAACCTGGCAGGGCGAGGTTGTATGGGCTGAAGAGAACAGAAGAGAGAAATTCAGAAGCGCTCTTGAACTGATGAAGCTCATGGATGAAGCCATGAAGATGTCCAAAGGGCAACAGGAAGAAAATCAGCATTTTCATATAGGATGAGATATAATAATAGTATCCCCGCAGAGCTTAGCTCTACGGGGATATATTTAAATTTACGGGGGCACGATCATGAAGAATATAAAGAATCCCAAAGATGTATTTTATATTTCAGTTATCGCACTTGCATTTATTGTCGCAATCATTCTTGTAATCAGGTTCCGCAGTGATATGGCGGACAAACAGTCAGTCGACTATAAGACTCCGGCTCTTGCTCCCAAAGAGGAGAAGGTCATTGTTACCGTAAACGTAGAGACCATTGAAGATGGTCTTGAAAATATGGGCGTTCTTGTAACCCAGGAGTATTACTTCACTCAGGTTGAAACCTATACAAAAGAAAAGAAAATTCTTAATTTGATCAATTCAGAATCCGGATTTACCTATAGCTATGATGGCAAGGTAACAGCAGGAATCGATTTTGGGAAGGTCACCGTCTCGAAGGACGAAGAGACTAAGACACTTACAGTTGAGATTCCCTATTCAGAGCTTGAGTCAACCGACATCGATATGGACAGCTTCAGGATATATTCGGAAAAAGAGTCTTTATGGAATCCCATTAACTTAGAAGATTACAACATGTCCATGGCAGAGTTTGAAGAAACTGCAGAGAGAAAGGCCTTGGATAGCGGAATACTTGAGAGGTCCAACGAGCAGGCAAAAGAGCTTATAAGGAATTTCATTGTAAATATGCCCGGGACTGAAAATTATACTATAGAGTTTGAGCAAAGGAGTAACCCCTATGAGTCTTAAAAAATTTGCGCTTGTGGCAGTAGTTCTTTTGGCAGCCGTAATTTCTTTTACCATAATAGCACCCTGGGCAGCTGATCCTGTAAATCATGCCTCTACTATAGAAAAAACAGAGAATAAGATCAGCGCGGTAATGACTCTTTCAGGTGGAGCAGCAGGTGCATCAGCAACGCTCTCAGTACTTCCAGGAGATTTATGTACGCCTCTTGCAACCGAGCTGGCAGAGCTTGCCAAGTATTTTCTAATAATACTAAGCGCACTGTATCTGGAGAAGTTTCTTATTACCATCTCAGGTTATATCACGTTCTCCGTGCTGATACCTTTGGCACTTATCATTGTTGCGGCTGTGATCATAAGCGGAAATAAGAGATTCTTATCCCTGGCAGGTAAGCTTGCCATTATCGGGGTTATAATTTACCTCATTGTTCCGGCCAGTACGCTGCTCTCTGATAAGATTTATCAAACCCAGGAGGATACTGTGGCTCAGACTATCGAGGAGTATAATAACCTGGATATTTCGGGAGACTCGGACAGCGGAATCATTGGAGAGATAACAACCATTACGACCAACACCATCGACAAGGTGACAAACTTTATTAGCGATCTTACTGAGTCTTTGGCGGTTATGATCGTCACAGCCTGCATAGTTCCTGTGCTTGTGTTTGTCTTACTGGTCTGGATAATGAAAATTATGTTTTATGCGGGAGGAAATGTATAAATATAAACTGAATATAAACAACTCATAAACAAAGACTTAAACAACAAAATACAAGAAGTTTATGATAAGTGCTATGATTACCACCTTGATATTATATGCATACAGAGTTCACAGAATGAACACAATTTAAAGGTAGCGGTGTTTGGTTTGAATGAAAAGTGAGGGATGCATATGAAGAACACAAGGATGGAAAAATTATTAGCACTTGGTTTAAGCGCGACGTTATTACTTCAGCCAATTGCAGTTTTTGCTGAAGATGATTACAACGAACCAATAATGAAAGCAATTGATACCGCAGAAGAGAAGATCGAAGAGGCTCTTCCACCTCAGGAAGAACCGGTAGTTGAAGAACCGGTAGCAGAACCGGCAGAAGAACCGGCAGAAGAAGAGACAGAAAATCCTATAGTAGCACAGGAACCTACAGATACACATCTTCAAAATGCTGAAGGTGCTCTCGAGAGAATCGAAGAAAATATCGAGAACTACAATCAGACATTAGAAGATACAAAAGAAGAAAGACTTGAAGCAAATGCAGCTTATGAGACAGCTGTAGAAACTGCAAGAGAAAGTGAAGAAACATTCGAGCAGAAAGCAGAAGAAGCTATAGCAGCTACATGGCCAACAATAATCGAGACCGGAATTGATGCAGCCACAGCTCATGAGAAAGCTGATCAGGTAGTAGAAATGTCCGAGATAGTATACTTGCATCAGGAAGAAGCAGAAGCAGCAAAAGCTGATGCACAGATACTGGCAAATGAAGCAAAGGCAGCAGCAGAAGATGCAGCAAGAGTTTTAGGCGAATACGAAGATAAACTTGATGCAGCAGAGCAGGCAAAAGAAAAGGCAGATCAGGATTATCAGGCTGCAGGAGAGGCTTACGAAGCAGCAAGGCTTGCAAGACAGGAAGCAGAGATTGAGTATAACAAGCTCCTTAATCAGTATGGACTTAATAACCGGAACTATAATCCTGAAGCACCTAATGATTATTGGTGGAACTATGGTGCATACGGACGTGGTGATGTAAGAACAGCAATCGTTGAAGCAAAGGCAGCTTTAGAAAGCGCCAGCAGCATAGAGGATGATGCTTTTGAAGCATACAGTAGTCTCAAAGAAGAGTATGATGATGCTAAGGATGCATACGATCAGGCAGCAGAGGATGCTCAAAATGCACTCGAAGAAAAAGATGCAGCTTATGAAGCATATGACACAGCGGCTAAGAATCTCAGAGCAGCAGAACTTATAGTAGCAGTAAATACAGCAGAAGCTGTAGAGATGGATATATATAATGACTATATTGATTGGCCGCACTGGGGACAGGCAACATGGTGGGATTTGGCAGAAGCAGACTTCAATCTTGTTAAGGGGCTTGTAAATTACAAACTTTATGACAATGATAACGTTGATGCAGAAGTTTCTTATTCAATAGACAGAGAAACCGGAAATGTTATTGCAACATATACAACAGAAGATGGAGAAGTAACAAGAACATTTGCAGTATCAGCAAAAGATGAAGAGAACATCCACGGAAGAGATGTATCCGGACATTGGCTGGTAGTAAAGGAAATTGTTCCTGAAGAGAGACATCGTGACAAGTATGTCCCGGAGACATATTACACAGATAAGAGAAATAATGGTGAAGAGGTAGAGTTCAATCTTTCAAACTATCAGGATCCTAGCAGATACAAAATAGTTTATGGCAATAATGGAAAGATTACTATCCTGACTAAGTCAGGCCCTGGTGGATGGAAAGAGCACCGTACAGTTTACCAGCATACACGCTACAACAAAGAAGATGAAATCTATTACGAAGATGTAATGAAAGATTTCTACACAGAGGCAGATCATTACAGAGCATTCAATGGTTTCTCAAAAGATGACGCACAGAGCAAATTTGACGAAGCCGATCAGAAGAAGACGGAAATTGATAACGCAATAAATAATCCTATTTATACAGCAGGCGAACCTTCAAAAGATGAAGTTGATGCAGCTGAGAAGGCAGAAAAGGAAGCAAATACAAAGCTGGAAGCAGTAAGTGCAGCATATGAAGCAGTAATTGCAGCAGCTAAAAAGCTTAAAGATCTCCAAAGCGCAGAGAAAGTGTCTTACTCAGCACTTACAGCAGTAAGAAGTTATTACAATATGGCAGTTGGTCAGCTCCGCACAGCAGAAATACTTTACTGGTGGGCAGCACAAAATGCAGGATATGCCCAGGATGAAGCAAACAGGGCACTTGCAGCAATTGAGAACGGATTTGAGTACGAGATTCCTACTCCTACACCGACACCCGGACCTTCAGGCGAGCCTACAGGCGATACAACACCTAGCGACACAACAGATTACATTCCTGTAGCACCTATAGCAGTAACACCCGCTCCTGCAGCACCTGCACCTCAGCAGGCAGTTCTCGGAGCAACAAGAACAAGATCAGGCGCAGCAGCTACAGCAGTAGAGGCAGGAGAAGGTGAAGAAGAGAAAAAGGCAGCTCCGGCAGTAGAGAAGAAGCAGGAAGAGAAGAAAGAAGAGACAAAGCCAGCAGTAGCAATCGAAGAAGAAGAGACAGCTAAGGCAGCAGCTCCTATTGCTACACAGACTCCATTCCCTTGGTGGGTACTTATCATTCTCGCAGCTATTGCAGCACTCTCAGTTGAAGAGTACGTAAGAAGAAGGAACGCTAAGGTCAACTCAGACAGCTCCAAGAAGAACTAATTTATCAGTTAATAATCAAACACTTATTATAAAGAAAGAGGCGGATTCATGAGGATCCGTCTCTTTTTTTGCACCCGGAAAAAATAAAATAAAAAAAATTTAAAAAAGTGCTTGCATTTTATTTTGATTTGTAATAATATAAACAAGTCGCCGCAATACGGACGACTAAAAAATGCCTCGTTGGTCAAGCGGTTAAGACGCTGCCCTCTCACGGCAGAATCAGCGGTTCGATTCCGCTACGAGGTACTGACTGTTTATAACAGCCCAACCCGAGAAGCTAGAATACATAAGTATTCTGGCTTATTTTTTTGCCCGAGATAATTCCCAATTTTATTCACTGATGAGCCTTTATCAGTATTTAGTAAAACTTGATAAAGGGCAGTCTGCCTAAATTGAAGAATGTTCAAAAGCAACAGTGATTTTTGGCTCATATAATGCTTGTAAAATGTGAATCAGACATCATTTTGTGATTGGTGGACAAAATTCAAAGAGAATTAACGATATTGCGCTTGTTTTCGCTGATCTTTCCTGTTTTTTCACTGTCTAAATTTGAAAAATTCTAAAAAGCAACAGGAAAGATGTGCTACAAATCCTGGAACAATTGCTGTATTCTATTTGTTGTCGTATTATGAGAGTGCATAGCAGGCCGGTATTATGATTTGTGACCTGCACCGGCACAGCAAATACATTTCGAAAGATGAAATAAGGACTAAATAAAATGAGAAAAGCACGTACAGAAAAAGAAAACTTAATAAGAGAGAAAATGATTGCTGAACTGTACTCCAACAAGTACAATCAGTTCATTGGCTTTGAGATACTTGAACTTAGCTCAACCTACAGCAAGGCAAGAGTTAAGTGTGACGAGAGACTCCATAACACATACGGAAGTATTCACGGCGGAGCGCTGCTTTCATTTGTTGATGCTATGGCGGGAGCGACGGGAAGCATGAGCGGATATTATGTCACAACCGTATCTGCTAATCTGAATTTTCTTTTACCTGCTGTGAACACAGAGTATATATACTGTGAGTGCATGAAGCTAAAGACCGGTCGGCACATTCTTGTGTTTGATATAAGAGTTACCGATGATGCCGGGAATCTGCTTGATAGCGGAGAATTCTCATTTTATGCAAGTAAAGTTTCTGTTCTTGAGGGGAATTTGAAATTCGGGGATAAGTAATTGTAAGAAAAGGAAAAAGAGGAGAGAGTTATGAAAAGAGTGAACAAGTTATTGATTATGGCCATGACCGGCGCAGCTGTCATTAGTCTTGTTGCATGTTCAAACGGTGATGTGCCAAAAGAGGAAGAAAAAGACCTTTACCAGGCCTTTCTTGATGGAGAAGTATCTGCAACCCGTATCACTGAAGACGGTGGGGAATATACCTTCAAGTACTCAGATCTTCCGCATGATCCGGAGGACTGGGAGTGCTACACAGTAAGTGATGAGAGAGTTGACCTTGACAATGACGGTGAAGAAGAGCTGATCATAAACGGCCCTTACGGCGGAATGTATATCGATGTCAGAGACGACAAGGTATATGTCCTTGCAGAGGGTGAGGGAACAACCGGCGAACTTAGCTACACAAACTATCAGGATGCAGTATATATAGTTCATCGTGATACATCCCACGGCGGAAGGCAGATGTACTGGCTTGATAAATACAACGGTAAGGGCGAAGCCGAAGACTCTTTTACCCTGTCTGCTGAGTACTGGGATAATGAGAATGACCAATATGATGAGAACAGCACCTTCACCTTCCGGGATAAGGCAATCACAATGCAGGAATACGAGGATCTGGTAAAAGAGATCATGGGTAAATAGTAGGGGGAACTAGAAAACCCTTGACGAAATCGCATAAACATGGTATTGTCTACATGTAAATTGTAAGTGGGCTCGAAAAAAGCCCACTTTCTTTATGCCAAGATAACGGAAAGGCGCTGTTATCTTGACGGTCTCAATTAAGAGAGGAAATTACATAATGAAGAAAAGCGAAATTGAAGCAAAGACTGAAGCAATCTTACAGCCTATCTGCGAGAAGTTCGGTGTGAGGATCTATGATGTCGAGTACGTCAAGGAAGCCGGAGAATGGTACCTTAGAGCCTACATCGACAAGGATGGCGGTGTTAACATCAATGACTGCGTTGATGTAAATCATGCGCTCTCTGATGCGCTTGATGCGGATGACTTTATTGAGGAAGCCTACACTTTGGAGGTTTCAAGCCCCGGACTTGGAAGGCAGCTCAAGAAGGACAGGCATTTTGCAAACAGTATTGGTCAGGACGTTGAGCTTAAGCTCTTTAAGCCCAGGGATGGAGTTAAGGAGTTTGCCGGTACACTAAAGGCGTTTGATGACACCACAGTTACCGTAACTATAAATGATGAAGATGAAACTTTTATAAGAAAAGAGATATCAGTTATTAAGCTTGCTCTGGATTTTTAATCCGGACGGAAATGGAGATTACGATGAGTAAAGAATTAATGGATGCCCTTGAGCTACTTGAGAAAGAGAAGAACATCAGCAAGGATTCACTTTTTGATGCTATAGAGAACTCTCTTATCACAGCATGCAAGAACAACTTCGGTAAGGCTGAGAACATCAGAGTAGAAGTTGACAGAGAGAGCTGCGATTTCAAGTGCTACGCTGACAAGGAAGTTGTTGAGACAGCAGATGATGTAATGGATCCCAACCTTGAGATCTCACTTGATGATGCCAAGAAGATTTCAAAGAAGGCCAAGGTTGGAGATATCGTTCCTGTATCTCTCAATTCCAAGGAGTTTGGACGTATCGCTACACAGAACGCCAAGAACGTTATCCTTCAGAAGATTCGTGAGGAAGAGCGTGGCGCTATCTATAATGAGTATTTCGAAAAGGAGCATGACATCGTAACAGGTGTTGTTCAGAGATTCATCGGCAAGAACATCTCTATCAACCTTGGAAGAGCAGATGCTATCCTCAATGAGAATGAGCAGGTTAAGACTGAGGTTTACAGACCTACACAGCGTCTTAGAGTATATGTTCTTGAAGTTAAGAATGGTTCAAAGGGACCAAGGATTCTTGTATCCCGTACACACCCTGATCTTGTAAAGAGACTCTTCGAGCAGGAAGTTGCTGAGATCCAGGACGGTACAGTTGAGATCAAGTCAATCGCAAGAGAGGCAGGAAGCCGTACCAAGATCGCTGTTTATTCCAAGGATCCTAACGTAGATGCTGTAGGAGCATGCGTAGGTGTTAACGGAAGCAGAGTCAACCTTATTGTTGATGAGCTCGGCGGCGAGAAGATCGACGTTATCAACTGGGATGAGAACCCCGGTAACCTCATTCAGAATGCTCTTTCACCTGCAAAGATCGTAGCAGTATTTGCTGATCCTGAAGAGAAGAGCGCTAAGGTTGTTGTTCCTGATTACCAGCTTTCACTTGCCATTGGTAAGGAAGGTCAGAATGCAAGACTTGCAGCAAGACTTACAGGCTACAAGATCGATATCAAGGATGAGACACACGCTAAGGATGCTCCCGGATTCCGTATGGAAGACTACCTCGATGATGAGGATGAGTACGATGAGGAGTATGAGGGCGAGTACGAGGAAGAGTACGAAGAGGCACCTGAAGAGGGCACTGAAGAGTAACTTAAACTCTGGTTGGAGAATACATGCAAAAGAAAATTCCCATGAGAAAATGTGTTGGCTGTGGTGAGATGAAGGAAAAGAAGGATCTGATCAGGGTTCTTAAGACTCCTGAGGATGAGATACTTCTTGATACCACCGGCAGGGCCAATGGCAGAGGAGCATATATATGTAACAATGCCGATTGCCTTAAAAAGGCAGTTAAGAACAAAGGCCTTGAGAGATCACTTAAGTCACATATACCGGCAGAAGTGCTTGAGCGAATGGAAAAGGAGCTTAGCTAAAGTTGGATCCAAATAAGGTTTATTCTTTGCTTGGTCTTTGTATGAGAGCAGGCAAGGTTAAAAGCGGAGAAACAGCCGTAATGGATGCAATCCGCAAAAGAAAGGCTTGTTTGGTCATTGTAGCAGAAGATGCTTCAGATAATACGACCAAACAGTTTAGTGATAAGTGTAAGTATTATAACGTCCCGATAGTTTTCTTTGGAGACATGGAAAAACTGGGACATGCAATTGGTAAGGATGTTCGAACTAGTCTGGCAATAACGGACAAAGGTCTGTCTGAGTCACTTCGGAAGAACTTACTCGAAGAAACAAGTGGAGGAAATGCGAATGGCAAAAATTAAAATATCCGAACTTGCGGGAGAGCTTGGATGCGAGGCAAAAGAGCTGATAGCTTTTTTGCAGGAAAAAGGAATAGAAGCAAAACGCTCTAACAGTTCAATAGAAGAGACAGATGCTGACGTTGCCAGAAAGAATTTTGGTAAGGGACAGGGAAAGAGCGCTGCAGAAGAAGCACCTAAAAAGGCTGCAGAGGCTCCAAAGGCTGTAGAAGCACCTAAGGCTGTAGAAGCTCCCAAGGCAGAAGAGCCTAAGAAAGAACCTGTAAAAGAGGCAGCTCCGGTACCAAAAGCAGGAGAGCAGGCACCTGTCAAGAAAAAGAAGAAGATCATTGTTGTTACCAACAACAATAATTCACAGAGAGGCGGACAGGGCCAGCAGGGTGGAAACGGAAACAGAGACTTCGGAAACAGAAACCGTGACAACAGAAACCAGGGTGGCAACGGACAGGGCCAGAGAAGACCTACATTTGCTCAGGCTCAGAACACATACCGTCCTATCAAGCCTTTAACAGCTCCTTCACAGATGGAGAGCTATAACCAGCCTATCAATAAGTCTGTAGCTCCAAAGCCTGCACCAAAGAAGGAAGCAGCGCCTGTTCAGGAGGCAGCTCCTGCACCTGTTAAGAATACAGCACCTGTTCAGCAGAGTGCACCTGTTCAGCAGGCACCGGCAAGACCTGCGCAGCAGCAGGCTCCTGCAAGACCTGCAGCACCTGCTCAGAATAGAGACAACAGGGATAACAGAGATAGCAGAGACAATAGAGACAACAGAGATAACAGAAATCCTCAGAGAGGCGACAGACCTGCCTTCCAGGGAGGAAGAAACGATAGAAACGACAGAAACGACCGCGGTCAGTCAAACGGCGGTGGTAAGTTTGGTGGCGGAAAAGATAACAGATTCGCCGGCAAGAATGATAACAAGGGTGGTCAGAGAGGCGGCTTTGATGGCGCAGCTGACAGACCTGAGGGCGGACATGACTCAAGACGCCGTCAGAACCAGGAGAAGGATAAGAGAAACAAGAAAGACTTTGCTCTTGAGCAGGAAGAGATGATGCCAAGAAGCAAGAGAGTCGGCAGATTCATCAAGCCTGAAGTTAAGAAGGTGGAGGAACCTGAGGAGCAGATCAAGGTTATCACAATCCCTGAGAAGGTTTCCATCAAGGAACTGGCTGAGAAGATGAAGATGCAGCCTTCAGTTATCATCAAGAAGCTCTTTATGGCAGGTCAGATTTCAACTGTTAATACTGAGCTTAGCTATGAGGATGCTGAGAATATCGCAGCTGATTATGATATCCTCTGCGAGAAGGAAGTTCCTGTAGATGTTATCGAAGAGCTTCTTAAGGAAGAAGACGATGCACCTGAGACACTTAAGAAGAGACCTCCTGTAGTCTGCGTAATGGGTCACGTTGACCACGGTAAAACATCACTTCTTGATGCTATCCGTAAGACATCCGTTACAGACAGAGAGGCAGGCGGAATCACGCAGAGAATCGGTGCTTATACAGTATCTGTAAATGACCAGAAGATCACATTCCTTGATACTCCCGGTCACGAAGCATTCACAGCTATGCGTATGCGTGGTGCTAATTCTACAGATATCGCAGTACTTGTAGTTGCTGCTGATGACGGTGTAATGCCTCAGACAGTTGAGGCTATCAACCATGCTAAGGCTGCAGAGGTTGAGATCATCGTTGCGATCAACAAGATTGATAAGCCAAATGCCAACATCGACCGCGTTAAGCAGGAGATGACAGAGTATGGTCTTGTTTCAACAGATTGGGGCGGAACAACAGAGTTCGTACCTGTTTCAGCTAAGTCAGGTGAAGGTATTGAGGACCTCCTTGAGACCATCATCCTCACAGCTGATATCCTTGAGCTCAAGGCTAACCCTGACAGAGAAGCAAGAGGACTTGTCCTTGAGGCAAGACTTGATAAGGGCCGTGGCCCTGTAGCTAACGTTCTTGTTCAGAAGGGAACACTTCATGTCGGAGATTTCATCTCTGCAGGAGCAAGCTCAGGTAAGGTTAGAGCCATGGTTGACGATAAGGGCAACAAGCTTAAAGAAGCTCGTCCTTCACAGCCTGTTGAGATCCTTGGTCTTTCAGATGTTCCAAATGCCGGTGAGGTATTCCTTGGACATGAGACAGACAAAGAGGCTAAGCAGTACGCAAACACATACCTTCAGCAGCACAAGAAAGACCTTATTGAAGAGACAAAGGCTAAGATGTCACTTGATGATCTTTACTCCAAGATCGAGGAAGGAAGACTTCAGGAACTCAACATCATCATCAAGGCCGATGTACAGGGTAGCGTAGAGGCCCTTAAACAGAGCCTTCTTAAGCTTTCCAATGAGGAAGTTGTTGTTAAGGTTATTCATGGTGGCGTTGGTGCCATCAATGAGTCTGATGTAACCCTTGCTGCAGCATCAAATGCCATCATCATCGGATTTGATGTTCGTCCTGATGCAACAGCTAAGAGCATGGCTGAGCACGAAGGCGTTGAGATCAAGCTTTACAAGGTTATCTATCAGGCAATAGAAGAGATCGAGTATGCTATGAAGGGCATGCTTGCACCTATCTATGAAGAGAGAGTTACAGGACATGCTGAGGTTCGTCAGATCTTCAAGGCATCCAAGGTTGGTAACATCGCCGGTGCATTTGTCAAGGACGGTGTCATCAAGAAGGATTGCAAGGTTCGTATCTACAGAGATGACGATATGATCTTCGAAGGAGATCTCGGATCACTTAAGAGATTCAAGGACGACGTTAAGGAAGTTAAGGAAGGCTTCGAGTGCGGTCTTGTATTTGACGGCTTTGACCAGATCCATGAAGGAGACAGGGTAGAAGCTTATGAGATGGTAGAGGTACCACGTCAGTGATGCCCTTCCACAGAGGAATAAGAAATGCGTAAAAACAGTAATAAAAACAGAAGAATAAACGGTGAAGTCCAGAAGGTTATTTCAGAGGCAATCCGTTACAGCAAGGACCCAAGGATCAGTCCCTTTACATCTGTCATGGATGTAGAGGTTGCTCCTGATCTTAAGACCTGTAAGGTCTGGGTTACTGTAATGGGTAATGAAGAGGACAGAGCAAGAACTCAGGAGGGACTTAAGTCCGCATCCGGTTATATCCGCTCTACTCTTGCAAAAGAGCTTAACATGAGATATACACCTGAGCTCAGATTTATAATGGACGACTCCATTGAGTATGCAATTAACATGTCCAAGAAGATTGATGAAGTAACGGCTAAGGATAACGAGGCAAGACTTGCCCGTGGAGAGAGCCTGGACGAAGATTTGCCGGAAGAAGATCAGGAGGAAGAATGAAGATTGACCAGCTTGTCCAAAGCGCAAAAACAATCGGAATAAGTGGCCACATCAGACCTGATGGTGATTGCATCGGCTCATGCATGGGACTGTATCTTTATATCAAAAAGAACTATCCCAAGATTCGATGCGATGTCTTCCTTGAGACAATTCCACCGGAATACAGATTTATCAAAGATATAGAAGATGTAAGAAGTGATTTTCAGACAGATATTGAAAGCTATGATATATTCTTTGTTCTGGATTGTTCCAAGGACAGGACAGGAGATGCAGAGAAGTATTTTGATGCAGCTGCAAAGACAGTAAATATTGACCATCATGTGAGCAACAAAGGCAGTGGTGACGAGAACTACATAGTACCTACTGCAAGTTCAGCATGTGAGCTTATTTACGATGTTATTGATCCGGACAAAATTGATATTGAAATTGCCAAGTCCCTTTACATGGGAATGGTAACAGATACGGGCGTTTTCAAGTACAACAACACATCGCCCAAGACCATGAAGACTGCAGCAGAGCTGATTTCCTACGGCTTTGACTTTGGTAGCCTTATTGATCATGTCTTTTACGAAAAGACCTATATCCAGAATCAGATTCTTGGAAGAGCCCTTCTTGAGAGCATTATGCTGATGGATGGAAGATGCATAGTATCGGTTGTCTCCAAGCAGACAATGGAATTCTACGGCGTTTCAAGCAATGACCTGGATGGTATTGTAAATCAGCTGCTCCTCACGATCGGAGTTGACTGCGCGATATTTATGTATGAACTTGCACCACTTGAGTACAAGGTAAGCCTTCGCAGTAACGGAGCAGTAAATGTGGCTGAAGTAGCCGAGATGTTCAGCGG
This sequence comes from Butyrivibrio sp. NC2007, assembly GCF_000421405.1. GTDB lineage: Bacteria > Bacillota > Clostridia > Lachnospirales > Lachnospiraceae > Butyrivibrio. The sequence continues at coordinate 45,011 of NZ_ATWY01000007.1, forward strand.
CGGCGGACACGTCAGGGCAGCAGGCTGCACTGTCAGCGGAACAAGCCACGACGTTATCAACAACATTACTAAATACATTCACAAACAGCTCTACGGAGTTTGATTGAGACTTATGGATCACAAGGCAAATCGTGAGAGATGTCTTGTGATTTTTGTAAGCGGGTAAAAAATGCAGAACAAATACAACGGACTTATAAATATATACAAGGAGCAGGGCTTTACTTCAAATGATGTAGTGGCTAAGCTCCGCGGAATCCTTAAGCAGAAAAAGATCGGCCACACCGGGACTCTTGATCCTGATGCTGTAGGAGTTTTGGTTGTATGCCTGGGAACAGGGACCAAACTGGTCGAGATGCTCACAGACCACGACAAAGAGTATATTGCCGTGTGCAGACTTGGCGTTACCACAGATACTCAGGATATGTCCGGTCAGGTCCTTGAGACAAATGAAGTAAATGTCACTAGGGAAGAACTTCACGAGGCAGTAAAGGCTTTTGTTGGTGATTACGACCAGATTCCGCCTATGTTTTCCGCAATCAAGCAGAATGGGAAAAAGCTCTATGAGCTTGCGAGGGTAGGCATAGAAGTCGAGAGGAAAGCCCGTAAGATTCACATAGATGCCATTACTATTTTAGATGATTCACTACTTGCGTCCGACCACATTTTTACCATGGAGATCAAATGCTCCAAGGGAACCTATATCAGAACCCTTTGCCATGACATCGGCCAGAGGCTGGGATGTGGCGCAGCGATGCAGCATCTTACAAGAACCCGTGTGGGAGCATTTTCGCTGGACAGTGCAGTTACTCTGTCGCAGGTGGAAGAGCTCAGGGATGCAGGAACTTTAGGAGACATAATTAAATCGCCTGAGTATATTTTCAGGGACCTTGATAAGATCCATGTAAAAGACGCTGCAAGAAAGCTTTTGGAAAACGGAAACAGCTTCAGAAAGGACAACGTCCTCAATGAAGATCCCACCGGCGTTAATGACACTGAATACGAAAAAGAGATGTTTAAGGATGGCAACTCTTTCAGGGTTTATTCTGAGGACGATACCTTCTTTGGCATCTACACATACAATGAAAGAACAAGACTTTTTAACGTGGACAAGTTCTTTTACGAAGCATAATCGAAAGATCATAAGATGGAAATAATTACCGGAACAACCAAGTTTCATATAGACGAGAAAAGTGCCGTGGCTATCGGTAAATTCGACGGAATACACGTGGGTCACAAAAAGCTCCTCAAGTACATTTTGGAGCAGAAAAAAGACGGCTTAAAGAGCGTAGTCTTTACCTTTGATCCATCGCCGGAAGAATTCTTTACCGGGCACAAGGTGCGCCAGCTCTACACCAGGCAGGAAAAGAGAAGAGAGTTTAAAAAGCTGGGGATCGACGTGCTTATTGAGTTTCCTCTTACGGAAACTACAGCAGCTACAGATCCGGAAGACTTTGTAAGAAGGATCCTTGTCGGTCAGCTCTCTGCGGACTACATTGCAGCCGGAACCGATGTGACCTTCGGAGCCGGAGGAAGAGGAGATCAGTACCTATTAAAGAGTCTGGCGGGAGAACTTCTTTACGAGCTTGAACTTATCGATAAGGTAAGGCTTGACGGCGCAGAGGTCAGCTCCACAAGGATCAGGAATGAAGTAGCCGACGGCAACATGGCCATGGCAGAAAGACTCCTTGGCAGTTACTACAGTGTCTGCGGAATTGTCGAGCATGGAAGACATATCGGTCATACGATCGGGATTCCCACAGTCAACATCATTCCGCCTGAAGATAAGCTCCTTCCTCCCTACGGAGTCTATTCCAGCAAGGTTCACCTCGGCGGTAAGGTGTACGACGGAATGACCAATATAGGCAGAAAGCCCACTATATCCGAGCAGGAAAAGGTAGGAGTTGAGACCTACATCTACGACTTTGACGGTGATGCTTACGGGGAGTTTATTGAGGTTGAACTACTGAGATTCGTAAGACCCGAGATGAAGTTTGACAACCTTGATATGCTTAAGGCTCAGATACAGAGTGATCTGGAGAATGCCAGAGCATAAACTGCATGAGTAAAGATAATACTTTACACAAATGACTTTGTGTGATAGTATAAATTGGTTGCAGCTTCATTTCCTGCAACAGTAACAGAAACGACCTTTACTAACGGTCATGGACACTCCAACCGGGCCTTGGTAACAGGCGCATTTCAGGATTAAAGATTTAAAAGGAGAAAAGAAAATGATCACAAAAGAGAAGAAAACTGAAGTTATCAACAAGTTTGCCAGAAAGGCCGGCGACACAGGATCACCTGAGGTTCAGGTAGCTATCCTTACAGAGAGAATTCAGGAGCTCAACGAGCACCTTCAGAAGAACCCTAAGGATCACCACTCAAGAAGAGGTCTTCTTAAGATGGTTGGTCAGAGACGTAGCCTTCTTGGATACCTCAAGAAGAAGGACATCGAAGCTTATCGTAAGCTCATCGCTGATCTTGGTCTCAGAAAGTAATTTTTGAAAGCAAAGGCGGGATAAGGCTGATTAACGTCGGCTTATTCCGCTTTTCTACGTTTATGAGAATTTGCGCTTTTTATGCGCTTTTCTATAGAAGAGTAAACATGTTTTAATGCACACGCACCCGAAGTAGTGCCGGGATTTTGGCACTGGATGAGGGAAGGCGGATGAGCAGAAGGAGAAAAAATGGTAAAAACTTATTCAATGGAACTGGCTGGTCGTACACTTAAGGTTGAGATTGGCAAGGTAGGAAAACAGGCAAACGGATGTGCTTTCATGCAGTATGGAGATACAACAGTTCTCTGCACAGCTACAGCATCAGCTAAGCCAAGAGACGGAATTGATTTCTTCCCACTTTCAGTAGAGTATGGTGAGAAGTTCTACGCAGTTGGTAAATTCCCCGGCGGATACAACAAGAGAGAGGGTAAGCCATCTGAGAACGCTATCCTTACAAGCCGTGTAATCGATCGTCCTATGAGACCTCTTTTCCCTAAGGACTATCGTAACGACGTTACAATCGAGACTATGGTTATGTCAGTAGATCCCCAGTGCAGACCTGAGCTGGTTGCTATGCTGGGCGCATCTGTTTCAGTTTCTATTTCAGATATCCCATTTGATGGCCCTTGCGCTATGACACAGATGGGTATGATCGACGGCGAGCTTATCGTTAACCCTACTCAGGAGCAGTGGAACACCGGTGACCTCAAGCTTACAGTAGCATCTGTAGGACAGAAGGTTATCATGATCGAGGCCGGTGCTAACGAAATCCCTGAGGAGAAGATGAAGGAAGCTATCTACAAGGCTCATGATGTGAACCTTCAGCTTATTGAATTCTTCAAGGGCATCGTAGCTGAGGTTGGTAAGCCTAAGCATGAGTACACAAGCTGTGCTGTTCCTGAAGAGCTCTTTGCTGCAATCAAGGAAGTTGTTCCTCCGGAGGAGATGGAGAAGGCAGTCTTCACAGATGACAAGCAGACAAGAGAAGGCAACATTGCAGAGATCACAGACAGACTTACAGAGAAGTTTGCAGACAACGAAGAGTGGCTTGCAATCCTCGGTGAGGCTATCTACCAGTATGAGAAGAAGACCGTTCGTAAGATGATCCTTAAGGATCACAAGAGACCTGACGGACGTGAGATCAAGCAGATCAGACCTCTTGCAGCAGAAGTTGACCTCATCCCAAGAGTACACGGAAGTGCTATGTTCACTCGTGGACAGACACAGATCTGTGACGTTGTAACTCTTGCACCTCTTTCAGAGGCTCAGAAGGTTGAAGGTCTTGATGCATTTGCTGCAGACAAGAGATATGTACATCAGTACAACTTCCCTGCTTATTCAGTAGGTGAGACAAAGGTTTCAAGAGGACCCGGACGTAGAGAGATCGGTCACGGTGCACTTGCAGAGAGAGCACTTCTTCCTGTTCTTCCAAGCGTTGAGGAGTTCCCTTATGCAATCCGTGCAGTATCAGAGACATTTGAGTCAAACGGATCAACATCAATGGCTTCAACATGTGCTTCCTGCATGTCACTTATGGCTGCCGGTGTTCCAATTAAGAAGATGGTTGCAGGTATTTCCTGCGGTCTTGTAACAGGCGATACAGATGACGATTTTGTAGTTCTTACTGATATCCAGGGTCTTGAGGACTTCTTCGGAGACATGGACTTCAAGGTAACAGGAACAAAAGACGGTATCACAGCTATCCAGATGGATATCAAGATCCACGGTCTTACAAAGCCTATCGTTGAGACAGCTATCGCACAGTGCCGTGAGGCAAGATTCTTCATCATGGATGAGTGCATGAGCAAGGCTATTGCTGCTCCTCGTCCTGAAGTATCTGAGTATGCTCCTAAGATCGTTTCTCTCCAGATCGATCCTGAGAAGATTGGTGATGTTGTTGGACAGAGAGGAAAGACAATCAACGAGATCATTGCAAGAACAGGCGTTAAGATCGACATCACAGATGACGGTAAGGTTTCTGTATGCGGTGAAGATAAGGCTATGATCGAGAAGGCTGTAGAAATGGTTAAGACTATCGTTACAGACTTCGAGAAAGGTCAGGTATTCACAGGTAAGGTTGTAAGCATCAAGGAGTTCGGCGCATTCGTAGAGTTTGCTCCCGGCAAGGAAGGAATGGTTCACATCAGCAAGATCTCCAAGGAGAGAATCGAGCACGTTGAGGACGTTCTCACACTTGGCGACACTGTTAAGGTTGTATGCCTTGGCAAGGATAAAATGGGCAGAATCAGCTTCTCAATTAAAGACTGTGCCCAGTAATTTACTGTATTGACATAATACGGGGCTGCTGAAATCTATGTTTGTCTTCTTGGCACGCTTGCGCTGGTGATATCTGGCAACGGTACTAAGCACCTAAAGGACAGGTGCTTAGTACCGGCCGATATCAACCACCTGCGGCGACAAACATAGATTTCGCAGCCCCTCGTTTTAGGTAATAAGGATATTAAAATGGGTAATTCTAAAGATACGATTAATGAGATAAATAAGCGACGTACATTCGCAATAATTTCGCATCCTGACGCAGGTAAGACTACACTTACAGAGAAGTTTTTGCTTTATGGTGGTGCCATCAATATGGCCGGATCTGTAAAGGGTAAGGCAACAGCAAGACATGCGGTTTCTGACTGGATGGAGATTGAGAAGCAGAGAGGTATTTCTGTAACATCATCAGTACTTCAGTTTAATTTCGAAGGGTGCTGTATCAATATCCTTGATACCCCCGGACACCAGGATTTCTCTGAGGATACCTACAGAACACTGATGGCTGCAGATTCAGCAGTCATGGTAATAGATGCAAGTAAGGGTGTTGAGGCCCAGACAAGAAAGCTCTTTAAAGTCTGTGCCATGAGTCATATTCCGATCTTTACCTTTATCAACAAGCTGGACAGAGATGCAATGGATACCTTTGATCTTCTTGATGATATCGAGAATAACCTCGGTATTGCCACATGTCCCATGAACTGGCCAATTGGTTCAGGTAAGAACTTTAAGGGAATCTATGACAGAAGAGAGAATCACATCGTAACCTTCTCTGAGACCCAGAAGGGTACCAAGGAGGGAAAAGAGACTATCATCGCAATGACAGATAAAGATGCCATTGACAAAGAAGTCGGTCAGGATGCTTTCAGCAAGCTTACCGATGATATCGAGCTCCTTGACGGAGCAGGTGCTGAGTACGATCTTGAGAAGGTAAGAGCGGGTGAACTTACACCTGTATTCTTTGGATCAGCTCTTCAGAATTTTGGCGTAGAGCTCTTTTTACATCACTTCCTTAAGATGGCTACACCACCGACAGGAAGAGTTTCAGCAGACGGCACGAAGATTGACCCTAAGGAGAGTGATTTCACAGCCTTTGTCTTCAAGATTCAGGCTAACATGAACAAGGCTCATAGAGACAGGGTTGCTTTCATGAGAATATGCTCAGGCAGATATGATGCAGACAAGGAAGTTAAGCATGTTCAGAGTGGCAAGGTTATGCGTCTTTCACAGCCTCAGCAGCTTATGGCTGATGAGCGTAAGATCCTCTCAGAGGCTTATGCGGGAGATATCATGGGCGTATTTGATCCGGGTATCTTCTCTATCGGAGATACAGTATGCATGCCTAAGGACAACGTGGTATATGAGGGAATCCCTACCTTTGCTCCCGAGCACTTTGCAAGAGTTCGCCAGGTTGATACCATGAAGCGTAAGCAGTTCGTAAAGGGTATCACACAGATAGCTCAGGAAGGTGCCATCCAGATCTTCCAGGAGTACAACACAGGTCTTGAAGAAATCATTGTTGGTGTTGTTGGTGTCTTGCAGTTTGATGTATTAAAGTTTAGACTTGAGAGTGAGTATAATGTTGAGATCATCCTTGAGAGCCTTCCATACGAGTACATCAGATGGGTGGACAACGAGGATGTAGATATGTCTTCACTTGTTGGAACTTCCGACATGAAGAAGATCAAGGATATGCACGACAGACCACTTCTTCTGTTTATCAACGAGTGGAGTGTCGGTATGACAATGGAGAGAAACAAGGGACTTATTCTTTCCGAGTTCAAGAAAAACTAAGATTTTACTCTGGAGGGGCGCTTTTGAAAAAAGCTGTCATGACAATTAAAAGGGGCATTGCTCTTGTGCTGGTGACGGCAACCTGCGCATTATCTCTGACCGGATGTGAATATGAGAGTTTTGATGACTATCTTAAGGCTCTTGGAATCAAGGATCCGATGGAGTATAGCGATGACATCTTTGAAGCTGCCAGTGTAGAGGATATCTATGTGGCAGAAGAAGATGTTCCGGCGCAGGAAGTTGAGCAGGCGGCAGAAGAGATTTCTTTTGACATAGGAACGCTGGAGAGCTCAGAGCCGGAAGAAGATGCTGCGGCGCTTGAGTTTAGCACAAGCGAGCCGGCAGATATTGCTCTTGAAGCAAAGTACAAGAACGCATCCGAGGCAGATATTGACGAGGACATGAAGGCTGCAAGAGTTGCCATCGGTCTTACGGATGACGGAATTGCCAAGCTCAAGAAGCAGCAGGAAGGTCTTTATGCCTATGAGCATCTCACGGATGCAGGCAAGACCCTCTACGTAGAGATCCTTGCGACTCTCAATTCTCTGTCAAAAGACATAATAGTATCCACCACAAGTGATGATGCGATAGAGATGGTCTTTGACTATGTCATGGCTGATCACCCGGAGATTTTCTACGTAGATGGCTATCAGTACACCAATTATTCGGTTGGTGATACTATAACCAAGATTTCTTTTACCGGTAATTATCTGTATGATGCCACAGAGGTAGCGAAGAGGCAGGCCAAGATCAATGAAGCAGTTCATGCATGTCTTGCCAATGCACCGGCTTCAGAGGATGATTACTACATCATCAAGTATATCTACGAGTATCTGATCGCCAACACCGATTATGATATCGGTGCTGCGGACAATCAGAATATCTGCTCGGTATTTATTAACGGAAAGAGTGTATGCAACGGCTATGCCAAGGCTGCCCAGTACCTGCTTAACAAGATGGGAGTCAGCTGTACACTTGTCACCGGAACAGTTAATACCAAGAACGGAAAAGACATAAGACATGCTTGGAACCTTGTTCTTTGCAACAACACTTATTACTACCTGGATGTGACATGGGGAGATGCTTCCTATCAGACGGTTTCAGGTGAAAGTGCGGATGCAACCAAGCTCCCGGATGTTAATTATGACTATCTCAATGTAACGACTGCCGAGCTTCTCAGAAATCACACTATCTCAGATATTATTCGCATGCCAGTATGCAACAGCATGTCTGACAATTACTATGTCAGAGAGGATGAGTACTTCACATCAGCTGAGCTTGTACTGGTCGGAGATCTCTTTGACCGCAGATACAAGGACGACAGCAGGAATGTGACCATAAAGTGTGCGTCGGATGAGATTTATGATGCGCTCTTTGAGGAGCTTATCACTAACAGAAAAGTGTTTGAATACCTTCAGGGAGATACTTCACAGGTATCATATACCACTTTTGAAGATACCAGAACTATTATATTTTGGCTCTGACCCATGTTTTGGATATTTATGATATAATGAGTGATAAAGGTATTTAAAGTTATAATAAAGCATGCTTGTTTTATCGCAAGTAAATGAGAGGAACTGAAATGGGAAAAGAAATTGCAGAAGTAGGATCAGTTAAGATCGCAGATGATGTTGTGGCCAGAATTGCAGCACTTGCAGCCCTTGAGGTTGATGGTGTTTCAGCTATGGCCGGTAATTATACAAGTGAGAATTTAGAGAAAGTCAGCAGAAAGAACCTTTCAAAAGGGGCCAAGGTCATCGTTGGATCAAGCGACGTGAAGGTTGATCTTGCACTTATGATGTCTTACGGTTTCAATATTCCTGCAACATGTCAGCAGGCACAGACCCGTGTTAAGGCCTCTGTTGAGAATATGACAGGACTTGAAGTAACAGATGTCAACATCAGGATTGCCGGCATCACAATGCCCAAGGCATAAGAAGGACAAATAATGATGAATAGAACAGAACTAAGAGAGCAGGTTTTTGAACTGCTCTTTCGTGTTGAATTCAACTCAATGGAAGATATGTCAGAGCAGGAGGAACTCTTTACCCAGACCTCTGATAAGGAAATAAGTACTAAGGACGCTGATTATATCAGGGATAAGTACGAGAAGATCGCTGAGAAGCTTCCGGAGATTGATGAGGCAATAAATAAAGAGACAACCGGATGGAACACATCAAGAATTGGCAAGGTAGATCTTGCCATCATCAGACTTGCTATCTATGAGATCAAGTATGATGATTCGGTACCTACCGGTGTCGCAATTAACGAAGCTGTTGAGCTGGCCAAGAAATACGGTCAGGATGGCTCACCTGCCTTCGTAAACGGAGTGTTAGCTAAATTTGCGCAGTGAATATACAGTCACACAGGTTAATACATACATAAAAAATATGTTTACACAGGACTTTCTCCTAAAGAGCCTTACGGTCAAGGGAGAGGTCAGTAACTGTAAGTACCATTCATCCGGTCACATATATTTCACTATCAAGGATAATGGTGCTGCTTTAGCCTGCGTGATGTTTTCCTCTGACAGACTAAGAGGTCTATCCTTTGAGATGAAGGAAGGCCAGCAGGTCAAGGTCTCAGGTTCGATAAGTGTATATGAAAGAGATGGTAAATACCAGCTTTATGCAAGGAAAATAGAACTTGACGGAGCTGGAGTTCTTTATGAGAGATATGAAGAGCTAAAGAAGAGACTACAGGAATCCGGTATGTTTGCATCTGAATACAAGCAGCCGATTCCAAAGTACATACGAACTCTCGGTGTTGTGACGGCACCAACAGGGGCTGCTGTGCGCGATATCATCAATGTCGCCACCAGACGTAACCCGCATATCCAGATCATTCTTTATCCTGCCATAGTACAAGGCGAAAAGGCCGCCGAGAGCATAGTAAAGGGCATTCAGACTTTGTCCTGCTCAGAGGCTGATGTCATCATCGTCGGACGTGGCGGAGGTTCTATAGAAGATTTATGGGCATTTAATGAAGAGATTGTCGCTCAGGCAATTTTCGACTGCCCCGTTCCGATCATTTCAGCAGTTGGACATGAAACAGATACTACAATCGCAGACTTTGTCTCTGACAGAAGAGCACCTACGCCTTCCGCAGCAGCAGAGATCGCGGTATTTGAATACGACAGATTCCTTCAGGATCTTGAGGATTACAGGAATACTCTTTTGGCGAGAATGGACAGAAAGCTTGGGCTATTGTCTATCGAGGAAAAGAGATTGTCTCAGGCTCTTAAGCACCTGAGCCCCATGGGCAAGATCAGGGATAAGCTACTTAGGATGGACCAGTATCAGGATTCTCTTAAGATGCTTATGGAAAAGAGACTTAAGGCTGCAAGGCACGAACTGGAAGTGGATATAGAGAGACTCAAAGGTCTTTCACCACTTGACAGACTTAAGACCGGCTACTCCTATGTCGCTGATGATAAGGGGAAAAATGTTCGCAGCACATCGGATGTTGAGATAGGGGATGAACTATCTGTCTATGTAAGTGACGGCCTTATAAAGACAAGCGTCACAGGGACCGGTACGGTGGGATTTTTATCAGGCCGGGAGGACTAATGAGAAAAGGAGCCGCTTATGGCAGCTAAGAAAAAAGAAGAAAACATGACAATCGAGGAAGCATTTGCTGCGATTGACGAGAAGATAAAGGCGCTGGAGAATGAGGATATTTCTCTGGAGGATTCCTTTGCGCAGTACAAGGAAGGAATGGAGCTGCTGAAGTTCTGCCACGAATCCATTGAGAGCGTAGAGCAGAAGGTTAAACAGATCGCCGATGACGGCAGCTTGGAGGATTTTGAGTAATGAGCAGTGTTTCCATTGAGGATGAACTCTTAAAGAGAGCAGCCTATTTTGATGATATACTTGGGAAGTCACTTCCTGCAGAGGAAGGATATGCCTCTACTGTTATAGAGGCCATGAATTACAGCCTTCTGGCAGGAGGAAAGAGACTTCGCCCTGTGATGATGCTTGAAACTTTTAAGCTCTTTGCGGGACAGGATGCTGATGATTCCACCCTAAGACCGTTTATGCTGGCCATGGAGATGATACACACCTATTCCCTTGTGCATGATGATCTCCCTGCCATGGACAATGACGAATACAGAAGAGGCAGAAAGACTACTCATGTGGTCTACGGCCCTGGAATGGCAACTCTTGCAGGAGACGGACTGCTGAACCTTGCATTTGAGACGGCAATTAAGGGCGCTGTCTCAGGAAAAGAGCTTGTCTACTATGACGGTGATACTTCAAACCGCTATCTTGCAGCACTAGAGGTCCTGGGAAGAAAAGCCGGCATCTATGGCATGGTTGGCGGTCAGTGCGCGGATATCTGTGCAGAGAATAACCATGATTATGACGATGAGACAGCTAAGGCTGTGCTTCATTATATAGACGAGAACAAGACAGGAGCTCTCATTGAAAGCAGCCTTATGATAGGTGCAATACTCGGCGGAGCATCAGCCGAGCAGGTTAAGAAAGTTGAGAAGATGGGCAGCAACGTGGGAATAGCTTTCCAGATTCAGGACGACATTCTTGACATTGAAGGTGATGCCAAAGAACTCGGTAAGCCCATAGGTTCTGATATTAAGAATGAAAAGACTACCTATGTCAGCCTTTATGGCATGGAAGAAGCGAGGAAGAAGGTAAAAGAGCTTTCTGATGAGGCTACAGAGATACTAAGGGAATTTGGACAAAAGGACACATTCCTCGAAGGACTCTTTGAATATCTTATTTACAGAAAGAAATAACACGCAGTAATTGGAGTTAATTATGCTTCTTGATCAGATAAATAAGACTGGCGATATAAAGGGTATTGCCCGAGAGGATTACCCTGAACTCGCCCAGGAAATAAGACAGTTTCTCATAGACAAGATTTCAAAGACAGGCGGACATCTCGCCTCTAATCTTGGTGCAGTTGAGCTTACCATGGCTCTTCATATCGCACTGGATCTGCCTGATGATAAGATCATATGGGACGTAGGCCATCAGTCCTACACTCATAAGCTTTTGACCGGAAGGAAAGAGGGCTTTGATACTCTGCGCCAATACGGAGGCATGAGCGGATTTCCAAAGAGATGTGAGTCCGATGCTGACTGTTTTGACACAGGACACAGCTCCACATCTATATCAGCAGGTCTTGGAATGGTCAAGGCAAGAGATCTTAAGGGTGAGGATTATGCTGTAGTATCAGTGATAGGTGACGGATCCTTAACCGGAGGACTTGCTTATGAAGCCCTGAACAACGCTTCAAGGCTTGAGACCAACTATATAATTATCTTAAATGACAATGAGATGTCGATCTCCGAGAGCGTCGGAGGAATGGGCAAATACCTCAATAACGTCCGTACAGCACAAGGGTACCTTAACCTGAAAGAAGATGTGTATGCGCAGCTTCGTACCAGCACCAAGGTCGTAGATTCCATCAGAAGAGCCAAGAACTCTTTTAAACAGCTCTTCGTGCCCGGCATGGTATTTGAGAACCTCGGCATAACATACCTTGGACCTGTAAATGGACATGATACTGCAGGCCTTGTGCGTGCCATCAAGGAAGCCAGAAAGGTCAAGAAGGCCGTTATGATCCATGTGGTGACCAAGAAGGGTAAGGGGTATGAACCTGCTGAGAAGCACCCGGCAAGGTTCCATGGAACAGAGCCTTTCATCGTGGAGAACGGACTTCCAAGAAATCCAAGGACCACTGCCAACTACCAGGATATCTTTTCAACGGTAATGTGCAAGCTCGGTGCCAGGGATGATAAGGTTGTGGCTATTACAGCAGCCATGGCTGACGGTACGGGACTTAAGAGATTCAGAAATATCTATCCCGACAGATTTGTTGATGCGGGAATTGCAGAAGAACACGCAGTTACTTACGCGGCCGGACTTGCTCTCGGAGGCTACAAGCCGGTATTTGCGGTTTATTCATCATTCCTTCAGAGGGCTTACGATCAGATACTTGAGGATGTATGCCTTCAGAATCTTCCTGTAGTCTTTGCGATAGACAGGGCGGGACTGGTTGGAAGTGACGGCGAGACACATCAGGGAATATTTGATCTCTCCTACATGTCATCCATGCCCAATATGCATGTGCTGGCGCCCAAGAATAAATGGGAACTCTCGGATATGCTGAAGTTCGCTGTCAGCTTAAACGCGCCGGTCGCAGTCAGATACCCAAGAGGCAATGCCTACGCCGGACTTGAGGACTTCAGGGCACCTATAGAGATGGGCAAGTGTGAGCCTATCTATGAAGAAAAAGACATCTGCCTTTTAGCGGTGGGAAGTATGGTCAGGATTGCTGAAGAGGTAAGGACAATATTGAAGGACAAGGGTTACAAGTGCTCATTGGTAAATGCGAGATTTGTTAAGCCTATTGATACGGATTACATTCACAGGGCAGCAGCTACCCACAGACTCTTTGTAACAATGGAAGAGAATGTGGCCTCAGGTGGATACGGTGAGAAGGTCAGGAGCTATATCGATGAAAAGAGACTTGATGCAAATGTCCTTTCCATAGCTATACCTGATCAGTTTGTAACCCATGGAAGCGTTGATAAGCTCCTTAAGGAACTTAGAATGGATGCTCAGTCCGTGGCGGATAGAATAGTAGAGGAAGTACAAAGGTAACGAATTTATGGCAAAAGATAAAGAGCGTCTTGACGTTCTTCTGGTAAACAGAGGCCTTGCGCCCTCGCGTGAAAAGGCTAAGGCTCTTATAATGGCCGGCGATGTCTTCGTCAATGGCCAGAGAGAGGATAAGCCCGGAACCACCTTTGAGGAGGCCAGGATAACATCACTCGAAGTTAAGGGTGCTCAGCTGCCTTATGTCAGCAGAGGAGGACTTAAGCTTGAGAAGGCGGTCAAGAATTTCGGGTTCTCGCTTGAAGGCAAGGTGTGCATGGATATTGGCGCATCCACCGGTGGCTTTACAGACTGCATGCTACAGAATGGAGCAGCCAAGGTTTATTCCGTTGACGTGGGACACGGTCAGCTGGACTGGAAGCTTAGAAGCGATGACAGAGTGGTCTGCATGGAAAAGACCAACTTCAGATACATGGTCAGGGATGACATAGATGACGATCTGGATTTTGCATCCTGCGATGTGTCTTTTATCTCACTGACCAAGATCCTGCTTCCTGCAAGAAGACTACTAAAAGACGGAGCAGAGATGGTGTGCCTGATAAAACCCCAGTTTGAAGCCGGAAAAGAGAAGGTCGGCAAAAAGGGCGTTGTAAGGGATCCGGAGGTTCACTCCGAAGTCGTACACAGAATATTTGATTTTATGGGGATTGCGGGCTTTGAAGTTCTTCATCTGGACTTCTCGCCTATAAAAGGGCCTGAGGGCAATATAGAGTATCTGATCCATATCCGCAAGGATGCTTCGAGAAATGCTGAGGTTGAGGGGCTTTCCGAGGCAGACGGAGAAAAGAAACTTGCAGAGATTCAGGCAGATAAGAGCGGTATTTCTTTTGAAGAAGAGAACAATAAGCTCATAGAGGATGCGGTATTAAGGGCAGCAGCAGAGCTTAAGTAGGGGGCTGGCTATGGACAAGTTTTGCATTGTTACTAACAGGGTCAAGGATAAGGACTTAAAGGTTACAAACCACATTAAGAATTATTTGGAAAAACGTGGCAAGACGGTTGTTATCGCGTCGGAGAAAAGCGAGGAGGATGATCCTCTTTTTATCACAAGAAAGCATCTGAGCATCATACCTGAGGATACGGACCTTGTGATCGTTCTCGGTGGTGACGGTACCATGCTACAGGCAGCAAGAAGCGTTGCCTATCAGGATATTCCGCTTGTGGGCGTTAACATGGGAACAATGGGATATCTGGCTGAGGTTGAGGAAGCCGGAGTAGATGACGCTCTTGATCGCATACTTAAGGGGTGGTATGAGATTGAAGACAGGATGATGCTGCGAGGCGCGCTTGAAGGCAAAAAGGACTATTCCCTCAATGACATCATTGTTACAAGATACCAGGGAATCGCAACGATCGGTTACAACATTTTTGTAAATGATCAGTTCCTGTGCAGTTACTATGCAGACGGACTTGTGGTATCTACACCTACAGGTTCCACCGGATATAATATGTCGGCAGGTGGTCCCATTATTGAGCCTTCCGCAAATATGATCCTGGTAACCCCGATTTGTCCGCATACGCTCAATTCCAGGAGCCTTGTCTTTTCCCCGAATACAAAGATTGACGTTGAACTGCTTCCCGGAAGAGACGGAAATCCTATGACAGCCATCAGCAGTTTTGATGGCAGCGGAACTCTCCTTATGCACACAGGAGATAAGATTGAGATTAAGATGTCCAAGAAAACTACTAAGATCCTAAGGCTTAACAAAGTAAGTTTCCTTGACGTCATAAGTAAGAAATTTGAGAAATAAGAAAGGAGTTTGTCATGAAGAAGAACAGACATGACAAGATTATCGAGCTCATTAACAACTATGAAGTAGAGACACAGGAGCAGCTTGCATCACTTCTTAAAGATGCGGGCTATGATGTGACTCAGGCTACGGTTTCCAGGGACATCAGACAGATGAAGCTCACCAAGCAGGTGACACCTGACGGAAGACAAAAGTATGTGTATACCACAGCTGATCCTGAAGTTATGCATGATAAATATGTCAGCGTAATTAAGGCCGGCTATGTGAATATGGACGTTGCAGGAAATCTTCTTGTTATCAGGACGGTTTCAGGTATGGCCATGGCGGTTGCAGCAGCAATAGATGCTCTTGATATGCCTGAGATCATCGGCTGCATTGCAGGTGATGATACAATCTTTGTGGCAATGAAGTCCGAAGAGATAGCCAAAGAGTTAATGGATAAGTATAAGGGCTTTTTAAACAGAGGATAAGATGTTATATAGTTTACACGTTAAGAACCTTGCTCTTATCAAGGAGCAGGAGATCGAGTTTTCCAAGGGCCTTAACATTCTCACCGGTGAGACAGGCGCAGGTAAGTCTGTCGTCATCGGGAGTGTTAACCTGGCTCTGGGAGGAAAGGCAGATGCTTCGCTCATCAGAACCGGCGAGGAGTATGCCCTGGTAGAGCTGGTTTTTGGAGTTGATAATAAGCTCCAGATGCAGCGCCTTAAGGAGATGGATATTCCTGTAGAGGAAGACGGAACCCTTATCCTGCAGCGAAAGATAATGCAGGGAAGAAGTGTTTCAAAGATCGGGGGAGAAAGCGTTTCAGCAAGACAGCTGAAGGATATCTCTAGTATTCTTATCAATATTCACGGTCAGAATGACCATCAGGAGCTTCTCCACAAGAAAAAACATATTGAAATTCTGGATGATTACTGCGAGTCTGAACTGGCAGGTCTTTTTGCTGAGCTCGCAGCTAAGTATTCTCATATGAGAGAGCTGGAAAAAGAGCTTTCTGAGACCGATATTGACGAGAGTGCAAGGATCAGGGAGCAGGAGCTTTTAGAGTATGAAATAGGCGAAATCGAGGATGCAGCTCTGGTAGCCGGAGAAGACGAGGAGCTTGAGAGCAGCTATCGCAAGATGGTAAATGCCCAGAAGATATCGGGGGCGGTTTATCAGACAGCTGCCATGGTAAACTCTGGAGACGGTGAAGAGAGCGCTTCTGATATGGTTGGAAGAGCGGTAAGGGAGCTATCAAGTGTGGTTGCCTATGACGAGGAGCTTGAGGATCTTCTTTCGCAGTTATCTGATATTGAGAATCTTCTCACGGATTTCGGACATTCCATTTCGGATTATATTTCTGACCTGGAGTTTGATGATGAGAAGTTCAGGACAACAGAGGACAGACTCAATACGATAAATCATCTTAAGGACAAGTACGGCGGCAGTATAGAAGCCGTTCTTAAATACATGGAGGAAAAGAGTGAGAGGCTGGATGCTCTAAGTGATCTCGGGGCTCACAGAGATAAGCTCACAAGGGAACTTGGTGAAGAGAAATCGAAAGCTCTTTTACTGTGTAAGAAAATCTCTGATGTCAGGAAGAAGGGGGCTAAGGGGCTCTCTGAGAAACTAAGGGCTGCGCTCATTGACCTTAACTTCCTGGATGTAAGGTTTGAAATTGATGTCAGAAGTGACGAGGAGAAGATAACTTCAAGGGGCTATGATGATGTGGAGTTTATGATCTCCACCAACCCCGGAGAAGCGCTTCGCCCTCTTGATCAGATAGCAAGTGGTGGTGAGCTCTCGCGTATCATGCTGGCTCTTAAGACAGTAGTGGCTGACAAGGATGACATCAGCACTCTGATATTTGATGAGATAGATGCCGGAATCAGTGGTAAGACGGCCTGGAAGGTTTCTCAGAAGCTTGGCGAGTTATCACGTGAACACCAGATAATCTGCATCACACACCTTCCACAGATCGCTGCTATGGCGGATACTCACTTTATGATCGAGAAGGGGCTGGAAGACGGCAGAACCGTCACCGGAATTCACAGCCTTGACGAGGAAGCCGGCATTAAGGAGCTTGCAAGACTTCTTGGTGGCGATACCATCACGGAAGCGGTTATAACCAATGCGCAGGAGATGCGCAAGATGGCTCTTGATACTAAAGAGAGTCACAGATAATGAGGTTTAGAGATGACAATTGACAATGATGATCTTTTGAACAGCATAATGGCTTCTCTTGGGAGAATAGAGACAATCTCTTTGGATGAGATTCCAAATATTGATCTTTATATGGATCAGCTGACTTCTTTTATGGATGAGAGACTGAAAAAGACAACCCGTCATCCCGGAGAGGACAAGATCCTTACCAAGACCATGATCAATAACTATGCCAAGAATGATCTGCTTCCTCCGCCTGTTAAGAAGAAGTATTCCAAGGATCATCTCATTTTGCTTATAGTTATTTACTATCTCAAGAGTATTCTGTCGATCAACGATATCCAGACTCTGATAGAGCCCCTAAAGCGCAGGTTCTATGGGGCAGAGGACAAGCTCGATCTTTCAAGGATATATGAGACTCTGTATCAGCTTCAGGAGGAGTCTTTGGAGCCTGTTAAAGAGGATATCAGCAAGAGATATGAAAGGGCTATGCAGACCTTTGACGATCCGGACATTACTGATGAAGAACAGAAGAAGATGCGTCTTTTTTCATTCATAACTCTCCTTAGCTACGACGTTTATGTCAAAAAGCTGCTCATAGAGAAGATTCTGGACAACATGACAGAAAATGATGATAAGCCGGACAACAAAAAAGAAAAGAAAACCAAGGATAAGAAGTAATGGGAATTTATGATACACTCAATTCGCAGCAGAAGAAAGCAGTGCTGCAAACTGACGGACCGGTGCTTATTCTGGCCGGGGCAGGTAGCGGTAAGACCAGGGTACTGACCCACAGAGTAGCTTACCTGATTGATGAATGCGGGGTTAACCCCTGGAACATAATGGCCATCACCTTCACCAACAAGGCAGCAGGTGAGATGAGGGAAAGAGTAGATAAGATCGTGGGCTTTGGTGCCGAGAGCATCTGGGTTTCCACTTTCCACTCAAGCTGTACCAGAATACTCAGAAGATATGCAGACAAGATAGGCTACAGCAACAATTTCACGATTTATGATACGGATGATTCCAAGGCACTTATGAAGGATGTCTGCAAGAGATTCCAGCTGGAGACTCAGCAGCTCAAGCTCAGAAATATAATGGGCATCATATCCAAGTGCAAGGACAATCTGGTTAGCCCTGAAGAGTATGCTCTTTCAGCGGGTAACGATTATATCAAGACAAGAGTTTCCAAGGCATATACCGAGTACCAGCTGGCGCTTAAGAAGAACAACGCCTTTGATTTTGACGATCTTCTGATGAAGACCGTTGAGCTTTTTAAGAAGAATCCTGACATTCTTGATTCCTACCAGGAGAGATTTAAATACATCATGGTGGATGAGTATCAGGACACCAATAATGCACAGTTTGAGCTCATAAGGCTTCTTGCTGACAAGTACAGAAATCTCTGCGTTGTAGGTGATGACGATCAGAGTATCTACAGATTCAGAGGCGCCAACATCAGGAATATCCTGGACTTTGAGAAGGTATATCCCGATGCTACCGTTATTAAGCTGGAACAGAACTATAGATCAACACAGCAGATACTTGATGCTGCCAATGCAGTTATCAGCAACAACTCAGGGCGTAAGGCTAAGGCTCTTTGGACTGATATCAAGGATGGGGAGAAGGTACACCTGAGGGAGTTTGATACTGCTCAGGAAGAGGCTGAGTATATAGCCTCAGAGATTGGCAAGCTCAAGAGGAATCATAAGCTTTCCTATGATGAGACAGCAGTTCTTTACAGGACCAATGCCCAGTCCAGACTTTTGGAAGAGAGATTCGTTTACGAGGGTATTCCTTACGATATCGTAGGCGGCACAAACTTCTACTCAAGACGTGAGATAAAAGACCTTCTGGCATATCTTAAGACCATTGACAGCGGACTTGACGATATCGCAGTCAAGAGGATAATCAATGTTCCCAAGAGGGGAATAGGAGCAACAACCATAGATAATGTTCAGGCCTATGCTGATGAGAGGCAGATCAGCTTCTTTGAGGCTCTGTGCGAGGCAGACCAGATCATGACTATATCACGCGGAAGCGCTAAGCTTACGGATTTCGTGACCATGATCAGGGCTTTCAGGACCAAGAGTAAGACTTTCTCCCTGGAAGAGCTCCTTAAAGATGTCATTGACGTTGTGGGATATATGGATTATCTTAAGACCCTCGACGATGATGACGACAGCGGAGACAACGACAGAGCAGCCAACGTAGACGAGCTTATATCCAAGATCGCTGCTTATGAGGAAAACGAGGAAGTTGAGCAGCCTACTCTTACGGGATTTCTGGAAGAGGTGGCTCTTGTTGCCGATATAGACAGAATCGGAGAGGACAATGAGAAGGTCCTTCTCATGACACTTCACAGTGCAAAGGGACTGGAGTTTGAGAACGTGTACCTGGCCGGAATGGAAGAGAATGTCTTCCCAAGTTATATGGCGCTTCAGTTTGAGGACTCGGATCCTGAGGGAATTGAAGAGGAGAGAAGACTTGCGTACGTGGGCATAACACGAGCTAAGAAGAATCTTACTCTTACAGCGGCAAGGCGCAGAATGGTAAGGGGCGAGACCCAGTACAACCGTCTCTCAAGGTTTGCTCAGGAGATACCGGATGAGCTGCTTGATCGCAACAAGCCTTTAACAGCAGCTTCCTTCCTGTACGAGGGCGGCGAGACTATTGAGGATGACTTTGACTATTCATCAGGCGATGACTACTTTGATGGCGGATATTCGGGAATCAAGCCTGCTTTTGCAAAGGGACTGGCTAAGAGCGCGTCCAAGAGCTCTTTTGCCAATGGAAAGTCAGAACTGGCAAACACCTATAAATTGAAGGCTAAGCCAAAGCCTAAAGTAACTAAGCCCAGAGCAGTTCCGGACAAGCCATATATAGCCGGCGCAGGTGCGACTCATGCTAAGGGTCAGCTTGCAGGTATTTCCAAGGGAATGCCTATGAAGGCAGAAACTCCCGACTATGTTGTAGGCGACAGAGTATCCCATGTGAAGTACGGAGAGGGCACAGTTACAGGCCTTGAGCAGGGCCCAAGAGACTACAAGGTAACGGTAATGTTTGACGGACCGGGCCAGAAAGTAATGTATGCCGCTTTTGCAAAACTTAAGAAAATATAAGCCCGATACATGTTATAATATTTACATCAAATCAATTTTTAGGAGGGGTTACAAATGGAAGTAAAATCTAAAATCGAAGACTTAATTGAAATGACACGTATTAACGAGCTCCTGGATAAGAGAGAGGCAGCAAATGCCAAGAAGCCTTCCAACGTGATCCTTTGGGCACTGGCAGTACTCGGAGCAATTTCTGCAGTAGCAGTTATTTCATTCCTTGTATATCGCTATATGACTCCCGCGTTTGAAGACGATTATTACGATGATGACTTCGATGATTTCGAAGATGACTTTGAGGACGAGGACTTCATCAGAGAAGGCTAAATTTTATTGTGAAGAAAAAAGATATTATCGAGGGAATTGTAAAGAAAGTAGAATTCCCCAACAAAGGAATAGTTGAAACCTGTGAAGGGAAGGTCATCGTAAAGGGTGTCCTTCCCGATCAAAAAGTATCTGTCCAGATAACAAAGCTTAGGAAGGAAAGGGCAGAGGGAAGAGTAGTGGAGGTCCTTGAGGAGTCTCCCGATGCTCAGGATAGTCCCTGCATACACTTTGGAAAGTGTGGCGGATGCAGCTATCTTACCATGCCCTATGTCAAGGAGCTTGGACTTAAGGAACAGCAGGTCAAGACACTGCTTAAGCATGCCATGGACAGACAGGAAGGCAAGTTTACCTGGGAGGGTATCAAGACCAGCCCGGTTAAGTTTGCGTACAGAAATAAGATGGAGTTCACCTTCGGTGACGACTCCATAGGAGGCCCCCTTTGTCTTGGTATGCACAAGAGGGGCAGTTTTTATGATATCGTAACGGTTTCAGGATGCAGAATCGTTGATGATGACTATAAGGCCATTCTCTCAGCAACTCTGGACTACTTTGCCCCGATGTATGAGAGGAAGGAAATCTCTTTCTATCACAGAATGAAACAGGTGGGTTATCTTAGGCACCTCCTTGTAAGGAAGGCTGTTAAGACCGGAGATATCCTTGTGGACCTTATCACTACATCTCAGGAAGAGCATGATCTGTCAGGCTTTACGGAGACTCTTTTATCTCTTAATCTCACCGGCAGAATTGCAGGAATCCTTCATACCAGGAACGATTCCCTTGCTGATGCGGTAATTGACGAGGGCACAGAGATCCTCTACGGACAGGACTTCTTCTACGAGTACCTGCTGGGACTTAAGTTCAGGATCACTCCGTTCTCATTCTTCCAGACAAATAGTTTGAGCGCTGAAGTGCTTTATACTACGGTAAGAGGATACATCAGAAGTTTATATGATCAGAAGAAGATCAGCCAGGATGAGATCATCTACGACCTGTACTCAGGAACCGGCACTATTGCACAACTCCTTGCTCCTGTTGCAAACAAGGTCATAGGTGTTGAGATTGTGGAAGAGGCTGTCGAAGCAGCCAGAGAGAATGCCAAGTTAAACGGCCTTGACAACTGCGAGTTTATCTGCGGAGATGTCCTTAAGGTCCTTGATGAGATCGAGGACAAGCCAGATTTCATCATCCTTGATCCGCCTCGTGACGGCATAAATCCCAAGGCTCTTCAGAAGATCATCGGCTATGGTGTTCGCTACATGATCTACGTTTCCTGCAAACCCACATCCCTCGCCCGCGACCTCGAGATACTTCAGGACGCCGGATATGAGATGACTAGGGGCGTTGCTGTGGACCAGTTCCCGTGGACAAATCATGTAGAAACTGTCGTTCTCTTGACGAAGGCAAGCGGCAGCGAAGGATGAGTGCTGTGAGCGAGGTTGTTCCGGAGAGATAACATTTATATGATTAATTTGCAGTCCGCCGTTCTTGGCGGACTGCTATAATTCTATTTTTTCTTAGAAATTGGCAGTGGCATTTTCAGTCTATTCACTGCTGATATTTCCAAAAATCAATTTATGGCAAGTTGTAATTTTGAGGTGAATTCTGCTTTTTTCTTGTATTAAGAGTTAAAGAGTGAAGAAATGCTGGAAAACCTGTTGCTTTGAAGAATTTCATTGATTTCAACCGGTGTTTTTAGTTGTAAATCCTGTTGAAAATAGCGATTTTATCAATTCCAACAGATGATTTTAGCTGGAACAACCTGTTGGGAATGATAATAATATCAATTTCAACAGGTACAATTAGATGCATTTACCTGTTGGAAAAAGTAAGTATAGAAAATTCAACAGGGCAGACACTCAAATAAACCCTGTTGATAACCATAAATAACTCAATTACAACAGGAAGAAGCTGAGAAAATACACTGTTGAAATTAAGAGAAATAAGGAAATCAACAGAGTGATATGGATCAAGCATAAGCAAGTAAGTGCATACAAAAAGAATACATTGGAGTGATCAAAAAAATAACATCAAAGAAAAGAAATAGAAATGAACAGAAAGGAACAGTAGGAATTGCAAGGATTAAAAGAATTACTGGTAAAGGAATCAAAACGAATTAAAGAAATCAAAAGAACAGTTGATGAAAGGCTCAAAGATGTTCCGAATGGAACACTTAGAATAACGACGGCAAAGAAACAAGTCCAATATATACAATGTAAACAGGTACAATGTACGGAGACAAGTGATAGACAGGAATTCAAATTGTCCTATATTAAGAAAGATGATCTGCCATTAGCCAAACAGCTTGCTCAAAAATCATATGACCAGAAAGTCAAAAAGCTTGTGGATAGGAGAGAAAAGCAACTTGAAAGGCTGGTCAAAGAGTATAATGATGACGAAATTGTGGCTATCTATAACAGTTTGAATGACAAAAGAAAAAGTCTAATAAAGCCGGTAGAGCCTACTTATGAACAGCGCCTGGCTGAGTGGAAATCAGTCCCATATGTCGGCAAAAGCTTTGAAAATGTTAAAACTGAAATCTACAGCAAGAAGGGCGAGAGAATGCGCTCCAAATCTGAGAAATTTCTTGCGGATATGTTCTATGACATGGGCATTGAGTATAAGTATGAATGCCCATTGTATCTAAAGGGATATGGTATAGTTTATCCCGATTTCACATTGTTAAGCAAAAAGACATTTGAAGAAATATACTGGGAGCATGAAGGAAGAATGGATGATGCTGAGTATGTCGAGAAGGGTATCAGGAAAATCGACCAGTACACAAAGAATAATATCATCCCCGGAAAGCGTCTGATCCTCACATATGAGTCATCAACCTATGCGCTCAATACTACAATTGCAGAGATGCTGATCAGAGAACATTTGCTTTGAAATCAGTGCCTTGAATTTTCGTCAGATAAATGGTAAAGATAAAATACAACAGACAGCGTGGATATATGAAGTAATAAAGGAGAACATCCATGACAAAACTAAACAAGAAGTTTCTTTCAGTGATTATGTCAATTACACTTATATGTGCAACTATCACGGGCTGCGGAAAGGCAAATACTGAAACAGTAGAAAGTGGAGACGCACAAAGTGATGCTTCAGGGCTTCCAATGGATTCATCGGTAATGACCCCATGGATCAACTCAACAATCCTCGGTATGGTCACAGAGGATGTTAATGCTGATCTTAAGGATGATTTTTACCTTAATGTGAATCATGACTGGTTGATGAATGCTAAGTTGCGCCCGGGATATCCAACCGAAATGCCTCTTCTTGACGCCGCCGATATTGTAAAAAACAGATGCATGGATATGCTTACAGATACAAGTCTTACAGGCGAAGATGCAGAAAAAATACAGAATTACTACGAACTATGGCTTGACTGGGAGGGACGAAATGAAACAGGTATCGACCCGATTATCCCATTTGTGCAAAAGGTAAGAAATGTTTCATCTCTTGATGAAATGTCAAAAGTTCTGGTTTCAGAAGAAAACTTCAAATGGGGAGTCAGTCTGGCAACGGTAGACCTTTCGCTGAACAGTGAGAACTCCATTCTCTACGAGGTTCAGATATCTCCTACAGCACTTTCACTGCAGGATTCTGCTGAATACAAAATCCTCACAGAAAATGGAAAACGTAAACAAAAGGCAAACAAAGAAACAGCTGGCTATATGCTTGGCAGAGTTGGTTTTTCCAAAGATGAGATAGACAAAGCTTTGCAGGATATGTATGATTTTGAGGCCAAGCTGGCAGAATATGAAAAGAGTGTTTTGGAAAGAAGTGACCCGACTTATGTAACGGCTTCTGTTAATCCTGTAACCATGAAGGATATTGAGACTCTTTCTCCCAATTATCCCTTAGTAGAGTATATGGAGAATTATGGCTGGTCAAAATCCAAACTTATCAATCTAAGCGAGCCGGAGTGGCTTAAGGGTTTAAATGAGCTTTATACAGAGGAAAATCTGGAGGGCATTAAGGCATATATCCTTGTCCATAGCATCGTAGCTTACATAAGTGTCATTGATGAAGAAGCATATCGCGAGTATCAGAGAATAAGCAATGAGGCTTCAGGTACAACTGAGAGTATGCCGGATACAGAACTTGCTTATTCTGATGCCAGGGAAAAGTTTCCGGGCAGCTTTGGACGCATTTATAAGGAAAAGTATTTAACTGAAGAAATGAAACAGGAGATCACAAAGCTATGCCAGGATGCTATTGACGCTTATGATAATATGTTTGACTCTGTTGACTGGCTTTCAGAAGAAACCAGAAAAGA
Organism: Butyrivibrio sp. NC2007; assembly: GCF_000421405.1. GTDB lineage: Bacteria > Bacillota > Clostridia > Lachnospirales > Lachnospiraceae > Butyrivibrio. The sequence goes on from NZ_ATWY01000007.1 coordinate 69,848, forward strand.
AGCCAAAAATAAGCTTCATAAGATGAAGATAAATGCTGTCTATCCTGATAAGTGGGACGATGATTCTATCTATGTAGTTAAGTCAAAAGAAGAGGGTGGAACACTTTTGCAGGCGATACTTGATTATGGTGAAGCGTTACGAAAAGATTCCTTAAGTCGCCTCAATACCACAATCGACAGGGATATTTGGATGGTTGACATGCTTGATACAAATGCGTTCTATAATCCAATGGACAACTCCATCAATATAATACCGGGATTCTTCTGTGATGTTACTTATAGAAGTGATATGTCTTTGGAAGAAAAATATGGAGCACTTGGCAGTGTTATAGGCCATGAAATCTCCCATGCTTTTGATACTAACGGTGCTCAGTTTGATGCAGAGGGTAACCTTAATAACTGGTGGACGGACGAAGATTATGCAGCATTTAAAGAAAGAGCTGACAAGCTTGTGGCGTACTACGATAAGGTTGTAGCCTTCGATGATGGCACAGCGTACAAGGGACAGCTTGTACAGACAGAGGCTATAGCAGATATGGCAGGCTTAAAATGCATGCTAATTATGGCCGGCAAAATAGATGGCTTTGACTACGATAAGTTCTTTAGGGCAAATGCACATTTGTGGGCAAGAGTCGGAACAGTTGAATACATGGAGGCGGCTGTACTTTCTGATAAGCATCCGCTTCATTATTTGAGATCCAACGTTACTTTGGCTCAGTTTGATGAATTTGTTGATTGCTATGACATTAAAGAAGGTGACGGTATGTACATGGCACCTGAAGACAGGATTGCAGTATGGTAGAATACTCCAAATACATACTGATTTTTTAATTGCCAGGAGTCATAAAGAGGAGGATAAGTATGAATGCAAGAGAGTACCTGGATATTTTACATGTGGCAGAGAGGTTAAAAGATACACCTCGCCATTGCACAACCACAAACCGTAGAACCGAGAGCGTAGCTGAACACAGCTGGCGAATCTCGCTCATGGCATTTCTTTTAAGGCATGAGTTTCCTGAACTGGATATAGATAAGGTTGTAGATATGTGCCTTATCCATGACCTTGGCGAATGCTTTACCGGTGATATTCCTACTTTCATCAAGACAGATGACGACAGAGAAGTTGAGGATTCTCTTTTAAACAGATGGGTACAGTCCCTGCCGGAAGAATTATCAAAGGATATAGCTGACCTCTATAAGGAAATGGACGCACAGGAAACAAAGGAAGCAAAGCTCTATAAGGCTCTGGATAAGCTGGAAGCTCTTATTCAACATAACGAATCACCTATAGATACCTGGTCAGAGAATGAGTATGAGCTTAACAAGACCTATGCATTTGATACAGTGTCTTTTTCCGAATGGCTCACGGAACTGAGAAAGGCTGTGCTTGACGATACTTTGAAAAAGATTGATGAAGGGAAATGAAACACCATGGAATTGAAGAGGCTATCAAAGCACATATGGTATATGTCCTTTGAAGAGGAAAGAGATCGTCCGAACCTCGGTTATGTCAAAGGTGATAATTACAGCATAGCGATTGATGCAGGCCACTCAGCTGCACATACAAGGCAGTTTTATGATCTTTTGGAAAAAGAGAACCTCCCACTTCCGAGTATGACAGTAATAACCCACTGGCACTGGGATCATACTTTTGGAATGCATGCAGTAAACGGACTGTGTCTTGCTAACGAAAAGACAAATCAGTATCTTGCTACATGGAAAGAAAAGATAGAGACAAACGGTCCCGGTGAATTTCTGTCTATGAATGAAAGCATCAGAAAAGAGTATGAAGGGAATAAGGAAGTAATAGTAGTTAAGGCTGATATGACGTTTTCCGGTGAAATCACGTTTGACCTTGGAGGCTGCACTGTCAAAGTTATGCAGACAGAAGCTCCTCATACAGATGACTCAACAGTGATTTACGTATGTGAGGATAAAGCTCTTTTCCTTGGGGATGCTACCTGCCCACAGTTCCCAAACGGTGCAAAGGATCCGGCTCTTAGCAGAAAACTTGCCGATACGATAAGGGAGATCAATCCTGATATATGCGTGGAAGGTCATTGGGTACCGGTAGAAACCGATGATACACTTGCAGATTTATTAATGCATTGACAACACTCTATGTCCGCGATATCATAGCAAACAATAAACCGATAAGGAGCACTTATGAATCAGCGCTATATGTATAACTACATGGAGATTATGTATAGACATATTCGCTTATAGCTGGATTTATCCACACAGCTGTGAGCCGATAGGTCTTATCTGTCTGTGCGGTTTTTCGTATATGATGATTTATGAAAAGCACAGGGCAGATTGTAATCTTGCTGATGTGCTTTTTTGTTGCATAAGACCGGCAAGAAAATGGATGTTTGCAAAAAGGAGGAACATGAAATGGGACTAGAGGGAAAAGAGCTTGAAGAGTTATATCTGAGACAGTACTCAGGCGCAGGAGAAGAGTATCGTTTGTTTAGTACAAAAGTAAATGAAACAGAGTACAGATTGACCATGCACTACCTCCATAAATTTCTAAAACCCGGTGACAGGATCATAGATATTGGCGCCGGCTGCGGAGTTTACACAAATGCTCTGGCTAATGAAGGTTATTCAATCGATGCGATAGACCTGCATCCGGACAACGTTGCCAGAATGAAAGAACTCTTTAAAGATGCAAATAACATAAACGTGCATCAGGGTAATGCGCTGGATTTGAAAGAGTTTAACGACAACACCTATGACCTGGTACTTGAGCTGGGCCCTGTCTACCATCTTCATAAGACACCGGAGAGAGTAGCAGCGATAAAAGAAGCTGTAAGAGTAGCTAAAAAGGGTGCACCGATATTTGTAGCATTTGTACTTCAGGATGCTCCGCTTATACAGTACATATTCCAGCATGAGAATCCGGCTGAAGAGATAAAGACAATAGGCTACGAAAGGGACACAGCCAGAGTCACAGACAATACCGGTTCATCCATATACCTTGATACTATACCCACAATAGATGAACTGACAGAGCTGGTGCTACAAGAAGTACCTGTCACAAAAGGGCCAAGATTTGCTCAGGATGGACTCTCACATGTCATCCGGGATTCAGTAAACAATATGTCGGAAGCGTCCTATAACGAATGGCTTCAGTACCTGATAGCAACGGCTGAAAGGGCTGATCTGATGGGCTATTCCAACCATGTTGTGCAGGTTTTCATCAAGAAATGACGATGGCTATTTCTTGTGAGCTCCATGGTTATCGGATATAATTGAATAATGGTCCCTAGGGACGGGGGTTAGGGACCATTTTTGAGCCCTAGGGACGGAGTCAGGGGCTCATTTTCGACCGGTATGAAACAAGAGGAGAATTAAAGTATGGCGGGACAGATTACGCACATGGAAGTAGCGTACAAGCTGATAGACAGATTGGGGATTGCTGAGGGGAAGGCGGAGTACATACTCGGCTCGGTGGCGCCTGATTCGGTGCACTTTGACGAGGATTATCTGAGCAAAAAGATTCATTCCCATTTATTCGAGAACTGCGGACCATGGGGAGATACGCAGAACTACGATAACTGGATCATAAATATAAGAGCCTTTTGGAACAAATATGTGGTAAAAGAAAATGATAATATCCGAAAGGCATTCTACATCGGAATAGTCGTGCATTGTCTCACAGACTATTGGAACGATCTCCTGATCTGGCGCGCTCTACAAAAAGAGATGATTCCGCCGATGACCTACGAGGAATTCAAAGAAGCATATTACCCTGAATCAAACAGAATAGACAGATGGCTCTATCAGAACATAGATGACGCCGATGAGATAATGAGACTTCTTGAAGACTCAAAGGCGGAAGATTTCGAGGACTATGTTAAGGCCACGTGCATGACGAAGATGAAAAGACATCTCATAGACGAGCAGTACAATCTTCCTGATCCTATTGATGTGTCCGGACATAAATTCTATAAAGCAGATATGATGCGCAGGTTCGTGGGCGAAGTCCCGAATCGGGTTTTCGACCAGATAAAAGAGTTTGGAGACAGCTCTCCGGTTCAGATGCTGCTTATAAATGATGACTACCTTGGACATGTAGAGACGCTTCGTCATGCTTGCAGAGGAATACTTGTAAGGGATGGAAAAGTTCTTTTGTGCCATGAACCAAAGAGCGGACTCTACATCATCCCCGGCGGTGGAGTGGAAGGTCATGAAAATTACGCTGATTGCTGTGAGCGCGAGATGCTGGAGGAGACCGGATTCAAGACGAGAGCCATAGCAGGATATCTTGATATTGAGGAGCTCTTTGACGTGTGGAGACACATAAATCATTACTACGTATGTGAGCTCATAGAAGATACAGGGGTTCAGCACCTTACGGAAGCAGAGAAACTTGCTGGTTACACCAATGCATGGGTTCCGCTTGAACAGGCGCTGGAGATATTCGGTAAATACGAAGACTACCATGACAAGGATATAGCAATTTACGGGCTTTACAGGCGCGAGCTGACTGCGCTTAATGAGTATGAGAAGTTCATCTCAGGAGGAAAGCGCAATGGATAACAGGTCTTTTGACTCAAAGAGAATAGCGCTTGGTTACGCCAAGCGCCCGTGGCTTCACAAATCTGTGACAGAGCAGCTGCTGCGCGACTGCAATCTTGACGCAGCATATAAATTCAAGAACGGCCTCGACGTCGGCTGTGGAGCTGGTTTATCTACTAAGGCACTTCGTCTTATCTGCGACAAGGTAACCGGAACCGATATTGCGGACTCAATGGTAGAAGTGTGTAGAGATATTTATGGAAAAGACCTTTCGTATTCTTTTTACGCTTCAAAGGCCGAGGAGACAACAGTCCCCGAGAACAAGTACGACATAGTAACCGCCGCAGGCGTTATTAACTGGGTTGATGAGAAAAAGTTCATGGCAAATATGCTAGATGTCATGGAAGATGGTGGCCTACTCGTCATATATGATTTCGGAATAACCGACAGAATGACCGGGAGCGATGCCTACACCACATGGTATCAGAACGAGTATCTAAAGAGATTTCCTAAGCCTTTCAGAAAAGAGAATAAGTGGACTCAGGCGGATCTGCCTGAAGGTTTCACCATGGAGAAGCAGACTGAATATGACATGGAGTATACATTTGACCTTGAATCATTTGTTGATTTCATGCTGATCCAGTCAAATGTGAATGCGCAGATCGAGGGTGGAAATATAACAGCTGATGAGGCCGGAGAATGGATAGAGATGTCTCTTGCGCCAATATTTGAACAAGGTAAAAAGAGCCTTATCTTCCATGGCTACAGCTGGTACATAAGGAAAAACAATCATTAAAACATCACCGAATGGAGAATGAAAATGCCCAAGCAGAACATATTTGACAACGAAACATTCTTTGAAGGTTACAAGAAAATAAGGGAAAAAGAATCCAACGCCAACGACCTCTTTGAAATCCCAACGCTGTTTTCTCTTTTGCCAGATCTGACGGGGAAAAGAGTTCTCGACCTGGGATGCGGATATGGCGAGCACTGCGTCTCTTTTATCAAAAAAGGTGCAGACAGGGTTGTGGGCATTGATATTTCGGAGAAGATGCTGGAAGTTGCAAAGGCCGAAAACAGCGATCCGAAAATCGAATATCGTCTCATGCCAATTGAGGACATTGCCCAAATAACAGAGAAGTTCGACGTCGTCATAAGTTCCCTGGCACTTCACTATGTTGAGGACTTCGAAGGAGTAGTAAGGAACGTGAATTGCCTCCTTACACCCGGCGGCGAATTTATCTTTTCACAGGAGCATCCCTTTAACACCTGCCACAGTACAGGCGAGCGCTGGACCAGAGATGAGAACGGTGAAAAGATACATATCAATCTGAAAAACTATGGTATCGAGAAAGAAAACGAGAGCACCTGGTTTGTAGACGGCATCAAGAAGTATCACAGAATGTTTTCAACCATAGTAAATACGCTGGTAGAGACCGGTTTTTCCATAGAGAAAGTGGTAGAGCCGCTACCTGATGAAGAGCTTCTTAAGAAATTTCCGGAGCATAAAGATCTTTTCCATAAGCCGGATTTTCTGGTCATTAAGGCAAGGAAACATTGAGGATCACCATGAAAAGACTTTTTGAAATTGATTTAAAAGACTATAAGGAATCAGGCAACGTATTTCGAAGACCTTCTGCCAGAGCAATCATCAGAAAGGGCGACAAGATCGCGCTGGTGTACAGCAAGAAGGAGAAGTATTACAAATTCCCGGGCGGCGGAATTCACGATGATGAGGACAAAAGACAAGCTCTCGTCCGAGAGGTCAGAGAGGAAGTCGGAATGGTTGTCATTCCTGAGAGCATCAGGGAATTCGGAAGTGTCCTCCGCAGGCAAAAGAGTGATCGGGGAGAGAACACTATCTTCGAGCAGGAGAACTTTTATTACTTCTGCGATGTAGAAGACGAGCTGGTTGAGCAGGAGCTTGATGATTATGAGAGCGATGCGGAGTTTGTGCTGCGCATAGTAGATCTTGATACTGCAATCGAAGCCAATGACATATATTCCAGCGATGTCTTTTTTAACGAGGTCATGATAAAAAGAGATCTCAGAGTGCTGAGATTATTAAAGGAGTTGTGAAGCTGATTATGGAGATAAGACGAATAGAGGATAACGAAAAAATTGGAGAGTTCATCAACAGGGAGTTCACAGATTATGCTGTGGACTGTGAAGTGGCGCTGAACTTTGAGGAATTTACCTTTGCTGCAGAAGATGATGGAAAGATAGCGGGGGTCATCACGGGACGAGCATATTACAACGAGGTCCATATCGGTGATTTGATAATCGGAAAAGATTACAGAAGAGCCGGTGTCGGCAGCAGGCTTGTGTCGGCAGTTGAGGATGCTTTCAAAGGGAAAGGCTATGAGAAAATCGCCCTCACTACCTTTGGATTTCAGGCACCGGAGTTTTATAAAAAGCTGGGCTATGAGCTTGAGTTTGTGAGAGAGGATAGGGATCCTAAGCTTTGTAAGTATTTTTACCTGAAGAAGATTTGATACTAGGAGAAAAGACCTGATGATTACTCTTGAGACAGACAGGCTGATCCTCAGAGATTACACTGAGAGCGACTTTGATGCCTACTACAAATTAAAAACCGATGATAAGACCATGTACTATATGCAGGATATCAGGCTGGACTTAGAAGATGATGCCAGGGCAGAGTTTGAAGGCGTGCTTGCAGATATGGAGAAGCCTGATAGGGAGTTTTATTTCCTGCACATGGAACTTAAAGACACCCATGAGCAGGTAGGAAGTGTCGGATACACGGTTACAGACAACACTCCGGTTGGCAAGCTTGTTCATCTTGGATACTTTACATATCCGAAGTTCTGGGGCAATGGATATATGTCCGAGGCAGTGCAGAAGGTGCTCGAATTTGCTTTCACTCAGGACAACGTGTACAGAGTAACAACCGGATGCCTGTCTGAGAATATCGGTTCCGAGAGAGTTATGCAAAAAAGTGGACTCATAAAAGAAGCTGAGCACATCGACTATGAGTGGCATGACGACAGAATGAAAACCCGCCTGGAGTACAGGCTTCTTCGCCATGAGTGGGAGAGTATGCATAAATGAAAAAAGTACTTGTACTGGGGTGCTCCGGAAGTGGCAAGAGCACCTTTTCAATTAAACTTCATGAGAAAACAGATCTTCCGCTGTACCATTTGGATAACATATGGTGGAAGGCAGACAGAACTCATATTTCCAGAGACGAGTTTGACGAGAAACTATCTGACCTTGTAAGCCGCGACAGTTGGATCATTGACGGAGATTACAGCAGAACTTATGAAAAGAGAATTGCAGCCTGCGATACAGTCTTTTTCCTGGATTATGGCGAGCAGGTCTGCATGGATGGCATTATAGGCAGAGTAGGACAAGATCGCCCGGATATGCCATGGACAGAGAATAAGCTTGATCCGGAACTGGTGGAGCTGGTTAAGAACTATGAGGAAGAAAACAAGCCGGTGCTTTACGAGCTCTTTTCCAAATATAAGGACAAAAAAGTGATCACATTCCACACTAGAGAAGAGGCAGAAAAATGGATTACAGAAATATGAATACAGACAGAATAAATGAACTTAGAAAAGAATGGGAAGCAGAGGAGAAGATTGCCCACATTCACGGCTGGGATTTTTCTCACATCCATGACAGATACGAAGAGGAGGACGATCTTCCCTGGGATTACAAGAAGATAATTGAGGAGTACCTTGATCCTGACATGAAGCTCATGGATTTTGACACAGGTGGAGGAGAGTTCCTGCTATCGTTGGGACACCCTTACAAGAACACAGCAGCAACAGAGGGCTTTCCGCCAAACGTTGAGCTGTGCAAAGAGACTCTTTTACCCCTCGGGATTGATTTCAAACCTTGCGATAATGAGTCAGACATACCTTTTGCCGACAGCTTTTTTGACATAATGATCAACAGACACGGCAGCTTTGACCCCAAGGAGATACACAGACTTCTTAAGGATGACGGCATATTCATCACTCAGCAGGTGGGAGGCAAGAACGACAGGGAACTGGTGGAGATGGTTCTGCCAGGCACACCTGAGCCCTTCCCGGAGTTAGAGCTTTCTATCCAGAAAAAGAAATTTGAAGAAGCCGGGTTTGAAGTGATCCGAGGCGAAGAAGTGTACAGACCAATCAGATTCTATGACGTGGGCGCATTCGTGTGGTTTGCTCGCATCATAGAGTGGGAGTTCCCCGGATTCTCGGTGGAGAAGTGCTTTGACAGGCTCTTTAAGATGCAGGAAGAAATTGATAAAAACGGCTTTGTGCAGGGAACCATCCACAGATATCTCATTGTAGCGAAAAAGTAAAAATGAGCCCTTGACTCCGTCCCTAGGGATCAAAAATGAGCCCATGACTCCGTCCCTGGGGCTCATTTATGTCATTTCAGTGGGGATTTTGTATAATTGAGAGGAAATGAATTGTTCAAAAAGGCAGCGATGCTATGATTGGTATATAGAATAACGGAGGCGGTTGTGGGAGACTCATCTTTTTATCTTATCGGTTTTGTCATATTGGTTGTAATACTCATTGCCTGTATTGCTGTCCTTGTAAGGAACTACATGAAGCTGATAGCCAGGAACGATGCACTTATGGAAAGCGTCGATAACCTGTGCAAGCTCAATGATAAACTCAGAATGGACAGACATGACTACCTTAACCATCTGCAGATCGTCTATGGTCTGATGGAACTTGAGGAATACGATGAAATGAATTCGTACCTCAGAAAAGTTTACAAGGAGCTGCTAAAGACAGGAAAAGCTGTAAAGACGTCAAAGCCTGCGATAAATGCACTCCTGGCAGCCAAGATGGCAGAGGCGGAAGCACAGGGAATTGAATTTCAGGTCGATGTAAAATCAGATTTGAAAAAACTAGCCATAGAGGACTGGGAGCTGTGCAAGGTTCTCTCCAATCTGATTGACAATGCCATGAAGGCACTTGAAGATTCCACCGGCGAGGAAAAGAAGCTCAGAGTGCAGATCACGGAAACCCCTGAGAGATACATTTTCAGTGTGGATGACAATGGCCCAAAGATCCCCGAAGATATAAGAGATAATATTTTCAAAAGAGGCTTTTCAACCAAGAAAGGCGAAGGCCATGGAATGGGGCTTGCAATCGTATCCGAGATTCTTAGTAAGAACAGTGGAGATATTGAACTTTTGTCAGATGACGAGGAGACAGTATTTACGGTAAGCTTTGGAAAAGGAGAATGATTATGGGAGCAGTTCAGATATTGGGAGTTATAGTCCTGATAATAGGAATACTTCTGATAGGCGTCGAGTTTTATATGCCCGGCTTTGGCTTTCCGGGAATAGCAGGTATCATCTTTACTGCAGCCGGCATCTTTCTGACCGGAAACAGCATGCAGCAAAGAGTGATAGTGGGCGTCATAGCCATTGTCATAATCGCAGTGATGCTCGTGATAAGCATAGTGATATTTGGGTCAAAAAAGATAAAGTCACCCATCAAGCTTGATGAGGATCTGCCCGGCAAGAATCTGTTTATCGATGAAAAGGATATGGAGTATCTTATCGGGAAAAAGGGAGTTGCAATAACGGACCTAAAGCCCTCAGGAAAGGGCGAGTTTGATGGAGTCAAGCTGGATATTCAATCTGCAAATTATTACATAAAAAAAGATTCTGCTCTTGTTATAACAGAAGTAAAAGACAACAGGATAATTGTAGAGGAGGAGAAATAAAATGATGACAACTATTATAATAGCAGCAATTGTAATCATACTTTTAATCGTGTTCTTTGCTGTGATCCCTGTTGGAATGTGGATTTCAGCAGTAGCCAGTGGGGTTAAGATCAGTATCTTTTCCCTGGTAGGAATGAAGCTTAGAAGAGTTAAACCTGTAAAGATTGTAAGTCCGCTCATCAAGGCAACTAAGGCAGGTATAAATGTTACAACCAATCAGCTTGAAGCACATTACCTGGCCGGCGGAAATGTAGACAATGTTGTAAACGCTCTGATAGCAGCAGAGAGAGCAAGCATGAACCTTTCCTTTGAGCAGGCATCGGCTATCGATCTTGCTGGACGTGATGTGTTCGAAGCGGTAACCATGAGCGTTACGCCCAAGGTTATTGAGACACCACAGATTGCAGCAGTTGCAAAAGACGGTATAGAACTTCTTGTTAAGGCTCGTGTAACTGTAAGGACCAATATCGACAGACTTATCGGTGGTGCAGGTGAAGCAACTGTTCTTGCAAGAGTAGGTGAAGGCATTGTAACTACAGTTGGTTCAGCAATCACTCACAGCAGCGTTCTTGAGAATCCCGATGATATCTCAAAGGTTGTACTTGAAAAGGGACTTGATTCCGGCACAGCTTACGAGATCATGTCCATTGATATCGCAGACATCGACATCGGCAGAAACATCGGAGCTAACCTCCAGAGCCTTCAAGCAGAGGCCAACACCAAGATCGCTCAGGCTAAGGCTGAGGAGAGAAGAGCAATGGCTGTAGCTCTTGAACAGGAGATGAAGGCAGAGGTTGTCAAGGCTGAGGCAGAGATTCCAAGAGCAATGGCGGAGGCCTTGAGGTCAGGAAATATCGGAGTGCTTGATTACTACAACCTTAAGAATGTTCAGGCAGATACCAAGATGAAAAACGATATCGGCAACAGCATCGCTGAATATGTCGAGACCAAGAAAGACAAGAAATAATAAACTTTGAAGGGGCGAAGTTATGATAAGAGCAATGATAGTTGAGGATGAAGAACAGATCAGAAATATCCTTAAAAAGATGATTGAGAAAACTTCTGATTGTGAGGTTGTATCCTCATGCGGAAATTTCGCAGCGGCTATCAGCGACTTTATCAAACTTCGCCCCGATGTTGTCTTCATGGATATTGACCTATCCGGTGAGAGCGGTCTTGAATGTGCCAAGGCTATTACCGAAGTCGATCCAAAGGTGAAGATAGTTTTTGCGACAGCCCACAGCGAGTATATGGCCAATGCCTTTGAGATATATGCTTTTGACTATCTCGTCAAACCCTTCGATCTTGAGAGGATAGGCAAGACACTTGGCAGGATAAAGAGTATGACAGCGGAAAAAGACACTGAGGCAAAAGCTGAAGGCTCTTTTGACAAGCTGGTGATTCGCGGAAAGGAAGAGATAAATCTCATTGATACAAAAGACATCTTAATGATCGAGCGGACCGACGGCATAAGCAGGATAGTGACCAGGGATGAGACTTTCCTTACCTCATCATCTCTTTCTTCCATTCAGGAAAAGCTCGACCCCGATAAATTCATGAGGTGCCACAAGTCTTACATAATCAGAGTGGAAGCAGTCAAAAAGCTTGAGGTGTACGGCAGGTGGACATATACGGTAACACTCAAGGGCACGGATGAAACTGCTCTTATGACTTCTGAAAAATATAATGAGATGAAACAGAAGCTGGTATTTTGACAAACTAAAAACACGTTGACTTTAAAGCGCACATTTGTTACTCTGTGTAATGTAATAAAAATCTTGAGGAAAGCGAGGTAATCATAATAATGAGTGCAAACAGAACAGAGATTGTAAATGAATATAGTATGATGACCTCGGTTTATGCCTTCTGATATCTGCAAGGCGTTTATATAGCGTATTTAGACCGTGGCATTTTTGTCGCGGTTTTTTTATTGCGCTTGTCTACAAGGTCTCCATACTATGGCTAATAACTAAAACTGACAACAACATGAATTAGTAAACATAATCAAGGAGACAAAACATTGAATAATTTAATAATCAGAAAAGAAACTACAAGTGATTACTACGATACAGAACTGATGACCATGCGCGCTTTTTGGAACATTCACGGCCCGGGATGCAACGAGCATCTGATGGTGCATAAGCTAAGGGGCGTCGATGAATATCTTCCGGAACTTAGCCGCGTGGCAGAGCTTGATGGCAGGATTGTTGGAGCAATATTTTACTCAAAGGCTAAGGTCGTGGATGGCGATAAAGAACACGAAGTCCTGACCTTCGGACCTTTGGCCGTTGAGCCAACATGTTTTAGCGCAGGGATAGGAGCGGCGCTGTTAAAAGAGACTATTTCTCTTGCCGGGGCAGCAGGATACAAGGGGATCGTGATCTGCGGAGAGCCTCAGTACTATCCAAAGCACGGCTTTAAGACCTGCGACAGCTTTGATATCCATCACCCGGCATTTGGAAACGCAGACGCGTTTATGGCACTTCCTCTTAACGACGGATTTGAAGATATTCACGGATTATTCTACGAAGCACCTGTTTTCGAGGAGTGCGAGGATGAAGAGGAGGTAAAAGAGTTCACGGATAAGTTTCCGTATTACAAGCCTCTTAAGTTTTCCTGCCAGTGGCTTCATAAAGAAAAACTTGGAAGAATATCACAGGTAAGCAAAAACAGCTACATGATAAAATTCTGGGAACAGGAAATCCCTGCAAAGCTAAAGGGCAGTTTTTACGGAGAAGATGCAGATAAGCTTCCGGTAGTTGGCGACTATGTAACATTTCGCTATAACAGACAGGGAGATTCAATGATCCTCTCTGTATGTGAGAGAACGAGCTTCCTCCAAAGACCTGACCAAGCCAAGACGGGAGTTATGCAGTACATGGTTTCCAACGTGGACTACTGCTTTATTGTTACATCTCTTAATGAGGACTATAACTACAACCGCATAGCGAGGTACGCAAGTGTTGCGCTTCAGGGAGGCGCTACTCCTGTTGTGATCCTCACCAAATCAGACCTCTGCAACAATACTGGAAGATATGTGCGCGAGGTTGAGCAGATATCCGATAAAGTCAGAGTCCATGCAATTTCGGCAATCTATGGCATCGGCCTTGAGGAGCTCAGAGAATATCTGATCCCCGGAAATACGATCTGTCTTATGGGCTCATCCGGTGTCGGAAAATCAACGCTTGTCAACACTCTGATAGGGGAGGATATCATGAAGACCTCAGAGATCAGAGAGGATGATGACAAGGGACGCCATACTACAACCATCAGAAGGCTTATCGAGACATCAAACGGTATCTGCTTTATTGACACTCCCGGAATGCGTGAAATAGGCATGGCAAACACCGCTGAAGGTATTGATGATACCTTTTCGGATATTGTAGAATTGGAATGTCAGTGCAAATTCAGTAACTGCAGGCACGAGACAGAGCCCGGATGCGCAATTAAAGCAGCCATCGCAAACGGTGAGCTCTCCCCTGAGAGATATGCGTTGTACAAGAATCTTGGCTCAGAGAATACCAGGAACTATGCCAAGAAAAAAGAGATCTCCAAGTGGGCCAAGGCGTATAAGAAAAACAATAACAGGTATATGTAATGAAATCTTTTATAAGACTTACGGATCACAAAAAAGAAGAACTGCGCAGGATATTTGAGATTGCCAACACCATCGAAAAGTATGAAGGATTCCTTAAAGGGAAGACCATAGTTATGTTCTTTCCGGCATCGAGCATAAGAACCAGAGTGTCTTTTGAAAAAGGAATATACCTTCTCGGTGGCCAGTCCATCTTGTTCGACCCAAAGACACTGGATAAAAAAGAAGAAATAAAGGATGTGTGCGGATATCTGCAGAACTGGGCAGATGCTGTTATAGTGCGCTATCCGGATATTAACATGATTGACAGGATGGCTGATGCAATGTCAGCCCCTGTCATTAATGCCATGACTGATGACAATCATCCCTGCGAGATAATGTCCGATCTCTACTCGCTTTCTGGGATCAGAGAGGATTACCTGAGTGATGAGTATCTGTTTGTCGGCGGCGATGGAAATATCGGAAGAGCCTGGAAAGAGGCATCAGACGCCTTTGGCTTTTCACTGACTCAGAGTGGTCCCGGTAAATACCGGATCCCCGGAGCTTCTTTTGATGAGAGATTGGAGAGTGCAATTGTTGGAAAAGACATTGTCTGCACCGATTCCATTACTGCGAGTATGCTTGAAGATTTTAAGAACTATCAGGTGACAAAAGGCCTGATGGAGAAGGCAAATAATAATGCAATCCTGAATCCCTGTCCACCTTTCTATCGTGGAGAGGAAGTGTCAGCGGATGTGATCGATTCCGATTTCTTTGTGGGATATGAGTTTAAAAAGAACCTGTTGAAAGTTCAGCAGGCAATACTTATATGGAGCATGTTATGAAAATTCTTGTTGTTGGTGGTACCAGATTTTTTGGAATTCCTATGGTCAACGCACTGCTATCTGCCGGCCATGATGTGACAATTGCCACAAGGGGAAATGCCCGGGCAGATTTTGAAGGAGAAGTGAAAAGTGTTGTATTTGACAGAACAGATCCTGAAGCTGTTAAAAGAGCTTTAAGCGGTCTTAAGTATGACGTGATAATTGATAAGATCGCCTACGGCTCCAATGATGTAAAAGCTCTTTTGGAGAATGTATCCTGCGACAGGTATATTCAGATGTCCAGCTGCTCTGTGTATCATGAAGAGCACGCAGGTATCGTAGAAGGGGAGTTTGCAACAAGAAATCACCCCTTAAAATGGCAGGACAGACTTCCCGATTATCCTGAGACCAAGCGAAATGCAGAGCGTGCGGCTCTTGAGTTTATGGATGAAGCTTCATGCACCTTTGTGAGATATCCTGTTGTTCTGGGAGAAAACGACTACACCGGACGACTTCGTTTCTACGTCGATCATATAAGGAACAGAATTCCCATGTATGTTGATGATATGGACAGAGCAATGTCTTTTATCCATGAAAAAGAAGCCGGGGAGTTCATCGCATACCTTGCTGATCATCCATGTGACGGCGCTGTGAACGGATGCTCAAACGGAGTCATAAAGATTTCGGAGATCATTGATTATGCTGAAAAGAAAATCGGTAAGACTGCGATTTTTGATGCTGCCGGCAACGCAGCGCCATACAATGGTCTGACAGATACGCTGAGCTTTAATACTGACAAGGCAAGGAGTATTGGATATACATTTTCAGATTTAGGTGGTTGGATATATGGGCTATTGGATAATTGCAACGCTTGTAGCGTTCTATGTTAAGGGATTATGCGGATTCGCAAATACTCTGGTTTTTACGTCGATTTTAAGTTTTACGGCAGCTAATATAAATATCTCTCCTTTGGAGCTAGTTCTTGGATATCCGACAAACCTGATAATAAGCTGGAAAGAGCGAAAGGCGATAGACCTTAAGATTGTTCTTCCGCTAACGGTCATGGTGATCATCGGAAGCTTTGGAGGAGCTCTTTTCCTGAAGAATGCAGATATCACGCTGATCAAGATAATCTTCGGAGTGTTGGTGATAATTGTGGGCATAGAGATGCTACTCAGAGAATTGTCCCACAAGAAGAAGGAGAGCTCGAAGATACTACTTACGATAATAGGAATTCTGTCAGGCTTTCTGTGCGGACTCTTTGGAGTTGGTGCACTGCTTGGCGCCTACGTTGGCAGGACGACAGATAATATGAAGGCTTTCAAGGCCAACATCTGCACAGTATTTGTGATTGAGAATACCTTCAGGATTATCCTGTATCTCTTTTACGGAATCCTCACTGTTGCTGCCTTGAAAAGAGCCTTGGTGCTTGCACCATTCATGCTTATCGGACTGGTGGCAGGAATGCTCAGCGCCGGAAGGATAAGCGAAAATGTGGTAAAAAAGATTGTGATCATCCTACTGATCGTATCAGGAATCGCACTGATTCTGAACAATATACTTTAAAGAGGTTCATTTTGAACCTCTTATTTTTTGCAAAAAACTGTTGACTCTGACGTTACGTAATAGTCTAAACTATAATTACACGTGAAGGAGATGAAAGCCATGATGACAGTAAATGAAGTAAGTAAACTGACAGGAGTGAGTATACGCACCTTGCAGTATTACGACAAAATAGAACTTCTTAAGCCGGCAGAGTATACCGGAGCCGGATACAGGCTGTATGACGATGCAGCCCTGGAGAAGCTGCAACAGATTTTACTGTTCAGGGAGCTGGAGTTTCCGCTAAAAGACATAAAGGAAATTGTGACCAGATCTGATTTTGACAAGAGGAAAGCACTGGATCAGCAGATTGGGCTCCTGGAACTTAAGAAGGAGCACATCGAGAACCTGATCGATATGTGCAAAGGACTAAAACTGAGAGGAGTGAGAAAATTGGATTTTAAAGCATTTGATATAAGTAAAATTGATGAATACGCAAAAAGAGCAAAAGAGCAGTGGGGAAAGACTCCCGAATTCAAAGAGTTTGAAGAAAAGGATAAGAATCGCACCGATTCTGAAAAGGCAGATATGATGGCTGATTTCATGAAGATATTTGAGGAGTTTGGCGCCATGAAGGACTCAGATCACGCATCCGATAAGGCCCAGGATCAGGTTAAGAAGCTTCAGGACTATATCACCGATCATTTCTACCACTGCACCGATGAGATACTCTTTAGCCTTGGCAAGATGTATGTCGGAGGCGGAGAGTTCACCGACAACATAGACAAGATGGGCGGAGCCGGAACTGCAGAGTTTGTCTATCAGGCAATAAAGGTATATTGTGGCAAGTGATAAATTGTCAGTAAAAATAACCTATAGACAGGAAATTGTATTGACAACGCATAATACGCCCTTTATACTAACAACTAATTATTTCGGAGGAAAGTTCACCATATGACAAATACACGTCTCGTCAACAGAATGGTCTCAGCAATGCTCGTGAATAATTATCAGGAGTTTTGTTCACCATGCGAGATGAGGTAGAACTTTCAGTGTAGAAAGTATTATGTATGATTTAGACCTTATCAAGCACATGTTTGGTAAGGTCTTTTTTTATACAAAAGGAGGGAAATTATGAGAATCGAAGAAGAGACAATCACATTAAAGGACGGAAGAGAACTAACACTAAGATCCCCCGAGGAAAAAGACGCACAGGCAATGCTGGACTACATGATAAAGACTGCAGAGGAAACTCACTTCCTTGTAAGATATCCGGAGGAGATTCAGACAACACCTGATAAAGAAAAAGAGATATTAAACTTCGTGCTTGAAGCAGATGACCGCGTATGGTTCACGGCGTTTGACGGCGAAAGAGCTGTTGGCAACTGCTCAATCTCCCGTAACAGAAATCATATCAAACTAAAGCACAGATGCGATTTAGCAATTGCACTGACTCAGGAGTACACAGGGTGCGGACTTGGCACGATCCTGATGGAAAAGGTAATCGCGAAAGCAAGAGAGATGGGCTTTGAGCAAATTGAGCTGGGAGTATACGAAGACAATGAAAGAGCCCTTGCCCTGTACAGGAAGATTGGATTTAAAGAGACGGGCAAGTTCCTTAGAGCATTCAAGCTCAAAGACGGCACATACTTCGATGAGATAAATATGGTCCTGTTTTTATAAGCAGGTATAAGCAGAGGGAGGACATGAAATGATAATAAAGAATGAGATACCAATACTTGAATATGATGATCACTCAGCAGAAGTTATAACTCCAAACCACGACTGGCCGGATCTTCAGCTTCCGAAGAAGTGCCTGTTTACATTTTTGGGAGACGTGGTTTCAAAATTTGCGCAGGAGCATAATGCAGAAATTGTTGAGAAATTCATCACGGTTTCACATACCGTTGAGATATATGTTCTTCATGAAGAGGGTGAGGATATATGCCTTGTACAGTCTCTGATAGGAGCTCCGGGAGCTGCTTCCCTCATTGACTGCCTCATAAGCTGTGGCTGCGAAAAGATAATTGCCATAGGCTCATGTGGAGTTCTTGCAGATCTTCCCGAGAATGTCTTTATTGTTCCGACAAAAGCTCTCAGGGCTGAAGGCACATCTTATCACTATCTCCCGGCTTCAAGGTATATCGAGCTGGATAAAGAGCCTGTGGCAGCAATTGAGAGGTGTTTTAATAAACATAACCTTCCATTTGTGACCTGTACAACCTGGACTACGGATGCATTTTTCAGAGAGACAAAAGACATGGTAAAATATCGTTTAGAGGAAGGATGCTCTGTAGTTGAGATGGAGTGTGCTTCACTTGCCGCAGTATGCAGAAAGCGCGGAGCAAGCTTTGGCCAGTTCCTCTTTACAGCTGATTCTCTTGCAAATGTTCATGAATATGACGTAAGAGACTTTGGAACAGGTTCTCACGAAAAGGCTTTGCTGCTGGGACTGGACGTACTGAAGGAGTACACAGACTGACAGGAAAGGAACCACCACAAAATGACAATAGAAGACATTAAGCAGGTAACAAGAGAGGCAGGAGATATCTTACTGTCTGCCAAACGCCCAAAGATCATGGAGAAATCAGGACATGCAAACTTCGTCACCGAGACGGATGAGAAGGTCCAGAGGTTTCTGGTTGACAGGTTAAAAGAGCTTCTTCCTGAAGCAGAGTTTCTCGGAGAAGAGGACGGGCAGGACGAGTTCTCAGCCAAGATGGCAAAGGGGTTCTGCTTTGTCATTGATCCGATAGATGGCACTTCCAATTTCATCTATGAATACAGACCTTCAGTAGTATCCATCGGTCTTCTGAAAGACGGAAAGCCCTACATGGCTGTAGTCTACAACCCCTATGATGACATGATGTTCTCAGCCATTGCAGGAGAAGGCGCATACATGAACGGCGAGAGAATAATGTCCTCCGAGGCGCCACTTTCCGAGCAGCTCTCATGCTTTGGCACTGCGCCATATTATGAGGAACTGAGAGATAAGTCTTTTGACATAGCAAAGAAACTCCTTCCGCTGTGCGTAGACCTAAGGAGGTCCGGAACTGCAGCCTGGGATATGTGCTGCGTCGCCATCGGAAGATGCGGACTATACTTTGAACTTAAGATTCAAATCTGGGACTATGCTGCAGCAGCGCTCATCGCCAAGGAAGCCGGATGCAGTGTGACAGACATAGAAGGCAATCCTCTTTCATACACAGGTGCTTCATCGGCGCTTTGCATGAGCAGAGGCGTAAAAGAGATTCCGACTTGCTTTAAGGAGGCTTAAATGATGGATTCAGAGGCAGGAATAAGGCTGAGCAAACACAGCAAGATCGGTATCTTACGGATATTTTTCAGCCGTTTTATACTCATCTTACTGTTTCTTGTGGTGCAGGTCTTTTTATACTTTACACTCTTTGGATGGCTTGAAAAGTTCATTCCTTATTACGCTGTGCTTGAAATCATATTTGCATATGCAATGGTCATTTATCTGTTCAACAATCGAATGGATGCTTCGGCTAAGCTGACATGGCTGGCGGTTATTGCATTGGTTCCCCTTTTTGGCGTTGCACTTTTAGCTTTTACCACATCCAATATCGGCCATCGAAAAACGCGCAAGAGAGTTGAAGAGATGATAAAACTATCTGAAGGCGCAGTCCCTCAGAACAGCGAAGTTATAGAAAAACTAAAGGGTGATCCTTACGGTACAGATGACCTGGTTAAGTATCTGAACAGAAGCGGCGATTTCCCAATCTTTACAAATACTGAAGTTACTTACTTCCCGCTTGGTGAAGACAAATTCAAAGCCCTTTTGGAAGAGCTTGAAAAGGCGGAGAAGTTTATATTCCTCGAATATTTCATTATCGAGGAAGGCTACATGTGGGGACAGATTCTGGAAGTCCTTGCAAGAAAAGCGGCGGAGGGAGTTGATGTCAGGGTCATGTATGACGGAATGTGTGAGATAACACTTCTTCCCCATGATTATCCAAAGCGCCTTAAGACCCTGGGAATTCGGGCCAAGATGTTTGCGCCTATTGCTCCGTTTTTATCATCTCATTACAACAACAGAGATCACAGGAAAATTCTCGTCATTGACGGAAAGGTTGCCTTCAATGGTGGCGTTAACCTGGCAGATGAGTATATAAACCACAAAAAAATGTTTGGGCACTGGAAAGACACTGCAGTTATGCTTAAGGGAGAGGCAGTCAGAAGCTTTACCCTTATGTTCTTGCAGATGTGGAATCTCACAGAGCCTGAGCCTTCATTTGAGCCCAAGTTCCTTGAACCCACAGGCTATCCTGAGACTGAGGGCTTTGTTGTTCCTTATGGCGACTGCCCATTGGATGAAGACAAAGTGGGAGAGACTGTCTACATGGACATCCTAAACAGGGCGACGGATTATGTTTATTTCATGACGCCCTACCTTATTCTGGATGGCGAGCTCCTGACAGCGCTCAAGTACGCGGCTGAGAGAGGCGTGGATGTAAGACTTATTCTGCCGGGAATTCCGGACAAGAAATTTGCCTACGCTCTTGCTAAATCTCACTACAGCGAGCTTACTGACTCCGGCGTTAAGATATATGAGTACACTCCGGGCTTTGTCCATGCCAAGGTATGTGTCAGTGATGGCAAAAGAGCTGTCGTAGGAACCATAAATCTCGACTACAGGAGCCTTTATCATCATTTTGAGTGCGCAACATATCTCTATAAGGTGCCATGTATTGCGGATATTGAAGCCGACTATAATGACGCACTTTCTAAATGCCGCGAGGTAACGAGGGAGACTATAGCTCATGAAAAAATAGCCTACAAGGTTATTGGAGCACTGCTTAAATTTATCGCACCACTGCTGTAGGCGAGCATTCCATCATGGTATAATTATGTATATTAACTTTGGAGGATTTTGAACATGAGTTTGAGCAACATAGAGAGACGAGATCAGGGTCTTGTTTATATTTCCGATGACTCGGTGTTCGAGGAGCAGAAGGTTGCCCGTCGTATCACGCAGCAGCTCAACACAGTGGACAGATCCGATTTTGATTCCATCAGAAAGATCATCACTGAGCTTTTTGGAAAGATCGGAGAGAACTCTTTGGTTAACCCGCCGTTTTACTGTGATTACGGAACGCACATAGAAATCGGCAAGAACTTTTTTGCAAACTATAACTGCACCATGCTGGATGTAGGAATGATCCGCATCGGCGATAATGTGCAGATGGCACCCAATGTAGCCATTTATACGGCCGGTCACCCGGTTCATCCAGCCACCAGAAATACCATGTATGAGTATGGGATTGATGTCACCATCGGCGACAATGTCTGGGTTGGCGGAAACGTTGTTATCTGCCCGGGAGTGACCATCGGCGCCAACTCTGTAATAGGCGCCGGATCTGTGGTTACAAAAGATGTACCGGAGTGGTGCGTGGCAGTAGGAAATCCCGCTCGTGTGATCAGAAAGATAACGGAAGAGGATCGTAACAAGTATTTTGCGGGAAAAGAGATTGATGCAGAGGCCTGGGAGCATATTCAGAGAATCCAGGCTGATGAAAATGATACTGGTAAATATCCAACAGCCTGATATAAGTAAAGGAGACAAGATATGCTGCAGGTCATAATCCTAACTGCTTTATGTGCCGTTTTTGCAACGATATTCTTAAGAGCTGAAATGCATGACAAATATGTATCGGCTGATGTCTGGAAGGGATTTGCGTCTCTCTGCTTTGTGCTGATCGGACTATTGAACAGTCCCGGAGGCAATGTGGCAACACTGCTCATCTATGGCCTTATTCTGGGATTTATAGCTGATATATTGCTAAACTTAAGATTCATCTTCAAGAAGAGAGGGCAGCTGGCATTTCTTATTGGAATCCTCGTTTTCCTGGCCGGACATATTGTGTACCTTATCGCAATCCTTGAGATGTCCACAAACTGGAAGATTTGCATTGCAATAGGACTTGCTTTGGCAGGACTTCTTATCCTGTGGCTTTTCCAGGTCATTTCTGCGAAACTGCCGTTTAAGATTTTTGGTGTGATCTACATCGGAGCTATCATGCTGATGAACGCAGTTGCAGTAGGTAACCTTATCGCTAAGCCATCGGCATTTACAGCGATATTTGCCCTTGGAGCCTTTTTGTTCCTGATCAGCGATATAGTTCTTATCATCAACACCTTCGGAAAGAAGTTCCGTGAGAGTTTTAGAATTTCCAACATTGTCCTGTACTATGCAGGCCAGATCCTTATTGGCGTCAGTCTGATGTTCCTCTAAAAAAGACATTGGAAGATAGACAATATGCGGAAACAGTGATATTCTGGCTAATAGAAAAACTACGAAAGGAGAGCACACAGATGACCTGGAAGACAGTAAACCTTCATCTGATGAAAGGTAACGTTTTAGCTGTTTGCGGGGATAGTGCGCTCTTTTTTAGGTAATAACCGACATAAGTATCTGCAGTCGGAATAAATTAAGAGACATTATCTCCTTATTCTTTTTAATGATCAAAAGACTAAGGAGATTTTTTTATGGATAAGAAAACAGCTAAATCACAAATCAATAAACTACTTGGAATAGACGCCGTAGCAGGCCTTGCCATAGCAGGTGCTGCCTGGGTGGCGCTTCTTGCATCGGGGACCAGAGAAGCACTTGCCTATGACAGCCTTAAAGAAGCCGGAATAGAGAATGAGTATGATAAGTTTGCATCAACAGACCTTATGATCTATCAGATATTTGGCTCTGTAGGAACGCTCCTTGCAGGATTAGCTCTTTTTCTGGGATATAAAAGAGCTAACATGATAGATGCAGTAGTAGGCGCTATCTCTGTACTCATAGCTCTTTCGCTGGTCGATGTAAAGACTGATCTACAAAACGTCAGCAAAGCCTCTGACAGATTTAAAAAGGTAATTTCGGAAAGTGCTTCTTTCATTAGAAATAACAGAAAGGCCAGACTCATAATTCTGTTCAATTCCCTGATAGGTGCAGTGGACATTCTGATACTTTTCTTTTTACAGGCCAAACTCCCACTGATGGGGCTTAGTAATTTCTGGCTAGGACCTGTACTGTTTATCATGGGAATGGGAGCAGCAATAGGAGCTAAAGCGACGGAGTATTTTCCGGAAAAGAGATACAGACAGATTGGAATTATCGCGACAATCGGCGTTATGTTAGCCTTTGCTTCTGTGTTTACGGGGAATATTTATCTTATGATAATAGGCGGTTTTATCGGAGCCTTCTCTGATAATTTCGTCCAGGTTAGGACAGATATTCTGCTGAGCACAATGATCCCGTCAGACCAGAGAGCAACGCTGATGTCAGTAAACTCTTTTGCCTTTTCCATGGTGATGATCGTGCTCTCACCGATATTTGGAATGATATTTGCGTAAGGAAAAATCACCTATCTATGAGTCTGAAAGAGAAAGGATATACGCCAACTGTAACAAAGGACACGATAAGGTAACGAACACTCCTTACAACACCCGCAAGTAGAGTTCCTGATTCAAGGAACTCCTTGTGGAACGGAAGTTTAAGGACTTCATTTAAGATCAGATAAATAGCAACACCACAGAAAATCCTCAGAATACAAATCAGAGGATTTTTTGTATTTTTGAAGTGAACAAATCTCTTTTCAAACTCAAAGGCACCGTAGATTCCGCCCACCAGTCCCAGGCAGGTGAAATAGTCCGTGGTCCTGCAGTAGAAAAGCCCAAGGCATGATATCAGGAATATTACAAGATAAATGAGCCATGTCTTTTCCTCGGGGACTTTGTTCCTTAAGAAGGTGATGAGCCAGATGCAAAAGAAACCTGATAACCATCCCAAAAGAACGTCGGTGGGATAGTGGACTCCTACTACCACTCTTGAAAAGCCTACCAGGAAAATGATGATTCCACAGCTTATGGAAACCCATCTTTTCCGGGCTTTCAGAGCAATAGTGCCGAATGCTATTGCTGAATTGGTTGAATGACCGCTTGGGAAAGACAGGCCCTGTGCTGCTATATCATACAGATCATGCTCTTTATCAAGAGGCCTGTAACACGTTATTGATTCGTGGTCAAAGTAGGGGCGTCTTCTCCAAAATATATTTTTAATAAGCGGATTTATTATGGTTCCGAGAATCATGATAGAACCTATGTGCTCGCCGAATTTCTTGTCATAGCACCAATAGGTAAAAGCTAAAAGAAGTATAAGAAAGAACTCCTCGCCAAGGGCTGAAAATACAGAAATAATGCCGGCTCCTGTGGGACCCAGTACGCTTTGCAGCCATTCCATCAGAGAAATTTCAAAATCAAAATAAAAAGTGTTACCTGTGAGTGTTTCCATCTTTCCCCTCGCAATCCCCAACATACTTAATAAATATTACTACGAAATGGTAACAACGGGCAATTTCTTTGGTAGAATGGATAACATAGGAGTAAGGAGGCAGAAAATATGACTGCTCAGGGCATCAGAGAGAAGCTGTTTGAGCTTCAGGATGAGAAATACAGGGATTTTCAGCAGGGACTCATACCGACAGTGGAGCAGAAGGAGTTTATAGGTATCAGAACCCCTGCGCTCAGAAAGCTGGCAAAAGAGCTGTATAAGGCAGGAGAGCTGGATGAGTTCTTTAATGATCTTCCTCATAAATACTTTGATGAGAATCAGCTCCATGCCTTTGCAATATCTGAGATCAAAGATTTTGATGAGTGCATGAAGGCTTTGGAAACTTTTCTTCCCTTTGTTGATAACTGGGCAACTTCCGACCAGATGTCGCCTAAGGTATTTAAGAAAAATAAGGAAGAGCTCTTTTCCCATATAAAGAAGTGGCTACAGTCTGATCACACTTATACCGTCAGGTTTGGAATCGGAATGCTTATGCAGCATTTCCTTGATGAGGACTTTGATCTGTCATATCCTGAGATGGTTGCAAAGATCCGTTCCGATGAGTACTACATCAACATGATGATTGCCTGGTATTTCGCCACAGCCCTTGCTAAACAGTACGAGAGCATACTTCCATTTATTGAGGAAAAGAGGCTTTCTCCCTGGACTCACAACAAGGCAATACAGAAATCTGTGGAGAGTTATCGCATCACAGATGAGCAAAAGACATATTTACGTAGACTAAAAATTAAAATCTGATATAATAGTATTCTTGGCTTTTTTAAATTTAAATAAGGAGGAAAAAAATAATGGGAGTCAATTCAATCGACGCAGAGGACGATCAGTTTGCATATCGTTATGACACACAGCTTCTTATTGACAGAAGAGACAAAGACCTCGATGAGGATGAGATAGCAGATTACATCACTGAGAATTTTGAGGGAAACAGCCTTATTGCTGCAGGTGATGAGGACCTTGTTAAGATTCATTTCCATACCAATGAGCCCTGGAAGGTTTTGGAGTATTGCAATACTGTTGGAGAGATTTATGACATCGTTGTCGAAGACATGATTCGTCAGTCTTCCGGAAAGCAAGGCTGATACTGGACTTTAACGTGGTGCAGTTATACAGAGTTTCCTTGCTAAATGTGCCCGTATACAGTATAATGGTTTGGTGATTTTTATAGAAATTTAATAATTTGAAAGAGAGTTTACTATATGAAGTGCTCAGAAATGCCATACAACAGAGTTGATATGGATGAGGTAAAAAAGTTTTTTGAACAGCTCATCACAGACAGCAAAAATGCCAAAAGCGGTGAAGAGCAGTTTGAGCTTCATAAAAAATATTATGAGTTCATGGCTGATGTTTGGACAAACATCAAGCTTGGAGTCTTCAGACACAACATCGATACAACAGAGGAGTTCTATTCTAAAGAGAACGACTATATTGATGAGATCACGCCTATGATCTCCAAGTATGCAAACGATTATAATAAGGTACTCTTTGAGTCACCTTACAGACCCTACCTTGAGGAGAAGATCAGCAAGGTAGCATTTAAGAACATAGAGCTTGCCAACAAGTCAATCGATGACAAGATCCTTCCTCTTATGCAGGAAGAGAACGCTCTTATCAGTAAGTATGACAAGCTGATAGCATCTGCCAAGATCATGTTTGACGGAGGAGAGTGCAATATATCACTTCTTCGCAAGTACCTTACCAGTGAGGACAGAGATACCAGAAAGCGTGCCTGGAAGGCTCTTTCCGATTACTTTATGTCAGTGACCGACGAGATCGATGACATCTATGACAAGCTGGTCAAGAACAGAACACAGCAGGCTAAAGAGCTGGGCTATGATAATTACGTAGAACTCGGCTACAACAGAATGAACAGAAACTCTTACAGAAGAGCTGAGGTTGAGAACTTCCGTAAGCAGATCAAAGAGTCTTTTGTTCCCTTTGTATGCAAGATCCAGGAGCAGAGGAAGAAGCAGATCGGCGTAGACGAGCTTAAGTATTACGACAACGATATGTTCTTTAAGAACGGTAATCCTAAGCCCACAGGAACTCCTGAAGAGATCATGAAGGCCGGACAGGAGATGTACAAAGAGCTTTCTCCTGAGACAGCGGAGTTCTTTGATTTCATGATTGAGAACGAGCTCTTCGATGTTCTTGGACGCAAGACCAAGAAGGCCGGCGGATACATGGATTTCCTTCCCAAGTACAAGTCACCCATCATCTTTGCTAATTTCAACGGAACCAGCGGAGATGTGGATGTTATCACCCACGAGTGCGGACATGCATTCCAGGGTTATGTTACAAGAAATGATGAGATAGTTGAGCACAATGACATCACCATGGAGACAGCAGAGATCCACTCCATGTCCATGGAATACTTCACCTACGGATGGATGGACAAGTTCTTCGGTGACAGAGCAGATGACTATTTCACAATGCATCTTCAGGATTCTGTAACTTTCATCCCTTACGGATGTATGGTTGATGAGTTCCAGCACATTGTATATGACAAGCCTGAGATGACTCCCGCAGAGAGGAAGCAGGTTTGGAAAGACCTTGAGAAGACCTACAGACCATGGCTTGACTTTGACGGTGATGAGTTCTTCGGAGAGGGCGGATACTGGCAGAGACAGGGACACATCTTCTGGAATCCTTTCTACTATATTGATTATGTTCTTGCCAGCGTTGTAGCTATGCAGTTCAAGGTATGGATGGACAAGGACTACCAGGATGCCTGGAAGCACTACTTGCAGCTCTGCAAGCTTTCAGCTAAGGACTTCTACGAGCCTATGCTTGATGAAGTCGGACTTAAGAGCCCATTTAAGGACGGAACCATTAAGGAACTGGCAGATGATATGAATGCCAAGATCTTTGGTTAATATGATTTATTTGTCTTTCTATATTTCTATGAGGGGCATTTAAATAAATACAAAAGGAGGAATGTTTATGAAAAACAGAAACAAAGTGTTGTCTGTACTTCTTGCTACATCTCTTGTTCTTGGAACAGCAGCTTGTGGCGCACAGCAGCCCGCATCTGACAATACAGGCGCTGATACACAGCAGGCAACAGAAAACACCGGTGATCAGGCAACTGAAGCCGCTTCTACAGAAGAAGTAGCATCTGGTTCTGACGCACCACTGGTAATCGCATCTGACGATTTTTCAGAGAAATTCAGCGAGTTCTTTGCTGCATCCGTACCGGATCAGCGTGTAGCTGATTTCACATCAGTAGCTCTTCTCGGCAATGACCGTGCAGGTGAGCTCATCTACAACGGTATCGAGGGAGAGACTAAGACTTACAACGGAACTGATTACACCTATCAGGGAATCGCTGATTGTGTTGTAACAGAGAACGCTGACGGAACAGTTGACTATGAGTTCAAGCTTCGTGAGGGCGTTAAGTTCTCAGATGGTGAGGAGCTCACAGCTGATGACGTAATCTTTTCATATTATGTTTACATTGATCCTTCATACGACGGAAGTGCTTCAACATACGCTCTTCCTATCAAAGGTCTTGCAGAGTACAGAAGCGGATCAGATACACTCTTTAACCTTCTTGTTAAGGGCGGAGCTGATAACACAGACTTCACATTTGTAACAGAAGATCAGCAGAAGAAGTTCTTCGAGACAGATCTTCCTGAGGCAGGTGCTAAGTTTGCTCAGTCAATCGCAGACTACTGCACAGCTAAGGGTTATCTTGCAGCTACAGAGGCAGTTGCTAAGGCAGACATCGCTAACGCAATGGCTAACTGGGGCTTTGCTAAGGATAACGAGGACGGAACAATCACAACTGCTGCAACAGGAACAACATTTGATGTTGCAGGCGGACAGGCTCCTACAGCAGAAGATTTCTGGAATGAGATGATGGCATCTTACGAAGGAGATGTTGTTACTCTTTCTGACACAGAGCAGGCTGATTCAGGAATCCTTGATTTCCTTTCAGATGACTACAAGGTTGCTATTGAGACAGGTGATTCTGTAGATCACGTTGAAGGTATTCAGAAGGTTGATGACCACACTGTAAAGATTACTCTTACAGAGGTTGATGCTACAGCTATTTACCAGCTCGCAATCATGGTATCACCTATGCACTACTATGGTGATCCTTCAAAGTATGATTATGACAACAACAAGTTCGGATTTGAGAAGGGTGACCTTTCAAGCGTTCGTGCTAAGACAACAACTCCTATGGGAGCTGGCCCTTACAAGTTCGAGAAGTTCGAGAACAAGATCGTTTACATGACAGCTAACGAGAACTACTGGGAAGGTGTTCCTGTAACTAAGAACCTTCAGTTCAAGGTTACATCAAATGCTGATAAGGAGAGCGGTGTAGTTCAGGGTACAGTTGATATCTCTGATCCTTCAGCTTCTAAGTCAGCTCTTGAGCAGATCGCCGGCGAGAACTCAAACGGTGAGCTCTCAGGTGACAAGCTCACAACAGTTCTTACAGACTACAGAGGATACGGTTACATCGGTATGAACTCTGAGAACGTTTGTGTAGGCGGAGAGAACGGCAGCGAGGCTTCTAAGAACCTTAGAAAGGCTATCGCAACTGTAATTTCAGTTTACCGTGACGTAACAATTGATTCTTACTACGGCGAAGCTGCTTCAGTTATCAACTATCCTATTTCTAACACATCATGGGCAGCTCCTCAGGCTTCAGATCCTGATTACAAGGTAGCATTCTCTGTTGATGTAAACGGAAATGATATCTACACAGCAGGCATGAGCGAGGATGAGAAGTATGCAGCAGCTCTTGAGGCAGCTCTTGGCTACTTCGAGGCAGCAGGTTACACAGTAACAGACGGTAAGCTTACAGCAGCTCCTGAAGGTGCTAAGCTTGGTTACGAAGTAATGATCGGTGGCGGCGGATCAGGTGATCACCCTTCATTCGGTATCCTTACAGCAGCTTCTGAGTCACTTAAGACCATCGGCTTTGATCTTCAGATCAACGACCTTTCAGACACATCCATCCTTTGGAATGCTCTTGAGGCCGGCACAGCAGAGCTCTGGTGTGCAGCTTGGCAGACAACTCTTGATCCTGATATGTTCCAGATCTATCACTCAGAGGGTGGTAGCGCAGGTCATTACAGAATCTACTCAGATGAGCTTGATAAGCTCGTTCTTGAGGCAAGAACTGTAACAGATCAGGCAGTTCGTAAGGCTCTTTACAAAGAGGCTCTTGACTTCGTTGTTGATTTTGCATGTGAGATCCCTGTATATCAGAGACAGGATTGCAACATATTCAGCACAGAGAGAATCAATGTTGACACTATCACACCTGATCAGACAACATACTACACATATCTCAACGAGATTCATAAGATTGCTATGAACTAAGTTTTAGCGGAAAATCCGTAAATTATGCTTTATTTGGTAGCAAATCGCAGTGCACAGCTGTGCACTGCGATTTCTGCGCCAAAAGATTTTGTTTTTCTACTAGATAAGGAGCACCATTACAATGAAGAAGTTTATAATTAGAAGACTGCTTATATCTGTTGTTCTTCTATTCTTTGTATCTATGATCATTTATACAATAATGCGTCTGATGCCTACATCTTACGTGGAGACTCAGGCAATGACCCTTGCCCAGAGACCCGGATCAAAGTCATTTCAGGAGTGGGTTGATCAGCTCAACGCACAGTATGGTCTGGATACCGGCATAGTTCAGGGATACTTCAGATGGCTATCTAAAGCGATTAGACTGGATTTTGGAGATTCCTGGTATTTCAATCAGCCTGTTCTTCAGAAGTTCTCCAGTGTTATCTGGTATTCATTCGGACTCGGACTTGCTGCATTTATTATTGAGATCTTAATTGCTATTCCTGCCGGAATCGTAGCAGCAAGAAAACAGTATTCAATTGCAGACTACGCAATAACAGTTATTGCACTCATCGGTATTTCACTGCCGAGCTTTTTCTTTGCGACAATTTTGAAATATGTCTTTTCCATCAGACTCGGATGGGTTGATCTGTACGGTATCGTAAGCCGTATGCATGAGACTATGTCCGATGCGGGAAAAGTTTTAGATATGGTTAAGCATATGGTACTTCCTACACTTACACTTGTCGTTGTAAGTATCGGATCCCTTATGCGTTATACACGTGCCAACATGCTCGAGGTTCTGAATTCTGATTACATCAGAACAGCAAGAGCAAAAGGTCTTCCTGAGAACAAGGTTATCAATCACCATGCCTTCAGGAACACACTTATTCCTATCGTTACACTTCTCGGTGGATCACTTCCGGGACTCTTTGGTGGTGCTATGATCACTGAGACTCTCTATCAGATCCCCGGAATAGGATATACTTTCTATCAGTGCGTAACTCAGGGAGATATTCCTTTTGTTATGTTCTACATGGTATTTATGGCTGTTCTTATTCTTTTAGGCAACCTCATCGCAGATATCACATATGCTCTTGTTGATCCAAGAGTACGAGTAAATTAAGAAAGGAGGAAGAAGAAATGGCTAACGAAAATATTGAGAAAAAAGATATGAGCCTTGATGATGCAAACAGAGTCAGAGTTCTTTCTCCCGGAATGATGGTCTTTAAGAGATTCATCAGAAACAAGCTCGCTATTGTAGGTATCGTTATTATAGTATTTATGTTCCTGTTCTCATTTGTGGGAGGCCTTTTAAATCCTTATTCACAGAGTCAGGTATTCTATACAACAGAGCAGATCCTTAAGGATTATGCCGGAGCAACAGCTATAGATCAGTATCAGATCTATCAGGTAGATGGAGTAAAGCTTCCATCAGATATTTATTCAAAGACACTTATTGCTGCTTCCACAAACAAGTTCGTATTTGAGACCAGAGACGGTTCACTTTTAGGACTCGGAAATGTAGGAGAGGGCGTATACCGTATCTTCTCTTTGGAAGAAGTAAACATGCTTCTTAAAAAGAATGCTGCTTATGATGAAGCAGTAGCAGCAGGTGAGAACTTCTTTGTTGACAAAGACGGTAAGACTTATGTTTTCCAGGACAATGGTGACCCAATGCCATCTGTTTATGAAGCAACAGAGATGGGCGTAGCTGCCATGAAGTCTTTTACAACCTATGAAAAGGATGCCAAGCTTTCATACGAATTCTACTGCGGCGCTCTGACAGCCGTTGCTGATGGAGAGAAGTCTTTTGAAGCAGACGGCAAGACATATTCCGTTGATGGAGATGTCATTACTGATGGCACTACAGAAGTAGCTCTTGTTTCAGACGTCAACTTCAACGCTGCCAATGCAGGTGTGTTCATCAGCCCTGCATACAAGGAGGCTGCTATGGCTGCTATCGAGGCTGGACAGACTTCCTTCACCTTCGCTGATGAAGACGGAACCGAGATCGAGTACAGGATTGAGAACAAGAACGGACAGTACACCTTCAGAAGATTCCAGGAGACACGAGTTATCGATACATACGCAAGACCTTCAGCTAAGCACTGGGTTGGTACAGACGCTAACGGCATGGACCTTCTTGCAAGACTTATGTACGGTGGACGTATCTCACTTCTTATCGGATTCGTTGTAATCTTCATTGAGGTGTTCATCGGAATGATCATCGGTGGTATCGCAGGCTTCTTCGGAGGCTGGGTAGATAACCTCCTGATGCGTATAGTAGATGTGGTTTACTGTATTCCTACAATGCCTCTTTACCTGATCCTTGGTTCAATCATGGACTACTATCAGGCAAGCGCAACAACACGTATTTACATGCTCTGCGTTATCATGGCTGTTATCGGATGGGTTGGTATTGCCCGTATCGTAAGAGGACAGATCCTCTCTCTTCGTGAGCAGGAGTTCATGGTTGCAGCAGAAGCAACAGGTATCAGTACTTACAGACGTATCTTTAAGCACCTTATTCCAAACGTAGTTCCACAGCTTATCGTATTCGCAAGTATGGGACTTGGTGATGTTATCCTTGCAGAGGCTACACTTTCATTCCTGGGACTTGGTATCAAGTATCCTGCAGCTTCCTGGGGATCAATCATCAACGCGGTTAATGATTCTTACGTTATGAGCAATTATGTATTTGTTTGGCTTCCTGCCGGCGTATTCATCCTGCTTACGGTTCTTGCCTTTAACTTTATAGGTGACGGACTTCGTGATGCGTTTGATCCAAAGATGAAGAGGTGATAAAGATGGCTAAAAAGGATAATTATATTTCTGCCAGGGAGTCGAGAAGGATTTCAAGAGAAAACCGTAAGATCACTGCAGCAATTGAGAAAAAGAGAAACAGAAAAAACATTCCGGAGAGCGAGTATGTTACTCAGATGAAGAATCCGGATAACTGTGTAGAGTTTGATAATGTACACACATATTTCTTTACAGATATAGGAACAGTTAAGGCCGTTGACGGTGTTTCCTTCGAAGTACCAACAGGTAAGACTGTAGGTATCGTTGGTGAGTCAGGATGCGGAAAGAGTGTAACTTCTCTTTCACTTATGCAGCTGGTTCAGCGCCCTTCAGGACAGACTGTCGAGGGTGAGATCAGATTCAACACCGGAGATAAGGCTATTAACGTAGTAAATGCACCTGCATCTTACATGCAGAAGCTCCGTGGTAATTCCATGGGTATGATCTTCCAGGAGCCTATGACCAGCCTTAATCCTGTATTCAGGATCGGCGATCAGGTTGATGAGGTTATTAAGCTTCACAACCCTGATATGAGCGCTGATGATGTTAAGGCAAGAACACTTGAGATGCTTCAGCTTGTTGGTATTGCCAACAAGGAGGGCGTTTACAAAATGTATCCTCATGAGCTTTCAGGTGGTATGAGACAGCGTGTCATGATCGCTATGGCTCTTGCCTGCGATCCTAAGCTTATCATTGCCGATGAGCCTACGACAGCTCTTGATGTTACAATTCAGGCTCAGATCCTTGACCTTCTGCGTGATCTTAAGGACAAGATCAATTCATCTATCATGCTCATCACCCATGACCTTGGCGTTGTAGCTGAGATGGCTGATTTCGTTGTTGTTATGTACGCCGGAAGAGTAGTAGAAAAAGGTACTGCTACAGAGATCTTCAAGGATCCAAGACATCCTTATACCATCGGACTTATGAATTCAAAGCCCGTGGTTGGTAAGCACGTAGATAAGCTCTACAGCATACCCGGTAATGTTCCTAATCCTATTGATATGCCCAATTATTGCTATTTCAAGGATAGATGTGAGATGTGCACAGAAAAGTGTAACGGCGCTTATCCTAAGACTTATAAGGTATCACCTACACATGAGGTTGCCTGCTACAGATGTGAGGAAGGAGGGCTTAACTGATGGAAAATATATTAGAAGTTAAAAACCTCAAGAAATACTTCCCCATAAAGGGCGGCTTCTTTGGAGGCGTTACAGGAGAAGTTAAGGCTGTTGACGATGTTTCTTTTACAATCAAAAAAGGAACAACAATGGGACTCGTTGGAGAGTCAGGCTGTGGTAAGTCAACAACAGGACGTACAATCTTAAGACTTATTGAGAAGACTTCAGGAGATATCATCTTCAACGGTCAGGATATCAGTACGCTTGATAAGAAGCAGCTCCGCGAGCTCAGAACCAAGATGCAGATCATCTTCCAGGATCCGTACTCATCTCTTTCACCAAGACTTCCTATCGGTGAAATCATTGGAGAGGCTGTAAGAGAGCACGGACTTGTACCTGCATCAGAGTATGATGAGTACATCAGCAATATCATGAAGGAGTGCGGACTTCAGGAATACCACAAGGACAGATATCCTCATGAGTTCTCCGGCGGACAGAGACAGCGTATCTGTATCGCAAGAGCCCTTGCTCTTAAGCCTGAGTTTGTTGTATGTGATGAGCCTGTATCAGCGCTTGATGTTTCTATCCAGGCACAGATCATTAACCTTTTAAAGCAGCTTCAGGAAGACAGAGGACTTACATATCTGTTCATTTCGCATGACCTTTCTGTAGTTGAGCACATTTCCGATACTATTGGCGTAATGTATCTTGGAAATCTGGTTGAGACAGGTAATACAGAGGATATCTTTGCAAATCCTCTGCACCCATATACAAAGGCATTGTTCTCTGCAATTCCAATGCCTGATCCTGATATCAAGAAGGACAGAATCCTGCTTCAGGGAGACATTCCTTCACCTGCAAACCCACCTAAGGGCTGCAAGTTCCATACAAGATGTTCTCAGTGTATGGCTAAGTGTAAAGAGGTTGCTCCTACTCCTAAGGATATGGGAAACGGACACGCTGTTTGCTGCCATCTTTACGATGAAAACTGATCATTTTGGAAACTGAATAAGTAATGCATAAAAGGCGGTGAAAATCGCCTTTTTTTGCGGAAAAAAAGCCGTTTTTATGGTAATATAAAAATAGATTATTATGTTAAATTTTATTTTAAGAAAAAGGGGATAATTATGGCAAAAACTATGGCTGAATGGAAAATCGGTGATCCTATGATCAACGAGAATGACTTTTGGCAGGACGAGAACTATGTGGCAGAAGATCCTGAAAAGGAAAAAATGGTTCTTGAGCTGGCAACTCTCATTACTGATCGTATGATCAAAAAGATCACCAAGAAGGTCAACAACAGAGATCCTGAGTACTGGATGCTTGACCGGGTTCTTAACAAGGAGCAGGTAAGATTCTGTCTTAACTTCAAGAAGACACGTGTACCTTATTCAATTCCTGAACTTGCTAAGATGAACAACATGACAGAAGAAGAGTGTACCAAGATGGTTCACGACCTCAGATTTATCGGTATCATCGAGCAGAACAGGGCTAAGACACCTGATAAGCACCTTCAGTATGAGCTTCCTATTTTCGTTCCGGGATCAGCTGAGTTTATGATGATGCAGGATAAGATCACTGATGAGCATCCTGAGATGGCTACATTCTTTAACCTTATGACACAGCTTCCACTTCAGGGAATCACAGAGTCTGTTCCACCAGGAGGAGCCGGTATCGGAATGCACGTTATTCCCGTTGAGAAGGCTATCTCACTTGAGAATCAGTCAGTACCTGTAGAGCATCTGTCACGCTGGATCGACATGTATGACAAGTACGGTATTTCAGAGTGCTCATGTCGTAAGCAGCAGGCTATGCGTGGAGAGGGAAGCGGAGAGATCCGTGGTGATTACTGCATAGGTATGGGAGATATGGCCGAGTACATGGATGATCGTGGAATCGGACACTATATCACCAAGGAAGAAGTTTATGAGATCTTAGAGAGAGCAGAGCGTCACGGCTATGTTCACCAGATCACAAATATCGACGGCGAGGGCAAGATTGTTGCTATCTGTAACTGTGCTCCCGGCGTATGTAACGCTCTTCGTACATCACAGCTCTTTAACACACCTAATATGTCAGCATCAGCTTACAGAGCTCATGTTGAGAAGGAGAAGTGTGTTGCCTGCGGTAAGTGCGTAGAGGTATGTCCTGTCGGCGCTGCTAAGCTCGGCCAGAAGCTTTGCAAGAAGAACGGCACAGAGGTTACTTATCCTAAGAGCGAGCTTCCTGATAACAAGAAGTGGGGACCTCACAAGTGGAACTATAACTATCGTGACGATGCCAAGATCAACTGCTATGACACAGGTACAGCACCTTGTAAGACTGCCTGTCCTGTTCACCTTTCAGTTCAGGGATATATCAAGATGGCTGCTGAGGGCAGATATGAAGATGCTCTTAAGCTCATCAAACAGGACAATCCATTCCCTATGGTTTGTGGTGCTGTCTGCAACAGACGTTGTGAGGACGCATGTACAAGAGGAACCATCGACCAGCCTCTTGCTATCGATGAAATCAAGAAGTTCATCGCTTCTCTCGACCTTAAGGCAGATAAGAGATATGTGCCTCTTTGCGAGAAGCATGACGGCGGTATGTGGGGCGATGAGTACAAGGTAGCAGTAATCGGTGGAGGTCCTGCAGGACTTTCAGCTGCATATTACCTGCGTCTCAACGGCTATCCTGTAACCGTATTTGAGAAAGAGAAAAGAGCCGGCGGAATGCTTATGAACGGTATTCCAAGCTATCGTCTTGAGAAGGATATCATCGAGGCAGAAATCGATGTTATAAAGGAAATGGGCGCTGAGTTTAAGTGCGGCGTAGAAGTAGGAAAAGACATTACAATCGAGCAGCTTCGTGCTGAAGGATATAAGGCATTCTTCATCGCTATCGGTATGCAGGGCGGAAGAATGGCAGGAGTTCCCGGTGAGGATTCCAAAGGAGTTCAGACCGGTGTTGACTTCCTTCGTAACATTAACCAGGATCACTCAATTAAGCTTAATGGTGAGACTGTAGTAATCGGTGGCGGTAACGTTGCTATCGACGTTGCAAGAACTGCTGTAAGAGCAGGTGCAAGCAAGGTTACAATGCTTTGCCTTGAGAGTGAAAAAGAGATGCCGGCTGCTAAGGACGAGGTTGCTGAAGCTAAGGAAGAGGGAATCGAGGTTAAGAATGGCTGGGGACCTAAGGAAGTTCTTTCTGAGAATGGTCATGTAACAGCTGTTGTATTTAAGAGATGTACTTCAGTATTTGACTCAGAGCACAGATTC
Source organism: Butyrivibrio sp. NC2007 (assembly GCF_000421405.1). Lineage (GTDB taxonomy): Bacteria > Bacillota > Clostridia > Lachnospirales > Lachnospiraceae > Butyrivibrio. Next base: position 106,888 of record NZ_ATWY01000007.1, read on the forward strand.
AGCCCTCAGTATGATGAGAACGACACAATCACAATTCCTTGTGAGAATCTGCTTCTTTCCATCGGACAGTCAGTTCAGTGGGGAGACCTTCTTAAGGGAACAAAGGTTGAACTCAACAGAAACGGCACAGCAAAGGCTGACGCACTCACAAGACAGACAGCAGAGCCTGATATCTTCGTGGGCGGAGATGTATTTACAGGAGCTAAGTTCGCTATTGATGCTATTGCAGGCGGAAGAGAAGGCTACGTATCCATCAACCGTTTCGTTCATAAAGGAAACCGTCTTGACCTTGCCCGTGACAGAAGAGAGTTCATCGAGCTTGATAAAGACGACATTAAGGTTGAGAGCTTTGATAACGCACAGAGACAGATTCCGGGCAAGAAGGCCGGAGTTGCCAAGGATACCTTCGATGACCTCAGACTTACTCTTACAGAGGAGCAGGTTAAGACTGAGGCAGCAAGATGTCTTGGATGTGGTGCTACAACCGTTGATGAGAACCGTTGTATCGGATGCGGACTTTGCACAACCAAGTGTGAATTCGACGCTATCCACCTTACACGTGATATGCCTGCTGCAAGCACAATGTACAGATCTGAGGACAAGCTCAAGGCTGTTGGACCATACGCAGCAAAGAGAGCCGGTAAGATCATTATCAACAAGCTCACAGGCGGCAAGTAATATAGTAATAAAGACAAAAAATATGGGAGTAGGTTTCAAGGAACCTACTCCCATTTATTTGCTTGAATTTCTCAATTATCTGTAGATGATTCTGATGAAGCTGCGGAAGAACTCTCTGTTGCCGATGTGTCTGTTTCAGTTGCAGGAGCTCCTGTACCTGCGATTGAGCTGTCATAGCTCTGAACCGATGTTACATACCAGGTTCCTGTTTCTTCGTTCTTGGAAAGGTTAAGAGCGATGAGATAGGATACCGGCTCGGAAGACTCTATAGCATCTTCATAGATATCTACCGCCAGGAGAATAATGTCGTTATAAGCCTTGGCAATGGCTGCATCCTGTCCCTGTTCCTCTGTGATCTTTAAAAGTTCGTCCTGGCTATTGACGTTGTATTCATCAGTCGCGGCAGTAAATTTAGCCTGCGTATCCTCACTGGTAATAATATCATAGGGAAAACTTGCCTTCATGGTGACGTAAGCAGTAGCAGTTCCGTCATCGTTTAGTGAAACCTCTGTGAGCTGATATTCCTCCATGAGAGTGGAGTACATGGCTCCCAGTTCGTCAAGCTTAGCTACTGTTGTATCATCCAGCTCCGGATTGCCGAGCTTGGAGGTGAGATCCTCTTTCAGATAATTTTTATCGAAAAGAGCTACGAAAGAGCCTGTGGATACCTCTGAAGAAGAGTAATTGTTTATGGCGTTGGTATCGCCGGTCTTAACGGCTTCCATAAAGCCCTCGGCAGCTTCCTTGGCTGCGCTCTTATCGGATGAAGAACAGCCTGTTAAAGCGGATAAAGATAGCAAAATTGCAACAGCTGCTGCAGCTATTTTCTTATTTCTGATCATGATATAACTCCTTAAAACGAATATAGTCTCAAGTGGCTTAGCCACAAATATTACATTTTCTGTAACACCTTGCCTAGTATAGCATATTATAGCTATTTCTCCAACTTTTTTTATTCTTTTAATAATTGACTGGGGTAATCAGTGATAAAATGTATTTAGTGGTCTGAACGTAATTGCAATGATAAATTAACAATTATATAACGCAAGGAGGGTTATCGATGAGAGTACTTTTTGGTGAAGGAATTGTTAAGGAAGTCGAAGAAGTGGAAGTTAAGCCACTTGACTTTGGAGACGGCCAGATTTCCGGAACAGAGATTGATTTTGCTCTTACCAGCGGAGATCATATTAAGTATATTTACAGCCAGAATGTTCCGATTGAGGAATCGGGTTCAAGAGCTATAGATTTCGTCAGAAAGCTGTATGAGGATGGCAAAGCAGACTTTACACATGAGCCTGTAGAAATGCTCTAAAAACAGCCAATAATCGCAAAATAAAAGGTCCTGAGCTTTTTAAGCACAGGACCTTTAATACTGCTGCGTGATTTCCATAAGATTCTCCTATCTGATTATCAGCGCTTTCCAAGACGACCTTGGTTCTTAAGTTCGATTAAAAGATCAAAAACAACCCCCAGTGGCAGACCGGTAATATGAGCTACTTTTTCAGGATCAGGATAATACTCATTCTCGCAATCGTGAAGAATGCAGTCAATTACTTCCATTTTTGCATCACATGTAGCTGTCATACACATTTCTCCTCCTTTCTTAAATTGTAAAAATACTCAGTAGCAGATATTTCCTGCTACTGAGTATTATAACGTAATTATGTATGCCAAGTTAAGGCTTTTGTGTGAAATTTTAGAAAAATTTATGAAATAAAACCCTCTCAGCCCTTTGTCTGCATGTCTTTGAGCTTGTTGGCCTGTTGGAAAATCTGTCCCAGAGTGCCTTTGAAAGCCTCGAATTTTTCAACTGCCCTGTCTGAGGACTCTAAGCCCTGATTGGAAAGAGACGCAACTTCCTGACTGGTGGCGGATAGATTTGAAATACTGTCATTGATCTCTGTAGTAGAAGATGCTATGGATTTCATGCCTTCTCCGATTACCTGGAAGCGATCGAGCATCTCTGTTACGTTGTCATTGATGCTGTCGAAGTTTTCGCCTACGGTTTCGATCATTTCGTTCTGTTCTGATACAGATGCAACAGTGTCATCTATGCTGGCCATGGCTTTCTGTACATCTTCGGTAAGCTCATTGATGATATTTGTGATCTCAGTCGAAGCTGTGTTTGTTTCAGCAGCAAGTTCTCTTACGTCATTGGCAACAACTGCAAAACCTTTACCTGCATCGCCGGCTCTGGCAGCTTCGATACTTGCATTGAGAGCAAGAAGGTTGGTCTGCTTTGAAATTGACATGATGGAGCCGACAATCTTCTGAACTTCTTCCACCTTGTTGATAACAGCCTGAGTGGTTTCAACGGTTACCTGACTGGTTCTTGCAACATCCTGTGACTTATTCTTAAGCTCACTTATTACCTGAACGCCTTCCTGTACAGTTCTCTGAGCATTCTCAGAGGCCTTTGTCATCTCTTTTCTGTTTTGTTCTGTGGCATCTGTTTCTTCCTGGATTTCCTGAACCTTCTGAGCCTGATTGGTTATTGCCTGAGCAGTACTTTCCATGCTGCTGGCGATATCCTGCATGCCTGAATGCTGAGTATCCATGATTTCCTGAAGAGTGCTCATATCTTCCTGGGATTCGTTGAAGAGATCTGTAATGGTATTGGCAATAGCAGCCATAGCATTTCCGGCCTGAAGAGTTTTGTCTGCATTCTCACTTATGACTGCATTGTTTTCGGTATTAAACATGGTCAGAAGTGTAACGGTGCAAAGACATGCGATGAATGCAAGGCCAAGAGTTATGGCAGCCGGCAGTAGAGACTGATCCATAGAACCAGTTGCAATATAAATCTTTACGCAAGTGATTATAAAAGAAAGCGTTATAGCAGCTATTCCATACTTACATAAATTAACGTTCAAATAGATGATGGAGCATATCAGTATCGGAAGGCCGAATGCGAAGTATATAAGATTATCTTCAGCAATAAGAAGGACAAAGTAAAAAATAGTGGAGCCTCCCATTAAAAGAATTGATCCTCTTTTTACTGTAGGGAATTTGAAATTACCAATAGCAGCCATAGCACCACCAATTCCGGCAGCAATAATGATGGCTATTCGTCCGGGGGTTACGCCGGCACTAAACAGCTTGATAATTGTTAATATCAGACCGCTTACAAGAATTACAACACATACATAGAAACTGTTATTGGTGGCTCTTTTGTACTGTTCAGCGTTCATATATTATTCTCCCTTAGTTTTAGATGAATTGACACCACTCTAATTTTAACATGTAAACAGTGAAAATAACGCAAAAGCGTTTATTAAAAATTGATAAAGAAAATCCTCTAATACGCGCATTTATTATATATTCATTTCTTTTTATACTTTTTTAAGAACATATTGTATGCGCTGTATAGTACAATTATTATGTTGTCTAATAAATTGACAATTCAAAGAATTTCCAAACAATTCCATTAAGAAAAGGGGTAAACAGATGAAGAAAATGAGCCTTCGTGCCAAGATGCTGCTTTGTATCCTGCCTATCATGGCTATTGCAATGGTGCTTCTTACATATGTGGCAGCCAATCAGCTGAGCGCATCAATTCAGACAGGAAACACCGACACAATGAATCAGACAGTAATAGCTAACGCTAATATTGTTGATGGCAAGCTCAAGATCATTAAGACATCCTGCGTTGATATCGCACAGATGATATCAACATCCTATCGTTTTGTTACGATGGATAACTACAAGGGTACAATCACTAAGATCATAACCAATAATGACTCGGTACTTGGTTCCGGAATCTGGTTTGAACCATATGTATTTGATGAAAAAGAAATGTACGTAGGTCCATATTGGTATAAAGATGGCGGGCAGATTGTTGAGACCTATGATTACAGTAATGCAGAATACGATTACTTCAATCAGGAATACTATCTGAATGCTAAGGGCCTTTCAGAGGGACAGGCAATAATTACAGATCCATACTATGATCCTACATCAGGTATCGTTATGGCCAGCTGTTCTGCACCAATCTATGACAATGGCACATATGTTGGCTGTGTAACAGTAGATATGTCTCTTGGCGATATTGAAGAGATGGTTGCAAGTATTCAGGTTGGTAAGACCGGAACAGCTATGCTTTTTGATTCAAAGGGAACATACCTTTACTGCCTTGACTCTGCAAAAGTAGAAAATGGTGTAAATGTTACAGCCGATGAAAATCCGAATCTTGCAGCTATGGGTGCAGAGCTTATGGCCAAGGATTCTTCATCACCTCAGATGGGCGCCTTTATGGAAAACGGCAAAAACGTCCTTCTGACATATGTTACTATCCCTGACGTTAATTGGAAGCTTGCACTTCGTATGAATATAGATGAGCTGGAAGAGCCTGTTAAAGCAGCTACAGCTAAGCTTTCTGTAATCTGCGTTATAGCTCTTTTGGTAGGCGCAGCTATCATTTGGGTATTCGTAATGAGTATCTCAAAGAGCATCAACAATGTTAAGGCCTTCGCCGGATCTCTTGCAAACGGAGACTTTACAGTTAATAAGATCAAGAGTAAGAGCGGAGACGAGCTTGGCCAGATGTCCGATTCCCTCAACAACATGTTTGAGAGTAACCGCGATGTTATCAGTAAGATTTCAGATGGATCCGAGCAGGTATCCGAGACATCATCAGGTCTTGCAACCATGGCAAGCGAACTTCAGGATCAGTTCACAAGTATCCAGGGCAATATCTCAGGTGTTAACGATGCTATGATGTCCTCCGGTGCAGCAACCGAGGAGGTTAATGCTTCTGTTGAAGAAGTTAATGCATCCGTTCATCAGCTTGCCGGAGAGACAGAGAAGACCAGCGCTGAGGCTGCAGATATCAAGGCAAGAGCAAGAGATATTGAAAGACAGTCCAAGCAGGCTTATGACAATGCCATCAGCATTGCAGAGCAGAGAGAAGCTGATCTTGCAGAAGCCAATGAAAAGGCTAAGGTTGTTGATCAGATCGGAACTCTTGCAGATACAATCGCTGAGATTGCTGACCAGATCAACCTTCTTTCACTCAATGCAAGTATTGAGGCTGCAAGAGCAGGAGATGCAGGTAAGGGATTTGCGGTAGTTGCTTCCGAGATCAACAAGCTTGCAAGTTCAACATCTGAAGCAGTTGAACAGATCAGAGATACAATCGATGGCGTACAGGAAGCTTTCGGAACACTTTCAAATTCTTCAGGAGAGCTGCTTGAGTTTATTAAAGAGACAGTTACACCTGACTATGATAACTTCGTAAATGTAGCTAAGCAGTATGGAGATGATGCTGATTCCTTCGGCGGTTCTTCAGAGAACATTGCTCAGATGGTTGAGAATATCAGATCTGCAATGGAAGAAGTTTCAAAGGCTATCCAGAATATCGCAGAGTCCACACAGGATACTGCTGATCTCTCCAGCAGAGTAAACGACTCCGTAATGGCAGCTGCAGATGTTGTTTCTAATGTAAACGACATGTCAGGCAAGCAGGAAGAGATCGCCGGAACACTTAAAGAGATTGTTGGTAAGTTCAAACTTAAATAAAGAGCTCCGAATGGAGCAATAAAAAAGCAGTGGGAATGATAACATTCCCGCTGCTTTATTTTTGGGTGTCGCTTTTTTAAAGTGTGTCCTGCCTCTTGATATACTGTGGAGCATCAGCCTCGCCCCTGATATTCTTGGCATGAATGATGTGAGCCCACTTATCTACAATAGCATTTTCAATGTGAACTCCCTCCTCAATCGTGGAGTAGGCCATGATAATGGAGTTCTTGATAACAGCTCCCTTCTTGATGGTTACACTACGTCCGATGATGGAGTTATCTATTGTTCCTTCGATGAGACATCCGTTACTTACAAAGGAATTAGTAACCTTGGCGCTCTCAAAGTACTGTGTAGGACATGCGTCCGTTGTTCTTGTGTAGATAGGCCATTCAGGTCTTAAGAGGTCATGAGCCTTGTCATAGTCAAGAAGCTCCATTGAAGCGTTGAAGTAGTCCTCAAGACTTGTGAGAGTAGCAAAGTAGCCTCTGTGCTGGAATGCTCTGATGTCCATATCCTTGCACTTAAGGTTTACGATATCTGCAAGAGTGTACATGGATGACATCCAGTTAGCTGATTTGACCAGTTCCACAAAAACATCCCTATGCATACAATAGGTATCCATGAAGATATTCTTTGAATTGGCTGTTCCGAGGTTCTTGTCGATGGACTGAACACCCTTTTGCTTGTTAACTGTAACGGTGTGACAGTTCTTGAAGTACTCTCTGGCGTTATCAACCTTGTGGTAAAGGAGAGTAACGTCTGCGCCTGAAGCAACATGTGCATCGAGAAGCTGTCTGAAATCCTGCTTGTAAACCATGTAGCTGGGAGCGATGATAACATAATCCTGGTGCATACGCTGGATGATATCAAGGTTCTCCATATAAGCTGAGATATCGTTGTTGTAAATGGAGCGGGAAGATGAGTTCTGAGAGAAGAGGAGCTGAATCTTACCTCTCTTTGAGTTGATGTTGTAATGTCTTCCGCTTCCTACGTGCTCTGCGATTGATCTCGGCCTTGAACGAACATATACCTGAATACGGTTAATGTCACTGTTACTCATGTTTGAAATAGGGAAGTCTATAACACGAAATCTTCCAAGGAAAGAGAATGCGCCGATGGGGCGGTAATCGTGAAGACCCTCTACATGGATGGAGTTATCTGCGGAGGATACTATACCAAATGCCTTAACTGTCATTACTTTGTACCTCCTTTCACATTTTTAGCGACAAGCTCAATGCTCTCGCTGTTCTTAGAGCCGACTTTGGCTTTCTTGCCAATATGAACATCTTCAGCTACCAGTGCTCTTGTGACCGTTGCACCTTCCTCGATCACTACGCCGGGCATGATGACTGAATCAACTACCTTGGCTCCCTTGCCGATAACTGCTCCCGTAAAGAGAACGGAGTTTGTAACGCTTCCCTCTACTCGAACACCCTGTGTGATGTAAGCTTTCTTGATCTTGGCTTCCTTACCTATGTACTGAGGAAGAGTGGATACATCCTCTGTGTAGATAAGCCATGATGAATCATTGAGGTTGAGCGGATTCTTGGGATCGAGAAGGTCCATGTTTGCTTCCCAGAGGGAGTCGATGGTTCCTACATCCTTCCAATAACCCTTAAACTCGTATGCGAAAAGACCTCTCTTTTCGTTTAACATTCTTGGAATAATGTCTTTTCCGAAGTCATGATCTGAATCGGGATTCTTCATATCCTCAATCAGCATCTTGCGAAGAAGCTTCCAACTGAAGATATAGATACCCATTGATGCGAGATTGCTCTTTGGCTTGGCGGGTTTTTCCTCAAATTCTATGATCCTGCCCTTGCCATCTGTGTTCATGATTCCGAAACGGCTTGCTTCACGCATGGGAACACCGCGGACAGCAATGGTTGCGTCAGCGTGCATCTGCTTGTGATAATCAAGCATCTTGGAATAATTCATCTTGTAAATGTGATCTCCGGAAAGAATGAGAAGATACTCCGGATCGTAGGTATCGATGAAATCGATATTCTGTGAGATTGCATCAGCGGTTCCGCGGAAAACATCAAGGCCCTGATCAGCCTTTTCGCGGGGAGTTAAGACATAAACACCGCTGTCCCTGGTGTCGAGACCCCAACGTCCGTCCTGTGCCACATAACTGTTAAGAAGTACGGACTCATACTGTGTAAGGACACCGACTACATCGATGCCACTGTTTGCACAGTTACTTAAAGGGAAATCAATGATACGATATTTTCCCCCATAGAAAACTGCTGGCTTAGCTACCTTCGTGGTTAGGTCTTTTAGCCTGCTTCCACGTCCACCTGCCAGGATCATCGCTAACATTTCGTTTTGCGCCATAGTAAGATCCCCCTATCATTGTGTTTGTAGAAATACCCTATAAACTATGATATAATGCATGAGGACTTTAATCAAGCACGAAAGGGGTATTTTAGGGTGCTTTCAGTAATAATACCTGCATACAATGAAGAAGAAATAATACCGCAAACTGCATCTGTGATCGATGGCATTTTGAGCGGTGAGAATATAGAACATGAATTGCTTTTTGTGAATGACGGCTCCAAGGACAAGACCTGGGAAAAGATAGAGGAGCAGGCAAAGACGTTTTCCAGTGTAAGAGGCGTTTGCTTCTCAAGAAACTTTGGAAAAGAGTCAGCAATATTTGCGGGGATTGCTGAAGCAAAGGGAGATTGCTGCGTAGTGATCGACTGCGACCTGCAGCACCCACCGGAGAAGATTGTTGAAATGTACAGACTCTGGGAACAGGGCTATGAAATAGTTGAAGGAGTTAAGAGCAACAGAGGAAAAGAGAGTGGCTTGCACAGGTTTGCGGCCAAGAGCTTTTATGAAATCATGTCAAACTCAGTTGGCTTTGACATGTCGAGGGCATCAGACTTTAAGCTCCTTGACAGAAAGGCCATGAACGTCCTTCTTAACATGCGTGAAAAGAATGCGTTCTTCAGAGCGCTTTCATCCTGGATCGGATTCAAATCCACCGAGGTTGAGTATGAGGTAAGAGAGAGGGAAGTCGGAACATCCAAGTGGAGCACCAAGGCTCTTTTCAAATACGCTCTTACCAATATCACTTCCTTTACATCTGCTCCGATGCAGATCGTAACATTCCTTGGAATTATAGTTTTTGTAGTTGGCCTTGGCGCCAGCCTTGAAGCAATTATCACTTTCTTTGAAGGAAAGGCACAGGATGGTTTTACAACGGTAATCATACTTCAGTGCTTTACGGGATCATTTATTATGATGGCACTGGGAATCATAGGATACTACATTTCCAAGATCTATGATGAGGTCAAGGGAAGACCGAAGTATATTATCGATAAGACGGTATAAATCTACGGAATTTTATAAAATTATTATTGGTTTAAACATTTTTTAGAGGTACAATATAAGTAAGTGGGAGTTTGTCTTTAAATGGCTGAAAGGAGAACTTTATGCTTGCTACGTTGATACCTCTTTTTGATAACCAGATGTCTGTGAGTGCATATTCTGTCTTTGCTCGAAAGACTAATCTCTTTTTGAACCCCTCTTTCATGGCCGGTGCAAGATTTGACGGAGCCGGAACGGTTCCCGAACTTGAAGTTGTAAGCAACATGGGTGTTGCAACTCTTTCCGGCGGAAAGGAAGTCTTTGTTCCCATAAATCAGTTCTCCGTATTCGCGGAAATTTCCCTTCAGTGTACAGTTCCACCCGAGAAGGTTGTTCTTCTTATGGACAACTCTATTCCGCCTGAGGCAGAGTACATCAAGAGGGTAAAAGAGCTTAAGGAACAGGGCTACAAGCTCGCCATCCGAAAGATTCCCATCAGCAGTTTTGAAGATTACAAGGAGATAATCAGCCAGTGCAATTATATCCTCCTTGATCATGCCAAGATAGATATTTCAAAAGCTAAGATATACTTTGGCAGACAGTATCCAAACATCAAACTCTGTGCTGTCAACGTAGATACAAAAGAGCAGTATGACAAGCTGGTAGAAGACGGCGGCTACGACCTCTACGAGGGAGGTTTCTTTAGAATGCCGGTAACAAAGTCAGAGACGGAAGTTAACCCTCTGAAGGTCAACTACATTGAGCTGCTAAACGTGGTCAACGCCCCTGACTATGATCTTACCGATGCTGCAGATGTCATTGGAAAAGACCCTGCTCTTGTAATTTCTCTTTTGGAAATGGTCAACAGAATGGCCTTTAATTCAGAGATTACTTCCATTCGCCATGCAGCAGCAATGCTTGGACAGAAGGAATTAAAGAGATGGATAAACACAGCCGTTACCAAGGAGCTGTGTGCAGATAAGCCTACAGAGATCATAAGACTTGTAATGATAAGAGCTAAGTTTGCAGAGAACCTTGCAAGCGAATTTGAGATGGCGATGCATGCTCCTGAGCTGTTCATCATGGGACTGTTCTCAGCACTTGATATCATGCTCGAGAAGACTATGCCTGAAGCCCTTGATATGGTTCAGGTTTCTAAGAATGTAAGAGAAGCACTCCTTGAAGATAAGGGAGATTTTGCCAAGGTACTGGATTTTATTAAATGCTATGAGGATGCGGACTGGACAGAAATATCCAGGATTCTGGTTCTTGAAGACATTGATATGAACGATGTTTATACTGCATATCTCGGGGCACTTAGATGGTATCGCGACCTGATTCCCGCATAAGGAAAAAGATCTTTTGGATGCCTTGAGGGTTTTGTATGGTAGATGTTAGAGGTATCGGCAGTTTTACCTTTAACCTTGCGGCTATTGTCATTTCACTGACCTGTCTTTTCTATACTCTTTTGATGGGCAGAAACCGCAGGTTTAAGAATAAACTGTTTATTACGTTAATAGTAATTGTTATCGTTGATTCAATAACAGTTATCGGAGCTGACCTGGTTGTTGCCGGAGGTATTTCCCATGCCGGGAAGCTCCTGTTTCTTAATGTGCTCCAATTCCTCTATTTCTTTACCCATTTTGCAATAGCCCCGATATTTGCCCTGTACATCATTTTGGTATGCAATGTTTCGTATAGGTTTTCAAGAAGCGCACAGTTCTGCCTTGCGCTGCCTTTTTATATTCTTGAAATTCTTGTTCTGACCAATCCTCTTACACGTTTTGTCTATATCTTTGACGATAACCTGACATTCCACAGACATGCCGGAGTGTATGTTGCATACATTCAGGCCGGTTTCTATGTTCTCTTTGCGATAGTGGCACTCTTCCTGTACTGGAATATCCTAAACGGTATGAAGAAGATAGCCCTTTTGTATTTCTTTGCCATAGTCATAGTCGGAACCCTGATACAGATGATACACAGCAATATCCAGTGTGAGCTTATGTGCGAAGCTATAGGACTTATGGGTATTATGATAGTTCTGGAAAACGACGATGACAGAATGGATATGTCCACAGGTGCCTTCAACAGAAATGCAATGACCAGGGATGTGGCGAGCTATTTTAAATACGGACGAAGCTTCTACAGCATCTGTATTAGAATGGTCAACGCCGATTCGTATCGCAAGATAACAGGCTACGAAGAGTTTGAGAAGATACTTAGGGAGATTGTCAATTTTATCCGCAGTATAAACAACGGTTTTGATGTTTACAGGGCAGCTTCGGACTGCTTTATGGTTGTGTGTCCGGATATTGACGGAAGCGACGCAAAAGAGGCTGCGGAAAAGATTTATACGAGATTTAGCATGGGCTGGTCTTTGGGAGATAACACCTTATTCTTAAAGGCTTATATCCTCATGGCCTCATCACCTGATCAGTTTGCGTCTTTGGATAATCTCTATTTCCTCAGCGATACCTCAATTGATGCGGACAACGACAGAGTTTTAAGCGAGCATGACCTGGACTTCATCTTAAGAAGAGCAGAAGTTGAGAAGGCTGTAAAAAGAGGTATTGGAACAGATGCCTTCAAGGTTTACTTTGAACCTATATACACCAAGGAAGATCTGGCTATCTGTGCTGCTCAGGCAGTTGTTGTTTTTGAAGATCCCGAGCTTGGAAAGATAGAGCCCGAAGAGTTCATCCCGATAGCGGAGCAGACAGGACTTATAGAAAAGCTCGGATGGTTCACCATCGATGAAGCTTTCTATTTCCTGGGCGGTGGTATTGCAGAAGAGATGGGACTTTTGTTTATTGAAATCGGCCTTTCATCTATTCAGCTCATCAAATCAGACTTCAGTAAAAGAGTCAGAGAAGCTCTCTCAAAGTTTGGAGTCAGACCGTCGCAGATTGTCTTTGACATCACGGAATCAGCAGCTGCAACGGATCAGGATGTGCTTGGCGTTGTTATGTCTGATCTTGCGAAAGACGGAATCCGATTCTTTATGGATGAGTACGGAACCGGCTTCTTTAACATGCAGTCGGCATCATCTCTGATGTTTGAAGGTGTAAAGATGGATGCAGCTCTTTTGCATGTGGCAGGTAAGCAGATGCAGAACAAGATCATTCTTGAGAACAGACTCAAGATGATGAATCAGATGCTAAAGCGCGTTGTTATCGATAATGTTGACAGTCAGGAGCTCCTAGATACCATTGCACACATAAAGGCTGACTATCTGAAGGGAGCATATTTCTCCGAGGCGGTAAGTAAGAACGAGTTTATCGCAATCCTTCGTGCCACTGAGCTTGCAAGGATGGAGGAGAGAAGGGCAAGAGCTGCCAACGAAGCCAAGAGTAATTTCCTTGCAAATATGTCACATGAGATCAGAACCCCCATCAATGCCGTGCTCGGCATGAATGAGGTCATTCTTCGTGAGTGCAAGGACGAAAAGATCCTTGAGTATGCCCAGAACATTGAAGGCGCGGGAAGAACTCTTTTGTCACTGATAAATGATATCCTTGACTTCTCCAAGATCGAGGCGGGAAGCATGGAGATCAACGAGTCGGATTACGACTTCTCATCAGTACTCAACGACGTTTACAACATGGTTCATATCAAGGCATCCCAAAAGGCGCTGAAGCTCGAGTTTGATATTGATGACCAGCTGCCTGAGAGGATGCATGGCGATGAAATGCGCCTTAGACAGATAATGGTCAACATCCTTAACAACGCAGTCAAATATACCTCAGAGGGTAAAGTGACCTTAAGAATCACAGGCTACAGGGAATATGAGGATCTGATAACCCTTAAGATAGATGTCACAGATACCGGCGTAGGTATCAAGGAAGAGGACAAAGAAAGACTCTTTGAGAAGTTTAAGAGACTTGATATAGACAAGAACAAGACGGTGGAAGGAAGCGGACTTGGACTTGCAATCACCAGCTCTCTTCTTGATCTAATGGGCGGAAATATCTCCGTTGAGAGTGAATACGGAAAGGGCTCAACCTTCACAATGTCCCTACCGCAGAGGGTTGTGGATGATACGCCTATAGGAGACTTTAAGACCAAACTTCAGGAATCCGTCAAGGAGAGAAAGAAGTATAAAGCTAAGCTCACTGCACCTGAAGCAGAGATCCTTGTAGTTGATGATACACCGATGAATCACGTGGTGATAAGGGAGCTTTTGAAGAATACCAAGGCAAAAGTAGAGTCTGCAAGAAGCGGAGATGAGTGCTTAAAGAAGCAGCACGAAAAGAAATATGACATCATCTTCCTGGATTACAGAATGCCCGGAATGGATGGCATTGAGACTCTGGATGAGATCAAGAAGGATACGGCAAGTCCCAACAAGGACACTCCGATCATCGTCCTTACAGCAAATGCTATTTCAGGCGCCAGAGAGAACTTCCTCAGGGAAGGCTTTGATGATTATTTAAGTAAGCCGATAGAGAGTGACAGGCTGGAAGATACACTTATCAGATATCTGCCAAAGGATAAGGTTTTGATTTCCTCTGAGGAGAATGCATTTAAAGAGATTCCTGATAGCAGCAAGGATACGGAAGAATATCCGCAGTGGCTTAAAGAGCTTGAAGAGATAGATGTGGGCGAAGGCCTTAGAAACTGTGGCGGAGTAGACAGCTACTTCAGCATTATCAAGGTATATTACGAATCAGCGCAAATGACAGAATCAAACCTTGTAAGTGCCTATGAGGATGAGAACTGGAAGGATTATACGAGCTATGTTCATTCCTTAAAGAGCACCAGCAGAACCATTGGTGCAAAGCAGCTCAGCGAACTGGCCAAAAAGCTGGAAGATGCAGGTAATGCAGGTGATATAGAAACCATTAGAGATCATCAGGATGAACTGATGAATCTGTATGCGATAGTTATTCATACCCTCTCAGAGGTTCCGGGAATTGATAAGGAAGATGAGAGTGATGATACAGAGGATAAAGTTGACATAAGCACAGCACAGTTAAAAGACGCATATCAGAGCATCATAGAAGTCAGCAAGAGCCTTGATTATGACACACTTACCTTTATTCTCGATTCATTAAGAAGCTACAGACTCTCCGATGCAGACCGTAAGATAACAAGAAGTATCGGAGAAATGGCCTACAAACTTCAGTGGGATGAGATAGTGAAGCTGGCATCGGAAGGACTTGCCGGATTGGAGGAGTAAGCTATGTTTAATAAAAAAATATTACTCGTAAGAAATGAACAGACATTCCTGGTAAACGCCATAAAGAACGCATTGGATGCTGCCAAATTCATAGTGGATGAAGCGGCTTATTCCATTGCGGATCTAAGTGCAAAGGCCAAGGATGCCAATCTGATCCTTCTTTATACGGACAATGAGCTTGAGGAACATCGCGATGCCATGGTCTACCTTAAGGATCTGAGCATGGAAGACAACATAGTCATGATGGTCATAGGAAACAAGGATGCCTTTGACTTTGTTCATCAGTATATTCCCAAAGAGGATGTGGCATACGAGATAGAAAGACCTCTTGATATGGCAGACCTGGTTCAAAAGGCGCAGATTGTCACAGATGATGAGTACGAGTTCCAGAGAAGAAAGAGTATTCTCATAGTTGATGATGATCTTACCTTCCTTCAGATGATAAGGGAGTGGCTAAAAGATACCTACAGAGTCGGCATGGCAAACTCAGGAACACAGGCTGTTGCATGGCTTGCAACCAACAAGGCCGATCTTGTGCTTCTTGACTATGATATGCCTGTTCTTGACGGTCCAAAGGTTCTCGAGATGCTAAAGAGCGAATCATTTTCCAGCTCGACACCGGTAATGTTCCTTACCGGCAAGAACGACAAGGAGAGCGTTACAAACGTTATCGCACTAAAGCCGGCCGATTATCTGCTTAAGACTATATCTAAGGATAAACTTCTTTCAACTCTGGACGCATTCTTTAAGGCGAGGAAGTAATACATGGGTGATTTAAATCCTATTGGAGCGCTATCCTTTAGGACTGCTGCGGCTATAATCTGCATAACCTGTATATTCTACACGGCTGTGATGAAAAGAGAGACCACAAGAAGGCTCCGCAGCCGTTTATTTCTTGCTGCCCTTGTGATCACTCTCTATGACTGTATCACCGGTATCATCAATACCGTTGTTCTAGGCAGCAATCTCTCTCAAAGTATTAAGAATGTAGTTATTTATTTTAATAAGCTAAGCTATTACGGAACACATTTTGCTTTTGTTCCGATATTTGCGTTGTACATAATGATGGTCTGCGATGTCTTTCACAGATACAAAAGTAAACTCAAACTGGCAATATTCCTTGCGCCGTGTCTTATTCTCGAGATTGCGGTTCTGACCAACCCATTCACAGGCTTTATCATCAGCAATAATCTTGAAAAGAATTTTGCCAGAGGCGGTGGCGTTTATCTGGCTTACATTATCAGTGCGTTTTATCTGGGATTTTGCTTCTATCTTCTTGGCAAGTACTGGAATACCATGAATCACCTTCAGAAGATCGCCATGTTCTATTTCCTGGGACTTGCTGTGCTGGGCGTCTTCATACAGATGATATTCCCTGAGATAATCTGTGAGATGCTGGCTGAATCCCTGGGACTGATGGGCATTATGATCATGATTGAGAAGGACGACTACAGGCTTGACTATAAGACAGGGGCCCTGAGCAGAGCTTCACTCCTTCAGGATTTAAAGGGCAGCATAAATGTGGGAAAAGAGTTTGTGGCCATCTATGTTCGCATTGTTAATGCTGACATTTACAGGCGAGTTATGGGCTATGAAGGATATGATATCATCCTCACAAAAGTTGCGGATTTCCTTAAGGGAATTAACTATGAATACGATGTTTACAGGACTACCGGCGGCAATTTCTATCTGATCTGTACAGATGCAGATGAAGATACGGTAGATATAATCATTGACCGCATAGTGGAGAGATTTGGACAGAGCTTTGAAGTAAGCGGCGGAGCAACCAATGTTAAAGCCAAAATCATCTGTGTAAAGTCTCCCGATGAGTTTAACGATGCCGACGATATTTTAAGGCTCTCCGAGACTAAGATTGATGACGACGAAAGAATGGTATTTCGGGGAAAGGACCTTGATTTCATTCATAGAAGTATAGATGTCGAGAAGGCAATCATAAAGGGAATGGCAGGTAATGCCTTCAGAGTTATGTATCATCCGGTATATAAAAAAGAGACAATGGGAGTATTCTCTGCAGAAGCTCTTTTGACACTTAATGACCCGGACCTTGGCAGGATCAGATTCTCTGAGTACATGGCTGTTGCTGAGAATGCCGGAGTTATTGATGAACTTGAATTCAGAATGATTGAAGCCGTTTGTCAGTTTATCAATACCGGAGTAATAAAGTCGGAGATGAATATAAAGATATTCTGCATACACATAATGTCTGTTCATGTTCTAACTCAGGAGCTGGTGGAAAAGGTAAGCTTTCTTATAAAAAAATATGAAGTAGATCCTGCCATGCTCAGATTCAGTGTAAATGACACGATCGCAACACAGGCACAGGATGTACTTGGATTCATAATGGATGAGTTTAACAAGATCGGAGTAGAGTTTATCCTCCTTAACCATGAATCGGTATTTCTTGGTCTTGATGTAGCAACTATTGATAAGTTTGACGGTATCAATATCGATGTCAAAAGACATTTCGAAACCGCGGATGAGAATCAGGCGGATGCAATACTACGCAACAGGGCAGCTATGGTAAGCCAGCTCGGTAAGCGCGTTATCCTTAGCGGCATAGACAGTAAGGAACTGTACAACAGGATAAAAGACGTAAAGGCAAACTACCTTATAGGAGATTATCTATCACCTATGGTAACAAAGAATGAACTTCAGAATAAATTCTGGAATAATGAGGTATTTTCGGACAACAGATGATCAATTGGTTTTGTTATCTGACAAATAGCGTGTATAATTAATATATCAAGTAATCCGAAATGGAAAGGAGAAGAATTATGAAAAAAAGATTAGCATTGGTATTGGCGGGGCTTATGACTCTTGGCCTGATCGGCTGCGGAGAGGCTGAATCTTCGGCTCCTGCAGCTACTGAAACACCCGCAGCAACTGAGGCACCTGCAGCTGAAGCACCTGCAGCAGAGGCTGAAAGTTCAGGAATGGACGCACTCATCGAGGCAGCTAAGGCAGAGGGTGAACTCATTGTTTACGGTTCCTGCGAGGAAGAGTATCTTGCAGCAGCTTGTGAGAACTTTGAGAAACTCTATGGAATCAAGGTTCAGTATCAGCGCCTTTCAACAGGTGAGGTTCAGAGTAAGATCGAAGAAGAGAACGGAAATCCTTCAGGTGATGTATGGTTCGGCGGAACAACAGATCCTTACAACGTAGCAGCTTCAGAAGGACTCCTTGAAGCATATGATGCACAGAATGCCAGCCACCTTCTTTCAGATAAGTATCGCGATGCTGATGGATACTGGTATGGTATCTACAAGGGAATCCTTGGATTTATGGTAAATAAAGACGAGCTTGCAAGAATGGGTATCGAAGAGCCTGCTGACTGGAAAGACCTTCTTGATGAGAAGTACAAAGGTCTCGTTTGGCTTTCAAACTACAACACAGCAGGAACAGCTAAGCTTGTTATCAACACAATGATCCAGAAGTATGGTCATGACGAAGGTATCCAGTACCTTGTAGACCTTGATAAGAACATCGAAGTTTACACAAAGTCAGGTTCAGGCCCTTCTAAGAACGTTGGTACAGGTGAGTGTGTTGTTGGTATCGGATTCCTTCATGACGGTATCACACAGATCGTTGACAACGGATATGGCAACATCGGCCTCATCATTCCTTCAACAGGAACATCTTACGAGGTTGGTGCAACAGCTATCTTCAAGGGATGCCAGCATCCAAATGCAGCTAAGCTTTGGATTGAGTATGCACTCAGCCCTGATTGCGTAGAGCTTGCAGCACAGAACGGTTCATATCAGTTCCTGGTTATCGACAATGCTAAGCAGCCTGAGCTCGCTACAGAGTTTGGCCTTGATCCCGAGAACGTTATGGATTATGACTTCGAAGATGCTAAGCAGAACACAACAACTTACATTGAAGAAGTTATGAATGCACTTGGAAGCGCAGCAGACGATCGTTTCCAGACAGAGTGATTTCTATATCGGGGATATTACAGGGCGGATGTTTATCCATCCGCCCTTCTCTTTTTAAGTTGATGTGAGGAGGATTTTCAGAATGGCAAAGAGTCAGAGTGCCAGCCTTGACAGGAAAAAGCTTTTGGCCGACCCGATCATGGTGACGACCATTGTGCTTTTGGTGGTATTTCTTACAATATTCATCTTGTATCCGCTGGCAATACTTCTGGTAGACAGTTTCGTTTCGGACAATGGACTTACGCTTGATACATTTAAGAGAGTAATGGCGCTTCCCAATTTCAGACGCGCTATCACCAATACTCTTAAGGTTGGTTTTTTGGTTGGAATTGCATCAGCTCTCATAGGCCTTTTGTTTGCGTATGTGGAGGTCTATGTTAAGCTTCGTACAAAATTCATGGAGGGACTTTTTAAGGTAGTATCAATGCTTCCTGTTGTTTCACCTCCCTTTGTTTTGTCGCTTTCAATGATCATGCTTTTCGGAAAAGCAGGTATCATTACAAGATTTCTTTTACATATCTATGACAACAGTGTGTATGGATTCTGGGGTATTGCAATAGTCCAGACCCTTACATTTTTCCCTGTATGCTACATGATGCTCAAGGGGCTTTTGAAAAATATCGATCCTTCCCTTGAGGAAGCAGCAAGAGATATGGGCGCTTCCAGATTCAAGGTATTTATGACGGTTACACTTCCCCTTATCCTTCCTGGACTTGGAAATGCATTTCTTGTAACCTTCATCGAGTCTATTGCAGACTTCGCAAACCCAATGATCATCGGTGGTTCATACGATACTCTGGCAACAACGATCTATCTGCAGATAACAGGTGCTTATGATAAACAGGGTGCAGCTGCCATGGCGGTAGTTCTTCTGGCTATAACACTCATGATGTTCGTGGTTCAGAAGTATTACCTTGAGGCAAAGAGTACTGCAACACTTTCAGGTAAGGCATCAAGAGAGCGTATGCTGATCACCGATAAGAGTGTTACTGTTCCTCTTACCATCATGTGCTCAGCTCTTGCGATATTCGTAATCATCATGTACATCTGTGTTCCCTTCGGTGCGATGTTCAGGACCTGGGGATATGATTTCCATCTGACCTTTAAGTGGTTCGGTCAGGTATTTAGCAAGTACAAAGGCTTTAAGGCATTTAAGGACAGCTTCATTCTGTCACTTATTTCAGCTCCTATAACAGCTCTTTTGTCTATGATAATCTCATACCTTGTGGTAAAGAGAAAGTTCAAGGCCAAGGGCTTTATTGAGGCGGTATCTATGCTGGCTATGGCAGTTCCCGGAACGGTTCTCGGTATCGGATATATAAGAGGATTTTCCGGAGGTCTCTTCGGCAGCGGATTTCTTCAGGGACTCTACGGAACAGGAGCAATACTGGTTATCGTATTCGTAGTACGAAGCCTTCCTACAGGTACCAGAAGCGGAATTTCAGCCCTTCGCCAGATTGATAAGAGCATTGAGGAATCAGCTTATGACATGGGTGCAGACAGCTTCAAGGTATTTATGACGGTAACACTTCCGCTCATTAAGGACAGTTTCCTTAGCGGCTTTGTTACCTCCTTCGTAAGGAGCATTACAGCCATCAGTGCTATCATCCTTCTGGTTACACCTTCTTATCTGCTCATCACAGTTCAGATCAACGAGTTTGCAGAGAAGGGTGCTTACGGAATAGCCTGTGCGTTTGCAACTATCCTGATCCTTATTACTTACACAGCGGTTCTTCTCATGAACATATTCATGAAGTACTTCGGAACCAGCCGTAAGGTAAATTTAGAAGACTGACACTTAACATAGATTAAAGCCGCATGAAGATGCGAGATAGGTGGATAAAATGGCAAAAGAGAAAAAGGGCGTACGCCTTGAACATATTTCAAAGATATATAAAGATCCAAAGACAGGAAAAGATTTCTACGCAGTAAAAGATCAGAACCTTGAGATTGAGCCGGGCAGCTTTGTTACACTGCTTGGACCATCAGGCTGTGGCAAGACAACCACACTTAGAATGATAGCGGGCTTTGAGTCACCGGATGAGGGCGAGATATACCTTGGAGGAGAGCCTATCAATGCTCTTACTCCCAACAAGCGTGATACAGCCATGGTTTTCCAGAGCTATGCGCTTCTTCCTCACTACAACATTTTTGACAACGTAGCTTACGGACTTAAGCTTCGCAAGATGGATTCCGAGACCATCAAGAAAAAGGTTACTGATATCCTTTCACTGGTTGGACTTGAGGGAATGGAGAACCGTATGACAAACCAGCTCTCAGGTGGACAGCAGCAGAGAGTTGCTCTTGCAAGAGCACTGGTAATTGAGCCAGGAGTTCTTTTGTTCGATGAGCCATTGTCAAACCTTGATGCCAAGCTCAGGGTATCCATGAGAACTGAGATCAGACGTATCCAGCAGGAAGCCGGAATCACAGCCGTTTATGTAACTCATGACCAGTCAGAGGCTATGGCCATTTCAGATAAGGTTATCATCATGAACAAGGGTGTGGTAGAGCAGGTGGCAACACCACAGGAAGCATACTACTATCCAAACAGCAAATTCGTTGCTGACTTCATCGGTGAATGTAACTTCCTTAAAGCCAAGGTAACAGGTCAGGATATGGTTGAGATCGATGGATCGGCCGTAAAGTGTGCTACAGGAAGCCTTCAGACCGGCGCAGACTGCGATGTGGTTCTTCGCCCTGAAGGAGCTGTTCTTTCAGATACAGGAGCCATTAAGGGCATTGTTGATTACTCATGCTTTATGGGTGCTTATCAGGATTATCGCATCAAAGTCGGCGAGAGTTTTGTTAAGATCCAGGAATACAATCCCAAGAACAAGAAGATATACAATGTCGGTGATACTGTATGTCTTGGCTTTGAGGATAATACATTATATGCGCTATAAAGGGGTAATATATGTCTTTAGCTACTATTATTGATTATTTGCAGGGAAGCAGCAGTATAGCTGTTGGCATAAGGCTGGTGGTAGCCACTGTATTCGGAGGCCTTGTAGGCTGGGAGAGGATAATAAAGCACCACAGTGCAGGTATTAAGACCCACGCACTGGTAAGCCTTGGATCAGCCTCAGCTACAGCACTAAATATTTACCTTGCCATGCTTCCCGGACTAAATGCCGACGTCAGCAGGATTCCCGCCGGTGTTGTAAGCGGAATCGGATTCTTGGGAGCCGGCACAATACTGGTTACCGGCAGAAAGCAGATAAAGGGATTATCTACAGCTGCAACACTCTGGGTTACCTCCTGTATGGGAATGGCTATAGGAGCAGGATATCTTGAGATTGGCTGTGTATGTCTTTTGATGGTTGCCTTTTCGAATATCCTTCTAAAGCAGCTCTCCAACAAGGTGGAAGGTTACAGCAAGTACATGAACATCTACATCGAGGTCAACAAAAGCCGCGGTGTAAACAAGCTCATGAAGATGCTTTCGGATCAGGGCTTTACAATTCTTAGCATGACCAAGAGCAAGGAAAAGACTCTTCAGTCCTCCGATACAGGCCTGATCCTTGATCTGGATCTGGATAAAAAGAGATCACACCATGAGATACTAAACATGCTCAGCGATGAGGAATATGTCAATTACGTAGAAGAAGTTTAATAGTTTTGCAAATCTGTTTTAGAGGGACAAAATACTATGATAATTGAAGGTTGGCAGGTCAATAATTTCCTAACACTCTTTATACTGGTAATGATTCTTGCATTCCAGAGAAGAGGCAGCAGAGTTAAGACAAGCAGAATGTTTACGTACATTATCATTACCACTATTGTGCTTGTCGTTGCCGATACGTTTGCAAGGATAGGAGAGAACAGAGGAGGTTCCTACATTCTCATGGCCTTTTTCGGCAACCTGATAATGTTCCTTGTAGATCCTCTTATCATCCTGTTTTCAGTCATCTATATAGACTGCTGGATGGATGAAAAGAATAAGAAAGCACGAAAGATTTCCAAGATTGTCTTTCATATATTTGCCACTTTAAACATAGTATTTGTTCTTGCAGATCAGGTTTTTGGCCTTAAGTGGTTCTTCTATTTTGAAAGAAGTAATTATTTCAGAGGGAAACTCTTTATGGCAAGGGCTGTTGTGCTTGCTCTGTTCATGCTTCTTGTTACGGTTTATCTGGTTGCCTTCAGGAAAAATGTACTTAATGATTACAGAAGAACGCTGTATGTTCTGCCGGTATTTGCTCTGATCGGTACAATTGCTCAGATTCTGTATAATGGAATAAATACCACATACACCGCAGGTTCATTGGCTTGTCTGATACTGTTTATCAGTTTTCAGAGTAATGATGTCAACATGGATAACCTGACCGGAGTCTTAAACAGACGAGGATTTGATATCAGGCTTGAGCAGATGATGAAGAGCAGCGCATCAGGAGACGGAGATTTTACAGCTGTTTTGCTGGATATCGACAACTTCAGAAAGATCAACGAAAGCTGCGGCCATGAGGAAGGCGACGGTGCGATTATGGTATTTGCCGATATGATCATGGACGCTTTCGGAGAAAACTGCAAGATTGGCAGGATTGACGGAGTGACCTTCTGTGTGCTTTTGGAAAATGCATCAGAACCGGAGATAAAAGAGGGAATCAGAAGAGTAAGAAACAGTCTTGAAAGAGTAAGAAAAAAATGCGACTGGGATGAGAGCGTTGGAGTAAGAAGTATCTATGAGACCTATGATCCCGGTATTAACATGAATTCTTCGGAGTATAGAAAACACCTTGATAGCCTTATGCATGAACAGGGGGTATAACAGGGAGAATCAGCACCATGCAGGAAGATTTTCATTACTATGGAACATATTGCGCGGCGTATCTGGCAGGGTACTCCCACGAGGAGAGCCTTGACATCTGTTACTGCGCCCAATTTGTTGATCTTTGTTCAACTACATTTTTATCCAAAATAAAGGCGCCCACCAAGGCAGCCACAACCCAGCTTCAGCTGGAGATGATGGATGCAAGGACTGATATCATAGGCCTTCAGGACATTACCAGAATCTGGGCATCCTTCCACTTTCTTCCAAGAGATCTGTATGCTTACAAACCAAAGCGCACAAAGAGATACTTGAATAAATTCAGGCTTATCTGCGGACCAAACGGAGATCTTTTGGAAAAGACCGTAAGGATTGCGAAGGATAAGCCTCTTCAGCATGCAGGTATTGCAATGCATGTACTCGCCGATACCTGGGCACACATGTACTTTGCCGGGACGCCTTCACTTGTCATCAACAATGTAGATAATTCGTTTTTTGAGATCATAGAAAAAGACGGTGAGGAGATAGCAAGACCTATCAGGTTCAGGCATAATCCATCAGCTCCCGATGACATTGAAAAGGGCCTATATACAAACAGTCTTTATCAGTCAAACGAGAATTCCATCATGAACTTAGGGCACGGAAGAGCTGGGCATTTCCCTGATTACTCTTTTGCCAAATACAAATATATGCCTGCCTGGGGAGATTACATGGAGGTTTTGAAGGACAACCCGTCTGACTACGAGAAGGCCTTTACGCAGATGGTATATGCTCTTAAGTACTTAAGGGGCGAAGTGGAGTCTTTTAACAAAGATACTTATGACACCTCCGTGATGGAGAAGTATGGCGACAGAATCAGAAGCATAATCAGAAAGAGGCAGCTGAATGCCTGCGCTGACTGGAAGAGCTTCGGCGAGGAGCTATCCGGTGAGAGCATTGAGGATTTTGATATCACGAAATATGAGGATGAATACGACCTGATTCCGGCCGATTCCAAGAACAAGTCCTTTATTGGCAAATTCATTGAGGGAGCTCTTTTGCAAAAGGGAATGGTGACGGATGAGATATCAAAGGCCGGTATAAATCACGCCGGATTTGTACTTCCAAAAGAACTTAATCTGAGGAAATCGGGATGACGAAACTACAGAAAATCAGAAATTCATTATTCGGGATAGCCATGATGGTGGCAGCAGTTGTTATGGCTTATAAACCAAAGGATGCATACGAGAGCGTGATTGTCTTTATGGCACTGGGCTTTTTTGTTACGAGCATCGCAACACTTGGGTACTACTTCACCATGGCCAAATACATGGTGGGAGGCAGAATGATACTGTACAGAGGTGTCGTGCTGTTTGACTTTGCGATTCTTACAGGCTCGATCACGGATGTTCCCAGATTTTATGTGATCATTTATCTTGCAGTGCTCCATCTTTTCTCGGGACTTGTCGAGATACTAAGGTCAAGGGAGGCAAGAGCCAGCGGCGGAAGGGGCTGGAGACTCAAGCTCTTCCATGGAATCTTTAACATGTCGATTGCAATCGGATGTATTGTCCTTGCCAGAAGAGTAAATACCGCAGTCTATATGTACTGCTTTGGTATATTCTACTCGGGGCTTATAAGAGTGATACAGTCTTTCAGAAAGACAACTTTTGTTTATATCAGGTGATCCGGATTTAATGCCGCTTTCCATGGCTTTGGAGAGCGGTATTTTTGCGCCTTTTTTTAAAGTGCAAAAATATATAAACTTTGGCTTGGATTTTATAAATACACCCCTTTTGCGCTTTGATAGAATACAAATCGGTTGAAACTTTTTGGAAAAAGTGCGCCTTTTGTCTAGAAAAAAGATACTTAAATGGTTTTAAGATACTTGTTTGTCATGTGGCAAAAAGTTATGATATATGGGCATGAAAACGTTTCCGGGGGTGTTATATGAAATACAGAACTCTTGTTGCAGATGATGAACCTATGATTAGAAGAGGAATCATCAGTTTCCTTAAGGCCTATGATGATTTTGAAGTAGTGGCCGAGGCGGAAGACGGTGAGATGGCTCTTGAGAAGTCCAAATCGACAGTTATTGATGTGTTCTTTGTGGACATCAACATGCCCTTCCTCAATGGACTGGATTTCATTAAGGAGCTTAAAAAGCTCTATCCTCAGGCACTTGTTGTAATAATAACCGGGTACGATCTCTTTGAATACGCAAGAAAGGCCGTAGGCCTTGGAGTATTTGACTATGTACTTAAGCCTCTTATGGAGGATCCTTTCGATGAACTTATCGGAAGGATCCGTGAGGCTCTCAGTAAGCGCAGCGGCGAAGAGATGGAAAAGAAATACCTTGAGTGGGCAAGGGACAAGATGAACGAGAGCAGAGAGCTGCTCGTTGCCGAACTTGTCAAAAAGATAATTGACGGAAGACTCTCGGAAGATGAGATAACCCAGGAGTGCAATTATCTGAATCTCAGGATCCCTGAGAGCTACTCAATGATCCTTGTCAGGATGGACACAAGGCCTACAGAGGAACTAAACGGAGACTGGAACGACGATCTATTGTACTTTGTATCGGAGAACATTGCGCTTGAGATGTTTGCATCTCTTGCCCTTGAGAGCAGATGCAGAGACGAATCAGGAAATCTTGTGCTCATAACTTCTCGCATGGATGAGAGTCTTTTGGCAGAGAAGGCTGATGAGTACATCAGCTATATCTCAGGAATACTTCCTGTAAAATGCGTAATTGAGACTGCACTTGGCTCAGGCCTTGGCTCAATCGCCGGCACCTATCAGGAAGCACTTTCAAGAGCTTCAGAGAACACCGGATATTCCTCCATCATGGAATCAGTTCTTGAACTGATGCAGGAGAACTATTCAAGAGAGGAGTTCTCTCTTCAGGAGGCAGCAGATAAGGTTGGACTTTCGGTTCCGTACCTCAGCCGCGTCTTCAGGAAGGAAGCAGGCTGTACCTTCGTTGATTACCTCACAAACTTAAGAATGCGGAAGGCAAGCATTCTGCTGCATGACGAGGAGATGAAGATCTATGAAGTTGCTGAGAGCGTAGGCTATACATCACAGCAGTACTTCAGCCTGGTATTTAAGAAGAAACTGGGAATCAGCCCTGTAGAGTACAGGCAATCAATCAAAGAGAATAAGTAAGCGAAGCGACTACAACATTTCTGCCCCGCAGATCGTGTATTGTAGCACAAAAAATAAGGATGCAACGGCTGCCCGAGCGCCAAAAAGCGGCGCTCAGCGTACTGTCCGCTGCATCCTTCTTTTTTTGTGCATACAGGTCACTAAGCGGGGCAGGCATGTTGGAATAGCGCCTTGAGCATGCAGAACTCATGTCCCAGGGACGATGAAGTACGATATTGCCACAGATTTCGGATAGGAGTAGCCCCTTATGCAAGCTTTTTTCATGTCCCGGGGACGAAATCTTCTAAAATTGCCACAGATTTCGGATAGGAGTAGCTCCTTATGCAAGCTTTTATCATGTCCCTGGGACGATATCTTCTGATATTGCCACAGATTTTGGATAGGAGTAGCTCCTTATGCAAGCTTTTATCATGTCCCGAAGCCGATATCTTCTGATTTGCCACAGATTTCAGGCATGTCCTAGCTGGGTTTGTGGCAGGAAGGGGAGTTTGAGACCTTGTGACATGTAAAAGACTTGCATACAACCTGATTTCTGGATGATTTTTATGGCAGGGAGGGGGGTTAGAAGCCTTGTGACATGTAAAAGGCTTGCATACAACCTGATTTCTGGATGATTTTTATGGCAGGAAGGGGAGTTTGAGGCCTTGTGACATGTAAAAGGCTTGCATACAACCTGATTTCTGAATGATTTTTATGGCAGGAAGGAGTATTAGAAGCCTTATGACATGTAAAAGGCTTGCATACAACCTGATTTCTCGATGATTTTTATGGCAGGGAGGAGTATTAGAAGCCTTTTGACATGTAAAAGGCTTGTGTACAAGCTGATTTCTGGATGATTTTTATGGCAGGGAGGGGTATTAGAAGCCTTTTGACATGTAAAAGACTTGCATACAACCTGATTTCCGGATACACAAGGTTCATGTCAGCCCCGCTTAGTGACCATAATGTACAGATAGATACCGGAGTCAAGTGACAGTACGCTGGGCGCCGCTTTTTGGCGCCCGGGCAGCGCTTGGCTCCGGTATTTATCTGGACTACAATCCCTAAGCTGCGGGGCTTTTTGTTCTTCTTTGCAAGCCTAAATATCAAATGCTGACATAAGGTTAAAAAACTATAAACTTCGGACAAATCAGTCTAAATACTTTTACTTACTCCTTAGCTAGAATCAGTATTGTAAACAACGAAAGGGCCCATAAGGAAAGGGCCAAATAAGGAGGATAATATGAAGAAAAGATTAGTTAGTTCGATTCTGTGTGCAGCTATGGTTGCTGCAACAATCGCAGGCTGTGGAAGCGCTGCTCCTGAGACTGCAGCTACAACTGCTCCTGCTACAACTGTTGAAGAGGCTGAGACACCTAAGGCAGATGCTCCTGCTACAGATGATGCAGGAAGCGAGAAGCTCGTAGTTGGCTTTGCACAGATCGGACAGGAGTCAGGCTGGAGAGATGCTGAGACAATGTCAATTCAGACATATGCTGCAGAGCATACAGATACAGTTGAACTCAAGTTTGCTGACGCTCAGCAGAAGCAGGAGAACCAGATCAAGGCTATCAAGAGCTTCATCGAGCAGGATGTTGATGTTATTGGACTTGCACCTGTAGTTGAGACAGGATGGGATCAGGTATTTGCAGAGGCACAGGATGCTGGAATCCCTATCATTCTTCTTGACAGAACAGCTGATGTAGATGAGAGCCTTTATGCTACATTCATCGGTTCAGACTTCATCGAAGAAGGTAAGGAAGCTGCTAAGCAGATGGCTGAACTCATCGGTGGAAAGGGTAAGATCGTAGAGCTTGAGGGAACAGTTGGTGCTTCTGCTGCAACAGACAGAAAGACAGGTTTCGACGAGGAGATCGCTGCTAACTATCCAGATATCGAGATCGTAGCATCACAGACAGGTGACTTCACAAGAGCACAGGGTAAGGAAGTTATGGAGTCATTCCTTAAGTCAAATCCTGATATCGTTGGCGTATATGCACACAATGATGACATGGCACTTGGCGCAATCGAAGCTATCAAAGAAGCAGGCCTTAAGCCCGGCGAAGATATCGTAACAGTATCTGTTGACGGTGTTAAGGGAATCTTCGAGGCTATGGTAGCAGGCGAGGCTAACTGCACAGTAGAGTGCAATCCTCTCCTTGGACCACTCTTCTTTGAGACAGCTGCTAAGCTTAAGAACGGCGAAACAGTTGAGAAGTGGGTTAAGTCAGTTGACGGCGTATTCACATCAGATATTGCTGCGGACGTTATCGATTCAAGAGCTTATTGATCAGTAAAGAGTTAGTAAGAATAATCCGCTCCGTTACACTCCGGAGCGGATTTTTTAAAGGAGGAGAAGGGTGAGCGGTCAGACAAAACTCTTAACAATGGAAGGCATATCCAAGACCTTTGGTAAAGCGGTAATTGCCTTAAATAACGTACAGTTCGAACTTGAGGCCGGAGAAATCCATGCTCTTCTGGGCGAGAACGGTGCAGGAAAATCCACACTTATAAAAGTACTTACGGGTGTTGAGGAGAGAGATGAGGGAGAGGTTTTTCTTGAGGGGAAAAAGATCCATCCCAAATCCACAAATGAGGCTCAGCAGGTGGGTATATCAACGGTTTATCAGGAGGTAAATCTTTGCCCGAACCTGTCTGTTGCGGAAAATATCTATATCGGAAGAGCTCCAAAGACGAAGATGGGAGCAATTGACTGGGCAGCTATGAGCAGAGATGCAAAAGAGCTCCTTAAGAAATTTGATCTGCACCTTGATGTAAGTAAGAAGCTCGAAAACTATTCAGTAGCTATTCAGCAGATGGTTGCCATAGCAAGAGCCAGCGACATTAAGGCAAAGGTGCTTATATTGGACGAGCCCACAAGCTCTTTGTCCAAGGTAGAAGTAGATAAGCTCTTTGAGATCATGAGAAGGCTTAAAGCAGAAGGCATGGGAATCATATTTGTAACTCATTTCCTTGATCAGGTATATGAGGTTACAGACAGGATCACAGTCCTTAGAAACGGCACTTATGTAGGTACATACAAGACAGCTGAACTTCCAAGAATGGAGCTTGTATCAAAGATGATCGGTAAGGACTATGCAGTCCTTAATCAGTCTCTTAAGGAAGGTCAGGCAGAAAAAGAGGGAACAAGAACAGGCGATGAGCTGATTTCCATGAAAGGTGTATCACACCAGGGAAGCATATCCGGAATGGACCTCTCGATTTCAAAGGGAGAGGTACTTGGTCTTTCAGGCCTTCTTGGTTCAGGAAGATCGGAGACAGCAAGAGTACTGTTTGGAATAGATCAGGTAAACAGCGGTGAACTGTATATCAATGGGGAAAAGGTACACCTAAAGCATCCTATAGATGCCATCAGAAAAGACCTTGCATTTTGTCCTGAAAACAGAAAGACGGAAGGAATTATCGGGGACCTTTCAATCAGAGACAATATGGCACTTGCTCTTCAGGCAAAGAAGGGACTCTTTAAAAAGATATCAAAGAAAGAGGCCCAGAGAATTGCCGATGAGTACATAGAAAAGCTTGAGATAAAGACGCCGGATGCAGATCAGCTGATAAAGAACCTCTCCGGAGGAAATCAGCAGAAGGTGATCCTGGCAAGATGGCTTGCCACAAATCCGCAGCTTCTTATGCTGGATGAGCCCACAAGAGGTATCGATATCGGTACAAAGGCTGAGATCCAGAAGATAGTAATAGATCTTGCAGCTCAGGGGATGGCTGTACTTTTCATATCATCAGAGCTCGACGAGGAACTCAGATGTTGCAGAAGGATCGTTGTGCTAAAAGACATGGAGAAAGCAGGAGAAGTAGTAGGGGACAACATCTCAGAGACAGCTGTGATGCAGATCATGGCAGGAGGAGAAAAGTAATGAAAAATAAGCAATATAAAATAACGCAGAATCAGGCGTTCTGGCCTGTGATCATATTCCTGACCATCATATTGTTCAACACGATAATGACAAGAGGAGAATTCCTCTCCATATCAATAGTTGACGGACACTTCTACGGAAGAATCATTGATATCTTCAGAAACGGTGGTAAGCTCATGATCCTGGCAGCAGGTATGACCATGGTTCTTGCAACAGGCGGAACGGATATCTCTGTTGGCTCGGTAATGGCCATAAGCGGAGCCATTGCCTGCAGTATCATAAGAGGAAATCTTCTTCCGGGACTTGGCGGAAACGTAGCAGCAGCTATACTGCTTGCTGTATGTGCAGGAATCATCTGCGGACTTTGGAATGGATTTTTGGTAGCACAGATAAAGATCCAGCCTATTGTCGCAACCATGATACTTCTTGTTGCAGGAAGAGGAATTGCACAGCTCATCACAAGCGGAAAGATCATAACCATCAATTCCGATGCGTACTATTTCATCAACGGCGGCTATATTTTAGGACTTCCATTCCCGCTGTACATAGTTCTTTTCCTGGTTGGAATATTGCTCCTGTTCGTTCACAGAACATCCTTCGGACTGTTCCTTGAGTCCATTGGCTGCAACTCACTGGCTTCAAAGTTTGCAGGAATCAAGGTAAACAGATACCTTCTTGCAATCTACACCATTTCAGGAGCCTTTGCTTCTGTGGCAGGACTTATCGAGAGTGCGGGAATCAAAGGCGCTGACTGTAACAACGCAGGTCTTAACATCGAGCTTGATGCCATCCTTGCAGTAGCCATCGGCGGAACCAATCTTATGGGCGGAAGATTTTCAATATTTGCAAGTGTGATCGGAGCGCTGATCGTTCAGAGTATAACTACAACAGTTCTGGCACTTGGTGTTCCGGCAGCATATATCAGGGTTTTGAAAGCTCTTTTGATCATAGTTATCTGCCTTTCACAGTCGGGTAAGTTCAAACTGCTTTTTGCCAAGAAGAATCTTGAAAGTAAGAAGAAGGAGGCAGTTGCACTATGAAAGAAAAGCTGCGAATCAAAAATATATCACTTACCATGACCATAGTTCTTTTCCTGATCATGTTTATCTTCGGATCGGTCAGATACGATCATTTCTTCTCATTGTCAACGTTCCTTAATCTGTTCAATGACAATGCGTACCTGATGATCGCAGGAATTGGAATTACATTTGTACTTATTACCGGTGGCATTGATATTTCCATCTCATCAACCATCGCCTTTACCGGAGTTTTCATGGCCTACAGCCTGCAGAAGGGTATCCCGTCTTATGTAGTCATTCCCGTAGCGCTCCTTATCGGAATCATCGTCGGCGCAGTTCAGGGAAGCCTTATCCATTACTTCAGGCTTCAGCCCTTCATTGTTACGCTGGCAGGACAGTTCCTTATGAGAGGACTGTGCGTGGTAATAAGTGAAGCTTCGATACCTATTACAGATCCTTTCTTTAAGTTTATGGCGCTTGGAAGAATACAGATAAAGCTCGGCGATTCCAAGGCACTCAACGGAAAGATATACTACTATGTTCTTATCTTTGTGGCAGTTCTTCTTATAGGTCTTTATGTACTTAAAAAGACTCCTTTCGGAAGAGCGGTATATGCCATCGGAGGAAGCGAACAGTCTGCAGAACTCATGGGACTCAATGTTGCAAGAACAAAGATTGGGGCGTATATTATAAGCAGTTTCTGCGCATCACTTGCAGGTGTAGTATTTAGTTTTTACACACTGGCAGGCTATGGACTTCAGAACATGGGAATGGAGCTGGATGCCATCTCATCAGCGGTTATCGGCGGAACACTTCTTACGGGAGGTGTCGGCTCAGTATTCGGAACAGCCGTTGGCGCGATGATCCAGGGTATTATCCAGACAATTGTCACTTATGAGAATCTCAATACTTGGTGGACAAAGGTTACTATTGCAGGTCTTCTTTGCTTCTTTATTGTGGTTCAGAGAATTATAGCTGTAAGAGCTGAAGCCATGAAGGGAAAAGAGCTGGCGGCAGCATAAATAAACTTTGCTTAATGAGGATGAGAGTAATGAATAAGTTGCAAACAGGATCAGGAATAACCAAGATACGTACTAAACTGATCCTGTCGCAGATATTCATTGCCCTCATCCCTTTTGTTTTGCTGGGAATCGTGGGAGTTTTGTTCTCAATCCGCGAAGCTAGGAAAAATGTGACCCAGCGCACATCACAGACGGTAATACAGGTCAGTCAGACTCTTGATACCTATATGGAGGATCTGGACAAGCTGGTTCTTACGGTATCAGATGAGATCGCAGCAGCGGACCTTGGTGATGACTGGGATCAAGAAGCCATGATCGTAAGCAGGTCAATGCAGAACATCATGGGCAGATACGACGAGATTGCCGGTATGCTATATGCTGATTCCAATGACAGATATATCAGCACCGGTATCACCAGAATATCTAGGGATTCTTTTCAAAAAGAGAACTGGTACAAGGTGGCTTTATCAGACCCTGATAAGAGTCACAAGATCAGTACGGTCACAGGAAGAAACATCACTACGGACGTAGGTTACTCGGTGGACGATGTCTTTTCCATTGTAAAGGCCGTTAAGGACAAGGAAACAGGGGAAGCCAGGGGCGTGCTTCTTATGGATATAGGGCACAGTATCATTTCCTCAGCCATCAGAGAATCCCAACAAGGCGGCGAGGGATTTGTTTTCGTGCTGGATGAAGAGGACCACATGGTCTATACTCCCATAAATCAGGTAGTATACAGGATCAGACCCGAATGGCTCACCGACGAAGATGAGACCATGACCGTCGACATAGACGGAGGAAGGTACCTTATCAGATACAAGGAGTCTGAAAAGACAGGATGGAAGACCGTTTCTGTCACCTCCTACGACGAGCTTATGGGCGACTACAACAGGATGATTGGCGTTTTTGCTGTCATTCTGGTTGCAACTCTTTTATTGGTTCAATATCTTTCAATCAGGGTTTCAGACAATATCACAAGACCCATCAAGCACCTTAGAAACCTTATGATGCAGACGGAAGAAGGAAATCTGTCCCTAAGGTTTGAAAGTAACTCACGCGATGAGATTGCAGACCTTGGCATGAGCTTTAACCATATGATCGTGAAGATCCGAGAGCTTTTGGACAGAGTAAGACATGAAGAAGATCTTAAGAGGAAGGCTGAGCTGAAGATAGTTCAGGAACAGTTCAAGCCTCACTTTCTATATAATACACTGGACACCATCAACTGGATGGCCAGAGAGCACGGGGCAAAAGACATTGTCAGTCTCGTAGATGCCCTGACCAATGTATTCAGGATAAGCCTTAGCCACGGCAAGGACTATATCACCATCAGAGAAGAGATCAATTATATTTCCAGCTATCTCTATGTACAAAAAACCAGATATGAAGATAAGCTCTTATTTGAAATTGATGCGGACGAGGACTGCATGCAGAGGCAGGTGCCAAAGCTGATTCTTCAGCCCCTTGTTGAGAATGCCATCTACCACGGCATTAAGCTTAAGAGGGGTACGGGACACATCAATATTTCTGTGCATCGTATCGACGACAGGATCTGCATGAGTGTTGAGGACGACGGAAAGGGAATGGATGAAAATACCAGAGATTCCTTAAGGGACCTTCTAAAGACCGGCGAGCGCACAGATGATGTGAAGGTGGATGACAATCAGAGCTTTGGACTCTTTTACGTAAAAGAGAGACTCCAGCAAAGATACAGGGATAACTACAGCGTAGAGGTTGAGAGTACTCAGGATATCGGCACACGCATATCCATATACATACCTTTTTTTGAAGAGGAGACCGGTGTAATCTGATGAAGATGTTAAAAGAAAAATGGCATATATTAAGTGCACTGGCTGTGATGGTGCTTGCTGCGCTTACCATAGGAGGCTGCCACATGATTCCCTTAGGGGATAGTGGGAGCCAAAAAGGCGTTGCGTCAATTATAGGTGTATCCCAGGCTAACATGAGAGAAGAATGGAGAGTTGCGCTTATAAACGAGCTCAGGGAAGAGACTGAGAAGTATGAGGATATTCAGATTGTAACCACAGATGCCACAGGAAGCGCAGCCAAGCAGGTTCAGGATATAGACAATCTCATTGGCTACGGAATGGATCTTCTAATAATTTCTCCCTGTGATGAGAAGATCATGGGAGAGAAGATAAAAGAGGTATATGACAGCGGAATACCTGTAATTGTCATGGACAGATCAGTAGAGGGCTTTGACTACACTCTTTATATCGGCCCTGATAATGGAGTTATAGGGCAGCAGGCAGGATCCTATATCATTGATCACCTGGGCGATAAGGGGGGAGACGTTGTTGTGCTTCAGGGAAATCCGGCATCAGTTCAGGGAACTGAGAGGTTATCGGGATTTAAAGGAGCTATTGAGAATGCGCCCGGTATCACACTTCATGAAGTATACCTGGCAGCAGAGTCCAAGGATGCTGCCTATGATATCGTAGTAACGGCCAAAAATATTGTTGAAAATTCTGATATAATTTTTGCCTACAGCGACTCAATGGCACTTGGAGCCTGCGATGCACTTAAGGCTCTGGGACTCGACAATAAGGTCATGATAGTTGACTGCGACGGCTTTAAGGGAGCAGATGAGGGCATTGATCTGGTGTCTCAGGGAAGGCTTATGGCTACCGTTTCCTGCCCTATCGGAGGCAAGGAAGCCATTGATTATGCCTTTTCAATCTTAAACAATGAGAGCGGAGTTCCCAAGCAGGTGATACTTCGCAGCAACATTATTGACAAGAGCAACGTGGAAGAGAATTTAAACCGCATAAATGCCGATACTTCAGATGACGGCAGAAAGATAAAGGTCGGCTACTCCCAGGTAGGACAGGAGAGTAACTGGCGCCTTGCTAACACCAAATCCATTGAGGAATCGGCGAAGGCCTTTAATATTGATCTGCACATGGAGATTGCTGACCAGTCTCAGGAGAAACAGTTTGAAGCAATAAGGTCCTTTATAAAAGAGGGAGTTGATGTTATAGTAGTATCTCCAGTTGTTGAGACCGGCTGGGATGAGGTCCTAAGAGAAGCCAAGGCAGCAGGCATTCCTGTTATAATGTCCGATAGAAATGTACTTGTGGAGAACAGGGAAGAGAACCTGACAACGACGTATCTGGGTGCGGACTTTGTAGAGGAAGGTCGCAGAGCCATGCGCTGGATCAGGGACAATGTGGACAGCACGGGCGGCGACATGAAGATCATGGAAATCATGGGAAATGTCGGCGCATCTCCCACAGAGGAGAGAGATGCGGGCTTTAGGGAGATTCTTGAAGAGAATCCCGGATATGAAATATCATATTCCGCTTATGGCGATTTTACTTTTGACGGTGGGAAAAAGGTTATACGAGAATATCTTGAGAAAAACGAGTGGGACATCGACATCATCTTTTCCCAGAATGACGACATGGCCCTCGGTGCAATCGAGGAGCTTAAGGCCCATGGAATAAAACCCGATGAAGATGTTAAAATAATCTCAGTGGATGCCACCACGGAGGCTTTTGAAGCTATGGTCAGAGGAGAGCTCAGCTGCGCTGTTGAGTGTAACCCGATAATCGGACCACAGCTCATGAAGGCCATAAGGGACCTCT
Organism: Butyrivibrio sp. NC2007; assembly: GCF_000421405.1. Classification (GTDB taxonomy): domain Bacteria; phylum Bacillota; class Clostridia; order Lachnospirales; family Lachnospiraceae; genus Butyrivibrio. Next base: position 142,972 of record NZ_ATWY01000007.1, read on the forward strand.
GCAGCGGTAAGCAGATGCCCTTCAGGATCATCACAGATGAGAAAGTTTACGATCAGTCCGTGGCGGAGGATTATATTCGCAAGAGGAGATATTAAATCGGAGGATTGTAATGATAAATCACTTCAATGCTTTTATTTCTTACAAGCATGCAGACCTTGATAATAAGATAGCCGCCTCTATTGTAAAGGACTTGGAGCGCTTTCATATACCGAAGAAGATACAGAAAGCTACCGGTGTAAAAAAGATAGAGAGGATATTCAGGGATAAAGATGAACTTCCAATAACCAGTGACCTGGGGGATACCATATCACAGGCGCTTGAAAACTCTGACTTTTTGATCGTTATCTGCTCTCATAATACCAAGCAATCAACCTGGGTTGAGAGGGAGATTGAGTACTTTTTGCAGAGTCATCCGATTAACCGGATCCTTACTGTGCTTTGCGATGGTGAACCAAACGAAGTTATTCCGCAGATTCTTTTAAAGGGAAAAGACATATTTGTGGACGAAAACGGTGTAGAGCACATCAGGGAAATCCCCTACGAGCCGCTTTCGTGCGACTACCGCTTGCCTTACAGAAAGGCCAAGGCTGAGGAACTTCCAAGGCTTGCTGCTGCGCTTATCGGCTGTTCTTATGATGAGCTGATAAACAGAAGGCGCCAGTACAAGATGCGCAGAATGAATGCGATCTTTGCAGGTGCGCTTACGTTAACGCTTGGTTTTGTAGCGTATATGATGCATTCCAATGCGCTTATTCAAAAGAATTATCTGGAGTCGCTCAAGAATCAGTCCAGATATCTGGCAAACGAATCCGAAATAAAGTTAAACGATGCGAACCGAATCGAAGCTATGCAACTGGCACTGGCATCGCTCCCTGAAGGTGAAGAGGATATAAGGCCTGTAATTCCAGAGGCTGAAAGAGCTATCGCCAAGGCTTCTTACTCCTATGTGTCACTTGAGGGCAGCAATATAGGTGCTGTTTGGAATTACAGAATGCCCGGGCGTGTAAAGAGCTTTAAGCTATCTGAGGAAGGCTCATATTTTGCTGCTATGGATGAGAGCGGTGTTGTTATGGCCTGGAAGACAGACGAGACCCATGAGATGGTTCTTTATGAGGATAATGCTGCCGACAAGGGAACAGGCTTTTTCTTCCTTGGAGATGACAGACTGATACTCTTGTGCCAGGGAAGCGTTTCGGCTTTTGACCTTGGTGAGAGTAAACTTTTGTGGAAAATAGAGGATGAACAGTCAAAGCAGCTCTTTGTCGATGATGTCTTTGTGCTGCCCGGAGGGGATCTTCTTCTTCCCGGAGCAAAGGGAAATGTAGATATTGTTTCTGCAGATGACGGGAAACTTAAAAAGTCTTTCTCTCTTTTTGGAGATGATTCTAATATGCTTGATGTTACTGATTTTGTTATGTCTGAAGATGGGACAAAGCTCATTTATATTCTGGCAAACAAGACAGATATCAATAATTATATTTATAGTCTGCATGAGTATGACCTTAGCACCGGGGAGCAGCTTGTAAACGATGAGATCGGCAGCTGGGTTACAAGGATAGTCTCTGCCGGTGACAATATCTATCTGGCATGCAAGGAAGATATGGACGGATCCAGCGTTCAGCTAATGAACTTTAGATTTGTAACGGAGGACAAGGCAGAGATCAAATGTATTTCCATAGAGGATCTTAGTGAGAAATGGACATCTGAAATTACAGCTACAGACGTGTATTTCAACGCAGAATTTCTTCCTCTGGCGGGCGGAAAGATTGCCTATTATGAGTCCGACACCTGCAGGATATGGGATGCAGAGACCGGAGAGATACTGGGAACTTATAATACCAATGATTCGATTATCGATATAAGCGATAATGATGGGAACGGAGAGCCGATGTTTATTACCAAAGGCGGAGCTACAGCAGCTCCTGCAATGTTTGGGGATAAGCAGGGAGTATCTGTCTTTGACAGATTTACGGACAATCTGTCAGATGCTCTTGTCGGGGGAGGAGTCTATACATTAAGCGATAATGCAAGACAGGTAATATACTATGGCACCAAGGTCTATGATGAAGAATGGAAACTTATTGATGAGGTTCCTGATTTTAAAACAGGCAATACCTATTTGCTAACCGAAGATGTATTGGCAATTTTGGATGATGAAGGTGAAGGAGCCAAGATAATCTTTGTTGATCCGGCAGAGAAGACATACCTGGGTAAGTGTGTTTTGAGTGAAGATATTCCGTCCTACAGCTATAGACTGATAGGCTCATATAATGGCACGTTCTATGCAGCTGTAAGTAAAGGGCTGGTTTTAAGAATAGTGAAGGTCAATCTTTCTGACATGACACTGGAGGAAGAGGTTATCAACGAGGATTACAGCAAGTATGAGCCGTATTGTTTTTTGAAAAATGGGAAGCTTGTTTATATCAATAGCGGAGAAGGATTTGAATATACAATTGTTCAAAGGGATCTTGCCACAGGAGAAGAGAAAAAGGTTGAATTTAATACCGCCTTTAGCGACGTATATTACATTGAGGAGATAGATAGCGTATATATTAATGCAGATACCGATCTTCTGGCTGATATGTCTAAAGAGACGATTACTGAGATAGACTTAGGAGAAGGTTTTGGAGACGCAGTCCTGGCTTCGGCAAACAGTGATGGCAGTATCATTGCTGTAAGCGACAGCGAGATTATAAAGCTCATAGGAAGAGATGGTGAAATTATTGGTGAGATATTCTGTGGTGGAGTCGCACCAATGGATATTACCTTTATAGATGCTGACGGAAAAGAGATCATAGTTGTGGCATACACTAATGGAACGCTTTACCGCTATGATAAAGAAACCTTTGAATTTCTGGGAAAAAGTGATCTTTCTGTTATAGGATCATCATTTGTTTCGAATAAATACTTTGTCTATGACAGTGAAAAGGGCCTGCTTTATTTTAAAAACAGTGATATCACAGATGTGGTGGAGACAGATACCTGGGTCGAAGTTACATGTATCTATAATTCTTTTGGCCATGACAAAAAAACAGACACCTTCTTAACTTACGGTTATGACCAAAAGTCTACGGAAGGTGTCGTTGGATACTTTAAGCATTATTCTGTGGATGATCTGATCCAAAAGACAAAGGATTATCTTCATGGTGAAGAGATGTCAGTGGAGCAGAAATCCACATACGGAATTACCGGATAATTAAACTTCTGAATACAATCTGTTAAACAGCGACCCTCTGATAATATATATGTCATGAGGGTCGTCTTCACGACAGGCAATATAGTCGCCAGGATTTCCCAGGTAGTATTTCTCATTGTCCCAGGCAGTGAAGACCTTTGCACCGCGCTTTAGAGTCTTTGCATAGATACAGGAGGTATCTGTGGTGCTCACAGTCTTTGCAAACTCCATGATGGATTTCTTTTTGCCCGTAGTAAGGGACTTGATCTTTGGCGGGTATTCAAGAGTCTCTGTGTAGGGGCTCTCTTTTAATGTGTAGCTCTTTAGGAGCTTTTCTTCTTTTATGGGGTAGATCTCGCCCTCGATTCCAATCATTATATAAAGATCCGGCTCAACGGTTATATCTACGTCTCCCTCAAGAGTTCTGATGGAAACAAGTGTCTTTTTTGGGAAAACATCGGTGAGCTTAACGCAACCTCTGTCCTGAGGAAGCTTTTTGTATCTGCCCATTTCTGCTGTATCAAGGGTGGTCTTTAAGGCGTAGATTACATCATAGCTGTCATAGTAAAGGCGGAGTCTTTCTTTAAGTATTTCGTCTGCACTTTTTCCTTCAATCTTCTCGGGACGGATGGATCCGCCGGCTTTGTAGATATGTCCACCGCCGCCTCCGATGCCTTCTGCAAGGAAAGCAGCAAGATCGTTGGCATGAACTTCCTTGGAACAGCTTCTTACAGAGAACTTGATCTCTTCAGGGCTCTCGTAGTAGGCAATGCAGACATCAACACCTGCAGTCTCTAGTGAGAAGTCGCTCATTACTCCAAGAATATTGGGGTCGCAGGGCTCAGCCTGGATTATCATGTATCTGTTGTCATCAAAAAACTCGTATCCGAGGATAGCCTTACCGGTTATCTTCAGCTCTTTTAAAGAGATATTGGAGTTGCTCATTCTGACAATAAGGCTCTTATTGACGATAAGCTCATCCATCATATCCCTGTCCAGAGGATGGGATACTTCGGAGAGTTTGTTGGTATCTGTATAAAGACCGTAGTATAGGGCAGTAGAGAGCTTTTTGTTTGTGCTTATTAGCTCTTTTGCATTTTCACCTTCTGCACATATCATGTCCCAGACGACAGTAGATGCGCTGCCGATGTTACTGCGAACCTCAGAAAGTTCAGGCAGATCAACGGTCTTCTGGTGATGGTCTATAATGGCGATATTCTGCGCCTTTGACGTGGTCACATTTCTCTGGCCATACTGGCAATCAACGGTTATCAGAAGCTCAGGCTCTTCGTCGTAGTCAGGGACATACTCTACGGGAATCTTAAGCTCTTTTAACATGATCATAAGGTTGCTCTTCTGGATCTTGTTTCGTCCTCTGTAGATAAAACGTACATCCTTGCCGGCGGCCTTAAAATATGTATAGAGGCCAAAGCCTGAAGCAAGGGCATCTGCATCAGGGTTGTCGTGGCACTGGATCACTATATTTTCAAATTTTAGAAGGTCTTGTAGTTTCATAATATTTCCTTTATCTTTGTTTTTTCAGGCGTATAAATTCTAACATAGTAGGATGTCCTTTGCCAATTTAGAGTTGCAACGGATATAATCTGTATATATGATTTAGTCGTTACGAAATTGATTGAACTGAGGAAATGCTTCTTATGATCATAAATACCGGACAGAGGACAGACATTCCGGCTTTTTACCCGAAGTGGCTTGCGAACAGGTTTAAAGAGGGAGAAGTCTGCGTCCGCAATCCATTTAATGAAGAGAGCGTCAGCAGGTATAAGCTAAGTCCTGACACTGTAGATGTGGTGGGATTTTGCTCTAAGAATCCTGCGCCCTTTTTTGAGTATATGGATGTGATCAGGGACTACGGACAGTACTGGTTTGTTACGATAACGCCCTATGGAAGGGATATAGAGCCGGGAGTTCCCGATAAACATAAGATACTGGAGGACTTTAAGGCGCTCTCGAACATGGTGGGAATTGACAGTATCGGATGGAGATATGACCCAATCTTGGTTAACGTCAGGTATACCGTGGCCTATCATCTGCGCGCCTTTGAGCAGATGGCTGCTGCACTGGATGGGTACACCAAGACTGTTGTCATCAGCTTTATTGATCTGTATGAGAAGGTGAAAAGAAATTTCCCGGAGGTAAGCTTTGTCTCAAGGCAGGATAAGCACTTTATGGGAAAAGAGATCGTGAAGATCGCTACAGCTCATGGCATGGTGGTAAAGCCCTGCGGAGAGGGTGAGTTTCTGTCGGAGTACGGCGCCGACTGCAGAGGCTGTATGACAATTGAGACTTACGAAAAAGCCATCGGAGCAAAGCTCATCGTCCCAAATAAAAAGCCCGCAAGAAAAGAGTGCGCATGCTACCTTTCAGGCGACATCGGAGCCTATGACAGCTGCGGACATCTCTGCAGATACTGCTACGCCAACAATGACATCGAGGCAGTTAAGCGAAACATGAAGCTCCACGATCCTGATTCGCCATTCCTTATCGGTGGCTATCGCGAAGGCGACATAATCCACGACGTTGAGATGAAATCCTACATCGACAACCAACTCAGCCTATTCTAAAATGAGCCATTGACTCCGTCCCCAGGGCTCACTTTTGAGCCCCGGGGACGGAGTCAGGGGTTCATTTTTTTAATATTAGTGGTATAATATTGATATAAATTAATATATCTCTTTTGGGAGGGCAGGATTATGGATGATTTGGAAAAGATCAAAACTCATGTCACAAAGGAAGAGGAAATATATGCAGAACCTGAACGAGCTGCACTGTTTACCGATGATATCAGTGAAAAGGCGATAAAGCCGGAGATATCGAAACAATCAACGGTTGCATTTACCGAGAAAGAACGGCTCTGGGAAGGGATGAAATAAATAAAGAATAATAACTGAATATGGTATAAATTATAAAGGCTTCGGAGTGATCCGGAGCCTTTTTGTATATCAATATACTCTTCATCAAAGCAGGGATATATCAGGCTGACGCCTACTGTGGCATCGATAATCCTGGGATTTGTATTAACGGGACTCAAAAGATATCGTGTGATAGGGCTTGGAAGTAGAAGCGTCGTATGAAATGAAAAAAATTGAATAACAACTATTAATTATTAACAGGCGTTATCCGATATAATAGATATACAGGAGGATGGTATGCCAAAAGAAGAGATGCTTCCAAGTGAAAGTGAATGGATGATCATGGAGACGCTTTGGAGATGCGGGCATGATCTTACCTCTGCGGAGATAGCCGATGCACTTCCAAAATCTTCCAAGATGAACCAGAGGATGGTAAGAGTCCTTATAAACAGATTGTGTAAAAAAGGGATGCTCACATATACTGTCGATCCGGATGATGCAAGAGTTTATCACTACAGTGCTGCAAGAGGAAGGCAGGAGTGCCAGAAAGCCAAGAGCAGCGCTTTTGTGGAGAATTATTTTGAGGGCAACAGACTATCAGCCGCATTTACTTTGCTGGAGGGCGGAAAGCTGTCGGCGGAGCAGATAAAAGAGCTTGAGGACATCCTCAAAAAAGCCAGGAAAGATATTTAAGTCTCATGGATGAGCAAGGGAGCAGTTATGCAAGGAATGCAAATGTTCTTTGAACAACTGAATAATGTCTTTGAATTTGTATGCGTTTATTATTCGACCATACTTGGTTTTTGTGCAATCATATCGATTTTTGTAATGGGAATTATCATGGCCTTAAGGAGTAGCGTGTTTGCCGGGCATGTCTTTGGCAGAGCTGCTTTGTGGTGCATGCTGATTCCTGTTTTATTTTGCGGAAAACTAAGAGCTTATTTTGAGACAAGAGTTGGTGTACGTACCATATTCAGGTGGTATAGCTTTTTGTCAGAGCATAGATGGATATGCGCCGTGTATATGGCTGGGATTATAGCATTTGCAGCACTGCTTGTTTATAGGCGCGTCAGACTAAAACGCCTTATCAGGTTCATGACCGATTCGGAAGATCACTTATCCGTGTATCCTGTCAAAGTGTTTGCGGGTAAAGCATCGTCTTTCTGCCTGGGATGCTTTAAGCCGGTTATTGTAGTGCCGGACAGCTTACAAGGTGCAGAAAGAGGCGTTGTGATAAAGCATGAAGAGACGCATATAAGGCTCGGACATCTGTGGATATTGCTGGCTTACGATATTCTTCGGACTCTCCTCTGGCCCAATGTCCTGCTTCATTTAGGCGTTCGATATTTGAAAAGAGATCTTGAAGATATTTGTGATTTGGTAACGATTCAGAGAAACAATATCGATACGGGATTTTACGGGCGCGTAATTCTTGACTGTGCAAAAGACATGTCTGACAGCGGGAGAAAGATCGGATATGAAAGCGGAATGTCTTTTACCACGGATGATAATTACAAGGCCTTGAGAAAGAGACTTGAGCAGATAGTAAGGGAAAGGGCATACGATCCGAAAGCTGTGCTGAGCGGGGCTGTAATCCTAGTGATGGTGGTTTGCGCTGTGATCGGACTTATAAAGGCTAATTCCTATAAGAGAACCAATGACATGGGCCAGGTCTGTTCCATGTGCTATACAGGTGATCTGGATTCTATATTTGTAGATGACGACCAGTCTATTGTGACATATTATGACGACGAGTATATATCAATAAACGCCCAAGCCCTTCTTGAGCAGTACCCTGAAGCCAAGAGTGGCGAAGGATGGTTCTATTTCTCAGTGGGTGGTTACTACAAGATCCCCGGAATCGGTGGCAGCGTAAGCTGGGGAGAGCTCGATGCAAAAGATATCAACGAGAGCATCATCATTATCCCCAACCACTCAGACATCGACATCTTCGAGCGCCTCATCATGTGGTTATGACCCCTGGGGACGGAGTCAAGGGCTCATTTTTGACCCCTGGGGACGGAGGTGAGGGTTCATTTTTGAAGCCAGGGAACAGGAGGTGGTTATGTGAACGGATGGGAAGTCACGGTAAGTGGCAATACAACTCATTACAGAAAAAGACTCTATGATGCATACGGCAATCATGTCGGAACCATAGGAATCTGCAAGCCTACCAAGCAGACCGGTAAGAAAAAGAAACCGGCACTGTACAGTTTTAAGCAGGTTTCATCCCAGGTTTTGCAGGCCAAGACCTCCACAAAAGCCATGCAGGTATCGAACAGTATCAGGGCGAAGATAGCTCTTTTGAAAAAGCAACTAAAGAACGGGGATGTAGATGAAGAAGAGGTACTGAGGGCAATCCTTCATGCGGAGATGGTTCAAAGAGCTTGTGAAAAGAAAAAGAAGAACCTGAAAATGGAAGAAACTGCGGAGAGGAATATCAAGGCTGAGGAGGAAATGCCTGTAGAGACGGAGGAAGCACCTGATGAAGCGGAATCCGAAGAAGAGATAAAAGAGCTTGAGCAGGCCGAGTTTGAAGCCCTTATGGAAAAGTTAGAGCTCAGCGCTGATGAGATGATGGAAATGGCGGAAGAGACGGTAGAGCTGGATGAGGAGCTTGATGAAATGGCTGAGGCTCTCTCAGGATCCATGACGCCGGAGGACTTAGAGCAGCTCAAGGTCAAGCACAGATCGGACGAAGCCAGAGACATATTGAAGGCGGATCTTAAGTATTTGAAGGCACTGTTTGACCGGCTCCAGTCGGAAAAAGAGAATGCCGGAAAAAGCTCTTTTGCAGGAGCAGGGGCATACGACAGCGGAGTGATGCTATCGCTGGGAGGTGTGGACATGGCTGTTGTGGATGCAGGAACGACAAGTGCACCGGCAGAAACAGGCGGGACATTTGATGTAGGGGTATGAGATATTTTTTTTTGAACAATAGATTAACAGATGTTAATGGATTTTGAGCCCCGGGGACGGAGTCAGTGGCTCATTTTTGAGCCCTGGGGACGGAGTCAAGGGATCATTTTGTGGAAGAACAAAGGAGGTAACATTTATGAGCATAGGAATCAACACAAATTATGGAACGAATAATTTAGTTGGCATCAGTGGCAATACCGAGCCGGCGTGGATCAAGGATGATGATAAGGAAAAAGAGAAAGCATCTTCCGCAGCACAACCCGGAGTTATCTATGAAAAGCAGGATGCCAATGCGAAGGCTGCAAAAAGCGAGAAGGATGATGAAAAGGCTATTTATAAGAAGTCCAAAGAAGACCGGGCAGCCATAGTTCAGCAGCTCAAGGCCGCCGAGGAGCAGCAGAGGAACAATCTTATCTCAATTGTGCAGAAAACGCTGCAAGGCCAGGTGGGAGCCTTCGGAACAGCCAAGGGCGATGACTTCTGGAGGCAGCTCGCCGGTGGTAACTTCAAGGTTGATGCTGCGACCAAGGCTCAGGCGCAAAAAGATATTTCGGAAGACGGCTATTATGGCGTGAAGCAGACTTCCCAGAGGCTCTTTGATTTCGCATCAGCCCTTGCCGGCGACGACGTGGACAAGATGAAAGAGATGCAAAAGGCCATGGAAAAGGGCTTCAAGCAGGCAACGAAGACCTGGGGAAGAGAGCTTCCTTCAATCTGCAAGGAAACAATGAATGCGGCGAACAAGCTGTTTGAGGATTACTACAGTTCAAAAGAGAAAGGAACAGAAGTATGAAGATTTGTGACATAAATGAATCCATTGGTGACATTTCTATAAGCTGCTAAAGGTTATATGCCGATATAACAGAAAAGGAGTTGTGTCGTTCATGTACACGGAGGTAGATGATTATGACCGGAATCAATATTACTTCGCTGGATAGGCAGGTAAAAGACATTGGTCAGGAAATTTACGCTGCGAAACAGCAGCGAGATGAGAAGCTGGCTAAGTCTTCGCCTGAAAATAAAGATGGTGGTTTGCAGAAAGCCATCCATGAAAAACTCAGTGATAGATCAAACGTAGCTTTTGGTGACACGGCAGCTACGCTTTCTATCTCTGCGCTTGGAGCAGAAGAGCTGGAGAAAGTCAGAAATTCCTGGAATAACCATACGGTAAGTTCACTGTACAGAACAGAGATTCCAATCAACAAGAATGCCGAAGGTGCGTACAAGATAGGCGGAGTTTCTTTTACCGAAGAAGAGTTTACTGCAGCCAGAGAGCTTGTGACGGATACAAGCAGTCAGCTCAAAACCGGATACCTGAGCTACAGGGATTATGCCAAGATGGAAGTCGCGCAGAAGGTTGTGGAAAACAGCGCTGCTGCGGGATTTAGCGCAGAACAGGCCAAGGTAATCAGCCGGGCTATGAAGGACTACAACAGCAGCCTGGTAGAGCGGCAGAATGAAATGCTTTCGGGCAGAACTACACGTGTGAACAATGATCCTGAGTCAGGAAGATACTTTGGAGTCGAGGTTCTGGTGCCCGGAAGCGTTACAGAATCAGGAATACCAAGATATGCCAGCACGGACATTGCTACGGACAGGGAGCTGATAAAAACGCTACGCGACAGTATAGGGGCAGTTGATATTGCCGGCAAAGACGCTGCATCTGAGCTTAAAGCTCTTTATCATGATATTATGAAGCCCGCATATGCTGCGCAGTACCCATTCCAGAGGGAATCTGATATAAATGACGCTTTGGATAAAGACGTAAAAGAGCTTATGGCACTTATAGATGTAGAGAAGTGATATGAGATTTGCTCATAAAAAATGAGCCCATGACTCCGTCCCTAGGGATCAAAAATGAGCCATGGGGACGGAGTCATGGGTTCATTTCGGAGGTAACAAATTATGAGGATACAACAGAACCCCTTTCAGGGAAATGACAATACACAGATGATTTCAGGCGCTGCAAATGCACAGAACAAGAATGGCAACATGAATTCGATTTCCGGCGCAAACCTTAAGGGTGAGAGCCTTATAGCTCAGCGTCAGGGGCTTGCAAGAAAGCAGGCTCTTAAGGTTGTCTCCGATGCTTTTGGAGGCGAGAAGAAGCTTGATGCGCAGATGCAGGGGATCAAGGATGAGATCAAGCGCCTGCAGGATGTGATAAATGAGAAGCGCACTGATACCAGGGACAATGATGCCAGATTAAAAGAACTTCAGGAACAATATGGGATAGATCCGGACAGCGAAGAGAACAAGAACCTGGAGCAGCTTGCCTTTAAAATGAATCACTCCAAAGACGGACTATCCGATGAGGAGAAGGGCAAGCTATCCGAGTATCAGCAACAGGCTCTTTACTATGTGGCAAAGAATCAGCAGAATGCGCTTGATATCGACCAGGCCAAGGCTCAGCAGGCCGGAAATGTCCAGGGATATGCAGATATGAAAAGAGAGCGTGCAAAATCCCAGGACATGCTCAAGGCACAGGATGCAGCTGAGGAGATCATGGAAGCTTCGAATGATGAGACGGTAGCTCTTTTGACTCAGGAAATGATCGAGCATGTGGATGAAGAGCAGAAGGAGCGCGAAGAAGAGGCAAAAGAGGCTGCGGAAAAGAAGAAAGAAGAGAAGAAGGAAGAGGCGAAGAAGCTTGAAAAAGAAGCCATGCAGCAGGAAATGATCGAGAACATCAAGGAACATGCTGCAGAGAGCCAGAGGAGCGGCGCCGATGCAAAAAGAGCTGTCGCAAGGCGTGAGCGAGCCGAGGCAGAGCGGATGGATGCCGAAGGCACACAGAAGACCATTATTTCTGAGGGCGCTTCCATGGAGGATACACAGAATGCGGTTAATTCCGAGATTACTAATATTCTAAATAAGCTGAGTCTTCTTTCGAATGATGTAAAGGGAAGCGCAATAGATAATCAGATATGAACCCCGGGGACGGAGTCAGGGGACCATTTTCAGAAAATTCTGAAAATGAACCACTGACTCCGTCCCTAGGGCTCAGAATCAAGGATGCGCATTATTTCAATGGAATGAAAACATTGGAATGATGCGCTTTTTAATTGTCCATTCGTAACATAAAAATGGCTATTCATGACATGGATAAAGCCTACGCAAATGTTCTGATGCTATGATTTATGCATAAACAGACAAGAGGATGAAATATGAATAAGTACTGTATAGCGATTTGTGATGATGAAGAGCCGGTGAGATGTCTTTTACGCGAATGGACAAGGACAAGTACGCCGGGTGCAGAGGTTAAGGAATACTCAGGTGGCAAAGAGCTGCTAAAGGATATCGATGAAGGTCTTAGGCTTGATGTGTTGTTCCTTGATATTGCCCTGGAGGAGAGTGATGGCTTTGAGACAGCAAAAGAGCTGGAAAAGAAAATAGAGTCAACCGGAAAGAGTATGCGCGCTTCAAGGCCTCTTATCATTTTTGTTACCGGAATCCCTGACAGAATGGGAGATGCGTTTGAGGTAAAGGCTTTTGATTATCTGATAAAGCCGGTTTCAAAAGATATATTTGAGAGTGATCTGCACCGGGCAATTGAGGAGCTAAAACGACTTGATGCACAGCTCATATGCGAAACTTCATATCACAGCAAAGAGGATTTCATTACAGTGCAGATTGGAAAAGAGTCTGTGACTTTGAGGGTAAAAGACATTCTCTATGTTGAAAGCTCCGGAAGAAAAGCAGTAGTGCATATGAAGGATAAACGCTATGAAATCTACAGACAGATGGCCGGACTTGAAGAGGAACTGGGAAAAGAATTTTTCAGAATCCACAGGGGATATCTGGTTAATATGAAGCATATTAAAGGGTACTCGAGGTCTGAGGTTCAGATAGATAACGGAGATCTTCTTATAATGTCCAAATATAAATACCAGGAATTTGTAAAAGCATATATGGATTACATATCCTAAAAAGCGGAGGGGTTATGACCGAAGAACAGATCAGGATAGCTCAGCAGTTATACGGAATAATAATGATTCTTATCAGGGGAGCGTTTTTGGGATTGTTTTTGGATCTTTTTCTGGAAAAAGAGATATTGAACAGAGCAAAGATAATTATGATATCAGCAGTCATGACTATCATCGGGCTAATTCTCTTTGCCATACCTTTCTCAACAAGAGGACTGTACAGCCTCATCGGACTTATCGTCATAGCCATAGTCTTTTGGCTGATCAATCCCAAAGTGCTGCCTCACTCGATATTTGTTTTCTTTTTGTGGAACAATGTCTTTTACGTATGGTATCTTGCAAACTTCGCAATCTTCAATGAAATTACAGATAAGGTCACAGGAGCAATTGATTATTCAAAGGAAGGTGCCATAGAGCGTTTGTGGCTTTGGATGTTTGCATTTATAGTGGCGCAGATTGTCTTTATGGCACTTACGCTTTTTGGCGAATACCTGGTAGTAAGAAAACTCTGTCAAAAGAAATATGACATGTCCTGGACGGAAGCTCTTTATCTGTCAGCTTATTCGGCGGTCTCGTACATTATCTGTTACATGATTGCCGATGTCATGGTGGTTCCTTTGGAAAAAGAGGTATTCTTTTTATTGGACGAAAAGAGAGGAATGGTATTTACACTTCCTCTGCTTGCACTGCTGCTATTCATAGGCGAGATATCTGCCATTGCTACCTGGCAGAGGTACAGACGGCTCAAGGAAGAGGAACTGCGACTTCAGGAGGAACTTAAGCAGCAGGAATTTATCAGGAAGAAGATAGAGTACACAGAAAAATATCATGACCGCATCAGGACGCTCAGGCACGATATGGCCGGAAAACTAATGATACTAAAGAGCTTTTTGGAAAATGAAAGATATGAAGATGCTTCGAAGTTTCTTGGTGAAATGAACATAGAACTAAGCATGAATAGCATGCGGATTTCTACAGGAAACCCAGTCACCGATATAGTGATAAACGAGGCAGCAGGCCAAGCGGACAATCTAAAATGTGAATTTCGGGCAGACTTCTCTTTTCCCAAAGAAAGCGGTATTGGCGCTACAGACGTGGGAATCATATTGAATAACCTGCTGGACAATGCACTGGAAGCTGTGGCAGCAATCCCGGAAAACGAAAGGTACATAAAACTTACGGGAGAGTTTAGGGAGAACTTTTTCCTGATAAAAGCCGAGAACTCTTTTGACGGAGTGCTGAAAAGAGACTTGGATGGCAATATAGTGAGCAGGAAGAGACAGCAAACCGATGAAGAACTTCATGGAATTGGGCTAAAGAGTGTGATGAGCATTGCGGATAAATATCTTGGGACAATGGATATCAGTTCAGAGAATAAGGTATTCATGGTTAGAGTTATGCTCCAAAGCATGGAAGATGACTATTCATTACATAAAAATGTCCGTTGATGCAATAGCTATTTATCCGGATATCTTCATAGTCGATACCTGTAATGTAACAGTAAAGCGCTGGAATTGTGAGGTAAACAGAATATGAAGATAGCGAGTAGTGATGTTTATTCCAAGGCAAATTACAGCTATCAAAAGGAATTGAAAAGTAGCGGCGCAGGGACAAGCGGATTTTTTGCAGGAATAGTAGAAAAGCATGTAGAGAAGGAGAAGGCGGATTATCAGGCAACGGGCAGGATTACAACAGAGGATGGCAGGGAAATCAAGGTGGATGTAGATGTTACGATGGCGCGGAAGAAAGAGCGCGATACCTTTATTGCAATGTCATCACCAATGGATAGCCTCTTTGACCCACTGATAATAAATACCGGGCAGCAGGTGGCTTCACTTAGTGATAAGAAATTTAAGTTCGACCTGGATGCTGATGGAAAGCAGGATGAGATTTCCATGACAAAGGCAGGAAGCGGATTTCTTGCTCTTGATAAAAATGGTGATGGCAAGATAAATGATGGAACGGAGCTGTTTGGTGTTAAGAGTGGTGATGGTTTTAAGGATCTTGCTGAGTATGACAGCGATGGCAATGGCTGGATTGATGAGAGTGATGAGGTCTTTGAAAAGCTTCAGGTTTGGAGTAAGACAGATGAAGGAAAAGAGGAATTAAAGAGCCTTAAGGAATCGGGAGTTGGTGCGATTTTTCTTGGAGCTGAGGATACTGAATTTACAATAGACGGAACGGATGGTGTTCTGGATGGAAAGGTAAGAAAGACCGGATTTTATCTGAAAGAAGACGGCGGAGCAGGAACTATACAGCACGTTGACCTTGCCATAAAGGGCAGGGAATCCGAGCTAATGAGCGCAGCTGAGAAGCTTGATGAATTGCTTGAGAAAATGCGAAGCGAGCGATCTTCGAGAAGGCGGAATAGTAATAATGATAACGCAAGGCGCAGAGCACAGAGAGCAGCAAGGCAAAAGAAGCAGATCGAGGAATGCCAGAAACGCAAGGAACTCAATAAAGAACTAACAGATAAGGCAATCGAACATAGAAAGCTTATGTATGGCCGGCAGATATGAGCCCTAGGGACGGAGTCAGTGGTTCATTTTTGAGCCCTGGGGACGGAGTCATGGGTTCATTTTCAGAAAATTCTGAAAATGAACCCATGACTCCGTCCCCAGGGCTCAAAATAGTATAGAATGTATATAGGTATAGACTTGAAGGGAGAATCAGGCATGCAGATTTCAGATATCGATAATGGAAAAGCCTTTGACTGGGGGAATACATCGAAAGACTATGCTAAATACCGTGATATTTACCCTGAGCAGTTCTATCAGTGCATTCTGGATATGGGGCTGTGCAAAGATGGGCAGAAAGTGCTTGATATCGGGACAGGAACTGGAGTCCTTCCGCGCAATATGTACAAGTACGGCGCTAAGTGGATTGGGACCGATATCTCGGAAAACCAGATAGCTCAGGCAAAAGAGCTTGCGGATCAGCAGGGGATGGACATTGAGTTTTACACGTGTCCTGCAGAAGAGGTTAGCTATCCGGACAATACATTTGATGTCATCACCGTGTGCCAGTGCATATGGTATCTGAATGCTGAGGTTATAGCAGGTAGATTTGCCGGAATGCTTAAACCCGGAGGAAAGCTTCTTATCCTGTATATGGGATGGCTTCCATACGAAGATCCGATTGCCGGAAAGAGTGAGGAAATCATCCTGAAGCACAATCCGAACTGGTCTTCTTACGGAGATACGGTTCATCCGGTTTACGTTCCGGATGCGCTTTTGTCACCTTTTGACATAGTGAAAAGAGATGAGTTCAGAGTCGATGTGTCTTTTACCAGAGAAGGGTGGCATGGCAGAATGCGCGCGTGCAGAGGAGTTGGAGCTGCAATGAATGAACAGCAGCTAAAGGCCTGGGATAAAGAGCATATGAAGATGCTTGAAGAAAATGCGGGGGAAGAATTTGTGGTTAAGCACTATGTGTCTTTTGCTGAACTTCAGGTGAAAAAGAAATAGTTTGAGATTGCGGTGAAAACGGCCGGCAGAGGTGAGAATCTTTGCCGGTTTTTTGTTATAATAAACATGACATACTGATGACATGTTTAGCTTGATATTATAGATATTGAGATACGTAATATGAAAAACTAAATTCCTGTTCAGATGCATTAATCTGGAATTTACTCCTGCACATATTTTTTGTTACTATATCCAAGGTTATCTGTCAGAAAGGATTACCATGGATAAGAAAAACAGCTTTCATAACCAAAGACATCTCTCATTGTCTGACAGAAGTTTTATTGAGCAGGAGCTATTACAACATTCTTCTTTTAAATATATTGGAGAAATGCTCAACAAAGATCCTACTACTATATCTAAAGAAATACGGAATCATACCATGTCAAAACCTCCTTTACAGCACTTTAGAAAGTGTCGAGGTTGTCTGCACTATATTGAATGCCGCAGGAGAAATGTATGTGGTGATCTTAAGTGTAAATCTGTATGTAGGTTATGTGTTTGGGGGCACCCTACTGATCACTGTATTAGTTATCTTCCTTTTGATCGTTACTGCAACAAAAGAGATAAACCTCCATACGTATGCAATGGCTGTGAGCATACAAATTTATGCACTCTTGAGCAAAGGATTTACGATGCAAAAAAGGCTCAAAAAATGTATGAACAAAAGCTTTCCGATTCTAGAAAGGGCATCAACATGACTCCTGAAGAACTGGATGAACTTAATGAACTCATTTCTCCTCTGGCCCTTAAAGGGCAACCATTAAGCCATATATTTGCAGTTCATGGTGATGAGATTCCCGTCTCTCGCAGGACTTTATATAACTACTTTGATCAACGAGTCTTTACGGCAAGGAACATTGATCTACCAAGAAGAGTTCGCTACAAAAAGAGAAAAAGGCGTTCTGAACCACGTATAAAAAATGTCAAGCAAGCATACCGTTCAAAGCGTACTTATGTTGATTTTGAAAAATATACAAAGGCATTTCCGGAGCTTGATGTCGTTGAAATGGACACAGTAAAGGGTACCAATAAAGCAGGAAAATGCCTGTTAACTCTTCTGTTCAGAAGCTGCAGTTTCATGATCATAATCCTACTTCCGAATTGTACCCAGAAGAGTGTTGTAGCTGCCATAAACAGCCTTTGCGACGCCATCGGATTACACACTTTTAAAAAGTACTTTCCCATAATTCTTACTGACAATGGCTCAGAGTTTAAGAATCCCTGGGACATAGAAAATACGCAAACCGGAACTCCACGGACAAAAGTATTTTATTGCGATCCATACGTTTCAAATCAGAAAGCGCGCATAGAAAAGAATCATGAGTACATACGTTATGTGATACCTAAGGGAAGAAGCATGTCCAAGTATACGCAGGATGACATCAATCTTCTTGCAAGCCACATAAACTCTGTAGGGCGTGACAGTCTCAATGGGGCTACACCTTTTGACCTAGCGGAGCTCCTTTTAGATAAAAAGATACCGACTTTAACAGGACTGAAAAAAGTCTCCCCAGACGAAGTCCTGCTAAAACCGGCACTCATTGAATACCGTGATAAATAATCACGTAGACTAATAAATCAGCAGACAGATAACCACCCGAAGATCATAAAATCTCTTTTGATGGGTGGAATTTAATTTTTCTCAATCTGCTCCAGCCATCTGTTTGCTATGCAAACAAACAGAATTGGTAAACCGATTTTAGCATGTTTTTGGGGCATGTCAAAGTACCATTTTTATAAAAAAACTCCTAAAAAAGCCTCACATGCATTTTTTGCAACTATAAACCGGAATTCAGTTTTTCATTTGACC
>NZ_ATWY01000008.1 GCF_000421405.1 Butyrivibrio sp. NC2007
CAGTCCTTTAAAAGGGATGGCTTTCTAACGCCATCCCTGTCGTATTCAATAAGGATACCCAGAACTATTTCTCTGATATTTGCCATGTTTTTCTCCAAGTACTTATATATATTCAATTATCTGATGTATTATGGAATTTTGTCAAACATGAGTCACCGGGGACGTTTCACTTTGACTCATTTTGAGTCAATGGGGACGGTTCACTTTGACTCATTTTGAGTCAATGGGGACGTTTCACTTTGTCTCATTTTGAGTCAATGGGGACGGTTCACTTTGTCTCATTTTGAGTCAATGGGGACGGTTCTCTTTGACTCCTTTTTAAGTCAGGAGGACGGTTCTTTTGACTTATTTTTATGTGCGGGGAATTATGGGACGGAAAGTGCATCACAAAACCTTCTATAAAGTTATGTTGGTTGGAGCTTGTTTTTGAAATGCATCACAAAAATAGCTATATAAAAAAATAGTTGGAAATTACAAGCTCTTTTCCAAGCCACAGATCAAAATAATTTGATTCCTAACGCTCATCCTACATCACAACACTTGGCCTACGGATGCCATGTGATGTAATTGTTTATGGAAGCCCAAAAATCTTTTTTGAACTTTCCAACTATTTTTCGTATAGGAGAAAATTGTGGGGTGGTCGAAATTACGTTTCCAACCATGGTTAAATTATCAGCCTGTTGTGATGCACTGTAACAGCGAAATCTCCCCCGGATAAACTAATTGTAATTATGTAGTTATCAGCATCTCCTTATCCTGCCCGCCTTAGTGACTGAGCGCTCATAAAAATACCGGAGTCAAGGGACAGTACGCTGGGCGCCGCTCTTTGGCGCCCGGGCAGCCCTTGGCTCCGGTATCTTTATGAGCAACTATCTATTGGCGGCGGGCCAATAAGCTAACCCCCGCAAAATTGTCAGTTTTTGAGTCAATTTGAAACGTCCCCAGTGTCTCAAAATGAGTCAAAGTGAAACGTCTCCAGTGTCTCATTTTGAGTCAATCTGAAACGTCCCCGGTGACTCAAACTGCTGTGTCTAAAGTGTTGATTTCCTCAGCCACCTTTTTCTTATTGAAGATAGGTGCGAAGATGAACAGAGTAAAGATCAGACTTCTGATCAGCATTATCGGAATCTGAGACCAGGTCAGGCTCTGGTTCTGAAGCACGTTAACATCTCCGCCTGTGAATATAACAACGTAATTATTATTGATAAAATGCATTATTGCTATAGCCCAGATATTCTGAGTCTTCATATATGCATAGCCAAAGAAAATTCCCATTGTTACACAGGTTATAATCTGTGTGACAAGAAGCTGCGGACCTGAAGTAGTTGAATAGAACATGAAATCAGCAGCTGTATGCCAGATTCCCCATACAACACCCACGAGAATAACACCAAGTCTAAGGCCAAACTTCTTTTGCATGATTGGCTGCAGGTAATAGCGCCAGCCGTACTCTTCACCAAGAAAAGCAATCATGGTTATTGGGAAATTCAGCATGATCATTACTGCACTAAACCAGTTCATGGGATTGAAGGTCATTGCATTTAATTCAGAAAAATCACCGATTCCCTCTCCTGCTGCTATGTTGGCCGAAAGCTGTGCAATATAGAATCTGCAAAAGAAAAGTACAACAAACACAAGGATCATCACTATACTAAGCAAAACATTCTTTCTGCAAAGTCCCGTATTCTCCCTCTTTTCTCTTCCACAAGCCCAGAATGCTATATAAGCAACAACACTTCCAATCAAAAGAATGTACTGACTGTACAGATTCCAGTTAGAGACCATTCCGGCGCCACTGTCAATCATCTGCTGTGGTGCAAAAGCAGATATTACTGCCATTATAACCATGATCGCTGATGTAACAAGAAACGCGATAAATCCAACCATCGGAAGTTTCTTTTCTTTCCTGTCAAATAACAGCATACCGATTATTACTCCGCAAGCCGGGTAAGTCATCATCGCATTGACAAAGGCCGTCAGGTCTTTGTCCCCCTTAAGTCCCAGGAACATAAATATGCTCATCAGCGCTGTCATACCAAAGGCTACAGCCAAAAAGACATACAACTTTTTTCTTTCATTAACACTCATCTTTTTATTCCTCCTTGAATATACAATTTACCACTCAAACCTTAAATTGTGTCCCCATACACTGATTTGAGCGGATTTTACACTCAATTTATACTAGCATAAAAAAAGAAGCCCGCGGCGGTTATTCCGCAGGCTTCACAAATTGTTCATCTTCTTCTGTTGTTAAGGAGCACGAGCCTTAAGAGCTGTACCACTGCAGATGCAGCACTTGCCACATAAGTCATGGCTGCTGCGCTTAAGACCTTCCTTGAAGAATCCACTTCTTCAGGTCCGAGTATTCCGTAATCTTCAAGCATCACCAACGCTCTGTGGGAAGCATTAAACTCCACGGGAAGCGTTACAACCTGGAACAGAACTGCCAGTGAGAACACCCAGATTCCGATGGTGATAAGAGGCGAAAAGCTCAGGAACAATCCAAGGATTATGATCGGTATTCCGGCCTTAGAGCCAATGTTCGCCGCAGGTAATATGGTCGACCTTATCTGCAACGGAACATATCCCGTGTGATGCTGAAGTACATGGCCGCATTCATGAGCAGCAACACCAACTGCAGCAACTGAATTTGAACCATAGGTAGCATCGGAGAGATTCACCGTTTTGGTTCTTGGGTCATAGTGGTCTGTTAAATTTCCCGGAACATGCTGTACTGCAACATCTGTAATCCCGTTTCTCCTGAGGATCTCCATGGCTGCCATAGCTCCGGTCATTCCACTCATACTGCGTATTCTGTTATATTTTTTATAAACTGATGAAACCCTTGCACTGGCTATCATACATACGATAGCCATTATTATTGTCAGGATATACATTGGATCTATGCCAAGTCCATATCCCATTCTTCCCATTCCGTAATACATAGTGATAAATCACCTCTTTTCAATTCAATAATTCATTACTTGAGAACAGTTCCGATCTCAAGCTTATTTCCCAACAGGAACGCCTTAACATCCATTCTCTTTTTGCCTTCAAGCTGAACTTCTGTAATCTGAAGATATCCATCACCTGTAAGGACAACAAACGAATCTTTTAAAACTGCAATGATGCTGCCATACGCTTTTGTACTTGCAATCTCTTTTGCCCTGGCTCCAGCCTCGGGACTCAGGCTATTGCAAAGTGCTCCGAAATCAACAGGAGAAAGAGCCTTCGCATGCCAGATCTTGAGCATCTTGCCTCCCAGATATGTAAAAGCTGAGGGCCATGGATTAAGGCCGCGTATAAGATTTCTGATACTCTCTGCATCCTCTGAGAAATCGATCCTTCCCATATCCTTGGAAAGCTTGCCACACTTGGTTGCAAGAGCTTCATCCTGCGGAATGGGAGTTATCTCACCCTTTTCAATCTTGGGAAGTGCCTCTACAATAAGCTCTCCGCCAAGCTTTGATAACTTGTCAAAAAGACTTCCTCCCGTCTCCTCTTCATCAATCTTGATTGTTCTCTGAAGAAGGATGTCCCCTGTATCCATTCCGGCTGCCATCTGCATGATGGTAACTCCGGTGGTCTTCTTACCATCAATGATTGCCTGCTGGATAGGCGCTGCGCCTCTGTACTCAGGAAGAATGGATGCATGAATGTTGACGCAGCCAAACCTTGGAATATCAAGGATCTCCTGTGAGAGGATCTGGCCAAAGGCAGCGACTACAAATATATCCGCATCAATTGTCTTAAGATACTCTACGTGTTCCGGCTGTTTGATCTTCACCGGCTGATAAACCGGAATGTTGTGCTCAAGGGCACATACCTTAACATCGCAGGGCTGCAGCTCTCCGCTTCTGCCCTTTGGCTTATCGGGTTGTGTCACAACCAAAACCACCTCATGTCCTGCTTCAATTATTTTTTCAAGGGCTGACCTGGCAAAATCAGGTGTTCCCATAAATACAATTTTCATATGCAAAATTCTCCTTTACGTCGGACTCAATTATATCACAAAAAGAAAGCCTTAGTCCCATTTCTGAAATGAGACCAAGACTCCTTATTATTGAACCGCTTCAATTGTCACAGATAATGTTCCGCCATCATAGGCATCATTTCCGTCTGGATCTATGGCGAACATGATAACATCGCCCTTTGATACTGTGAATTCTTCATAGAATTCTTTTACCACCTCATGATCAAAGTTGCCCTGAATATCACCGCCAATCCATCTCTTCTCTTCGCCGTTTAAGAATATTCGCATGCAAACTCCGTTGGCGTCAGCATCATCACTGTTGGCGTACTTGGTGTAGCTTCCATAAACCTTAACAGCTCCGTTCCTTGCTGCAACCCATCTGTAAGCTGCGTTCCTGCCATTGCCGGGTTCTACAAAATCAGCCTTAAGTTCAGGCTTTCCGTCACCTGCATATCTTCCGGCTTCGCTGTCAAAGTTAAGCTCCTCAAATCCGCTTCCGTTCCAGTCACACATTCCGTAGTACCAGCCATCTGACCCCTGCTCGCCAAAAGCATCCCGGAGATTTGTGTTATTGGTCCTGCCATCATCTTCCGAATCATCAGGCTCTTCATCAGGATCTTTTTCAGGATCATCTCCTGCGATTCCATCAGCGTCTTCAATGGTGACAGATAGCTTTCCGCCATCGTAGGAATCATTCCCGTCCGGATCGATCGCAAACATAAGAATATCTCCCTCATGAACCGTATACTGCTCATCAAAGCCCTTAACAGCTACGCCACTGAAGTTCCCCTGAATTTCGCCGCCGAGCCACTTCTTCTCTTCGCCGTTAATGAATATCCTCATGCAGACGCCGTTAGCTTCAGGATCCTCATCGTTGGCAAACTTGGTATACTCACCCTTAACCCTGATAGTGCCGGTCTGTGCAACTACCCACTGATAAGCTGCATTCCTGCCGTTTCCGGGTTCTACAAAATCAGCCTTGAGCTCAGGCTTTCCGTCATTGTAGTACCTGCCTGCTTCACTGTCGTATTCAAGCTCTTCGAAATTTGCACCGTTCCAGTCACACATTCCGTAGTACCAGCCGTCTGACCCCTGCTCACCGAAGGCATCATACAGATTAGTGTAGTTGGTCCTTGCCTCTTCTCCCTCCGGCTTCTGCTTTGCTTCATAAATGCTGACTGAGAGTCCTCCTGCGTCAAAAGAAATATTGCTTCCCGCATCGATAACGAACGAGAGCTTATCTCCTCTTTTAACATCAAGCTTGTCCATCATGAAGCTTACCTTGTTGTCATTGCCATCACCCGCAAATGCCTTGACGTCTACAGCCTTAAGTTCCTCGTCACCCAGGAAAATACTAAACTTTACTCCATCAGGATAATCCGGATTCTCATCATTATGTCCGAACTTGGTGTAATCCCCCAGCACATCGATCTGTCCGTCCTCATATACAACCCACTGGTAAATGGCCGCTTTCTTTTCACCGGGATGAACAAAGTCTTTTTTCATCTCAAGGCCGTTATTTGTCGGAGATACAAATGCAGTCTTGTCTTCGTTCATGTATGAAAGAACTCTTGCATTCCTTAAATCTGTTCCCTCCAGGAACCACCAGCCGTCTGCCCCCTGCTCGAAGTTCTCAAGCTTTCCGAGAACAGTCCTGTTTGACCTTACTTCATCACCAACCACAACCTTTTTAGCCTCGCAATCGGCGATGTCGATTTCCAGCCTTCCGCCGTCCCAGGCGTTGTTCCTGTTGCATCCTACATCAAAGGTTAAGATGTCTCCTTTCTTCACCTGGAGATTTTTAATATCTATGGTTTTAACATTGTCGTTACCTTCGCCCTTGTAGCAGCCGGCAACTGCATTATAGATATTAGTTTTATTCTTGTAGATATTAACAGTTACACCATCAGGCCATGAGGCGTTTGGATCATTATGTCCAAACTTTACATACTGCCCAGTCACATCGATATTTCCGTCAGCAGCTACTACCCATTTGTACATTGCATCGGCATTTAACCTTGGCTGAACAAAGTCTTTTTTAACCTCAAGTCCCTTTTGTTTTCTTGACACGAAACCGGAGTTATCAGTGGTCTTAACTGAGAGGACCTCAGCGCGATCTATGCTTCGTCCCTCAAGGTAATACCAGCCGTTGCTTCCCTGCTCGCCAAAGTCAAAGGCCAGGTTTGCACGGTTTTCACCGCTCTCATTGACCATCTTCATGGTCTTTAGTTCAGCGTCCTCGATCACAAAGGTGTAATTGCCTCCGTCGTAAGCAGTATTGGATCTTCCATCCACTAAAAGAGTGATCTTATCTCCTTTTCGTACATCAAGCCCCTCTACATTAAAATCCTTTGTAACAGTTCTGTCCGTAAGAGGATCAAAATCCTCGCGCTTTAGGACATCGCCGTTTTTGTAAAGATATACCGTAACGCCGTCAGGCCAGTCGGGATTTGCATCTTCATTCTTGAGCTTGGTATATGATGCCATAATATCGATTTTTCCATCCTGAGCTGCAACCCATTTCACGTTGGCTGATCTTCCCTTATTGGCAGGCATGATGTAGTCACGCTTTATCTCTATTCCGTCCTTTGTGGTGTACTTATCGCCATCCACAAACCTCTCCACATTAACTGCAAAGTCAGGATCCAGATAGTATCCCGACTGGAAGCACCAGCCGTTATTTCCCTGAGAGCCAAAGTCATCTACTGCAGAAGCATTGTTGGTGCGCACTCTGCCCCAGTCTATTACATTGCTTTCAGTCTGTCCCGTAAGAGGTGAAAGACCTTTTATCGAAAACTCAAATTTACCGGCATCGTAGGCATTGTTTTCTTTGCCGTTGACAACCATGGTGATGTAGTCATCCTTTGACACATCAATGGCCGGCACATCCAGCCTCTTCGTTACCTCTTTTTCAGTATCAGCTAAAAACTCCTCCTGACGCAGCACTTCCTCGTTGTGGTATAGAGTAACCCTTGTTCCATCTGGCCAGCCGGGATTCTTGTCTTCGTTCTTAAACTTGGTGTAAGAAGCATCTATCTTAATGGTTCCGTCCTGGGCTACCTTCCACTTGATAACGGCGGACTTGCCCTTTCCGGGGTTTACGAAATCTCTTTTGATCTCGAGATCTCTTTTATCCTTGTAGCGCTCCTCTCCCGGGTCATAACCTCTCATATTGTAGGCAACAAACGGTGCATCGCCCTTAGACTCCTGATAGAACCATCCGTTATCACCCTGCTGCCCAAAGTCAAACTTCACATCAGCAAAGTTCTGCCTGGTCTCGCTCTCATCGATCTCCACGTCCTCCTCTGTGACAGCCCCTGAAAGGTCAAAAATCGAGAACTCATAGTTTCCGGCATCATAGGCATTATTGGTCTTTCCGTTGATCACCATTGTTATGCAGTCATCTTTTTTGACAGGAAGTGCAGCCACATCAAGGCGCTTTGTCACTTCCTGCTTTCTGTCGGCAGCAAACTCCTCGCGCACCAGAACGGTATCGTTATGATAGAGCGTAACCCTTGTTCCATCGGGGTAGCCCGGATTCTTGTCCTCATTTTTAAACTTGGTGTAGGAAGCATCGATCTTAATGTTTCCGTCCCTGGCAACCTTCCACTTGATAACCGCAGACTTGCCTCTTCCGGGATTGACAAAGTCGTTTTTGATCTCCAGATAAGTGCTGTCAAAATATCTGTAATCCGCTTCCTCGAACCTGGCCATGTTAATGGCGCCAACCGGTTCGTCCTCAAATCCCTCCTGATAAAACCAGCCGTTCTCACCCTGCTTTCCAAAGTCATACTTTACATCTGCGTAGTTTTCTCTTGTATCATTTCCCTCGATGATCACATCGTTTTCAGTCTTAACATTCGACCTGTCAAAAATGGAAATATCAAAACTTCCGCCGTCGTAAGAAGCATTACCTCCGGCTTCCACCACGAAGTACAGCCTGTCCTTTGTGCTTAGAGAAACATTCTTTTCTCTGAAGGAAATCTCATTTGTTCCCTTGGCAGGAGCTGCAACTTTCCTGGAAAAGAGCTTTTGAGTGTTCTTATATACTGAAACCACAACGCCATCAGGCCAGTCTGGGTTTCCATCATTTTGCTCAAACTTGGTGTAAGTTCCCCTGATTTCAACAGCTCCGTCTGAGTATGGCTGCCAGCAAAGCATCGCTGCATCATTTATGGCCGGATGAATAAAGAACTGACTGATGGTAAGATTTGGCGAAGTGCAGTTCATGTATTCACCGTTTTTCTCAGTAGATACAAGCTTTGCATCAGTAACGCTCTTACCACACATATAAGTCCAGCCGTTGCTTCCCTGAACGCCGAAGTCATCTGCAAAGTATGCGTTGTTATCAATTCTCTTTCCGTCTCTTACAGCTTCCGGGCCCTTTGCATTAACATCTGAGATTGCCACATACAAAGATCCGCCGTCATAGGCATTATTCATGTTGGGATCAACAACAAAGTAAAGGCTCTCTAAATCTTCAACATGGATGTCCTTTAGCGCCTCTTCCACAACTTCTTCCCTGTCTGTCCTGGCATCAACGGAGTATCTTGCAATAGCCTCTTCCCCCTTGTAAACATAAAGCGTTACTCCGTCAGGGTAATTTGGATTCTTGTCATTGTTTACATTTTTTACATAGGCAAGTTCAATGTTAATATCACCGCTCTCAGCAGCCCTCCATTCAAGAATTGGTGAAGTTCCCTCTGCCGTATGAATGAAGTTTGATTTTATCTCAAGTCCGGTTTTTCCGGGCTGAAAGTATCTGTCGCCGTCAAAGTTTTCAACTCTCTTTGACTTAACGGGGTCCAAAGAAGAACCGTATCTGTAAAACCACCCGTTTTGTCCCTGCTCCCCGAAGTCTGCAACATTGAATGCATTGTTGGTCCTTTCCGGATCGTCCGTAAACTCCGGTTCAACATAGTTATCCGTATTAAAAGAGGCAGGCCATGCATTTGCAAGTGCCATTATTTCATCTTCGATATTTACGATCACTCTGCTTTCTTCTTTTGAAAACATCGCACATGCAGTTGCAGTAAAAGCCACCACACAGGCAAAAGCAACTCCGGATATTGTTTTATGACCTGCGATCATACCAAATACCTTTTTAAAAAAGTCCCCCATGATTACCTCCCTAAAAGACTGATCGTTTATTTATAAATCTTTATATCCTCAAAGCGCACCTTTGAACCGACCCCAAACACTCCAAAGTCCGAAGCCTGCGACAGATACATTCTTGCAGTAAATGCGATCTCATCATTTACATACATGCTCACAACACCGTCAGCTATCAGCATTGAAACATCCAATTCATCCTTATCACTGATGTCGTATGGCACATAGGACTGAGCCGTTCTCTCCATGATGTTGCTGCCGTTGTAAAAATCTATCCTGCCATTTGCTCCATCAAAGACAATGTTTAGTCGTCCCACACTCTCCTCATTGGTGTTAAAGCAAAATCCGAACATTCCGTCCTTATCAAAGTCCCTGATCGTGGTCTTAAATAAATAGCTTCCCGACAGCTCTTTAAATCCCGCCATCTCATACTTATCTCCGGCAAAAGAGATGCATCCATCCTCAAATTCACCCGACTCTGCCATCTTAACCGGCTGTATCTCAAGCTCATTTGATAAAAGAGCTTCCACCTCCGGATTAAGCACCGGACTAAGTGTTCCGTCTTCGTGCTGCATCAGAAGATGAGTTACCATGTTACCGCCCCAGTCATAGTCCTCTGAGTCTGTGTGGCTCTTTTTGGTTCCGTTCCAACCGACTATATAGAGCTTCTCGCCATCCGTCTCCATCCTTCCGGCATAAAAGCCGTTGCAATCAAATATGTCTCTCTCGGGAATCTTAAAAGGTCCGTCGAAATTATCTGCTATTCTGTAATGCACCAGCCTGTTGGGCCACTGATCTGAAAAAGACAGATACCATTTCCCCTTATACAAAAGAACCGATGGACACTCCAGGTTTGAATCCGTGCCCATATCATTTTCAAAAAAGACTCCGGCATCTTCCCAGCTCTTTAGATCTGTTGATGTATATCTTGCAATTACACCGATGTTGTCTTTCCTTGTAGCAACCAGCATTGAATAACAGTTCTTGGAATCTGTATAGAATACGTAAGGATCCCTGAAATCATTTTGAGAATAATTCTCGTTTGCATAGAGTGTATCCTCTGGTATCTTCTCCCAGTTCTCAAGGTCCGTACTGACAGCATGCATAACTGCTTCCTTGGGTTCAAACATATCGTTATGTCCTGTGTAGAAAGCGTGATACCTGCCGTCGCTTCCCTTTATCACACTTCCGGTTCCGAGGGCTATATCCTGAGCCTCCACATCATCCGCGTAGTTTATGACAACTCCCTTATCTTCATAGGCGGTAAAATCCTTTGTCCTTAAAAGCCCCCATGGGTGGTAGCCCTGCTTTCCGTCCCTTTGATCTGCCAGAAAGAAAACATTAAAGTTTCCGTCGTCATAAAAAGGCATCGTATCGCCGATAAGACCTTCGCTTGACGTAGGAAACAGCACATGATCTTCTATGCTCTCCCCTAGATACCTCTCATCTGATGCACTCTCCTCTGCTGCATTTGCTACTTCTTCAGTTCCGCATCCCAATAGGCAAGTTGCAACAATCCCCGCTATAATAAATGTCTTTATCTTTCTCATTGTTCCTCCTTTGGTGCTTTTGCACCATCTTTTGACAGCATTATAATACCATTATGTTTCATTTGTATCAATTAAAAAGTGCATTTGTCACACATTTTCGTGTAATACCACTTTTTATGCAGGTCTAATTTGTGCATTTTGCACATCTTGTAATCGGCGTAATGTTACATTTGACACATTACATCAATTCAAGGTATCATATTAAACAGTAAAGAAAGATATTGGGGGAATTATGGGAAACAGAGTAACACTGCAGGAAATAGCTGACGCCCTGGGAATGTCAAGAAACACAGTATCAAGAGCACTGAACAACTCAGGAAGTGTATCAGCCGATACCAGGAATAAGATATGCCAGATGGCTACTGCCATGGGCTATAAGCAGTTCACAACAATTGAATCCGCTCCGGTCCAGACGGGAAGCGCTTCTTTTGCAAATAAAGACAAGATGGAGATTGCGCTCTTTACGCACTCCTTTCCCGGAGCATCTCACTCCGGAACCAAGCTCCTTGAAGCCTTTCAGAACAAGATTGATTCTCTTGGCTACAAGCTTTCAATAAATATAATTAAGGACTACGAGATAGAAAATCTGTGCTTTCCGTCCAACATAAACCTCGATAACATCGCAGGAATTCTATGCATCGAGCTCTTTTCCATGGAATACAGCAGATTCCTGTGTTCGCAGAATATTCCTATCCTGTTCGTTGATACTCCTATTATGCAAAAGAGCTCTCTCATGGCTGATACACTCTACATGGAAAACCTCTCGAGTGTTTACCGCCTGATAAGCTCTCTGATCCATGCAGGAAAAAGAAATATCTCTTTTGTCGGAGACAGATTCCACTGTCAGTCATTTAATGAGAGATGGCAGGCTTACGTACTGGCACTTGCCGACAATGGTATCGCAGTAAGAACAGATCTGTGCATACTTGATGACGACTCAAGTCCCTATTTTGATCCGGATTTCATAGCAGAAAAGATCCGCTCCTTTAAGGCTCTTCCGGAGGTTTTCTTCTGTGCCAATGATTTCCTTGCAACCTCCACCATGAAGGCTCTTAAGCAGATGGGAAAGAACATACCGGGAGATGTTCTCGTTTGTGGCTTTGATAATTCACCTGAGGCAACCATAATTGAGCCAAACCTTACTACAGTTAAGATTCACAGCAGCTCCATGGGTTATACCGCTGCCGATCTCTTACTTGCCAGAATCGCAAATCCAAGCATGCCTTACAAAAAGACCTATATCGAAACAGATGTCATCTACAGACAATCGACAGGTTCCATAGAAAATGCGCAATAAAAAAAGAGACCTTTTGGTCTCTTTTTATTGCGACGTATTACTCCGCATTGTCCTCATATTCCTGTTCCTGCTGTGCCACGAGATCCTCGTTATCTACAAGATCTCCCTCTACCTTCTCAACATACATGTGACCGTCGAGATGATCGAGCTCATGACAGATGGCTCTTGCAAGGAGCTCCTCGCCCTCTATCTCATACTCATTGCCATCAAGGTCCATAGCTCTTGCTATTACATGATTGGGTCTGGTTACGATACCTGACTTGCCGGGAAGTGAAAGACATCCCTCGTATCCTGTCTGCTCTCCATCCTTCTCAACGATAACCGGATTGATCATTACAAGTGGCTGATCAGCTTCAGGTGATACATCAATTACAACTATTCTCTTAAGCACACCAACCTGTGGTGCTGCAAGTCCCACGCCGTTCGCTTCATACATGGTATCGAGCATATCCTCTACCAGCTCTCGAACTCTGGGTGTTATCTCTTTTACCTCCCTGCACTCCTTGGCAAGGACGTCGTCTCCATATTCTCTGATTTGTCTTAAAGCCATTTCCTACTCCTATATAAAAACTGATATTTTAATTTGATTGTACGTAACCTAATCATACGGTATGCATGGGGTCAAAGTCAAATTGAACGGTTATGGTCTTTAACTTGCCCATTGCCTCAAGCTCTTTTATATAGCCCTCAAGCATATCCTTGAGGCCGACTAAAACGTCATAGTCAGCGAGCTTAACATAGATGACTATCCTGTACACATCATTCACTTTGCCAATTGAGCCAAAAGCCGGTCCGATAAAGACCGCTCCCGGGACCTTTCGCTGCTCCATGACTGCACGGAGTCTGGTGGCAAACTGCATTCCTTCATCTTCATCCTTACTAAAGAGCTGAACGCAGAGCATATGCGATACCGGTGGATAGCGCAGCATCTTCCTGTAGGATATCTCCTCCTCGTAAAAAGAAGCATAATCCTGCCTTGATGCCGTCTGAATGCTGTAGTGCTCAGGCTGATAGCTCTGAATAACTACATTCCCCGGCCTTGTACCTCTTCCGGCTCTTCCCGCCGCCTGGGTAAGGAGCTGGAAGGTCCTCTCGCTGGCTCTGAAGTCACTGGCATAAAGAGACATATCCGCAGCCAAAATTCCCACCAGCGTAACATCCGGGAAGTCGTGTCCCTTTACGATCATCTGTGTTCCGACAAGGACATCAGCCTCTTTATTTGCAAATGATGAAAGGATCCGGTCAAAGCTTCCCTTGGTTCTGGTGGTGTCGGCATCCATTCTAAGGACACGGGCCTGTGGCCAGTACTTCTTAACCTCATCCTCAATCTGCTGGGTTCCAGCCCTGAAGGAGGAGACATATTTCGAGCCGCACTTGGGACAGATTCTTGGCCTTACTTCCTCATGTCCGCAGTAGTGACACACAAGCCTTCCGCCTCTGTGTTCGGACAAAGACACATCACAGTGAGGGCACTTAAAGACATGTCCACAGGCTCTGCAGGAAACAAAGCCCGCCAAGCCTCTTCTGTTGATAAAGAGCATCGCCTGCTCGCCCTTTGAGAGTCTGTCCGCCATAAGCTCCTGAAGCCTTAATGAGAAAATTGATCTGTTACCGGCTCTTAGTTCCTCTCTTAGGTCAGCTATCTCAACCTCCGGAAGTGTTCCTCCCGTAAGTCTTCTCTTCAGCTCAAAGAGATGATACTCCCCTGTAGTTGCCCTGTAATAGGACTCAAGGGAAGGGGTAGCTGAGCCCAGCACAACACAGGCCCCATCGGGAAGGAGCCTTGAAAGCTCTATTGCCGTCTCCCTTGCATGATATTTGGGAGCATTGTCGCTCTTGTAGGTCTGCTCATGCTCCTCGTCTATGATGATTATCCCCGTATTTGGAAACGGTGTGAAAAGAGCTGACCTCGGCCCTATGATAATATCGATATCATTCTGCCTTGCCCTCTCCATCTGGTCGAACTTCTCTCCCGGAGAAAGTGATGAATTCATTACGGAAACTCTATCTCCGAAGTGCCTGTAAAAGCGCATCAGTGTCTGGTAGGTCAGAGCTATCTCAGGAATCAGAACAATAGCCTGCTTCCCGCGCTTTATCATGTTATCAATAAGAGCAATGTAAACTTCAGTCTTGCCACTGCCCGTTATTCCATGGATCAGATAGGTATCTCTCTTGCCCTCATCGTAGTCTCTGCTAACAGTATCTACAATGTTCTGCTGCTCAGGGCTAAGCACCTTATCTTCATATCTTGTGGTAGTGCCGGCGATTGGATTTCTGAAATACTCCTCGCTGTCAATCCTGATGATTCCGGCTTCGCTCATGCTCTTAAGAGTCTGAGAGCTGACACCGAGCTTATCCGTAATCAGTTCATAAGGAATTCTCTCTCCGGCATTTTCTATAAGCTCTTTTAAAATCCTCTCTCTGGCCTTCTGCTTCTTGCTCATGCACTCATAATACGTCTCTTTCGCATCTTCCAAAGACGTGCGAAGTGACACGAACCTGTGCACCTGCCTCTTCATCTTCTTACCGGATGGAAGCACCGTCTTAAGAGCCGCATTCATGGTTCCGCCGTAGTTTCTCTTCATCCACGCTGCGAGCTTTATTGAAATATCATCAGCAGAAGTCATTTCACTTGATCTGCCAAGTATCTCCTTGATCTTGTCCGGATCCCAATTAGCCTTGTCAGTCAGCTCAATAACATAACCCTTTCGCTTCGTATCTCCCTTACCAAAGGGCACAACAACACAATCCCCGACCTGGATCTTACTCTTAAGGCCGTCCGGAACTCTATACTGAAAAAGCCTATCCACCTTCTCATGAGATATATCAATTATTATATTCGCGTATAATACTGAAGTATTTTCCATTCAATCCCCTACAAAAACCTTTCAGACTATTATACCACGCCCTAATCTAATCCCTTTGACACCCGCATCATAACGTAAATTATTTGAAGAAGGCTCCGCCTGGGGGCTCCCGGCCAATATATGTGAGCATTTTTGAGTTTGTCCTGTGGAGATGAGACCTATCAATCTCAAGTGCCTATGCACGCAGAGATTGATGTCCAGGGCTCATCGGAGCGCTTAGGACAACGAGAAAATGATCACATATATTGGCCGGGAGCCCCCAGGCGGAGCCAAACCAAATTCTTCTTATTTGCGCTCGTCAAGGATTTCCTGGATGAGTTCGCGCTCGTCCATGTGGTATTTGACGCCTTTGATCTCCTGATAGTCTTCGTGGCCCTTTCCGGCGAGGACAATGATGTCGCCCTGCTCGCCGTGGTCGATGGCGTAGGCTATGGCTTCCTTACGGTCTGTGATCTTGATATATTTGCCGTCTGTCTTCTTGATGCCAGTCTCGATATCGGCAATGATATCCAATGGCTCCTCAAAACGTGGGTTGTCAGATGTGATAATTGTAAAGTCCGCATATCTTCCTGAAACCTCGCCCATCTCAAAGCGGCGGAGCTTACTTCTGTTACCGCCACAGCCAAAGAGGCAGATAAGCCTGTTTGGACGATAGTCACGGAGTGTTGTCAAAAGACTCTTAAGAGCCATTGCATTGTGTGCATAGTCGATCATCAGAGTGAATTCATCTGAAACCTTCACCATCTCGATCCTGCCCTTAACCTTGGCACCCTTAAGCGCAGGTGCAATCTGCTCAGGGCTGCAGCCAAAGTGCCTTGCAACAGCTATTGCGCAGAGTGCGTTGTATACACTGAACTTGCCGGGATTTGTTATCTCTGCATGCATTTCGATAAGTCCTTCTGTGTCAAAGAATACACCGAGATTGCCGGGCTTTCTGATATATGCAAGATTGATGGCACGAATATCAACATCCTTGTTGAAGCCGTAAGTCTCGACCTCACAGGTATGTCCCTTTAAGATGTCATCTGTATGGATATCATCTCCGTTGCAGATACCAACCTTGCACTGTTTAAACAGAAGTCCCTTGCAGTGCATGTAATCCTCGAAGTCCTTGTGCTCATTGGGTCCTATATGGTCGGGCTCGATGTTGGTAAAGATTCCGATATCAAAGATAAATCCCTGACTTCTGTGAAGCATAAGTCCCTGGGAAGAAACCTCCATAACTACCGCATCACAGCCTGCCTCTACCATCTTAGCCATATATTCCTGAAGAGTGTATGACTCGGGAGTTGTATTCTCAGCATGAATGTGCTCATCGCCGATTATTACTTCAATTGTTCCGATAAGACCTACCTTGTAGCCTGCATTCTCAAGCATGCTCCTGATAAGATATGTGGTAGTGGTCTTACCCTTTGTTCCGGTTATACCGATGGTCTTAAGCTTGGAAGCCGGATGATCAAAATATGCTGCTGAAATAAATGCCATTGCATATCTGGTATCAGCAACTCTTATAACAGGAAGTTTGGAATCTTCAGGAAGCTCAACCTCTGCTTCTGCCACGATCGCAGCGGCCTTTTTCTCTGCTGCGTCTGCTGCACAGGAGTGTCCATCGAAGTTTGCACCCTTAATACAGATAAAAAGAGAACCCTCCTCTATCTTCCTGTTATCATTTATTACATTCTTGACCTCAATACTCTCTGCGTTTAATTCCACATCGCTGTTACCCGCAGTAATCCTGTATTCAAGCCCTTCCAGCAGTTTACTTAGCTTCATTTGTCGACCTCCAATATTTAATTTTTTTGTCACATTTTCGACACAAATGTGTATTATATTATTCTTATAGATGTGAACTAGCTCACATCTCCCCCTCATAAGAAACCGCAAACACACGCCCCTGCGTGTGTTTTTGTGGTTTATGGGGTATTTTTTGAATAATCACTCATGACCAGCTGAACGCTCTCTCTTCCCATATAGCTGTTAATATTCGGATAGAAAGCCGCCTTGATGGTCATGGTCTGTCCGGACTCTCCGGCATAGAGAGCTTCTACTCTTCCGGCTCCGTATTCATCCTCAAGGAACCGGTTAAAGTTTTCCAGATCTCCAAAATACATCATATCACAGGCTGTACCAGTTTCATCACAGACCCTGTATTTTCCGCAGTTTTTGTTCTTGCCCAAAATCCTTCCGGATAAGAGCCTTATATCCTTCTGGACAAATATTGGTTTCTCATTGCCGTTGCCAAAGGGTTCAAGCATCTCAAGCTCTTTTACAAAATCCATGTCTGCATATCTAAACGGAAGAACCATATCAACCTTAAGCACCGGCACAAAGTCCTCCTCAGAGAGTGTGCACTCATTATTAAGTCTGGTCCTCAGCTCATCAATATTCTCGACAGGAAGCGAAAGTCCCGCTGCCATCTTGTGTCCGCCAAACTTGGTAAAAAGCTCCTTGCAGGTGGAAAGAGCCTTAAACATATCGTAGCTCTCGATTGACCTTCCCGACCCCTTGGCGCCTTCCGCTCCATTGGTGAGAATGATGGTAGGCCTGTAATATTTCTCCTTGATCCTTCCTGCTATGATGCCGGCAATGGATTCCTGAACTTCAGGAAGATATACCACAAGAACCTTGGGAAGTTCTCCCTTTGCAGCTTCTTTCTCAATTTCTGAAACTGCCTCTTCCACTCCCTGAACTGTCAGAGTCTTGCGGGAGTCGTTCATATCCTTCAGATCTTGTGCCATTTTGGCAGCTTCATTGACATCTCTTTCAAGGAAAAGAGAAAGTGCACGGGATGCAAGATCAAGCCTTCCTGTAGCATTAAGACATGGTCCTATTACAAAGCCGTAATGAAATGCTGACATATTCCTGGCATCGAGACCATTAACGTTTATCAGCGCCTTAAGGCCTGCGTTTTCTGTATTCGAAATTCTCCTAAGGGACTCCTTGACAATGATCCTGTTCTCATCACGAAGCTCCATAACATCACAGACTGTGGCTATTCCGGCAAAAATGAGCATCTCGTCAAAGAAAGCCTTGACCTTCGGATCCTCTGCCTGTCCTGATATTCTCGCCATCATCTGAAGAAACTTGTATGCCACTACAGCTCCGCAGATTTCCTTAAATGAGCAGCTGCCATCCTTTCTCTTAGGATCTATGACTGCGTCTGCAGGAGGAAGAATCTCTTTTTCCCCATCAGAGCCATCTTCAAAAGGCACCTCATGGTGGTCCGTTACTACGACTGTCAGCCCCTCGTCCTTGGCATGTCTTATCTGTTCGTAAGCTGCAATTCCGTTATCACAGGTAATGATGGTATCTCTGCCATCGGCAATGGCAAGATCCACCAGCTTGATGCTAAGGCCGTATCCGTCCTTGACCCTGTCGGGAAGGACATAGTCCACATCTGCCCCAAAGAGCTCAAGGCCCTTGACCAGAATATATGAAGAGCATATTCCGTCTACATCATAGTCTCCTATAACCCTGATCCTGGCACCCTCTGAGATACGATCCAGCATGACCTTAGCGCCTCTGTCAATGTCAGCAAGCTCTGCCGGGTCATGGAGCATTGACGCATCCCCTGAAAGGTAGCTCTTTATCTCTTCGTCTGTAGTAAGTCCCCTATTGGTCAGAAGTCTGGCAGTTATCCTGCTGATACCGAATTTCTCGGCAATGGCATCAAAATCTGCCTTCTTCATCTTCACCATCCATTTTGACATATAAATACTCCCCAAATCCATACTAAAAGATGTCTATACCCTTGCAATAAATGCTCAAAAGGGTAAAAAAACACCGTTCATATTATTATAAACATGAACGGTGTCCTATTTTTATACCTTATTCAGCTTTTTTGCTTCCAATAAAGTTCTTAAAGCTTGTCTTGAGGTCATACCACATAGGTGATGCAACAAAGATTGATGAGTATGTACCACAGATTACGCCAACCATAAGAGGAAGAGCAAATGCCTTGATATCAGCTACACCGAAGATGTAAAGAGCAAATACTGTGAAGAATGTAGTTGCTGATGTGAAGAGGCTTCGAGTAACAGTCTGGGAAACACTGGTGTTAACCAGATCCTCAAGCTCCTTCCTGCCGGTAGCAAGATGCAGGTTCTCACGAATACGGTCGAAGGTAACGATGGTATCGTTGATGGAGTAACCGATGATTGTAAGTACTACTGCGATGAATGTGTTACCAACAGCAAGTCTTGTAAATGCGTAAGATACAATTACGATCAGTGCGTCATGTGCAAGAGCAATGATAGCTGCTGCGCCAAACTTGATATCCTTGAATCTGATCCAGATGTAGATAAGCATTGCTACTAAAGCGATAGCAAGAGCTACAATAGCATCTGTTCTCATCTCTGAACTGATAACACCACTGATGGTCTCAGCTGCGATGTTCTCAGGTGATACACCGTAATTAGTCTCAAGTGCCTGATCTACAGCCTCTCTCTGAGCAACTGTAAGAGTTGATGTCTTAAAGATAACCTGGTTTGTACCTGTTACAGTCTGGATAAGAACTTCATTGATTCCGGCTGCACTCTTGATGTCTTCCTTAACTCCTGACTCAAGTTCTGCAAGAGTGTACTCCTTGTCAAATGTAACAGTTGTTGATGTTCCACCTACAAAGTCAAGACTGTAGTTGAATGCACCCTTTCCTGCTGATGAGTTGATTGCCATAACGATGATTCCGGCAACGATGATTGCGCAGGAAATTCCGTAGAATATCTTTCTCTTTGCAATGAAGTCAAACTTCTTAATCTTCTTAGCCTTTCCGTAAAGAACAGGACTCTGAAGTCCGATTCCGTAAAGGATTGAAGTGATAAGTCTTGTAATTACAAGAGCTGTAAACATTGAAAGGATGATACCAAGAATAAGTGTCTCAGCAAATCCCTTGATGCTTCCTGTACCCTTCCATAACAATACGGCAGCAATGATAAGTGTTGTAATGTTACCGTCAAGGATTGATGAAAGAGCCTTGTTATATCCGTTCTTTCTCGCCTCATCAACAGCCTTACCGGAAGCGATCTCCTCCTTGATTCTGGAGAATACAAGAACGTTTGCGTCAACCGCCATACCGATTGAAAGGATGATACCTGCGATTCCGGGAAGTGTAAGTGTCATCTCAAATGCAGATAACAGGAACACCATAAGTCCTGAATAGAAAGCAAGTGCAAGTGTAGCTGATACACCGAGCAGTCTGAAGAATACGATCATGAAGATTGCAATAAGTGCAAATCCTACAGCTGCTGCTATAAGGCTGGTTCTGATAGCGTTGCTACCGAGCTGAGCGCCTACAACATTTGAACGAAGTTCGTTGAGCTGAAGCTTAAGTCCACCGATTCGGATCATTGAAGCAAGGTTATCTGCTGCCTCAAATGAACTCATTCCTGTGATAACAGCCTTACCGTCTGTAATAGCTGCCTGAACATTAGGAACACTGATGAACTGTCCGTCATAGTAAATACCGATGCTCTCACCATTTGCAAAAGCCTTGGTTGTTGCATCAGCAAATGCCTTTGTTCCGTTTTCTGTAAACTCAAGAGATACTACCGGCTCCTGTGCGCCATATGAGTCCTGCTGATATCCTGCCTGAGCAGCTGCAACATCCTCACCTGCAAGTACGATTGAACCGTCTGCCTTGAGC
The DNA here is from genome assembly GCF_000421405.1 of Butyrivibrio sp. NC2007. Taxonomy (GTDB): domain Bacteria; phylum Bacillota; class Clostridia; order Lachnospirales; family Lachnospiraceae; genus Butyrivibrio. The sequence continues at coordinate 20,441 of NZ_ATWY01000008.1, forward strand.
TCATCTATTGTCTTGTTAAGAACATATCCAAACACAGGGTTCTCATCCATTACGATGTTTCCGTCAGCATCATATGAAAAACCTGAGCTGTATGTGTAGTTCTCGTTACCATCCTTATCTGTCTGTGCTATAAAGTACAGATTACCGGGCTGTCCGAGTTCCTCAAGGATCTTGTTAGCATCTGATACACCCGGAATCTCGATGTTGATACGGTTTGCGCCTTCCTGGTAAACCTGAGATTCTGTGCTGTACTGCTGCACACGCTGCTGCAGCTTGTAGATGGTATCTGACATATCCTCTTTGGAAGGATTCTCCTCACCAACTACTTCGTAAGTGATGCTGACACCACCTGCGAGATCAAGTCCAAGATCAATACTGTCAAGTGATCCTGACTTGTCGGCGCCAAGTCCGTAAACTGCTGAGTATCCGAGTCCCCCAAGAAGTCCCAGGGCAAGGATAAGCGCCAATACATACTTTAACCTTTTCATGACTAATTATTCCTCCATTTAACCTTCTTCAGCTAATGCTGCTTTTATCATAATCGCACACTCGATGCGCTTTCTCTGAAGCTCACATCCGTGCTTATATGTCGTATTGATGTCACCGTTGAAATTATAAGCATTGGCAGCACAACCGCCGCTGCAATAATATCTTGCAAAACATTTCTCACACTCGGGTCTTGAGTATACGTTACTCTTTTTGAACATCTCGCGGATGTCGTCTCTCTTAATGCCCTCGAAGACATTTCCCATAATGAAGTCTTCATTGCCTACAAACTGATGGCATGGGTAGAGATCTCCCCAGGGAGTAACACCCAAATATTCGCATCCCGATCCGCAGCCTGAAAGTCTCTTGGCTACGCAAGGGCCGCCCTCAAGATCTATATTGAAGTGGAAGAAGTTAAAGCCTCTTCCCTCTTTACGTCTCTCTAAATAGAACTTTGCAAGCTTATCATACTCTTCACAGAGCTTTGGTATATCCTCGTCCTTAAGTGCGTACCAGTCCTCAGGCTTAGCAACAACAGGCTCTACAGAAATCTGCTTAAATCCAAGATCTGCCAGATGCTTAACATCCTCTGAGAAATCGAGGTTGTTGTGAGTAAAGGTACCTCTTACGAAGTAACGCAGCTGATGACGGGATTCTGCAACCTTCTTGAACTTGGGAACTATGTCATCGTAACATCCCTGTCCGCCTTTTCTGGGACGCATGAAGTCGTTTACTTCCTTGCGGCCGTCGATGGAAAGAACTATATTTCCCATCTCTTTGTTTACATAATCCAGGATCTCATCAGTAAGAAGGGTTCCGTTGGTGGTAATGGTAAATCTGAAGTTCTTGTCATGCTCCTTCTCAATGCTGCGACCGTATTCTACTATTTTCTTGACTACCTCCCAGTTCATGAGAGGCTCTCCGCCAAAGAAATCCACTTCAAGATTTCTTCTGTTTCCGGAATTCTTAATCAGGAAATCAAGGGCTGCCTTGCCGACTTCCTCGCTCATAAGAGCACGTCTTCCGTGGTACTCACCCTCATCCGCAAAGCAGTATTTGCATCTGAGGTTACAGTCGTGAGCGATATTAAGGCACAGTGCCTTAACAACGGTATCTCTCTCCTGGAAGTCCTCGACATAATTTTCATAAACATCATCGGTATAAAGAACTTCTGATGCCCTGAGCTCCAAGAGCTCTGAAATTGCCTCTCCGATATCCTCAGGTGAATACTTGCCGGATATCTCAGGCATGAGGATTATCTCATTAAAGAGCTTCTGGAAATCCTCATCTCCTTCCTTGTCCTCACCTTCGCGTGCAGCTGCTGTGCCGTAGTAGCTTATCAGCTTCTCCTCAACGATGGATACAAGGTCTAAAACAACGTCATCCACAACATGAACAGAGCCTGAATTCACGTCCAGGACTATGTTGTAGCCGTTGTTTGTGTACGCGTGAACCATAAAAATAAAAACTCCTAACTAAATAAAATCATATAACGCAAGAATAGGCAGCGACCGATTATTGGGTCGCTGCCCGGCATTTTTGCTTAACTTATCGGTAAAGATTACTTGCTAAGCTGCTCACAGCTCTGGTTACCTACTGTGCAGGAAGTCTTGCAAGCTGACTGGCATGATGTCTGGCACTCGCCGCATCCGCCCTTCTTCATTGATTCCTTAAGATTTCTTGTTACTAATGACTTTACATGCTTCATAATATTGCCTCCTACTTGAAATGCCAATTAATGCACCTTAAGTTTTTTTATGTCGATTCAGTATATCATAGATTACGGAATAGTTAAAGCATTTTTATTAAAACTTTAGTGATACGATTTCCCTTGATTCCCCTTGCTGTAAGGGTGATTCCGTTATCAAGTGTGACTGTTTCCCCGTAGCCCGGAAGTCTGTCCAGAGCTTCGATCATAAGACCACCTATGGAGTCATAGTCCTCGGAATCAAGATCTGTACCAAGTTCATCATTTATATCATCAAGTTTCATGTTACCCTCTACCAGGTAACGCCTTCCACCCATGTTTTTGATGAGATTGATCTCATCAGAATCATATTCGTCACGGATCTCTCCGACGATCTCCTCAAGAAGATCCTCAAGTGTGATCATACCTACCGTTGCTCCGTACTCAGACAGGACAAATGCAACATTCTGGGACTTTTCTCTCATCTCAACAAGAAGGTCCGCAGTCTTTTTAAACTCGTAGGTATAATAGGCTTTTCTTAAGTGATCCGAAATCTTGAAGTTCTCCTTATCCTGAAGAAGGATTAGGTCCTTAACATTTATCAGTCCTATGATATTATCCTGTTCATTTCCCTCATAAACAGGAATTCTGGTGTACATGTTTTCCTTAAAGACCTTCATGACCTCGTCGAAGGTAGCCTGTGTGCTCACACAGCTCATATCGATCCTGGGTATCATGATGTCTTTTGCCACGGCATCAGAGAAGTCAAATACGTTGTAGATGATCTCTTTCTCTCCGCTCTCAATGACACCATCCTCGTGACTTACATCAACATAAGTCTTGAGCTCGTTCTCGGTCATAGCTTGACGGTTATCGGTATCCACATGAAGAATCTTCAATATAATTGTGGCAATACCGTTGATGATAAAGCTAAAGGGCACCATGATGGCCATGAGCGCCACAATTATCCCCGAGTACCAGAGAGAAATATTCTCCGCATAAGCGGTAGCTATAGTCTTAGGAATGATCTCACCAAAGATCAGAACAACAAGGGTAAGCACGCCGGTTCCGATTCCTATGGCAAAGCTTCCGAACATATCCGTTACAAGAACGGTCATAAGCGCCGAAGCACTTAAGTTTACAATGTTATTTCCAATCAATATCGCAGAAAGCATCTTCTGCGTATCTTCGCATATCCTTAAAACTCTCGTAGCTCTTCTGTTGCCCTCATCAGCAAGTGCCTTCATCTTAACTTTATTGCAAGTCATAAGAGCTGTCTCTGCCGACGAAAAAAAAGCAGATAACAAGACCAGCAAAACCAATATGATTATTCTAACCAAATGAACGTCCAAAATATTCTCCTCATTATATTGTTATAGTACACAGGGCGAAGGGAGGCTTCCACAGGGGCCGGCGGCATATATTTATTGGGGTTTTCGATTGTTGTCCTGTGGAGGTGAGACCTATCAATTTCGAGTGTCAATACACGATGAAATTGATGCCCAGGGCTCACCGGAGCGCTTAGGACAATGAGAAAATCACAATAAATATATGTCGCCGGCCCCTGTGGAAGCCCCCTTCGCCCGTCACAAATCAACTAAGGGGGTTTAGGTAGAACTCTTTGAAGTCCTCGTAGCCCTGTTCGGTAAGCTGCTGCTTCTGGAACTTCTTATTTTTGTTCATGCGTACAACCAGAACCTGAGAGCCCTTTGCTCTCTCATCCTGAGCTTCCTTAATGATCTCTGACAGTCTATCTCCTGCGATTCCTTTTTCAATAAGGAAAGCTTTCTTCTGATCAGCTCCCGGAATCTTAAAGCCCTCATCCATCATGATCATGATGATTCTCTCAAATCCGATGGAAAATCCGCAGGCAGGAGTATCCTGTCCAAGGAATTTGCCGACCATCTTATCGTACCTTCCGCCACCACCGCAGCTTCCGCCGTACTGTGGCATTGCAACCTCAAAGATTGTTCCTGTGTAGTAGCTCATGCCACGAACAAGAGTCGGGTCAAAGACCATCTCAAACTGAGCGGTCTTGGTGCTCTCTACAGAGCTGATGATCTCTGAAAGTCCCTCTTTGGTATCCGCATCAAGGAAGTCACCTATCTTATCTGCGATAACCTTAAGTCCCTCAAGAGAGTCTTTTCCCTCTGCTGCCTTGAAGAGATCCAAGTACTTATCTACGCTCTCCTGTGCAAAGCCTGCCTTAACAAGCTCCTCTGCAATGCCCTCAATTCCGATCTTGTCCATCTTATCAAGGGTTATGAATACGTTGTCATACTCTTCCTCAGGAAAAGAGCTGTAGGCAGCCATAGCCTTTAAGATCCTTCTGTCATTTATTCTGATCTTGAAGTCCTTAAAGCCGAGTCTTCCAAGTGTTGTTGTAGTAGCAAGGATAAGCTCGATCTCAGCGAGATTTGAAGCCTCTCCCAAAATATCAATATCACACTGCATGAACTGACGATATCTGCCCTTCTGGGGTCTGTCAGCTCTCCATACATTACCCATCTGAAGTGCCTTAAAAGGTGATGGGAGCTCTCCTGCGTGATTTGCATAAAAACGAACCAGCGGAACCGTAAGGTCATAGCGAAGACCTGAATCTGTCAGGTCATTCTCTTCCTTAGCTTCTGCCAGGTTAAGCTTCTCGCCTCTTTTCATAACCTTGAAAATAAGCTTCTCGTTTTCTCCGCCCTGCTTACTGTTAAGGTTTGCAAGGGATTCAACCGCAGGTGTCTCGATGGATGTAAAACCAAATTCACCGTAGGTCTTTTTAATAACTTCAATGCAGTAATCTCTGAGCTGCATCTCAGCAGGAAGTATATCCTTCATGCCCGTAACGGGCTTTTTAACCAGTGCCATCTCTTAAAAACCTCCAAAATACTATATACTGCTAGATTTTACTATTATTTAGAAGTTAGCACAAGCGTTTTAATGCTTATTATTCTCTTTTAGGAATTCAAGGAACTGATCCTTGGGCATAGGCCTTGCATAGTAAAATCCCTGTATGTGATCGCAGCCAAGCTTTATGATCTGCTCAGCCTGTTCCTTGGTCTCAACCCCCTCAGCCACAATCTCTTTTCCCAGATTCTTGATGATCTTGACAAGATTAAGCATAACCATATAGGAAGTCTCTGACTCAAATGCAGACTGAACTATGCTCTTATCAAGCTTAAAGATTTCCACGGGAAGTGTAGAAATTCTTGCAATGTTTGAGTAACCCGTTCCGAAATCATCCATTGAGAATGGTATTCCATAGCTGATAAGACTTCCGATATTTTCATCCATAGCTGAAGTTATACCCTCTTCAAAGGTCTCGGTTATCTCAAAGTTTAGCTGATTTGGCTTAACGCCGTGCCTTTCAATGGTCTTTATAATGTTGTCGGCAAGATTGGCCTGAATACAGTCAACAACAGAAAGGTTTACTTCCACATAATCAAGGCCGTTTTGCATTGCATCGCTGCTTGAGATCATGTCGCAGACTTCATCAAGCACAAAACTGTCAATTGATACAACCATACCGTTTCTCTCTGCAACCGGCATAAATACGGCAGGTGAAATAAATCCCATCTGAGGATTGCGAAGCCTAAGGAGTGCTTCGCAGGATGAGAACTTATTCGTTTTGGAATCAAAAATAGGCTGATAATAAACCTCTAACAGGTCATCATCCAGAGCATGCTTAACTATGGCATCAATCTTTTTATCATGCTCAATATGCTTGAGATTTAAGTCTGAAACCCTGAGGATATCTCTGTTGTGATGGCGCAGAGTCTTCTTGATTACATCTCTTACCTCATTAAACTTCTCAAGAGAGTCCACTTCATCAGGGAATCCAATGACATAAGGACTCTGGAAAGCTTTGATCTCCTTGCCCTTCATGATCCAAGGATCTCTGAATCTCTTTCTTATCTGTTCGTAAGCCTTCATAATGATATCATCATCCGGATCAACGTCAGGGAAGATCATAAGGTAATTTCCGTCATCAGTGAAATACACTTCACCTGTTGGACTAAACTTTCTGAGATAAGAGGTTATCTGAGAGAGGAAATCTGCTACTGTTTCAAGTGACTCTCCGCTGATGATAGCATCCAGCCTCTCAATAGCAATTCCATATACGGTAAATATCTTTTTCTGAAGAAGGGAGCTTGAAATATCAAAGTTAAGAGCATTCTTGGTTCCTGCTCCGCTGACTCCATCCCGGAACTCACCCGGATTTTGGAACGTGTATACACAGAGCAAAAGAGCCAGCGATACGCCAAACTCAAATATTGCGCTGGATTTGGTCAGAATCCTGATCGGAACAGCTGCAAGCATCAGCAGATAATAGATAACAAGAGATATGAACTTTTCAGAGCTCAGTGACCTTGCATACCTCACATACAGATACGCAGCATAAACAAAGTATACATACAACGAGAAGTTGACCAGCGCTCCCTGAGGATAGTTGTATTCAAGCTCACCATCAGATGAAAACGTAAAGAAGAAGTCACTGATAAGTCCGCTTAAGAAAAACAGCACAGAGAATATAGTCGGCACGAAAAGAAGTATATTCCTGAAGGAAGAATCAAGTTCAATTCTGAAAATGGTCATGACATAGATCATTGAAAGATAAGCCAGTATATATGAGCATATCTTTTCCAGCAGAACAAGACAGTCATTTCCCGTAGGGGATAATAGCTGTTTAAAGAGATCACTGTAGAGCCAGATGTTATGCAAAAGGCCTGCTGAATTAAGTAAAAGGGCATCAAAAATAATCATCCCAAATATCCGCTTTTGCTTATTGTTGTGGTTTTCCTCCGACACATGAATAATCATAACCACAACAATCAAAAGCAGGGATGCGATGCAGAAGCAGACATTATTATGTTCAGGATTTAAGATAAGTCCCACCTTTATCCCTCTTCAAAATAAGCATCTATATATTTTACAAAGGAGCTGTCCTTCATGGGATAGCCCATATAATCACCGACAAGGAAATCGCAGCCAAGCTCTTCTGCCATGAGCTTTTCAGTCTCGTTTTCAATATCTTTGGCCCCGACAAAAATGCTGATGTCATGAAAAAGACTGACTATACCTTTGGCAACAATCTTCATCTTATCCGACTCTACTGCTTTAGCCAGGATTGAATGAGCAATATTGACCTGAGAAACAGGGAGCGCCAGTATCTTGTCCATATCGCCATATCCGTTTCCGAACTCATCAACGATGATTGAACATTTCTGCTCCCCGAGGAGCTTTATATTATTCTCTGCCACGGTGTTCATTGTTGTGATCGTGGTCTCGGTAAGCTTTAATGTTATCCAGGAGCACTCTGCCTTTTCTTCCCTGGCAATCTTTTTGATCCTTCGAACGAAATCACTTTTTGAGATTTCTCCCTGTGACATTCCAACCACTGCTCTGTACTTACCGTTCTTATCTCCGGCATTCCAGAAAGCCAGAGCCCTGCATGCCCTTCTGTATACCATTTCATCGGTATCCATAAGAGCCTGAGTGGCATTTACATCCGGGATCTTACCACGCATATCCATCTCGTTTCCGTATCCGTCCTTTAAAAAGCACAAAACATCAGCGCTGTAGTTTATCTTATATACCTTTGACAAAATAGGCTGGTATCTGATAACAAAACTCTTAGCATCCAGATTTTCCCTGGCGAGTATGTCATAGTCTATTATCCTCTTGAGCTCATTGTACTCAGGCTTGTTAACATCGATTATATGATCCATGTCTTTTGCCGCATGCTCAACGATAAGATCAACCCTTGAAACAAGATCTGCTGCAGTCTTGTAATGCTCAGGATATTCCATAAGGAAGCAATGCGCCTCTACCTTGATGGCCATGTTTGAAAAGCTCCAGGACTGACGCAGTCTCTTTGAAATACGATGAAGCAGAGCCAGAACCCTGTTCTTGTCAACAGTGTGTACGTTAATGGCAAAGACATACTCAGCATATCTGTATGCGTAACAAGGCAGATTCTGCTCAAGCCTTCCTACATATTTAAGATATTTCGCAATCTTCTTAAGAACCGCCTGAGCCTGCGAGTAGCCAATTTCTTCACTCAGCGCCCTGACATTATCTATAGTCACAAAGATTGTACTCTGAGAAGCATTTCTGCCTGTCTTAAGATCAAGCCCCTCAAGAAAAGCCTTTCTGTTCAGTATATTCAGTCGCTCATCAACCATTTCGGTAGGGTTCTGGAGAGAGATATATACAAGTGTTATACCTATGGTGCTGAGGAAATTCTCAATGAGTATCGTAGGCCATACAAACTGTATTATCATACCCATCATGGCAAGAACAACATAAGATATGACAACTGCCTTGGTTCTTATGCGCATCAAAATCTTATATCTAAAGAGAAGTGAGACTCCATAGACTATGTAGTACATTGCAAGGACGTAATAGAGTACGATAAGGCTTTCTCTCTGATAAAGACCGTCCTCCCTGTAGCTAAAGAGGATCGGGACAAAGAGATTTATGACAACCAGTCCTATACCGACATAGTAGCCAAGAAGAACTCCTATAAGATCAGAAACTCTTCTTCTATCAACATAAATATCTAAAACCGCGAGGATATATCTGAGATAACAAAAGCCCGTGCCAAGATGGCCAATGAAATACAATGAGCCAAACAGCATCTCCAGAGGGTGATACCAAAAGGCGGAAGACGGATTCATCTGAAGGAACGTCTCTACTCTCTCAGAAAACGTAGCCACGGCTGTGGCAATAAAGAGCATGACATAAGCTCTCTGCCTGTAAGCCGGTACCCAGCGTCTTGACAGAGAGGTTGCAGCAACTGTTCCCAATATGCATAAAGCGCAAATATCAAAGTAATAATTATACTGCATATTTTTGCCTTACTAATCCCATAAAAATAGTGTTATCGGAGGGCATAGCACCCGATAACACTATTATACGTCAAGTTATGATATTTTGATACAATATTGAACTATTAAAAGTATATTAACTAATTGACAAACCTTGCCATCCCGCATGGTTGGCCAGTTCTGAAGATATATCCTGTCATTCTCATAGAGAGGTTCAAGTTCAAGATCAAAGGTGAGCTCATCACTTTCTCCGAATCTGTCAAAGTACCTCTTAAGACCTACTTCAAAGTCCTGTCCGGTATAGAAGTTGTCATCAACAACCTCGCCATCCTTAATGAGTCTTGCAGTGTTTGCCTCATATTCCAGGCAGGCAAAGATCTCATTAAAGCCGTCAAGCTTACCGGGAAGCTTTATCTCGTAGGTAATCTCATCTTTTTTCTTAAACTCAGCAGTAAGGTCGCATTCGATCCTGTTTTTGCCGCGGTAGAGCGCAAAGGCATCTCCGCTTGCAAAGTCCTTTGTATCACCTGCGCTCTTTTCTCTTTCAAATCCGAGAGGCACATTTTCGATGTCGGGATAGATCCTGAACTCAGGAGTCTTGTACTTTTCCTTGCCGGACACTTCATAATAGAGCTGAACATGTCCTTCTGCATCAGTTACTGCTTCACCCTCTGAGATTATAAGGTGCTCTCTTCCATCAATAGATACCTTAGATGAATGCAGAGCTTCGTTTGCCGTAAGGACGATTATGCTGTTTCCGTCAAGCTCTCCCTTGATATCGGCAGCTGCCTGTCTGTCAGCGTCCGTATAGAATACGTAGGCATCTTTTCCTCCCTCACCTGCGCCTTTCAGGATGCATACAGGTGTTGCATCAATGGTTAAAAGAGCTTTCTCTCCAACAGGCATTCCGAAAGGATAAAAGAAATAGTCACCGTCCGCAACATCTCTGTTTGGGAATGTGGCAAGAACTTCTTTTCCATCCTCAGCGTAAGCTTTAAGAGAAGCATCTTTGTGAAGTGCCATCTCATATCTTCGCTGATAGTTATTTACAAAGAAATATCCGCTTGGATAAGAATTGCCATCCGCTGCTATAGCTCTTTTAAATCTGACAGCACTCCTTAAGGAGGTAAAATCGTCCGGCTTGTCGGGATTTCCCGGCTGCTCCGTGTAGGTCATATCAGCAAGCTCATCGCCGAAATCGTGGATGAAGGTTGAAAGAAGTCTTACATATCGGTAGGTATCCTCCATCTGTCCGTACTCACGAAGCGGTGCGTTAAAATCATAAGAACACTCAGGAAGATCGTTGGGATAGCCTGTCTCTCTGGTTTCCTGAAGAGTCGTGAGCTTACCCTTAGGATTGGTTCCACCGTGATACATATAGTAGCCAAGAAGGTTAGCTCCGCTTCCAAGCTTAACCATGGTCATGGCTGCAGTATCGGTGCCTGTGGCGATAGGTCTTCTGTGCTTTGTAACCTGAAGTCCTCCACCAAGCTCAGCTGTAAGATACGGGAACTTATCCATATCAAAGGTGATTCCTACGCCAAGACCGTGGTCTGAGCCTATATTGTGATCGTTCCTCTCTCTTGTAAATACATAGTTTCCACTGGGCTCAATCTCTGTGGTTCTCTGATCCCACGGAGCCTCGCAGTATCCGCCCATTACAGGGATCATTCCACCTGTGACAGCACCGCCCCAGCCTGTTGCGGTATAAATAGGAGCTTCAAACCCGATCTCTTTTGCCATGGCAAGAAGGGTTCTCATGTGCTGCTCGCCTTCTTCTCCGGTCTTTCCACCGCAGTGGCCGTATTCATTCTCAATCTGAATGCCTATTACAGGTCCGCCGTCCTTAAGCATGAAACCTTTGGACTGTTCATAGGTCTTTTCATAAAATCGTCTTACGTGCTCAAGATACAAAGGAGCATCGGTTCTTGTCTCATATCCTTTGTCCTTAGCATCCTTTAAGAGCCAGTCAGGGAAACCTCCGTTTCTCGCCTCTCCGTGAGCCCAGGGACCAATCCTCAAGATGCTGTATAGTCCGCATTTTTTCACTGTTTCAAGGAAAGCTCTAAGATCTCTGTCTCCGGTAAAATCGTACTCTCCACAAATCTCCTCGTGATGGATCCAAATGACATAGAGGGATACGATATCGATTCCTCCCGCCTTCATCTTGAGCAGCTCTTCCTCCCAGTATTTACGGGGGTATCTGGAAAAATGCATCTCTCCCATCATGGGGAAAACGCGCTTACCATCGACGATCAGACTGATTGGATCGAAGGTAATATTCGATTTAGATGTAATTTTCATAAAAACTCCTCTTATTTCGTACTCTCTTTCAGTATTACCTCATATCCTCTCAGCATTTTACTGGTAACAGGTACATTGTCGATAATATCCAAAAGTGTCTTGGCAGCCACAGCTCCAAGATTTCTGTCGTTAAAATTAAGTGATGTCACTGATGGTATTGCACTCTCAAGTATTGAGCTGTTGTAGAAAGAAGCAACTCTTAAATCATCAGGGATCTTAACATGATCATCCCTGCATCTTGAAATAACTTCGCCGGCGATATTGTCATCCATGCAGACCACACCGTCTATGTTCTTCTTGCGAAGGTCCTTAAGGATATTGCCTATCTTGGACATAGACTCAACGTCAAGATATATGAGTCCGCTGTCGATGTTTACTCTTGCCTCCTCAAAGGCATCAGCAAAGCCCTTGTATCTGGTACTTGTTATGATATGCTCGGTTGAACCTCCGATAAGCGCAAGTCTCTTAAGCCCCTTGGCAATGAGGATTGAAGTAAGCTCCTTGCAGGCGGAATAATTGTCATTGTCAACATAAATTATGTCCTTGTCATCTGTGCTTCCTACAGCAACAAAAGGAATTCCGCTCTCCTTAAGAAACCTTGCCGGCCTGTCATGCACAAGAGTTCTTGTGAGGATGATACCATCAACCTTGTGGTTGTCTATTATTCTTCTGAGCCCCGTAAAATCATCGCCGCTAACCAGCGACACCATGATGTCGTACCCATATCCCGATGTAACCTCGCTCATTCCGATCATGCAGCGCTGGAAAAAGGGCAGGTCCACAGCGTTATAATCATCCGGCCATATTACGCCGATGTTATAGGTCTTTTGCTGTGCCAGTGCTCTGGCCATAAGATTGGGTCTGTAATTATGTTCTTCGATGTACTCAAGGACCTTTAGTCTGGTGTCATCTCCAACCCTTCCCTTTCCCGAAATAGCACGGGAAACAGTGGTCTTGGAGATGCCCAGGGCCCTAGCGACGTCATCGATAGTAATTTTGCCATCCGCCATATTGATAACCTTCTTAACCTTTTACTGCACCGCCCGTTACACCTTCAACATAGTATTTCTGAAGGAACATGAACAGAAGTGTTACAGGGATTGCTACAAGCACACCACCTGCACAGAATCTGGTGAAGTATCCCTGATAGTCATTGGTCCATACCCATCTTGTCATACCTACTGCCACGTTGTAGCTGGTATCATGTCCGAAAGCTACATATGAAGCAAATACGTAATCACACCATGGTGCCATGAAAGCAACCAGCGCTGTGTAGATAATGATAGGCTTAGACATAGGAATAATCATTGTAAAGAATATCCTTGCCCTTGTTGCACCATCGATCATGGCAGCTTCATCAAGAGCCTTAGGAATGGTATCAAAGTAGCCCTTACATACGTAGTATCCCATTCCGCAGCTGGCAACGGTCACAAGGATAAGACCAGGGATAGCACCTGCCTGAGTAAGTCCAAACTGCTTCAAAAGGAAGTACAGACAGATCATTGTAAGGAATCCCGGGAACATTCCAAGGATCAGCCAGAATCTCATAAGGAAGGTTCTTCCTGCAAATCTCATTCTCGAAAGAGCATAGCTGACACAGAGCTGTATGATAGTCTGGAAAATTGAGACAAATACAGCAATAACAATAGTGTTCTTGTACCATAACAGGTAGTTGTTCTGGCTTGTATCAAACAGGAACTTGTAATTGTCCAATGAAAACTGCTTGGGCACAAGATAGTCAACCATTCCGCCATACTCTGTGGCGTATGATCTAAAGCTCTGAAGTACAAGTCCCACAAAAGGGAACAGCCAGATAATGCTGATAAGTATCAATATGATATAGCCAATGATGTTTCCAATGGCTCTTTTCGTCTTGTAAGATTTCATTATTGGAAGCCCTCCTCATCTTTTACTGACGGAAGCATGTTGTAAACAACCAGTGAAATAACCGCTGTAACCACGAATACCATGATTCCTATTACTGCTGCCATCCTGTAGTTGGTGTCATTTACAGTCATCTTGTAGAGCCAGGTGATAAGAAGGTCTGTATTGCCGGCTTTTTCTGCAAGATTTACAGACTGTGGCTTACCCTGTGTAAGAAGGTAAATAACGTTAAAGTTGTTGAGGTTTCCTGTAAACTGTGTGAGCAGGAAAGGTCCTGTTACAAACAGCATATATGGAAGGGTAATGCTTCTGAACATCTGCCAGGGGTTTGCACCGTCGATCCTTGCGCTCTCGTAAAGATCCTCGGGGATGTTCATGAGAAGTCCCGTTGCAATCAGCATCATGTACGGAATACCGATCCAGATATTGACAACGATAATGGTGATCCTTGCCAGCATCGGATCTGTCCAGAAAGGAATGTATGACTTGATTATTCCCCACTTGATCAGGTATCCGTTGATAAGTCCGTCATTGGCGAACATTTTCATAACATAAAGAAGTGAAACGAACTGAGGAACAGCGATGGTAAGAACCAGGATTGTTCTCCAGAGTTTTTTGAACTTTATTCCCTTTTTGTTGATCAGCATAGCAACAGCAAGACCAAGGAAATAGTTAGTAAATGTAGCAAACAAAGCCCAGACCAAAGTCCAGAGAAGGACCTGTAAAAAGGTTGGTCCAATGCCTGCTCCCGAGAAAGAAACAAGATTTTTAAAGTTATCAAGTCCTACCCAGGTAAAGAGGTTGGATGGGGACTGATGGTTCTTGTCATAGTTGGTGAAGGCCACCAAGATCATGAACACAATCGGCAGAACCGTGAACACGAAAATACCGGTTACGGGAAGTGCTAAAAGTGTCTTATGGAAGTTCTTGTCAAAGAGAGACATGAAAACATCTTTGTTGGAAGGAAGCTTTTTACCTGCTTTTAAAAGAAGCTCTTCTTTGCGATTCTCTTTCACATTGATGTACCAGATCGCAATAAATGCAATAATGGCAAAGATGCATAAAACACCAAAGAGCAGAATCAAAAAGCTGTTATCACCGTAAACAGTCTTACGTCCGACTTTCTTGGTAGCTACAGTTCCTAGTGTTGAAAACTTGGATAAATACTGCCATCCAAAGCCGGCCATAAAATAGAAGAACAGCACTTCGCAAAGAAGCAGTGCTACTCCTATGAGTATCTGTCCTCTAAGTATCGGACCAAGTCCGAAGATCAAAAATGAGAGCTTTGTCTTAATATCACCCTCTGCAAATGTCACCCCTATTTCCTTAAAGCCGTTTCCTATAGCCTCAAAGAACAAAGACGCAGCATTCTTTTTCTTATTGTTCGCGCCCTTCGCCATACCACAAGCCTCCTTTTAACAATGCGCATAGGTTTTTAGTTTAATACAGGCCCGGAAACCTACTGAATCCGGGCCTGATATTTAATGCGTTATTTTAATTTAGCTACCGAAATTATTTAGCGTAGCTTTCGCAAGTTGTCTGGAAGTCTGTAAGAGCCTTCATGAAGTCATCATCTGATGCATCAGCCTTGATCTCGCCTGAGATGATTGAATCACCAAGTGATGTTGCAAGTGACCAGTAGTCTCCAGGATACTGTCCCTGAGGGATTGTGTACTGAAGCTGATCTGCAAGAGCTGAAAGAGCCTCGTCAGCCTGAACTGCGTCTGACTTCTGAGCATTGAGGTTTGAAGGGCCCCAACCTACTGCGTTGTATCTTGCAAGCTGAACTTCTTCGCTTGAAAGGAATGCTGCAAGAGCATCACATACTGCAAGCTTAAGATCATCTTCCTGAGGCTTAACACCAAGGAGCTTGAATCCACCAAAGCCGCTCATCTGGTATGTCTTGCCATCAGCGCCTTCGAATGTAGGAAGCTTAGCACATGCGTAGTTGTCACCGAAGAGGTCCTTAGCTGCCTGTGCATCCCATGTACCATCAACGATAGCACCAACGTTTGTTGCGTTAGAAATAGCTGAACCGTTCTGGAAAGCCTTTGAAGAAGCAACTTCTGCGATCTTCTTAAGAGCAACTACACCTGCATCAGATGCGTATGTAGAATTGCACTTTGTAAAGTTACCTGAATCGTCTGTATCGTATGTAAGCTCAGCACCTGCTCCGAAGAAGAATGCTGTCTGATACCAACCTGAGTTGATCTCGAAGTAGAAGTTCTTGCCTGCTGCTTCGCAATCAGCGATGATGCCTTCAAGAGTTGAAGGATCTGTTACTACGCTCTTATCGTAGTAAAGGAAATATCCGTTATCTGATGTAATAGGATAAGCGTAAAGTGTGCCACCAACTGTAGCTGCGCCAACTGCACCGGCATCGTTCTCTGCCTTAACTGCCTCAGCGTTTGAATCCTCAACGACCTCAAGAGCACCTGCTGTAACAAGTCTTGCGATCTGGTCCTGAGCGAATGCATAGATGTCTGCACCAGCCTCAACGTCTGTGATCATGTTGCCGGCTGCATCACCTTCACCAACAGCCTCAACTGTGAATGTGTATCCTGAGAACTCAGGGTGTGCATCCTGGAATGCCTTGATCTGCTCGTTTGTGAAATCAACTACGTTATCAGCAACCCAGATCTTGATGTCACCTGTGCCGTAATCTGTGATCTCCTCAGCTGCCTCAGCTGCCTCTTCAACAACCTCAGCTGCCTCTGTAGCAGTCTCTGCAACAGTCTCTGCTGTGTCCTGAGCTGTCTGTGCTGCTTCCTGTGCGCTTCCACATCCAGCAAGGAGTGTTGCACCCATAGCAGCTGTCATTAAAACAGATACCAATTTCTTTTTCATTTTAATCCCTCCGTTTGTTTAAAAATGACTGCGCAACTTTGCGCAATCGGTTGCTCTATTAATGAGTCTATGCTTTGTGCAATATTTTGTCAATTAAGAATTATGTCACATATTTTTGCCAAAAAATTATACAAATTGCACATTGACTATTTTAGTGGGAACGTTTCCGGAAACGTTGTCGGTAACGTTTTGCGCACTCGGTTACGCTACGCAATTTTGCGATAATATGCACCATTTTGCGCAATTTTTCCGCAACATGTCATGTCCATCAAAGTGGTCATTAGCGCAGGCATAGACAGGTTTTCGCCCTTTTTAAAGAGCTCTTCTGCAATGTAAGAAGTCGATACCGGAATGATGTCAACAATTTCCAAAATTTTCTCTTCCAGCGTTAACTCTTTATTAACTTCCATCTCATCATCAGTGTCTTTTTCCGGATTTTCCAAAACAGAAGCAGTCTGCAGGGAAGGCTTAGTTTCCCCCTTTATGCTCCAAAGACGGTCCAGCACATCTTCCACGCTGATGGCCACTCCTGCTCCCTGGCTTATGAGATAGTTGCAGCCATCACTTAGTCTATCAGTAACTCTTCCCGGAACAGCAAGGACTTCTCTCCCCTGTTCCAGGGCAGTATCCACGGTGATGGAGGTCCCGGATTTCTGCCTTGCCTCCACCACAAGAAGCACGTCGGAAAGAGCGCTGATGATCCTGTTTCTCATGGGAAAGAACCTTGCCTGTGGCTCCATTCCCGGCGGATATTCAGAGATTGCGCCTCCTGTTTTAAGAAGTGCATCATAAATCACCTTGTTTTCCGGCGGATAACAGATATCAACGCCGCATCCCATGATGCCAAAGGACTTTCCTCCGGCTTCAATGGCAGCTCCCTGAGCTATTCCGTCGATGCCTCTGGCCATTCCGCTTATCACCTGTACTCCCGCCAGTGCAAGTCCTCTTCCAAACTGCCTTGCCATATACCTGCCGTACTCAGAGCACATCCTTGCCCCGACAATTGATACGGAAGGGATTGCCGGGTCGGGAAGTGCGCCCTTTACGTATATTGCAAAGGGTGCTCCCGGGATATTCTTTAGTTTCTCCGGAAACTCCGGATCTATTCTTGATACAAAGCGAACTCCTTTTGCTTCAAGCTTTTTCTTCTCAGCCTCAAAGTCCCAGCTGTATCTTGATTTTTCAATGTTCTCCGCCTTCTTTCTTGAAAGGAGCTTTGTTAGTTCCTTTGAGTTCATCCGATAGACATCCCTGCAGCTAAGGCCGCTGCAAAGAAGCTTATCTGCACTGGCATTTCCAACACCTTCTACGTTAAAAAGCCAGTAGGCATAGTCTTTTTCACTTAATTCCATTCTCATTCCTCCATCTGATGCCAATATTTTCCGTCTGTAATTCTGTAGCCGACCGCCTCCATAAGGTGGATCTGTCTGATCTCCTCAGATCCGTCAATGTCAGCAATGGTCCTCGCAACGCGCAGTATCTTGTGATATGCCCTGGCACTGAGTTCCATGGTACAAAAGGCGTTTTCCAGATAAGCCTGTTCCTTTGCTCCAAGCCTGCAGTACTTTTCGATGTCACCGGGTGTCATCTCTGAATTAAACTGTATTCCGGCACCTTCAAATCTCTTTTCCTGGATCTTCCTTGCCTCAAGCACTCTTTGTCTTATAGCCCTGCTGCTCTCGTTGGCATTCTTATTCTTGACTGCAAGATCTGCTATATCTACCCTCGGTGCTTCTACGCAAATGTCTACCCTGTCAAGGATAGGCCCCGATATGTGTCCGAGGTACCTCTTGATATCTGCAGGTGTGCACTTGCACTTGTTTCTGTCGGGATAATATCCGCATGGACAGGGATTTAGCGCTCCCACCAGCTGAAAATCCGCAGGATAGGTATAGGTTCCTCTGTTTCTTACAATGTGGATCTTTCTGTCCTCAAGGGGCTGGCGCAGAAGATCAAGCTTGGCTCTGGGAAACTCAGGCATTTCATCCAGGAAAAGAACTCCTCTGTGAGCCAGGGATATTATGCCGGGGCGGGGCGTTGTTCCGCCTCCCACAAGGGCAGTCTCCGTAACCAGATGGTGAGTGCTCATAAAAGGTCTTCTTGTTATGAGAGCCTCTTTGTCGGACAGCATTCCGGCAACGGAATAAATGGTTGAAACCTCAAGGCTCTCCTCCAGAGACAGAGGCGGAAGTATCGTCGGAATCCTCTTTGCCACCATGCTCTTTCCTGCACCGGGAGGACCAATGAGCATGATATGATGGAATCCCGCCGCAGCTATTTCAGTAGCTCTTTTAACTGCTGCCTGACCGTTTATATCTGCAAAATCCAGGGTTTCATCCAGATACTCAGCATCCTCGAAAAGCTTTTTTACATCCACATGTGTGGGCGGAATCAGGTGATCTCTCTCCTCTCCCGGAGCATTCAGATACTGCACCACCTCCTGAAGGGAGCTCACACCTATTATCTTTATGCCATCTACAACAGCACCTTCTCTGGCGTTTTCCTCAGGAAGGATAACCAGTTTATATCCCATTTCTTTTGCCCTGGTGACAATGGGCAGTATGCCTTTGACAGCTTTGACCTCTCCGTCAAGCCCCAGCTCACCGAGCACAACAGTATCTTCCAATGACTCCATGTCTATCTCACCCATGGCAGCCATGATGCCAACAGCGATGGGAAGATCAACTACAACGCCGCTCTTTCTTATATCTGCCGGCGAAAGATTGATGGTTATCTTTGAGGGCGGAATCTTGGTCCCGGCGTTCTTAAGTGCCACTTTTACGCGCTCTCCCGCTTCCCTTACTTCTCCGCTCATAAATCCAACCATGTTAAAACTGGGCAGTCCGTCAGAAACATCAACTTCCACCTGCATCAGGTAAGAAGCAATGCCTCCCACGGCTCCCGAAGTAACCGAACTAAACATATAATTTCCTCTTTTCTACAAAATGATGGGATTCCCTTGTAGACAAACAATAGAAATTACAAGAATTTTCTTAGACAAAACAAAATCGACCTGCTGATTATACAACAGGTCGATATTAAAAATCTTTAAGATTTTCTTAAGATTGAAAAATTTTTTAATTATCTGAGCATCTTATTCTGCATGGTCTCAGGATCCTGAGCGAAGGTAAGAGCTGCTTCTCTTCCGATCTTCTGAGCTCTGTAGAGTTCAAGGATCGCATCATCCATGGTGATCATGCCCTGTTTTCTGTAGGTCTGCATGTAGGTGATGAGCTGATGACTCTTTCCCTCACGAATAAGGTTTCTTACAGCTGAGTTGATGTGAAGAACCTCAAATGCCGCAATTCTTGAAACGCCGTCAGTCATAGGAAGAAGCTGCTGAGAAACAATGGCTTCAAGTACACCCGCCAGCTGTATTCTTACCTGTTGCTGCTGATGCGACGGGAATACGTCGATAAGTCTGTCTACGGTATTGGAAGCTCCGATGGTATGAACAGTGGAGAGTACCAGGTGTCCTGTCTCAGCTGCAGTTATTGCTGTACTGATGGTCTCAAGGTCTCGCATCTCACCAACGAGGATAACGTCAGGGTCCTCACGAAGAGCTGCTCTTAAGGCACTGGCATAATTGTTGGAGTCGGTGCCGATCTCACGCTGGTTAACAATGGACTTATTGTGCTGATAGGTAAACTCAATAGGATCTTCAAGCGTGATAACATGGGCTTCCCTGTTGGTATTTATGGTATCAATGATTGACGCAAGAGTTGTAGACTTTCCGCTTCCGGTCGGTCCCGTAACAAGGACCAGTCCTCTCTTTTTCTGATAAAGATCTATTACGGAATCAGGGATTCCAAGGCTCTCGGCAGAAGGTATCTGAGTCGCCACAACTCTGAAGGCCATGGCGGTTGAACCTCTCTGTTTGAACACATTAAGCCTGTATCTGCCGACATGAGGTATGGAAAAAGACATATCAAGCTGGCCCTTATCTTCAAGAGCCGCAAGCTGCTTCTCTGACATGATCTCTTCTGCTATCGCTGATGTATCCTTAGGAAGCATCTTACCATACTCATCAAGGGTAATAAGCTTTCCGTTTACTCTCATTTTTGGGGGAATACCAACGGTGATATGTAAATCAGATGCTCCCTCCTGTTTTGCTTTCTCAAGTATTTCAGTAATCTGTGACATAACCCTCTCCTTAAACGTACTCAGGTTCTTCTACACTGATGCCAAGAGCCTTCATCTTGGATGTATCCATTACACATCTGTTATCAAGAGTCTTCATGATATCCACGATCTCAAGATTGCCGTAGGCTCCTCTGTTTGACAGATCGATTATGGAATTATCCCTAAAGCTGAGTATTGTCGGCCTCAGGAAATCGTCATCGTTAGTTCTGATGACCAGCGCCTTTTCTCCGGTATTAAGCTCAACACTTACGCCGGGTACCAGGATGTTGAGGGAATCGGTAAGACCCTTAACAACCCTCGGATCAAAGACATCAGGTCTGCTCATCATCTTTCTGATGACGTTGACCTCTGAAACCGGTGAATCATCAATTCGCACAGCGGTTTCTTTGTCAAAGATTCCGGCAACTACCAGTACTTTTGCCGCCATTAGCGTCTTCTGATTCTGGATCGGATTTCCATTCCAGTAATCAAAGAGTATCTTTCTTGCCTGATTACATGTTCTCTTTATATTGGGCTGGGAAGAGAAAGCCTCATCGATTATCGGATACCCCTGAATCTCATGTCCGTCGATGATATTTCTCTCATCTTCCGTGGTCTGCTGTTTGGACTGAAGCTCCACCGGAAGCGTGAGCTTTCCGATGTCATGTATTACCGAAGCCATGACTGCCTCATTCTGTTCCGAAAGCGGGACATTCATGCTGTGGGTTATCATCGCTGACAGTATAGCCACATTAAGAGAGTGCTTATAAATATAGTCATCCGCACTTCTAAGGGACTGCTGGAAGGAAATCTTCTTTCGGAGATTTCCATAGTTTTTAATTATCTGTGCAACAATATTTGGGAACTTTTCCTGCTTGTGCTTTTTGATGATACGCTCTAGTTCCTCCATGATCTCGTTGTACATGACAGTCTGGAATCGTTCAAACTCCAGATCCTCCTGAGTCATTGGCGGAACCGGCTCTGCAGGCTCTAAGATAAAAAGACCAATAAGTCCGAAGCTCTTAATATTCTCAATGCTCTGCATGTCCCTAAGGACAGAAGCACGATCATACAAAAGAACCCCCTTCTTACTGTATATGGGTTTCGCAAGGCGCATACCCGGCTTAAGCTCGTCACACTTTATGAATTTCATCCTGTTTGCTCCGATTATTGAAGTAGGATTTCTAGCCGCATAAACTAGTTCATATTAATTATCATGCTAAATCGGCAAAAAATCAATCATATTACGATTAAACAGAAAAAATATAAAGTCAGGTAAGCTCGTCCAGAGTACTGCCGTAGGAAGCAAGAAATTCGTTTACAAAATCAAGGACCTCCGGAAGCTCCTGATAGAGGCTTCTAATGGCCTTTCCGGTGCTTTCCTTGGCAGTCCTGAACTCAGAGTTACCGGCATTGGTCTCGCCGATACACTTAATAAGTGCAGAGAGCTTGTCAGCTGCTTTGACAAGTTTTCTCATATAGCGCTCTTCGTCTGTATCAGCAGGCCTGAAGATTTCCTCAAAGGAAGGGCGAAGATCATCAGGGAGCTTCTCAAGGAGCTTCTCATCAGCAATAGCCTCAACCTCTTTGTAAGCATGCTTGAGATCAGCGTTGAAGTACTTGACAGGAGTTGGCATATCGCCGGTTATGATCTCGGATGCATCATGATAAAGCCCGATAAGAGCAGCCTTGTTAGCATCCAGATTCTTGCCGTATCTGACATTTCCGATAGTGCACAGAGCGTGCGCGATCATGGCAACCTCCATGGAATGCTCGCACAGATTCTCCTGCCTGGTATTGCGCATAAGAGCCCAGCGCTCGATGTATTTCATTCTTGATATAAGTGCAAAAAAGTTGTAGTTCATTGTAATCCCCCTTAACCCCATTTATAATCAAATGCTAGTTTCCATTATAGCAAAAATTCCGCCATGACAGTATTGCTGACATCAAGTCCTTTATCTGTTAAACAAAGGTATTTTTCGCCATCTCCTGCATACTCCAGAAGTCCCATCTTTTGGTACTTATCAATAACTTCTCCGTAAACTTCTGCGATGTCTTTTCCAAAGCTTTCCTTAAAGCTCTCTACGCTTACGCCCTTCACAAGTCGAAGTCCCAGGAACATAAACTCTTCCATCTGAGCCGCGCAACTTAGCTCCTCAACGTTCTCTCTTATTTTGGCAAAAGAGCTTTCGGCATCCGCAAGTTCTTTTACATAAGTGCCAATATCCCGGGTATTGCTCCATCTGACATTGTCCACCATTGAAGCAGCTCCAAGGCCAAGGCCAAGGTAATTGCCCCGCTGCCAGTAAACCTTGTTATGATGGCACTCGAAGGTATCATCATCCTCAGCACCAAGGGCATAATTGGAAATCTCGTATCTGTGAAAGCCGTGTTCTTTCAATATTCTCTTGGTCTCGTGGTACATTGCTCTGTCGGTGTCCTCATCGGGAATATCCAGATCCATGTCATAAAAAGGTGTACCTTCCTCGATGATAAGACTGTAGGCTGAAATGTGCTCAGGTTTAAGTTCCAGCACTCTGTTCAGCGTGTTCACATAAGAATCAAGACTCTGACCGGGTAATGCACTCATAACATCCACGTTGATATTGTTAAAACCTGCTGCCCTGGCATTATTATAGGTCTCAACAAACAGCCTGCCATTATGAAGTCTGCCCAGAACTTTAAGCTCATCATCATTTAGTGACTGACAGCCGATACTGAGTCTGTTAAAACCTGCTTCACGATAGGAAAAGAGCTTGTCCCTCATGGCAGATGCAGGATTGACCTCAATGCTGATCTCAGCATCATCGCTAACGTTAAACTCATCTCTGATTTTTCTCAGTAATCCGCATACTCTTTTCTCATCAGCAAAAGAAGGTGTTCCGCCTCCGAAGAATATCGTGGCAACCGTTCTGTCCTTGCAGTCCCTACCTGATTTCGATATCTCTTTTTCCAGAGCATCAAAGTATTCATCCATCAGCTCTTTTTCTGCATTAAAAGAGAGGAAGTCGCAATAATTGCACTTCCTCGCACAAAACGGTATGTGTACATATAAAGACAAAGTCTTTTGCAGCATACTATTCATCAGTCCACATTATCCAGCTTAAGGACGCTAAGGAATGCGGACTGCGGAACTTCTACGTTACCGATCTGACGCATCTTTTTCTTACCTTCCTTCTGCTTCTCAAGAAGTTTCTTCTTACGGGTTATATCACCGCCGTAGCACTTGGCAAGAACGTCCTTACGATAGGCCTTTACTGTCTCACGGGCAATGACCTTGCCACCGACTGAAGCCTGGATAGGAATCTCAAACAGGTGCCTTGGGATCTCCTCTTTTAACTTCTCGCACATCTTACGACCACGCTCATACGCTCCATCCTTGTGAACGATAAAGGACAGTGCATCTACCTCTTCTCTGTTGATGAGGATATCAAGCTTAACAAGGTCTGACTTCTCATAGCCCTTGAGCTCATAGTCAAATGACGCATAGCCTCTGGACCTTGACTTAAGAGCATCGAAGAAATCGTAGATGATCTCGTTAAGAGGAAGCTCATACTTAAGGATCGCTCTTGTCTGCTCTATGTAATCGGTGCTCAGGTACTTGCCTCTTCTCTCCTGGCAAAGCTGCATGATGGCACCGACATAATCTGTTGTTACCATGATCTCGCCGTTAACGATAGGTTCTTCCATGTAATCGATCTCTGATGGATCAGGAAGGTTAGTGGGGTTAGTCAGGTCAAACACCTCTCCGTCTGTCTTGTGAACCTTGTAAACAACGGAAGGAGCTGTTGTTACCAGATTGAGGTCATACTCCCTCTCAAGTCTCTCCTGAACAACTTCAAGGTGAAGAAGTCCAAGGAAACCTGCTCTGAATCCGAATCCGAGAGCCTGTGATGTCTCAGGTTCATAGAAAAGAGAGGCATCGTTAAGCTGCAGTTTCTCAAGTGCATCACGAAGATCTGAATAGTGAGCGGAGTCTGCAGGGTAAAGACCGCAGTAAACCATCGGCATAACCTTCTTGTATCCGGGAAGTGCCTCTGCGCACGGATTAGCAGAATCTGTAACTGTATCACCCACACGGGTATCCTGAATATTCTTGATGGATGCAGTGAAGTATCCAACCTCTCCGGCTGTCAGCTCATCACTTGGAACAAAGCTTCCGGGCGCAAAATATCCGACCTCAACAACCTCTGCCTCTGCTCCTGTTGCCATAAAGCGGACCTTCATTCCCTTTCTGACAACGCCGTCCTTAATTCTTACAAATACGATAACTCCTCTGTAGGAGTCATAGATACTATCAAAGATAAGAGCCTTAAGAGGAGCAGATGCATCGCCCTGTGGTGCAGGGATCTTGTGAACAACAGCCTCTAATACCTCCTCAATTCCTATGCCGTTTTTGGCAGAAATAAGTGGTGCATCCTGGGCCTCAATTCCGATGACGTCCTCAATCTCATCCTTGGCTTCCTGAGGCATTGCGCTGGGAAGATCGATCTTGTTGATAACAGGAAATACATCCAGGTCATGATCCAGTGCCATATATACGTTGGCAAGGGTCTGAGCCTCAACACCCTGAGTTGCATCAACTACAAGGATAGCTCCGTCACATGCTGCAAGAGACCTTGAAACCTCATATCCAAAGTCTACATGTCCGGGAGTATCGATCATGTTAAAGGTATACTCTTGTCCGTCCTTCGCCTTATAGATCATTCTTACAGCCTGGGACTTGATGGTTATACCTCTCTCCCTCTCTATATCCATATTGTCCAGAACCTGTGCCTGCATCTCTCTAAGTGTAAGGACACCTGTCTTCTCGATCATACGGTCAGCAAGTGTAGACTTACCATGGTCAATATGGGCAACTATACAAAAATTTCTTATCTTACTCTGATCCACAATTAATTCCTCTGTATGTTCTTTTATAAATGTTGTACGCTGAATTATAACATTAATTCTATTGACATCGCCATCATTTTCATCTAAAATATTTCTACGTATGTGGCATTAACTGTCCGTGTCCGGCTTAATGCACACACGAACATTATAATAAAAACTATTACATTGATTATTATCGGAGGTAATTATGGCTAATATCAAATCTGCCAAGAAGAGAGTTTTAGTAAACGAGAAGAAGGCTGCACAGAACCAGATGATCAAGTCTGCAGTTAAGACAGAGATCAAGAAGGTTAGAGCTGCTGTTGAGGCTGGTAACAAGGAAGAGGCTGCTAAGGCACTTCTTGCTGCTACATCAGCAATCGACAAGGCTGAGTCAAAGGGTGTTATCAAGAAGAACACAGCTTCAAGAAAAGTTTCAAGACTCGCTCTTGCTGTTAACAAGCTTTCATAAATCATAACGATAAAGAAAAGACCTTAAGCACGGCTGCTGCTTAAGGTCTTGTTTTTTATTTCTTTCTGATATTTCTTATCTTCTCTTTTACTTCTTCAAGATTTCCCTTATAGGAATCGGATGACATAGTAGGATTTCCCTCGATGGTCCTCTCTCTGTACCAGACAAAGAAGTTCTTAACAGGTCCCGGAGTGAATCTTGCCATGATGACTTTGTACTTGGCATAGAGTTCCAAAACCTCTTCTCTTACATTACCTACATACGATGTAGGATCAAGATTTATCTTGTCTTTCACAAGCTTAAAGGAGTTCTCAAGAGAATCGCTGATACTGTCGAGCCTGTCTGTGATACCTGATCCAATAGCTCCTACTGTACTGCCCACGGTGTTTCCGATATCACCGATCTTATCACCGATGCTCTCACGCATATCCTCACCCTTAAAAGCGATGATGACATCAAGTCTCTTCTGCATCCTTGCCATTTCGTCCTTAGCCTTCTCCATATAGATAAGAACATCCTTAAGGTCAAGTGCCGTCTTAAATGCCAGCATGAAGTCACATGTAAATACCACTACAACAACTGTCGTCACCACGGTAACGAAATTATACGGAATAGATAAAAGAAGTCTCTCAATAGGTATCTGCAGATAGTGCGTAAACACTACCGTGCACACGCCCCAGGCAATTGTTGATTCCAGAGAGATTCGTCCCTGAAAATGGAATTTCTTGTGTGAATAGTCCCAGTACCTGACCTTAAAAAGAGCTTCCATCACAACCGCAGTTACATACTCAAGCGCCGTCGCCCCTATGCATCCTGATATAAAGACCAGGACCACATTTTCATAAAAAGGCTTGGATGCTAGGAGCATCATTATTCCCCCACATCCATACAACGGCAAAAAGGGTCCGCGAACGAACCCTCTGTTTACAAAATGCCCTTCATGTACCGACACATAAATTGTCTCAAATATCCAGCCGAAAAGGCTGTAAAAAAAGAACAGGAAAAGCCACTGCATTGGCTGATAATTAAACATTACTATCTCCTAGAGTCACTGCTGTGGATTTGAAAAATCAATTACAGGATTCTCAGGCTCTGTTGTCTTCTCAACAGAAATAGCCTGAAGTACGGGGCCTTCTCCCTTATATTCGGGAACGAACTGCTTAACTACCTTGGCAGTTACTGTGACCCAGTCTTTCTCATTGAGCTCAGCTGTCTTGTCATACTCGCATGCAAATCCAAGGAACTGCATATCCTGAGCGCAGCATGTCATAGCCATTCTTCCCGGAACGAATCTGTTATCCGGGAACTCTTCTGGCTTAAGTACAAGACCTTTGAACCTTACATTCTTGCCCTCATATCTCTCAACGTGATCAAGAGCATCCAGATAGAACATACCGTATCCGTAGTTGTTAAGCTCGATAGGATCCTGATTAAGGTCGAACGGAAGGTCCTCATCAAGAGTTACGTCCACTTCTCCGTCCTGATCCTCAAAGATAATATCTGCCTTCTGATTGATGGCCTTTACATTTCTCTTGTATGCGGGAAGTTTATCTGCAAGTCCGTCGCATCTGTTAAACAGGATAAGGTCTGAATTTCTTATCTGCTCTGCAAGAAGAGACTTCATATTGCTAAAATAGAGTTCAAAGCTTGAACAATCAATAACTGTGATCTGCTGCTCAAGATTCCACATAACAGGGAGCTTCATCTCCTTGAAGTTCCACATTCCGTTGTACTCGATAAGAATACGCTCGGGATTATGCTTGGCATCAAGTGCGATAAGCTGATTGGGATTAAAATCCTCTTCCTCTTCAATGTACTCGATTACAGTGTTGGTGCTCTTAAGGAGCTTCTCATCATAGTCATTCTCACCTTCTTCACAGACAATAAGAAGGGTCTTGCCCTTTGTCCTGAAGTAGGGCTGAGCTATTGTATAGCGGAAAAAGTCAGTCTTTCCCGCATCCAAAAATCCATTAATAATATATACAGGTTTCATAAATTCGGTTCTCCTAATCATTGGCAAAAGACCTTATGCAAGTCTTCTAAAGAGTTTCTGAAGATTATCTTCGTTGAGCTCTGAGCCGATTACGCAGAACTTACCTGTGACGTCAGCTGCTCCTGTTCTTACATCAGACTCGCCGGGAACATAGTCAAACTCGATCCATGATCCATCAGTAGAGGGAACAACGCCCTTTGTACGAAGAACGATACCGTAAGTTTCCTCATCCTCAAGCTTAGAAAGCATTGCCTCGATTTCTTCCTTAGTGTACTTAAGAGGAGTTTCCATACCCCAGCTCATGAAGATATCATCTGCATCGTGGTGGTGATGATGCTCATGGTCGTGGTCGTGATCATGCTCATCATGGTCGTGATGATGATGTTCCTGCTCATCGTGGTCATGGTGGTGCTCATCGTGGTCATGATCATGGTGGTGCTCATGCTCGTGATCGTGTTCATCGTGGTCGTGGTCATGGTGGTGCTCATGCTCATGCTCGTGATCATGCTCATCATGGTCATGATCATGGTGATGATGATGGCACTCACACTCCTCATCATCGCACTCTCCGTCGGGATGTGCACTGTAGATTACAGAGCCGTCCTCTGCTACAGTCTTGTGGCTGCCGTGATCGTGATGATGGTGGTGATGATGATGTTCCTGCTCCATAACGAGCTTTAAGAGCTCTGCCTCGAGGTCGTTGTTACCCTCGAAAGTGTCCAGGATCTCTTTTCCTGTGATCTCAGCAAGAGGTGTTGTGATAATAGTTGCCTTCTTGTTGTGCTCACGAATAAGTTCTACTGCTGTCTCAATCTTGGCCTGATCAGCCTTGTCTGTTCTTGTAAGAATGATGGTTCCGGCATTCTCAATCTGATTGATGAAGAACTCACCGAAATTCTTGATGTAAACCTTGGCCTTGGTTGCATCAACTACTGTAACGGCGCTGTTAAGCTCCATGTTATCATCAGCATCGGCGATGTTCTGGATAGCTCTCATAACGTCTGAAAGCTTACCTACACCTGATGGCTCAATAAGGATCCTCTCAGGTGCGTACTGCTCCATTACCTGCTTAAGTGATGTCTCGAAGTCTCCTACCAGTGAACAGCAGATACAACCTGAATTCATCTCTGTTATCTCGATTCCTGACTCCTTAAGGAAGCCTCCGTCGATTCCGATCTCACCAAATTCATTCTCTATAAGAACTACCTTAGTTCCTGCAAGAGCTTCCTTAAGAAGCTTCTTTATAAGTGTAGTTTTTCCGGCTCCCAAAAAGCCTGAAATAATATCAATCTTTGTCATTTTTTCTCCAATCTGCACATTTTTTGTGCTATAACCACTACAACACATTTATTCTATGCAGATGGGGTGGGAATGTCAAGGAAGCTCCTCACCTGCTGATTCTGCATTCTCTACATTCTCCGTAATCTCTGTAGTTTCTTCATCCTCTTCACCATCATTGACATCACCTGATGCATTTGGCTGTGTAGTGTTATAGGAAGAATACTCTTTGGCAAAAGTGATTCTTGCTGCCACAACCTGTCCATGTACCAGACCACAGGCTGTCTTATAGCCTTCCAGGGATCCTTCATCTTTGCCGCAGATCACATCTCTTATCTCTTCAATCTTCTCAGGTCTTCCCCCTCTGGACATCATATAGTTGTAATCGCTCGTCACCTCTGTGTGTCCGGGGTCTGTACGATAAAATGTCGCTCCGCAATAAGGACAATAGAATTTATGGAAATTCTCACCCGGTCCTCCGGTAAAGGCTTCACCCTGATCCACTACCCCATTAGGCGTCCAGTAATAATACCTAAAGCTTATTTTATAGCATTCATAGTTATGCTCATGATATTTAGCTTCCGTATAACAACCGCCCTGTCTGTCCTCAGAGACAAGATCCTCGTTCGTCTGATTTCCCGTTCCATCTGAGTGAAAGTGGTAGTCATATTCAATTTCTCCCGCAACATCGCCGTTGTCGAGAACAATCTCTACAGGAATCCCTTCAATAGCTCTGGCAATATCTTCAAATCTGGCATCCTCATTTATAACGACATTCTTAGTGAGTAACGCGGATGCCAAAAGCCTTTTACCATTACCCACAGATGTAAAAACCTGGTTAAACTTATTGTCAATGTCCTGCATCTTAGTATTTATATGATTTTTAAGCTCCTCAAAATTGCCCTGAACAGAGCCGTTCATGGACTCAAACTTATTGTCGATGGTTGTGTTTACCTGATTAAAACTGGTATCAAACTTATTTGTAAGCTCCTCGTTTGACTGGCTCACCTGTGCATCAATCTTCTCAAAGAGTCCATTTATCTTTGTTTCAAGGCTTCCAAGCTCACTCTTGAAACTGTCAATGGCTGCAGCATTATCTTTCTCAAACTGAGAATTCATACCATTGAGATTATCAAGCAGGTCCTGATACTTGTCTGCCATATCCTTTGAAAGACTCTCATCTCCTGCCTTTATCTGCTTTTCAAGTTCTTCAATAAGACTCTTTGTATTCTCCTGGGCTTTTCCGTATTCTGCTTTTATATTATCAAGGTCGGAATTTATCTTAGCAAAGCTCTCACTCTGCTCACTGGTCATCTCTCCGGATTCCTTCTCGATTGTTTCCTTTAGCTTTTCAATGTTAGTCTGTGTATTTGTAATGGTATTGTGAAGTGTTGTAAGGTCATGGCCAAGCCCTGTAACCTTATCAGTAACTGTATTTGTAATTTTTTCAGTATTCTTCTCGCTATACTCTTTTACGGCGTCTTTTTCTGCACTGCTAAGCTCGCTAAAAGAGTTGATGCTCTTCTGGCTCTCTTCCAGTGATTTATCAAGTCCATCCAAGTAGCTGCTAAGTTCATCCAGCTTTTCAATGGTCTTTTCATTGTTCTCTTTTTCCGTCTGCTCAAGCTCCTGTTTGGCAGATGCAGTAACAGCCGGAGTTGTAAGATAAATAAGTCCTCCGCTAAGCGCAAGCGCTATCACAACCGCAATAGCAACAACAATGGTGTCGTGCCTTTTCAGTTTGCGCAAAAGCACCTTGATTGAATTGTTCTGTTTTGACATTCTTTCTTTAAAACTCATAACTTCTCCCTCTTTGTTTTTGGCAGCAAGGGACTCAAAGAAAGACATGACTTCCCCGCTACATGTTAATAGTAAAAATAGTGGAAAATCATCAGGCGAATACCTGTGACTTGTATCAGCAGAACGCTGACGAAATTAGATTATACACAATCAAATAAAAAAAGCAAGAGAATTTTTTAAAAATTTTTTGACATAAAAGAAGGCTCAACATGCAAGCATGTTAAGCCCTTGTTTTGTTTAAACCATATCATCCATTTCATCTACGTCATGAATATCACTGGCTCCGAAACCAATATTCTGCATGTTCATGGTGCGGCGTTTGATGCGAGCAGCCTCAGAAGCCTGAAGAATAAAGTCCTTGATCTCACGGCCGTGCTTGATATTCTTCATGACGATGGTTCTGTCCGTAACATCTGAAGTATAGAGCACGATGGTAGAAAGACCTGCCATCCTCTGAAGGAGACTTGCTGTTATCTCTACATCACTGATCTTGTACATGTAGCAGTCATTTTCCCTCACGGTAAAAAAGCCTTTGATGATGGTAAAGTCATTCTCTCTGATCTCGTATTTGGTAAAGGTCCATGGAAGGCCGAATAAAAGCCATCTGCTACGCTCCCTGTATTTGAGCTCTCCCTTGGACTCTGTTGACTGTGCATACTGCTCAGGATTTGCTATCTTTGACATAACATTCTCCTTCCCGAATTTGATTTAGTCTACCTTTGGAAGCTTTGCTAAAGACTTTGCAAGCTCCTCATCTGTAGGAACGTAATCTGACATTTCACCGTCATTATATTTCTGATAAGCAACCATATCAAAGTATCCGGTTCCTGTAAGTCCGAATACGATGTTCTTCTCTTCGCCTGTCTCCTTGCACTTAAGTGCCTCGTCGATGGCAACACGTATTGCATGGCTGCTCTCAGGAGCAGGTAATATACCCTCAACTCTTGCAAACATCTCAGCTGCCTCAAATACGCTGGTCTGCTCAACGCTTCTTGCCTTTAACAGCCCCTGATCATAGAGTTCTGAAACAACGCTGCTCATGCCGTGATATCTAAGTCCGCCTGCGTGGTTTGCTGATGGAATAAATCCGCTTCCCAAAGTGTACATCTTGGAAAGAGGACAAACCTTACCTGTATCGCAGAAGTCGTAAGCATATTTTCCTCTTGTAAGTGAAGGACATGAAGCAGGCTCAACTGCGATGATCTCGTAGTCAGCTTCTCCTCTTAGCATCTCTCCTGCAAATGGAGAAATAAGTCCTCCAAGGTTTGATCCGCCGCCTGCGCAGCCGATGATCATATCTGCCTTGATTCCGTATTTATCAAGAGCTGCCTTGGTCTCAAGACCGATTACTGATTGATGAAGCAGTACCTGAGAAAGTACAGATCCAAGAACATAGCGATAGCCTTCCTGGCTTGTAGCTGCCTCAACGGCCTCTGAAATAGCACATCCAAGTGAACCTGTTGTTCCGGGGAACTCTGCGTTGATTCTTCTTCCAACCTCTGTCTCCATTGACGGAGAAGGTGTTACCTTAGCGCCATAGGTACGCATTACTTCACGCCTGAAAGGCTTCTGCTCGTAAGAAACTTTAACCATATATACCTGACAGTCAAGATCAAAGTATGAACATGCCATTGAAAGAGCTGTTCCCCACTGACCTGCACCGGTCTCAGTAGTAACACCCTTAAGGCCCTGCTTTTTAGCGTAGTATGCCTGAGCTATTGCTGAATTGAGCTTGTGGCTTCCTGATGTATTGTTGCCCTCAAATTTATAGTAGATATGTGCAGGTGTCTGAAGCTTCTCCTCAAGACAGTAAGCACGTACAAGAGGTGATGGACGATACATTCTGTAGAAGTTTCTGATCTCCTCAGGTATTTCAATATATGTAGATGTATCATCGAGTTCCTGCTCTGCAAGCTCGCGGCAGAAAATACCCGAAAGTTCGTCGATTGTTACGGGCTTTAGCGTAGCCGGATTGAGAATCGGAGCAGGCTTCTTTTTCATATCGCCCCTTACGTTGTACCAGGCCTTTGGCATCTCTGATTCTTCAAGGTAAATCTTATAAGGTATTGTGCTCATTATTTCCCTCCAATAAAAAACGTTAGTTGTATAATATCAATTCAAACACTTTAATGCAATAAATCGCACACAATCATTTGTGTTCTCCGATCATCTTCTCCATCCAGACCATGCTGTACCAGGTACCGAATTTATAGCCGCATTTATTGAATTTTCCAATCAGTGAAAAGCCCAGTTTCTCGTGGAATCTGACGCTGTCACGATTTAGATGCTCATCTTCCGTGTCAGGATATCCGATGCAGGCGTAGAGGTTCAAAATTCCCTGATCCTTGAGCCTTCTTTCAAGTTCTTCATATAGAAGTCTTCCAAGCCCTTCTCTTCTTGCATCCTTCTGAATATAAATGCTGAGCTCTACGCTCCACTGATATGCATCCCTGTCCTTAAAGGTACTTGCGTAGGCGTATCCGACAATCTCTTTTGCCCCGGTTTCAGGAAGAGTTCTTTCTACTACAATATAAGGATACTTCGTGAGCACCTTCTCAATTCTGCCTCTAAACTCCTCCACTGAGGGAGTCTCATACTCAAAGGTGATCGCAGTCTCTTTTACATAATAATCATATATAGCTACGAGTTCTTCTGCATCCTCGGGCGTAGCTGTTCTTATGGAATAATCTGTTTTCATATATTACCGCCTTTCCAACACTCTAATTATGAGTCTTTTGTCCGCAAAATCAAGGCAATACTGATAACAAAGTTTCAGTTTCCAAACAGGCAATGAAATTCGGTTTCAAATTTAGCGAATTTTGGCAAAATTTTTATAAAAATTTAATGACTTTTGTTTTGCGATGTATTAATATAAGCCCCATGAGAATCGCAAACATACCACAAATGGCAGAAATAACCATAAAAATGGTTCATAATGATGCTGAGTGCTCGGTAAAAACAAGAGTGCTGACTGCCTACGGCGACGGAATCCTGGTTACTCCAATAACTTTCGGAGATCAGATCCTGGATTACTGCTCCCATGCAAAGATTGAGTACAAGAATCCTTCAACAGGCCATGTACACATCTTCGAGTCAGACTCTATTGCAAGAACCGATTTTAACGGCACCGATTTCCATGTCATCAGGGGAAAAGAGATTTTACTTTCCTCCAGAATGAGGAAAGCCGAAAGATATATGGTTCAGGTCATGGGCCAGGCAGTGGTCAACAAGAGAAAGACCATAAACGTCATCGTCAATGACATATCCATGAGAGGAATATCTCTTCTTATTGGCAAGGATCAGACCATAAACACAGGCGATGAACTGGAGCTTAGCTTTTTCAAGACCGGAGTCATGAAGAGGATCAACGTCAAGTGCAAGGTTGTAAGGCTCTTTAAAGTCGGCGAGTACAATGCTGCCGGATGCGTCTTAAGTGGCATAAGCAGCGACCTCACACTCTTTGTAGCCGAGAAGAAACGCGAATATAACAGTAAGCTTAATATAAAAGTGGCGGGATGAATAAAAGATCATCTACGCCACTTTTTTATTTTAATCGTTAGCCTTACCGGCTCTGATTATGCCCCTTACAGTGAACAACATGGTAATAAAGCAGGCGCTGCCTCCGATCACGTTACTGATTGGCTCAGCTGCAAAGACGCCGTTTGTTCCCATGTTAAACATATAAGGAAGCAAATATGTTAAAGGCACCACAATAAATGCTTTTCTGAATAAAGAAAAGAAGATGGCGTGGTTCTTTTTTCCAAGAGATTTAAACACGACCTGTCCCGAATGCTGGAACGTCATAAATATAAAGGTTGAAAAATAGAGGTTAAACGCAGGTATCGCATCTGCAAGTATGGTCTTGTCGTTGCTGAATACCCCTATGACTGCTGCCGGGAAGAGTCTTATAAAGAGCCATACTATCAAAGTGTAGCCAAAGTCCATGGCAACCATTATGGCTATTGATCTCTTTATCCTGTCATACCTCTTAGCGCCATAGTTATAGCTGATGATAGGCGATGTACCCTCGGAGATAGCAAGGATAGGAGTCTCCATCATCTGTCTTGCAGAGTTAACCATAGTCATTATGGAGACGTAGAGATCTCCTCCCACATCAGCGAGAACACTGTTGCACGATACGGAAACCATAGCATTTGTGAACTGCATGATAAACGCCGCGCTTCCAAGACCCGCTATGGATCCTGCTGTCCTTCCGCACTTCTTTATCTCGTCAAAAGACATTATCTTAAGGTTATACGCACACTTTTTCCCAAAGAAAAATCTAAGGACATAAAAGGCTGAAAGAGCCTGTGATATCACGGTTGCTATGGCCGCTCCCTCTGGTCCTAAGCCAAATACAAAGA
The DNA here is from genome assembly GCF_000421405.1 of Butyrivibrio sp. NC2007. Taxonomy (GTDB): domain Bacteria; phylum Bacillota; class Clostridia; order Lachnospirales; family Lachnospiraceae; genus Butyrivibrio. Next base: position 55,371 of record NZ_ATWY01000008.1, read on the forward strand.
TAAATATCGGGTCAAGGATAATATTGGCAAGAGCACCCACCAGGATGGTGGTCATTCCAACTATTGAATAACCCTGGGCTGTGATAAAGGGATTAAGTCCCGTTGCGATCATTGAAAAGATCGTGCCAAGAAGGTAGATGCGAAGATATGGAAGCGCATATACCATGGCGGCTTCAGATGTTCCAAAGGTTGACAGAATGGGTCTTCCAAAGACCTCGCCCACGATCATCAAAACTATCGCAGTTACAAGCAGTAAAAAGAACGAGGTATTTTGAATCTCCCTCGCCCTCTGTTCATTCTTTTGTCCTCTTGCAATAGAAAACAGGGGCGCTCCACCGCTTCCATACATATTGGTAAAAGCGGTGATAAGTATGACCAGAGGAAAGCAAAGTCCAACTGCTCCAAGGGCCACTGTTCCTATCTCAGGTATACGTGCAATGTATATCCTGTCAACAATGTTGTACAAAAGATTTATGATCTGAGCCACAAGCATAGGGATCGCTGTGGCCAGAATATTATTAAAAGTTTTTCCGTTCTCAAAATCTACGCGTTTCATACTCCCCAAAGTATTAGCCTCTTTCAGCGTTTTGTCAATACAGAGCTTTCCTTTGCAAGGTATAAAGCGCCTTTTATTCCCTGCTCGCCTCCAAGTCCTGCCGGAACAATGTAATTGTCTACATCCCTAAGTTCCGCAGTATCTATGTAGCCGTTCATGTACTCAAGAGTCTTCTTCCTGATAAGTGGAAAGAGCTTTTCCACATGCATAACGCCTCCGCCAAGAATGATCTTCTTTGGGCTGTAGCAGCATATATACTGCATCAGCGCCTTTGCCACATACTCAGCTTCCAGCTCCCAGACATCCTCCCTGTCAATAAGATTAAAGGCTTCTGTGCCATAGCGCTTTTTGATGGCAGGTCCGGATGCCAGTCCTTCAAAGCAGTTTTTGTGGTAGGGACATGCGCCTTCAAACTTATCATTCTCATTAAGCATAAGAAGAATGTGCCCTGCTTCCGGATGAAGCATTCCGTGAAGGAGCTGACCACGGCAATATACTCCGGCTCCGATGCCCGTGCCTATGGTGATGTAGATCACATCCGAAAAACCTTTTCCGTTGCCAAAGATAACTTCGCCAAGGACTGCTGCGTTTACGTCTGTATCAACAGCAGCAGGAATCCCACTGCTTCTAAAGGCTTCACTCCAGGAGAAGTTGACCCATGAAAGCTTCGGTGTCTTACCGATCCTGCCGTAGTCCTCTGAATCTCTGTCAAGGCAGACAGGTCCAAAGGCTCCGATTCCTATGGCACTGACATCATTTTCATCAAAGAATTTCAGGATTTCAGGAATGGTCTCTTCGGGCGCCTTCGTCGGTATCTCTTTTTTCTTAATGATATTGCAGTCGTCATCGCCTATCGCAACAACCATTTTGGTTCCGCCGGCTTCAATTCCTCCAAGCATTTACTCCACCTTTTCCCATACAAGTCCTTTTTCGGAAGTGAACTTTCTGCTCTCTTCCATAGGCATTGGCTTTCCAAAATAGTAGCCCTGTGCCCTTTCACAACCTATCTCCTTAAGGAAGTTAAAGTGCACTTCGGTCTCAACGCCCTCGCAGAGCGGGCTAACACCCATAGCCTTGGCTCCCTTTATGATATATCCCATGATCTTGCCGGTCTTGGGATTGTTGTCGTAGCTTCTAAGAAATACCATGTCCAGCTTAAGGACATCAAAATTATAGTTAGCTATTGTGTTCAGGGATGAATATCCGCTTCCGAAATCATCGATCCAAACGTGATAGCCCATTTCTCTCATCTTGTCGCAGGAAGACCTTATGTATCCCTCGTTTTCATTGAGAGAGCTCTCTGTGATCTCGAGATCGAGCATATCCCTTGGAACATCATATTCAGACCTTGTCTCTTCCACGACTCCGAAGATGTCGCACAGCTCAAAGTCCAGTCTTGAGATGTTTATAGAGATAGGAACAAGCTCTTTTCCCTCATCTCTCATCTGCACGTAGTCCTTGCAGACACGCTTGACCACAAAGGTATCCACCAGATGGATCAGATGGAACTGCTCAAGGGTGTTGATAAAATCGCCTGGAGACAGCATTCCCATTCTTGGATCTATCCAGCGTACAAGTGCCTCGTAGCCACAGATTTCTCCGGTCTTAACACGGATCACGGGCTGGTAAAAGACCTTTATGTATTCCTGTTCGATTGCCTCATCAATATGGTCAATGACGTACTGCTGCTTGCGAAGATTCTCTCTTAGCATCTCATCATAGATACAGTAATTGACGTCATGTCTGTGCTTGATGGAGTTGCAGGCAAGGCGGGCGTGATCGCAGGCAAGGCCTATCTCGGCGCGTCTGTCATCGAGGTAGTAGATACCTGCTTTGATCCTGACCTTCTTGTTGACATCATCGGTTAAAAGCATGGTCTTGTAGACCTTCTCAACCTTCTCAACAACGCTCTCTCTTGAACCTGTTGTGCATACCACAAAGTGATCGTCGGAAAATCTTGCACAGATTCCGCCGATATGGAAGGTCTCTCTTATAGCCTTGGCAAGGTCGCACAAAAGCTCATCGCCAAGCTTAAAGCCGTTTCTCTCATTAAAAAGTTTGAAATTCGGGATATCGAAATGAATAAAAGAAATATCCTCTCGCCAGCTCTCATAAGATCCAAGGAACATCTGTGCCCTCTGGTAGAAGAAGGACATATTAAGAAGTCCCGTCAGATCATCAGTCTCCTGATTGGCGGAGAGGATCTCTGCCTCGGCGAAGGAATTACGATTTTTATTAAAGTACTCGTTCTGATCTACATCTACGATATAGACATAGTAATAGCTCTTGCCATCGTCCCTGTGAAGAAGATGTCCAAAATCCTCCACATAGCGCTCAATTCCGTCCTTGGTCACGATACGATAGCGGACATAGTCATGTTTCTTTTCACCAAAAATAGTCTGAGCCTGGATCTGATTCTCAATCCGCTTGTAGTCATCGGGATGAACCATACCCTTAAAAGTTCCGCCGGTCAGCTCAATGAATTCGCCCATGTTCTCACACCCATACATCTCAAGGACATTGGGTCCGGCATACAGGACATTCTCGATGTCGTTGTTCTCATAGATAAAGACCCCTCCCGGAAGACCTGTCGGAACAATACCACTAATACCTGCATCGTGAAACTTTTTTCCCATACTAACACCTCGCTCAAAAAGGACAAAAAGAAACAAGAAATCAATAAAAACGGTACACTAAAATTTTATGATTAAATATGCGTAGATGCAAGAAAATATTAAAACCGGAACGCAGTTTAACCACTGCATTCCGGTTTGCCTAAACTCACGAATTACCTGATATTCAGTTAAGATGCCAGATATCTCTGTTATATTCGTTAATTGTTCTGTCAGATGAGAAGTATCCGGCCTTGGCGATATTGGTGAGCATCATCTTCTTCCACTTATCGCGGTTCTCATAATCTGCAAAGATCTCATCCTTCTTGGCGATGTAGCTCTCAAGGTCGAGAAGTGTCATGAACCAGTCCTTGTTGAGGAGCTCATCGTGGAGTCTCTTTAAGTTCTCCTTGTGACCTACCTTAAGGGCCTCTTTGCTTGTGATGAAGTCTACAGCCTGTTTTACTACCTTGCTCTTCTTGTAGTAATCCTTGGAAACATAGTCAGCCTTCTTGTAGTGCTCGATTACTTCGTCTGCACTTGCGCCGAAGATATAGATGTTATCATCACCTACAAGCTCGTGAATCTCTACGTTAGCGCCGTCATCTGTTCCGAGAGTTACAGCACCGTTAAGCATGAACTTCATGTTACCTGTTCCTGATGCCTCCTTGGAAGCAAGGGAAATCTGTTCTGATACATCGCAAGCAGGTATAAGTTTCTCTGCGTAGCTTACGTTGTAGTTCTCAACCATGACAACCTTCATGTACTTGTTAACATCAGGATCGTTGTTAATGATCTCCTGAAGAACAAGGATCAAGTGAATAATGTCTCTTGCAATAACATACGCAGGAGCTGCCTTTGCACCGAAGATAAAGGTTATAGGTCTTGCAGGCTTCTTGCCACCCTTGATCTCAAGGTACTTATGAATGATGTAAAGAGCATTCATCTGCTGTCTCTTGTACTCGTGGAGTCTCTTTACCTGAATATCAAAGATAGAATCAGGATCAACCTCTACTCCCTCGTGCTCCTTAAGGTAAGCTGCAAGCTCTTTCTTCTTGCCCATCTTGATCTCTTCAAGCTTATCAAGAACTTCTGCATCATCGATATGATCAAGGAGCTTCTCAAGCTTGTTTGCGTCCTTCTTAAAGCCATCGCCTATGGTCTGTGAAAGGAAGTCAGCCAGAGGATGGTTGCAGGAAAGGAGCCATCTTCTGAAGGTGATACCATTGGTCTTATTGTTGAACTTCTCAGGATAGATCTTGTAGAACTCATGAAGCTCAGAGTTCTTAAGAATATCGGTGTGGATAGCTGCTACACCGTTGATTGAGAAGCCGTAGTGGATATCGATGAAGGCCATGTGTACTCTCTTGTCCTTGTCGATGATCTGGATCTTAGGTCTTCTCTTATATTTCTCGCGGATTCTCTTATCAAGCTCCTTGATATAAGGTACAAGCTGAGGAACAACCTTCTCAAGATACTCAAGAGGCCATGTCTCAAGAGCCTCAGCAAGGATTGTGTGGTTTGTATAAGCGCAGGTCTTACTTACCACATTGATGGCTTCGTCCATTGAGAATGCCTTCTCCTCTACAAGGATCCTGATGAGCTCAGGAATGATCATTGTAGGGTGAGTGTCGTTGATCTGGATCACTGCGTGGTTATGAAGCTCGTGAAGGTCATACTGGCGCTCCTTCTGCTCTCTTAAGATGAGCTGAGCTGCGTTTGATACAAGGAAATACTCCTGGTAGATACGAAGAAGATTTCCGCTCTCGTCTGAATCATCGGGATACAGGAAAAGAGTAAGGTTCTTGTCAGTCTTGGTCTTGTCGAAGTCGATACCCTTCTTGACAAGGCTCTCATCGATTGTCTCAATATCGAAGAGACGAAGCTTGTTAACTCCTGTGTCATAGCCGACAACGTTCATGTTGTAGAGGCGTGATGTTACCTTCTCTTTGCCAAAAGACACTTCGAATGTAGTGTCGGTCTTCTCAAGCCAGGACTGATCCTCGATCCAGTCGTTCTTCTCTGCGTACTGAAGGTGATCCTTGAACACCTGCTTAAAGAGTCCGAAGTGATAATTAAGTCCGATTCCCTCACCTGCTAGGCCGAGAGTCGCAATTGAATCAAGGAAGCAAGCTGCAAGTCTTCCAAGTCCGCCGTTACCAAGAGATGGCTCAGGCTCGCACTCCTCAATAGCAGCAAGGTTCTTGCCGTTCTTCTCAAGGATCTCCTTAACCCTGTCATAAACTCTTAAATTGATAAGGTTGTTGGAAAGAAGCTTACCGATAAGGAACTCCATTGAAATGTAGTAAACCTTCTTCTCTCCGTTAGAAACCTCTGCCACATCCATAAGGCGTGTTGTCATCTCGAGAAGTACATAGTAGGTCTCCTGATTGGAAAGCTCTTTAAGTTTTTTGCCGAACTTCTCATCGGCGATCTCCTCAAGCTGTCCCTCCAGGTTAGTAACAAGTACATCCCTTTGCATATTTGTGTGCTTAGCCATTGCGTATCTCCTCTCATTGCTAATCCATTGTGATACTATTTTAAATATTACTCTGGAAAACGTTTTCTCGAATTCATGTTCTTAGATTACCACAGGAAAACGTTTTCCGCAAGTATTATTTAAACCAATCTTATACAGCGCCCAGCTGCATACGATAGTACTTCTCGTAGAGCCCTCCCTGCTTGATGAGCTCTTTGTGCTTACCTCTTTCCTTTATTCCGTCGCCATCGAGAACAATGATCTCATCGGCTCCAAGGATGGTAGAAAGCCTGTGGGCGATGGTAATTGTGGTTCTTCCCACAGATAGTTTCTCAAGACTTTCCTGAATATATCTCTCGCTCTCATTATCAAGAGCACTGGTTGCCTCATCAAGGATCAGTATCGGCGGGTTCTTAAGGAAAACTCTGGCTATGGCGATCCTTTGTTTCTGACCTCCTGAAAGCCTTGCTCCCCTCTCGCCCACCTCGGTGTCAAAGCCATTAGGAAGAGTTTCGATAAAGTCCAGAAGATCGGCATTCTTTGCCGCCTCAACTATTTCTTCCATGGTCGCGTTCTCTTTTCCGTAGGCAATATTCTCTTTTACCGTACCATTGAAAAGATATACATCCTGCTGAACGATACCGATGTAGGACCTAAGTGACTTCTGGGTGACATCTCGTATGTCGGTGCCGTCGATCTTAACACTTCCGCCGGTAACCTCATAAAACCTTGGAAGGAGCGAGCACAGCGTTGTCTTTCCTCCGCCGGATGGGCCAACGATGGCCACATTTTTTCCGGCATCCACATGCAGGTCTATGTGGTTAAGCACGGTCTCCTCTTTCTCATAGGAAAAAGACACATCGCAGTAGTCGATAACTCCCGTGACGTCCGAAAGCTCTTTTGCATCAGGTTTATCAACTATTGTGGGCATGGTATCCATTACCTCGCAGAATCTCTCAAAGCCGGCCATACCCTTCTGAAGCTGCTCCGTAAATTCTACAAGAACGTTTACCGGATTTATGAAAATGTTGATGTAGAGGGCGTAGATTGCAAGGTCCTCGCCGGTCATGCTGCCCTTGGCGATAAAGAATCCGCCGGCCACCAGTACCGTTACAAACATCAGTCCCTCAAAGAAATTGTTGCCGGAGAAAAACAGCGCCATCTGCCTGTAGTTGGCCTTCTTTGAATCAAGGAATGCCAAGTTGGATTTGTCAAATTTCTTTTTCTCAATATCCTCACCCGTAAAGGACTTAACGACTCTTATGCCTCCAAGGGTGTCCTGAAGTGATGAATTTATTCCCGCTATCTTCTTGCGGTTGTCGGAAAATGTCGCTCTCATGCGCTTGTTCTGACTTACGGCAAATACGGCCATGCAGACCACAACAAAAACAAGGCACAGAGTCATGGGCACATTTATGCGCATCAGCAGGATAAATGAACCGATTATCTTGATTATGGAGATGAAGATGTTCTCCGGACCATGGTGCGCAAGCTCCGAGATATCGAAGAGGTCGGAAACCAGTTTACTCATCATCTCGCCGGTGTTGTGCGTGTCATAGTAGGAAAAAGAGAAAGCCTCAAACCTCTCAAAAAGCTCGCCTCTCATGCCAGACTCAATCCTGGCACCCATCATGTGTCCCTGATAAGTTACATAGTACCTGCACAGGAGCCTGACAACGTACATGGCAATAAGGAGAAATGCTATGAGTCCGAGCCTGCTTAGTATCACGCTGCTCTCTTCAAGGAAAAGAGTGCTCCGCAGGATCCTGAGGAACTGCGGAAAAGTCAGGTCTATGACAGATAAAATGGATGCACACAAAAGATCCATTAAAAACACGCCGATGTATGGCTTATAATAAGGGATGAATTTCTTTATCAGCTTCATTTAATTATGTCCTCATATTTCATTCTTTCCAGAGTATGTGGAAGAATAACTTCTCTTCCGGTCTCGCCCTGCATTAGGCGATTAAGTTCATCCAGGGCTTCTTCTGAAATCTTTACAAAGTCCTGTTTGACCGTATTCATCTGTTTCCCCACATACCCCATAAGTATTATGCCGTCAAATCCGCAAACAGGGCGGAATATATCCATATCGATAAGTGCCTTCATGGCGCCGATGGCCATAAGATCTGATGCGCAGACCACGCAGTGGTGGTTCTTAGCGTACTTCATTGTGATCTCGCGGGCTTTGAGCTCTGAGAATTTGCCGCTGCGTACCGTGAGCTTAAGTTTCTTTTCCGCACAGAGTTTCTTGATGCCCTCAAGTCTCTGGGCTGTAACGTAGCCGTTCTCATCTCCGGAGATGTAAAGGACCTTCTTACACTTGTTCTCGGTAATGGTCTTCTTGGCCACGTCGTACTGGGCTTGTACGTTATCAACGCTGACGCAGGAGGTGCTGTCCCCTGTCATGGGTGCGTCGATGACAACCATTTTAAAATGTTCACTCTTAATCAGCTTGTGGACCACTTTGTCCTTGGTGGTAAGACCATATACTATGATGCCCTTAATGCCCTGGGACTCAAAGTAGTTGGTGACTTCTTCCACCGTCATATCCTCGATCATGGAGGCAAAGACAGTGATGATATCCAGCTGCAGCTCTTTTGCCCTGTGCACAGCACCTGAGATATACTGCATGCTGATCTCGTCGCTGGCCTCCGTTTCAAGATTTAATTTGATGAGCAGAGCCACACGTCCCATTTTCTTGGAAGAGAGGCTGGCAGCCACAGCATTTGGCACAAAGCCGAGTCTGTCCACCACTTCCATTACTTTGCTTCTGGTGTTCTCACTGACATTCGGATAATTATTTAAGACCTTGGAGACTGTTGATATGGCAACGCCTGCCTCCTTGGCCACGTCTTTAATTGATACCATAGTATCCCCCACCTGACGGATTGTTTTTATGCAGGCTTGGAAAGCGTTTTCCAAGCATAGTTCTACTATATGGCTTCGGGGAGCTTTTGTCCATAAAATATCTATAAATTAAGGAAACTGAATATTTATGATGGTATAATTATTACTATGAAAAAGACAAAACTTATCATAATTACAATTGTATCTGCTCTGATACTCTCAGCCTGCAGCTCTACACCTGTTGCAGGGGAAATAGGTACCGAGCCGGCAGTCCAGAAACCTGCTGCCGGGGAAGCTCCTACAGGGAGTGCGGACTACGATGGCAGTGCGGCAAATGTTCGCCCGGACGACGGCAGGACAGTTGTCGGCATTTCCATGCCCGACAGACTCCTTGAGCGCTGGAATCACGACGGAACCTTTTTAAAAGAGCATTTTGAAGATAAAGGGTGCGAGGTCATATTAAAATATGCAAACAACCTGATAGATACCCAGATCAGCGACATCCGCTCCATGATAGACGGCGGAGCCGATCTTTTGGTGATAACCGCCGTTGACGGTGCTGCCCTTTCATCAATCCTGGACAAGGCCAAGTCTCAGGGCATAAAAATAATAGCCTATGACAGGCTTTTGATGAACTCGGATGCGGTTGATTATTATGTTTCCTATGATAACTACAAAGTCGGGGTTTTGCAGGCTGAATATATCATTGCAGCCCTTGGACTTAAGAATTCAAAAGATAGCAAAAATATAGAGTTTGTAACGGGAGACCCCGTAGATAATAACGCAAGGTTCTTTTACCAGGGTGCTGTTGATACTCTGCTGCCCTACATAGAAAACGGTAAACTATCGGTGCCTTCCAACCAGCAGGGGTTCTATGAAACCTCTACAGCTCAGTGGTCCACAGATATTGCCCAGCAAAGGCTACAGATCATCTTAAACTCTTACTATCCGGAGGGTGTTAAGCTGGATGCCGTTCTTTGTGCCAACGACTCAACTGCTCTAGGCGCCACCAGAGCTCTTGAATCCGATTATGTCGGTACAAACAGCGTCGTAGTTACCGGTCAGGATGCCGATGTTGCAAACATTTACAGTATTATCGAGGGAAAACAGAGCATGACAGTATTCAAAGCCCTCAGGGATGAATCGGTTGTGGCCGTTGCCCTGGGTCTTTCCATACTTGCAGATGAAGAGCCCGATGGAAAATTGGTAATGTCCTCAGGCTGGGATTTTGACTGTTCCTATAACACCACGGATTATGACAACGGAAGTAAGGTCGTTACTTCATTCCTGCTAAGCCCCATTACCATCACAAAAGATAACCTTGAAGATGAACTTTTTGATACCGGGTACTATGCACGAAATGCCTCAGGTCTAATTTACGCTGTTGAATAAAGTATAGCCGTTTCGACCTTTCTCTTTTGTCACATAAAGAGCTTTATCAGCGCATTCCATAAGCGTTCCGGAATCCTTGGTATCCAGCGGATACATTGCACATCCGATACTTACGGTCAGCTCAAGATCGCCCTTCGAAGTTTTGAAGGGCGTTTTTGTTGCCTTTAATATGTCCTCGCAGATCTTCCCTGCTCTGTCGTGGCTGGGATCTTTGAATAGTCCGCAGAATTCGTCTCCGCCGAGCCTTGCAAAAGTCAGATTCCTGTCTGCAAGTTTCTTTAGTCTCTGACCAACTCCCACAATTACCTCATCGCCTACATTATGCCCGTAGGTGTCGTTGATGTTCTTAAAGTGGTCAACGTCCAGCATGATAAGACCATAGGATTCCGACTGGCTTATTGCCTGGTTCATATCTTCAATGATCTTCATCCTATTAGGCATCTTCGTCAGGAAGTCTGTCCTTAGCATCTTCTTTCTGCGATTGTTGGTTGAATAGAGAATTGTGATAATGACTATGAGCAGCAGTGCTATGACAATTGCAAGATTACTGATTATCTTGTTGTCGCGGTAGAACTTGGCAAAGTTCCATCTCTCGTTTATTATCACAGACCCTGCCGGCAACTGAGAGTTTTTCAGGCCAAACCTATCCATGGCCTTCTGTTCAAAGAATGTGGCAGTTATGGTATTTGACTGCAGAGGTATGTTATCTGCAGATTCACCTCTAAGTATGCTGGCAGCCGCCTCTCCTGCTGTTCTGCCCGCCTCATAGAAGGAATAGGAAATTCCGCCAAGAACCCCATGTCCGATGTCCGCAGACGCAAGCCTGAAGATAGGAACACTGGGTGCTGTTTCACTGATGAAATCAGCAGCGTTTTTAAGGGAATAGCTCTTTCTCTCACCGTCCATAGAAAAGTCCAAAAACAGGATAATGTCTTTTGCCCCAAGATCATGAAAGACATCTTCAAGACCGTTTGCCGTGTAGTAAGAAGTGTTCACGATATTGTACTCAAGCTCGGGGTGATTCTCGCTAAACTTCATGAACTCCACATAATCGCCCTGTCCGGCAACGGAGGAATCCACTACAACTACAAGATGATCTCTCTCCGGGAAAAGAGCTTTCATAAGGGCATAGTTTCCCTCAAAATCCGGACTCTCGGCGATTCCGGTGGAATTCTTCATTGCAGCGGCTGTGACAGCCTCGGTTTTGTTGTTGATTCCCATGAATACGATCGGAAGATCAGGGAACATGACGTTTCTGTTATTGATGGCATATCTGAGAGCAAGATCATCTGCCACAACCACAAGGTCAAAGTTACGCGCCGAAAAAACCTTATACTTAAGGTATTTGTCGAAGTTCATAATATCTACGGCTCCGTAATACACATCGGAGTCCATGAATTCGTAGGTGATCTCTGCATTGATGCCTTCAAGTCCCTTCTCAAAACCATTGAGCTGGTCGGGAACTGTGGCGTTAGAATAGCTGTAAGAGGAAATAAAGAGAATTCGAAATTGACGCTCGAAATTATCCTGCGCACAGGATGTCTGCGCGCAGGATAAAGCAAGAATCAGAATTAAAAATGAGGTTATTAAATACCTTATTATCTGTGTCGTTTTTCTCATTTTTTGGTGTAATTATCTGGCTACAACTTTTGTTCCCTTGTGCCTTACGATTGCACTGTTTCCGCCGTTCTTGATGGTCTCTTTTACAAATGCGTTCATGATATCTTTGTAAGCTGTCTTGCCATCTTTGTTATAAGCGGTTTCAAGGCTGTCAAAATCATTGCCTTCGTAAGTTATAGCCATTGCATTGTTATCTGCTGTCTTCATCAGGAAAAGTGTGTTGCCATCACTCTTTACTGTTAAGTATTCGTAGTCTTCGGAATCCAGGAAGCTCTCGATATCTTCTACTGCGCCTTCCATAGCATCAGATGCTGCATCCATATCCATGGGAACAGGGGTCTGAGGGATTTCTTCGGTATCTATGTCGATGGCTGCTGCTTCTTCTGCTGCCGGTGCTTCTTCAGGTACAGGAATTGCATCAGGCACAGGGGCTTCTTCTGGTGCAATGGCTCCTTCGTCTGGTGCTGACTCGGCTGCTGCCTGTTCTGCTGCGAGCATAGCTGCTGCTACGGGATCAAGGTCTGCTGTTTCAGGTGCAGGGATTTCATCTGCTGCAGGAATATCGGCCGGGATTTCTACCGGAGCCTCTGCTTCCGGAGTTTCGATCAGGGCATCTACTTCTGCGTTAAGGATTGCATCGAGGTTCTCTGCAGGAGTCTCTGTAGGAATTTCCTCGGCTGGCATTTCTGCCGGAATCTCAACTGCAGGAGCTGCCTCTGCTGCCATCATCGCTGCCATAACTGCATCCATCTCAGCAGGTGCTTCCTCTATAGGCGGTGTATCTGCTGCCATTGCTTCTGCAGGCATTTCTGTAGCAGGTGTTGCTGCTGCCATTGCTGCCATAACTGCGTCCATGTCGGAAGATGTGTCCTCTGTAGGAGCATCTGCCGGAAGTTCTGCAGGAGCTGTCTCTGCTGCTGCCATCGCTGCCATTATTGCATCTGCTTCTGAAGGTACTTCTTCTGCAAGTGCCTCTGCAGGAATTTCTGTAGGAGCTGCTTCTGCTGCCATCATCGCTGCCATAACTGCATCCATGTCAGATGGTGCTTCATCTGTAGGAATGTCTGCCGGTGCTTCTGCCGGGATGTCTGCAGGTGCTTCTGCTGCAGGTATATCAGCCGGCATCTCTACAGGTGCTTCAGCTTCTGCTGCGGCCATCGCTGCCATCATTGCATCCATATCTACAGACGCCTCTGCTGCAGGTGCCTCTTCTATAGGCGGTGTATCAGCTGCCATCGCTTCTGCAGGCATTTCTGCTGCAGGTGTTGCTGCTGCCATAGCAGCCATCATTGCTTCCATATCTGAAGATGTATCAACTGTAGGTGCATCTGCAGGAAGCTCAGCCGGAGCTGCTTCCGCTGCTGCCATTGCTGCCATCATTGCGTCAGCCTCTGAAGGAACTTCTTCTGCCAATGCCTCTGCAGGTATCTCTGTAGGTGCTTCTGCTGCCGCCATTGCGGCCATCATTGCTTCCATATCTGCAGGTGCTTCTTCTGCCGGTGCTTCTGCAGGTATATCTGCTGGCATTTCTACCGGTGTTTCTGCTACCGGTGCTGCTTCTGCCGCTGCCATCATTGCATCCATATCTACAGGCGCTTCTTCTGCCGGTACTGCCTCTGCCGGAGCTGCCTCTGCCGCTGCGGCTGCTTCTGCAGCAGCTGCATCAGCCATCATAGCTGCCATTACAGGATCTATATCAGCAGGAGCCTCTTCTACCGGCGCTGCTTCCGTTGCCGGGGCCTCTGCTGGCGCTGCTTCTGCTGCCGCCATTGCAGCCATCATTGCATCAACATCGGTTGCAGTCTCAGCGTTTGCCATTGCTGCCATCATTGCATCTACATCAACAGGTGCTGCAGGAGCTTCCTCTGCCGGAGCCTCCTCTGCAGGCGCCATTCCGGCATCTGCCATCGCTGCCATAGCTGCTGCCATTGCATCAGCTTCTGCTGCTTCCGCAGGACTTGGAGCATCAGCACCGCCGGCCATAATAGCATCAAGGCTAGGAATATCCTCTATTGGTGCCGGCTCAGCCGCTTTCTTACGTCCGCGCTTAGGCTTAGGCGCCTCCTCAACAGGTGCTGCCTGCGCAGCCTCATTTGCTCCCATAGCTGCCAAAAGATCATCCACATTCGCAGTCGAAAGATCCTGTCCATTAAGAATATCCTGAGTGCTCATGCCTTCCATGCTGATTCTCCTTTCATGCCAGTAAGTATATTTGAAAGTAATAATAGTCGGAATTACACACATATATTATCGCCCAAATTCGTCAGAAAACATAGTAAATTTTCTATAAATTCCGCTATTCCGTAAATTTCTTAAGATTTCCTTAATGTTGTTTACATCCGCATCTGCATTTGCTATATTGTCTTTCGGCGAATCTTTGTGTGGCACTCAGCCTCACATGCCAAATGTCCGCCTGCATTCGCAGGAACATTTCAACTTTTTTGTTAAAGGGTTATGCCTTATATAAATCATTTGTCAGAAAAGACACAAGAAAGGAAATCAACAATTGAATCACACAGAAATCTATATCGAGCGAAAGCTTGAACTGGAAGCATCCATCAAGAAACTAGAAAGCAAACTAGCTTCAATGCCAAAAGAAACGCTTGTATGCTACAAGCACAAAATTGGAGATAAAAAGTATCCACAGTTTTACAAACAAGTCATGAAAAATGGGCATCCTCAACGTCAATATCTCTCGCACAAGAATATTGCTGAAGCCAAGCTGCTTGCACGTAAGCTTTATTATTCACAACAAATAGCAGACATGAAAAATGAGCTAAGTTGCATAAATTACTATATAAAGAATCGAGTTGTCACTGACCCATCAGCACTCCTCTCATTAGGTTCACCATACCGAAAGCTATTGGTAAACAATGATCCTGTACCGGCCAATTGGGAGTATCTTCCCTATAACAAAAGTACAGACCATCCCGAGCATCTAACAGTGCCCGCGCCAAAAGGCGAATTCGTTCGTTCGAAATCAGAATCAAATATTGCACAGATCTTATATTCTCACGGCATACCATATCGTTATGAAGAAATACATGATATCTATGGTTATCCAATGGCAACAGACTTTACAGTCATGAATCCTAAGACAGGTCAGATAATTCTTTGGGAGCACTTCGGTCGCTGCGATGATCCCGGTTATCAGAGTACCGTGGATTTCAAAATGTATCGTTACATCCGCGACGGATATCTTCCAGGCGTGAATTTCATCACAACCTATGAGGACAACAAGCATCCACTGGACTTCGTCTTAGTTGAAGAAATCATTAAGAAATTCTTCCTCTGATGCTTTACCTGTCAATCCGCTAAAAGTCTCTCTTCCAGCCATAAATTAAAACTCGGAAAAGACTTTTGTGCAATTCTTTTACCTGTCAATCCGCCAAAATCTTTCTTCCCTGCCATAAATCAAGGCTTGGAAAAGGCTTTTGTGCAATTCTTTTACCTGTCAATCCGCCAGATAACTCCCTCCCAGCCATAAAATAAAGCTTGAAAAAGGCTTTTGTGCAATTCTTTTACCTGTCAATCTGCCAAAAGCCTTCCTCCCTGCCATAAAATAGAGCTTGAAAAAGACTTTTGCGCAATTCTTTTACCTGTCAAATCTGCCAAAACCCTCCTCCTTGCCATAAATCAAGGCTTGAAGAAAGCTTTTGTGCAATTCTTTTACCTGTCAATCCACCAGAACCCTCCCCCTAGCCACAAAAAGAGCCACGACTCCGGAAATCCCTAAAGATTCCCAAAGCCGTGGCTCCTATTTACCACTCGCCAGTCACAAGTCACAAGTCGTCGCAAGTATTCCGCTTACTTTTTAAAAAGGCATTCCATCCCTAAAGATACTAAGCACATCCATAATAGTCGCAACAATCCATATTATTCCGAGTATCACTCCACAAATATATATAATGCCTACCCTTTTTGCAAAATCACTCTTAGGATATATTCCCCACGTTATAACCGCCGTCAAACAACCGGCAGCCATGAACATGACAAACACTATAAATTTCCCGGAAACGCCGCCCAATAGCCCCATGATTCCAAGAGCAATAGCTATAAGGCATAACGGATTAGCCTTTTCGTTTTCCTCATCAATAGCCTGCTGGTGCATTTCAAAATCAAAGTCGATTAGGTTTTCATTATCTTGATTCATCATACTTTCTCAGGCTCCGGATATTCTACTCCAAATGTCTCAACAGTAACGCTCTTCATCTTCTGCTCGTTAACAGGCTTGTCGTTCCAGTCAGTATCGGTCTCAGCGATCTTGTTTACAACATCCATTCCCTCAATCACCTTACCGAATGCTGCGTAATCGCCATCTAAGTGAGGAGAAGTCTTGTGCATGATAAAGAACTGTGAGCCAGCTGAATCAGGCATCATGGATCTTGCCATAGAAAGCACGCCCTCGGTATGCTTAAGATCATTCTTAAATCCGTTTGATGAAAACTCACCCTTAATTCCGTATCCGGGGCCACCGATTCCGATTCCTTCAGGATCTCCGCCCTGAAGCATAAAGCCCTTGATAACTCTGTGGAAGATCAGTCCGTCATAGAACTTCTTGTTGATAAGAGAGATGAAGTTGTTAACCGTATTAGGCGCGATCTCAGGATAGAGCTCCGCCTTCATCACATCTCCGTTTTCCATTGTGATTGTAACTACTGGATTCTGTGCCATTTAATTCTGATTCTCCTTTTAATTTGCAATTATTGATACAGCGTGGTAATACTCATCACTGCCACGATCGCAGGTCACCTGAACATTCTTATCAAGAAGAAGAACAGGGCATCTCGAGAAGTTGGTGGCTGCATCGAGCTTAATCTGCATTACGCCTCCGCTTGTACTCAGGAATAATGTGTTCTCAGTTGTATCACCTGTAACCCTACCTGAAATGGTAACTCTAGCCCCTGAATCAAGTGAAACCTCAGGCGCTGCTGTTGCGCTGTTGTTCACAATCCTTGAAGCATGGTTCCAGGCATCCGACCCTCTGTAGAAATTAACGGTAACTTTCTGTCCGGGTAAAAGAACTCTTGAAGCACTTACATCTGTTGCAAGATCAAGTACTATCTGCATTGTTCCACCGGATGTATTTAAGTAAAGAAGCGAAGTAGTTGTGCCTTTCTCAACTGTTCCGCTTATACCTGATCCAGAAGCAGCAACACCTGTCGACGATCCTGATGAAGTAGAAGCTCCTGCCACATCAGAAATTGAAAGGGCATGCATATATGCATCTGACCCTCTGGCAACCACAACCTGAATTGTCTTGCCGATGATGAGGAACTTAACACCGCTTACATCTGTGCTCTCATCTATCTTGATCTGCATGGTTCCGTTATCAACCACCAGATAAAGCATCTCCTCAGTAGTTCCCTTGGCAATTGTACCCTTTACAGTCGCCTTGGTTGAATTATCTATAGCAACTTTTCCAACGGAAGAATTTCCGGTTATCTTAGATGCGTGCCAGTACCCATCACTGCCTGTATAGCAGTTAGCTGTAACTGAATTACCGGGTAAAAGAAATCTCGCATTAACTATCTCTGTGTTACCATCGAGCTTAATCTCAACCGTACCTCCACTGGTTGAGAGATAAAGCTTATCTGCTGTAGTCTTGTCAGAAACCGTTCCGGAATAGGTTGTTTCAGAGGCAACGGCTCTTGCAGGGAAACGTCCCAATCCTAAAACAACACAAGACAGCAACAAAATCACACTGAGATATATTGCATTTATCTTCTTCATAGACAATCCCCCTTCACAACATTCACACACAATATATTACCAATTTACAGCTTAATTATACATCATATTGTGGTATGTTGTGAAGTCAGAGATCACGCCTTCATAATAATCTTTTTACTCATCTGTTTCTTCAATCGCTTTGGATTATTCGTGCTCTTACCACGGGTTATTCTGTCCACCTGTGCCTGAGCCCTCGCCGTCTTCATCACCGCCGGCTCCGGAGCCGTCCTCGTCGCCGCCGATGTAGTCAGACCACTTTTCCAGATCATCCTGCTGGTCCTTCCTGTCCTCTAAGGCGTCCTTCTTGTTCTCCTCAAGCTCTTTCTGAATCCTCTTTTCCATGTCGTTTCCGCTCTTGCCACTGTTTGAAGAGTCGCCGTCATTATTCTCCTGTGGAGGGTCCTCTTGTGGCTGATCGGAGTTGTTACCACTGTCGGGGTTTTTGAGCTTCTCGATCATGGCATCGATGTCTTCTTTGAGCTGCTGGGCATCGGCATTATGTCCCTCGCCCTCGTCACTGGCGCAGCCTTTTTCCAGAAGCAGATCTCTTGCCTTGTACAGGATGAAAAGAGCTGTATCAATCTTTTCCTGTGAATCAAGGTTATAGAAATCGATGGTATTGCACAGTGACAGCGCCATATTGATTCTGATAAGGCAGTCTTTATCCTCAGGCGGATAGTTCTCCAAAGCCTTGGTGTAATAAGCAATCGCCGAATTATAATCGCCCTTTTTGTACGCTGCATTGCCCAGATTATAGTAAGGAACATAGCTCTCGGGGAAGTTCATCTTAAGGAGCTTCTCCTCGGCTTCGGTATCATATTCTTCATTGTTATAAGCCTGTACAAACAAATGATTGGTAATAAGCCTTGATCCAAGCATAATTGCAACGATAAGGATTATTATTCCAACAAGCGCGATAAAATAATACTTTAGAGGAATTCTTCTCATGATCACAACCTCCCCCTTCTTGCTACCAGTATTATCTCGATAAGCACCATAAGCATAAGCGGATATGCAAAGATGAAGTAGATATCCTTCTTGACCTCTGCACCATCTCCGCTTTCAATGATGGTCTTGCTGCTCTCCTTGATAAGCTCAACACTTCCCATAAGTGATGAGTTACCGTTATTCATGTTCATGTATTCAACGCCGAGACCCTCTGCGATCTTCTTAAGATTAGTCTCGTCAATCTTTGATACAGCATCCTTATGGGTGCTGTAATCATAGATATAGTGATTTCCGTAGTTGTTTTTCATCTTACCGCCACTCTCAGAACCATAGCCAAGAACAGCACCTGCGTCCACGTACTGAGCAAGTTCGCTGTAGTCCTTAAGCTCTTTTCCGTTAGTGATCTCACCGTCGCTTATGAAAAAGACAATTGTCTTCCTGTTCTCTTTCCTGTTGGAGGACAAAAGAAGGCTCTCTATGTCCTGATAGGCAATTGAAAGGTCACTTCCCTTGGCATAGTAACTGTCAGGACTCTCAAAGGTATCCAGCAGATCCCTGATATACTGAAGGTCCTGTGTAAAAGGCGCAAGAACATGCGCAGTATCATCGAAGGTCACAAGGCCAAAGTTACTACCTGCAAGCTCATCAATGATATAGTTCACATCCTTGGTGACGCCTGTCATTCTCTCTTTCTTGCCGTTGTAGTCCTGAGCCCACATGCTGATGGTGTTATCAATGATGAATAAAACGTCCAGGTTCTTGGTTGCAAACTCGTACTTGGTCTCGACCATGACAGGTCTCATGCCAATGATAAGCGCAAGAACATAGATGATCGTCAAACGCGCAAGGGTACCAATCCTGTCTCCTGTCTTTGCTTTATTTTTAATTACAAGATACGCTGTTACTCCGAACAATACAGCAAATACTGCCAGCATTGTTCCCAGCGGAAAAATAGGTTGTATGCTCATTTCTGTAATACCAATCCTGCCATGCAGCCAATCGCAAGGCAAATAAACATGATGATAAACGGAACTCTGGGAAGGTCCACTGTCTGTCTGGTCATTACGATCTTGACCAGCATTGCTTCCTGTTTCTGAATATCCTGCACAATCTCGGATACAGATTGGGACTTGGTTCTTATGTAGAACTTACCTCCCGTGGTCTCCACAGCGCTCTTAAAGCCGTTTAAGCATGAGGAATAATCATACTCCTCAGGCATATAGAACTTCTCCTCTGAAGGGAAGATTCCAAACACGGTAACCTTGTTCTTCTTGCAATACTCCGACGCCTCTTTTAAATTAAGAACCTCTCTGCCATAGACATTCAGCTCATTGTCCGTGCACATGATGATAACTCTGGTCCTCTCTGAATTACCAAGGTAGGGAAAAGAGTATAACGCTGTGCCAAGGCCTTCTCCGATAAGAGAGGATCCTCTGTAGTAGTTGTCGTATAAAGTTCCCGCCTCAAAGTAGTCAAGCTTATCCTGAAGCTCATCAAATCTCTGACGCTTATCATCCGGGATTTCACCTAAGGTCTCGTATAGCTGAAGATATTCTTCCTCATACTCTTTTTGCATCATGAAGTACTCGTGAAGGGCATCCAGCCTGTCAATTACATAGTCATAATCATCCGTCAGCGGAACATAAGTAACCGAGGAAGTATTGAAAATACTGATTCCAAACCTGTCGCCCTCAAGACCGGCTACCACGTTCTTAAGATAATCCGTGATCTCTGAGTTAAGGTCATATAGCGAATAGGAAACGTCCAAACACAGGATGATATCTCTTTTCTTAACACCGCTCACAACATCGTCGGTCCTGTAGGGCCTTGCTGCCAGGAAAAGAGATGCAACAATACTAAGGATCATTCCGACAAGCATAATGACAGTCAAAACCCTGTACCTTATGTTAAGGCTTCTGTAGAGCTTGGAATTTCTGATCCTTCCCGTGTTAGCCGCCTTGATACCGGTGCTGTAGCTTGTCTTTTGCCGCCTGTATATTAAGTAAATAACAAGAAGCGCTGCCACCAGGACTACCATGCCGATGATGACAACGTTTAGATACATTAACTCCATGCTTTGATCACTCCCACTGCCTTGTTACAGGACTCTGCAAAGTCCTTGCCCTTTGCCTTCTCATCCTCGGCAAACTCGGGCACGTAATACTCCTCCATAAGGACGTCCAGCTTCTTGATCCCAAATGCCTTTACTTCCTTAATGGTAAAATTCTCAACATTGATACCGGTCACCTCATGCACAAACTCCCTTATCAGTGCACTGAGCTGCTGGTATCCTTCTCTTTTATCTACCTTATTCTGTGTATAGTTGTTCAAAAGAGCCTGAACCCTGCCAATATACTGATTCTTGACCCTGTAGATCATATCGGGAGACATTGCTATCTTCCTTGCTGCAGGCCTTGGGACTTCCTTCTTTTTCCGAAGAGCATTAAAAACCTTAATAAGGAAAAAGACAATGGCCGTAAGGGCAATTGCCCCTAAAACCACTGCAATTAAAGTCACCCACCAGCTATATTCAAATGGATGTTGCAATTTAACCGTAGTAACCATTTCTATACCTTTCAAGAAGCGCAATCGTGCTGTCTATTATCTGCTCCTGTCTTGCAATTGTAGTAAGGCATGCCTTGTTGCGCTTGCAGATTTCTGACGCCATACCGTAGATTTCTTCTCTCTGCCGTAATTCTTCCTCGTGAAGAGCCTTGCTGTGAGAGAGGAAAAACCTCTCGTAGCGGCTCAGATCACTGTCAAATACCGTATCGCCTGTAAGGAACGCGTCATCAATATTAATAACAAGAAGATCATGCTCTTTGGTTATGCTCCTGACAAGTCCATCGCTTAGCTGCGCAAGGCCTTCCATATCGGTCAAAAGAAATATGATCATCCTCTTATGTACCGTATTTAAAATCTCAGTAATAGTATCCGGAATGGATCGCACAGAGTCTGTCTCGGCCTTTTTCTCATAATCATAGAGAAGGCTCTCCAGGTGATCAGTACCTGACTTAAAGTAGCTGATGCTGGTGTTTTGATCCTCCGGATATGCAAGGGCATAATCCGCACCGTTTCTTCCTACGATGTAGGCAAGGGTCCCGAAAGTCATGAGCATGAGCTCTTTCTTGGATTCACCTCCCGTGGTGTCACCAAGGAGCTTGCTTCCCCTGTCACAGATGAACATGACATTGTGCCTTCTGTCGGTCATATATCTGCGCACAAGAATAGAACCCATGCGGGATGAAGACTTCCAGTCAATATCATGGACGTCATCTCCGATGGCATATTCCTTGAGATCATCGAACTCCAGGCTCCTTCCTCTGTGAATCGAATGGAAGTCACCGTCAAGAATATTGGAGGTCTTTCTCTTTGTATAAAGAGCTACTGCTCTCCTTATCTTGGATAAATACTCATAATCAATCTTCATCACGGTGCCTTTACTGAATTAACCAGTCCGTCGATAACTGCCTCAACAGGCACGTTATCTGCTACTGCTGAATAGTTAAGTCCGATTCTGTGGCGAAGAACCTGGTGGCTCACCTGCTTTACATCCTCAGGTGTAACATAGGTTCTGCCCTGAATAAGTGCTGTTGCCTTGGCCATCTTAAGGAATGCGATGGAAGCACGTGGGCTTGCTCCGATGCGGACATATCTTCCAAGTTCAAGACCCTGGATCTGTCCTGCGCGTCTGGAGGCAACAACTATGCTTGAGATGTACCACTTAATAGCATTATCAACATAAACCTTATCTACAATCTCCTGAACCTTATCAACGTCTGAGATTGTAAGAACAGGCGGATCAACACGTGATATAGCACCTGTCTCCATACGGCTTAAGATCTCAACTTCTTCAGCAGCTGTAGGGTATGTGATAACCTCTTTTATCAGGAATCTGTCAGTCTGGGCCTCAGACAAAGGATAGGTTCCTTCCTGCTCGATGGGGTTCTGAGTCGCGATAACAATAAAGATATCCTCAGGCATGTGATAGCTCTTTCCACCGATGGTTACCTGCTTCTCCTGCATGGCTTCAAGCATGGCAGACTGAGTCTTGGCGCTGGAACGGTTTACCTCATCAAGAAGAACGAAATTAGCAAATACAGGTCCTAAGATATTCTCAAACTTACCGGTTGCCTGGTTGTAGATCTGGGTTCCGATGATATCGCCCGGAAGGAGGTCAGGTGTACACTGGATTCTTGCAAACTTACCGTCAACGGCATCTGAAATTGCCTTGGCAGCTGTGGTCTTGGCAAGACCGGGAACAGACTCAATAAGGATATGTCCGTCTGCAAGGATTGATCCGATCAGCGAAAACTTAAGCTGCTGCTGGCCTACAACCTTGGCGTCAAAGTAATCTGAAAGCTTTCTTATTACTTCCTGTGAATAGCCAAACTCCTCTTCTGTAATTGTTATATTGCTGCTTTGTACTTCCATTTTATTTCTCCGTTTCTTTACCTGATAATGGATCTTAAGTTGTTCATGATACCTTCAGCTATATCAGGCTTATTCATTGAATAGACATGTATGTGGCTCACGCCATTGCTGATAAGATCTATGATCTGGTCGCAGGCATAAATGATGCCGGCTTCCTTCATCTTGTCGGGCTCATCTGCAAATCTGTCCACCATGATCTTCATCTTCTGTGGAATGGTTGAGCCTGAAAGTGCAACGCTTCTTGCCACCTGCTTGGCATTGGTGATAGGCATGATTCCGGGAACTACCGGTACTTCTATGCCCTTCTCTCTTATTCTGTAGAGGAACTGATAGAGAGCCCCGTTGTCAAAAAACATCTGGGTTGTCAGGAAGTCACATCCGGCATCAACCTTTTCCTTGAGATGCTGGATATCCTCTGACTGCCTTGCACACTCAACATGTCCCTCGGGATAGCATGCTCCGCCGATGCAGAAGGAATCATCTATCGATTTGATGTCGTAGATCAGCTCAGTTGCATGGTCGTAGTCAAAAGAGATTCTTCCCTCCTTGGGGATATCGCCCCTGAGGGCCATGATATTTTCAATACCTCTCTCCTTGTACTCGTTCACAACGCTCTTTACCAGGTCCTTGGTTGATGATACGCAGGTAAGGTGCGCTAGTACAGGGACTGAGAATCTGTCCTGAAGGTCGCCTGCGATCTTGGCGGTATTCTTGCTGGTTCCGCCGCCTGCCCCGTAGGTAACACTCATGAAGTCAGGTGAAAGAGCTGCTATCTCGGAGGCAGCTTTTTCTACAGCCTCAAACCCCGCATCTGTCTTGGGCGGGAAAACCTCAAAGGAGAGGGTTACATCTTTTTCCTTAAATAACTGACTTATCTTCATACACATTCTCCACGTTATCAAACATTTATCTCAGCTGTTACTCCAAGCTCTTTCTCGTTGGCCTTAAGGATTGGCTTAACTACTTCATCAAGGAATTTCTCAACCTGATGAGCACTGCAGCCAACGTATTTCTTGGGATCCATTGAAGCCTGAAGCTCTTCAAGGCTTAAGTGGAATGCAGGATCTGCTGCGATGAGCTCAAGGAGGTTATTGTCCTTACCCTCTACCTTGACAGTCTTGCCGGCTTCCATTGAGAGCTCTCTGATCTTCTCGTGGAGCTCCTGTCTGTCACCACCTGCCTTAACAGCATCCATCATGATGTTCTCTGTTGCCATGAATGGAAGCTCAGCGAGCATGTGCTTCTCGATAACCTTCGGATAGACCACAAGACCATCTACTACATTAATACACAAGTCAAGAACTCCATCTGTTGCAAGGAATCCTTCAGGAATTGAAATTCTCTTATTGGCTGAATCATCAAGGGTTCTCTCAAACCACTGTGAAACCTCGGTGATTGCAGGGTTTAAAGCATCTATCATAACGTATCTTGAGAGTGAGCAGATTCTCTCACTTCTCATGGGATTTCTCTTGTAAGCCATAGCTGATGAACCGATCTGGCTCTTCTCAAATGGCTCTTCAACCTCTTTAAGGTGCTGAAGAAGTCTGATATCCTGAGCCATCTTGGTTGCTGATGCGCAGATTCCGGAAAGAACGTTTATAACCTTCATATCAATCTTACGGCTGTAGGTCTGTCCTGAAACTGCCATGCATCCCTTAAAGCCCATCTTCTTGGCAAGCATGGGATCAAGCTGATCAACCTTAGAAAGGTCTCCGTCAAAGAGCTCGAGGAATGATGCCTGAGTTCCTGTTGTACCCTTTGATCCAAGGAGCTTCATGTTATCAAGTACATAGTCAAGGTCCTCAAGATCGATGGTGAAATCCTGAAGCCAGAGACAAGCTCTTTTACCTACTGTTGTAGGCTGTGCAGGCTGGAAATGAGTAAAGCCAAGGGTAGGCTGATCCTTGTACTTGTCAGCAAATACAGAGAGCTTATCGATGACGTTGATGAGCTTCTTGCGAACAAGTCTGAGTGCATCAGTCATGATGATGATGTCAGTGTTATCGCCAACGTAGCAGCTGGTTGCGCCGAGGTGGATGATACCCTTTGCCTTAGGGCACTGCTGACCGTAGGCATATACGTGACTCATTACGTCGTGACGAACTTCCTTCTCACGGGCCCTAGCTACATCGTAGTTGATATCCTCAGCGTGCTCTTTGAGCTCGTCGATCTGCTCCTGAGTAATGTTAAGGCCAAGATCTTTTTCAATCTCAGCAAGGGCGATCCACAGCTTTCTCCAGGTTTTAAACTTCATATCCTGTGAAAAGATATACTGCATATCACTGCTTGCATAACGCTCTGACAATGGACTGGTGTAACGATCTGTACTCATAATTCTCCTCCTGACATTTCCTCTATTATTGATTATTTTTCGTAGCTTCCTCTGATATCTTCTGTTGGCGGATCCATCGGATACTTACCTGTAAAACATCCCTTGCAGATTGAGAGATTACCTCCAACCATTTCCTCAAGCCTTTCAAGCTCAAGGTAAGCCAGGGAATCTGCTCCAATGATCTTGCAGATATCGTCAACATTTCTGTTATAGGCAATGAGCTGATCTCTTGCCGGTACGTCCGTTCCAAAGTAGCATGGCCAGAGGAACGGCGGAGAGCTTACTCTCATGTGCACCTCTTTTGCCCCGGCATCTCTAAGCATTCTCACAATCCTGTCCGAGGTTGTTCCGCGGACAATGGAGTCATCTATCATGATGATCCTCTTACCGCTTACTGCGCTCTTTAGGGCGTTTAGCTTGACCTGAACGCTGGATTCACGGTTCTTTTGCTTGGGTTTGATAAAGGTTCTTCCGATATAAGAATTCTTTACAAAGGCCTGTCCGTACGGAATTCCTGACTCAAGGGCGTATCCTAATGCTGCCACGTTTCCTGACTCCGGAACACCTACGACCATGTCGGCATCTACCGGTGAATCCTTGGCAAGAAATCTTCCTGCTGCGATCCTGGCATCGTAAACGCTGATTCCGTCTATGGTGCTGTCCGGCCTTGCAAAGTAAATAAACTCAAATATGCATCTGGCCTGCTTGCCATGATCTATGCACAGGCTCTTATCTGATTTGATCCCGTACTCAGGAGATATGGTAACTATCTCTCCGGGCTCAACATCTCTTATGAAGGTTGCGCCGATGGTATCAAGAGCGCAGGTCTCGGAAGCAAGGACGTAAGTATTCTCTCTTCTTCCTATTACCAGAGGCTTAAAGCCGTATGGGTCTCTTGCTCCTATGAGCTTTCTGGGAGACATTATAACAAGGCTGTATGCGCCTTTTATCTTGAGCATCGCTCTTCCAACCGCTTCCTCAACGGAGTGGCAAAGGAGCCTCTCTCTTGCGATGTGGTAAGCAATGACCTCTGAATCAATGGTAGTTTGAAAAATAGCACCGGTATAAGCAAGTTCATGCCGAAGCTCCGGTGCGTTAATAAGGTTGCCGTTGTGCGCCATTGCCAGGGCTCCCTTTACATAATTAAGAACAAGGGGCTGGGCATTTTCTCTTGTGCTGCTTCCTGCAGTGGAATAGCGCACATGGCCGACGCCGATATCCCCTTTAAGTTTATCAATATCTTCGTGAGTAAAAGCCTCATTTACAAGGCCCATATCCTTATAGCTGAGTATCTTGCCCTTAGGGCCCTTTGTATCACTGACAGCGATACCACAGCTCTCCTGGCCTCTGTGCTGAAGGGAAACCAGTCCGTAATAGATGGAGTCTGCAACATCCCCTCCGTCAAAGTCATACATGCCAAATACACCGCACTCTTCCCCAAGGTGCTTATAGCTTTCAGTCCTGTTTATATCCTTCATATTTCTCCTCTTAATATAAGAAAAAAACTGCCACAAACACGAACATAATAACAAATCTTAGCCTGTGTGGCAACAAAAAAGGGTGTGATAAATCTGTGACAAATGGGAGAGTATAGTGTAATCAGAATCAAACAAGAGAGATGACTAAAGACTAAAAAAACAGAGACTTTAGTAAACAACAGATTATGAAAAAATATGGAGGTGTTCATTATGAGAAAACAGATTGAAAAGATTATCGCAACAGCATTTATTATCGTTCTTACCATCACAGCATTTAACTTCAAGTCGTTTGCATACAGTGAGATTCCTGATTACTTCGATTTTGAACAGTGCTGTGTATCAATGGACGCAGGATCAACAAGAGTTCTCTGGATTACAGCAAACTACAATTACGATGCATATGTAGGAGAGCACACCAGCAACAAGACCTACATAGAATGCTCTGAGAAATCCGGAACACAGCAAGTAGTTCTTCACATCGGTCCCGATGAGCAGACAAAGAACGTAATGTTCTACTTCTACGTAGATGATGACAAAGTATCAGACAAGGGACTTTTCGACGGCATCGAAGTTTACGTACAGAACATCGATACATCCTATGCACAGAAGGCAGATATGGCAGCTCCTCTTAAGTGGTACGCAAACAACAACTCAGAGTTCAATGCATACGACTACTACATGAACTATCCTGATCTTCAGAATGCATTTGGAACAAACGGCGACGCACTCTTTACACACTTCTACCAGACAGGTAAGGCAGAGCACAGAGTAGCTAACAAGCTTCTTTGATAAATCAGATATTTGACAGATCAGAGCTCATACTTAGATTTCTTTTTACTAATTTCATTCATATAAGCTGCAGTGATCATACCTGATGGGAGGGCTATAACGGCTACTCCCATCAGTGCTGATATCATAGTTATAAATCGACCGATATCAGTCGTGGGGTAGATATCTCCATAGCCGATGGTGGTTATGGAAATGGTAGCCCAGTATAGAGCATCAAAGAAGCTCTCAAAGAGATTTGGCTCCAGCTGGAATATCAGCATCGCGGAGACAAAAATATAGATGGTTATGAGAATAAGCACAGCGATGAGCTGTGTTTTTACTTTTCTTACGACATTGGCTATGACGATCATAGTCTTTGAATATCTGACAAGCTTCAGCACACGGAAAATTCTGATTAGCTTCAATAGTCGCAAGGATGGTATCGGGAATAAAAGATATATAACCGGCAATATGGACAGAAGGTCAAAGATAGCCAGCGGTGTAAAGATATAAGCGATATAAGCCTTGATATTCTTAAATCCCATCTTGTAATCAGCTGTATAAACTCTTGCACAGTAGTCTACAAACAGGATCAAGGCAGTGATTATCTCAATAACGAATGTATAGAAGTTATCCGTCTTTAAAGTCAGCGGAACAAGACCGACGATAACCGTGGTTGTCATCAGTACATCGTAAGCTCTGCTGGATGCATCGCCTATGCTGGATACTTCAATTACTTCATATATTCTTCTTTTATATTTTTCCATAAGCCTCCAATATCAGAAATTCAAAGTCGTGGTTAAAAAGTTCCTTCCCAAAAACATAAAATCCCCAAGATTGCCAATATTATGCTCACCGCTCTGCACAAAAAGACAAAGAACGTAATATGGATTTTTTTCTTGGAAGTTGTGACTCCGGAATCCAATATGAACAGATCGTCATTGTTGTACTTTCTTGGCATAGATTCTGCTCCTTTAAAGCTTTTCTTCCTCGTGATGCTTGTAGCCTGTTGGATTTACATGGATCATAACGTGTTTGACTTCAGGGAATTCTTTTTCTATCTTGTCATGAACTCTCTCAGCTATATCGTGGGACTGCTGAAGCGTAAGGTTTCCGTCAGCATTTATCTCCATCTCCACATATACCCTCTCTCCGAAGGTCCTGGTCCTTAGAAGGTCAACTCCTACCCCGAGATTCTCATCTCTTGAGAAGTTGTACACTAGGTCTTTTATCCTGGTCTCTACCTCTCTGTCTGCGGATGTATCAAGCATCTTGTCAACTGCGCCTCTGAAGATTTCAATTGCCACCCACATGATCATCAGGCATATCAGGATACCTGCCACCTGATCCAGGACAGGAAATCCGTGACGGGCTCCAACGATACCTATTAAGGCTCCTATTGAAGAAAGCGCATCTGACCTGTGGTGCCACGCATCGGCTTTAAAAGCGCTTGATTTAAGAAGCTTGGCATAACGCATTGTGTACCAGAACATGGCTTCCTTGGTTATTATGGAAACCAGCGCTGCGATAACCGCAAGCATCCCGGGAATTGCCAGCTGCTTGTAGCTTCCGTCGACTATTGCTGTAATGCACTTTTTTCCGATTTCTACACCTGTCGTAAACAGGATAAAAGACAATATGAGCGATGCAACGCACTCCAGTCTCTCATGTCCGTATGGGTGCTTGTCATCAGCCTTCTTCCTTGATAGGACTACTCCTAAATATGCGATAAATGTGGCGATTACATCAGATAACGTATGTATCGAGTCTGAGAGCATTGCTGTGGAATGTCCCACAATACCTGCTATCAGTTTAAATACTGCCAGGAAAACATTTCCTAAAATACCTACAAAGGCTAATTGGTTGGTAATCTTCTTTACATCCTGTTTTGTATCTTGTTTTGTTTCTTGATCCATTACTGTCGCCTCCCCACTGTGCTGACAGATATATTATAGCAAACTTAACGGCTGACAATACATAAATAATTGATGAAGCATACTCAGAAGAGACTTCATTGCCCGCAGCCGAAGATTGTATGCCCTGGCTAATGAATATCAATGGCCTTTCGCGGCATATCCTCGCGAAAAGCACGCTGCGGTATTCCACGGTGCCATTGACATTCATTCGCTAAGGCATATTGGGCAGCTAAGCGGGCCATGAAGTCAAGGTTCTTGCTTGCGATTTCATGTCCCAGCTACCGTAACGTATCTATTTGCCACAGATTTCGGCCGGAGACTACTCCTTGTGCAAGCTTTTTTCATGTCCCGGTGTCTATATCCTGCGCTTTTGCCACAGATTTCAGATGGGGTCCTCCCTTCATTGGCTCATTTGTCATGTCCCAGACACAGAGATGTGGCTATTTGCCACAGATTCCGGCTAGAGACTACTCCTTGTGCAAGCTTTTTTCATGTCCCGGTACCAATATCCTGCGTTTCTGCCACAGATTTCAGATAGGGTCCTCCCTTCATCGGCTCATTTGTCATGTCCCAGCAGCTGAAATACAGCTATTTGCCACAAAGTCTGCCTGGAATCCAGATTGCGCACAAGCCTTTTACATGTCAATGAGGCCGAAATGCTCTTCTCAGCCATAATTTCTGCTCAGAATCTAGATTGTGCGCAAGCCTTTTACATGTCAATGAAGCTGAAATCCCCTTCTCTGCCATAAATTCAGCCCGGAATCTAAATTGCACGCAAGCCTTTTACATGTCAATGAGCCCCAAATGCTCTCCTCTGCCATAAATTCAGCTCAGAATTCAGATTGTGCGCAAGCCTTTTACATGTCAATGAAGCTGAAATCCCCTTCTCTGCCATAAATTCTGCTCAGAATACAGATTGCGCGCAAGCCTTTTACATGTCAATGAGGCCGAAATGTCCTCCTCTGCCATAAAATATGCTCAGGTTCCAGATTGCGCGCAAGCCTTTTACATGTCAACGAGTCCGAAATCCCCTCTTCTGCCATAAAATGCCGGCGGATGAGATTCCTCAGAACTCGGCGCCCGCTTAGT
Organism: Butyrivibrio sp. NC2007; assembly: GCF_000421405.1. GTDB lineage: Bacteria > Bacillota > Clostridia > Lachnospirales > Lachnospiraceae > Butyrivibrio. Next base: position 85,578 of record NZ_ATWY01000008.1, read on the forward strand.
GACCAAGCAGTTCTGAAATATGCCTGAGTCAAGGGACAGTACGCTGGGCGCCGCCCTTTGGCGCCCGGGCAGCCCTTGGCTCAGGCATATTTCCGAACTACAATGAGCGATCAGCGGGCCGAAACACATAAAAAGAGCGTGGCACCGATTGGTGTCACGCCCTTCAAAATTCAATTTACTGCTGGCCCTGATTGTTGTTTGAGCCGTTCAGGAAGCTGAGTGGTCCGTCAAGAGTCTGTTGTGAAGTAAGAACTCTTGCGTCTGTCAGCCAGTCCTGAGATGCAGGTGCATGAGCGCTTGAAGAAGCTAGGAGTTTGATTGATGCAATGATAGTAATGATATTTGCTAAAATAGCAAATCCTGTTGTCTGAGGATCATCAAGTCTCTCGAGCATATCTTTGAACAGCTGTACCAAAAAGGCAATGTTGAGAACTGTTAATACAAGGGTAAGGATGTCTCCGACATAAGGTATATAACTAACTACATATGACAGAACTGTTACAGCAACTGCCCAAAGCTTAATAATTGAAGCAGGAGCTCTCCATCCGTAAAGGTTGATAAAGTTGCAAGGTCCGTAAGTAGCTTCTACACATGCATAGATATTTGCGAATGGAATAAAGCCCATCCATGCATTCTGATAATTGCGAACCTTGAGGTACTTGTATCTTCCGATCGCATCAACAAGATAAACAGCAACACCGATAATAAAAAGAACTACAACAAATCCTCCAAGTGCTGCAAGTACTGCATATTCGTCCATAATTTTTCCCCTTTCAAACCATAAAGTTTTTTTATACAAATATGATTATACAGGACTTTTGTACCATTAGAACAACTAAATTGGCGAATTATACTAGTTTAATTCCTCCATTACTCTTGTAAACTCGCTCAAATACTGTTCTTCATCAACTTCCATTATTTTTTTATTTGCTTCAATATCATCTCCGGAAAGGATTTCCGAAGACACAAACCTAAGATGCTCTGCTGCCTTCAAAGTCTTTAAAGTGATCTGATGATAGCAGGGTCCAACGCACAAAAGCTTCATGGCCTCGTCGTCTGACAAATACCCGCTGGTCATGATTCCCAGAGTATCATATATTGTATCGTTGGCAATAGGTCCGATTATCACATCATATTCAGAGAGATAGTCAGGCATAGATCTTCTATTGGAAAAAACATATCTAAACCACTCTTCATTTCTCTCGAATTTCTTTATATTAAGACCCTCAAGCTCAAGTTCATAAGTATTAACATAAATATCTGAACCTGTCTTTTCTCTTGCCCACCGGCATGCAAATTCTCTTTTATCTGTTGTATAAAAGCCCTGGCCCAGATCTGCGTTCTTACGGCCTCTGTGAACATCAGGCTCTCTTATTTTTTCATATCCTGAGTGATATACTCTTATCATTTCGCTCACCTCCTGATTCAATCAGCAGTTACAAGCCTATTATAACATTTTCAAAAATATTTGCAATTTAATTGTTGACAATTTAATTGTGATATGTTAAATTAAAATCACAGCAAACGAAAACCACTAACAACTAACGATAAATAAATTACAAATTGGAGGTCAAACATATGGAATACAGATTCACAGAAGAAAATTTTGATGCAGAAGTACTCGGTAGTGATACACCCGTTCTTGTAGATTTTTACGCTGACTGGTGCGGACCTTGCAAAATGATGATGCCTGTTGTCGAGAAGATGGCAGAAACATACGAAGGCAAGGTTAAGGTCGGCAAACTCAACGTCGATGAAAACAACGCTATAGCGGCTAAATATGGCGTAATGTCTATCCCCAGTTTCATCGTATTCAAGAATGGCGAAGTACTTAACAGCTCCACAGGAGCAATGTCACAGGCTAATCTTGCTAAGATGCTTGATGACGCACTTTAATTAGCCAAACACCACTCCACATAATACAACCCTCTAAAATGGGAGTCTCTGCAGAAGCAGAGGCTCCCATTTCCTTTTCACAAATCTTATAGTGACACAACCGAGCAGTAATCTTTAAAAATACTGTTGATGTATGCCTTATCAAGGCCCTCTCCGATCACGATAAGTACATTTCTGCTGCTTACTATCGGAGTTGTCTTAATCTCTTTTTCCGTGGCGTTAAGCTCTGTCTGCTCATTCTCAGATATCTGAACAAAGCCCTTGATCCTGATGACATGCCCTGCTTTTGCATCGGTTAAAAGACCTTTCGCAATCTCCCTTAGCTTATCCAAAGGCATAGCTACATCGAAATAAAAAAGCGGTGTAAACTGCTTATCCTCTATGGGGAGCTTAACGTAAGAAGCATGCCGATATCCGCAGCTGCAAAGAGCTTCAAAGTCATCCGGTGTAAACTCATCTATAGGCTTTGCCACAATGTCTTTTGACATATCAAAGCTCTTACCGCCAAACTCGTCCATGATCTTATTTACAGCATCAAGCACGGCCTTTTTGTCAGATACCATATCCAGTTTGGAAAAGACAAGCTTCCCGGCAGAGGCGATCTCAGACATGAAGATGTATCTCTCAAAATCACCGAGATAAAAAACAGCTCCTGCGTCCACCAGGGAAATGACGTTACCTATCTCGTACCACCTATCAAGTGGCTCGTCATAGAGAACATCGAAGAACTCGTCCACGTCATAAATTCCAGAGGGCTCGATCAGCACTCTGTCATATCCGCTCATGCCCATGGATATCAGCTTGGTCCTGAATCGCCTTCTGTGGGCCTCCTTGCCGTCTCCTCCAACGATCATCTCGAGGTTGCAGTTATCCGAAAGAAGGTCCTGAAGCATGACCATATCGATGTTCACAGCGCCATAGTCATTCTCTATTATGCAGATCTTCTCACCTTTTGAGATGAGGTATCCGGCATATTCCTTAATGAATGTAGTTTTTCCTGATCCGAGAAAACCCGTTATCAGATCTATCTTGACCATTTACAGACTCCTATGCATCCGCCTTTTTAATTGCCAGAAGCGTAACTACCATAAGAGCAATGCCTATTGGCAGACAGATGAGCCAGTTTCTGATAAAGCCGGCAAAGATATATGCAACCATTGAAACAATAGCAGCTGTAAGTGCATAAGGAAGCTGTGTTGAAACGTGACCGATGTGATTACACTGAGCTCCTGCACTTGCCATGATTGTTGTATCTGAAATAGGTGAGCAGTGATCTCCGCATACAGCGCCTGCCATACATGCAGAAATGGCAATGATCATGAGCTCGTTATTCATATCGCCGCCAAATACATTAACTACGATCGGAATAAGGATTCCGAAGGTTCCCCAGGATGTACCTGTAGCGAAGGCAAGGAATGCGCCTACTGCAAATACAATAGCAGGCAGGAAGTTCATGAATGCACCGTTTCCTGCTACGTTCTGCACCATTCCGGCAACATAATCAGCTGCACCGAGTGAATCAGTCATAGACTTAAGTGTCCATGCAAATGTAAGGATGAGGATGGCGGGAACCATGCTCTTAAAGCCTTCTGAAATTGTGTTCATGCACTCTGTGAAGTTGAGCACCTTGGTAGCCATGAAGAATATCTGTGTTATCAAAAGAGCTGCAACAGAACCGTAAACCAGTCCGACTGAAGCATCTGAATTTGAAAAAGCATCAATAAAGCTCTCGCCCTCAAAGAATCCGCCGGTATAGATCATGCCGATGACACAGCAGACGATGAGTGCAACGATGGGAAGTACCAGGTGAATAACCTTACCCTTTGTAGAAACAGGAGGATGAGGCTGATCTGTAGCACCGGACATACCGGGTGCAGGTTCTTCTTTTCCTACTGCCATTTCCTTAAGCTCTTTTAAAGAATCTCTCTCAACCTTCTTCATAGGTCCAAAGTCGAAGTCAGCCAGAGTAAGTGTAAGCATCATTGCGATGGTTAAGATCGCATAGAAATTGTAGGGGATAGCCCTTACGAAAAGAGTCAGTCCGTTTGCCCCGTCAACGAAACCTGTAACAGCTGCTGCCCAGGAAGAAATAGGTGCGATGATGCAGACAGGTGCTGCTGTTGCGTCGATAAGGTACGCGAGCTTTTCTCTTGAGATCTTGTGTTTGTCTGTGAGAGGCCTCATAACAGAACCAACTGTGAGACAGTTGAAATAGTCATCGATGAAGATGAGAACACCAAGTAGAATTGTGGCGATCTGAGCGCCGGCCTTGGTCTTAACATGCTCTACCGCCCATTTTCCGAAGGCTGCAGAACCACCTGCACGATTCATGAGCATAACCATACTTCCCAGAACCACCAGGAAAATGAGGATACCCACATTCCAGCTGTCAGAGAGCTGTGTGATCATGCCGTCCACAAAGACATGCTCGATGGTGCCGGTGAATGAAAAGCCCGAATAGAGCATTCCGCCAACAACAATTCCGATGAAAAGAGATGAATAAACCTCTTTTGTGATGAGTGCCAAAGCGATGGCTATGATCGCCGGCAACAGTGACCAGAAGCTGTTAATAAACATATTCTTTCTCCCCCTTATATACTATATGAAAACCATTATATATCTACTGCGGTGAAATTTCTATACTTTAAAGCACTAAAATGGGAGAAGACCCTACAGTCTTCTCCCGCTATCTGCCATTTACTGATTACTGGCCCAGTATTTCTGCTGCTTCCTTCATGAGATCGATGATAGGAAGATGCTGAGGGCATACGCCCTCACACTGGCCACAGGCTATACAATCAGAGGCTTTTCCGCTTCTCTGGATAAGTCCTGAGTAGAAGTTCTTGGATCGCCAGTCATCCGGGTGACGACGGAGTGTGTTGATAGTCCTGAATACATCAGGAATGCTGATCTGCATCGGGCATCCGTCGCAGCAGTACTTGCAGGCTGTACAGCCAATCTGAGGAACCTCAAGGAGCTTCTCTGTAACCTTATTAACTACTGCAAGCTCTTCTTCTGAAAGAGGCTCGAAATTCTTGAAGGTATTAAGGTTATCCTCCATCTGTGCCTCATCGGACATACCTGAAAGGATTGTCATAACGCCGGGCTGCGATGCTACAAATCTAAGTGCCCAGGATGCAACTGATTTATCAGGTCTTACCGCCTTAAACATCTCCTCTGCTTCAGGTACCATCTTGGCAAGAGCTCCGCCCTTAACAGGCTCCATGATGACCATGGGGATATTTCTTGCCTTGAGGATCTCGTAAAGTTCCTGGCTTCTTACAACAGGATTTGATCTGTCCAGATAGTTGTACTGGATCTGTACAAATTCAATCTCAGGATGATTGTCAACAATCTCAGTAAGGAGCTCAGGGCTTCCGTGGAAAGAGAAACCAAAGTGCTTGATCTTGCCCTCTTCTCTCTTCTTAACCCCCCATTCAAAGCAGTTGTACTTAACATAAGTGTCGTAGTTGTTGCCTTCCTCGATGGAATGAAGAAGATAGAAGTCAAAATAGTCAACGCCTGCTCTCTCAAGCTGTTCGTTAAAGATTCTCTCTATATCTTCTTCCTTCTTGATTTCCCATGCAGGAAGCTTGGTTGCCAGTGTAAAGCTCTCCCTGGGATGGCGCTTAACCAGCGCTTCTCTTGCCTCAACTTCGCTCTTTCCGCCGTGGTAAACATAAGCTGTATCGAAGTAGGTAAGTCCTGCCTCAAGATACTTATCTACCATTCTGCACACCTGCTCATGATCGATAACACCGTCATTCTCAGGCAGTCTCATCAGTCCAAAGCCAAGCTTTGGCATCTTGCTCACATCAATACTCATAGTCATTCTCCTTTTATAATTGCCATTTTTATTATCCTTTATTCTCTACTATCTTGACAATATTGCCAATAGACATTATAAATTAATGTATCTATTTTATGCAATTATATTGTGCTAACACGACAATTTTTTTATTTTTATAAAAGGGGATTTCAATTATGGAGTACAGGCAAAGTAAGACCGGTGAACCCATATCCATCCTTGGCTACGGATGTATGAGATTCACCACAAAGGGTGGCAGCATTGACATCGATAAGGCAGAAAAAGAGATAATGGCCGCCTACAACGCCGGTGTCAATTACTTCGATACCGCCTATGTTTATTCCGGAAGCGAAGCTGCGCTGGGCGAGATCTTAGAGCGCAACGGCATCAGAGACAAGATTAACATCGCCACCAAGCTTCCCCAATACCTTGTTGGAAGCAGAGCTGCACTGGACAGGTACTTTGATGAGGAGCTCCGTCGCCTCCGCACAGATCATGTGGACTACTATCTCATGCACCACATGACAGCCATGAACCAGTGGGACAAGCTTGAGAACGTTGGAATCAAGGAATGGATTGCCGAGAAAAAGGCTTCCGGTCAGATCAGGAACATCGGATTTTCCTATCACGGAAACACTGAAGATTTCATCGGAATCCTTGATGCCTATGACTGGGATTTCTGCCAGATTCAGTACAACTACGTGGATGAACACTCCCAGGCAGGAAGAAAAGGTCTTTTACATGCTGCAGAGAAAAACATTCCTGTTGTCATTATGGAGCCTCTTCGCGGTGGTAAGCTTGTAAATCAGCTTCCTCAGAAGGCAAAAGACCTTATAGCTTCTCAGGACAATGGCTACACACCCGCTGAATACGGTCTTCGCTGGCTCTGGAATCAGAAAGAAGTAACCTGTGTTCTTTCAGGAATGAATTCCATAGAGATGGTAGAAGAAAACTGCAGGATCGCATCATCGTCCAAAGCAGACTCTTTTACCGAAAAAGACTTCGAAGTTATAGATAAGGTAAAACAGATAATCTCAGAGTCAGAGCTTGTGGGCTGCACCGGATGCAGATACTGCATGCCGTGTCCAAGAGGCGTAGATATTCCGGCACTGTTCAGGAGCTACAACATGACAGCTGTCGACAGCAAGTCCTCAGCAAGATTTGAGTATGCTCAGACTGTTGGTCTAAAAAAGGATCCTGCCTTTGCCACACAGTGCATCGGCTGCGGAAAGTGTGAGCAGCACTGTCCACAGAGCATTCCTATCAGAGAGAAAATAAAGGAAGCCGACAGAGTTATCCGCCCGCTTCCATACAGGATCGGCATAAATATTGTGAGGAAATTTATGTTAAGAAGTTAACTATAAAACGTGGAGTAAGTCTTAATTTGCTCCACGTTTTTATGATATAATTTTCTCTAGAGGTAAATATCATGATCAACGGTAAGAAAATTGTTGCTTTATGTACATACAGAATACATGACTCCCAGGTTTTTACCTTTATCACGGAGTTCAGTAACCTTTTAAGTAAGTTTGACTGCCGTCTTTTTATCTATGCCATAAACGCCGAGATTGGCAACAAGTGTGGCTTTCTTGCGGAAACATCCGTATATGACCTCATTCCTTTTGATAAAGTAGATGCTGTCGTCATAATGGACGAGAAAATCAAGAGCAGAGAGACTGTTCGAAAGATCATCGACAATGCAAAAAAGGCGAATGTTCCGGCCATCGTAATAGATGGTGAGTATGACGATGTGTCCACAATAAACTTCGATTACAGGAAGGGGTTTGAGACCGTTGTAAGGCATGTCATTGAAGAGCACGGGGCAAGGCGCCCTCATTTCATGGCCGGCAAGCATAACAATAAATTCTCTGACGAACGAATTGATGTTTTCAAACAGGTTCTTGCCGAGAACAACATTCCTTTCGATGACTCCATGCTAAGTTACGGAGATTTCTGGTCAGTTCCTGCAAGAGCTGCTACCGAAGAGATCATTAAAAGGGATGTTCTTCCGGATGCCATCATCTGCGCCAACGACATCATGGCCATCAACGTCTGTGATGTTCTTACCACGCACATGATCATGGTTCCCGGGGAAGTTATGGTTACTGGTTTTGACGGACTTGACGAAGCGTCCCTTGCAACCCCCGGCGTTACCACCGCCAAATGCAGCAGTGTAGATCTTGCCAAGGTTGTTATACAGGTTGTAAAAGACACTTTTGCAGGCAAAGGTTTGCAGCATCAGTCTGTTATACCTGAGTTTTTGCCCAATGAATCCTGTGGCTGTCCGCGCATGACTCCAAGCGCCATCTCCGCGGTTCACAGCTTTAACAACAGATTTTATCATCACCAGGATGACATCCATATAATGCAGGATTTCACTTCCAGGATCATAAGCAGTAACTCTCTTGAGGACTGCCTGGATTTCCTGCGAAGCCCTCTGTCGAATAATATGTGTATCATTCTTGATGCTGCCTGCCTCAACAAGGAAGTTAACTATTTCCTTGAAGATACTGACACCACAGATAAAATCCTCATTTATGACTCATATATAGATGAGGACAGAGTAACTCCTTTTGATCCGGATACCGTTGTGCCACATCTTGATGAGCTGATAGAAAAGGGATATCCTCTGATATTCAACGCCCTTGAATACATGAGCAAATCACCGGGCTATATTTGCTACTCCTTCCCAAGATACGACATGATCGATTACTCCAAGACTTCCAGTCTTACCAGCACCATCGGCATGGGTCTTGGCAGCTATATAAACATGCGCTACCAGCTCTTTATCCGTGATAAGATCCAGCGAATGTATCAGAACGACGCACTCACAGGATTCTATACAAGACTTGCCTTCTACTCCAAGTATGAGGACTTGAAGGAAAACCCGGAAAACATCGGAAAAGATGCCACGGTCATCATGGCCGATCTAAACGGCCTTAAGAAGATAAATGATAACCTTGGCCACTCGGCAGGTGATTCTGCCATAAAGGCTGTAGCAACCAGGTTAAAAGACAATTGTCCGGAGGATGCTCTGTGCCTCAGGCACGGAGGCGATGAAATGGTTGCTTTTATCATAGGTCCCTGCGATCCCGAAAAGATAAAAGCCGGCGTTGATAAAGACCTTCAGAAAGACTCCAAGGAGCTTGGCCTTAAGGTCTCAGCCGCCATAGGTTATTACGTCACAAAATTTGATAGTAATATGGACCTTAATAAGGCTATCAATGCCGCTGATGAAGAAATGTATAAAATAAAAAAGCAGTCGAGATGATCGACTGCTTTTCTTATTTAGCTTTTAAGCTCTGCCTTATTTTCATACATGCTCTTGTCCGCTCTCTTAAATACAGCGGCCACATTTTTGTCTCTGGCAAATCTGGAGGCTCCGGCTGCGATCACGACCTTTCCGGTGGTCATGTTCTTTTGATTGATCTTTGCGATCTTTTCCATATTTGCTTCCAGATTATCATAGTCTTCGCCGTCTACTATAACAGCGAACTCATCGCCTCCAAGCCTGAATACCGGGCTGTGGGTAAATGTCTTGCAGATGATCTTGCATCCGTCCTTGATATATCTGTCACCGGCCTGATGTCCCTTAGTATCATTTATGGCCTTAAGGTTATTGAGATCAAAGACTGCAATGGCAAATTCAGGACATGCACCTTCATTAATCTGATTATTGATGACCTCTTCCATATCCAGGTAGGCATGCTTATTCTTTACTCCTGTAAGCTCATCAATGTTGGCTTCTTCCCTTGCTGCCATCAGATTGAAGTTATATTCCTGTTCCTTCCTGGTCTCCCTATCAACATTTAAAATTCCCATAATGATTCGGTCTTCGGAATTCTCATGGATAAGGTTCGCTCTTATCTGGACGTATACAGGCTTTTTATCTATCATCAGCCTGTAATTAAGTGTAAAGATACCGTCTTCCTCTATGTGCCTTAGTACATTCTCCTTGTTAAGTCTGCTGCTAAAGAGCGCATAATCATCCTTGAAGATGACTTTTTCACCGGCCTTTACGGCTTTATTGAAAAAGTCAGGTCCCTGTTCCGGAGTACCTAAAGTTGCGTAGAATTCCTTGGAGCTGTACAGCGCGTATTCATCTGTCGCAGGATCAATGATGTAGATAGCCATATAATCTCCGGAAAGAGCACTGATCCTTGAATATATAAGACTCTCCTCCCTGAGCTTTTCGATGGCTTCCTTCTGTTTCATCTGGGCATCAACATTGTTAACACCAATAATGATCTCATTCTTCCTGTTTCTTATCGCAACAATCTTCATGTTAACATAAACAGGTTCACCATCTCTCATAAGCCTGTAGGTATGTGTAAAAGTGCCGTTCTCCTTAAGACTCTTTTCGATGTACTCCTTGTTGAAAACATTGAAGAACTCATCTATATCATCCTTATATAGCTGTTTCTGAGCATCCTTCTTGCATTCTTCAAAGAAGTTATTGCCGTGTCTTTCCACTGTTATTTCACTGTTATAACCATCCGGAGCATATTCTATGAAATCGCCGGTATCCATCTTTACAAAGTACATATTTACATAGTCCTCAGAAAGAGCACGGGCAATATAATTGTAGGTAAGGCCTGTATCAGCTTTAGAACCATCAGAAATAGACAGAATAACAATTGCAACTGCACTGTCACCTGTAATAGGATTGACGGCAACTCTTCTCATGAACAGCTGAATGCTTCTGCCATCTTCTGTTATATCATCTATAAAGGTTCTTCTTCCCTCTATAGCGCACTGAACGATTGCATTAAGCGTATAGTTTCCCGGAATATTCTCATATTTTCCGACATTGAATTTTCTTCTTTCAAGGCGTCCCGGGAAGGATTTATCTAAGAACTTCTTGAAGGATTCATTACATCTGCAAATGGATAATGTCTTTTCCCCAACCTCTACCAGTACCATTGGCATGGTATCAAAGTAATTTAACAGCTTATCATCATCCGACTTGGAGATAGACAGATCGTAGAGATTGACATTACCAATCTGAGCATAGTAATCCGTCTCTGCAGGATTTTCGAACATCTCTGCACTTATCGTCTCTCTCTTTTCGAATATTTCATCCAGTGAGAGCGGTTTTGCAAATAAGAAGCCCTGTAGCTTCGTACAGCCGATTTCCTTAAGGAACTCCGCCTGTTTTTCAGTCTCCACACCCTCGGCGATAGTCTCCAGTCCAAGAGCCATAGCCATTCTCACAATCTCTGTGACTATGATCCTTCCACTCCTGCTCTCATCAATCTGGCTCACAAAGAGCATATCCAGCTTAATAAGGTCAAATGGGATCTTCAGCAAAATTACAGGTGATGAATATCCACTGCCATAGTCATCCATCCACACAGTAAATCCAAGCTCTTTAAACCTTTTTATCTGAACGGTCATGTAATCAATGTCGTCTGCCAGGGCACTTTCAGTAATCTCAATGATCAGCTTATCCCTGCCAAGCCCTGATTTATCGACACGGCTTCTTATTTCCTCCACAAGATCGCAGGTATAGAAATCAGACCTGGAGAAATTGACGGATTCAGGCACCACATAAACTCCGTGTGCCATCTGTCCCTGCATCTTTTCAAGGACTTTATCAACCATGTAAAGGTCGAGCTTATATACACTGTTGGCTTCCTCAAGCACAGGAACAAAATCCTGAGGGCTTATCAGGCCTTTCTCCGGATCGATCCATCTTGCAAGAGCCTCCTCGTTACAGATATGGTCGTTGGCTGCTCTGAAGATAGGCTGATGATAAACCTGAATCCACTCTTCTTCCAGGGCTCTGTCCAGATTTTCCACGATATAGCGCTGCTTATCAAGGGCAGCGATCATGGCCTTATCAAAGTAATAGATATGGGCATCATAAGTCTTCTTGTCAGAATCGCAGGCAAGCTTGGCCCTGTCACAGGCTGCACTTATGGTGACATCGTCGCTGTCATAGTAATAGACACCGACTCTAAGAGGCATTGTTTTGCCGCCATTGATATTCTTGGACTGTTCGATGATAGTCTGGCAGACATCCTCTACACCCTCAGAATCCGTGTAGACGCAGAAGTGATCCGCGCTGAACCTACTGCAGTTATTGCTGCTGAAATGATCTATAAGGATTCTTGAAAAAGCTACCAGAAAACGGTCTCCCTCTTCCATGCCGTATTTCTGGTTGTAGCTCTTCATGCCATTAAAATCAAGGAACAAGATGACAGGTGTCCTGCCACTTTCTCTCATGACCCTGCAGCCTTCATTCGCAAGCTCAAAGTAGTTTGTCATTGAAGGGAAGCCCGTCAGATAGTCATAGCTTAAGGTTCTGTTTGCACTCCTATCCATGATGGCAATGCTAAGTGCTGATGCTATACTTCCATCTTCTTTAAATTCCGAACTTTCAACAAATGGGCCGTGGTCCGTGTACCAGCACATCTCAAGCCTTGTGCCGTCTTCTTTGTAGATATGTCTTCCGTAGGAATGAATTATCCTGTACTCACCATGAATCTTCGATCTGTAGATTACATCATAGGGATCATCATCTTCCAAAAACCTATGTGAAGCATCAGCAATAAACGCCACATCGTCGGGATGAATATCCCTGAACATGTCGTTATCCATCAGATCATAGGTGTCCTGTTTGTTTTCATATCCGTAAAAGTCCAGGAATCCCTGAGATAATAGAATGGTCACCAGACGCTTGTTTATATACTGATATACAGCAAAAGGTACGCTGGTGCTCTCCAATATTTTGAATGTCGTGCTGTCATACCGATATTTTTCCACTTAAAGCCTCCGACATTTAGATGCACATCATTATCTATATTACATTTTATCACAAACGGTAAACAGGTGACAAAATTTTAGGCAAGGTAATATATTAATATATTAAAATGTAATAAACTTATTTAGGCCGTCTTAACATGGAAACAGGGAGCGCCATGATGGCGTTCCCTGTTTCCTAAGAGAGAGAGAAAATTATGATTAAGAAGTGTTCGGTAAAATCGTAATCAATTTCTCTGCTGAGTTAAAACTCAGTCATCTATGTCAAAGCTGATGATCAGACCGGAAGCTACTTCTATCTCATATTCATACTCTACGAATCCAACTCTGAATTCTACTTCGTAAACTTCCATGCCGTCATCACGGTCTTTTTTAACTTTTGTATAAAGAGTGTCTGCCATCTCATATCCGGCATCCTTTAATGCGATCTCAAGAGCCTGGCTCTTTGTAACTCCGGATGCTACTCCTGCAACCTTCATGGGAGCTACTGTCTTAACTGCTTCAGGTGTTGCTGCAAGTGCTTTTGTTGGTGGAACGATAGGTAATACGATAACTAATGATGTAACAATTGCTGCTGCCAATGCGATAATCTTCTTCATAACTTTTTCTCCTTTTCTCTGTGCGACTTTTGTGTTGCTTGGTTTGTTTTGTTTTATCTTGATGTAATCTTATCACCGCCAATATCACACAACTGTCACACAGGTTTTGAAGAGTCAGTGAGTCAGTGGGGACGTTTCAGTTTGACTCATTTTGCCGCGCAAAATGAGTCAAACTGAAACGTCCCCACTGACTCACTGACTCTTCAAACAAAAAACCGGAGCCCGAAGGCTCCGGTAAATCAATCTTCATATCTTGAAACCATATCCAGTATCTCCTGCGTATACTTGGGATACTGTCTTGCCATATCCTCGATCTCAGCCTTGGCATTGCCGGCTACAATATCGCGGTTGTACTCCATGCGCTTTCGCAGGGACTGACGCTGTACATTGAGGCTGTGTCTTATTTCAACTTCTTCGTTGTGATCAAGAAGTGCCTCCACCTGATGGATCCAGATGTCAGGATCCTTGACTCTGAAGTGCCTAAGCATATAGACGAGGTCCTTCTGGTTGGAATCAAGAAGCCTTCTTGCATCCTCAACCTTGGCGCGCTCATTTCTCTCCTGGAGATATTTGCCGTACATGTCCGTAAGCTCTTTTGACGTATTCACACCGTACTTAAGGCACAGGTAATCTATAAGGTTCGTATTGTTGACGTATCGTATCTTGACCTGATTCTGCAGCATGATGAGCCTTGAAATGGACTTAGTGACCACCTTGAGCTCAGATGCAGCGTTGCTCTGATGGATGTACAGATATGTCACTGCCACTGCTGCAAGAAGGAATGTCACCATGTAGCCATAGACAACATTCAGTCCCAGTCCGAACTGCAGGAACAATAGGAAGATCATGATAACCACCAGTGCAATGGAGATAGCAATTATAAGCTTCCTGTCATTTTCCACCGCCGTAAGGATATCATCCTCCTGATAAATATAGGCCTCACGCTCACTGTCCAGGCGCTTTAAATCGTTCCTTATCTTTTTCTGGTAATCTTCGGCTTCAGCAAGCTTCTTGGCGCCTTCCTTGGCACCTGACTGAAGGCGCTCCATATGCTCAAACTCCGCATCCGTCATGCGGCTCTTTCGCCTGTCAAACTTATCCTGCTGCTCCTGGGACTCTAAGATCTTTTTGGCGCACTCATTGATCTCCGCCCTCTGCTCCGGTGGAAGAGCATCAATCTCCTCCATGTCACGAAGGTGCGAAGTCACATCGTTGTACTCCATTTCCAGGGCTTCGAGTTCTTTTGAAGCTTCCTGCATCTGCTGCAGACAGCTCCCTATATACTCTCTTCTCTGGACCGGATCATCTATATCCACATCCTTTCTGGTGTAGACAATGTCGTTCCAGTCCTGGAGCTTGGTCTCTTTTGCCCAGTCATCGCGTTTGTCGCTGCTTTTTAAGATATCAAATAAGCCCATCACTTCACCTTATCTTTTACCAGTTCTTTGTATGTAAGTTTCATCTCATCGGTGATCTCGCCCACCTGATCATAATACTCGTGCATCTTGCTCTCAGCCTTGTACACAGCCAGAGTCCTGAGCATCAGGTTGTCCTTGCTTGATGCATAGAGCTCCTCCGCTTCCTTCATCCTGCTCTCAAGCTCCATTGATGCCTCATAGGCTTCGTCTGAATCTGCGATAAAAGACACATACTCTTTATTCGACAGGCTCATCCTGATCGCCGCCAGATACTGCAGGTAGGATTCCCTGTTCCCACTGTCCTCATAAGCAGATTTAAACACGGCTGCTGCCTTGTCGAACAAAAACAGCCTTGCATACATAACTCCCTCGTTGTGCTTGATATAGGCCCTGAGCTTCAGATCGATGTCAGGAGTATTGTGCAAAAGAAATTCATACTCCTTAAACGCCTGTGTGAACCTGTCATTCTTCATGAGGAAATCCGCACGCTGAAGTTTCTTTTTGTAGACGTCCATGCCGGCGTTGCCTCTAAGTATCTCCTCGGTCTTGTCCACCTCTTTCCTGGTGTTGTACCCTACGTAATCAAGGATGGTTCCTGCAAGTGAAGCCATGGAGCACCTCTTGGCCGCCATGCTGCGCAGTTCATCGGCAAGCTTTTGAAGACAGCACTCTGATTCGATCCAGTCAAAGAGCTCTTCGTCAAAGCTATCTTCATCCAGAAGGAACGCATTCTGAACTATGCAGTAGCACAGTTCTTCGATGCAGTACACGTTTCTGCCAATCTTCTCTATGTGATATGGATTTTCTGCATATCGTCCTATGCAAAGAATTGGTTTACTCATAAACTATCACACCTCAATCGTCTGCTCCCATACTTTTCCGGTGGCCGGGAACAGCTCACCAAAGCCAAGATCCGTGACCTTGACATTTACTTCATTGACACTTCCCATGCTGAGCGCAATGCGAAGTCTTGTAGCCCTCGGAGGTCTCTTTTCAAGGCCATCCAGATATAACTGGACAATCCTCGGAGTCTTGCCTGTAAGGGGCGTTACCTCAATATTCAAGATTCCGCTGGGGTCCATGATTATATCAAAACTTGTACCGGCCTCATACCAGTTAACACCGGCATCAAGAAGTGCATGATACACTTCCGTTCCGCACTTTAAAAGCTTCATTCCAAGGTTGGCCTTGAGCTTGTCCTCACCGAGGAAAACAAACCTGTTTGTATTGCCACTGGGGCGTATTCTCTCCCTTGCAGCGATGCTGGCTCCCTTGCTGAAGAGGTTGTTGCCCTGGAAGACCCTTCTGGTCCTGCAGAGGAACTCAAGGGATCTCTTTGGCCACTTCTCCCTGAAGCCGTCTCCCAAAAGGAAGATCGTTGAAATGATCTTCTCACCGCAGACCTTCTGCATAATGGTAAGGAACTCGTCATCGAGCCTCTCACAGGTCTTGTGGAAAAGAGCTGCCTCCTTTGGAAAGCCCTCATCAAGCCACAGATCATCAAAGGTCTTAACATCTATAGTTGCAACAACGGGCTTCGTCTTATAATTGAGGTCCATCTCATATACTGAGAGTTCCTCATGGTCATAGTCACAGGCAAGGACTGTGTGATGGGTAAGATCCTCGGGCTGATAAAGCATATAGTTGTAAAAGCTCTCCTCATGGCTCTGGTAAAAGACATTTGGAGTCTTAAGCTCAAGCGCAGTTGTCACAGCATTCAAAACCTGAACCATTCTGTGGTCAAGGCTTCTTACGGTAAACATGATCGCATCCACGTTATCAAGAGAAACTTCCATGGACAGAAGGGATAAACTTCTTTTCACAAACAGGGTCAAAAGAGCTATCGGATCATACTCGGTGTTTCCCACAGCAACAGGCTTTCCTTCCTTGGCTGCTGCGATAAGTCCGCTCACCTCGTATCCGTCACCGTCATCGATGTGCCTTACGGCTTCTTTGCCGTAGAACCACTGATTTACGTCCTTCCTCTTACAAAGGATCGTGGGAATATTATAAAGTTCTGAGCCGGCCAGTACCGAGAGAGTCTCAGGCATATCTGCATCAGATGCCAGATAGCTTATCTGAGAGACCTTCTCTCCCAGATCATATCCCAGCACAAAGCGCCTTGTATCAGAATTTCCAAACAACATAAAATCTTATCCTTCCTCACTCAGCTGCTGATCAAGCGGGGTGAACAGTTTCTCGCAAATGTATTTCTTCTTGTAGTACTCACCGATCAAAGCATCCACAGTATCATAATCCTGAAGGGTCTCACCTATCATGATGTCGTTGATAAGGCTGTATCTTGATGCTGTGCGTCCTCCTGTGATGTCACTCTTCTGGATGGTTCCGCTCTCAGTCAAAGCCCCCTCTTCCTGGCCGTCCTCAGTGATGTAGTACTGCATCTGCTCTCCGAAGAAGAGAATGAACTCAGTGACATAGATGCCTTCAAACATCTCTTTCATCTCGGCTGTTCTGTACTCGCCAACTGCATCGTCATCGAGTCTGTAATGAACGATACAGTGTCTTCCCGGAACAGACCTGTACTCTATCATGGTCTTATCAATAAACTGCACCATATCGGGAAGCAGTTCCTCGTACTCTGTATAGAAGGGGAAGAATATCTCTTTTGAAAGAAGCTCCCTCATATAGGCTGCGGCAACCTTCTCGTTGATCTCCTCATCAGACCGTTTGTCCGTAGCGTAATAGCGAAGATATGCCAGCTTGCACACCTCAGCCAATCTCATGTTTTCAAGCGTGAGCTTTTCTGTGCGGTCGAATATATATCTGTCGATGACTGTCCCGTGTACGAAGTAATCATAGGCACTCTGAGTTATGAAAGCCATCTCGATGTCCGTATTAGCTCCGCTGCTTACATAGTTCCTGAACACATCGATCTTCTCTCCGATGTAGGATCCGCTAAAGAGCATCTGAACAAGCATTCTCTCAGCCAGGTTATAGGTATCAAGTCCAAAGGACTCGGATGCCTTCCAGATATCCCTCATCTCCTTGATGGTTCCGTTATATCCGGAAATGAGGTAGCTAAGGAGCTGCTCGTCATACTTTCCGTTTGCAAAAGCGTAGTGGGCGATCTCAAGCTCTTTTGCCCCAAAATCAAGCATTCCCCTGTCAAGTAGCCTTACGCACAGACGAAGTATTACCTTGGCATCTATGCCGTAAGTGCCATATTCCTTGACCCATTCAAGCGCTCTCTCATAAAGCCCTGCCATTACCATGAGTTCCAGGATCTCTCCGCGCTCAGTAGTTGTGAGGTCTTCAGGACTTATATCAAGCAGATACTCTGTGAGCTGCCTTGTAAAATCGTTGTCGTAGTAGAAGTGAACGAGGTTTCCTCTTATCTCGTTCCTGCAGCTCTTGCGCACCAGTTCCGAGCTGGCAAGATCTCTGTATCTGCCGACGTTGTCCATATCGATGGTGTAGGCGTTCTTACCAAGGTCGCACAAAAACAGATCCAGATTTTCTTTTCCCTTCTGGATATATGGAATCGCGTATGAAGAAAGCTTGCCCGGAAGCATGAGCCTTATGTTTGTGTAAGGAATGCTGGATGCATACCTGTTGTCCTCGTGATCAGTCAAAAGAACTGCATAGTCGCTGCCATAAAGCGGAACGAAGGCCTCTCCGTCGACTACCGGATAGCGCATCTCTCTCTCGCACTTGTCGTAGACTACGATCACACCGTTAATTCTTTTATCCGGGACAATGATCTGTGAGGTATAAAGAACTGAGAGCACCTTGGAAGCATTGGCTGCGTCAACCATCTGTCTTGTGAGAAGGTTCTTGTAAAGATAGCCAAGGTCCTTGGTAACTCTGCCCTTGTCCAGCTGAGCCATGAGGTACTTCTCGATCTGAGGTACGTATGACTCATAGAGCTCAGGATAGTCCTCCCTGTGCTCGTGGATATATCTGTAAAGTATTGCGTTCTTGTCGTATTCAAGGTCGCTCTGGTACGAGAAATACATCAGTACCATCTTGTTTATCTCGCACGGAAGAAGCCCATTCTCATCAGTGTAGATGGACATCATGTAGTACTCATAGAGCCTTGTTATGCGAAGTTCTCTCTCAACGCCCTTTCTGTACCACTCGAAGGCGAAGCTTTCGGTCTTACCGCCCTTGATAAGGAGAGAGACGATGGACTCTAAAACCTCGTCGTTTTCCTTGATCTCGTAGCAGGCCTTAAGTATCCTGAAGAGCCTCTTGTCAAAGTTGCGGACACGGATAGCAAGATATACGATCTGGTCTATCAGATTTAAGCTGATTATCTGCTTCTTGGCTCCGTACTCAAGAACGTAGAGCTCGTATTCATCGAGGCGAGTTAATATTGAGGGTGAATCATTTAAAAGATTCATGGCCTCAAGGTACAGGATTGGACTTCTGCAGCCCAGAGTAAACTGTTCCTCCAGCATCATCCACTTTCTGGGACTGCTGGTGGTGTACTCATCCGAAATGTATTGTAAGAGCCAGGCGATTCGCCAGTTGTCAGGATTTCTTCTAAAGATTCCCTCAAGTCTCTCGGAAACATCATTGATGAAGGCATCCTCTCTGCTGCAGAGAGTTGTCAGGTAGAGATAATAGCTGTAGAGTGTATCTCCCGGGGCTTCCAGTGCCTCTTTTGCCGCCTGATCAAGGATCCACTTGCCCTCGTTGGTCCTGCCGGCTGTGATGTAATAATGAGCTGTGTAGAGCCTGACCTCTAAGTCCTTATCGTCGATGGCATTCATCTTGGCAATTATCTTGCCGGTTTCAGACAGCCATGCCCTTGATGTGATCTT
Source organism: Butyrivibrio sp. NC2007 (assembly GCF_000421405.1). GTDB lineage: Bacteria > Bacillota > Clostridia > Lachnospirales > Lachnospiraceae > Butyrivibrio. Next base: position 104,851 of record NZ_ATWY01000008.1, read on the forward strand.
CTTGCAGCTGAAGTTCTCGTAGACCTTGACCAGCTCTACCGTGAGTTTCTTCATCTCCTGATAGTCGGCTGTAAGATGCCTCTGTTCAAGCTCAACAGATACGGTCACGGGAAGCACTACCTTCACAAAGTTATTGTGGAAAGTGATCCTGCCGAAGTTGTTGCCCTCATGGAGCTTGTCTGTGCGCAGCCTTACTTTGAGTCTGCAGGAAGAACCGGTAAAGTCATCCTCTCCGATCTCATATTTATCCAGCGTAATGAAGTCACCGTCTACGTCAGCCAAAAGATGCGTGTATCCCCAGCCGTTTCTGGTGATGAGAATCCCGTGTTCATGGGAAAGACCTGTGAAGTCTATCTGAAGTTCCTCCTGATCCGGCATGAACTGGACCGGCTGTTTCTTGTTGATGGAGATGAGGAACTCCTCAACGTTCTGAACGTTATCACTGCCAACACACAGACCTCTGTAGAGGCTCTCGTACTGGGCATCGTTTCCCTTGAAGACCGAAATAAAGTCACGGGAATAAAAGAGGCTTACCGCCTCATCCCAATTTGTCTTGGCTAAATTTGCAAAATGAAATAGATTCTTGATGTCACCGAGACTGGATGCTATGTGATCCAGACGCACAGTGGCTACGAAGGGAAGAACGAATTCTCCCTGATTGGATATGATCCTGAACTGCCCCTTAAGAACATCCCCCTGGGACATTCCCTTGGCATTAAACCTGTAAGAAACCTCGTAAGGAGATCCCGAAAAATCTCCGGTGAGGACTTCCATTCTGATCTCTGTTGATGAAACCTTGCCGTAGATCGGCGTATTCTCAGGTCCAAATATGGTAAAAGAGCCCTCGATGATCTCTCCGGGCTCTAAATTCAGCTCAACACGGCCCGTTGAGAAGTCCAGGCTTCTCTGGGCATACATATATTTCCCCTGTAAAAGCTGATCAATAATTTCTCTCACGATTCACCCCAAAAAAACAATTTATAGTGTTAAGTATACCATAAATTTACTCTGTACGGAGTGCTTCTATAGGATCAAGATTTGCTGCTCTTTTGGCGGGATAAATGCCAAAGAACAGTCCGATGGCGGTTGAAATGGCAACGACTGCAAGTACCAGAAGCGGATTTACCGAGAACGAGAAACCGATTATCTTACAAATAAGGAAAGATACACTTATTCCAAAGATAATTCCTATGATTCCGCCGGTAAAAGTCAGGATTGATGCCTCCGCAAGGAACTGGGTAAGAATTGAAGATGTCCTTGCTCCGAGGGACTTCCTGATTCCGATCTCTCTTGTTCTCTCAGTAACGGAAACCGTCATGATATTCATAACCCCGATTCCGCCTACCAAAAGAGATATCGCTGCAATTATGGCAACTACTGATGTGATGATGTTAAGAATACTGTTGGTGGTCTGATCAAAGCCTGCGCCGGATGAGATCTTTACACAATTCTCTCCCCTGAGCTCCATTATGTTTTCAACAACTGCTCTGGTCTGGCCCAGAACCGCATCCTTATAGTCGCTGTCCAGATATATCTTGAATGAATTGAACTCTTTATCCACATCAAATTTATAGGCTTCGCAAAGACTTGTATAAGGTGCGTTTGCGCCGATGATCGTATCCTCGCCAAAGCTTGCATATGCAACATCCAAAGGAGTATCTTCTCTTACTCCGACTATGGTAAACTCCTGTGTGATATCATATGCCGTAATCTCCAGAGTCTGTCCGACTACCTCTTCATAGCCGAATACAAGATTTGCAAACATCTGGCTTACTACAAGGACTTTCTTGCCGTCTTCCACATCTGCTTCATTGTAGTATCTTCCGTGAAGCATTTCCATACCCGAAGCATACTGTGAGGCAGTATCTCCGCCATCTATACTCACTTCATAAATTTCCTGCTTTTTTCCTTTGGTATTTCCCCAAACAGAAAGAGAGGGCGATACTCCGTAGATGTTATCAATGTTTTCTTCTATGTTCTCAAACTGCTGTCTGGTAAAGGTTTTATCTGTCTTGGTGTCATCCAAAGAAACTGTTATTGTAGCAGCTCCCAGGGAATCAATCTCACTGTTGACAGTAGCCTTCATGCCATCGCCTATGATGAGCACGATAAGTACCGCTGAAATACCTATGATGATGCCAAGCATGGTAAGAAATGATTTTCCCTTGTTGGTGCGTATGCTTGACAGAGCACTTTTTATATACTCTCCAAATGTTCCCATTAAACTTTCCTTTGCTGCGCCTTAATCATAAGCGAAGTGCGTCGATAGGTTTCATCTTGGCTGCCTTCCTGGCGGGATAGATTCCGAAGAAAAGACCTATCATCACCGAGAAAAATGCTGCTCCGAGAACCGATGTCGGCGTGATGATAACGTCAAAACCAATGGCTGTGCATATCACATGGGCAACTATAATTCCAAGTATGATACCCACTATTCCTCCAAGGAGCGTTAAGATCGCAGCTTCTGCAAGGAACTGCGTCATGATGGCTCCGGTGCTGGCTCCAATTGACTTTCTGATTCCAATTTCTCTGGTTCTCTCTGTAACTGACACCAGCATGATATTCATAACACCGATTCCACCTACAATCAGGGAGATGACCGATACCAGGAGAAGGAAGCTCTGGGCATAGCCAAGGATCTGATTGAGCTGATCGGAAAAATCCGCCATACTCTGGGCTGTAAGAGCTGAGGAGCCTCTTAGTCCGTGGGCATTGACCAGGATGTCTTTGGCCGTCTGAACCGATTCCGACAAAGTTTCCTGTGCATCAAAGAGCATCAGCTGAGTGAAATTCTCGGTATCATAGTCAAAATCCGCACCCAGTGCTGTGTAGGGCACTTCCAGCTGCGCATAGTAATCCTGGCCTTCCATGATGAACTGATACATTCTATTCATGTGATCACGAAGGCCAACAATAGTGTAAGTGGCTGTCTTGCCATAGATGGTAAGCTCCACCTCAAATCCTATTACATCCTCGGTTCCAAAGAGTGTCTTGGCGTCATCAAGGAGCATTACACAGACTCTCTGTCCCGACTCCACCTGCTGCCTGGTAAAGTACTGTCCCTTAACTATTTCATTACTTAAGGAGTACTGATATGCCTCGGAACCACCGTTAACGACGGCTGTGAAAGTCCCTTTTCTGCCTTCAACCTTGCCATAGCCTGTTAGATTCGGGGAGACTCCCTTTGCATTCGGAAGCGCCTCCTCAATTGCATACATGTCATTCCTGGTTAGTCTCTCTGAGGTCTTGGAGGCATTTATGGACAAAATGCCGTAGTTGCCGGCAAGATCGTTAAGAGAGCTCTTAACGAAACTGCTCATGCCGTTTCCAAGAGCAACTACCGCAATAACCGCTGCAATACCGATAACAATACCAAGCATGGTCATCAGGGTTCTGTAGCCATTACCTATTATCTGTTTAATTGCACTTTTTAAATACTCTGAAAATTTTCCCATTATTTTACTGTGCTACTACAGTCATTCCTTCTGTGAGCAGGCTTACATCCGAAGTAATAACCTTATCACCAACTTCAAGTCCTTCAATGATCTGGGCATCTGTAGATGTAGAAATGCCAATCACAACATCTTTTCTCTGTACTGTGTTATCTGCTGCAAGCACATATACGTAATCGCCTGTTGAATCTGTCTGAACATACTCATAGGGAAGAACGATGGTGTTGTCAGCCTTCTGAGCATGAATCTTATTGTTTGCTTCTACTCCGAAAATAATATCTGAATCGGGGTTTGTTACTTTGATGACAGTATCAACCACTGCTACACCGTTGGCGTTCTTGGTGGCATTTCCGGAAATCTTTGTTACTTCGCCATTATATGGCTTTCCGTTTATTGTGACATCTACCTTCTGTCCGAGTGATATCTTGGGAAGATCGCTCTTTGAAACCTGAATGGTAACCTGTACATCCTCAAGGTTTGCTATAGTAAGGATCTGTGCTCCGGCTGCCAGAGTTGCACCCTCTGCAACATTTGCTGGGATTGCTGTGACAACGCCGTCAAATTCAGCCTTTATACCTTCCTTGGCTGCCTCGATCTTAGAAAGTGTATCTCCCTGATTGAGCTGTGTTGTATCAAGGGCTGCCTTCTGAGCTGTTAAGGTTCCTCCGCTGACCTTTAAGCTGCGTGCGGAATTAAGGCGGCTTGCCTCATCGGTAAGCGCTGTGATCTGATCCTGCCATGCAATGATCTCAGGATCTCTTGTGAGAGCTGCCTGTGCATCAGTGAGTGCTTCCTGCGTCTGAAGATACATTTCATTGCCGTCATCGTCTTTTCTATCGTAATGATTATATGCTTCTGCGCCATCACTTACTCTGTTCTGGTTGTAATCCATCTGAACTTTGGTAAGCTCATCTATTGTCTGGCTGATCCTGTTCTTCTTTTCAGTAATCTGCTTCTGGATAGCCTCTTTTTCATCAGTTATCTGATCAATCCTGTTGTTGATCTGATCAAGAGTCATATTCTGAGCATAGTTTTCAGCTGAATCTGCTATTGTGGCACCTGCAGCTGTTGCACTGTATGTACCTTTGGCCTGCTTGATTGCAAGCTCGGCATTCTGCTGTGCAAGATCAAGCGCTTCTGTATCATAGGTTAAGAGCTCATATCCTTCTGAGACCTTATCTCCGACCTTAACATTGATCTTCTCGACAGGTGCTGTAACATCCGAATAGTAATTCTTGGTCTCACCACTCTGCACAGTACCTGAGATTGAAAGAATGTTCTCAATACTGCCAAGAGCCACATCCTGAGTTTCAACCATAACAACTGCATTCTTGGCAGCATTTATGCGATAGATGACAAAGGCTGCGATCAAAAGAGCTGCTATTCCAATCACAGCATATCTCTTCTTAAATCTCTTTTTCTTCTTAACAGAATCAGCAAGATCTGTTACATCGTAATCATCGTAGACCTCCATATCGGCACCGGTGGTCTCTTTGATCTCATTATTTGCTTCAGGAACTGTAGTAACGCTCTCCTGAATTTCCTTATTCTTGTTTTCCTTCTCAGACATCAAAATTCCTCCATAAACTTTCATTAACAAAACTTTTTCTATTCTCAGATTTCGTCTTTATAATCCGGATTTGCAATATCACTCTGGATCATTCCGTCGGATATGGTTATGATCCTCTTGGCCTGCTTGGCAATGCCGGGGTCATGAGTGATTATAATAACGGTTCTTCCCTCGTGGTAGAGCCTTTTTATTATTGTGATTATCTCTTTTGTCGAGCCGGTATCAAGGTTACCTGTGGGCTCATCCGCAAGAAGTATTGGCGGTGCCTGAGCTATGGCTCTTGCTATGGCAACTCTCTGCTGCTGTCCACCGGACATCTCGTTGGGCTTGTGGGTCATACGCTTTGCAAGACCTACGCTGTTCAACGCTGCGCTTGCAAGTCTTACTCTCTCTTTCTTACTTACTCCTCTATATATAAGAGGAAGCTCAACATTTTCAAGAGCAGTAAGTGAAGGGATCAGGTTAAAGCCCTGGAATATAAATCCAATTTCTCTGTTTCTTATGTCAGACTGCTCGTCATCAGTCATGTGCGATACATCCTGGCCATGCAGGAAATACTTGCCACTGGTGGGAGTATCAAGGCATCCGAGCATATTCATAAGAGTAGACTTACCGGAACCGGACTGTCCGATTATGGCAACGAACTCGCCCTCACCTATGGTCAGTGACACATGATTTAGCGCCCTGACTTCGTTCTCACCGGGATTGTATATCTTGCATACATCCTTTATCTCTACAAGTTTCTTCATAATTCTCCTCAATTATATAGATTGTGTACAACTCATTATTGTACTTCATTACTATAATAAATGAAAGCGTAAACGTTTACAAACTTATGAAATTTTTATGAAATTCACTTTCCATGTTGGAAAGTTTTTTATATACTAATTGTACAAATAGTGTGTTAATATTCTTTATATAGCCCTGTATCATTAAGTCATAACAAAGAACTGCTCACGAGAGCATACAGAGAGAAGGAGAAAGTTATGACAAAGATGGTAAATTTCAAGACTATGATCAGCAATTTCACAAACGGATTTTCAGCTAATAAGAGCTACGACCAGGAAAACTACAGAAATCTCATGAACGGCGGTTTCAACTACTCCATGAGATCAAGAACACTAATGTAAAAGAGGATGCGATGCAATTAAAGCTATCAGAAAACATAAAGAAGCACAGAAAAGAAATGGGTCTGACCCAGGAAGGACTCTCTGAGGCCTTTGGAGTGACCATCGGTGCAGTTTCCAAGTGGGAAAACGGCAACAATGTACCGGACATCTTGACCCTGATGGAGCTTGCAAACTTCTTCAATGTCTCAGTCGATGAACTACTGGGCTATGATATGTCCTCCAAGAATATCGATGACATGGTTGATTCCATAGAAGACCTGTATCATGCCTACAGGTTTGACGAGGCAGTGAGCGAAGCAAACAATGCGCTGGTGCGCTATCCGCACACTTTCAAGATACTGTACTGCTGCGCAGAGCTCTTTTTCCTTAAATATACAGAAGGCGACGATGATAAAGATCGCGATACAGCCATAAGCCTTTACCAGCGCAGCATGGAACACCTTTCGCAGAATACGGATCCGCATATCAGCGAGTACTCCATACGTAGCAGGATTGCCAAGCTCTATACCAAAAAAGACCCGGAGAAAGCTCTGGATGAGCTGAAACAGATCAATTACGACGGGTGCAACGACAGTTCCATCGCTTCCGTCCTTATGAACTCCGGCAAATTTGAGGAGTCGCTAAAGTACGGGACTATGGCCATAATCAGGATATGTGCCGATCAATACGGGGTGATTACAAACATGGCCATGACACTTGCAGCAAGCGGCCGTAAAAAAGATCTTGAAAAAGCCATAGAACTGGCTGATATGAACATAGCTCTCACTAAGCTCTACAGTAAACCGGGGCAGATCACATATTTCCATAAGCTGCAGACCATCATGCTGCTCCTTAAGTCCTGGTGGCTCTCCGCTCTTGGCGACGATGCTGCTATGAAAACCTGTGTAAAAGAGATGTGGGATCTGGCAAATCTTTATGACAGATCAGCATCAAGTAACGAACTCTCCGGAAGTGTCAGATTCTACTTTTCCGAAGATAAAGCTTACTCCTTCGACTCCACCGGCGCCGGAGCTGTGTCAGGTATTGAATCAATGTTTGAAGATGACCAGAGCGTCGTAACCGCCAAGATTTACAAATACATGGGCAAAGTTATAGATGAATGGAACAAGTTAAAAGAGTCATCTTTATAAAGTAAAGATGACTCTATGCCCAACCTTCATGACTCGCAGCTTAGCTCCAAAACTTTTTGTCTGTCGTATTTTCTATACCCTGCGATGAGTTTACTTGATATATATAGAAATGAAATTAGCACAAAAACTTTGGATGGCCTTTTTTCTATACCCAATGTTTACTTTTACTCATATATATAGAAATCTATTCTGGCTTTCCAACATTTTTCCATACCGCAAGGCAAGTTTTAGAGTCATATATAGAAATATCAAGAATCAAACTTTTTACTCTTCTGCATTTTCCATACTCCAAACCCATTTTGATCCATATATATAGAAAATCCTCAGAATCCAAGATTTTCTACGCCCAGAAGACACTTTTCACAATATAGGTAGAAGGATTTTCATGTATAAATCTAAATACCTCTTTTTTTATACGACCACGGACAACTTTTTCGGATATAGGTAGAAAAACTCTCAGGGCATTCTACACCCACAAGCGACTTTTATCCGTATAGGTAGAAAATAACCCCTTATGTAAAATTTTCTCCCTTCGGCTTTCTACGCCCATAGGCTACTTCTGAACATATAAGTAGAAAACGCAGAAAAGCCCCCTAATCGTTGCAGCTGATAGACTTCCCAAGTCACGCCCCTTTATCCTGCCCGCCTTAGTGACCGATTGTTCATATAAATACCGGCGTCAAGGGACAGTACGCTGGGCGCCGCCCTTTGGCGCCCGGGCAGCCCTTGACGCCGGTATTTATATGAACCACAATCTCAAGGCGGCGGGCTGGTAAAGGTATACTCCCCAAAACGTCCCCTATCCCCGTCCCTATGGGCCAAATCAAAAATCCTCTATACCATTTCTGATATAGAGGTCTTTTTTCCACTTTACTAATTAGCCCTGAGATATTCTGTCAATCTCTTTTAACTCTTCCTCTGAGAATGTGATGTTCTCGATTGCCTTGATGTTGTCAAGGATCTGTGAAGGCTTGGATGCTCCGACAAGGACAGATGTTACATAGCCGTCCTTAAGGATCCATGCAAGTGCCATCTCGGCAAGAGTCTGTCCGCGCTTTGCAGCGATGTCGTTGAGGGCTCTTACCTTGGTAAGTACGTCCTCATTGATCCTGTTCTCCTGAAGGAATCTGCCGTCTGTGCGAACTCTGCTGTCCTCAGGAATTCCCTGAAGATATCTGTCGGATAAAAGACCCTGCGCAAGAGGTGAGAAGCAGATGATGCCCTTGTTCAGCTCTTTTGCCTTCTCTTTAAGGCCGTTCTTCTCGATGGTCCTGTCGAAAATGTTGTAACGGTTCTGGTTGATAACAAACGGAACATGAAGGTCAGTAAGAATGGCAGTAGCCTTCTCAAGCCTTGGTCCATCGTAATTTGAAATGCCGGCATAGAGCGCCTTTCCGCTTCTGACGATCTGTGCAAGTGCCTCCATGGTCTCCTCGAGAGGTGTCTCAGGGTCAGGTCTGTGATGATAGAAGATATCAACATACTCAAGGCCCATTCTCTGAAGGGACTGATCAAGGCTTGCGATGAGGTACTTTCTGCTTCCCCACTCGCCGTAAGGTCCCGGCCACATGTAATATCCTGCCTTGGTTGAAATGATCATCTCATCTCTGTAGGAAGCCATATCCTCTTTTAAAATCTTGCCAAAGTTTCTCTCAGCACTGCCCTCTGCAGGGCCATAGTTGTTGGCAAGGTCAAAATGTGTGATACCGTTGTCAAAAGCAGTAAAGCACATCTGCTTCATATTCTCAAAATTTCCTGTATCACCGAAGTTGTGCCAAAGTCCAAGAGACACTGCCGGAAGCTTAAGTCCGCTGTTTCCGCAGCGGTTGTACTGCATCTTTTCATATCTGTTTTCGTTTGCTGTATACATGGTAAACCTCCCTTATCTATATACAATTTTATTTCTTTTTTTGATTCTTTACAAAGCTTAATACTTAAAGTACACTTGAAGTCAACAACATTTTTCGGAGAAATTTTCTGGAGGTAAAAATGACATATACAATAGCGCAGATATCTGAGAAATTCGGCGTTGCAGCATCTACCCTGAGATACTATGAAGACTTGGGGCTCCTTAGAAATGTAGAAAGAGCTGAGAGCGGACACAGAATTTATTCAGAGGACCATATCGGAAAACTCGAGGCCATAAACTGCTTTAAGAAGGCCGGGATGTCCATCAATGAGATAAAAGACTTTTTTGAATATGAAAAAGATGAAGCAAAAAGTATCGATGATATGATGAGTCTTTTAAAAAGGCGAAGCGAGATCATGCTGGAAGAATTCGCAGAGGCTTACGAGTCCTATGAACACATTCTCAAAAAGCTTGACTACTACGGCCATCTCGAGAAGGCTATCAAGCAGGGAAAAGAGCTTCCGAAGTGGGCAAAGTTTGATAAAAAAGACTATCACAAAAAAGCGCTTGATACTATTTTAGACAGGATAAGCTGACTGTTTTTCGGAGGATAATTATGGAATCATCTATGACAAAGGGTAAGCCGCTTACTCTTTTACTAAAGTTCGTTCTCCCTATATTCTTAGGGTTTATATTTCAGCAGTTCTACAACATGGTGGACACCGTTATTGTAGGAAGATATGTGTCTCCCACTGCTCTTGCGGCCGTTGGATCCACGGGAACGATCATGTTCATGATCATGGGACTGGCAAACGGAATGACAACAGGATACACGGTGCTGATCAGCCAGAAGTACGGTGCAGAGGATTACGAAGGTGCAAGAATTGCCTTTGTTAATGCGATCCTGCTAGGAATCATCAGTACTGCAGTTGTCACTGTTATTGCGCTCTCTGTTATGCATCCGCTCCTTAGGCTGATGAATACACCTTCTGATATTTACAATGACGCTTATGCTTATATCTCCACAATCTGCGCAGGAAGTATTGCGCTTATTGGATATAACCTTCTTGCTGCGTCCTTAAGAGCCATCGGAAACAGCAGAACTCCGTTGTACTTTCTGATTTTCTCAGCTCTTTTGAACATTGTTCTGGATCTGGTATTTATCGTAGTATTTCATCTTGGGACCTTCGGCGCTGCGCTGGCGACAGATCTTTCGCAGGCTGCTTCTGCTGTCCTTTGTATGTTCTATATTGTAAGAAAGGTTTCCGTACTTCGCCCAAAGGCCAGGGACTGGCACCTGCACAAAGAATATTCGCTTAAGCAGCTCAACATCGGTATTCCCATGGCTCTTCAGTTTGGTATAACCGCGTCGGGAACGATGGTCATGCAGTCTTCAATCAACATCTATGGATCAACTGCCGTTACCGGATTTACTGCAGCCGGTAAGGTTGTAAACCTCATGACCGCAGGAATGCCTTCCATAGGCCAAACAATTGCTGCCTATGCAGGACAGAACTTCGGCTACGGCGATCTTGACAGAGTAAATCAGGGCACCAAGGATGCCATGAAGATTGCAGCTGTGTACTCTATCATCAACGGAATCCTGAGCGTTGTTCTTCTGCCGGTGATTATCGGATTCTTCTTTGATCCCGGTGTTGATGTGGCATCTTACCTGCCCTATGCAAGAGCTTATGTATATGCCTGCGTTCCTTTCTACATTCCGCTGGCCATGATCTTTATCTACAGAAATGCTATGCAGGCCTGTGGATACGGTAAGACTGCCCTTATGCTGGGCATTGTGGAACTGCTTGCAAGATTTGGAACTGCATTTTTGTCAATGAAGCTGCATAGCTTTAATATGGCTGTTGCAGGTGATGCTGCTGCATGGGTAACTGCAGGTGTATTCTCCATTATTCTTTACGCCTTTGTTATGAAGCATCTGCGCGAAAAGGCCGCATAACTATATCTTGTATTTCGTATTATTTTGAGCTACTATATGATGTAGAAGTCAGTGGTTCAGTTTGGTGAGTCAGTGGGGACGTTTCAGTTTGACTCATTTTGCTAAACAAAATGAGTCAAACTGAAACGTCCCCACTGACTCACCAAACTGAAAACACCCCACTGACACACCACCACACGTCTGAAAGGAGCTCTTCATGAAATCACCTGCTGCTATCGCAACCACTTATGAAACTGTCGGAACCGCCAAAACCAACATGAACTTCAGAAAGACGTTCCTTTTGGGAATACTGGCGGGAGCTTTCATTGCTCTGGGAGGTCTCGGAAGCCAGATCGCATCGGTATGTGCTCCGGATCCGTCAACAGGAAGGCTTGTCAGCAGCGTGGTTTTCCCGATAGGTCTATTCATGGTGCTTGTGGGTGGCGCCGAGCTCTTTACAGGTAACTGCCTTATCATCATTCCTGTACTTAGTAAAAAAGCTAAGCTCTCGGGAATGCTGAGGAACTGGCTTATCGTTTATTTCGGAAATATGGTGGGCGGACTTCTCATTGCCCTCCTTGCAAATTTCTCACACACCTATGCCTTTGCAGACGGTGCTCTTGCCAAGGCTGTTGTCAGCACAGCTGTTGCTAAGTCCGGTATCTCTTTTGCCGACGGAGTGCTTAAAGGGATTCTGTGCAATATCCTGGTCTGCATGGCTGTATGGTGCTCCTTTGCAGCGGACGAGCTGGCAGGAAAGGTACTTGCACTCTGGCTCCCTGTTATGCTATTCATTATTGGAGGCTTTGAGCACTGCGTTGCAAATATGTATTTCATTCCCGCAGGTATGATCGCAACATCCGTTTACGGGATTGCAGCAGATGGTCTCTCGCTCTTTGGCTACTTTGTCACCAACTTGATTCCCGTTACACTTGGGAATATAATAGGTGGCGCTCTCTGCGTGGGAGCAATGTATTATTTGATTTATTTGAAGGATTGATTGTTTAGAAATGTGGAATTATATAAAAGGACTTATCAGGAACGGAAGCCTCTTAACGAAATTTCTTTTTGGCTCATTTGTCTTTGTTGCAGTCATGACTCTTTTAGCATTCTTTGGCACTGCCGGGAAGGACTCTCTGCCATTTTTGGCAATAGGCGGCTTTTCATTTTTTAAGAAGTACAAAAATCGTGTAGCAAATTACTTTAAAAATATCGAGACCGTTCCCTACTGGGGCAACAAATTCGGGCGCGATCTTTGTATCAGACTCCTGTCAGAGGACAAGTTTAAGCCTTATGTAAATAAAAAAGGCAGGAAAGTTCGCGGATTAGAGGTAAGTGAAAGCGGCAGATGGTTCTGCATTAAAGGCCAGTACTACCCCACTTATCTGGTTTATGACTACAACGGAGCAACCGGCGATATTACCATGATTGACGGAACGCAGGTCAGAGCCGGCGACTGGAGGTTCGACTCCATTCTCATCGGTGGTCTCATGGAATACCTGAATGCTGATAGGACACTTCGCCTGGATAACGCCTACCACACAATGATCTCCACCGGTGACTGTGCACGTGCTTTTAAAAGAATCTATCAGGGAAATTACCAGAACCTCGCAACAGCTGACTGGGATGAGTTCAGATACAGATGGGAAAAAGAGCTCTCGGAAATTGAAGTAAGAAACATGAATGCACAAAATTCAAGAGACCACGCCAAAGCATTGCGCAACAAGCGTATTGCGGATGAAGCTCTCCACAGCAGAGTTCTGATGGACGAGGAGATACATGAGATTGCCTATGCGATCGATCAGAATTTGATAAAAAACATCTCGGAATGGTTTAAAATGGAAGCTTTCAAAGATGATATGTGCATCTGCAACGGTGTTAAGCTCCTTAAAAATCTCGGATATCCGGCAAATAAAGTGGGTGTACAGTTCCTCTTTGACTGCCTGAAAGATATCCAGAAGCCTTACTTTGAGGAAGCAGTTGCTGTCCTTGAAAAATACCCTCATGATGAACTCGTTGCAAGAATAGAGAGTAACGTAGAAACAGCCCACGCCACAGGAGATGTCCTCTGGGGCGCAGGCCTTATATATCTTTCAAAAAGAATCGGTTATGAAATTTCTCTGGCAAAAGAGATGAATGAAGCTGAACCTATGCTTCAGGTGCAGTCTTTTACTCGATCGTAAAGCTATAGTCTGAGAAATCTGCCTTAAGGCTGGCCTTATTATCACCGTTTGTCCAGGTGAAGGTCATAACGCTTCCATCAGTCTTTATATCCAGCTTCGCATCAAATCCAAAGGCAGGATTTGTGTTTCTGAATCTGAGAAGTTCAAGCTGCTTCTTAACAACATCCTTATTCATGGCATCAGAGATCTGATCCATAGTAAGGTTTGTTCTGTTGATCTCTTTATGTCCACCTGCTCCGGCTCTCTTAACTGCCTCGTGGTCATTCTTACCTGCAAAGAGGTCGAGGTACCAAACCTGAGGCTTACCGGGCATGAACATCTGGATTGCTCTTGCAAAGAGCATCTTCTTGTCATCATCTCCAAGGGCACTGTAATATGTAGCATTTACCTGATAGTACATGTTCTTGGCACCGTGAAGGTCTTTTACAAAGCCTCCTCTGCCGACGATTGTATCTATCATCTTCTGAATATCTTCCTCTGCAAGGATTCCCTTAAGGTCAAGAAGCGGAATACCGTCGTGGCAGCCAAGCATGTTGACTACGCGGATTTTCTTTTCCTGGATCTCGTTTGCCCACTTCTCAAGGACAGAACCGTCCCTGTTCTCAATTGCATAGATAAGAAGTCCGGGAAGGAAGAAGTCGTAGGTCATGTAGCCCTTGTTTGCAACGGTCTCATAAATCTTTTCGCTGTAACTTGCATGGATCTCGGGAAGGAGAGATACTCCAAACTCGTCAGCAAGCTCTTTTACCCTCTCAAGAACATCCCAGGTATCAGGCTCATTTAAGAAATTCTTCTTGCCGGGCTCCTTGGGTGCATAGGCAAAGGCATCAAGTCTTACAATCCTTGCGCCGTAGCCTGAAAGGCTCTTTAATGTATTTCTGTAATGCTCCCAAACAAGGTCTGACTTGATGTTGAGGTCCATCTGACCAAGATAACGTCTTCCGGACTCAAGGAGCTCTACTACTGCATCCTTATATTTCTCATAACCTGTAAAATCAATCTCTGAAGGCTTCTTGCCCTCATCAAGGCCGGAGCAGATTCTCTTTGAGAGTCTGTCTGCTGCCAGGTACTGAATATCCATCTTCTCCATGAGGTCCTGAGCATCAGGGCGCTTGTACTGAACTTCCTGATAGAAGGTGTTCCAGTAAGGAACGTCTTTTCCATCGGGCATTCTCACCATAAGGATCGGAAGTCCGGGCTTTCTGAAGAACATATCCTTGATATATTTCTCTTCGGGCTGGATGTAACCCTCAGGAGTCATCTCTCCGTAGCCTTCCCAGAACTTATTCCAGTTGATGAAGAAATCCTTATATTTGGAATTCTCACCGTTCTTTAAAAGATCCTGGAACTGGGGAGAAAGAACTGATGCATGATTCAAGATAAAGTCCAGCTTAAGGTCAATTCCGAGCTCGCCGAGCTTATCAATATCAGAGGCGCTTGCCATCTCTTCATTGATGCTGTAGTCAATTACAGAAAATCCTCTGTCCAGGTCTGTGTTAAAAATACTTGGGAGAATGTAAAAAGACTGAAATACATCTTTAAACTCTTCTTTTGAAAGGACAGAAACAATATCTGCCATTGTTCCACCCATACTATCGGGGTAAGCATTTAGCATCGGACCATTGTCTACGAAATTTTTTTTCATAATTATTCACTCCATTATTTAAAAGAGGTTGTTGATATGTGTGATTTTACCCATTACCAAACCTGTCAAAATGTTATTTCATAAGTTCCTGGAACTGATCAAAACTGATTATATCTCCGGCTTTTGAAATGATGATCTTTGCCTTGTGAGCCTGCTTAACAAGTTTAGCCTGTTCAAGCTCGAGAACCAGCATTGTGAATGGGCTGTCCAGCTTACCGTCACGGTTTCTTGATCTTCTGTGCTCCAAAGTCTCAGCAGGAGTGCTGTTTAAAAGTACCGGAATATCAACTTGACTCATGTAGTCACTGTTGCCGTGAGTCCACTCTACTATTAAGACTTGCTTCTCTGACATATCTACTTCGTCATACCAAAGGGATGCTTCATCACGTCCCATTCTCTTAAGCCAGAGCTTATCTGCTCCGTCCTTAAATGCCTTCATTATCTGATCAACTTCTGCAAAGTCTGTTTCATTGGGTGTACCGAGGTATTCATCAAGTCCCTTAGAACCTGCTTCAAGATAGCTTCTGAACCATGTGTCAGTCTCTAAATGTGCCTTGTTTGCGTCATCATCAGCTGCCTGCCACTCTCTTATCTTAGCTACTGTATCAGCATTCATGACACCCGCGTCAACCATTCCTCTGATGCCTTCTTTTCTAAATGTATGAAGCCTTTCAGCATCATTGTACATTGGAATTCTGTGTGGATAATTGTCACCGGACATTGTGTAGCTGCCTATTCCTGCGCTCTCAAGCAAATATGACAGAAGTGATGCAATTTCGGATTTTCCGACTCCGGATCCTCCGCATACGGCAACAACAGCTCTTTTATAAGGATTAGCTGCCATCTTCTCCGAAAGCTCTTTTACCAATAAAGGAAAGATTGTTCTGGCCTTGGCGATGTGGCTCTCTCCGATCTCGATCTTATCTCCGGGCATATCACCGTGGGGAATGTCATCGGGAATACTTATATTAGAAACAGTTGTTGCAGCTTTTGAAAGCTTATCATCAGTGTCTTTAAAAACAGTCACTTTGTTATATTTAGTGTTCATGTTTTTCGATTTCTCCTCTTTGAAATTTAGTTTTTGACAACTTGTATTATTGCATGTTATGTTGAA
Source organism: Butyrivibrio sp. NC2007 (assembly GCF_000421405.1). GTDB lineage: Bacteria > Bacillota > Clostridia > Lachnospirales > Lachnospiraceae > Butyrivibrio. The sequence goes on from NZ_ATWY01000008.1 coordinate 120,863, forward strand.
AAAAAAGACGGGGCAAAAAATTTCTCCTCGTGCTGAAGACAAAATACACTAACTTTTTTTGTTTGTAAAGAGCCAATTGAAAAAATGATCACGATCAAAGAAATCGCCAAACAACTAAATATGAGCACTACGACGGTCTCAAATGTTATTCACGGAAAAGCCGGAGAAGTCTCTGACGATACCAAGAGAAAGGTCGAGGAATTTTTAAAAAAAGTCGACTACGTTCCAAACATAAATGCCAGGAACCTTGCACAGAATGAGTCAAAGATCATCGGACTGGCCCTCAAGGCCCGTGCTGATAAATACGAGAACCTGATCATGGATCCCTTCGTCTCGGTACTTATCGGAGGTGTTGAGGAGACCATCAGAAACGCCGGTTACTTCATGATGCTGTATATCTCAAGTGATACAGATGAGATCATGAGACATGTGTCCACCTGGAACGTAGACGGACTGATCCTCTTTGGTATGCTCAACGATGACGGTATAAGAGTCAGCGAGAAATACAAAAAGCCTATCGTCTGCATAGACACCTACTCGCTTGAAGGCCTTAAGCATTTCACCAATGTCGGTCTTGACGATGAACAGGGCACCTATGACATGATCAAGTATCTTATATCCCAGGGGCACAAAAGGATCGCATTCCTCTCCGATAACCAGAGCGGCGTCGATCTGGCAAGACTTAACGGTTACAAGAAAGCCCTTAAGGATGCAGGTATCAAATACAAGAGTTCAAACTTCTTACAGATCCACCCTAAGAGTGATGAGATTGACGAATCCCTCGCAGAGATCTGTGACAGGTCAAAAGAGTTTACCGCTATCTTCTGCGTATCAGACCTCTATGCAGTAACTCTTATAAGCGCTCTGACTGACAGAGGCATTAATGTTCCCGAAGAAATTTCCATTGTTGGATTTGATGACAACATGCTGGGCCAGCTCCACAGGCCGGCGCTCACCACAGTCCATCAGGATGTAAAAGTAAAAGGTATTACTGCTGCAGACACACTACTTAAGCAGCTGGCAGGGCAAAAGACACCTAACCAAATAAAACTTCCGACTCACCTGGTTATTCGTGATACTGTCAGAAAGATTAACTAAAAGATCCATAACCCATTGTTAAACTTGACCAACTTAAGCTTAAACGCATAAGTTGGTCTTTTTTATGCTTTTTCATAAATTTTATAAACGTTTTATTATTTTTTTGGTTTTTAGCGTAATCGTTTAAGCCCGCTAGGCACGCCAACTTTTGCGCATAAGTATGCAAAGAGCCGAGACTTTTTAGATTAGTTCTATTGAATTTTGTACAGAAGTGTGATATTTTGAATTTAGCGTACAACTTATGCGCAAAAGTAACCGCCAAAACTTTTGCATGTTATGGCAGAATGCACAAAAGGAGGAAACAAAATGAAAAAGAAACTCATCTCAGCAGTTCTTGCAAGCGCAATGGTTCTTTCACTTGCAGCTTGTGGAACTACAGGTACTACCGGTACCGACACAACAGCTGCCCCTGCTGACAACGCAGAGGCTACAACACAGGAAGCAGCTCCTGCAGATACAGCAGCTACTGAGGCTCCCGCTGCCACAGAAGCTACAGGTGATCTCGGAGAGGTTCGTCTTCTTAACGGTAAGCCTGAGATCAATGATCAGATGCAGGCTCTTGCAGCTAAGTACAACGAGGAGACAGGCAACACTCTTATCGTTGAGACAATCGGTGGCGACACAAACGCTTCTGACGAGCTCAAGAAAATGTATCAGGCTGACAACATGCCTGACATCTTCGTAATCGAAGCTAACCAGGCAGCTAACTGGGACGGCATGCTTGCTGATCTCGCCGGTGAAGACTGGACAAACAAGACAGGTTTTGAACTTACAAACGACACAATGGGAACAATCGGATTCCCTTACACAGTTGAGGCAACAGCTCTTGGTTACAACGCTGATGTTCTTAAGGCTGCAGGTGTTGATCCTGCTTCTCTTACAAGCCCTGATGCTTGGAAGACAGCTTGCGAGACACTTGATGCTAAGAAGGATGAGCTTGGTCTCACAGCTGTATTCGGATGGTGTGCAGAGCCTACAAACCTTGGATGGTCTTCAGGTACACACGTATTTGGTCAGTATCTTGATGCAGGTCTTAAGGCCGACGACACAACATACATCGATCTTCTTAACGACGGTGGAAAGATTGATGAAGCAAGAATGAAGGACTTCGCAGAGTTCATCGGAATGATGAACCAGTACTCAGATCCTGCTCTTCTTATCGACGGAACATATGACACACAGGTTGCAGGATTTAAGGAAGGCAAGTATGCATTCATCACACAGGGTAACTGGTGTGTAACATCTCCTGACGATGTAAGCTTCGAGTGTGGATTTGCTCCTTATGCATTTGAGGATGGAATCAACACAATCATCGCTGGACCACCTTCATACTGGGTAGCATATTCAAACGGTAACGTAGACGGTGCTAAGGCATTCTTCAACTGGTGCGCAGGCGATTCAGCTCAGAACATCCTTGTAAATGATGCCGGACTTGTATCTCCTTTCGACGATTGCCAGTATGAGGCAGTTAACCCATTCTACAAGAGCATGAACAGCTACATCACAGCAGGTAACTACTCAGGATGGCACACAATGCTCAAGAAGGACGGTCTTCAGAACCAGACATGTAACGTATTTGCAGATTATGCAAAGGGCAAGCTTGATGCTGACGGATTTGTTTCAACAATGGCTCAGGTAATCTCAAGCTACTACGCTCAGTAATTAGGGGAAGCTAAAAGGTATTTCTAATTAAGGTTTTATTTACGGGCAGGGATCATTTCTACCCTGCCCGTTTTAAAATGAACATCACAAAATTTTTTCTTCTATTTAAAGAAAGGGGGATTTTCTAATGGGTACATTTTCTACCGGCAGAAAGGTTGCTTCTTTTGGTAGCCTTATCCTGGGACTTGTGCTTACGATTGCCGGACTTGGACTTTCCATGACCGGAGCAGGCGACCTTATCTTAGGTACGTTGCCCATTAACGGAACACCAACACCTATTATCTTCGGAAGAGGCGCTATGTTCGTAATTGGTATAGTCCTGTTCTTCGTAGGCCTATATCTGTTCCCTACATTCAAACATCATCGCGCAATCGTAAACATCATTTTCCTGTTCCCACTGCTCTTCGCATTTGGCGTAACAGTAATCATTCCACTATTCCTCGGTATCGGATATTCCTTCACCGACTGGAACGGAATCCTGATGCACCAGTTCGTAGGCTTTGGCAACTACGCAAGAATGTTTAATCAGACCGCTTTCCTTTGGTCAATACTTCTTACATTCCTGTTCGTTGTATTCAACATGATCCTGGTTAACCTGGTTGCATTCTTACTTGCTCTTCTTTGCACATCAAGGATCAAAGGCCTTGGGTTCTTCAGAGCAGCTTACTTCCTCCCCAACCTTATCGGAGGAATCGTACTTGGTTACATCTGGCAGTTCATTTTCAGTAACGTTGTCACGAAGTTTACCGGTACTTACTCAATGCTTTCGGACACAAAGACAGCCTTCATCGCTATCATCATCGTATATATATGGCAGTATGCAGGTTACATCATGCTCATCTACATCACAGGACTTAACACAATCCCCGGAGATGTACTTGAGGCATCAGCCATCGACGGAGCTAATCCTCTGCAGACTCTTTTCAATATAAAGATTCCTATGATCGCTCCTACTATTACAATATGTACATTCCTTACTCTTACATCAGCCTTCAAGCAGTTCGATGTAAACCTTGCTCTCACAAATGGTAAGGGATCAGTTCAGTTCCTTGGAGAGTATATCGCAAACGGTACAGAGATGCTCGCACTGAACATCTACTCCACTGCGGTAATCAATAACGACTATGCTCTGGGCCAGGCCAAAGCGGTTCTGTTCTTCATCATCCTGGCAGCTGTATCTATCATGCAGGTACGTATATCTAATAAGAAGGAGGTGGAATTATAATGCATACAAAAGAAAAACCGGCAGCCGTAGCTATAAGATTAGTAATTGCTATAATTATCGCAGCTTATGTATTGTTCCCATTCCTCCTGCTTGTTATTAACTCAGGAAAAGAGACTTCCAATATCACAGCTAATCCTGTAAGCCTTGCAGGATCAAGCCTTGGACAGTTCAGATTCAACATTCACGAAGTTATCAATGACCCTAACTTCCTGTTCTGGAAATCCTTTGGATATTCAGCACTGATCACGGTTGTATCCCTGGTTCTGCTCTCATTATTCGGAGCAATGGCAGCCTGGGTTATCTGCAGAAACAAGACAGTTTGGTCAACAATTATTTACTTTACTTTCATCGCATCAATGATCATTCCTTTCCAGGTAGTAATGCTTCCACTTATTTCTACCTTCCGTGATGTAGGAAAGTTTATCGGAATTCCAATGCTTCAGTCAGTTCCCGGTATTGTATTTGCTTATCTGGGATTCGGCGGAGCCATGACAGTGTTTATCTTAAACGGCTTTATCAAGGGCGTTCCCTTCGACCTTGAGGAAGCAGCTTCCATCGACGGATGTACACCTGAGCAGACATTCTTCCAGATCATCTTCCCTCTGCTCACACCTGTTATCACAACAGTTACAATCCTCAATGGTATGTGGATCTGGAACGACTACCTTCTTCCTTCAATGATGCTTGGACAGAACGGTAAGGTAATGACAATCCCGATCGCTATCCAGAAGTTCGTTGGATCTTACGTAAAGCGTTGGGATAGAATTCTTCCCGCTGCACTGCTTGCTATCATTCCAATGATCATCATCTTCCTTATCGCACAGAAACAGATCATGGAAGGTATGATAGAGGGTGCTGTAAAGGGCTAAGCTCAGTAAGAGCAGAACTTCCTTATTATAATGAAATCTCTTTCATATATACACAAAGACCCCCGGCATTCATAAGAATGTCGGGGGTTTTGCATGCAGACAAAGAGGGCTCTGCAGTATACGAAACCAATGTTAGCCCTGAGCAGGTGATTCTACAACAAAGCAAGTAAGCTTCCACTGCATTTGTGCAAATATTTAATTTGCAGTGGATCTTCCTTTGAATGTTCTTAGCAATCTTCCACTACATTTACTCATATATTTAATTTGCAGTGGAACTTCCTTCAAATTATTCCTGAAATCCTCCACTGCATTTACTCATATATTTAATTTGTAGTGGAACTTCCTTTAAATTATTCCTGAAATTCTCCACTGCATTTACTCATATATTTAATTTGTAGTGGAACTTCCTTCAAATTATTCCCGAAATCCTCCACTGCATTTACTCATATCTTTAATTTGCAGTGGATCTTCCTTTAAATTATTCCTGAAATCCTCCACTGCATTTACTCATATCTTTAATTTGTAGTGGAACTGGCTTTAAAAAGAGACTGCCCAGTGAGCAGTCTCTTCAACTTTCAGTTTCTTCATTATATTTTTACAGTTGTAATAAGCTCCGTCTTATCGCTTAACAGTTCCATAACAGAAACTTTTATGTCCCCTGCTGATAAGCGTCTTACATATATTACAAGCCTTCCTTCATAGGTTTCTCTGTGATCTTCAGTGTAAGGAGTAAGGTCGGATAAATTGCCGTTGTCAATTCCTGCAAGTTCTCCTGCTCCGGTGACCTTAGCCATAATATCTTTTTCCAAAAGACCCTTTGGAAGCTTTATGAGTATCTGATAAAGATAGCCAATTGCATTTTGATCATCAACAAATTCTGTATCTACACTGGCATCTCTTATAAGCTCAGGTTTCCAAAGCTCTACAGATACTTCATCAGTTTCTTTTTCGGAAAGCCCTTCGCCTCCCCAGAGCTTACTTCTTACATTAAACTCTTCCTTGGCAAAGCCTGCTGTGGTAATAAACCCAGCCGATGATCCTCTGATAGGCCATCCGTGAGCTTCTCCCAGATAATCGATTCCGGTCCAGATAAACTGTCCGCACACGTAGCTGTTATCTTCTACAATCTTCCAGGCTTCAGGACTGTGGCCATTTTCGCTTCCAAGAAATGTCTTGTTGGGGAAACGCTTGTGATCCTCTTCATATAGATGTTCCTTGTAATTGTACCCTACCACATCCATTTCATCTATAAAGCCAATCCTGCTTGACAGCTCAGGAAATGCTGCTGCCACAGTCACAGGCCTTGAATCATCCTCATCCCTGACTATAGCCACAAGCTCTTTAGCCAAAACAGCAAGTCTCTCCATGTTTGGCTTGTTAGCATCGTACTGCCTCTCAGCTGCAGGTTTATTCTTGTCATTGTTACCTGTCATCTCAGAAAACATGGGATGACAATAAGGATCATTGGGATAATCTATTTCATTACCTATGCTGTAAAGAATAACCGACGGATGGTTTCTATCTCTCCTGACCATCGTCCGAAGGTCAGTCTCGTGCCACGCAGGAAAATCCTCATAGTATCCCTGGTGCTTTGGAGGATAAACGTTGTGGCCTGTTGACCACTTGTTCTTCGGATTCTCCCATTCATCAAAGGCCTCATCCATCATCATAAAGCCCATTTCATCACACAGGTCATAGAGCTCGGGCATGTGAGGATTATGGCTGCACCTTATGGCATTGCAACCGGATTTCTTCAGAAGCTCAAGGCGCCTTCTCCACACTTCCTTTTTCATGGCTGCACCAAGGCATCCGCCGTCATGATGAACGCAGACTCCTTTGAACTTCATGCTCTCTCCGTTTAAGAAAAAACCTTCATCCGGGTCAAAAGAAAATGTCCTTATGCCAACCTTTTTCCTGTCCGCCACATAGCTCGTATCTCCTGCAGTTATCCTGGTTTCCAGGGTGTACAGATATGGAGAATCCGGGCTCCATAGCCTGGGAGCATTCAGGCTCCCCGAAAGGTCTATTACTAACGTATCACCTTCCGGTACTACAGGCTCACTTTCCATAGCAAGAACAGTCATCCCGTCTTCATCAAGCACTATATTAGATACCACTATGCTATCCGCCTCTGCCGTCAGAAGCTCGTTTCTGACAGACACTTTGGCCAGAGTCCTACCTCCGTCAGTTTCAACACTGTCGCACTTAAAGAATATTCCATCCACAGCCGGAGCTGTCTTCTCGGAAACCATTATGCTGACTTTACGCGTTATTCCGCTGCCGGTAAACCACCTGGAATCCGCAATACCGGTATGAACCACCTTGACGCTGATCTGAAGCTTATCATCTCCAAAGCTCGCCCGGTCAGAGATGTCATAGCTGATCTGGGCATAGCCACTGGGTCTTTTCCCAAGGAAATAGCTGTTGACCCATACATAGCTGTTCTTGTAGATTCCATCAAAGATCAATGTGATCCTCTTGCCACGATACTCTTCCGGAATTCTTATGCTGGTCCTATACCATCCGATTCCGCCGCGAAGATACCCCGTTCCGCTTGAAAACTCTTTTGAAAAAGGAGCCTTCACTGAAAAGTCATGAGGAACTGTAACTTCTTCCCAGGCGCTGTCATCATAGCCCTTGTACCAGGCCTCTTCGCATTCGCCATAATGAAATTTCCAATTATCAGTAAGAATTATTCTCTCAGTATCCATAGTTTCAGCCCAAATCCGGCTCGTCCTTCAGCTCTATACTGTCTGCGCATTTACCGTCTGTTTCAAAGACGATGATCTCATTTTCTCCCTCCTTAAGAAGAGGAGCGGGAAGGTATAATCTCTTTTGTGGTCCTATCTCCCAGAACCTTCCGAGGTTAAATCCATTGATGAAAATGACGCCTTTTCCCCAGCCATCAAAGTCAATGAATGTGTCGCCCTTTTCATCAGCATCGAATGTAAAGCGGTAAAACGCAGGAGTTCCCTCTTTATATTCCTTGCTAAAGTCAACCTTATCCACATTATCAAGGGGCAGTGTGTAAATGTCCCAGCCATTGTGAATATGGCCGTTGATCTGAACGCATCGTCCAATACCTTTTCTCTGAAGTTCCATGCGAGATCCGAAATTGACTCTGCCCATATTTTCAACGAGAATATCGAACTTTTCGTTAAGGCCAATCAGAGATCCCGTGGAAAGTCCGGCCTCGCCAATTGCAGCAGGAGCCTGTTCTGGAGTCAGTCCTCTCTCCATCATAAACTTGCCGGCCAGCATCTGAGCAGGTTTGCTGCAGGCAAGATATTTCTCAAGAGGAATGTCATGCTCGGCATCAAGTTCATGGTCGTAAAGAGTAATGAGAGGATTTTCATCGACAAATACATTTGCTCTGTCCGCTGTCTCCCAGAGCTTCAGCTTTGCAATTCCAGCCTCGGAATGAAGCGTTGTCCTATACAGGATATATCCGTAGTTCTGATCTAGCTCCTCCATGTTTACCGTATATGGAAGGTGTACTGCTTTGCTGATATCATCCACTGCGTTAAACAGGCTTACCTTCTCTTTGCATGTCAGCTTGCCGTAGTTCTTTCTCTTTACCTCTGCAGGAAGCTGAACCTGCGGAACATCTGCATATTTTGAAATGATCTCTTTGTACTTTATATACTTCTCGGTAATCCTGCCATCCTCTGTAAGGATTCCGTCATAGTCATAACTCGTAACATCCGGGGTAAGCTCGTCGTAATAATTCGATCCGTTTGTAAATCCAAAATTAGTACCACCCTGGAACATATAGATGCTCACGTTTCCAAGCTCAAGCATCTTCTCAAGGTCCTCGCAGCTCTGAACGAGATTGCCCTTCATGTGTCCGCCGTTGCCCCAATGGTCAAACCAGCCAACCCAGAATTCTGCGCACATCAAAGGGCCATCAGCTGTGTACTCCTTTAATACTTCAAATCTCTCTTTTGTTCTGGAGCCAAAATTGCCGGTAGGATGAGCACCCTCAGCATAGCCGCCGCGATAGCTCTCATGATATGGTCCGTCGGAGGTTATAAGAGGTACGGTAACGCCAAGCTTTCTCATAAGGTCAACCATGAATTTCATGTACTCATGGTCATTGGCATAGTAACCATACTCATTCTCAACCTGCATGAGTATAACATTGCCGCCATTATCAATCTGATACTTAGTGATCCTTGGCATCAGTACTTTGTAGTAGTCTTCCACAGCATCCATAAAGGGTTTATAGCTGACTCTAAGGCGCATGTTTCTGTCCTTTAAAAGCCATGCCGGAAGCCCGCCAAATTCCCATTCTGCGCAGATGTATGGTGATGGCCTGAGTATAATGTAAAGCCCCAGTTCAGTGGCCAGCTTGATAAAGCTTTCAACATCACAGAGCCCTTCGAAATTAAACTCGCCCTTCTTTGGCTCTGTCAGGTTCCATGGAATGTAGGTTTCAACCGTGTTGCATCCAAGGGCTTTGAGCTTTAACAGTCTGTCTTCCCAGTATTCAGGCATAGTTCTGAAATAGTGAAAAGAGCCTGCTATTACTTTAAAAGGTTTATCATTCAGGTAGAAAGTATCTCTGATTTCAAATTTTCCCATAATTTCTCTACTCTAATCAAAAGGAATACTGCTCCAATAATGAAACAGTATTCCTTTTTTATTTTTGCTATAGTTTTTTCGGCAGTTAATTACTTGTAAAGAGCATCAAACTGAGTCTGAAGTTCTGCTGTTACATCTTCGATACCTGCAGTCTTAAGAGCTGCCTGCATCTCAGCTACGATGTCTTCAGCACTTCCGTTGTAAAGACCGTAAGAAATCTGCTTCATATAGTTTGTGTACTGCTCATTGCAGTTATCAATCTTACCCTGAATGCTGTCTACATCAGGAACGAACTGTCCATATGGATAGTCGATCTTGATTTTGTCATACTCAGCATAGAGCTTATCGATTGCATCCCAGTTTCTGGTAGCATCCTTGATCTCAAGGTCATCATTTCTGCCCCACCAGTAGTTGGTCATACCATTGATGTTCTGTGTATCTGCATTGAATCCCTCTGGAGTAATACGAAGTCCGTTGTCATCAAGATCCCATGAAACACCCTTAATACCATAGCAGAAGAGGTCGTAGCACTCAGGATCGTTTCTGATAAGGTCATAAACCATAAGCGCACGCTCAGGGTTATCACTTCCTGCAGAAACAGCCATTGCACCGTGTGTGATTGAAAGTGCGATAACGTTTCCTGTCTCCTCGCCCCAGTAGAACATTCCAACTTCTGCATCAGGATCATCCTGGAAAATTGTGTTTGCTGGTGTTGCTGAGCAAAGATCTGTCCATGTCTGTGTGTGGTGCTGCTCAACAGCAACATCGCCTACACGGAACTCATCACGGTTACTTCCTGATGTGTTGTTAAGTACGTCTGTAGGCCATACACCTATCTCAGCCCATTCCTTCATGAGCTTAGCATACTCAACAAGTGACTCTGTCTCTGTAAGAGCAGGAGTTGTGATTGTGTAAAGGTCGTCCTTGGAACCGCCCCAAAGAGCACCGGAGCAGATACCATCGATAGGCACGAAGTCTGTATGTGAAGCAATCCAGCCGTTAGCCATCTGTGAGTACTGTGTTCCGTCTGAATCCCAAACATACTTAAGATCTGTCTTGTTCTCTTTGCACCACTTAACATAGGTTGTCATATCTTCCCAGCTATGAACACCATTTGCAAGTCCTGCCTCTTTTGCCCAGTCAAGACGATAGATCCAGCCGTGGTTAGTCCACTGTGCATAGTTATCTTCAGGCATCAGATAAATATCACCGTTGTATTTGCAAAGATCCCAGTGATCTGCAGGAACGCTTTCCCATGTCTTAGGTGCATAGGTCTTGAGCATATCCTCTGAAAGTTCAAGGAAAGCACCGTTCTTAGCATTTGGCCAAGCATCAAGCCAGTCAGAAGCTGTTCCGACAAGGTCTACGCTGCCGTCCATACGTGCAAGTGTAAGGTTGTAGTTTGAAAGATAATCTGTCCAAGGAATATAGTAGATCTCAATCTCTGCATTAACCTTCTCAGTAAGAATAGCATTGAGCTCATCAAGCATTGCGTTAAGGTTAGCTTCCTTCTCGCTTCCTGACTCCGGCGGATCTCCTGTGGTCATATAAGAGATAACCACATGCTCTGATGTATCGATTGCAGCTGCATCTGCCCCTGCAGATGTGTCTGTCTTTGCTGTGTCTGCTGACTGAGTCTGTGCCCCTGTAGTGTCAGCTCCGGTTGTTGTGCTGTCGGCTGTAGATGAACCACAGGCAGCAAGTCCCATTACCATGCTTACGCTAAGTAATGTTGCCAATAACTTCTTCTTCATTTCTTTCCTCCTTTAAACATTTCTTTTATTTATCAACCTTGTCGTAACAAGGAAGCGCTCTTAACCTTTAACCGCGCCAACAGTAATACCACCAATGAAGTACTTCTGAACGAAAGGATAAAGAAGTACGATCGGGCCGGTTGCAAGAACCGCGTTAGCCATCTTAACACTCTGCTCAGGAATGTCAGTAAGTGTTACGTACTGGCCGGCAACTGAATTACGCAGAGCATCAAGCTTATTTACAATTTCATAAAGAGTGTACTGAAGTGGCTTAACCGTAACCTTTGCTGTAAGGAACAGTGAAGACTGATACCACTCATTCCAATAACCAAGAGCCAGGAAAAGACCTATTGTTGCAAGCGCGGGTTTGATCATAGGGAGGATCAGATATACAAAGATTGTCATATCCCCCGCGCCGTCTATCTTGCCGGACTCCGTTATCTCATGAGGAATCTGCTTGATGAAATTCTTCATAAGAATTATGAGCCAGGGCGACATCATAAGCGGAAGCAAAACCGCCAGATAGCTGTCAAGAAGCTTGTAGGTCTGTGTCATGAGCAGATAGTAGGGAGCAAGTCCCGCACTGAACAGACTCGTGAAGTAAATATAGAAAGAAATTGCATTTCTAAACGGGAAGTCTTTTCTCTGAAGGGCATAACCTGTCATGGCTATGATCAGAAGTCCGCATACAGTACCGATAAGAGTCAACGCTATTGTAAGAAGATAGGACTTCCAGATATTTCCGCTTCCGATTACCATCTCGTAAGCCTTGAGTGTAAATTCCCTTGGAAAGAGCTGAACACCATGGGTTCTTATATACGACTCACTTGTAAATGAAGTTCCGATTATTATAAGGAAAGGAAAAACACATGCTACGGCATAGAGTGTTACAAGAACATATCCGATGCCTCTTACTATGTAATCCGAAGTTCCCAGTTTTATCTTGGAATTTGAAGCCTCAAACTCAATGTCTTTATTCTTTGCCATTATCTTGGTTGCTCCTTATCATCAGAATAGCGAGTAGTCAGGATCTATCTTCTTGACTGCGAAGTTAGCAAGCATTACGATTGCAAAACCAACCAGTGACTGGTAGAAACCAACTGCTGATGCGGTCGAGAAATTGAAGTCTGACATGGTAGCTCTGTAAACGAAAGTCTCGATAATATCTGTTGTCTCATAGAGAACTGAGTTGGATCCGATGATGTTCCAGAACAATCCGAAGTTACCTCTTACGATTCCTCCAAGAGCAAACAGGATAAGGATTACAATTGTAGGACGAAGCGATGGCAGAATGATGTATCTGATACGCTGGAAAGCATTGGCTCCGTCAACCTTGGCAGCTTCGATTATCTCGGCATCAATACCGCAGATAGCAGCAAAGTAAACAACTGAGTTGTAACCGGTCTGCTGCCACAAATGGATCAGCACTATCAGCCACGGCCATACCGACGGGTCTGAGTACGGCTGCCATTTAGCCTTGCCGAGAGCTACAAGTATCTCATTAACAAAACCTGTATCATAGTTCAAAAGCGAGTAAACCAAAAGGCCTACAAGAACCTGTGAAATGAAATAAGGCAGAAACATCAGTGTCTGTGACACCTTCTTGAACATCTTGGCTCTGATCTCGTTAAGCAGTATTGCTATGATAACCGCTACAAGATTACCAAGAATGATAAACGCCAGATTATAAAGGACGGTATTTCTGGTCAGGGAAAAGAGCTTTCCCGACTCTGCCAGGAATTCGAAATTCTGAAGTCCGACGAACTTACTTCCGAATATGCCCTTGCGGTAGTTGTACTTTACAAAAGCAACCCAGATACCGGGCATTGGCATATAGCTGAACATAAAGAAAAAGACAATTGCAGGCAGACACATAAGTTCAAGGACTCTGTATCTCCAGAGTGTCTCTAAAACTCCACGCTTTTTAACTCCCGTAGAAGCCTTCTTACTCTTGTTACTCATATCTTCCTCCCACTGCCATGTTTCCGGTTGTTGTCATAAAAGCCATCTTTATTGTGCATTATTACTATTTGCAACCGATTTCATACTTAGATTTAATCATGTTTGCACTATGAAAGTCAACAGTATTTCTGAAACCGATTGCAATTTTGGCGATATGCAACAAAAAGGCGAAGTCATTTTGTTGACTTCGCCGTAATTATTTACAATATCAAAACATTGTATGTTTATATTAATTGTTAACCTCTCCCGAGCTCTCCCTTATAACAAGCTTCGGAGTAATGATCTGAACTGCTTCTACTTCTTCTCCCCTGGCAGCTGCAATCGCTGTATCAATAAGAACTCTTCCGTAGTTCTCATAATCGTAATCAATACTGGTGAGCTTAGGAATGGTAAGATCTGCTATATAGGTATTATCAAAGCTGACCAGTGATATATCTTCCGGAATTCTAAGGCCATGTTCACGAATACTTCTGACAGCGCCACTGGCAGCAAAGTCGTTGATCGCTATAATGGCTGTCGGTCTGTCTTCCAGTTCAAGTATTCTGTTGGTACACTCATAACCCGATTCAGGATCGTATGTACCGTTGATGACATATTCACCCTTCTCTTTTATCCCATGTTTTCTTAAGACTTCCTGATATTTCAGGTACTTGTTATAAGTGGAAGTAACCCTCATCTCTCCACCCACAAGGGCAATCTTCTGATGTCCCAGTCCTATGAGGTGTTCCATTACAGTATCCATAGCTCCGGATTCATCTATGACAACGCTGTGCACAGAAGTCTTATCCAGCTTGCCGGTAACAACAACCGGGGTTTTCTCACAGATTCCTCTCACCTTAAGAGCATAGTCCTCATCTGTGATAAGGTCATCGACTCTTCCACCCATCTGTATGATGGCATCAACCTTTTGCTGCAGCATGATATCAAGCTGAGCCTTTTCTCTTTCAATTTCGCCAAAGCTGTTAGAGAGCACAACGCTATAGCCGGCCTTCTCGGCAGCCAGCTCACAGGCTACAAAAAGTGCGGAATAATAAGGGTTTCTGACATCTGCAGCTATAATTCCGATATTCTTCGTGGCAGTATCAGATAATCCTTTGGCCAGGGCATTGGGTTTAAAGTTGTATTTCTCAATGAGCTTCTGTATTCTTTCTTTCTTTTCCTTGCGTACAGAAGCGCTTCCGTTGAGCACGCGGGAAACAGTGGACGCAGAAACTCCCGCCTCCTCTGCTATGTCGTAGATCGTAATCGTCTTGCCATTGCCCGTTTTGTCTTTGTCCATAATCACTCCGTCATAAGCTCTTTGAAACCGATTTCAAAATTAATATTACGGGATTGCTATAAACCTGTCAAGATAGCACAAAAAAAAGAGGGCACATAGGCTGCGCCCTCTTTTGAAATCAATCTTACTGTGTAATTGAAGCCAATACAGGAACTCTGATAAATGCAATACTTCCGTGACGTGTCATATTAACCACAACATGGTCTTTACGAATCTCTACAACAGGAAGCTGCACCCAGTTGTTGCCCTGAGCCTGGTATACAGCAATGTTGTCGCCGGGCTGAACGCCGCTTACGAAGAAGTTAACCTTAGCTGTTGAGAATGCAACACCCGGTGAACTTGTCTCAATGCAGCTTACAAGGTTTCCACCAACCTTTCCCGCCAGGCTGTTTGCTGATGTGATTGTTCCGCCTGCAGGTGCCTTTATAGTGAAGGTAACATTACTTTTGCCGCCGTTTATCTCAATCTTGCCACCCTGATATGTCATGGTTCCGCCGAAATTAACGTAGTTTCCATCGCTTGAAGGAGCTGAAGGTTTTGATGAGCCGCCGCCACCGCCTCCGCCGCCGCCTTTGTTTCTAGCCTGTACGGCCTTAGTAAGATCTGAGATGCTCTTTCTGAGTTCTGCATTTTCTTTTTCAAGTTCTTCGAGCTTTTCCATGATCTCTTTTGGCGTTGGACTCTGTACACTACTTACTTCATCAGCTGCAAATACGCAGATAGATGATGTAACAAAGAGAACCGATGCGAGTGCAAGTGCTATGATTTTTTTCATTTTCGCGCCTCCATACTTTCTTTCTAGAATCTATATTCCCATGATTAGTAATATCATTCCGGCTCAGAGTAATCTATTTCTCTGTCTATCTTGCCCATTACATCACCCACAAGGCATCCCACAACGATGATCTGCTTTGAAGGATCAGTACTGTCAGTAGTAGTCAGAGTTATGATGAAATTCTCAGGTGCCACAGCCCCTTCCCATCCACTTCGGATGTTCTTGGTCATGGACCTTGAGTTATAAATCTCATCCAGAAATGCCTGACAGCCTGATACACAGGTAAAATCGTACTCCTGCAAAAGCCTTGTGTTACTGCGGCTATAAGCTGCGAAGGCATAATATATAAGTGCATTTCCTTCCATATACACATATATGTAAGGATGTTCTTCAAAATACTTTCTGTCGAGAAACTTCTCTACATCTGCGAACATGGTTCCGTCCTCAGGTGATGAGCCATGAAGAACTTCATTGAAATCACACATGTCCTTTAAGTTTGCACACTCGGTATATATGGCACCCTTTGGATCTGCCTCTTTATTCACATTATGGTTTATGTAAAAAGAGTCATCACCATCGGAGCTTTGCAGAACAGGATAATCGATTGAGGTGTTCGGAACGTTTATCCATGCGAAGATATCTTCATTGGTCTCTCTTAGCTTTGCGATATCTACATGGGGCTCCGAGCTTTCATCTCCGGTTACTCCCACCGATACTGCATTCTGCTGCTTTGCTGAGCATCCGCTAAGTAATAACAAAGCCATGAGCACTGCAAGTACTTTCCCGAAGGCATACCTATCTATATGTTTGTATCGGCATATTTTCGACATTAGTTTAGTCCAGGTAATCAATTTTTTTGTAAAATGTCTCGATGATGGTTTTGTACAGGTCGTCGTCATCTACGATAAATTCATCATAGATGTCATTTATCTGTGTTTTTCCTTTGATCATCTTGAAATCAGTATCATCAAACTTATATTTGGTAAGGTCCGGTGCAAGATAGCTGATCTCGTCAACCGTTATATCCGTAACCATCTTGTCTTTAATAGCTGTAAACAGTTCTACAGCCGCATTGGGATCCTGAAGGCTCTTTTCCCTTGCTGCATCAATAAAGGCATTGAGGTACTGGCGCTGCCTTTCAAGTCTTTTATCGCTTCCGCCGGACTTGGACATATCTCTGTTCTTAAGATAAATAAATGCCTGCTCTCCCGTCAGGTGAACCTGTGCGCCTTCATAAAGAGACTTATCCCACTTGGTCATGTCTTCTATTACACTTACATCAACTCCGCCGATCTGATCATTGATCTCAGGGATCGCACTCATGTTGATGGCCGCGTAGCCGTGGATCGGAAGCTGATAGAACATGCTTGAAACAGCCTTCACCTGATATTCACAGCTCTTTTCCATTCCGTCGCCAAAGCCGTGCTGGATTGCGATCTGCGCCACAATTGTGTTCTGATATCTTCCGTATTCATCATAGATATCAACGTTGGTCATGGAGTTACGGTTGATGCCGATTATCTTTATGGTCTCATCGTCGGGATTTAAAACCAGCAAGAACAGAGCATCAGCCTGTCCTCCGTCCATCCCCTCGGCGACCGGCGTCACAACCTCATCTTTCTTATCTATTCCCATGATCAGGAAGGTTGTGATGTTTTCGTTATAATCATAAACAGAGCCGTCATATCGCACCCAGTCCGATTGCCATTCTACGCCCGCAGCTTCAGTTACAGGCGCTTCCTCCTGCACAAGCATGGGCGTGCTGGTTGCAGATTTGGAACTAAGATTCGATTTTCCAAAGAATCTCACTGCCTCAAACCCTGCCATGACAAGCACGATAAGTGTCATGACACTGGCCCAGATAATGAGAAAGACTCTGCCTTTTCCTCGCATGTTTACGGCTCCTGATTGCCGGCAGAATTTTCAGTAGATGAAGCTTCCTGGCCGGCTTCCTGTTCTCCTGTAGATGTCTCTTCTTCACCTGATAAGTTCTCAACATCAGGCGCAGCTATGTTTGGAAACATCGGATCCTCCATGGTCTCGGAGGAATCTCCGAAGCTGTCTATGTCTGCAATGTCTGCAGGAAAAACTCTGGACTGCTTGGTGACGTTTCCGCTGTAATCTGCGACTGCATAATATACAACCGCAGTCTCTTTTTCCCTGTTAAGTACTACCTTCTCTACAACAATCCTGCTGGTAAGGTCACCGTCTTTGGAATCGTAGGCGTTTATCCCGACCTTTAAGTTGTTGTCCGTGGTCTGCGAATCATAGATGATGTCCGTTGCGGAAAACCGAAACTCCGGAGCTGTGCGATCGCTCCTTGTGTAGGCCACCACTATGAGAAAAATCAGTACCCCACTCAATATGGAAAAGAATATTCCAAGAATATTTCCTCTCACTTACAATCCCCTCAATCTTTCCTCGTTACTCCCGATAGATAATTAAGCTCGTTAAGGTCATCGTCATCAGGCTCGATATCAGCTACCGGAGCAGGCCTTGGTCTTCCCGAAGTCTCGGGATTATCCTCTCCGTATTTGCCATAGTACTTGCCGTAATACTTGCCGTAGTACTTACCATAGTAGCTGCCGTAATGTCCGTAATATCCCTTGCCGGAAATATCAACCTTGTTGAGTACAACGCCCAGCATCTTGGCGCCTGCTTTATCAAGCTGATCCTTAACTCTCTGAGCAAATCTGTAGCTGATGGAATTGCTCTCAATTACCATGATGGTTCCATCACACTGCTTGGCTACAACCGCCGCGTCGATAACGCTTCCCAGAGGCGGCGTATCTATGATCACGTAATCAAATACCTGCTTCATGTTCTCAAGGACTTTCCCAAAAATCCTTCCGCCCAGAAGTTCACTGGGGTTTGGCGGAACAGGTCCTGCAAAGACAACGTAGAGGTTTGGAGTGTCGGTCTCGCAGATAACACTTGAGAGCCTCTCTCTTCCAACCAGGCAATGGGTAAGTCCCAGTCTAACCGAACCTGTACGGTATCTTCCTACCAACACTGACTTACGCATATCGGCATCCACCAGAACAGTCTTTTTACCCGCTTCCGCAAAGGCTCTTGCCAGTGCCATAGCCACGGTGGTCTTGCCTTCTCCCGGAGTACAGCTGGTGACGGAGATTACTCTGACGTTCTGACCGCTGAATTCCACGTTGCTTCGAAGGGTCTTATATGCTTCTTTTATCTGATAGTTGTTCTCTGACTGACTAAAATGAAGCTTCGCGCTCTGCATATATCCCCCTTACTTTTTCTTCTTATCTTTCTTCTTGGATTTCTTTTTATCCGTCTCTTCTGTTGTCAGCGGAACAAGAGCAAGGGTGCTGAGCCCAAGGTATCTCTCAACGTCGTCATTGCTCTTAATTGTGTCATCCAAAAGGTATTCAAGGATTGCGAAGAAAGCAATGATGACAGCTCCCAAAAATCCTGCAATTATGGTCCATCTCGTGACGCTGGGGCCGGACTTCTGCGTTGGAACATTAGCTGTCTCAGCAACGTTGATGGCATCGATATCCATAACGTTGGTGATGTGCTCACTGGCCACTTCTCTGATGCAGTTGGCTATCTGCATAGCCATCAAAGGATCCTCATCCCTGGCAGTTATTGCAACTATTCGGGTATCGGAAGGCGTATCGACCTTGAGAACCTTTGAAAGATCCTCATAGTCTACATCCACAAGGTTGAGTCTCTGGATGACCTCCTCAATAACATATCTGCTCTTTATCAGCTCCGCATAGTCCTGGGTGAGCTGCGTTGATATCTGCACGTCGGAATATGTCACGGTCTGGTTTTCTTCTTTGTTAAGGATGTAGATCTTGGTGGTAGAATCGTAGACAGGGTGCAATACAAACTTGCTGACAAAAAGCCCCGCAAGGCCAAAAAAGATACCTGCGCTGATGATCAGAAAGGCCCTGCCCAGAAGTACCGAAAATAGTTCCCCCAGATTGATTTCAATTATGTCGTCCCTATTCCCCATGGACACTCCTCTTAGATTAGTTCGTTTCTTATCACATTGGCGGGATTGGTGAAAAAGAGCTTCTTCCCGTAATCTTCGCCATACTTTCTCTCTACATAGTTCCTGCAATCAAGAAGATTAGGTGCTCTGCGCCCGGTATCGTGAGCGTCGGATGCCACAAAATGCACCAGCTCTTCCTTTAAGAGCTTCTTTGTAAAATGGCTTATGCCAAATCCATACTTGCCCATTATGCTGGATGCATTGACCTGAATAAAGCTTCCCATTTCGATAAGATCTTTTACCCTAGACGGATGGGATACGATATCACTGTACCTCTCCACATGAGCAATTATGGGAATAAAGCCAGCTGCCTGAACCCTGCTTATGGCATTTTGTATCGCCTTGTAAGGGTTGGTCGGATGAAACTCCACAAGCACATAGTCGCTCCCAGCAAGAGAACATATCTTGCCCTCTATAAGCTCTTCCATAGTTTCATCGCTATAGTAGATCTCGTTTCCGGAAAAGAGCTTTGCCTTTATACCTGCTTCCTTGGCGGCCTCCTGGAGCTTTTTCCTGTAGACCACGTTGTGCTCAGGGCTTACATTGTGATGCATGGGCTTGTGATGCGGAGTCAGGATCAGATGTGTGATCCCGTTCTTGTCAGCAATCCTCAGCATTTCCAGGCTCGTTTCCATGTCGGGAGACCCATCATCGACCCCCGGCAGGATGTGACAATGTATATCAATAGTCGGCTCAAGTTTACTCATAAATTGATGAAAAGCAATTCCTCACCATAAATTGTTATAAAATAATACAATATATCATAATAATTATACTACAGCAAATCGCGTGGTTTCAACATTCTGTGGTGATTTATAGAAATTTTATCAAGATATGGTATGATTTAATTATTATCAAAACCATGTTAGAAAAAGGAGAAAAATGATATGCTTCCGCAGGATCCGATCATACTTTTGAGCTATGTAAATACGCAGCTGAGAGACAACTACTCGAGCCTTGATAAACTCGCTGAAGGCCTTGATATGAGCGAGGAAGAGGTAAAAGAGATGGTGGGGAAACTTGAAGGTGTTGGGTATAAATATGATGAAGAGGTAAATCAGTTCAAGTGAGTCACTGGGGACGTTTCAGTTTGACTCATTTTGAGTCAAACTGAAACGTCCCCGGTGACTCACGCCTGGAATTTCACAGCCACAGCACCCTGTTGCTGCTCGCCTTGCGCAGCAGTCTCAAACGCTTTCGCTTCTTCTGCCGAAAATCCTTCTGCAGCCTCTTTTTCCAGGCTGATCTCATAGTCTATTGCTCTGGCGAGGGCGATAAGTCCCGCGCCGAAAACGTAGTCCCCATCATCATGGGCCTTTTTCACATATCTTTCTATACTTGCAATAAGGTGTTCTCTAGGAAATTCCGAAAGCACCCTGATAGCATCATCAAAGTAGGGCTTCTCAATGTTCCTAATACAGTCAAAGAGGAAATCTTCCGCCTTTAAGTTGTCAGGATAACCCAGCTTTTCATAGAGCTTTACTCCGTTGAGAACATAGATATCCTTGGTATATCTGCCTAAATCCGCAAAAGCATCACCATTGTTGACCTTGCCGGATTTTATTCCTTCACATATTGATGCAATTTCAAGATCGGTCAGAGTCTTCTTGAAAAATACCGGTTTGATATTATCCGGGGATATCAGCGTTTTTATTCGCTTCTTCCCAAGGTTATCTTTTTCAATGCCATTAAATTTCGCACGGCACTTCTGTTCCCACTGATACCTGAATTCATTCCAGTCCGCGGTAGCAAATCTGGAAGTTGAAAGGCGCATGTCTGCCTTGACAGCGTCAAAAGCCTCTTTGCATATTTCTTTCGGATAGTCTGATACAGTACCCATAAGTTCCTTCAGAGCTTCTGTTATCATTTTGTTTCCGGACCACTCCTGCTCACCGCCATATACTCCATCAATCATGTAAACAAAACATTTATTATCATTGCTTCTAAAATCAAATCTCTTGACCAATGCAAGCGGATAGTACTTTCCTTTGATGTATACCCACCTTCCGCTGCTGCTTACTTGTACATCCTTAACTTTCTTGCCTTTACTTGTCACGTAGGGGCGAAATTTCTCTCCTGCGAGAAGTCTGTATATCTCACTCTTAAGGAACTTATCTCCCCAGTAAGGTACCACCTGGTCATGAGCAAATCTCTCTGCTGTATGTTTTATTAAAAGAACTGCCGGAGCACCAAATATCAGAAGTCCGATCGGCATTGATGCCAATGCTATAAAGGAACAAAGAAGAGTTACAAATACCCAGTAAATCTTTTTGAATAATTCTCCGCTCCTGAAATACCCTTTTAAATAGTTCCACATGTGCTTACTGCTTTTTCCTTTTCTTTATCTGCTTCTTTAAGAGTTATCTCATATCCGATCTCTTTTGACAAGCTTATGAGTCCTGCTGCCCAGACAAGATCGTCGGCATCATGGGCCTTTACTATATCCGCATCAATACGAGCGATAAGTTCATCCTTAGGAAACATATTCTTAAGAACAGCAATCGCATCATTAAAGTATGACTTCTTAATATCCTTAAGGCAATCAAAAAGAAATCCCATCCATTCCTTATTTGCAGGATATCCGATCCTTTTGAGGACATTTATTCCATTACATACACAGTACTCATCGGAATAGTTTGTTATGTCAAAAAGAGCATACGGCCTTTCTATCTCGCCATTTTTGATAGCCTTTGCAATGGTCTTGAGCTCATCATCAAGAAGGACTCTTCGAAACATCTGCTTGTAGACGATGTGTTCCTCGGTAATCTCTTTAAGGGATTCTTCTATTTCCTCATCAGTGGCCTTTCCACTAAGAAGCTTTGAATACTCCCTCTCCCAAAGGTATCTTACTTCAAACCAGTCAGCATAGGCCAGTTCTTTGTAATCTCCGGGCCATACTTTCTTAAAAGCTTTGGCGCGATTACTCGGAAGATCATCATAGGTAGTATCATCAATTCTAAGTGCCAGTGGTGGAAAGAGCTCTCTGAGAGCCATTTTGACAAGTCCCGGCCTGAGCGTCTTGACATTTATCATAACCGATTCGCCGTCTATCATTTCAAACTCATTTTCAAGTCCGGAAAGTCCCTTAATAAGGGGTATCGGATAAATTTCTCCCACGATCATGACCCATCTTCCGCTTTCACTTACCAGAACATCATTGCACTTATAGCCGTCTTTCGTTATATAAGGCGAAAACTTATCCTCAGCAAGGAGCTTAAAAATCGCATCCAGACCAAAGAGCTTTCCCCAGTAAGGAACCGGCGATGCAATTCTAAAGGATGACAAAATGGTTAAAAGACCTTTAATATAATTCCACATAAAAAATCCTATCTAACGCAAATAAGGGAAACGCTTTAGAGAGCGTTTCCCTAAATATCTAAATCTTATTTAGCAAGGATCATCATGATCTCGTTGCTTCTCTGTACAAACTTGGTCATTGCTTCGCCCTCAAGAGGTGCATTCTGGATGCGTGCAAGATCATAGAGCTGCTCGCAGATGGTCTTGGTGTTCTCGCCGTCTTCATGCTCCATCACATACTGAACAAGAGGATGATTAGCATTTAAGATAAGGGTCTGTCCCTCTGCTCCGAAGTCGCCCATTCCCATACCGTTCATGGCATACATCTTCATCATCTCTGCCATACGACGGGATTCCTCTGATACAGTAAGCATTGATGAAACCTTCTTATCTTTAAGCTTCTCAAGCTTAACAGTGAGCTTGTCGTTCTTAAGAGCTTTCTTGATCTTCTCTGAGAGCTCTTTCTCCTTCTCTTCAAGCTCAGCTGCTGCCTTCTTGGAAGTTCTGGACTTAAAGGTATCTGTAAGGTCAGCATCGATCCTCTTGAAGCGGATGCCCTCGTTCTTGCGCTCAAGCTGCTCCATGAAAGGAACATCGATGTTGTGCTTCATAACAAAAGCTTCCATCTTCTGAGCCTTGAACATGTTGATGTACTGGCTCTGCTGCTGCTCATCTGTTACGTAGTAGATGGTGCGAGGCTCCTTGATCTCTTTTACTGATTCAACCTTCTTGCCATCGTCTACAACCTCAGCTTCAATCTTTTCTCCGTTTTCGCCTCTAGCCGTCTGATTCAGCGAATCGTCTGCGCCATTCTGGCTTGACTCTTCGGAATCATTGGCATGGGCGCCATCAGCGACTCCCTCTGGATCGTCGGATGTCGCTCCATCCTCAGCCTCTTTGTTGATCTGAAGAGCCTCAGGAGTTGTAAGGTACTTGCCATCCAGGTTCTTAAAGAGGATGTAGTCTGTCATCTTCTCGCAGAACTTGTCATCGCGAAGGCAACCATACTTGATGAATGGGCTGATGTCATCCCAGTACTTGTCATAGTTCTCTTTATCAGTCTTGCAAAGACCTGCAAGCTTCTCTGCAACCTTCTTTGAAATGTACTCAGAGATCTTCTTGACAAAACCATCGTTCTGAAGAGCTGATCTTGATACGTTAAGAGGAAGGTCAGGACAATCGATAACACCCTTAAGGAGCATCAGATACTCAGGAATTACTTCCTTGATGTTATCTGCGATAAATACCTGGTTGTTGTAGAGCTTGATTGTTCCCTCGATGGATTCAAACTCCATGTTGATCTTAGGGAAGTACAGGATACCCTTTAAGTTGAAAGGATAATCCATGTTGAGGTGGATCCAGAAAAGTGGCTCCTTGTAGTCTCTGAAGACCTTTCTGTAGAACTCCTTGTACTCCTCGTCTGTGCAGTCCTTGGGGGTCTTAGCCCAAAGAGGATGGATATCGTTCAAAAGCTCAGGTCTTCTCTTTATCTTGTACTGAAGTTCAGGCTCCTCAGTCTCGCCTTCCTTCTTCTCGGGATGAACCTCTTCGATCACAGTATCTGAATCAAGCTTCTCTGAAGCCTTGATAGTCTGTGTTCCCTCTTCATTCTCTTTTGACAGATAGATCTCGTAAGGCATGAATGAGCAGTATTTCTGGATAACTTCTCTTGCCTTGTACTCATTGCAGAACTCAAGGCAATCCTCTGAGAGGTGAAGTGTTACTGTTGTACCAACTTCTGCCTTGGTGCCGTCATCCATCTCAAAGTCCGAACCGCCATCGCAGGTCCAGTGCACAGGTGTGCCACCCTTGTATGAAAGAGTATCGATATCTACTGAATCAGAAACCATGAAGGTTGAGTAAAAACCGAGTCCGAAATGACCGATGATCTGATCGGCATTGGCCTTGTCCTTGTACTTGTTAAGGAAGTCTGTAGCACCTGAAAATGCCACCTGGTTGATGTATTCCTCAACCTCCTCAGCAGTCATACCGATACCGTTATCTACGATCTTGATGGTCTTGTCCTTGTCGTTTAATATAATGTCCACGCGAGGCTTGAAATCATCGGGAAGCTGGTACTCGCCCATCATATCCATCTTCTTGATCTTGGTGATGGCATCGCAGGCGTTAGAGATCACTTCTCTGTAAAAGATATCGTGGTCTGAATAGAGCCATTTCTTGATGATCGGAAACATATTCTCGCTGTTGATTGATAAATTACCTTTTTTTGAAGCCATAATTCTCACTCCCTTTTCTATGTATTGCATTCACCCATCAGGGCAAAAAATGTACATCTATCATCGTACAGAAAATAGTTTAAGACCCCCACAACCAAAAGTCAACAAAAATTTAGCACTCACCAGTGGCGAGTGCTAACAAATGTATTTCTTATCATTTAACGTGTTCTGCAACATAGTCGGAATAGCTCATTCCGGTATATTTCTTAAAACAGCGACTGAAATAGTTGGGATCGGGAATTCCCACTTCTGCAGCAGCCTGATACATCTTTACATTTCCTTTTGCTATCTCCATGGCCTTTTTCATTCGAAGGTCCGTAAGATATTCAACAAACTTTTTACCCGTATCTGCCTTAAACTTTCTTGATAAATAGCTTGCCGAGAAGCCGAAGTGCTGGGCTATAAACGCAAGGTTTAATTCCTTGTCCGTGAAGTTCTCCTCAAGATACCTGGTTATCAGATCCGTGGAGCTCTCTTCGGATGATCCGCCCTCTTCATCTGCCTTCTGCTCTTCCCAGTAGTCTTTTTCCTTCTTGAGCTTCTCCGCCGCTCTCTCTAAAACCGGTGTGATCTCAGCCCTTACCATGGGCTTTAACATGTAGTCGAATACCGGAAGGCTTACGCACTTTCTGGCATACTCGAACTTATCGATGGCGGTCATGATGATGATAATGAGCTTAGGGTAACGCGCAGTAGCAACTTCCGTGAACTCGATTCCATCCATAAAGGGCATGGAGATGTCAACAAAGGCAATATCCGGGCGAAGGTCGTCAATGATATTGATGGCCTCGATTCCGCTGGCTGCTTCTCCCACAACCTCCATTCCGAGGCTCTCCCAGTCAATGGCCGCTCGCATCAGCTTTCTTGCGGATTCCTCATCATCTATTATCATTACTCTCAGTGCTCTGTTCATCATTTTGCTCCAATGGTTATTTCAATTCTGGTGTACTCACCGGGTTCACTTTCTATTTTAACGCAGTCTTTCTTGCCCGTGTACATTCTGATCCTCTGAATTGTTCCCCAAAGTCCGAAGCTCTCATCAGCCTCCTTGGGCCTGTCCTTCTCATCCGCAGAGAGGATCTTGTCGATCTTATCCTGGTCCATTCCAACACCGGTATCATTGACGATAATGTGAAGCTCCCTCTCGGGATACTCTTCGCCCTCGATCTCATCGATGTAGGCCGAAATACTGATAAGACCCTTCTCGCCTTTTAATCTGATGCCGTGGTAGATACTGTTTTCAACCAGTGGCTGAAGGATAAGCTTAGGAATAATAAAGTTCTCTGTCTCCTCGGGAATATCATATTCATCTTCTATTATATCCCCATATCTGAGTTTTTGCAGGGACAGGTAGTCCTGTACAATCTTAATCTCCCTTGAGAACGGAATATCTCTGCCACCCTTACTAAGGAAGTTGCGGTAGAAGCTTCCCATGGTCTCCAGCGCGTCATGAACCTTGTCAGCTCCCGCATCCAGCGCCATGTAGCCTATGGTCTCGATGGAGTTGTAGAGGAAATGCGGTTTTATCTGCTCCTGAAGCACACGCATCTCGGCCCTCTGAAGAGTCTTTTCTTTCTCCATAAGTCTGTCGATCAGCTCGTTAACGTGGTCGATCATGTTATTGTAGTCGCCCTCAAGCATGTCAAACTCGCTGCTGCTGACCTCAACGTCGATCTTTTTCAGCTCACCCGATGCTCTGTTTTTCTCCATTGCAGAGGAGAGCTTGAACACCGGATCGGTTATGTTCCTGCTGATAAAAGAGCCTGTAAAGAGCGCCAGTACAACAAATATGGCAAGCATAAATATCAGGACGTTTATCGCGGTAAAAGGCACCACCTCGTTGCCGTAAGTAGAAACCTTAAGCAAAACAATAGGCATATTTCCAACTCTGCAGCCGGAAGCAAGTCCCTTTTCGCCTTCTATTGTTATATCCTTATGGACAATGTCTTTTGAGATAAAAGAGCTGTCGTAGTAAGGCGCAAGATTTCTGTTGCCGGCAAGAAATGAGCCGTCGCTTCCCATGATACAGATATCGGTATATCTAAGATCTCCCAGCATCCTGTTAAAGATGGTGGAAGAAATATTCATCATCATAAGACCGGTCCTTTGCTGGGAATCCAGGTCATAGATAGCTCTGGCAATGGTTACCATCGGCTTGTTTCCAAGCTTTCTGGCGATGTGGTTTGAGTTTAGGGATACAACAGCCTTTCCCTTGCCCTCATATATGTCTTTTCTCCACGTATCTGAAGTCATACGCTCGTAGTCATATTCGTAGGTAAATCTGTTGGTGGCAAACATGATCATATCTTCCCTGAAGACCATGACCGTGTCCACACCTTCAGTGACATTGAGGATATCCATGACGCCGTATCTGGCATCATTTATCATACTGATATCCACTATGTCCGAGTCTGCCCTGAGGAACGTTACCACCCTGTCCTCAGTCATTATAAGTCTCGAGAGTTCAGAATACCTTGCTATATCACTGGATATATTGCTTGACAGAGTACGCAGGACTTTCTCGGACTCTCTCATTCCGTAATTCTTTTTTTCACTTTCAGTGATGAAATAGATGGACACCAAAAAGACAACCGTAACAACCAGGCCGATTCCGAGGATCAGCTGTTTAAGTTTGTTAGATAAGGAAGTATTCATTTTTTCCTGATTTTTTTCCTTCATAAAATATAAGATACCATGTTTTTAATATTAAAGAAACCTGCCGCCCGGGCCCACGAGCCCCGGTGACAGGTCTGCTAATAATCTTATCCTTTATCCCTTTACCGCTCCGGCAATGAAACTCTCCTGAATCTTGCCACTTAAGAATAAGTAAAAGATCAGTGTAGGGAATGTAGCTATACAGAGCGCCGCACCAATCGGGCCCCAGTCTGTGGTATAGGCTCCGGAAAGAGCTTTGATACCAACAGGAAGTGTTCTGTGCTGTGAGTCTGAAATAAATACATTGGCAAACATGAACTCATTCCAGCACTGAAGGTATGAGTAGACACCAACCGTTGATACTGCAGGCTTCATAAGAGGAAGAATGATCCTGAAGAACGTTCCCGTAAGAGAACATCCGTCTATCCTTGCAGCTTCGTCCAAAGCATAGGGTATCTCTACCATGAATCCTGTACAGATAAGGATTGACATTGACAGAGCAAATGCAGAGTAAGGAACAATAAGTGTTGAATACTTATTGAGCCAGTGAAGCTTTGAAAGTACTACATAAACAGGAACGATCGAAGCCTGGATCGGAATGGTAAGTCCCAGCATAAAGAATGCGTTGGTGAGCTTATTGAGTTTCCAGCTGATTCTTGTTATCGCATAGGTTGCCATCATTGCTGCGAAAAGAGAAATCGCAATGGCAAGTGTTGTTACAAGTAAGCTGTTAAAAAAGTAAAGAAGCATGTTGCCGGTGCCAAGTGCTCTGGTGTAGTTGGTCCAGAGCCATTCCCTCGGAAGTCCGACAATGTTTGCTCCGAAAATCTCTTCGTTTGACTTAAGCGAGAAAGTGAACATGAAGTAAATAGGGAAGAGATTTATCAGCGCCCAGACCCCAAGGAAAATGTACATCAGGACTTTGGCGGCCGGATTAGTTTTTTTGATTATATCTGAATTAGTGTTCCCCATTGTTTAGTCCCTCTCCCTAAATATTGCTGTTATCGCCAGTGCAAATGCAAAGCAGAGCAAAATAAGCATTACAGAAATGGTACTTCCCATTCCGTATCTGTTCCTAAGGAACAGCATGTTCTCAAGAAGAGTACTCGGAACTTCAGTGGTCTGGAATGGTCCGCCCTCTGTCAGGATCCTTACAAGGTCGTAGGTCTTAAGTGAACCGGTAACCGCGAAGATAACGCTTACTCTGATGATAGGCTTGATGATAGGAATAACGATGTACCTGTCAACCTGCCAAGGTGATGCTCCGTCAAGCATTGCTGCTTCCCTGAGGTCAGTGGATACTCCTTTTACTCCGGCGTACATAAGGAGCATATGGTATCCGATATACTGCCAGATAGTAGGAACTATGATCGCTCCAAGAGCAGTTTTTACTTCACCAACCCATACGTGCTTCCAACTTCCAAGATTAACAGCATCAAGGAATCTGTTTAAAAGACCGTAATCAGGGTTATATATCTTAAGCCAAAGTTGGCCAATTACCACAGTTGAAATCAGTACAGGCATAAAAAATACTGACAGAAAGAATCTCTCTTTCTTTGGGCGTCTTCCAAGAAGAAGTGCCAGGAAAAGAGAAAACGGCAGCTGAACAAATACTGAAAAGAAAGCCAGTATAAGTGAGTTCTTAAGACCTGTCATGAACTTGATAGATCCGTTTGTAAATAATTCGATGTAGTTGTTAAACCCGATAAAAGTTCCTTCCGAGAAACCGTTCCAGTCATACATACTTCTGTAAACAGACACAGCGATAGGTGCGATCAGAATGCTCACAAATAGCAGTAATGCAGGGAGAAGAAACAAAAATATGGTAATCCCTTTTTGTATATCCGCAGTTTTTTTATTCATACAAGCAACCTTCCAAAAAAATCGGTCCTTTCTGTATTCCCAAAGAAACGCAGGAAGGACCGATGTAATGTTAAATATTACCTAATGTCTTTTGCAAGACCGTCAGTAAATGCTTTTCCGTCAACCTGGCATCCATAAACCTGATCAACATATGAAAGATATGTATTTGCATCGTCAGCAGACATAGCTGTATCACCAAAGAGTACGAAGCTGTCAGCCTTGCTGCAGATCTCTGATACAGTCTGTGTAAGTCCGTTTACGCTGCTTGTGTCACCGTAAGGTGTCCATGCAGGAAGTCCACATCCATCAAGGTAGCCATAGTGGCAGATAAGCTTACCAAGCTCGAAAGCATAGTCAGCAGCTGCTGCAGCGTTAGGTGAAGAAGCTGCTACTGCAAGTGTATCTGAAGGTCCACCGATGAGCTGTCCAAGTTTAGCCTTGTCAGCGTTGATTACAGGGAACTCACCAACCTTTACCTTAGGGAAGAACTCTTCGTTTGCTGCGAAGTCTGCACAGTTCCATGTTCCGTTCATGTAGAATGCATACTTGCCAGCCATGAAGTTGTTCTTAACTTCGTCGTTTGTAAGGCCGATTCCTGAAGGATCGAAGTAACCATCTGTTACAAGCTTCTGGAATGTATCAACAGCGTCTGTAACGTCCTGATTATCCCATGTTGCTCTTCCGAGGAAGATGTCATTAAGTGTGTCAGCGCCTGCGCTCTTCTCGATAACAGACTCAAGATACTCAGTTACACACCATGTCTCTTTTCCTGCACATCCGAAAGGAATGATTCCGGCTGCTTTAAGCTTGTCGCAGCATGCGATAAACTCATCATATGTTCCGGGGATCTCTGTGTAGCCAACCTGCTCAAGGAGCTCCATGTTAGCAAAAAGACCAACGATGTTCATTGTTGTAGGAACGCCGTAGTGCTTGCCATCATAAGTTGTGTTGCCAAGCATGTTCTCAGGAAGTTCGCTCTTCCAGTTCTGATAAGCATCATCGAGGCAGTAAACCTTACCTGCATCAACGAAGTCACCAAGGAATGCACATGACCATGTGAAGAAGATATCAGGCATCTCGTTAGCAGATACAGCAGCTTTGATCTTTGTCTTGTAAGACTGGTTCTCAAAAGCTTCCCATGTGAAGTTGATATCAGGATATTTAGCCTGCATATCAGCTATAGCTGCTTCATAAGCGTGACGGTTTGAATCACTCTCAGTTGCGATACACCACATTGTAAGAGAAATAGGCTCTGAAGAGTCGGTATTCTCTACTGCAGCAGGCTCTGCTGCCGGCTCAGCTGCGGGCTCTGCGGTTGTTGCTGCAGGCTCAGCAGGTGCGGTTTCTGCAGGTGCAGAAGATCCGCCACATGCGACGAGAGACATAGCCATAACTCCCGCCAACAAGGTTGAAACAATTCGCTTCATTTTCATAACACACCTCTCCTTTGTTGTAAGTATTATTTTATTGAACCCTGACCATTGGCCATGGGTAAGCAACCGTAAGTTTGTCACCGTTTAAGGTGTAATAAAGATACGCATCCTCCATCGGGTCATTATACATAAGCTTGATCCTGGATTTGTCCTCATCAATGGTATAGTGTCCGTAGAAAATGTTCTCCTCACTAAACTCCCCTTTGTCCGTAAACACATAGGACCAGCCGTTTGACTGGAGCCAGTTTCCGACAATTCCGTCACCTGTACCGCTCCTTGTGTAGGTGGACTCCTCATACAGAAGCATCTTCTCTCCGTCCATCTCGTAGCGGATACGCTGCTGCTCTCCGTTCTCATCCGTGAGGGTTATATAGGTATCATCCTTGGTGTAAGTGTACTCATTCCCCTTGTAAGTAGCCTTACCATCTTCTGAGAGAGCAATGACAGCTTCCATTGGCTCATGGATATAAGCCCATTTTTCAGTTTTACTTCCACATCCTCCAAGTACGGTAAGAACAAACAGCATTGCAATTGCTAAACTATATACTCTTAATTTTTTCATACTCTTATTCCCCGTTTCAGTAAAACTTACTACAACTTAACTATATCCAATCGAGTTGTCTGATAGAATGGATTTCTTTTACCTCAACAAGCACATTTTTTACTTCTTTAACAGAAAGTTAATTGTTTGTTTGCAAATTTTATGCATTTTAGACAAAAAGAAAAGCACTTGTTTTTACACAAGTGCTAAACCGTTGTAAATTATGACGGATAAAAGTAAAAAATCTGCTTATGAGTTGAAATATTTCTCGTAGACTTCCATGAACCCCGTAGCAGTAACGTTCTCATCCTCGATGAGTTTAACGCTGTCCCAGAGCTTTTCATTGAGCTGCTTGGTAAGAGTTGCCACAAAGGCATCGTACTGAGCTCCGAAAACCTCCCTTTTTCTCTCTGCCACGATCTTTACCTTGTTGGCTTCGGTCTCCTCGCGGTTGAAGGTGCTGATACACTTAAGTATCACATAGCCGTCTTCTGTTTCTATGATCTCGCTCGTCTGCTCCGTTCCGAGATTAAAGGCTGCTGTCTCGAATTCAGCATCTTTTTCGCCTTTGCCAAAAGAGATTGTGCCTTCATCCGCCTCGTTGTACTGGGCCATAAGCTCTTCAAAGCTTCCACCGTTTAACAGGTTCTTGAAAACCTCTCTGCATCTTCTGTAAGCAGCATCCTTCTCACCATCGCTGAAGGGAACCTTGTTTCCTTCGCTATCCAGGGAATAGGTCTTTATCAGAATCTGTTCAACGGTTATGGTTCTGGCTTCATCATCAGAAATCTCGGGGTTGATGTCTCTTATAATGTAATCGTAGAGCTTATCCGCTATTGCCTGTTCTCTTATTATGCCCTCAATATCTTCATAGGCAACGCCGTTCATGGCCTCTTTGTCAGCGTCGGAGAGCTGTTCGAAATATTCCTGCGCTGCTGCCGAAACGAGCTGTTCTTCGGACTCATCAAGTGTGATCTCATTTTCTCTTGCCAGAAGATTCATGACCTTTATCTGAGCAATCTTGGCAAGTACTGACTCTTTTAACCTCTCCTCGACTGTGCCCGAGTCTGTCTGGGCCATCCAGATGTCTTTTCCGAAGGTATTCTCATAACCTGACTGGGTTCCCACAAGGTAGACATATGCCTCAGCCAAAGAGCAGGTTGAATCCTCGATCCGAAAGACTTCATCCTTCTCAAAGCCGGTGGTAAATACCACTTTGTTATATGGGAGGGATGCCGAGCACCCTGACAGTATTAGCATTAGCAAAAGAGCTGCTGCCGTTAGTCGTTTTTTCATGATTCAAGTGCCTTTATCATGCTGCGGGCAACAGAGAGTCCGTTGGCGCTGGCCTGCTGAAGTCCTCTTGTAACTCCCGCGCCGTCTCCGATAGCCCTAAGGCCCTTAATGCTGGTCTCAAAGTCCTTGTTTACTATAACCTTGTTGGAGTAGAACTTAACCTCTACGCCGTAGAGCAGTGTCTCATCAGAAGCAATACCCGGAGTTACCTTATCAAGTGCTTGTATCATCTCATCGAGGTCAACCATGATCCTGTGAGGGAATACCAGCGAAAGATCGCCGGGAACAGCATCCTTAAGTGTAGGTATCAGATTATTTCTGCAAAGTCTCTCCTCTGTGGTTCTTCTGCCGCGCTTGAAATCGCCGTAGGTCTGAACCAGGATCTTGCCTCCACAGAGCATGTTCGAGAGCTCTGCTATCTTCTTGCCGTACTCAATAGGTGTCTTGAAAGGCTTGGTAAAGTTCTTGGACACAAGAAGTGCAAAGTTTGTATTGTTTGTCTTAAACTCTTTTCCCTTATAAGCGTGACCGTTTACAACAGCAAGTCCGCCCTCGTAGTACTCAGTGGCAACTTCGCCTGAAGGGTTTGTACAGAAGGTTCTTACCTTGTCGTCAAAGGTAGGTGTGTGGTAAATGAGCTTAGCCTCGTAGAGGTTTTCGTTAAGGAACTGCATTACCTCATCCCTGACTTCTACTCTTACGCCCACATCAACAGTGCCGGGGCTTGTCTCAATACCGATCTCCTCGCACTTGTCTTTAAACCAGTCTGCTCCTTCACGTCCAACGGCGCTGACGATCTCTTTTGCAGTAAAGGTATCACCCTTGTCGGTGGTAATAGCTGTGGCTCTTCCATCCTCGACAACGATGTCTGTCACCATAGTGTTAAACTCGATATCTACGCCCTGCTTCAGGATATGCTCCTGAAGTCTTGAGTAGATTTTGTAGCCTTCCTCTGTTCCGAGATGTCTGATGGGGCATTCAACGAGCTTAAGATTTGCTCCGATAGCTTTTCTTCTGATCTCGCGAAGCTCTGCTTCCTTGTCGATACCGTAGACATTTTTGTCTGCGCCAAACTTAAGATAGATCTCGTCCGACTCGTGGATGAGATCTGTGGCCTTGTCATAACCGAGGATCTCGGGAAGATTTCCTCCTACATCTGGTGAAAGAGATAGCTTACCGTCTGAAAATGCTCCGGCTCCAGCAAAACCTGTTGTGATGGAGCAGGGCTTACAGCCTGCACAGGTCTTGGTCACACGCTTGGGACAATTTCTTTTCTCTATCGAACGGCCCTTCTCAACTATGAGAACCTTAAGGTCAGGCCTTTTCTCCATAAGTTCGTAGGCACAGAAGATTCCGCCGGGGCCTGCGCCGATAATTACTACATCATAATTCTTAGTCATAAATACTCCTTTTTTGATTTCTGGTGCTCTCTATCACTTTTCTTACCTCATCTCTGGCATTTGAAAAAGCCAGGGCGATGTTGGGGTCAAAGTGTGTTCCGGAGCCCTCCAATATTATATCCATGGACTCCTCAATTGAAAATGCCTTTTTGTAACACCTGTCTGAAGCCAGTGCGTCAAAGACATCCGCAACTGCCATTATCCTGGCAGAGAGAGGAATATCCTCCCCTGAAAGTCCCATCGGATAGCCTTTGCCGTCCCATCTCTCGTGATGGTACAGCGCCAGATTCCTTGCTTCCTTGAGATAATCGGAATCAGGAACCTTTTCAATAACCTGGTCTATTATATCAGCTCCTGCAAGAGTGTGATCCTTCATCTTCTTGTACTCTTCATCATCAAGTCTTGATGGCTTATTGAGGATCCTGTCGGAGACCTTGATCTTGCCGATATCATGAAGAGGCGCGGATTTAATGACATCTGACACAAATTTATCCGTCAGCATGTCACAATAGATTCCCTCTTTCTTAAGCTCATCCATGATGATACCGGTGTAACGGGCAGTCTTTTTAACATGCTCACCGGTGTTCTGGTCTCTGCTCTCTACCATGTCCGCAAGCACCATGATCAGCGCGTTTTGCATGATACTGATGGTCTCGTTTTTGTGCTTTATATCCTCCAGATAGTTCAGGTTATCTTCTGTCATCTCAGAGAACGCCAGATAGAGGTTCTCTGTTTCATCACCGGTTTCGATGTCGATCTTGTTAAAGAGCTCAACCGTGTCATGGAGGGACTCATCCCTGTCCTGCGTAAAGATAGAAGCTGTATATGCCATAGTATTCAGCGGAAGGATCATCTGGTACTCAACAAAGTACAGGCTCACAGCAAGGATAAAGGCAAAGATACCGAAGAAAAGAGAGATTATCCTGACTCTGAAGCTCCTTGCCTGCATCATGATCTGGTGCATGGAAATGTCGACACCTGCATGGGCAGCGACTTTACCGGCAGAATTCATTACGGGTTCAAAGACTGTAAGGACCCAGCCAAACTTGTCATTGACAACTATAGGCTCAACCTCTTCTGCCTCAGAAAGACCTGTCCTGTACTCTCCGATGGTCTCTTTAAATCCCACTACATCTCCCGGTTCTCCTCCGAGCACATCTTCAGTATCAATGTCAAACACGACATGACAGCCATCTTCCATTATCTTGTAGACATAGACATACTGAACTATGTCATCGGAAGTTGTAAGTATCTCCTCAAGCTCTTTATATATCTCGTTGTAGCCTTCTGCTGACTCGCCCTTTTCAATGAACTCATCTATGCGATCTCCGTCAACGAAGGAAGCAGCTCTTTTGGCAATGACCTCTGCAAGCTCAGTCTCTCTGTCTACAAGGCTGTTGTAGTAGATGTAGTAGCTGATGGCCATAGCTGATGCACCGATAAGGAACGATGCCACGGTAATCAGGGATACCAGCTTTAGCCTCAGAGACATCTGTCTGCTCTTCTTTTTGCGGAACTCTTTTACAATCTCGGAAGTAAGAGGCGCCTGCTTCCAGGCATGAATATGGAAGCGCTCCCTGAATTTGCGAGGCAGTATCTGCACTACTATAAGGGCAAAAGACACACTGATGACCTTATCAACCAGATCAATAAGAAAGTCTGCTATAAGTTCTGAAGTAAAAGCTGAAAAAATACCAAGATTATGGATGAATGCAACCAGGCCCGAAGAAGTATCTTCCGCTCCAAAGCCGTAGAGATACCAGGTGATAAGTGCACCTAAAACGCCACCGATGATCGCATCAATGACGATCATGGAAATTATGCCCTGTATCTTTTTAGTCCAATCGCGGTCGTAGAAAAATGCAGTGACTATTGCCACAGAAACATTTAAAGCTCCATATGAAATAGCCATAGGGTCCGAGGTTATGGTCGTCAGAACCGGCCCCATAAGGCCCACAATTATGCCCGGTATATATCCGCCAAGCATTGCAGCTATCATTGTACCAATAAGATCAAGGTACAAGGGAAGCCCTAAGCTGTTACATATAAGTGCTCCGCCGCTGTTAATTAGAATACACACTATTATCAGGGCCAGCATGGTAATAAACTTTTCAAACCCTGACCTTGTTTCCTGTTTTCTGATGATATCCAAAGTGTTCCTCCCCTGACCTGCTGCGCAAAACCGGTCACCTCTGATTATAGCAAATTTGGCGTTTTTTTTCTATGGTGCCGGAAAAGGTCAGGCATCCCTCAAACAGCCAATATTTATACATTTTTTATATTAAATGCGCTATAATTTTAGTACGGCACAGCGATTACTTTTTGATGAATAATTGACTTGCTTAATTTTTCGTTTATTCAACAGGAGCATGAACAATGAAGAAAAGACTCTTTTGCATGGCTCTGAGCTGTATATTGGCGGCGATTGCGATCATTCTTTTCCCGATGCAGGCTATGGCAAGCGGGTTTGATCCCGTCTACTACGCCGAGAGATACCCGGATGTGGCAGCAGCTGTAGGAACAAGCCAGCCGGCTCTGATAAATCATTATCTGACCTTCGGGATCGGTGAAGGGAGATTTCAGAACGCTGCGGAGGAAGCAGCCGGAACCCCGCTTAACACTTATATTGACGTCAACCTCACAACCCAGCATGTAATCTACATTCTGGATGGCGCACCTGTCTGGGAAAGCGACTGTGTATCAGGCGATGTCAGCAAACAAAGAAGCACTCCCACCGGAGTTTTCGCAGTGTATGGCCACGTCGCCGGAACCTATCTGACCGGTCCTACCTGGCACAACTGGGTTGACTACTGGATGCCGTTTTCAAGAGGCGGCTGTGGACTGCATGACGCCACCTGGAGGAGGAAGTTCGGTGGAAACATTTACAAGACAAACGGCTCACACGGATGCGTAAACCTGCCACACGACAAGGCAGAGGAGCTCTTTAATATAGTCACTGTCGGAACTGTCGTAATAGTTCATAAAGATGAATGAGTCAAAGTGAAACGTCCCCGTTGTCTCATAATGAGACACCGGGGACGTTTCACTTTGACTCATTTTGAGACACCGGGGACGTTTCACTTTGACTCATTTCATTAAAATATATCAAGAAAAGTGATTAATTTCACCATGATGTAATTGTACATAATTGTGCTATGATAATATCCATCAGCTAAATTGATTAAAATTTACACTTTTAACATAATATATATCAAATTTAACCCGATATATTTAATGTTGCAGGTGAAAATAAATCAAGATTTAGCAAATGAATGACAGAAAGAGGAGCACAGTTATGAAGAAT
>NZ_ATWY01000009.1 GCF_000421405.1 Butyrivibrio sp. NC2007
GGTACAAGGGAAGCCCTAAGCTGTTACATATAAGTGCTCCGCCGCTGTTAATTAGAATACACACTATTATCAGGGCCAGCATGGTAATAAACTTTTCAAACCCTGACCTTGTTTCCTGTTTTCTGATGATATCCAAAGTGTTCCTCCCCTGACCTGCTGCGCAAAACCGGTCACCTCTGATTATAGCAAATTTGGCGTTTTTTTTCTATGGTGCCGGAAAAGGTCAGGCATCCCTCAAACAGCCAATATTTATACATTTTTTATATTAAATGCGCTATAATTTTAGTACGGCACAGCGATTACTTTTTGATGAATAATTGACTTGCTTAATTTTTCGTTTATTCAACAGGAGCATGAACAATGAAGAAAAGACTCTTTTGCATGGCTCTGAGCTGTATATTGGCGGCGATTGCGATCATTCTTTTCCCGATGCAGGCTATGGCAAGCGGGTTTGATCCCGTCTACTACGCCGAGAGATACCCGGATGTGGCAGCAGCTGTAGGAACAAGCCAGCCGGCTCTGATAAATCATTATCTGACCTTCGGGATCGGTGAAGGGAGATTTCAGAACGCTGCGGAGGAAGCAGCCGGAACCCCGCTTAACACTTATATTGACGTCAACCTCACAACCCAGCATGTAATCTACATTCTGGATGGCGCACCTGTCTGGGAAAGCGACTGTGTATCAGGCGATGTCAGCAAACAAAGAAGCACTCCCACCGGAGTTTTCGCAGTGTATGGCCACGTCGCCGGAACCTATCTGACCGGTCCTACCTGGCACAACTGGGTTGACTACTGGATGCCGTTTTCAAGAGGCGGCTGTGGACTGCATGACGCCACCTGGAGGAGGAAGTTCGGTGGAAACATTTACAAGACAAACGGCTCACACGGATGCGTAAACCTGCCACACGACAAGGCAGAGGAGCTCTTTAATATAGTCACTGTCGGAACTGTCGTAATAGTTCATAAAGATGAATGAGTCAAAGTGAAACGTCCCCGTTGTCTCATAATGAGACACCGGGGACGTTTCACTTTGACTCATTTTGAGACACCGGGGACGTTTCACTTTGACTCATTTCATTAAAATATATCAAGAAAAGTGATTAATTTCACCATGATGTAATTGTACATAATTGTGCTATGATAATATCCATCAGCTAAATTGATTAAAATTTACACTTTTAACATAATATATATCAAATTTAACCCGATATATTTAATGTTGCAGGTGAAAATAAATCAAGATTTAGCAAATGAATGACAGAAAGAGGAGCACAGTTATGAAGAATGTTGAGAAGTACCAGCGTCAGTATTTTATGCCACCCAAGCCTACTTTTGACTGGGTTAAGAAGGACTATCTGGATCACCCACCCATTTGGTGCAGCGTAGATCTTCGCGATGGCAACCAGGCCCTTATAGAGCCCATGAGCCTTGATGAGAAGCTTGAGTTCTTTACCATGCTGGTCAACCTTGGTTTCAAAGAGATTGAGATCGGCTTCCCGGCAGCTTCAGAGACTGAGTTTGAGTTTGCAAGAACTCTTATAGAGAAGAACATGATCCCTGACGATGTTACGGTTCAGGTTCTCACCCAGGCAAGAGAGCACATTATCAAAAGAACTTTTGAAGCCGTTAAGGGTGCTCCAAAAGCCATCATCCATCTTTACAATTCAACATCCGTAGCTCAGCGTGAGCAGGTGTTCAAAAAGAGTAAGGAAGAAGTTAAGAAGATCGCTGTTGAGGGAGCTAAACTCCTTGATAAGCTGGCAAAGGAAACCAACGGCAATTTTTCTTTTGAATACTCACCTGAGAGCTTCCCGGGCACAGAAGTAGACTATGCGGTTGAAGTCTGCAACGCTGTCCTTGATGTTTGGAAGCCGACCAAGAAGAACAAAGTTATCATCAACATCCCTACAACCGTTGAGATCGCAATGCCTCACGTATTTGCAACTCAGGTTGAATACATAAGCAAGAACTTAAAGCACCGCGAGGCAGTAACACTCTCTCTTCACCCTCACAATGACAGAGGATCGGGCGTGAGCGATGCAGAGCTTGGATGCCTTGCAGGAGCTGACAGAATCGAGGGTACACTCTTTGGAAACGGCGAGAGAACAGGAAATGTTGATATCGTTACACTTGCCATCAACATGTACTCACACGGTGTAGATCCGGGACTTGATTTCTCACATATCATGGAAGTGGGCGAGACCTACGAGAGACTTACAAGAATGCGCATCTACGAAAGACAGCCCTATGCAGGACAGTTGGTATTTACCGCTTTCTCAGGCTCACATCAGGATGCTATTTCAAAGGGCTTCTCCTGGCATGATCAGAAGAAGGACAAGGGAATCTGGTCAGTACCTTATCTTCCCGTTGACCCCAAGGACCTTGGAAGAGAGTACGACGGAGACGTTATCAGGATCAACAGCCAGTCCGGAAAGGGCGGCGTAAGCTACATCCTCAAGACCAACTACGGTATGATGGTTCCAAAGGAAATGCAGGCAGACATCAGCTATACCATCAAGGATATCTCAGACAGAGAGCATGCTGAGCTTTCACCTGCAAGGATCTATCAGATATTTGAGGATAAGTACGTACACAACGACAATGTATTCAGGATTCCTGAAGTACACTTTAAGCAGATAGACGGTATTCTTGCTGAGGTTACAATATCTCACGCAGACAAGGATCACATCGTAGAGGCTAACGGAAATGGACGTCTCGATGCTGTAAGTAATGCCATCAAGCAGTACTTCAACATCAGCTACGAACTCTCAACCTACGAAGAGCACGCTCTTTCAAGAGGTTCTTCCTCAAAGGCCTGCTCCTACGTTGGAATTACCTACAACGGCCAGAAGTATTGGGGTGTAGGAATTGATGAGGATATCATCAAGTCATCAATCGGAGCTTTGGTAATCGCAGTAAACCAGATTGATGCAGTAAGAAGCATCAAGAACAGCAAGGACGAGAGGATCAACTCCATCATCAATTACATTCAGGAGAACTACCTGACAGTAACTCTGGATGATCTCTCAAGCCAGTTCTATCTTTCAAAGCCATACCTCTCCAAGTACATCAAGGAGAAGTCAGGTATGACCTTTGGAGAGAACGTAAAGAGAATAAGACTCAACAAGGCCAGCACACTCCTTAGGAACGGAAACATGAAGGTTGAGAAGGTTGCTGAGGCAGCAGGCTATCAGAACGTTGAGCATTTCAACAGGCTCTTTAAGAAAAAATACGGAATGACTCCTGTACAGTACAGAAGTAGCAGCAGATAAAATTAAAGGTATAAATGAGCAGAGACAGCGGGATTTTATCGTTCCCTACTGTCTCTGTTTTATTTTTATTCAAGGTTTTTGTCATATTCCAGGATATCTCCCGGCTGACAGTCCAGGGCTTCGCAGATGGCCTCCAGGGTTGAAAAGCGCACGGCGCTTATCTTTCCGGTCTTTATCTTGGAGAGATTTACGTTGCTGACACCGACCTTTTCAGAGAGCTCGTTAAGGCTCATCTTGCGATCGGCCATCACACGGTCCAGTCTAAGTACTATTTTACCCATAAGCGCCTCCTTAAAGTGTCTCGTCAGACTCTGTCTGAAGAACTGCACCATACTTAAATACATATGCAAGTCCAAAGAGAAGCAGGATCACGATAACAGTTGGGATATCGATGTTAAAGCCAGTTCTGATGTTACTTGTGAATGCTGTAGCCATAAAGCTCTCAAATGCGCCGCCTAAAACGCACCAGGGAATCAGTACCCATGCACAGTTCTTCATGCCCTTTATGATACCTTCTTCGAAAGGTGAATTGCAGGTTTCCAGTGACTTGCAGAGCCTGCCTACGTAGAAGAAAAGAAGTGCGTTGATTGCCATAAATACTGCTGCCACGAAGCATATTGCTGCTATTCTGCCACTTGTAATTGTTGCTCCGTCACCCTGGAGCTTAAAGGTAGCTATCTTGCCATCCTGATCAAAGGTCACATCTTCAAAAGAATAGTCGACTCCGTTGATTGATGTTGAACCCTGCGGAAGGTTGCCGGATTCAGCGTCCTTACTTGCTGATGTAAGTGAGCCAATCATCTTGGAATCCAGGTTAACGGTGAGTGTTGCTTCATCATTCATCTTGAATACGAAATCTTCCTTAGGAATTGTAAGGAACATTATTCCGCTTACTATCATTGCTACGCATCCGATCTCAAGAGCG
Organism: Butyrivibrio sp. NC2007; assembly: GCF_000421405.1. GTDB lineage: Bacteria > Bacillota > Clostridia > Lachnospirales > Lachnospiraceae > Butyrivibrio. The sequence continues at coordinate 4,200 of NZ_ATWY01000009.1, forward strand.
ATCATAGCTATCTTGCTGAGGATCCTTCCTGCCTTACCGATACTGTTTATCTTGCTGATTGCATTTTCCTTGTTCATTTCATTTCCTCCTAATGTTGAGTTATATACTGTAGTTTGTGGTTTGCTATTTGTTGTTCATTTTTTATTTCAGTCCCGGGGTTAACGAAAACATTTAATTTTTAATGTTTATCGTTAAATGTATAATACAATTCATTTTATTCTTTGTCAACTATATTTTAATGTTTATCATTAAATTTTATATATTATACAAAAAAATGGTCCCTCACCTCCGTCCCTAGGGACCAAAAATGAGCCACTGACTCCGTCCCCAGGGACCAAAAATGAGCCCTTGACTCCGTCCCCAGGGCTCAAAAAAGAAAGCCTCAAAAGATGAGGCTTTCTGCGATCTCCTTCAGTTCGGATTTCCGGTCTGAGAGGAGCAAAAGTTTATTGTATTCGTAATATGCATCGTTTCCGGTTTCCCTGACGAACTTGAGGCTGTGATAAGCGCTTGAGAGTTCTGTGAGGAAGATGACCATCTCCTGGCTGCCGGTCAGGGACTCCTTATCCCCGAAAGTCTCCTCCAGGAACCTGAAGCTGTTAGTGAGGTGATCTCCTGTCACCTTGATGTTCTCCTGGCGGACATTTTCTCTCTTGGTAAACCAGTTCTTTGAAAGCACAAAGGCGCTTGTAACCTCAGGGGTAGGTCCCATGTTGGAGGTGAGGTATGATACAAGGTCTTCCAGGGCGCTTATGGCCAGTGCCCTTATGCGCTCATCCTCGTGGCTGACCATTCCGGCTTCTCTGTCGTTATCAAGCTTGAGCTCCATGACTCCGATGCGGTCCTTATACCATCTGTTTGCGTTTGCCTTTTTGGACTCCTCATCCTCCGAGAAAGCGCCAAACTCCTTGATAGTATCAAACAAAATCTTCTGAACTGCCTGCTCCTTGCCATAACTCCTGAATTCCTCCATGAGTCTGTCTGTAAGAAGGCCTATGATACTGAGTTTTTCGTCAAAAGAGCCTTTCCTGATGCTCTCTTTATCCTCAGGAAATCTTCCTTCCAGAATCTCCGGAATCTTGTAGAGCTCATTGTAGCGCTGATACAGTTCATAGTAAGTTGCAAAATCCCTTGCGATCTCTTTGTTCTGAAGATACTGGGCTGTGAGATTCTCATCAATCGGGATTCCAAGCTTCTCGCTGACCTTCATGGTCCTCGAAAGGTCTTCCCAGCCACGGGCGGTAACAAAGCTCCTTCCCTCAACATCTGTCTTTATGCTATAGAAATTGTCTTTCTTGATCTCGAGATAAGCCATGATGGCTCCGTGGACCGAAGCCTTGTAAGCATAGTCCTTCCAGGCATCGAAATCCTCTTCGATATTGATCTGCCTTACACGGTCCAAAGTAACTATATCGAAGTCCCTTACGGACTTATTGTACTGAGGCGGATTTCCGGCTGTCACGATAACAAAGCCGTCAGGAAGCCTGTGGCTTCCAAAGGTCTTATACTGCAGGAACTGGAGCATGGTGGGCGCAAGTGTCTCAGATACACAGTTTATCTCATCCAGGAAAAGAATTCCCTCCTGCACTCCACTCTTTTCAATCTGCTCATACACAGCGCCTATTATCTCACTCATGGTGTACTCGGTAACGGAATACATCTTTCCTCCAAACTCCTTCTCGGAGATCATGGGAAGTCCGATGGCACTCTGCCTGGTGTGATGGGTAATGGTGTAAGCCACGAGGTTCACCGAAAGCTCGTGGGCGATCTGCTCCATGATGGCAGTCTTACCGATTCCGGGAGGCCCCATCAAAAGGATAGGCCTTTGTCTCTCAACCGGTATCTCGTACTGCCCGGCTTCGTCCTTTTGAAGATAGACCCTGACTGCGTTTTTAACTTCTTCTTTTGCCTGATTTATGTTCATGTCTTTCCCTTCTTCTATCTGTCTTTTATGTCAAAAGATCTTTTCATACGTACAGTTTGTACGCCCAGTCCGGTACGTTTTCGTCCTCATAATCCGAATCTTCCACAAACACGAAAGCTGTATCGTACCCGGTCGGTGTCTCCGGAAATGTTCCGTAGCCATCGGTAAAATAGATGAGGCCCTTCAGATTTTCAAAGTCCCCTCTCTTCCTAAGCTCTTCAACCTTCTCGAACACAGGCCTGAAATCCGTTCCATAGCCGCCTTCAACATGTATGCCTTCGGAATATTTCTTCATATCATCGACAGAAGTTATATTCTCGATTCTCTGCACCTGATCGTCACATTCTATGATAACTATTTTTATCCTCTGAAAAAAGCTGTCTCCTGTCAGCAAAAGAGCTGCTGTCTCATTCAGAAACTGCTGGACTGTTGTCTCCTTGCAGGAAGCGGAGGTGTCTATGGCAATGACCAGCTCCTGTATCTTCTTGACCTCCCTGAACTCATTCTCCTCGATAAGAGGCATATTGCCATAGTGGTCAAGGCCAAAAGAGTACATTCCGTAATCGAAGCTGTCCATGTCGATTCCGCCTTCCTCCCTCAGCACCTTAAAGCGCCGCAAAAACTCTCTGTAATCCGTGCGGGAGGTATTTTCAAACTTAAGTACCCAGTCTAGCTTTCCAAGCCTGTCACTTGCATTTTTCCCTATGGTCTCTATCTCAGTCTGGAGGCGCTTTGCTTCCTTATCCCAGTCCTTTTCTTTTCTCTCTATCTGCTTAAGGCGCCTTGGGTTTATGTACTTTTCTTTTTTAGGAGTATTATCCTGAGTATCATCGGGCTTACCCTCGGGCGAGTCCATATCGTCATCCAAAGGCGGTTTATCTTTTTCCTGATCAGGCTCATCTTCCGGAAGGCGCAGCCAGAAACTATGGTCATCAAGCTTAAACTCCCGCTCTAATTTCTCATACTCCCTCTCTTCAAGCTCGTTGGCAGGATCAGAGAAGTACCGGTAGAGTTTTTGTACCGTCAGAACCTTAAGATCTTTTTCCAAAAGAGCATACCAGCGGTCGCGATAGTCTGATGTCACCCGGTAGATGCACTGATAATCAAGGCTGTCCAAAATCGACTCCACAACGATGTCGGCACAGAGATCGTAGAGCCGCACATCCTCATAAGTTTTTGAGTAATACATATGTTTAAATATGCAATGAAGGAGCATGTGGACATAGGTCCTGTTGAGCTTGCCCGGCTCCTCCACAAAGAGCCTTAGCACGTAAGTCGGATTAAACCTGATGTTTACTGCATCCGTGCCAATACTTGTGGTGGAAAGATCCATCTCATAGCCAAGGCTTGATAGGCTTGATGCCATGAATCGCATATCTATATAAAGTTCTGTTCTTGAGGCTCCGAGGACGCTTTTCCCTGTCTGTTCAAGGTTTTCCCGAAGACTTACATCTCTATCTGCCATTTTTATACCGTTTTTTAAGACTTTTTGGTGTTATAATAAACTCCTATGCATTATAATACTATATATTCGATGAGAATTAATCAAAAGAAATGGGGATTATTATGGGCTATAGTTTTGTTGTATTTGCAGATGGCTGTGCAAATCTTCCGCAGGAAATGCTTGAGGGGATCAAACTGATTCCTGATGAATACTTAATGGAGGATGTACCACAGGTTTATCTTGGAGATGTAGATCATTTTGATGGCAAGTCTTTTTATGATCAGCTTCGCGCCGGCAAGGTTGCAAAGACATCTCTTTTAAACACTCACCTTTTTGAGACACATTTTCGTCCCGAGCTCGAGCAGGGAAACGATATCATTTATGTTTCCATGAGCTCAGGTATCAGCGGAACCTACAACGCTGCCAAGATTGCAGCAGATGAACTTATGGAGGAGTTCCCGGGACGTTTTATCCATATCGTTGATTCACACGGCTGTGGTTTTGGAAATGGTCTGCTCGCTGTTAAGGCAGCTGCACTTGCCAAAGACGGAGTCGATGTAAAAGAGGCTGCAGCAATTGTGGATGATGCTGTACCTCACACCTGTCAGTACTTCACTGTCGATGATCTTAACTTCCTTAAGAGAACCGGCCGTGTAAGCGGTGTTGCAGCAAGTATCGGTACTGTTCTCAACATCAAGCCTATTCTCTACGGAGACAGCACAGGTCACATCGTAACCTGCGGCAAGGTAAGAGGAAGAAGCCAGGCAATCAGTGCTCTGGTCAAGAAATTCAAAGAAAAGGTAATGGATACACCGGATCAGCATATCTGCATTTCCCACGGCGACTGCCTTGATGATGCCAAGGCTCTTGAGAAGATGGTAAAAGAGATTGTTCCGAATGTTCCAATTACTATCGCAATGCATGAGCCATTCTCCGGTTCACATGTTGGTCCCGGAATGCTTGGACTGTTCTTCTACGGAAAAGAAAGATAAAAAAAGTGAGTCAGTGGGGACGTTTCAGTTTGACTCATTTTGCGTGGCAAAATGAGTCAAACTGAAACGTCCCCACTGACTCACTTTTTTACATCAATCCTCTGACAATGATCACAAGTATCATTATCGGCAATACAAATCTAAGATAAGGTCTAAGTGCCCTTGGCATTCTTAAGCCCTCTCCATCGTTGACTTCCCGGCGGAAATTATCAAATCCCCAGCCAAAACTGAAAACGCAGAAAATAACAAAGATAAGTGATCCGATAGGGAGCATTAAGTTGCTTACGATAAAGTCCTCAAAATCAAGGACGTTTCCTTTGCCAAAGAAATTTATGCCGCTCCATTTGTTGAATCCAAGGACGCATGGAAGGCTGGCAAATATCATGAAGATGCAATTAAAAACAATTGCTTTCCATCTGTCAATTCCAAAGTTATCGGTAATGCATGCAACCAGGTTTTCGAAAACAGCTGTTACAGTTGAGAAGCTTGCAAAAGACATAAACACAAAGAACAATGTTCCCCAGACCATACCAAGTGGCATTCCGATGAAAATGTTTGGCAGAGTCACAAATATAAGTGACGGTCCCTGCTCAGGTGCAACTCCAAAGCTAAAGCACGCCGGGAAAATGATGATACCTGACACAATGGCAACCAGGGTGTCAAGGATAGCGATCCTTCCTGCCTCTCCCAGAAGTGTCTTTTCCCTGGACATATAACTTCCAAAGATTTCGATTGAGCCCATACCGACGCTCAAGGTGAAGAACGCCTGATTCATTGCAGCTGTTATCACGTTCTTGAATCCAACCTGCCTTGCCTGTTCAAAATCAGGAAGAAGGAAGAACTTCATTCCCTGTGCTGCTCCGCTGAGGGTAAGGCTGTTTCCCGCAAGGACGAAGATCAGTACAAGGAGTCCTAACATCATGACCTTGTTTACCTTCTCAAGTCCGCCCTGAACACCGAATGACAATACAAGAAATCCCAGAATAATAGTTATCATTGTAAAGATTCCCATCTCTATCGGGCTGCTCAGTAGGCTGTCAAAAACCTGTGAAACCTCTCCCTCACCAAGATCCCTGAAATCTCCTATCATGAACTTGTAGCAGTAATTCATCATCCAGCCGGAAACCGTGGTGTAATACATCATCAGAAGATAGCATCCGATCATTGATGTCCATCCGTGGATGTGCCATTTGCTGCCCTTTCTTTCAAGCTTTTTATACGCCCCGACCAGCGTCCTTCCGCTGGCTCTTCCTATGGCGAGCTCCATTGACATAACGGGAATTCCCATGATGAGAAGGAACAGGAGGTAGAACATTACAAAAACTCCTCCGCCGTTTTCTCCCGCAACATACGGAAACTTCCATACATTTCCGATTCCAATCGCACAGCCTGCACTAACAAGCAAAAATCCAAGTCTTGAGCCGAAGCCCTCACGCTGTTTATTTTCCATAAAAACAAATCCAATCTTTCTAATGTAAAATTTAAAACTCAAATACGTCCGGCGCTGCACCGGCTTTATCTTTTGCTGACTCCATAAGAACCGCCGACAAAAGAGCCATCTTCTTATCAGCAGTCACTTTGATTGCCTTATCAACGCTATCTCCATCGAGCAATGAACTGCTGCCCGGAGAATTCTTTTTATAGGTCAAAAGAGCTTTTATCACCTCTACAGTCTCCGGCTCGCTCTCAGCCATCTCCACAAGCCTCAGCAGTATAGACTCAGAGTTCTTACTTACATAACTCTCGTACATGTCCCTGAAGTTCTCAGAAAGCTCTACCGGGTACAACAGTCTTCCAATGGCAATATCCTCGGAAACCGCGTTACCATCAATAAGCGCCTTCTCAAAGAGTCTGTCATAGCCGCGGTAATCCATAGAACGTCTGTCTACACACTCCCTGTAAAACATCCCCGAACCTGCTATCGAGAACTGAATGGTCCTGGCCATGGTATTCTCGTTAAAGTCATAGACATACCCCGGGAACGTAAGAAGCGCTTTTTCTCCATCAGGGAGAGTCAGCATAAAGCGTAGATTACCATCATAATCCGCAAGGAAGTTTCTGACAACCTCAAACCATCCCCGGTTTAAAACAATCTCTATGTCTTTTAAGCTGTCGCACTGCCTGCAGACTCCGTCGTAGTAATCATCGATGCTGTCATAAAGAGAAATCTTTTTTAAATTTCTGCAGTTATGAAACGCAAAGCCGTAAAGAGTCCTTATGCTCTCGGGTAGCGAAACACTGACAAGGTCACTTCTTCCGGAAAAAGAGTGATTGCCGATAGCCTCAACACTGATCCCGTCAATCTCCTTCGGAACATTAAGATGGGCTACGCTTCCCTCGTAGCCCGTGATCTCTATATACTTATGTTCATCTTTTTTATCAGACTTAATCTCATACGTGAACATACAGATTTAACCTATCTTCTTAACAAGTCTGCCAAGGGCGTTATTCTTGACCTTCATGGCTCCAACAGGGCAGAACTCCTGACAGCAGAAGCACTTGATGCACTTACTTCTGTCTATCTGCGGAACCTTGCCGTTCTTGCCGTTTTTATTCTCTCCATTAACCATAGTTATTGCAGAAGCAGGGCAGGTCTCAAAGCACTTCTTGCAACCTATGCACTCATTCTTTTTAACCTGAGGCTTGGAACTGAAAGCAATCTTAAAGGCAAATGCCTTAACAGCATTAAATGCCCCGTTCCCCTCAAAAGTAATGCTCTGGTGCTCGGTAGCTCTTTTAAAATCAGCAATCCTCACATCAGGCAGCTTTATATCGCCAAGCACTTCCACCTCGTTTATATCCTTGGGGCCAAGACCTCTCTCGTAGGCAGCGCCAATGGTTGCCACATCATTCATAGTCATTCCGATGATGTCGGCGCAGACCATATCAAGAGCATAAGGCCTCTTAGACGAGAGTAGAACTCCTACATGTCTCTTTTCCCCGGCTGTAGGACCGTTGCCCTCCATACCGTCGATTCCGTCAACAATATAGAGCACAGGTTTAAAGAACTCGTTGAGATCCACCATTACGTTGGCAAAGGCCTTCTCAACAGGAAATCTCATGTGGTACTCAGGCTTGGTGGTTCCGGGTATCGTACCGAACATGTTCTTGACCGCGCAGCTCATGCCCATCATTGCATGGGTCTTGAGTTTGGAGATGTTTACTATCGCATCGCACTCATCAAGCCAGCCGGTATAGATGAAGTTCTTGATGGAAACAGCCTCAGGAAACTCAGCATCCTTAACAGTAAAGTCATCGTTGAGTTTAACCTTGTCACCCTCCAGCTCAAGAAGTCCGCAGTTCTTATAAATACCCTTTAAGAACGCAGATGTATACAGGCCTCCGGGACTGTCACCGATAACAACCGATGCTCCTTTTTCTGTTAACATATCACACACTACTTTGATCAATATCGGGTGTGTTGTAACAGCTTTTTCAGGTGCCATTCCGGTGACAAGATTGGCCTTGATGCCAACCCTCATGCCATCCTTAATAAAATCAAGCCCATGAATAAAAGAAAGGCTCTTTTCAAGAGCCTTTCTAACTTCACTGTATTCATATGTCTCACATTTAAGTAGTGATACAGGTTCAAAACTACCCATTTATACAGCTCCAATCATTAAAATCAGTTCAATAATATCATGACTGATTTTGCTCTTCTACAATATGCAATCCACAGTATATCTCACGGAGCTTAGGTTTGTCTATCTTTCCGGTAGCATTTCTTATAACATTGGCAAAAATAATCTTACGAGGTCTCTTGTACCTTGGAAGATCGAGGCAGAACTCCTCTACTTCATCCTCGGTTAAGGTCATACCCTCTTTTACCTGAATAATAGCTGCTGCTATCTCACCAAGACGCTGGTCGCGAAGACCGATAACTGCTGCGTCGTGAATCTTGTTATTCTTCATCAGGAAGCTCTCGATCTGTACAGGATACAGGTTCTCACCTCCGGAGATGATAACGTCTTTCTTACGGTCAACAAGGAAGATGAAGCCGTCCTCATCCTGACGGGCCATATCACCGGTAAAGAGCCAGCCATCTTTTAATATCTCAGCTGTAGCCTCAGGGTTCTTGTAGTATTCAACCATGACTCCGGGGCCCTTAACGCAGAGCTCACCGATCTCGCCTTTCTCAACGATGTTTCCATCCTCGTCGACGATCTTGGTCTTCCATCCATATCCGGGAATACCGATGGCGCCTACCTTGTGGACGTTCTCCATACCAAGGTGTACGCAGCCGGGACCTGTGGACTCTGAAAGTCCGTAGTTTGTATCGTACTTGTGATCAGGGAAGTACTCAAGCCAGTGGCGAACCAGTGATGGCGGAATCGGCTGCGCACCGATGTGCATCAGTCTCCACTGTTTAAGCCTGTAATCCTCCATCTTGAGCTTGCCGGAATCCAGAGCTGCCAGGATATCCTGTGCCCACGGAACGAGGAGCCAAACGATGGTACATCTCTCCTCAGATACCGCTCTGAAGATTGCCTCAGGTGAATTACCTTTCAAAAGAACAGCTCTTGAGCCTGTGTATAATGAACCAAACCAGTGCATCTTGGCACCTGTGTGATACAGAGGAGGGATGCAAAGGAAATTATCTGCATGAGTAGTCTCATGGTGCATGGCTTCCATCTTGGCTGACTGCATAAGAGCAGTGTGGATATGAAGAATAGCCTTGGGGAAACCTGTTGTTCCCGATGAGAAATAGATAGCTGCATCATCCTTGTCCTCAACCAGGATCTTGGGAGCCTGGGATGAAGCATTGGATGCATATCTGTAATAGTCATCAGCATATGAAGGACACTGATCTCCCACGAAAAGAAGAAGCATCTCTTTTTTTAGTTTCTGGGCGATATCTTCGATACGTCCGATAAACTCAGGTCCATAGAATAAAACATCCGAGTCCGAAGCCTTAAGACAGTAATCAATCTCTTCCGAATCAAAACGGAAATTGAGAGGAACAGCCACTGCTCCGGCCTTAAGTACACCGAAGTAAATAGGCAGCCACTCGAGACAGTTCATAAGAAGAATTGCGCACTTCTGGCCCTTCTTGATACCTCTCTCGATAAGCATGTTGGCAACTCTGTTTGCCTTCTCGTCAAAAACCGACCAGGTGATCTGTCTTCTATAGTAAGCTGTGGAAGTGGGCTGAATGAGTTCATATTCTCTCCAGGTAACCCTCTGCTCTTCCTTGATCTCAGGATTGATCTCAACAAGAGCAACCTCTTCCCCATAGAGCTTACTGTTTCGTTCAAGTAAATCTGTGATTGGCATTTTGTAAAACCCCCTAAAAATAACTCGTGCACTAATGTGCTTTAAAGCACTAAAGTTGAGTATACATTTTTTTTAGAAAAAAATCAAATAGATACTCATTTCCGGTTTGACCTTTTTTCATTAATTATGTATACTTTACTTTAGTGCTTTAAAGCACGGATATGAAGGTAGGAGGTTTATGTAATGAACAATAATGAGAACAAGCAGCTCATGCTGGGCAATAAGGCTGTTGCCCGGGGTCTTTACGAGGCCGGAGTCTGCTTTATTTCCAGCTATCCCGGAACTCCCAGTACAGAGGTTACTGAGGAAGCTGCTAAATATGATGAGATCTACTGTGAGTGGGCTCCCAACGAGAAGGTTGCCATGGAGTCAGCATTCGGCGCATCCCTTGCAGGTCGCAGAAGCTTCTGCGCACAGAAGCACGTTGGTCTCAACGTTGCAGCAGATCCTCTTTATACAATGTCCTACACCGGTGTAAATGCCGGAATGGTCATCGTTGTTGCAGATGATGCAGGAATGCACTCATCACAGAACGAGCAGGATTCAAGACATCACGCCATCGCTGCCAAGGTTCCCATGATCGAGCCTTCAGATTCAGCTGAGGCCCTTGAGTTTACAAAGCTCGCCTACGAAATCTCAGAGAAATTCGATACTCCGGTACTTCTTAAGATGTGCACAAGAGTTGCGCACTCCCAGTCCCTTGTAGAGACAGGTGACAGAAACGTTCCGGATTTCCCATATGAAAAGAACATCGGCAAATACGTTATGATGCCCGGTAATGCCAAGAAGCGCCACCCAATCGTTGAGGAGCGCACAAAAAAGCTTATCGAGTACGCTGAGAACTGCCCACTCAACCGCGTTGAAATGGGCGGAACCGAGATTGGTATCATCACCTGCTCAACCTCTTATCAGTATGTAAAAGAGGTATTTGGTGACAGCGTATCAGTTCTTAAACTTGGTATGACCAATCCTCTTCCAAATCAGCTCATCAAGGACTTTGCAGCCAAGGTTGACAAGCTCTTTGTTGTTGAGGAGCTTGATCCGATCATCGAGAATCACGTTAAGGCCCTTGGTCTTTCTGTTACAGGAAAAGACCTTCTTCCTGTATGCGATGAGTTCTCTCAGAACCTCATTGCAAAGGCCTTCGGAAAAGACACAAATGACTCCTTTGCACTTGAGGATGCAATTCCAAACAGACCTCCTGTTATGTGCGCAGGATGTCCTCACAGAGGTCTTTTCTACACTCTTAAAAAGAATAACTGCACCGTACTTGGTGATATCGGATGCTACACACTCGGAGCTGTTCCTCCGCTTGGTGCCATCGAGATGACACTTTGCATGGGTGCTTCAATCGGTGCTGTTCACGGCTTTAACAAGGTAAGAGGCGCTGAGAGCGAGAACAAAACCGTCGCTGTTATCGGTGACTCAACCTTCATGCACTCAGGTATGACAGGTCTTGCAAACGTTGCCTACAACCAGTCCAATTCAACAATTGTCATCGTAGATAACTCAATCACAGGTATGACAGGACATCAGCAGAACCCTACAACAGGCTACAACATTAAAGGTGACCCTGCTGGCAAGATCGATCTTGAAGCCCTTTGCAGAGCTATGGGCTTTGAGAGAGTCAGAGTTGTTGATCCTTATAACCTTGATCAGTGTGACAAGGTCCTTAAAGAGGAACTTGCAGCAGCTGCTCCTTCAGTTATCATTTCAAGACGTCCCTGCGCTCTTCTTAAGTACGTCAAGCACAATCCACCTCTTAGCATCAACAGAGATAAGTGCGTTGGCTGTAAGAGCTGCATGAAGATCGGATGTCCCGCCATCTCCATGAAGGATGGCAAGGCAACCATCGACAATACTCTCTGCGTAGGATGCAACGTATGCAGTCAGCTTTGTCCTGTTGGGGCTTTTGAAGGAATGAAGGAGGACAAATAAGATGGAAACAAAGAATATAATGATCGTGGGCGTTGGCGGACAGGGCTCACTTCTTGCAAGTAAACTCCTTGGACATCTCTTAATGAGCCAGGGCTATGACGTTAAGGTTTCAGAAGTACACGGAATGAGCCAGAGAGGCGGATCCGTTGTCACATACGTAAGATACGGCGACAAGGTCTTTTCCCCTGTGATCGACAAGGGCGAGGCAGACTACATCGTATCATTTGAAATTCTGGAGGCTGCAAGATGGCTTCCCTTCCTTAAGAAGGACGGCCAGATCGTGACCAACACCCAGCAGATCGATCCCATGCCTGTTATCACAGGAGCAGCAGAGTATCCTTCTGACCTGGTAAAAAAGCTTAAGGAGTCCGGTGCCAAAGTTGATGCCCTCGACTGCCTCTCTCTCGCAGAAGAGGCCGGCTCAGCAAAGGCTGTAAACATTGTTCTTCTCGGAAGACTCTCCCACTACTTCGATCTTCCTGAAGAAGCATGGATGAAGTCTCTTGAAGCAAATGTACCCGAGAAATTCCTGGAAATGAACAAGAAAGCATTCCAGCTTGGCAAAAATCAGTAATTCTTTTAATTGGGAGGAGTATCTTATGGAGCATTATTATCAACCCGAGATTGAATGTGCCCCTTATGAGGAAATAAGGAAGATTCAATCAGAAAAGCTTGTAAAACAGGTAAAGCACGTATGGGACAATGTCCCTTACTACCGCAAAAAGATGGAAGAAAAAGGAGTTACACCTGACGACATCAAATCTGTTGATGATCTTCATAAGCTTCCTTTCCTCTCCAAAGCAGATCTGCGTGAGACCTATCCCGACGGACTTCTTGCAGTTCCCAAGGACGACGTTGTCAGAATCCACTCAACATCAGGCACAACCGGTAAAAGAGTTGTTGCCTATTATACACAGAATGATATAGACCTCTGGGAGGATTGCTGCGCAAGAGCCATCATGGCTGCAGGCGGAACCAATGAGGATGTTGTTCAGGTTTCCTACGGCTATGGTCTGTTCACAGGCGGTGCAGGACTTCACGGCGGTTCACACAAGGTCGGAAGCCTTACAATCCCCATGAGTTCAGGTAATACCGACAGACAGATCATGTTTATAAAAGACCTTAACGCTACAATCCTGTGCTGTACACCAAGCTATGCTGCATATCTTGGCGAGCGTATGCAGGAAATGGGATACGGCCCAGATGATATTCCTCTTAAGGCAGGCATCTTTGGTGCTGAGGCCTGGAGTGAAGAAATGAGACAGAGCATCCAGAAGACCATGGGCATCAAGGCTTTCGATATCTACGGTCTTACAGAGCTCTCCGGTCCCGGAGTTGCCTTTGAATGTTCAGCTCAGCAGGGAATGCACATCAATGAAGATCACTTTATTGCTGAGATAATCGATCCCGATACCGGCGAGGTGCTTCCTGAAGGCGAGCAGGGTGAACTTGTGTTTACAGCTATCGACAAGGAAGCTTTCCCCATGATCCGTTATCGCACCAAGGATATCTGCAGACTTTCAAGAGAGAAATGCTCCTGCGGAAGAACCCATGTCAGAATGGCTAAGCCTATGGGAAGATCAGACGACATGCTCATCATCAGAGGTGTCAACGTATTCCCGAGCGAGATCGAGACTGTTCTTCTCAACAACGGTTATGCAGCTAACTACCAGATCGTTGTTGACCGTGTAAACAACACTGATACTCTTGATGTTCAGGTTGAGATGACACCTGAGATGTTCAATGATAATGTCGGTGAAGTTGAAGAGAGACAGAAGAAACTCATGGCTGACCTTAAGTCAATGCTCGGCATCAAGGCTAAGGTTTCACTTCTTGCTCCTAAGTCCATCGCAAGATCAGAGGGCAAGGCTGTCAGAGTTATAGATAAGAGAAAGATCTGATGTTATAATTAATTCAGGAGGATAAGAGAATGAGCGTACAGCAGATTTCCGTTTTTCTTGAGAATAAACCCGGAACCCTGAAGAAAATGACAGGCGTTCTTGCTTCCCACGGCATCGACCTCAGAGCAACTTCCCTGGCAGAGACCAAGGACTTTGGAATTGCAAGACTTATTGTGGATGATGCTCTGGAAGCTGTCAGCACTCTTAAGGAGCACGACTTTGTAGCAAGCCTTACACCGGTTCTCGCAATCGAGATTCCAGATGAAGCCGGCGGACTTGATAAGCTCCTTGATAAGTTTACGGATGAGTCCGTAAATATTGAGTATATGTATGCTTTCCCGGGTGGCAGGAACACAGACAGAGCCTGCATGATCTTCCGTGTTGCAGACACCAAGGCTGCTGAAGCACGTCTTACAGGCGCAGGTGTCAAGGTTCTTACCCAGGAAGAGATTTCCAACATCTGACACTACAGTAATACCAAAGGGCCCCGCCTTTATGACGGAGCCCTTTTTCATTTTTTATTTTAGTCTGCTCCCTTTTGAACATTCCTTAGCGCCTCCTGAATATCATGATCGTAGGAAAGCATGGGTTCTATGTCTTTCCCCATTATCTTCCTGTCAGTATAATTCCTGGTAAGCTTAATGATAAGCGGAAGCTGCGACAGCACACCTATGAGATTAGGTATGATCATAAGTCCGTTGAAGGTATCAGAGATGTCCCATACAAAGTTATTTATCTCATTATTTACCTGAATTACCGTTTCCATTTAGTATCTCCAACATTCCCTCATAGTCAAACTGATCAGCCATCATGCGAAGGGCACTAAACTTTTCAGCCTCATTTTCCGGTATTGCATAACCTTCTACTTCCTTAAAGACAGCATCGATAGCATCACAGTCCATGGCATCAGCGCCATCCCTAAGTCCTTCATAGACGCTTTCCATAAGAAACTCATCCGCAAGAGGCTTTGGCTCTTTTTCTGCATCCGCAGGTGTATCCTCTTCAAATAATTCACTGAGTTCATCTTTAAAGCTTCTATACTCACGCAAAAATACCGAGTGGTTCTGCTTGATGTAATCGTATCTTTCTTCTTTTCCCGCGTTTTCAAGAAGCTGTGCCTTTTCGGATATTCCCATCGCACCTATAAGACGGCATGAACTTTTCAGCGCATGCACCTTGATAACATAGTTGCTGTAATCCTCTTCATAATAGTATCTGTCGAGTTCCTCTGCCTTACTGTCTATGGAATCATAGAAGAACTTGAGAATTTTCCTGAAGCCTTCCTCTGATCCATTGTTCTTGATCGCTAATTTACCATCGATTCCGTCAATGGCCTCATACCATTTCAAAGGCTCTTTTACCTCCTCTTCATCTACTGCATCGTAATCCTCCTGCTCATCTCTGAAAAGGCGCATGCTTTCATTGAAGTAGGAATTTAAGTTGTAAGACTTGTTGGACTTAACAAAGTATATGATACCGAAGGTTCCGGGGCCACAGTTTGAAGATATGGCAGCTGAAGCCTGCTTGAACACAACGTTCTCGAAATAAGCTTTCTTACTGATCTCCTCTTTGATCCACCTGAGGGTCTCTATCGGAACGTTGACATAAGTTACAATTACAACTTCCGGATCCGGAATCACATCTACAGGAAATACCTTATTTATGTATTTCCTATATGCTCTTTGGGTACTGCCAAGCCAGATGCCTCCGATCTTTAAGGCATCATCTCTTAATCTAAGGCATGGATGAAGGGAGAGACTCCTTGCAAGCTGATCAAGTTCCGGTCTGATAAATCCCCTCTTAGCCATGGTTTCTGTATCATCGATAATAAAGCTGCATCTTAATCTCTTCTTTACGTCCTCCAGCTCTGATACAATTTCCTCTACGGAAGCATTCATCTGTGCAAGCTTGATGGCGATAAGAATTAAAATTCCGGTAGCTGAGGATACAGACTCAGAATTTACTACGGTAACATTGTCAAAAGACCTTGCTGCTTCACATGCAAGTTTGTAGTCCTCACTCATACCTGTCGATATAGCTATGTGAATGATATGGTGAGCCTGCTTGAGATTCATTGCAAAGAAATCTCTGTAAGCAGCTTCATCCGGTGGCGAAGATTCGGCCTGTTTTCCTGTGCTCATATAACGCACAAGTTCATCGGCACTCATCTGTACACCGTCTTTGAATACGCCCTCCTCTGTCTTGATAAGGAAAGGCAAAATAGGAATAAACCTGCTGGTAAGTACCTCCGGCAGATCACACATACTGGTCGATGTTATAAGAAGAGGCATCTTGCCCGAGTATCCGGCAGAGGCGTTAATGTCCGCCTTATCAACAACCATATTGCTCTTCCTGACAATAAGCTTATCAGGAACGATATATCTCATAAGCGTGCTCTCAAGAGATTCGCTGGAGACGGGCTTTACCAGATATCCGTCAAATCCTGCTCTGTAATAGGTCTCTCTGTCAACGGAGCCGGCATTGGCCGTAAGTACCACTATAGGTGTTGATCTGTTAAGTCCGCCATCCTGATTTCGAATGTTTGAAAGACATTCTATTCCATCCATCTCAGGCATTATGTGGTCCATGAGTATGGCGTCGTATTTTTCCTTAAGGCACATCTCCAATGCTTCTTTTCCGCTCATTGCTCCGTGAATCACCATCTGAGTTCCTTCAAGAAGCTTACACTCAACCTCAAGGTTTATCTCATTATCGTCAACGATAAGAACCTTTGCCTCAGGAGCATGGAAAAGATTCTCATAGGTCTTTCTCTTTGACTCACTCTCGCTGTGAATATTAAGATTTCCAATTGCTGTAGAATCCGCAATCTCCTGAGAAAACGAAACAGTAAATGTAGAGCCTTCTCCGTAAATACTGTTTACAGACACTGTTCCGCCCATGAGTTCTGTCAGGTTCTTTACAATTGAAAGACCCAGTCCCGTTCCTTCAATGTGTCTGTTCTTACTTTCATCAACTCTCTTAAACACATCAAAAATAAAGGGCAGGGCTTCCTTCTTGATTCCAATTCCGGTATCAGAAACAGACATGGTAATATCTACCATATCTCCGCCTCTGATCTCGCTCTCAACTCTAAGATCCACAGAACCTTCGGATGTGTATTTTATGGCATTATTGATCAGATTTACCAGAATCTGCTTGATACGAACTTCATCGCCATAAAGGACGCTCGGAAGCTTAGGATCTATGATAACGTTGAACTTAAGCCCCTTGTCATTGGCTCGTCCCCAGAACATGTTTACAATTTCAGAAAACATGTCGCCTACATTATAGTTGACCGGTACAAGCTCCATACTTCCCGCTTCCACCTTTGAGAAGTCCAGAATATCATCAATAAGAGTAAGGAGCATCTTACCGGAGCCCTGGATTCCCGATGCCTCTCTTATAACCTCATCCGAAGCGCTCTTGTCACGCAGGATGAGCTCATTAAGTCCAAGAATGGCATTTATAGGCGTGCGGATCTCATGGCTCATGCTGGAAAAGAATCTGTTCTGAGCGCGAGAAAGGTCCTCAGCTTTTTTTGCTGATTCTCTGGCTTTTTTGTTCTCGCCCATATACATATAATTCTGGAGCCATGTCATGGAAAAGCAGACAAAGCCCACAAGAACAATAGATATAAACGAGTCAACCAGGAACATCTCATTGGAGTGCTTGTAGATAAGCTCAGGATAAAGGTATTCAAGTGTATAACAGATAGTAGCCATGATCACAATACAGACAAAAGTGACTATCCTCCAGGCTCCGGCAAGAACAAGGCCTGCATAGGTGAAGGTGAATATAAACCAGATAATGCCTCCGCCTCTGATACCACCGCCAAAGAAGTACAGTCCCGGAAGGATCAAAAATACCAGTCCCAGAACCGTAACCTTTATGGAAAACTCAATCTTTTTTCTGCGAAAGCCATAAAGCATGACGCCGGGAATAAAAATGACAGCACCGACAATAACCCATATTTCATATGGATTTTCTTTTAAGATAATATCTCCGAACAGGGCTATAATGGCCGTCACTTCACAGACAACTGTCAGTGCAAGATAGACTCTCTCCCTAAACTCCCTCTCCGGGTCCATTATCGCTTTTATTATTCTGATTATAACCGCGTCTTTCTTCATGATGCCTGCCCTCCTCTATCTGTGCCGTTTTGGGCAAGTACCTTGAGCATAACATGCTCAAACTCCGGGATACTCATGGGCTTTGCGATAAATCCGTCAAACCCTTCCCTCATGAACATCTCTCTGGCTCCTGAAACTGCGTTGGCAGTAAGAGCAATTACAATTGCTTTCTTATCTCTTTCTTTTGCCGCCGCTTTGATGAGTTTCATTGCTTCCACACCATCCATTTCAGGCATCATATGATCCATGAAGATAACATCATAATCATGTTTACGATATTTTTCGACAGCCTCTTTTCCGCTTCCTGCGACATCTGTGTACATCTCGAAATCTTTAAAGATTCCTTCCGCAACAATCAGATTCATCGGCTCATCATCTACAATCAAAGCTCTTATGCCTCTAAGGTTAGGGTGAGTGACCTGATCGATGCTATCAAGACCGGTTGCCTCGTAGCCCTCATTTATAACCCTGGTGACAGGATAGCCGTACAGAGGCTTGGGCAGAACGATGACACGGCTTCCGGGTATTGGTTTAAATCCGGGATTGGAGGATACTGCTATAACAACGCCGTTTTTGCTCAGCTCTTCAAAGTATCCCGTGTTATCCTGATACTCCTGCTCACCCATAAAGATGGCCGATATTTCGCTCTTCTCTCTTATGTGTTCAATTTCTTTTACTGTTTCAGCAGAATAAAGAGATACCTTCAATCCGGTTGCGAGATTGGTAGCCATAGCCTTTATGAAATCGCGCACCTTAGGCACTTTAAACTTATCCGAACGTGAATGGAAAATAATATCTCCCGAATAATTTTCTGAAATGGACAAACCGGGAGTCTGATCTATTACTTTCTGAGGGATTGTTACTCTGACTGTGGTTCCGCTTTTCGGTGTACTCTCAATCTTAACAAAACCGCCCATACTGTGGGCAAAACCATATACAATGTACAGACCCAGTCCTATTCCTCCGGTGTTACGATTTCTCTTTTTATTAACCTGATACATGCTTTCGGAAACCATTGCAATGGATTTGCGATCGATACCAATACCGGTATCAGTCACTTCTATGCAAAGATTAACGCCATAGTCAGTTTTCTCTGCATATACTCTTACATAGATGCCACCCCTTCTGGTGAACTTAACTGCATTCTCCAAAAGGTGCCTGAATATCTTATGAAGCTTTTTGGAATCTCCCTGCATCTTTAAAGGTACTCTTGGATCAAGGTCAACTATCAGATCCAGATTTTTGTCGTTTTCCAGCATTCTGTATTCTACGACTATATCATTTATAAGCGATGTACAGGTGTATACATCCTCTTCGAGAATCATATTTTCACGCTTACACTCTGTGTAATCCTGAATATCTTCAATCTGATAGGCAAGCCTGTTTCCGGCCTGTTTGATGGAGTACGCCTCTTTGCCGAGATCTTTTTTAATCTGCATCTCACTCATGCCAAGCACAACGTTTACAGGAGTTCTCAGCTCATGGGAGATATTCGAAAGAAAGTCCTCCATATCGGCATCTACTGCTTCTATTCGGGCTTCTTTTTCTTCTCCTTCATTTATCATTTCAATCCTGTCTCTTACAAATCTTATGCAGATGAAATAAACCATAGTAACTATGGCTATATGAAGCAGCAGTCTTGAGGTATTTACTGTGTCAAAGGGAGCGCTCTTCTCTTTTCCCGCAAGATAAAGCTGGATTCCAAGGACGATCCAGTATTCAACAAAGAGAAGATTTAAGATGTAAATATGATTTAAGAGGGAAAGCGCAACCATAACAAGAACAATGACTATGGCTACATCATAATAAGAAGTTCCATGTACGCCATGATAGAATACCATAAGCATAACATAGACCAGATATGCCACCTGCCTTACTTTATATTCAGGGTTTCCTGTGATGTGCATGCCCCACAACGAAACAGCTCCTACCATAAGAAGTGGCGGAACCCAGAATTCCCACCCAAGCATAAGGCTCTCGATTGAAAGCCCGATACAGCCAATGGATATAAGCAGAATGATAAGTCTCTCGTTATTACTACGGTTCATATTATTCCTCATTACTCTCAAAAGAAACGTGCTTAGCTATATATTCCATCTTGGCCGATCCGGTATTCATCTCAGCAAAGGCTTTTTCTATGCGCCCTGCAACCATATCGCCTTCTTCTTTGGTGATAATGGGCAAGAATACCAGAATCTGGTCTGACTTGATCTGTACTATGGCATCACTTTTCCTGAGTTTATTCTTAAGCATTTCAATGAACTGCTTTGTAAAGTCTGATAAGTTCTCATCTTCATCAACCGACAGGTTAAAGAGTATCTTCTCGGCACCTTTTTTATATCTGGAGAGGAAGCGGATTGAAAATCTATAGATCTGGTAGAAAGTCTCTTTTCCTATGACCATTGCACCGTCGGCTTCGCCACGTTCCTCCATGATACGGCTAAGTCTTGAAAGATCAGCCTCTAAATCGCTCTCATCGTCCGAGGCCTTATCATAAATTTCCTCATCATAAATCTGGGCACCATGCTTGCCACTTTCCTTTGCTCTGTACATGGCGGAGTCGGCGCACTTAAAGAGAGTGGTATAATCTCTTGTATGCTTCGGAACAAAGGCTGCGCCTACTGAAATACCTATAGGCAGATCAAACTCTTCTCCCATCAGCTTTACGCACCTGTTCAGGATCTGATCGTTTAATCTGTCAGTGAGACTTTTTACCGCATTCTCAGAAGTAATGTTTCCGAAAAATCCCAGAAACTCATCGCCGCCTATCCTGCTTATTACATCCTCTTCTCTTGTGTTATGCTTCACGATCTCAGAGAAGGCGATCAGCACCTGATCTCCCATATCGTGACCGTAGATATCATTGACCAGCTTGAAATTATCCAGGTCAAAGAGCAGCATTGCCCCGGTGTGATCCTGACATATCTCTGTTATTTTCTCAATTCCGCTGGCCTTATTCATAAAACCGGTAAGCTTATCGAGAGTAGCCTTTTCAGTCAGGAGCTCAATGGTTTTATGACTTTTGATAGTATTGAAAATACGGCTTATAAAAATATCTTTATCAATCGGCTTTCTTACAAAATCTGAAGCGCCGTCTCTAAGGCCTCTTCTTTCTGCCGCCGTATCGTTTTCGCCGGACAAAAAAATAACCGGAGTGGTATGTCTTCCCAGTTTCTCCTCAAGAGCCCTAAGGGCATGGAATGTTTCAAATCCATCCATATCGGGCATGAGAATATCCAGGACTACCAGGTCCGGTGTATTTGTCTCCATGAATTTTAAAAGCGCAGCACCTGAGCGCAAAGGGCTAACGCGCATAGCATACCCTTCAAGCAGGTCTTTTGCGCTTCTAAGCAACAATGCATCATCATCTACTACAGCTATCCAATATCCCACGCTATCATCTCCGTTATTCGTTGACAGGACATATTTCTGCATAATATTCCATAATAAAATTGTACGATATTCAGCGGGATAAATGTATTAAAAAACAATAACTTTTTATGGTTATTTAGTTGTTATTTCAAATTCGTAAGCCGTGTTATAGGTCGCTACGTAAAGGGTGTCGCCTACTGCATTAAACTGGTATGCCGCGCTCCTTACAGGGATCTTTTCCATGATCTGACCTGTAAATCTGTCAAGAAGATAGATGAAGTCAGGCTCGGCTGTGAATCCGTATCCGCAGATGATAGTGTCTTTTACCAGAAGGAAGTTGTTGCTGTTGGCAACAAGAGGTTCACTTCTCCAGAGAACGTATCCGGTGTCGGGAGCAATTGCTACCATGTAGCTGCTGTTTGGCTCCTCGGAAGAATAGCCGTTGTGGCCAATTGAAACATAAAGTGTTCCGTCGTAGATCTTGGCCCACCTGATGTACTGGGTTGTCCTTGAGTAAGTGCCTGTCTCCTCATCAGGTCCGTTGCAGAGATCGTACAGATCAAGGCTGTAGAGAAGTGTGTCTCCTGAGTGGTCGTAAATATCCAGTCGGTTGTACATGTATGCGTAGTCCATTGGCATTTCACCAACGTAGGTGTAGTCATCATCGGAATAAGGGAGCTTTGCAACCTCGAACCCGTGCTGGTCTGCCCAGGCCTCGGTATCAAGCCAGTCTGTCTTTTCCTCATTGGTCTTCGTCAGGGTAATGTGCTCTCCGTCATCGGGGCCTCTTCCGTCCTCTGTGAAGGCTTTCCAGCTCTTGTTTGCAACCTTGATACCCTCGCTATTTACCAGGTGGAACTCGCCGTTTTCGTCCTCTACATAGTTGGGACTTGAGGGCTGTATCATCTCTTTTTCCATCTCTCTTGCTCCGACCATTGTCTCTTTTTCCAGGTCAGATGTGGGGATGTACTCTTCCTTGATAAGGTCAGGATACTTATCATAGGTTAGAAGGATTTCCTGATATCCTGCAGCGTAGGAAGCCATCTCATAGGGCGAGAATACTATGTGAAGTCCTTCTGTGGTGATATTCCAGGTGTAGAGGTTATTATTGATCTTGGCCTCGTAATAATCGTTAATTGTCTGACCCTCATCAAGGAAGGTAAAGGAATCAAATTCATCTTTTAGTTCAGGGTATGAGGCGTAGAGCTCGTCATGGATTGCCTTGGCTGCTTTGGCTGTGTCGTTTAAAACCTCTGCGAACTCCATGGTTTTGCCTGTTGCCGGATCAATATTGACTGATTCAGTGCTGTGACTTGGATGTGCTCCGCCTGAGTAGTCGTAGTAGCTTACAAGAACGGTGAACAGAGCATCGTCTGCCCTTACTACATCAGCAGATATCTCAGATGAATAGGGATAATCGATAGGTGTCTCGCTGTCCATCTGATAGAAAGCGTACTCGTTAACGCTGTACTCAACGCTGTCTTTCCAAAAGGCGTTAAGGTTATATATTTCAGAATACAGGTTTAAGTACTGGCCGGAAAACTCTGGAGTCATCGCAATCTCCGGGTAGCTTCCGGTAGAAACCTCTTTTCCTGAAACCTCGCAGGATACCGGGTGGGTTACGATGGTGATGGGCTTTTCGTCTGTTTTGGCATCTTCATCTCCTGTACCTTCGGCAGTCCCTTCACTTGCGCCTTCTTCGCTACTTGCATCCGTCTCTGCTGCCTCAACGCTGGCGCTCTCTGTTCCCGCGTTCTCATTAGTCTTCCCGCATGCCGACAATGATGCTGTAATCAGCGCAGTGGCTGTAATTATCGTAAGTATTCGTCTTTTCATAACATTTCTCCTCTAAAAAAACTACAGCCACCATTATACCACTTTTTGAGCCCCGGGGACGGAGTCAGTGGCTCATTTTTTGAGCCCTGGGGACGGAGTCAGCGGCTCATTTTGGGGTCCCTAGGCGGAGTCATAGGACAATTCTCGTCTGATCTACTGTATAGAAGTTATTTTTATCCTGGCACAGTAGCGTTTTTTACTATCTACGCAAGTACCTACTGTATATGCATGTTTTTACTTTCTATACAGTAAGATTTTCCTTGTTAAACCATACCATATCCATATGTAAGAGCTTTTTAGCAACTTTTTCAACAGTATCTATTGCAAATCTATTTCCATACAGTAGCATCTCACTGAATCTTGTGCTCTCTCTGACTGTAAATACAAACTTTTCGTTCATATACAGTAGCTTTGCATGATGCAGTGATTTCCGCTTACGGTATGCACATAGGTTTTGCATGTATACAGCCGTCTTAAAGGACTAGGCAACAAAAAAGAGTCAAAAAGAACCGTCCCCATTGACTCCCCATTGACTCCTTTTATTTGATTGATTCATATTTCCAAAAGCTTGGCTGCATTTTCTCCAAGGATGAGCTTTTGCTCTTTCTCTGATAAAGGCAATTTTTCAATAAACCGCCTGCTCTCTTTCTGTTTAGTCCAGGGACTGTCGGAGCCAAAGAGCATACGTTCCGGGCCAAAGGCGCGGATGATCTTCATGTAACCATTAGAATCTAGCATTCTAGTGTCCTTATCGTCCCAGTAGCCATCGCCATTAGGCTCAATGTAATCAGATGAAAACGAAGTATCCAGGTACACCCCTGTATCAGCAAGAAGCTCCGGAACCTCATCCCAGTTTGTCCAGCCACCCATATGAGCAAGTATAAACTTAAAACCACTATCCTTCTTGTCACCTTCTCCCGGCAGGATCAGATTATGGCTATTACCTTCAATCTCATTCCAAACATTTCTGCACATCTTTGGTGAGCAATGAACTACACCCGGAAATCCGATATCAATGCCAGCATGTGTCAGAACAATAAGTCCGTTCTCCGCTGCGCAATCAATTATTCTAAGGAACTTTACGTCATCTATGTCACATTTTTGATAGACAGGATGGAGCTTGATTCCCTTAATCCCATGTTCTGCTATTCTTCTTAGCTCCGTCCGATAATCAGAAAACTCAGGATGGATGCAGCCAAACGAAAGAACTCTTCTCCTTCCAGATACATCACTGTCATTATTCTCATCAAAGTATTTTTCATTATTTCTCAGCGATGAATCGTTGACCTTCACAACTTGCGACGGAGCTGTCGCAACAGGAACAACCACCGAGACATCTATGTCAGCTTCCTCCATAGAGGCCAGAATCCCACTAACTGTCCCATCCGTATGTGCCTTAATGTGTGCTTCCCTGCTCAGCGCGTCTATTGCTCCGGCAGCAATCTTATCCGGAAATGTATGTGTATGAATATCAATGACCATATCGGTTAATCGCTCCAATCATGTCTTAATTTAAAATCGCCCCAGGTCTCCCCGGGGCGCGCGTATAGTCTTTATAATTACTCCTCTTCGTCTGAAAGGGATGTGCTCTGGTGAACCATGACCTCCTTGTTGTAGCAGGCGAAGGCACCATCCACAAGTGCAGCATCCGGTCTCTTTGTGAAAAGAGATATCACAGGAACAATAACAAGTCCTGCCAGCATGCAGAATGCTCCGGCGTTGATCGGTGACTGAAGAAGCTTAGGGAAGCTGCTTCTAAATGCCATATTTGCAAGCATTACAACTGTAGAGAATACAAAGTTAACCCATACAGCAACCTTGGTTGTGCCCCTCCAGTACAGTCCATAGAGGAACGGAGCCAGGAATGCACCTGCCAGAGCTCCCCATGAAACACCCATGAGCTGAGCGATGAAGGTCACGTTCTGCTTGTACTGAATGATTGCGATAACAACAGAGATGGCAACGAATACAATTATGAGAGCCCTCATGATAAGGAGCTGTCTCTTTTCATCCATCTCCTTGTAAACATGGCCCTTCAAAAGGTCCAAAGTCAGAGTTGAACTGCTGGTAAGAACCAGTGATGAAAGTGTGGACATTGAAGCTGAAAGTACCAGCACAACCACAACAGCTATAAGGATATCAGGCATGCCTGAGAGCATTGTAGGAATGATTGAGTCGTATCCGCCATTAGCGATATCAACCTTATCGGAAAAGAGCCTTCCAAAGCCGCCAAGGAAGTAGCATCCGCCGGCAACTACAAAAGCAAAGAATGTAGATACGATTGTTCCCTTGGAAATTGCTCTCTCACTCTTTATCGCATAGAACTTCTGAACCATCTGAGGAAGTCCCCATGTACCCAGGGATGTAAGAAGTACTACGCCCACAAGGTTAAGAGGATCGGGTCCAAAGAAAGATGCGAAGATGCCAGGTGTTGTTGAAACACTCTCATCGCTTATTCTTGCAAGGCCGTCGAGAGCTGCAAGGAATCCGCCCTGACTGTTAAGTACAGATAAAATAACTGCACAGATACCGATCAGCATGATGATACCCTGAATGAAATCGTTGATGGCTGTAGCCATGTATCCGCCGGCGATAACGTAAATACCGGTGAGTACTGCCATAACAATAACGCAGATAGAATAATCGATATTAAATGCCATACCAAAAAGTCTTGAAAGACCGTTATACAATGATGCTGTGTATGGTATCAGGAATATGAAAGTGATGATTGAAGCTGCAATCTTAAGAGATCTTCCGCCAAATCTTGCCGCAAAGAACTGAGGCATTGTTGCGGAATTAAGATGCTGTGTCATGATCCTGGTTCTACGTCCAAGAATTACCCATGCAAGGAGTGATCCGATAAGGGCATTTCCGATTCCGACCCAGGTAGATGCTATTCCGTATTTCCAGCCAAACTGACCGGCGTAACCAACGAAAATAACTGCCGAAAAGTAAGATGTTCCGTAAGCAAAAGCTGTAACCCAGGGGCCAACAGATCTTCCACCCAAAACGAAACCATTGACATCAGTGGAATTCTTCCTGCAGATGAAGCCGATTGTAAGCATTACTGCAAAGAATACCACCAGTAACAGTGCTTTGATAATCATAAGATTTTCCCTCCAACAAACATTCTATTTAATACTGTAACGCTTTAAAGCGTGTTAGTCAAGAATGCTTGTGAAGGAAATTGTATAATTATTTAAAATATTAAAGAAGTGAGCTGATGCAAGCCTCAACGTCAACTACGTCGGCTGTTGGCTCAAATCTTGCAACCACGTTTCCTTCGCGGTCAATGATGAACTTGGTAAAGTTCCTCTCCCTTTCCTGTCTTAAGTGTGTAATCGTAGATCATTATCTTTCCTCCTTAATGTTTATTGTGTTAATATCTCTTTTACCAATTTGCTACTTCATCTGCGTTATGTACAAGCTTGGCATCCAATACCGCAGCGCCCTTGATATACTCTCCGAGTTTCTCGGCTGTCTTACCGATTCCGCTTCCGCCGGAAGTTGCGAAGGCGTAAACCTTCTTGCCTTCCCAATTATAATCCTTGCAGAATGTGTAAATTACTCTTGGCGCTGCTGCATACCAGATAGGGAAACCAATGTAGATAACGTCATACTTATCGAAATCCTCAACCTTTCCCTTAACAGGAACATCTTTTTTACCAACCTGTTCCTTGTTACATCTTGAAAGTGGATTGAGGTAGTTAATATCTGCCTTTGTGTAAAGCTCTGTCGGAACGATCTCGAAACAATCAGCTCCGATCTTCTTTGCAAATCCCTCTGCTACTGCTTTTGTTGTGCCTTCAGCACTGAAAAATGTTACTAATGTGCTCATACTTTGCCTCCATATTTTTTAGGCCTGTTATCCCGGGCTTTTATTCTTGATTTAAAGCTTGTGCAAGCTGAATTGTTTTGTATTTCGCGCAATCTAATTGTATCACATCTTTGTATATTTGCAAATGCTTTTTTGGGGATGGGTGGGCTACATTAGGTATCTGTTGATATTCTCATATACACTGTGAATATCCAGATCTATATCATTGGATTCCATGGTTATGATCAGATTATCGCCAAGAACAATTCCGTTCTGTTCGTATATCATTAACTTGTTAAAATTATCCAGGCAATAATCCGCATCTCCAAGCCTGCCTAAATGCTCCCAATATATGGTCTTTCTTTTCTTGATATTTAGAGCCACGAAATCAGGATACTTGGTAATACGGTTGTCTAAATCCAAACGCGGCTCATATATATACGGAATTTTCATATTAAACATAGTATCAGCTATTATCTTTTCACTCTTACTCTTAGATATCTCTTTATTCATGGTTTCAAATGATCTCTTTGGTGGATATGGATTCTGACATGGTGGCATGGATGCCAGCCATTTTTTGATATAATCCTCGTCGGTTGAGATTATAGGAGTTATCATAGCTTTCTTTGCATTACTGGTTTCTTTGTAAATATCTGTGATTGCATTAATATTGCTATGAATTATATATTTCTCCAATATGCTAATCTGCTCGTTAATCACTTTATTAACCTTCAGCTCATACTCCTTTTGGATGATAGGACGGATTTCATCAAACTTCTTCTTATTCACGTAGATACGCTTTCCCGAATTTTCATCTTTGCGATAATACTGATGAAAGTTTCCTCTTGAGGATGTCCGAATACATTCTTCAGGCGCATTCTTCAGTTTTTTCAAATTCTCATCTGAGCGCTTTTTTAGTTTCTTCAGCAGAATAAGCTGCTTTTCCAGTTCTCTCTTATTGTCTTCCATAGTTATTCCTTTAACTTTCTGTACTTTTTACTTTCCTTTACTCTGATATTTTTTGTCACTGGTATAATCTACAATTAACAATGACATTTCTTAAAAATTGGTGGAACCGGTCATCTGGATAATTCTCGTGTAATAAAACTGATAGATTTAGTAATGAATACAGTGAGATTTGATGTGATGATGGCAGAACGCCACTACCGGTATATAACTGATCAACATTCAGATTATACTTCACAATCCGTATCAGACTGATGATGATATTAGCATAATTTAGACTGATTAGTCTTTAAGAATTTATGAAGAATTATTAATTTTAAGAGGGTATATCTTAAGAATTTTACGTAATATCGCTCATATAAAGCACTTGATCAAGCTTGTATATTGAATAGCGCAGCACTGTTTATGAATTTACTCAAAAGCGTTAGCAAAAGTCATGCCAATAGAGGAAAATATCAACTGGCATGACATGCACTTTAGGGCTTGTCATGCGGATGCACCAATTCGCCTATTCGGCATGAATATATTTGTAGTGAAAGTCATGCCAATAGCATTTTTTCTTGTTGCGCATGATAACATAGTCATGCTATATCAAGATTTTTTAGAAGAGCATGACTTTCCATGGTTCCAAAGTCATGCCAAATCAAATATTTGCACAAGAGCATGACTTTGGTCTACACGATAAGTCAATAGAGACCATGCTCGCTCGAAATCGCATGGCGAATCCCTCTACCCCGCCATGCCTGCTCGAAATCGCCCTGGCGATTCCCACTCTGTGCGCAGAAGTGCAACGAAATCACAGATTTCTGCACTTCTAGTGTCGCTTGACGGCATTCGCCGTATACCGAAACAAAAAAATCCTCCACATCGTGCAAGCACGAGTGGAGGCCTTTTTTATTTCGCTGCATGGCTCACTTTACAACAATGTTAACAATCCTGCCGGGAACATAAATCTCTTTAACAATAGTCTTGCCTTCAAGCTTATCAGCAATAAGCTCTTTACCCTTGGCGATAACTTCGTCCTTAGGATCTTCCTTGCCGATGGAGAGCTTCTCTTTAACCTTACCGTTGATCTGAACTGCGATCTCAACAGTATCCTCAACGCACTTGGACTCATCATAGGTTGGCCATGGCTCAAATGCGATGGTGTTATCGTGGCCAAGGAGCTGCCAGATCTCCTCACCTACGTGAGGGCAGATGCAGGAGAACATCTTGATGAAGTTCTCAGCATACTCTCTTGGGCACTTGCCTTCCTTGTAAACTGCGTTTACGAAGATCATCATCTGGGCGATGGCTGTGTTGAAGCCAAGTTCCTCAAAATCACCTGAAACCTTCTTAACAGTCTGGTGATATACCTTCTCGAGGTTTCCGCCTGACTGCTCAGTAATATTAGAAGGCTCTGTAAAGAATGTATATACACGGCCTATGAACTTTCTTGCGCCGGTAACTGCTGCTGAGTTCCAGGGTTTTGAAACCTCAAGAGGTCCCATGAACATCTCGTAGAGACGAAGTGTGTCAGCGCCGTACTCTTCAACAATATCACTTGGATTAACAACGAACTCAGGGAATCTCTTACCCATCTTGATTCCGTTTTCGCCAAGGATCATTCCCTGATGTACGAGCTTCTTGAAAGGCTCTTTTACAGGAGAAAGACCCTTATGATAAAGGAATCTATTCCAGATACGTGAGTACATAAGGTGTCCTACAGCATGCTCAGGTCCGCCGATGTAAAGGTCAACCGGCATCCAGTGCTTAAGAAGCTCCTGATTAGCAAACTCTTTATCGTTATCCGGATCGATATATCTTAAGAAGTACCATGAAGAACCTGCACTACCGGGCATTGTTGATGTCTCTCTTGTGCCCTTAAGTCCGTTCTTGTCATAGGCCTTCCACTCTGTTGCATTCTCAAGAGGAGCCTTACCGTTCTTGCCCTTGTAATCTTCAAGCTCAGGAAGGATGACAGGAAGCTCTGAATCATCGAGGAATACGATGCTTCCGTCCTCTTTGTATACACATGGAACAGGCTCGCCCCAGTAACGTTGTCTTGCGAAGATCCACTCACGGAAGTGGTAGTTGACCTTCTCTCTTGCAACGCCCATATCTACGAGCTTCTTGGTAATAGCCTTCTTGGCCTCTTCTACTGTAAGGCCGTCAAACTCCTCAGAGTTCATAAGGATGCAGCCCTTGCCGAGATAATCCTGCTTCTCAAATGCATGTGCGGAAATATCAACTGTTCCCTCTGCATTGTTGATTACCTGGATAAGCGGAAGCTTATGAACTTCTGCATACTCAAAGTCTCTCTGATCGTGAGCAGGTACAGCCATAACAGCACCTGTACCGTAGCTTGCAAGAACGAAATCACCGATAAAGAGTGGAACTTCCTTGCCGTTTACAGGGTTGATAGCATAAAGTCCCTTAAGAGGACATCCTGACTTGGTCTTGTTAAGATCTGTACGATCAAGGTCGTTCTTCTTGAGTGTCTCGTCAATGTATGCCTGAACTTCTTCAGGATTCTCAACGCGGTCCATAAGTCCCTTAACAATCTCTCCGTCGGGAGCAAGAACCATGAATGTGATACCGTAAATTGTCTCGATACATGTGGTGAAGATTGAGAACTCTCCGCCGCCGACAATCTTGAAATCAACCTCTACACCGGTTGACTTACCGATCCAGTTTCTCTGGATCTCTTTTGTTGACTCAGGCCAGTCGATCTCGTTGAGGCCGTCAAGAAGCTCCTCAGCAAATGCCTGCTGGTCGATTACCCACTGCTTCATCATCTTCTTTACAACAGGGTATCCGCCACGCTCTGACTTACCGTCAATAACCTCATCATTTGAAAGAACTGTACCAAGCTCCTCACACCAGTTAACAGGCATGTCGATGTGCTTAGCATAACCTGCTTCGTAGAGCTTTTTGAAGATCCACTGTGTCCACTTGTAGAACTTGGGATCACTGGTTGCGATCATCTTGGACCAGTCGTAGTCAAATCCGAGCTCTTTGAGCTGCTTACTGAAGGTCTGAATATTCTTCTCTGTAAATCCTGCAGGATGATTACCTGTTGTTACAGCATACTGCTCAGCAGGAAGTCCGAAGGAGTCGTATCCCATGGGATGAAGAACGTTATATCCTTGCATACGCTTCATACGTGACATGATATCTGTAGCTGTGTATCCTTCCGGATGACCTGCGTGAAGACCTACTCCTGAAGGATATGGAAACATATCAAGTGCATAATACTTGGGCTTTGAAAAATCCCAGACATCTGTCTTAAAGGTCTGATTCTCCTCCCAGTATTTCTGCCACTTCTTTTCAATTGCGTGATGGTTATATACTTCTGCCATAACTAAAGCTCCTCTTTATATTCAAAATATTAAAATCGATTATACCATTATCTCCACAAAACCCAAAGGAAAACATACGCTCCGATAACTGCTGCCAGGGTAAATGGAATTCCAATCCTTGCAAAGTCCCAGAAGGAAACCTCGTGTCCCTCTTTTCTTAGCATTCCAACGCCTGCGATGTTGCAGCTTGCGCCTACAGGAGTGATGTTTCCGCCAAGTGTTGCTCCGCATAGCAGTCCGAAATACAGAAGATAAGGTGCAATTCCGAGGGATGCAGTAACTCCCTGAAGAACAGGAAGCATGGTAGCAACGTAAGGAATGTTATCAATAAATGCAGAGATAAGAACTGATCCCCAAACTACTATTGTGAACAGCAGGAACAGATTGTTTCCGCCTGCCTTAACGATAAAGTTTGCAAGATCGTCAACAAGTCCAACGTTTGTAACTCCACCGATTACCATGAAAAGACCTGTAAGAAGAAGCACAGTGTCATAATCAAGATTCTTGACAACTCTCACGATTCGATCAGCATCGTGATCCTTAAAGTACTCCCAAACCATACCTACGATTGAACATCCAAGACAGATAAGACCGTTTGTGATCTCAGGCTTCTCAGGAATGAATGAAGCAGCCATGAGGAGAACTACGTGTGCCACCATCATGATGGTAGGAACATAATCTGTAACCTTTGTCTTCTCTTCTGCAGATACAGGCTCTTTGTCTTTTCTAAAGAGGATCATCATGATCGGAACGGTTAAAAGAGCTCCAAGCTCAACTGCAAAGAAGATACCCGGTCTTCCGTTCATCCAGAAGAAATCGTTGAAGTCCATCTTGGCATAAGCGCCGAGCATGATTGATGTAGTATCACCGACCAGTGTTGCAGCTCCCTGAAGGTTGGATGATACTGCGATTGAAATGATCATAGGAACCGGATTGATCTTAAGCTTTTTACAAACCGCAAGTCCAACGGGCGCAACCATAAGGAGTGTAGCCACGTTGTCGATAAATGCTGAAATGATACCTGAGAACAGTGACATGAAGATCGTAACCCACATAACGTTGGGTGCCAGATCCAATAGGTGATCCGCGATCAGGTTCGGCATCTTGGAATCGATGAAATAATCAACAAGTAGCAAAGTACCGAAAATCATCAGTAGGACGTTCCAGTCAACAACGGAAAATACCGTGTTGTACGGAAGTATCCCCGTAATTATATATATTGCAGCAACGGCTAGCGCTATGATCGCACGCCTTTTGGGGAATGTGATCAGCCCTACATACATTGCCACAAACAGAATTATTGCAAGTGTTTTCAATTAAAGTTTCCTCTCTTTCTCAATTTTCACATAACATATCATAAGTCACTCCGTATTTTTCCGCAATGTCTTTTGCATAAGAAAGACCCTTTGGCGGACCGACCTCTACCTCATAAAGGCGTCGTCCCTCATCAGCCTTTACCACAAGGGATGCTGCCTTGGCAGTAACTGCGTCATCGTTGATCTCATCAATCTCGATGGCGAGCTTATGCATGTGAGTGTTGTAAATGGTCCTGATGCCCTTTTTAAGGATTGCCTTGGAGCAGTCCCTGGCAATGAAGTACCCCTCTTCAAACGAAGTGGTTGAGAAAGTTTCATTTAGCAGCAAAAGACTCTTTCCCGTAGCCGGTTCGTATAGCTCCTTAAAGCGCTTGCACTCCTCGCCAAGGCGCCCGAGGTCCATGGTCTTGTCCTCATCCGCCGGGAAGTGCGTGTAAATTGCATCCACAGGCACATATTCAAATTTGGTTCCGGGCACATAGATTCCGCCCTGTGCCATGAAAAAGAGCTGTCCCACGGTCTGGGTTATCGTAGTCTTACCGCCCATGTTGGCGCCGGTCAGGATATAAAGCGTGTGCTCATCTGTAAAATCAAGGTTGTTCTTAACTATGTCTGCAGCTGTTTCGCCGGCATGCTCAGTCAGGAGTTTGATGTTGTAAATTCCCTGCGCATCCATGGACTTTTCGCTGCTGCCGGCTTCAATGACACATGGTTTGCAAAAGACAGCTCCCTTCCCTGTCATGCTTTCAACATATTCAGCCCACCTGATGTAATAGATAAACTCCGGCATCAGGTCGGTTATATCGGTCACGGTGACCATAGTGTATTTATTGAGAACAGTTCTAAGGTGCTTGACCGTCTGGCTCAGCATCCTGTCTGTTATCTTATCCATGTAGTTGGTGACGGACTTTGTAGTATCATCCGCTTCCGACACCTTCATCATGCTCATCATGGCAAGCGGGCTGAATACAGGAGGAATAAAGTCTGCACCTGTACCCAGTGGGGCCTTGGCCTGAATCTCATCAAATCTGTAATTATCGTCCCAGTCAGTGGAGGCCTGAACATTGTCTTTTGCCGAAACCTTGTCTACAAAGTGCTTGACCATGGTGGACTTGGAGAATGGCCTGCTGTTGACGGAAATAAGGCCTATTCCGCTGGCTTCAAAGCGTTCATTTAGGTTGATGCCGACTGTTACACTCTTAAGATTGTTGGTATCTGCCTTGAGCTCTGCAATGTCTTTTTTCAGGCCCTCGAAGCCGTTGTCCTCATAGAGGTCGTTTACATACTTCTTAAGCCCAAGAAGCCCCTCAGAATGAAGGTCAGCGCCATCAAGGCACTTCTGGATCGCCTCGATGCTGTCTATATAGTCGCGGATTTCCTCAAGCCTGTGGACCAGGTCCCAGACTCCGGGTTCATGGTCGCCGTCATGCTTGTAGCTGCCGTACTCTTTCAGGAAATTGACGCGGTCCAAAAGCTCTAAGAGTTCTTCCCGCATGGCCTTGTTTCTGTAAATGTCGTCAAAGACATCGCTCCTGTACTGCGCGTTGTGGGCATCGGCAGTCACGAGCTTCATGACATTGGTAATATAGGTCTGCTCATTCTTTTCCTTAGAGAGCTTTATAAGAACACTGTCCATGCCGATGTCATGGACAGTGAGGTCGCTGAGTTTCTTATATTCAAGTTTCTGGTCAGGAAAGATAAGGCTGTATTTCTCGGACATGTCGTCCCCTCCGTGAAAAAAGAATTACCAGTCAGAATCCCAGTCAGTTCCACCGGAATCCCAGCTGTCATCGCTGCCCCAATCGTAGTCTGAGTCATTATCATCGCTGGATGAATGATATCTGTCGTAGTAGGATGATTCATCCCAGTCAGTTGTGCCCATTGATGAATCCCAGGTATCTGAAACATAGTATTCATCATAGTTCTCCGATATTGTTGCAGGGCCGGGAGCAGTACTGCTGACTTCCCGCCAGCCATCATCATAGACGTACCAGTCATCACTTATGTAGTAGTAGACATCATTGTCGTATCTGTAATAGCCTCTGTGCCTGTTTTCGCGAAGACTGCTGACAAAGACACTTATCATTATGATGACGACTACTATGTAAAAGAGACTTCTTATACCATTAAATAAACCGCCGCCGGAACCGGATCTCCCTCCTGATCCGAAACCACCTCCGCCACCGGAGCGAGTTACACCTCCACCTTTATTGTTCGCCTTCTGATGAACGATCTCATCCTTAAGGCGCTGGTAGAGCTCATTTACAGCATATTCTTCATCCTTGCCCTGATAGCGAACAGCTCTTGAGCCATCACCTTTGTTCTTGTAGACAATAAAATCTCCGTTGTCATCTTTATAGATACCAAAAGCTCTTGGCTCCTTGTAGTCGACGCCGATGAAAAATCGTGTCACTTCAGGGGCCGGGAGATTTCTGTACTTGTACCACTGCTGCAGTTCTTCAATGGTCTTGGGACCCTTCTCGTTTTTGTGGGAAGGGTTGGGAGCTCCGCAGTCAGGACACTGGTGCAGAGTATCCTCGTATGTATTTCCGCAGTAATCACATTTTATCTTCATAATACAATTTTCTCCTCTGGGAACTATTATAGCATGTGTGAGTCACTAGGGGAGTTTCTTTATGCTGCGCCTTTACCTCCGTCCCTAGGGGTCAAAAATGAGCCCCTGACTCCGTCCCTAGGGCTCAAAAACGCCCGGTCGAAATGACCGGGCGGGATATAACATAAGCATGTTCAATTTAGTATAGCTTCTCTGAAGCTCCGTCTGCAGTTGCAAATGGTCCGGGAATTACTTCTGTTCCCCTGTGTTCACCAAGATAATCCACATCAAAGGTGATCGGTGTTCCATCAGGATTCTCGAACTTCTGTGAAGGCTCAAAAGCTTCACCCAGAGTATCTGTTGAGATCATGTCAGCTTTGAAGCCCTTAAGCACTTCATAGATATTTGTATCCAGGAAGTAACCTCCATCCTTCTCCACAACGTCGACAAATACTTTTCCTGATTCATCAGCAAAAGAGTTCTTCTCATTCTTCCAGGCTTTTGCACCCTCGAAGTATGCGTTTCCATCAATCCAGACAGGAAGATGTCCAAAGTGGGGCTCAGCATGCTTCATCATGTTCGGATGCTCTTCATCCATATCAAACTGCTCTATCCACTCATCATAGGTAGGATACTCGTCAAAACAGTAGGTTCCGACCTTTCTGTTCTCAATCTGCTTCTGGCTCGGGTCAGAGTCGTTCTCAAGAACCAGATCCTCAGAAGGCCATTTCTGAATGAAGATATTGTTGTAGATTCGGTCGTCTCCGTGAAGTATTGTCATAAAGCCCATAACCTCTGTTCTGTGAGGCATATGGTATGGTGTGTATCTCCAGGTTGTTCCCTCTCCCACCATGGTAAATGAGCCTGCGCAGAGGTTATGCACCATAGCTACGCCCTGAGTTGCGATGCGGAGTGAAACATCGGACAGGAGAATGTTGTTATCAATAAGTGTCGGTCCGTGGCTGACCTCAACGAAGATATCCTGACAGGTCATTCCGCCCTGAAGCTGCTTGGCAAATGAAGGACGCTCATTGTCATGAAGGAGGTTCTGAGTGATCCTTGTTCCCTGTGCTTCCCAGTCGCACCAGATTCCCATGGTGCAGTGGTGGATGTGGTTTCGTCTCATCACAACGTCAATGGCTGCATGCATCTTGATACCTGCGATCTCAGCGCCGCCCAGCTCCATCATGTTGTTGATGTGATGGATATGGTTGTCCTCGATGATGCTGAAAACACCGCCCATACGGCCGATGATTCCGCCCTGCTCACAGTGATGGATATTGTTTCTGCGAATTATATGTCCGCCAATCTTCTCTTTTAACCAACCATAGTACTGACCACGGCAGACCGAATCCCTCTCCATCTGGGTAGGACTCTTAACGTGCTTGGTTGTATAGAAATTGCTGTTCTCGGGATCGTAGTAGCGTCCGACACAGATTCCTGCGCACTTGCTTCCCCAGATCTCACAGTCCTCGATGATCCAGCCCTTGCTCCAGTGAGGACTGATCATTCCGTCCTGATAAGCTGCAGGCGGAGCCCAGGTAGTTGCTGCTTTGTTGATATTAAAGCCTGTTACTGTAATATATCCAACGCCCTCTTTTTCAGGCATAAAGCACTCGCGCCTTACGGTGATCTCAACGTTTTCCTTGTTCGGATCTGCGCCGCCAAAGTTTGCGTAGAATACGGTTTCATCCTTCTCCTTGTCCTGCTCGGCATACCATTTCCATTTGGAGTTCTCCGGATCCCAGGAGCAGTCATAAACCTCTGCTGCCACGCACTCCTCAATGCTGAGTGCCTCGTAGAGAGCGCGGTCATTTATCCACACACAGCCTGTGTGCTTGTTGGGAGTTGCGAAATACCAGTCGCCGTAAACAAGAGTTGTGTATGGATTGTATCCGCCAAAAATACCGTTCTTAACTCTTGCCGTCCAAACGTCTCCCTTATAATTTGTCCAGCCCGTGACCTTCTCTGCGCCTGTGATAACAGCGCCCAGTGGTTCCTGACTCCTATAAACAATGCGCGCATCTTCTCTTCCTGCATTTACGGGATTTACATATTCTCTGTAAGTTCCGGGTGCAACCAGGACTTCATCGCCCGCCTTAGCAACAGCTGCTGCCTCATTTATTCTCTTAAAGGGCAGACTCTTACTTCCGTTGCCGTCATGCTTTGCATTAGCATCAACATAAATTACCATAAAAGACCTCTTTCTTCTCGATTAGTTTTTGCTCAGCCCTTAACTGCTCCTGCCATCATTCCTTTGACCAGCTTATCCTGGAAAACGATAAACAAAATGATCATGGGAAGGACTGAGAGTGTCAGAACTGCCATGTTGATAGGTATGTTAAGTGAGTGCTCACCCTTGAACTGTCCAAGTGCCAGAGGGAGAGTCTTATTTTCCGGCGATAGGAGAAATGTGTTAGCAAATGCAAACTCATTCCACATTGAAACGCCGTTATAAATTGCCAGTGTTGATAATCCCGATTTGGACAGTGGTAATATCATTTTAAAGAAATTCTGGAAGCGATTGCAACCATCAATTTCTGCAGATTCCTCGATCTCCTTTGGGATTGTTTTCATAAATGCTGTCAGGATAAAGACAGACATCGGAAGTGCAAATGCAACGTAAGGCCCGATCAGTGACCAGAGTTTGTCATAGAGGCCCACAGCTGTTGTGAGCTTGAAGATAGGTATCAAAGTCACATGCATAGGCACCGACATCATGGCCACAATTGTTGCATATATAAAGACATTTAGCTTAAACTTCATTCTTGCAAGAGGATATGCTGCAAATGCAGATATCACAAGCATAAGCACCAGTGAAATCGCAACCACTATAACGCTTCGCAGGAAATATCCAAAGAATCCATGGGTAACAACCTCAACATAGTTCTGGAAATACCAGGGGTCCGGAAGATGAAAAACACCCTGCTGAAGCATGTCAAACTGCTTACGGAAAGAGTTCATTATCATGAAGAAGAAAGGCGTAAGCGTAAGGACGAGCCAAACAACCGCAAAAATGATCGCTATGGTCCATGCAATTCTTGATTTTATTTTGGATGCACGATAATCATCCTGAATTGTCTTTTCCCTCATATCAATAATCCTCCGTAACCTTGAATACCCTATTAAAGAGAAGTGCTATGGCCGTGATCAGTATGAACATTCCTGCAGCAACCGTTGAGCCGTAGCCCATATTGAACTGCTGGAAGGAAAGCTTATACATGTAAGTCGCCATGAGCTCTGTAGTGCCTGCCGGTCCGCCCTGGGTCATGTTCCAGATCATATCAAAGTACTTAAGTGACCCGATAAGTGACATTGTGCAGGCAGTCTTGAAGATAGGGCCAAGAAGAGGAATCGCGATGTGACGGATGTACTGTCCCCTTGTTGCTCCGTCGATGATCGCAGCTTCATAGATAGTCGTATCGATGTTTCCGTAGCCGGCAATAAAGTAAACCATATAAAAGGGTGTGAACTGCCACGCCATAA
Organism: Butyrivibrio sp. NC2007; assembly: GCF_000421405.1. GTDB lineage: Bacteria > Bacillota > Clostridia > Lachnospirales > Lachnospiraceae > Butyrivibrio. The sequence goes on from NZ_ATWY01000009.1 coordinate 42,491, forward strand.
CCCCTATTACGGTGTAAAGAGCATTTGGTGCAGTACCGAGAAGGTCGACGGTAGTTCTTTTACCCTGAATGATGGTTGCGAGGGAGGAAACAAGTCCGCCGTTGGTCGCAAGCGCATATACAAAGAGGAATGCGATGGCAACCGAGCTCATAAGATACGGCAAAAACCATATGATCTTAAAGATATTGAATTTCCTGCCTCCGGCATCAAGAAATGTAGCCAGAAGCATGCCAATGGGAATCTGCAACAGGATTGAGAAAACCATTACGATGAGATTATGGGTAAAAGACTTCCAGAACATCTCATCGTGTATGAGAGAATTCCAGTTATCAAGACCAATATATATCCTGTCCGCTGAAATACCGTTCCACTTAAATCCGCTGATCAAGAAAGTATCAATGACGGGATATACGATGAAAACCGCTATAAGTATCAGCGCAGGTAAAAGAAATACCGTCGCTGCCTGGGCTGTACTCTTGGCTTTAGCCTTTGCGAGCCCTATATTACTACTCCCCTTCCCCATATATATCCTCCTGATTTATGTCAAAATTATCTTTTCATGGGAAACTGCCCACAGGAAAGTATCTCCCCCGTGGGCAGCGTTTAAAATATTTAAGGATGTGTGTTATTCCGCCAAAGCTTTCTGCATTGCTGCATCCTGTTCCTGTCCGATCTCCTCAGGAGTCTTCTCAAGTCCAAAGAGTTCTGTCATGCAGTTCTTGTGAACTTCTGTTACAGATGCAGGAAGATACTGGTCGTACCAAAGCTGAACGTTTGATGCTTTGAAGAACTCATCGATGATGTACTTGTTGTTAGGATCTTCGATGTTCTCGTTGAAGCCCTTGATTGAAGGAACTGTTCCTGCTGCAACCTGTGCTGCGTTGTAGGTATCATCATTGAAGTACTGAGTTGCAAGTACGTAGCAGGCATCAAGCATATCCTGATCAACAGATCCGTCTTCTTTGAAGCAGTTAAATGTAAGTCCCATACCGATGGCTGTTCCGATCTCAACGTTCTGAGGAACGCCTGCTGCCTTAGCTTCTGTATCTTCCGGGAAACGGAAAACGCCGATATTCTCGTTGTACCACTCTTCGTTATCAGCTTTGATTCCGCCAACCTGCCATGAGCCGTGAAGCATCATTGCTGCAGATCCGTCATAGAGGAGTGCTCTGTCCTGGTTATCATCTGCTGAAAGGGAGTTAACGCCGTCAGGGAAGTATCCCTTCTTAACCCAATCCTGGATCTTTGTGCCGGCATAGATGAATGCAGGGCTTGTGAATGAACCGCCGTTTTCCTGTGTGTAGGCTGCATCGAACTCAGCATTTCCTGAGTGACGTGCTACGAGGTACATGTAGTACATAGATCCTGTCCACTTTGATGCGTTTGCAAGTGAGAAAGGAATGATTCCGTTTTCTTTAAGCTTTTCGCAAACTGCCTCGAGCTCATCGATGGTTGTAGGAACTTCGATACCGAGCTGGGCAAATATTGTCTTGTTGTAGAAAATGTCACAGCCTGTAAGTCCGCTGAAAGGAATCGCAAGCATCTTGCCATCGTAAGTTGACTGTGCAACTGCAGCATCTACGAACTCAGGATGATCGTACTTTGCATACATATCTGTGATGTCATTTGCAAAGCCTGACTTGTAGTACTCAGCCATAGGACCGCCGCCCCAGTGGCAGTAGATGTTAGGACACTGTCCTGAACTCATTGCTACAACCAGCTGCTGCTTGTAGTTGTCGTTCTGCTGATGAACCTGGTTGATTGTGATGTTAGGATAGTCAGCCATGAATCTTGCAACTGCGCCTTCTGAGATAGACTTGTTGGGATCCTCAGTGGATATGTCCCAAAGAGTGATTGTCATAGGCTCTGTTGTAAGCTCAGGAAGATTCTTGCCATCCGTCTGTTTTCCTGCTGATGCTGCCGGTGCATCTGCTGTTGTAGCATCTGCCTTTGCTGTGTCTGTCTGTGCAGTCTGTGCTGCGCCTGTGTCAGAAGCGCCTCCTGCCGGAGCTGTAGGCTGGCTTCCACAGCCTGCCAGTGTTGTTACTGACAATACCGATGCAAATAAAACTGCCATTATTTTATTTCTCATACTATACCCTCCTATTTTTTCTTAGCAGATAATTTCTGCCCCCGATGACTTAACTTTAAAGGAGTTCACGAAATAATGCTCACAAATAATTGCTATGCACCATGCAAAAATTGCTATCTGAAATGTGCAACATGCTCATAATTTTTTATTTATTTCGCAATTTGTATGCTATAATACCCATTAAAAAGGCAACTATTTAGGCTTTTTATTTATATTCTGTTTAGAATTATGGCAATTTTTAGCCTATGAGAATCGTGATAGGAGGATATCTGTATGAAGAGTCAGCTCGACTTAAGTTTCAGTGCCAAAGAAAAGGTCAATCATAAGGTTGGCACCAATCTTCGTATGTTCATAAACCGTCTTCATTCCGACTTTCCTCCGCACTGGCACACGGACATCGAGATCATCATTCCCAAGGAAGCTCCCTACAGGGTTGTCTGCGGAAATCAGACCTATGACGTCGAGATAGATGATATCCTCATGATCTGCCCTGCGGTTCTCCACGAGATCTTTTCCCCGACTCCGGGTGCAAGGGTCTATATTCAGGCCGACTTTTCAGGGATCATTACGCTAAAAGAAATTGAGAAAGCATTCAGACTTATGTCTCCTGCTCTTCATATAAAGAAAAAGACCTGTCCTACGGATGTGTATGACAGGCTCTGTAAATATATTGATGAAATTATGAAGTTATATTTCGGTTCTGCTCTGCAAAAGCAGCTGGATCAGATTGATGATGACGACACATCAATTGCCTTTACCAGGCTTGAACCCTACGACGAGATTGAGATTTACTCAATACTGATGCAGTTCATTTCCTACTGTGGCAAGAACCTTTCTCTTTTCCAGGGATCGGCTTTATCTGCAGAGTCAGGCACTTTTAAAAACAGCATTCCTCTTAGCAACGTATGCGCTTATATCTCGGAGCATTTCACCGAAGACCTTACCCTTGAGAGCATCGCAGCCTACGCAGGCTTCAGCAAATACCATTTCGAGAGGATTTTCAGCGACTATACCGGAGCAACATTTTATCAGTATCTTCAGCAGATGCGCATAAACTATGCCCAAACACTTTTATCAAACCCGGAGCTGTCCATCACCGACATCTCCTATCAGGCGGGCTTTGCCAGCAGCACAGCATTCACCAGGGCCTTCAAAAAGAGCACCGGCTATCCGCCATCACAGTTCAGGATGCTGAACGAAGAACACCACCCCTTAAGCGCCAACGCCCATTTCGCAGGTGTAGTGTGAGCCCTGGGGACGGAGTCAGGGGATCATAAAAACAGCCGGCCCCATATCATGGAACCGGCTTGTCTTTTACATTGCTACGCCGTTGACGTAAAGAGTATATCCGTTTGTATTTACGCTTGATATATCACCATCAAAAGATGTGATGTAAGTATCTGCTGTAAGTGTCCATATGCTGTTCTTGTCGATTGATACAGCTACTGTTCCGACCTCTGTTGATACAGTATCGCCCTTGGCATTGGTGATGTTTCCACCGATGGAGCCGGTAAAGCTTGAACCGTTAGCGAGGTTGAGTGTCAGCTCTGAATCACTTCCTACAAGGATTGTGCCTTCGAGATCCTGAGCATCTGCGTTGAGAGTCGCCTTGTTAGTGTCACCTGTCCAACCATCTGCGCAAACTGACAGAAGGATGTTATCCGCATCTTTATTGATGATATTCACACCACTTAAATTGATAACTGCCGATGTATTTGTAACGTGGAAGACATGGCCGTTCTTGCTGGTAAGACTTCCGCCGTTCATGGTAAATGTAGAAGTTCCGCTATCCGCATCACCTGACATTGACTGATAGATCATGATTGTATCGTAGAATGTAGCATTACCGTTTGTGTCGGTGTTGTTTGCAGTCATGTCGCAGTCATTAAGTGTAATTGAGTTGATACCCTCAATGCATACGCCTTCTGAAAGGTTTGATGTAAGAGTTGCATTAGACACCGTAATGTCTGCAGTTGAGTAGATTGCTGGTGATCCAAGTCCATTAGTTGTATAAGATCCGCCATCAACGGTAACCGTTCCGCCACCTCTGTCTGTTCTGATGGCAGCTGATGATCTGCCGCTGGTCTCAACAGTAAGGTTGTACGCTTCTGTGATTCCGCCGCCGGTAGTCATGATACCACCTGATCCATCGCCTGTTGTCGTAATCTTTGTATCTGAGATAATGACCTTTGTTCCGTCACCTGTAGCTCCGTTCTGGCCGCCGTTTCCGCCGTAGGAAAAGACACCGTTGGCGCCGTCAGCATCTGATGTCACACTTCCACCTGTGATGGTTGTTGTGGATCCGTCTTTTACAAGTACTGCTGCATTGAGCCCGTAGAAGTTGCAGTTATCTCCACCGTCAGAGTCGCCGGTCTTGGTGACTGTCGGATTGGTGATTGTCACATCATCTGATGTGCTGATAAGAAGTGCGCTCTCATCTGCTGTGGTGCTGGCATAAGTCTGATCTTTTTGTGTGTCTGCTGAAGTTATCTCCTCAGCTCCTGTGTAATCTATATCTGCACTGCTGCTTCCGCCGCCGAATCCGCCTCCGGGAGGATTGCCCGGTGCCTGGCCGTCAGGTGCTCCGCCTTCCGGTGGGTTGCCAGGAGCCTGGCCATCTGGTGCCTGTCCATCAGGCGCTTGTCCATCTGGTGCTTGTCCGTCGATTGCTCCGCCCTCCGGTGCTTCTCCTGTCGGAGCTGCTGTGTCTTCTGAAACAGTTGTTGTAGTGCCGGCTGTGCTCGCTCCTGCCTCGCCACAGGCAGTAACTGCTGCACACATAACTGTAACCATTCCTATTGATAAAATTCTTTTGATGTCTCTTTTCTTCATGTCAAAATCTCCTTGTTTATTCATCCATGTCTTTTTACATGTTATTTCTTAATCTAAAAGAGATTATGGCACCCGAACCTAAAAGAAACTTAAAAAATAATATTGGTTCCTGTTTATTTCAAAAAATATTATAATTATAGTTGGTGGCAGACCACCAAAAGGGGGAAGGGGAAACATATGGCAAACAAGGAAAAAGAACTAAGACAACTATCAAAGCTACAGGCGGAGGCGGCAAGAAAAAAGCCACTCCACTACATCGGATTTGCAATGGTGGTTCTCACGATAATCTATATCGTGGATGAGATCACCTCCAACATGAATGCTGCAATGCAGCCCTATGTGCTATTCGATCTTTTTAACATCACTTCAAGAAACGTCAATTCACCGGAGTACACAAGTGCATTTAACGTTGTGGCTCCTATTCAGGTCTTTTCAAATCTGCTTCTTATTATCACACCGTTCTATAAGGCACTGTCTGACAAGTACGGCCGAAAGCTCTTTCTTATGCTGAACACAATCGGCATGGGGCTTGGAATGTGTATCGTCATGACCGCACAGAACGTGGTCTGGTACATTCTGGGAATGCTCTTTATGATGTTCTTTACACCAAACGATATGCAGGTGCTTTATATCATGGAGACTGCGCCAAAAGAAAAGCGTGCCACCTACAGCTTTATCGCAAAAGGAATTGCACTTGTGAGCGTGTCACTGATCGGAGTGTTCTCGCGGATGTTCCTTAAGGAAACCGTTCCTTCAAGCTGGCGCATGGTCTACCTTATACCGGTGGTATCCGCGCTGATTATTGGCTTTCTTTCATATTTCTTTATGCGTGAGACTCCTGTATTTGTGGAGCAGCGAATTGGTTATCTCTCACTGACAGATGAAGAGCGTGAGCAAAAGAAAAAAGATGACAAGGCAAACGGTACATCAGAAGAAGGCGGTGTTTTCAAGGCCATCCGATTTATCTTTACCAACAGACAGCTGAGGTGGATCCTGATTGCAGGCTTTATCTTTTTTGCAACCACTTTCTACACTTCATATTATGCAACTGTTTTGGAAGGCGCCATGTCCACAGATATGGTGGCTACTGCGCTGGTGATCTATCCGTTCTTTAACGGACTTGTGACGATCCTGAGCGGATTCTTTTCCGATAAGCTCGGACGTAAAAAGGTGTGTCTGATCCTCGGCGGACTTACCATTGTCGGTCTTTTAGCCTTTGTGCTCTCCTGCAGACTCGGCTTTGGTCCCATCGCTGCCGGAATTGCTTACGGCTGCTCAATCGGCGGTCTCTGGTCAATGTCCGACACACTTATCCTGACAATGCCTGCAGAGTCAACTCCATCAGGCATGCGCTCCTCAGTTATGGGTACCATCTCAGTTCTCATCGGAGCCGGAATGTTCCTGGGCCAGGCACTGTTCATTGTGTGCCAGAACTTCCTGCCTATGGATGTTCTTTTCATGATCATCTGCCTGCCGTTCATGGTGTTTAGCCTGGTTATACTGCTTGTTAAGGTAAAAGAGACTAAGGATGCCGATCTGGATAATATTACCGCCGACACATATAGATAAAAAAGTCCGGGGAGTCAATGGGGATGGTTCGGTGTGAGTCAGTGGGGACGTTTCAGTTTGACTCATTTTGTGAAGCAAAATGAGTCAAACTGAAACGTCCCCACTGACTCACACCGAACCATCCCAACTGACTCCCCTAATTCGTTCAATAGGTCAGGCCGAAGCCTCTTTCATACAAATACTTCGTACCATACTTAAGGGTGCCATCTTCCGATTCCTCCACTACAGGAACATTGACAGGAAGGTGGCCCTTTGGCGTATTGGCCCCGAAGATTGTCTCGATTGCAGCGACTACGTTGGCATTTCGAGCGCTCATCCCGTTTTCGCTTTCCTTATCTCTTGTCGGGTCAACATTGAGCCCGGCACCCATATAAGCAAGGACAATTGCATCGGCATCCTGATAAACCGCCGCGTCATAGGGCAGATTCTCACTGACCAGAATAAACTTTCCTCCGGCTTTATGAGTGTCAGACATAGCTTCATGCAATGCAATAAACTGAGAGTCACTCTTATCAAGTGCGCTGCTTCCGGAGGCATAAGAAAATGCGATGACATAATCTGCAGCACGAACTTTTTTCTTCATGCTCTCGGTGTAATGCATGATCGCACCCACGGAAGAATCGTAGTAGTAATCTACTTCAGCACTCTTTACCAGTTCGCCAAACGCGAATTTTATCGCAGTGGCATCGCCTGCCTGACGCCCTAATATCACAACCTTCTTTGTATCATCTTTAATCGGAAGAACATCCCCATCATTCTTAACTACAGTAACAGCCTGCCTTGCAAGCTCTATTTCTTTTTCATGGTGTTCTTTGGATCCGACTATCTCCTTGCACTTTGCGACTCTCTCATCAATTGACGCAGCTTCTTTAGGCACTCCATCCGGGTCGTATATTCCGTATTTGGCCTTGAGCCTTAAGATGCGTTTAACGCTCTCATCAATTCTCTTTTCACTAATATCACCCGAGGCCACTTTGTCAGCTATCCCTGCAATATAATCATCGTAATAATCTGCTGCTGCCAAGCTGTTGAGATCAAGCGGAAGCAAAAGCATGTCCACACCGGCATTTATAACCTCCGCCGCAATTCCAACACCATATTCCTCCGAATTCTCTTTTCCCGGAACAAGTCCTGCTGTAGATATTGCGCCCATCTCCAAGGCATCCGTCACAACGACGCCGTCATAGCCGAGGTCCGTGCGGAGGATGTCGGTGATCATCTTCTTAGACATCGTAGCGGGGAAAAAGCCCTTGGTCTGCCCGTCACCAAAGGTCTTCTCCTCATCGATTAGAGGATAGGTTATGTGGGCTGTCATTATCATGTCCGCGCCGTCATCTATGACTTTTTTGAAGGGCACAAGTTCGTTTTCCTTAAGCTCTTCATAGGTCTTTTCCACCGACGGAGTCCCTATGTGGCTGTCCACTTCGGTATCGCCGTGTCCGGGGAAATGCTTGTAGGTGGCGATTATATTGCTACCGGATAGTCCCTTCGAATATGCTGCGCCCAGGCTCGCCACGATTTCAGGATCATCAGAAAAAGACCTTGTTCCTATAACAGGGTTCGCCGGATTATTGTTCACGTCAATTACCGGCGCAAAGTCAGTATTAAAGCCAATTGCAGCAAGTTCTTCGCCAAGAATGCTACCGGTTATTTCTGCGTTCGCAGTCGCATCTGTTGTGGCTCCGATTGCCATGTTTCCGGTCATTCTTGTTCCGGTGTTAAGGCGGATGACAATTCCGCCCTCTTCGTCAACGGGCATCAGGTATGGGATGTGGGCTGATGCGTCCTCTATCTGCATGTTGTTTTCCTGAAGGTCATAAACAAGTCTTGTTGCCTGCTCAGCTCCTGTGATATTTCCGCCAAAGAGGATGATTCCGCCGTACTGATGGTTTGTGAGGGCGCTTGCAAGTTCCGGTGCAGCGCTAAGGTCAGTGACGTCTGCATCATTCCAGGTTCGGATTGCGGGGATTATCAGTTGAGATATCTTTTCATCCATGGACATGGCTGAGATGACTGCGTCGAGGTTTTGGTTGGTTTCATCATCTATTGCTTTATCTTCTGGATTGTCTGTTATATCTCCTGATGAATCAGTTGTTTTTGGGTCGGTTGTTTCAGTTGCATTTTCAGATGAATTTCCAACTATGTTTTCTGATGTATTGTCTATAATCTGAGTTGTTTCTTCATCCGGCTTTTTATCAATTGCATCACTGTCTCTGCAGCCACTCATCAAAACAATACTGCACAGAATTACTGCCGCCAGAATAAATGGAATAAGCTTTTTCTTGCTAAGCTTCATATATCTATCTCCAGTCTTTACCACAAATTGTATTACTATTATTGAGTCACCGGTGACGTTTCAGTTTGACTCATAATTAATTCTATCACACTTCATTACCATCTATTACACAGGGGCAAGCAGATAGTGCATCACAACAGGCCAATGAACAGGGTCTTGGTTGGAAACGTAATTTCGGCCACCCCACAATATTTCTCTATATAAAAAATAGTTGGAAATTGTAAAAAGTGATTTTCATTCTCAATGAGTAACTGCATCACATGATATCCGTAGGCCGGTAGTTGTGATGTATGAAAAGCCCTAGGCATCAAGTTTTCTTGCCCCCAGCCCCTAAATAATCTTTGCAATTTCCAACTATTTTTTCATATAGAAACTCTTGTGATGCTTTTCAAAAATCAATTCAAACCAACGGATCAATATAACCATTCTTGTGATGTATTCCGATGTGCATCTACCCAAAATGGTCCCTAACCCCCGTCCCCAGGGGTCAAAAATGAGCCCTTGACTCCGTCCCCAGGGGTCAAAAAAATGAGCCCTTGACTCCGTCCCCGGGGCTCAAAATCAGGAGCACAAAAAACGCGCCCCGCCGTAAGCGGAGCGCGCAATAAGCACAATAAGCACAACCGGTACAAAAATTACATAAGCATTCTGAACATCTCGATAACCTGCTCTTTAGTAGCCTCTCTGGGATTTCCGGGATAGCATGCATCTGCAAGAGCATCTGTTGCAAGCTGATCAAGATCTTCTTCCTTGATCTTCTCGTTCTTCTCAGGAATTCCAACATCCTTGGAGAGCTGCTTAACAGCGTTGATAGCTGCATCACGATACTCTTCCTGGCTCATCTCGTCAACACCCTTAACGCCGAGAACTCTTGCAATCTCTCTGTACTTCTCACCTGTGTAGTCGCGGTTGAATTCCATTGAGATTGGAAGGAACATAGCACATGCAACACCGTGAGGTGTGTCATAGTATGCTGAAAGAGTGTGTGCCATAGCGTGGTCGATTCCAAGACCTACGTTTGAGAAGCCCATTCCTGCGATGTACTGAGCCATAGCCATTCCTTTTCTTCCCTCAGGCTTGTTCTCAACTGCATCACGAAGGTTAGCGCCGATAAGCTTGATTGCCTCTAAGTGGAACATATCTGTAAGCTCCCAGGCACCTCTTGTTGTGTATCCCTCGATAGCGTGTGTGAGTGCATCCATACCTGTTGAAGCTGTAAGGCCCTTAGGCATTGAGCTCATCATATCAGGATCAACGATGGCAACTTCAGGAATATCGTTGGTGTCGACGCAAACGAATTTACGCTTCTTCTCAACGTCTGTGATAACGTAATTGATTGTAACCTCAGCTGCTGTTCCGGCTGTTGTAGGAACTGCGATTGTTGGAACCGCATGGTTCTTGGTAGGAGCAACGCCCTCAAGGCTTCTTACATCCTCAAACTCAGGGTTTGTGATGATAACGCCGATAGCTTTAGCTGTATCCATTGAGGATCCGCCGCCGATGGTGATGATTGAATCTGCACCGCACTCCTTGAATGCCTTAACACCACTCTGAACGTTCTCAATTGTGGGATTGGGCTTGATGTTTGAGTAAACAGTGTAAGGAATCTTAGCCTCGTCCAAAAGATCTGTAACCTTAGCTGTTACCCCAAACTTGATAAGGTCAGGATCTGAAGCAACGAATACATGCTTGAATCCTTTCTGCTGAGCAATTCCTACTATCTCCTTGATTGCCCCCGCTCCGTGGTAAGACACGGTGTTTAAAACGATACGATCTGCCATTTTATAACCCTCCTTCTTGTGAATTGATATATTTTTGAGTCAAACTGAAACGTCCCCGGTGACTCATTTTGAGTCAAACTGAAACGTCCCCAGTGACTCATTTTTTCTCAAAAAGAAACTTCTCCGGAAGTGTAACCTTAAAGTCCTTAGCAAGATGTCTGAAATCATCAGGTGTGATGGTCTGTCTCTTTGCTCCTGTCATGGAGAGAGTCTTAACCAGGATCTCTGCTGACTTCTCAACTGTGTGCATAAGGCCGAAGGTAAGATCAAAGTCTTCTCCTGCTGCGAACATTCCGTGATGAGCCCAGATTGCAACGTCATATTTCTCCATGAGTTTGCTGGTCTCAACTGCGATCTCTCTTCCGCCGGGAACCATCCACGGCACAACGCCGATTCCATCAGGGAATACTACAGGGCACTCGGTTGCCATCTCCCAGAGCTCTCTTGTGAAAGCCTCGTCTGTGAGAGGAAGCACAAATGTAAGAGCAATGGTGTTTGTTGTGTGAGCGTGATAAATAACTCTGTACTTACCGCCTGTCACGCGCTTTTTAACCTCATGATTCATAAGGTGTGAAGGAAGCTCGGAGGTAGGTCTTGCGCCGCCCTCAAGGCCCCACATGATGCGGTAGTTCTCGCCCTTGTCATCGATCTCGATGATGCCGAAGCTCTCAGCAGGCTTGATGATAACGTTCCTGAAGAACTTTCCGGAACCGGTCACCATGAAGAACTCACCTGCAAGGTCAGGGACTGTTGTTCCGATCTCTTTCCACTCACCGGCAGAAAACTCCTCTTTTACCATATCAACTTCTTCAGGCTTCATTCTGTAGGAAAGGTTGCCACCGTTTCTCTCGTGCCATCCCTGCTCCCATCCGTCGTTTGCCATGCGGATAAAGCCTTGTGTAAACTCTGCGTCTAAAACTCTCATATTACCAGTCATCTCCTATTATTTATAAATTCAAAGTTCAAACTCTCTTAGAGAGAACTTCCTTTTCGTACCTTTCAACTTCCTCAAACCACTTGCCATCTTCCGGAGCGCCGCATCTTCTGCAGTACTCGTTCCAAACATCGCCAAATGGCATGGTCTTGAGCTCTTCCTGTGTGATCATAAGCTTGGTGAATTCTGAATTATCCTGTAACTTCTTCAGCTCCTCGTTAGGTGTAAGCAGGGCATTTAAAAGAGCTTTCTGAGTATTTCTGAAGCCTGTTGCCCAAGCGCCGATTCTGTTGATGGATGCATCGAAGTAATCAAGTGCCATGAATACTCTTCCGTCGAGGCCGCCACAACGTACGATTTCCTTGGCAATCTCTTTTGTCTCATCATCAAAGAGTACAACGTGGTCTGAATCCCAGCGCACAGGTCTTGTGATGTGAAGTGCGATGTTGGGATAGAATGACAGGAGTGCAGGAATCTTGTCGCTTACAACCTCTGTTGGGTGGTAGTGACCGTTATCCATAAGAGGAATGCACTTGTCTGAATGTGTCGCTGCAAAAGACAATGTGAACTCTGCGCTACCTACTGTATAGGACTCTACGCCGATTCCAAAAACCTTGGACTCAACACAGGGCTTAACCTTGTTAAAATCAAAGGGCTCTGAGAGGATCTGCTCGATGGAATCCTTGTAACGGTCTCTTGGCCCCTTACGGTCTGCAGGAATATCCTTGAAGCCGTCGCCTGTCCAGATGTTCATTACACAGGTTTCGCCAAGCTCCTCAGCGAGGTAATTGGAAATCCTGATGCATGCCTTGCCGTGCTCGATCCAGAACTTTCTCGTCTCTTCATCGGGTGAAGAAAGAGTGAGCGGATCGCATTTAGGGTGTGAGAAGAATGTAGGATTAAAATCACATCCAAGGTTTCTAGCCTTGCAGAAATCCACCCACTTCTTGAAGTGCTTGGGCTCAAGCTTATCTCTGTCTACCCATCCGCCGTTCTCATCATCAAAGATTGCATAGCTTGCGTGAAGATTCATCTTGGCACGTCCGGGAATAAGCTTTAAAACCTCGTCGATATCAGCCATGAGCTCCTCGGGAGTTCTTGCTCTTCCGGGATAATTTCCTGTTGTCTGGATTCCGCCTGTAAGGGGCTTGCTTGGGTCTGTGTCAAAACCTCTTACGTCGTCTCCCTGCCAGCAGTGAAGCGCGATCTCAGCCTCCTTAAGCTTCTCGATTGCTTTTTCTGTGTCAACGCCGATTGCAGCGTATCTCTCTTTTGCCTGTTCGTAACTCATTTCGTATTTCCTCCGTTTATATAGTTTTATGCTCTGAATTCTTTTATCTCAAAACTGTTATAGATAACATCTCTTGCTGCCTGAAGATCAGAAAGCTCTCCTGATGCGATCATCAAAATGGCAAGATTTCCGATCGCTGTTCCTTCGATTGGTCCTGCGTAGACAGTAAGGCCAGTTGCCTGTGCTGTCATCTCATTGAGATAGGCATCCTGGCATCCGCCGCCGATGATGTTGACGGATGTGATGGTTTTTCCTGTGATTGCGGAAATCTCTTTTATGGTGTCCGCGTAGCATTTTGCAAGTCCACGATAAACACATTGCATGATTTCTCCCACTTTCTCGGGAACCGGCTGACCATGCTCTCTGCAGTGGTCCTTGATGGCGTCGATCATGCTCTCGGGTGAAAGAAATGCATCATCATTGACATTTATCTCTGCCCCGAAATCTGCGCATTCCCTTGCTGCTGCAATGAGGTCGGGGAAGCTGTAATTCTTGCCGTCTGCGTACTTACTCTTTCTGCCTTCGACATATTCCGTGCCGTTAAGCTCTCGCCTTATGGACTGGATGATCCACAGTCCCATGATGTTCTTAAGGAACCTGTATCTGTACCAGGCGCCGCCCTCGTTGGTGAGGTTCTGCTGCCTTGCGTTTTCGCTTGTTATAGGCTCTTTGTTCTCAAGTCCAAGAAGACTCCAGGTTCCGCTTGATAGGAACACCGATGAGTCGTCTCTTGCCGGAACTGCAAGGAAAGCTGAGCCTGTGTCATGGGTTGCAGGAAGGATTACCGTTGCATCAAACCCTACTTCTTCCTGAATGTCTTTTGCCAAATTACCGACTACAGTGCCGGGCATCGACAACTCTCCAAAGAGTCTCTCAGGAAGTCCAAGCCTTCTGATCACTTCCATGTCCCAAGTCTTGCCGGCCGCATTTACCAGGTTCGAAGTGGTGGCGTTGGTGTATTCCTGCTTCCTTACGCCTGTCAGCTTGTAGCCCAGGTAGTCAGGCATCATTAAAAGAGCTTGTGCCTTCTCCAGAAGTTCCGGGCTTTCCTTCTTAAGTGCCATCAGCTGATATATCGTGTTGAAGGGCTGCTTCTGGATTCCGCATCTCTCATAGAGCTCTTTTTCACTAATGAGGGAAAAGACCTCTTCCTCAATACCCTCTGTTCGAAGGTCCCTGTAAGCAACCGCATCACCCAGCATCTCTCCGGCTTCATCAAGGAGCACGTAGTCAACACCCCAGGTGTCGATGCCGATGGATTCAGGAATCATGCCCTCTGCCTTGCAGGCCTTAAGTCCATCTATGATCCCGTTCCAGAGATTGTCCGTATCCCACACAAGGTGGCCGTTTCTCTGGAGCTGTCTGTTCTCAAATCTGTGCATTTCCTTAAGCTGCATCTGCCCGTTTTCCAGCCATCCGATTATGTGGCGTCCGCTGGATGCACCTATGTCAATTGCAAGAAAATATTTATTCATATCGAAACTCCAATACATTTAGTGTCAACAATGCTATAATATGGGATATGTGAGGAATATTCTAGGACCATATCTCTCACAAAATAGGACCTTATTTGACATGTATTGTTATGGGTGATTTATGAGAAAAGAACTTGTTGAAACCTTAAGTAAAATGACCGAGGAGGAAGAGCGCATTATCAGGGAAAACGGCGCTATTTCAAAAGATATTTACACCTCCGAGGATGAGTTTGTCATCGATGCTGCCAAGCTCCTTGAGAAGGGTAAGCTCATTGCCATCCGTCCCCACACCAGATTTGCGTACTTCCCGGTGCACAGGCACAACTATATAGAAATGCTGGTGATGATAAAGGGAAATCTGACTACCAAGATCGTTGACGGCGATACTCTCTTTTTATCCGAAGGAGATATCCTTCTGATGAACCGTCACACCAGGCATGAGATCATGCCATGTAGCAGCGAAGATATAGCGGTAAACATTATAATCCTCCCGGAGTTCTTTTCCCGGAGTGATGTCTCCTATGACCGAGAGAACGTGCTGCGTGACTTCATCATCACTTCGCTGTCAGAGAAAAAAAATCACAGCGACTATCTTCTGTATCACACAAAAGATATGGTCGCTGTGGATAATCTTGTTGAGAATCTTATCTGGACGCTCACCTCAGGCCACAAAGGCATGAACCAGATTGTAAATACTACGATGGATCTTTTACTGATGAATCTTGCTGCGCTCTCTTCCGACACCCTTAAGGACATGGGCTCAAAGGGCCAGCAGACAACCATCAATGCGCTTGAGTACATCGATCATAACTATAAGAGTGGTACTCTTGATGAACTTGCGTCTGTAACCGGCTATTCGACGGCTTATTTAAGTCGTCTGTTAAAGAGTCACACCGGGAGCAACTTCAAGCAGCTCCTTCAGACCAGAAAGCTCCAGCAGGCTGCGTATTACCTGGAGAACACGACACTTACCACCGAGAAAATCATTGAGAAGATCGGGTACGAGAACAGTGCATACTTCTATAGGAAGTTTTCGGAGAAGTATGGGTGCTCCCCAAGGGATTACAGGAAGAAGGTCAGTGTGCTGGGGTAAGCGAATTGTCGAGACAACCTCTTTTACTGCGCGTCTTTGGGTAAGATTGTCAGAGCAGAGAACTTTTCTGCATTCTTCTTGGCTCTTACCAGCACATTGATCAAAACAACAACATTTGTCAAAACTGCTATGCCGCCAAGTATGCCGCCTACAATAAAATCGCCGCCCCTTATAGCAGGATAATTAAAGACTGTTCCGGCATCATACAGAGTATGTAAAGCCATTGGGACGATGAGTGCCAGAGCCCAGTATAATGCAGTAGGTCCTTCACCTTTTTGTTTGTTATACTTTGCCCTGCCAATAAACTCTCCCATGATCATGTTAAGCGTCATATGAGTGAACATTAAAGGAGTCCTGATCAATAATACAATAATCGACGCCCCAAAAGTAAAGTCTTCCACAACCGTGAAGCCAAAGCCCACAGCAGCACCAAGGAGGATATACTCATAAACGTTGTTTATCTTATTTTTTAAGATGACGATTGTGATGATGATTGCAAGAAACTTAAACAGTTCCTCCGTTCCTCCCGCTACAAAGAAGGCTGTATAAAAAGCTGCCGGGAAATTTGCCATTGCTTCACCCGATACCCCAATGCTTTTAAATGCATATGCTAAACCAAGACCGGTAGGACCGGAAATCGGTACGCAAATGCCGCCCAAAACTATCGGCAGGATTGCCTGAAGTTTCCCTATAGGCTCAGGGACTTCCCTTTTGATCATTCGAAGGTAAATAAATCCACAGATAACTAAGGCAAACAATGAAGCAATAATCGAAATAATAGTTGTTTTTACGTCCATGATAATTTCCCTTTCTCAAAAAGTTGCTATAAACAGTTCCCCTATAGCTTAGTACAGATCATTTATATACTCAGTCAGTGCCTGCCTGTCATAGAAGTGCTCCGGCTGCCGGATCACATAATCCGGTTCAACGCCCTGATCGATGTCATACACAGACCCGTTTTTCATGTAGCTTAGGCGATGATTGCTTGACATTTGAAGTATAGTCCCATCTGCAGTAACAAATGGCATTACGGTGCATGCGCCGCCTCCGCTTTGCTGCCCTAATATTGTGACCTGTCCCGATGATTTTAATACGCTCGGGACCAGATTCCCGCAGGAAAAACTGATAGGCGAAGTCAGGCAATAGAGATTGTAATCAAGGAGCGAATCCTTTTCATCGTATTTGCCATCAAGATTGGCATCTGCTCGAAAACATTCGTTGGAATAAGCGCCAGTCAGTGTATCCTGGATACATACTGAACCCTCTCCCAAAAACAGGCTGATCACAAAGCTTGCAGTAACGGTATCACCACCTGAATTCATACTAAGATCCATGACTACATTCTTTATAGGGCTTCCCCTTCTCGTAATCTGAGAATAGGAATACAGAAGAAGCCCAACTGTATCCTGGGTATCGGCAGTAGGTGCATTTTCATAATAATCAGCATCCTGATCTTTTGTCATGAAACTGTCAAAGGTGATATATGCTGTGTTTCCTACTTCTTCATAGCCCGGAACTCCATCAGGGTAAAACTTTTCTCTGGCAGTGTAATACTTCATCGCCGAACTGTTCATATCCTGAATTGACTTGCCACTCTTCCCCTCAATGTTAGTATCCAGGCCCATTCGCCACGAATTAAGCATATACCCGCTGTGCATATCATCAATATAAAGTTCCATCAAAACTTTCATCGCCTTTGCAGACATCTCGGGATCAGTACTCCTTAGCGCGTCACTAAGAGCTGTCTCAGCAAAAAAGTCGTCAAAATTCTCGATCCCATGGCTTTCTTTCAGGCCATAATAATAGTCCATTACCATACATAGTTCATTATAGGTAAACTCCGCCAGGTCCTCGCTTTTGCTCTCCTTCGGCTGTGCTTCATAATACTTTCTCAAAAGTTCCCTTCCGGGTTCCGAGCCATACTCATACACAAATACTCCTTCGTTGTTATACAAAAGACATACATAACTCGGAAGAGACAACATAATATCGCTTAAGGTCTGCATGGGAATATAGCATTTACCATTCTCTTCAATCAGGTCTATCCCATATTTTTTCAGATCAAAAACCACCTCTGAACCAAAGCGGCTGTATGAGTTTTCTTCTGAGAGTATCAGGCCATCAAATACCGTATCAGGCTGCAATACATCTATAACCGTGCTCGTCCAGGACGGGACAAAAAAGGCATCGAAATCATAAAAGCTTATTGTGTCCTTATCACAATCTATCTGCATAGGATACTGGTTTTCACGGGTAATTGTTACCACTGAGCCTTGGGCCGAAGTGGTCAGTGCATAATTTTCATCTTCAATAATCTCGTGATTTACTCTCTCCACCAGGGAGACGGCAGTATCAATGTCAAGATAGGGAATGTCTTTGCTTTCGTCAGCGAACCAGAGCTTGATACTTTCCTCATTATTGGCAGAGTGAAAATATAAAGGAATTTCCATTTCAGTAAGGGTGCTTCCGGATGATGTTCCGCAGGAGGTCAAAAGAGCACTTCCCAAGATGGTCAATGCCAAAACAGTCCAGATCTGATTGTATGATTGCTTTTTCATGGAGCACCTCCTGATTGGGCACCTGATACTTTCCCTTTATTGTGAGGAACAAACTCTCATATATAAATTATGAGCCAATTCAGATTTGAACTCCAATAAAAAATTGATAAAATGTGTTTTGTATTACGTTTCGAGCAAAAAAGGACAGATATCGCACTGATTCTGTCCTTTCCATTTTTCCACTATTTTAATAAGGTGATTTTTTGATTGAAACCAAAAGAAGATTAACTTCCGGGATAACTTATCATCCGCAATTAGATTTTCTTATTCATATAATTTGGCAAATTTGCAAAATTGACTAATGTATATTATTTTGCATGCTTTAGTGACTTGAATCAGACAATTTCACTTTCAAATTGAAAAAAATTTGACTAAGTCTGCTGAAATCTATCACCTGAGTCACTCAAGCATCATTAGAAGCTCCAAAAAGAGTGACTAAATTTGGGAATTATTGATAGTTTAGTCAAAAAATGAAAATATTTCAATGTATGCCTTTAATAGATAAAAAGGGCTATTTAAGGCATACAAAGACAAATCAAAGATCAATAATATATTAAAAATATGCCTTCAGAAAACAAAAACACCTTGTTAAGGCATATTTCTAAAATTCCGCCCCGCACTTTGTCATTGTACATAATCCCGGAATTAAACCTTTGAAGCCACCCATGCAATGAGCACTGCCAAAACCGGGAATCCTATAACTGTAGACACCCACTTGCCGATCAGTGTTTTTCCGTAGATGTACGGCATCATATCCTCTGTTCCGGGGATGATCCATGCCTATGTTTTCCTTCCAATACATGATATCACCATTGTTAGCTACTACTAACCTTGTATTATAAAAAATAATGTTCTTGTGGAAATATGATTGGAAAAGTAGTAATATAGCCAAGGCTTATTATATAAATGGAGGATTTTTCAATGGCTAAAACAAAAACTGGAACTTTTCAACCACAGACGGAACACCTATAGAGATCAGTCTGCGCAAGAATACCTGGATATCTGTCAATGGTGGCGAGGAAGTAAATGCCAAGACCATCAAAAACAGTGCTGACAGCAATTTCTTCGAAGCAGTATTTGATATTGCACTCCCTAATGGTGAGATTGCAAAGATGTTCTCTTCTACCACTCAGAAACACCTTGTATACAACGGCAGGGACGTTGTTACCGGAGAGGAGTACACAGTAGCTCCTATCCCAGCATGGACATGGGTATTTGTTGTACTTTATGCTATCAACTTTTTCGTATTTCTCGGTGGAGCACTTGGCGGTGTAGTCAATCTTTTTGCAATTCTCTTTACTGTTCAGATTGCAACCAGAAGCAAAAAATCTACCGGAGTTAAGATACTTCTTAATGTTCTCCTATTTGTAGGTGTTGTGATTCTTTCACTGGTCATCGCCTCATTGTTTTTAGGAATTCGCGGATAATAACAAAGGCCGGAGGAATCAATTTCCTCCGGCCTGTTTTTGTATGACGACGCTATGCTTTCTTCTTATATCCGCAGTCACAATACGGACCGCCTGAAGCCAGTGTATATTCCCTGACAAAATCTGAAGCACCGCCCAGTTCACTCATTGTATAGTCCAAATGGCACATCGCAGGAACCAGGTCAAAAAATCCACATTCCTGCAGGCATTCCATTATATTTCATTACTTTAGCTTTTTATGCCTCCCGTTTAATTGTTTCTGATTCGCAGGCAAAAATCGCACCTGTCTGCGCCTCTTCCCAATGTCCCCTTCCTGATGAACTCAAGTCCCGGAAGATTGCCATATATCCTGTCATCATTTCCGCAGAAGATCTTCGTGATTTCAGGGCACCCCAGTTCCGTAAAATATCTACTATAAGGACATTCTGTTACATCCATCCTGTATTCGCCCTTTTTGTTTGGGTAAAAGACATTTTGAAATCCGCAAGAAGATCCAAATATCTTTTTGGTCATTGGATCCCACATTTTAACAAATAAGCTTTTCATTCCGGGTACTCTCATCAGTCTGGCCAGCTTAGCCTGTATACCTACGCACCCTGCAATCGCAGCATCTTCAATAACTTTATATGCCGCATTCTCGCCCAGTATAGGCTTTATTGTCAGATATATTGCTGAGGAAGGGAAAATCCTGCTATCAGTATGGGTATGTACTCCCTTAGGCAATGACTCGTACTTACGCAGATACTCTGAAAGCTTAACTGTGGCATCATTCCAGAGCCTATCGCTTTGCTCCTTAGGAAAAGCCTTATCCATTTCAGCCTTTATGAAGCCTTTCTTGGACATTATCTGTTCTGCTTTACTTTGCATTTTCGATTTCCTCTCATTGAAATTCATCTCTGATTTTTACATCGCTATATTTCATGATATCACTTAATGTTAGTTTGTGCTAACTAATCACAAAAAACGTGGGTGCTCTTTTTGTGAGCACCCACTTAACCAGCCTCATATACCCTCAGAGCACCTCAAATACATGTTTGCCAACAACAGGTTTCTCGCCCTCTATTTCTGTCATGTAGGCGATAAGATAGTCCTGTAGATTCTCTTTCCCCAGCTTCTCTCGGATCTCTTTTTCCGTATCTGATCCAAGCTGCTTGCCTCTTTCGTTCCAATCCACCAGGGCGTCGATCGTATCTATAAGCAGATCACTGTCATAGTGGAACCTTAGTATATAATC
The DNA here is from genome assembly GCF_000421405.1 of Butyrivibrio sp. NC2007. Lineage (GTDB taxonomy): Bacteria > Bacillota > Clostridia > Lachnospirales > Lachnospiraceae > Butyrivibrio. The sequence goes on from NZ_ATWY01000009.1 coordinate 63,073, forward strand.
TGCAAATTCCAGAAATCTCTCGGAGCGCATTATTCCAAGGGCTGTCACCAGGTTGCCGGTACTCCTGGAATCATGGACCAGCCTGGCTTTAAGTGTATCTCCGAATCTGGCAGCATCACTCATCTGGGCCTTATTCATATATTCATCTATCAGCTCATCATTAATCACGTCAAAGGTATCGATACATGCCTGCTGCTCAGCAGTCGGATAATATTTGACAAGCTCTTTTGCCGGATAAGTATCCTCCACAGACCTGTAGGAAGGAGTCTTGAGCGGTTCTACAATGGCCGGGCCTTTACTCTTAGCTTGGATCTTATCTTTAATCTTCTGAAGTCTTTCTTTGTTAACCCACTTTTTCGGCGCATCTATCCTGACATCATTTGCCATTATGAACCTATTTTGTTTCCCGCTTTTTTCCGTAAAATCATTGGCAAAGCACCTGGTGATCACAACTGCGTTAAAGGGCCGGTGATCTAACGCTGCTGCCATTGCCTTGTGATGTCCATCTAAAAGAGCTGTCAGATTCCCGTCCATGAAATAGGCAATTGCTCTGGCGCCGGGATGCTGCCTGTAATATTCAACTCTCTCCTTGTTGCATTTCTCAAAAGGTTCTGTAGCTATCGTAAAATGAGGCTTAAGGCTTCCCCACTCGCCATCTTTTAGATAAACCAGGCAAGAACCCGGTTTCACAGTATCATCGTTCGGATAATCCCAGAAAAGGTTGCCGCCTCCATCTGTTGGGTACAGCTCTGTATCCCAGATGCAGTAATATCCATCCATAAGAAGCCCCACCAAAGGCTTTATCTGCTCCAGCACCTCTTCAAAAGAGGCTGTATCAGAATTGATGGCATCAAAAGAAAACTCTTTGCTCTGCTCAAGATTGTATCCGGTCTTAACTATCTTTTCGCAGGTCGGACAAAAATATTCTTCGTCCTGAAGCTGAAAAAGAGGCTTATCACCGAACATGAGGGTCATCAGACTTTTCTTTTCCTTCTCAAAATAGGACTGGATCTCATAAATAAGTCCTTTCCCGTTTTCTACATACAGAAGTGCTCCGGGTGCGTAGAATTTCTCAGATCTGCCAAATACTGATAACGTCTCTATGTTAAGTTTTGATTTATTAAAACGTGTAAAAAGATCTATCAATTTATATTCTCCAGTTTCAATTTTGGGACTTGCATTTTTTCTTTTTCATGTTATTATACTTCTTCGGGCAATAAACAGTTTATATTTTTTTTATAGAAAGTAGCGTTATATGATAATCGTAATAGCAAACATAATATTTTTGGCAGCTTTATATCTTACACTCTGTGCAATATTTGCAAGATCAATGGGAATCATTAAGTGCATCGATCCAAACAAGGCTTATCAGAAAGAGAACAAAAGACATTTTCTCGATGGCTATAAGAACTGGAAAAGTGAAGAATACATAATAAAATCTTTTGACGGTTATGAACTTCATACCACCTATATTCCTTCAGCCATTCCTACCAAAAGATTTGTCATCCTGGTTCATTCATCTACTTACTGCAGAATCGGTGGGATCAAATACTTTAACATATTCAGGAAAATGGGATACAACGGTATTCTCTTTGATCTTCGTGGTCATGGCGACAACAAAAAGTCTCCGTCAACATGGGGCATCAAGGAGAGCAAAGACCTTCTCAGTGTAATAAATGATACCGTTGACCGTTTCGGCGATGATATCAAGATTGGTGTTCACGGCGAGTGCCTTGGCGGCGTAACTGCTCTTACCGCTCTTAAGTATCATCCTAATATCTCTTTTGTTATCGCTGACAGCTGCTACAATTCTCTTTATTCACTTCTTTGCAAGCTTGCTCAGCAGATGGCACATGTATCACCGGTACTTTTTGATCCGGCTGTAGTCTTCTTCAGGCTTATGTTTGGATACTCTTATAAAAAGATCTTTACAAGAGACAGCCTTGGTGGGAACACAGTTCCGATATGCTTCATTCAGGGTGACAGCGACTGCGTTGTACCTGTATCAGACACTATGGAGCTTGAAGACGCGACTAATGGCTATACTGAGACCCACATATTTAAAGGCGCTGATCATACCCGTAACATTCTTGTTGATGCAGACCGTTATGAAGATATCATCAGGAAGTTTTTGTTCAGAGTCAATTTTATGGAGCTTATGGCTTAAGCATTATAATTTTTGCTTCATGAGATCAAACAGTTCCAAGTCCTTCAAATGATTGGTGGTGCTAAGAAGGAGCGTTACTTTCCTGTCTTCTTCGGGGTCCTGAACGTCGCGCTGCCAAGCCCAGTAATGAGGGCCGTCGCCGATTGCTCTTAAGGTGGACATGAGGTATTCCATCACATAGGCAGATTGCTTGATATCAGTTTCACAGTCATTCTCATAAAAGCCCTGCCACTTGTCGTGCTCTCTGTCGCGCTGAGCCTTGTCTCCTGAAAGGAAGGCTTCGCGAGCGAGTCCGGCCTGGTAGAAGGCTTTTTTGTATTCTCCGGCAAGTCCAAGAAGCATGCTCTCACAGGCAAGGTTTGCTCCGAGGTAGCCATAGTACAGATATTTTATCTGCATCAGCAGAGAATCTTTGAAAAGCTCTTTTCCTGTATCGGAGAGAGCTTTTGTTGTAGTCTCACATTGTTTCAAATATTGTTCATAATTGTCAGCTGCTGCTTCCACAAGCTCTTTATACCAGATTATCTGATCTCGGAAGGTGGTGGCGCTTGTGGCCCATTTAAGGTGTGGCGCAGGACTATTTCTGTCCACAACAAAGTTCGTAGCAAGCATCCTTGTGATGTGGTTTGCGAACTGCTCTCCCGCCCTGTTGTCCTCGTGAGGGCCGAATTTCAGTGAATACTCAGGCCACTGGGAAAAGAGCTTTGAAACGGCCTCTGCGTTATCGGCTCCGTAGTAGGTCCTCGCGTAATCCTGAGTGTACTGCGCCGTGTCTGCGTTGCCGGTTTGCCAGAGCCTTGCAACAAGGTCAAGGTAGTACAGGTGGGGCTTGATGTTTGAGCAATTGATGATCCAGAAATCCTCTGCGCCATGTGAGAGGCAGTCTGAAAGCTCTTTTCCTATAAACGCAGGTGAGTTCGGCATCATGGTCATGTGATTTGCTGCCTGAAGATCATAAAAGGATACGTGGTAGTAGATACCATGTCTTCCGTGGTCGCTTTCTGTGGGAAGCGCATAAACTCGAGGGTCATCATCGTTCTGCCTGCGGGATACCATCTTGCCGTAGCCGTTGTCAGCCCATACTCTGATGACATCATCGGGGATTTCAAGGTGGCCGTCACGGTAAAGTGCCATGATTTCGCCATAGAGATTGGTGCAGCAGACTGCATCTTTGTTATGCTCTTTGACCAGGTCATACTGCATGCGAATGATCTTGCTGATGAGCTCGCCACGGGCTTTGGGCGTGTCATACCTCGTGTCGTCTGCCCAGAAGGGTTTATCACCCTGTCCTCTAAATCCAATGTTCCAGATTACTTTGCTGTCTGACTGCTCCTTGATTGCGTCCTTCCATAGACCGATGAAGAGGTCTTCGTGCTTTGCAAATGAGGGCTCCAGGTCTGGATAGGCTCTTATGAACATCTCAGCGCCCAAGGGCTCTGCGTGGTGATGGGTTATGTATAGCCCCATCCTGGACGCCAGGGCGCGGTACTTTCTTGAATTCTTATCAGTTCCAGGAATGGTCATATTTCCGCCAAGGCGCAGTAGTGCCTCAAAGGCCATCTCCCAGGGAAGTTCTGAGCTTCCGTCCACCTTCCAGGTTGCTAAAAGGACTTCGTCGTTGATAAACCAGCCACGGTAGCGGACTCTTGGTTTTTCGGATTTATAGGTGAAACCTTCGGGAATCTCTATGCTCTCGCGGCGCTGTATCTTCTGGTCGTTCCAGAACCACAGCGGCTGTATACCGAGAAAGCGCCTGCTTATCTCATAGATACCGTAGATAAAACCAAGGTCGTCGGAGGCTTTTATGGTCAGGGTATTGTCCTTGCATGAGAGTATGTAGGTTTCAGCTTCAAGGGAATTATCTTCCTCAAGGATAAGGTTGGGAGTCAATGGGGATGGTTCAGTTTTGGACCCTGGGGACGGAGTCAGTGGCTCATTTTTCAAGGATTGTGACGAAACCGCATTTTCTCGCAAAAAATGAGCCACTGACTCCGTCCCCAGGGTCCAAAACTGAACCGTCCCCATTGACTCACTTAAATCTCTTTTCAAGTGACCTAATGCATGTAAAACAGGCTCGCTTGCTTCGCCTGTTATTATGGTTAATTTTGTGTTGATGATCATAGCTCTTTTGCCTCCTGCCGGCGTTTATATCAAGCTGAATTTGCTTGTTTATTTGCTGATAATTCAAGGATAACAGAAGCCTCCGATTTACATAATTGCTTTACGCTAACTTGGTCGTTTTTTATAAGATTTCAACTATGAATGAACTAAAATGTGCCTATTAATGATTTAGACTAATATGAAAGAAAAAAGATAAATTGCAAATATCAACTTGAATGAGCCCAGGGGACGGAGTCAATGGCTCATTTTCAGGAGTCAAGAGAACCGTCCCCCTGACTCACCCCTGACTCCTACTTTTTCGTCGGATACTACTGTCTGGCACTGAAATTTGTTCAAGGACAGTAGCCATGATCGTCATGTTTGAGTAAACACTACTGTCTGTGAATCAAATTTCCCATGAGACAGTAAAAATTTGCTTTAAACTAGCTCCTTGCACGTCTAAACACTGCAAAACTGTGAATTTTCTACTGTCCCTAGAACAAATTTGTCGCAGGACAGTAGCCTACGCCAAATGTGGCATACAAATTGAGTCACCGGGGACGTTTCAGATTGACTCACGCGAAGCTCCACTCATGAAAGAGGAATCACCATGAAAGACATGACAAAGGGCAGCATTATCGGTGCCATCATTTCTTTTTCAATTCCAATGCTTATTTCAAGCATCTTCCAGCAGCTGTATTCTCTGGTGGATACTTATATCGTGTCGAGATACCTTGGACCGGACGCGCTGGCAGGAGTTGGGGCGACAGGTCTTCTGACATTTCTGATGCTCTGTATAGCGCTTGGAATGGGCGCCGGCGGAGGTCTTATCATCGCGCAATGTTATGGCAGCAAGAACTATGAAAAGCTTCGCAGTACCATCATTTCCATGAGCTATATCATGCTGTTTCTGGCAGCCATTATGTCATTTCTCGGATTCGTTTATTCAAGGAAATTCCTTGTATTCCTGAAGGTTCCGGATAACGTCCTTGACTATTCCGTCACCTACATCAGGATCATCTTCGTTTTCTCCATAGGCACGGTTCTCTACAACCTGACATCATCAATACTCAGGAGCATAGGCGATTCCAAGACTCCGCTCTATGCGCTCATCGCCGCCTCCTTTATCAACATCGGCCTGGACCTTTTCTTTATCCTGAAACTGAATATGGGCGTGGCCGGAGCAGCTTACGCAACAGTCATTTCCCAGTTCGTTTCCGGCCTTATCTGCCTTGTGATCATAATCAGGAAAAGAGCTGACCTAGGCTTTAACGGCGTCGGAAGCCTGCTGCCGGATGCACATACTCTGCTTCTTATCATCAGGACATCCCTGCCTTCGACCTTTCAATCGTCCCTCATTACACTTGGAGGAATCTCTGTACAGAGGCTCATCAACTCCTTTGGCAGCGATGTCATGGCAGGATATGTTGCAGCCAGCAAGGTGGATTCACTTGCCATTCAGGTCATCCTCTCCGTTGGCAATGCGCTGTGTGTTTTTACCGGGCAGAACATTGGAATCGGCAATCTTGAGAGAATAGAAAAAGCACTGAAGAAGTCACGAATCATCATGTTCTTCAGTGCTGTTGTCATTGCTATTTGTGCATATACCTTCAGATTTTGCATCGTAGGCATATTCCTGGATGCAGATGCTAATCCGCTTGCTCTTAACACAGGTGCGCAGTACCTGTCAATCGTAGGTGTCGCATACCTTATCTGCGCCATCATGCAGAGCTACCAGAATGTCATAAAAGGTGCCGGCGACGTCAACACCTGCATGGTCGCAGGGCTCACGGAGCTTGCGGGCAAAATTATATTTGCCTATGCTGCATCTCCTTTCCTTGGGCCTCTTGGGATCTGGATCTCTACGCCATTTTCATGGGCTTGCGGATGTGTGATTCCTGTTGTCAGGTACTACTCTGGGAAGTGGAAATTCAAGACTCTTGCATGAGATTTTGAGTCAACTTGAAACGTCCCCGGTGACTCATTTTGAGTCAAAGAGAACCGTCCCCACTGACTCCCCACTGACTTATCAGCGAACCTCTTCTGAAAGAGGTCCCTCCAGCAGAGCCGGATTCTCAATAAGAGTCTTCATTAGCCTCAGGGAACGGGCATAATAGAATCCGTCCGAAATTCTTTCATCTATGGTAAATGCCAGATCCAGCTCTTTCTTCATGGTGACATTACCTTCCTGGTCGTGATGGGGCTTGAACTTCTTGGTTCCGATGATAATGAATATGGAATTGGTTCCCCAGTTCATCAGGTGATGATACCCGATATCAAGGCCAAGCGATCCAAGGTTAGTCAGGACCACCGAACACTGATAGGGGTCTGTCGCAATGACGGAAGCAGGCATCCAGCCGTGCCTGTCAAGAAACCTTGCAACAGCTCCGATAATGTGCTTGCCCGGAAGCTTCATGATAAAATTCATAGCCTCTGTAGACTGATCGTCCTCATTTTTGCAAAGAGCTATCTGCTCTCTTACCTTGTGGCTGATGCTCCCAAGGGTATCGTCATCTTCTGCCACAATTCTTGCAAGAGTCTCATCGCCGTCATCCCTGAACTCTTTCTTAACAGTGAAAGCCGCAGTGATATTGTTTCTCTGATACATGGTCTGATTGGCGATAAAACGGTTCATCTGGGGACGCATACGCAGTAGCTTAAGAGCCGCTGCGATCACGACATCAAAGATAGCTATTCTATCATCGGGATGCGCTTTGTTGTACTCCCTGATGTAATCTTCAGTACTTGTAATGTCTACAGCGAGCTTCATATATGCCTCGTTGTCGCATCTGTTTGGATACATAAGCGGCATAATATAGTGCATTGCATCGATATCCCGCAACTTAGTGCCGTCTCGTCTGTCTCCGATCCTTCTTTTTCCCAACTTAAATTCCCTCTCAAACAAAATCAATTCCAAAAATAGATAAAGTATAAATGCTGCACACACATCGACAAATGAATGCTGTTTTACAAAGCATACCGATATGCATATCATAAGTCCCCAGGCTGTTATAAAGATCTTTTGCCAAAGCTTTATATCTCTTTTGACAATCCAGGCAGAGAGCACGGCAAGAGTATAACCCACATGAAGGGATGGACATACGCCTGTGGGAGTATCAACGGAATAAATAAATCCCAGAAGCCTTGTAAGGACATTGTCACGTTCAAAGGTATCCGGCCTTAAATTCTGTACGGAAGGCCAGACAATGTAGGTAATAACAGCTATTATCTGCATTCCGATTATCAGTTTCTGAGCCCACACAAAGCTCTTTATATCATAGAGCACGAATACAAGGAGCGATAACACCATAAAGATGTACCATGACACATAGAATATAACGAAGTAATCGTTAAAAGGTATCAGGTCATCAATAAAGCAGTGGACCACATGACACTTGCTCACCGGGATAAAGTTCTCGGTGACCAGGTACATTATAAAATATGCCACCCAGCCCAGCAGCAACAGTAAATGTCTGTATTCTTTGCTTGTTATATTGGATAATCTCAGTTTAGTGTAATCAACAACAGGTTTCTTCATTACAATCTTTCATTATACGGATAGTTTTTTCTTGAGACATTGGGATAAGGTACAACAAGGTGTCTTGGCATGGCGTAGGCAATCTCCGAGATTGCGTCCTGCAGGTAATTGCAGATCCTCTCTGCCTCTTCTGCCTGCGGATTGTCAGGCGAATAGATAACAGGCTTGCCAAATACAAGCTTTCTAAGTTTCGGGCACACGTACATGGGAACAAAAGGGATTGCTGTCTTGTTCTGTCTGTAGTAATACTTGGCCACGTGCACAAAGCCCCTCTGAAATTCATGAACTATATTGTTGTGATCTATATAATCTTCAGGGAAAATAACTATTGCAGCATTCTCTTTGAGCCTGTCGCATGAGAGCTGAAAGGTCTTCATTACGCGCTTATCCCTATAGACGGGAAGCGTATCCGCACTGGTAAATATAATCTCTGCAAGAGGTGGGATCATATATGAAAAAAGCCTGAAAAACGGCCTTAAAAGAGCCGGCTTTTTTGACCAGAAATCTTTGTATGCATAGTCAGCAACACGATCTTTTTCCATCATTTCGGAAATGCACCAGGTGTAGTGCTTTCGCGGAAAGTACAGCTCCGCTGCCAAAGGTCCGAATGCCTGAGAGTGATTCCCCACAACCACAACAGGTCCCTCCGGAATATTCTCTTCTCCCTCAATTTGGTATACCGGCATTACAATGGCCACAATTCTCCTGATCAGACGATATACAAAATGTTTCAACTATTCACCTCCGGGTGGATTTTGATTTATCCCCCAAAGAAAAAGTATACCTTTATCAAACCCCGGCGTCAAAAAAAATAATGGCCCCGCAGGACCATTATTTTAGGTTGTTTTTGAAATTATTTATCATTTGGACGCCATAGTCATCGTAGGTATCCGACACGAATCTTGCAAGGGCATGTTCTGAAAATTCCTTCCAGCTCTGCGCCTCTTTTTGAACCAGGATCGGGTAAAAGAATACTCCGTTCTCGCCGGCAGCCTGAAGGTCGCCCGGAGCATCTCCCACCATCAGGATATGTCTGCTGTCATACCCCATGTCCTTGATCATACCAAGGCAAGCGCTCTTTGAACCCATCTCCTGAGTACATACAATATCCACCATCTCAAGGAGTCCGAACCTGTCCCACTCGGCCCTGACAGCCTCGGGGTTAGCGCTGGACACCACTGCGATATCGCACTTTCCGTAAATTGCATCAAAAGCCTCTTTTACTCCGTCAAAAGGTTTGATCTCTTCTTCAGGAAGCTCAGAGATGGCTTCATTTACGCTCTTACTCCAGTTAAGAGCCTTATCAAATATGGGAGAAACGCTAAGCATCTTGGATATTGCATCATTGCTAAGTTCCGGTGCATCATCACTCCAGGTCTTAAGAGCCTTCACTCCCTCGATTCCCGTGTAATTCTCATCAACATACAAAAGACAAAGCGCCAGGCCCTTAAACCTGTTGATTCCTCTTGTCATGGAAAAGAGATTGATCTCATTCCACTTCTCCAGGATCTCTTTTTCCCATTTTTCAAGTCCCCACTCCTTTATCATGCAGGGACCAAAGCACCTGAAGTGCTTGATATTCATGGTGTCCATGGCACATCCGTCTGAATCGATGCAGACTATATGCTCATGTTTCTTTTTAAAATCCAAACCGGACATAACATATCCTTCTTTCATCAAAGCCTTGTATCCCATCTGTCGCACCAGACAAGTTCGTTTGCCTCACCCTTAAATTCAGACTTTCCGGTGAGTTTCTCCACCAGCGCCTCGATGTACTCAGGACTTCCGCTATAAGCATTTATGAAAGTCTTCATCATAGGCACGTCAAAGAGATGATTGGTGTAATTAAGCGATACGGCAACCGTTGGCACTTCATGTACAAACCACGGAATCTCGCAGGAGTGTGAAACCGAGTAAGTAAGCCTTGTATTGTTCTCCTTGGCATAGCCCTTCATGCTGATGACAACCAGCACCAGGTCAGTGTTTTTCTTAAACTCCTCCCTGTTCTCGTGCTCCATCATCTTGAATCTGTTGAACTTTGAAGGACCTTCCATCTCATATTCGTAGTAGTCCTTAGGAGCCCTCACTTCAAATCCGGCCTTCTCAAGCTCTTTTACCAAAAGAGCCTTAGCAGGGTCGGGGCCATCGGCGAGCGAAACAGGTGCGCTCTCCACAAAGTACAGCACAACCTTCTTTTTATCCGCAGGAGTAACCGGCAGGATATGCTGAGTGTCTTTTACCAGCGTGATGCTGTCATCCGCAGCCTTTCTTGCAAGAGCATGATGCTCATCACAGCCGACAACCGCAAGCATGTCTTTATTAGGAAAAGACATCTCGTCAAGCCCAAGGTGAGCCTTGAGTCCCAGGATTCTGTGAAGAGCGTCATCAAGCCTTTCTGCGCTGATGGTGCCATCCTCTATCCCTGCTCTCACGTACTCGATATCCTCAGCAGGATCATTAAAGAACAGGATCATGTCACAGCCTGCTGCCACAACCTTCTGCATAGCATTCTTTCTGTCAGCAGCTGCTGTAAGTCCCGCCATATGTGTTGCATCGGTAACGATAAGACCGTTAAATCCAAGCTGCCCTCTGAGCAGTCCCTGAAGCAGTTCAGGTGACATTGTAGCAGGCATGATATCTTCATCCTTGATATCAGGATTAAACTTCTTTGTATACGCTCTCTGGGCGATGTGGCCGACCATAATGCTTGGAAGTCCCGCATCTATGAGCTTCTTGTAGACCATTCCAAAGGATGCATCCCACTCTTCCACAGACAGGTCATTGCATCCCATCACAAGGTGCTGGTCTCTCTCTTCGCTTCCGTCTCCCGGGAAGTGCTTGGCAGCGCAGGCAATTCCTGCCTTTGTCATCTCATCCATGTAGGCCAGTGACCTCTCTGCCACAGCCTCTGGATCATTGCCAAAGCCTCTGGTATTAACAATGGTATTTCTCCAGTTAGATACCACATCGCACACAGGCGCAAAGCTCCAGTTGCAGCCGACAGCCTTGGCTTCTGCTGCTCCGACCTTTGCCATATCTCTTACAGTATCAAGGGTTTTGCTCGCTCCGCAGGCAGCACCTGTTGCCACAAATGTACCCTCACCCACAGCGCCGTTTCCGCCTGCCTCGCAGTTAGCTGCGATCAGCACAGGAATCTTGCTCTTTTCCTGGAAGAATCTGTTCTGCTCATAGACCTCCTCCAGTGTTCCTCCCTGCCAGCGAACTCCGCCGATATGATACTTGTTTACAAGCTCATCAAGGGTCTTCTCATCTCGTCTGAGTGTGAGGTTAATAAAGAGCTGACCGATTTTCTCATCCATGGTCATGTCCCTGATCGTATCCTCGACCCACTTAATTTTCTTATCATCAAGATTAAAAGGCTTTGCCTTAAGATTTACCATTATTTCACCGTTCTTTCTTAGTTTTTGTATCCGAAATCCGGAATATTTGTCCATCTGTGTTTAAAGTAATGCGCAGCCAGCTTAGGCTTACGGTCTCTGGTGAAAAGACCTTTCTTATTGCCCTGAACTCTCACGATGCTCTGGCTTGTTGCAAAGTCCGCAAAGTTCCATACATGCTCGCCCACAACGAAATCATTCTCATCAAAGACTGCATTGTTCATCTTGTAGTAGTCAACCTGATACTCCTCGGTAAACATGACCGGTGTTGTATCGTGAAGCCCCATTACCGTATCAGCTCCGTACTCGGTAAACATAAGTGGTTTGCCAAGCTCTTTCCACTGCTTAAGCTCTTTTCTGAGAGCTTTCTCGGAAGCCTCAAGGTCAGGTCCTGCATAGTACCAGCCATAGTATCTGTTGAGGCAGATAACATCGGAAAGCTTTGCTGAAATGTCTCTGTCAGGTCCACCTGCCATCTGCACGCTGGTGAGGGTACAAGGTCTTTTCTCAGGATCCAGCTCTTTTGCCAGCTTATAGAGAGGCTCGAAATACTCGTAAGCACCCTCGGAATAGGAATCCGGCTCGTTTGCTATATTCCACATAACTACGCATGCGTAGTTCTTATCTCTGCTTATCAGGTCGCGGATAACATCCTTGTGATGCTCAAAGGTCTTAATACCATGTTCCTTGTCATAGGTTCCAACCTTCTGTCCGCCAAAGTTAGCACCGCCACCGAAGTCGAAATTGATGCCAACGGCAGTGGTCTCATCTATAACCACAAAACCTTCTCTGTCTGCGATGCGCATCATCTCTTCACTGTAGGGATAATGGCTGCATCTGAAGCTGTTTGCTCCCTGCCACTTCATAAGGGAGACATCCTTGATATACATTGGAATGTTGATTCCACGGCCGTTCGGGAAGGTATCCTCGTGCTTGCCGTAGCCCTTGAAATAGAAGGGCTTTCCGTTAATGAGGAACTGCTTTCCCTTTACCTCAACAGTCCTGAAGCCGTAAGGAAGCACGTAAACGTCCTCTCCGTAAGTAACCTTTATGTTGTAGAGATATGCATTAAGGGGCTGCCAGAGGTGTACGTTTTTGATTTCAATCTTTCCTTTGGCGCCGTCGCACTCGCCGACCTTTGCTCCTGCCTCATCATAGATCTCGACAAGACATTTTTCTGCATCTCCCTCTGTCTCTAAATCGTAGGATAGCTCTGCGTTTTCGCCCTCTATCTTGGGCAAAAGAGATATGTCTTTAATGTAGCTTGTCGGAGTGGTGTAGATGCGTACAGGTCTTGTGATTCCACAGTAGTTGAAGAAATCAAAGTTTGGATTGTTGGTCTTTTTTCTCTCTCCGTCTGCAAGTGAAGCCATGGGTCCACCCATCATCGGGGCATCTCCGCCCACCGGAAGAGTTGTGTAATCAATGATGTTAGATACTGCTATCGTAAGAAGGTTTTCACCATCTGTAAGCTCACCACCGATCTCAACTTCGAAGGGAAGAAATCCACCTTCATGACGTGTCAGCTCTTTTCCATTCAAATATACAATTGCATGGTGAGTTGCAGCGTCGCACCTAAGGACAACTCTCTGACCGCTGCGCACTGCCTTGGGCATGGTGATTTTCTTCTGATAGAACACGAAGCCGTAGTGATCTCTGAAGCTTGCGCCTTCCTTCAAATCATTATAAGAAGCAGGAACAGGCATGGTTATCGGATTCTCCAGTGGTCTTTCATACCACTTTTCATCAAAACCCTTGCCGTTATCCAGTGCAAAATCCCATATTCCTGAAAGGTCCATTACCATTCGTGAACCTGTAATTATCGGATATAACATTTTTATTCCTCCTGTCAGATCTCTATGTTTCCGTGTTCATCAGCTGCTTTGGGTACTGCTGCCATCCAGTCCAAAAGTCCCATGGCAACGGAGATTCCGGTCCATGAAAGGATCAGATAGAATACGCCCTTAGCGTAGTGCCCTGCGTAAAACTGGTTTGCGCCGACAATTGAAAGAGCGCAGAGCCAGAGATATTTCTTTCTGTTTACAGTCTTAGGAGTATCAAGTTTTTCTTTTAACTCAAAGTATTTTTCCCCGAGTCGTACCCAGAGTCTATTGTCTTTTTCTGTGCTCATTGCTCTCATTTGTCGTCCCTTTCTTTATGCGTTCTGATTCTTGATCTCAGAAATCTTTTCTCTTACTTCTTCCATCTTCTCAGCTGTAAGTGGATAGTACTTCATGGCAATAACGTTTGCCAAAAGACCTAATGAAACAAGTCCGTACATAAGGAAGATTCCAACTACCTTGAGCTGAGGTGTATAAGGTGTATCAACGTCAGGCATTACTGTCTTGAATCCGATTGCTGCAAGGCAGATGCTCGCTACGAATGGAGCCAGTGATGAAACAAGCTTGTCGATGAAGCTAAAGAGCGTTCCCATAAGTCCCGGAACATAACGACCTGATCTGTAAGTCTCATAATCTGCACAGTCTGCTGTCATAGGGATTACGATGTTTGAACTTACCTGCTGGAAGCCGCCTGCTACAACTGTCAGGATGAAAAGAGCTACTGTAAAGAAGCTGAATCCGGTGAATCCTTCATAACCCGGAAGGTTAAGTGTAGTAGGATCTCCAAAGCCCCAAAGGAGCATCATCAGTATGTTTCCGATAAGAGCGATCCAGCTGCTGATAACCATTGCTTTTCTCTGTCCGAACTTGGTTGCAATCACGCCGACACCAAGGATGATGAACAGAACGTTACCGATGGTTGTGTAAATCTGAAAGCCACCTGAAAGGGCGTAGTTACCTGCTACGATAGCGTACATGATAAGTGTAACTGTAGAGGTTCTTGCTGCTGATCCGAGCTTATCTGTTGATGCGGAAACAACCAGCATCTGAATAGCCTTGTTGTTCTTGATAACCTCGAAGTAATCCTTGAAGGTGATCTTCTGTGCCTTACCTGTTCCGAAGTATTCTCTTCTGTCCTTAGGCCAGATTGAGATAACAGCGATGGCTGTGAACAGTGCTGAAACAAGTGCAACGATTGCCCAGAACTCATGGAACATCGCAATGTCTTTTCCAAGGCCGTGGTACTTAGGTGCAAGGTATGATGAAACGAAAACCTGTCCGCCTGTGAAGAGGATCATGTTGTAGATTGCATCAAATACTGTGAACAAAGGTCTCTGCTTAGGATCGTTTGTAACACAGGTCTGAGCTGACTTTGTAACTACACACTGGAAAGTGTATCCGATGTAGTAGATGGCATTTATAAGGATGAAGAAGAATATCCTTGGTGCGCCTTCAGGAAGTGATGGTGTTACAAAGAACATCAGAAAACTTGCAAGAGCAAGTATGATATTACCGATTATCATAAAGGGTCTGTTCTTACCGAACTTGCCGTCTGTCTTATCTACGATATAACCGATGAAGGGATCTGTTACTCCGTCCCATACTCTCATGATCATTGAAAAGCTTCCTGCCAGGACAACACCCAGGCCAACCCATCCGGTGATGTAGTAGGCAATAAAGTTCATCAGGAATAAATAAAGATTTGTTGCTGTGTTGTTAAGCGCATATCCTGCAATTCGCCATGTTGGAACTCTGTGGATTCCGTTTCCAACATCATATTTACTGTTTCCCATTGTTTTTCCTCCGCGTTTGTCTTTAACCGTTTTTTGTGCTCTGCTGCAGTTCAGAGCACTTTTTTGTATTCTCATAATACCTACGTGCAAGGGCCAAAACAATGACAATATTTGTTTATTGTAGTATTATATTTATAGTTATTTAAATAAAGTTAATATTGTACTATATTTTATAAATATTGTCTGATTGGAGAAAATATGCAGAACGCATTTTTGGAGTTTACTCAGAGTTTTTTCGACAAGATGGGGATTCCCACTCATATCGCCAACCTGAACGAGCCTCTTTCAGATGAAATAGATATGGGCCTTAGAAAGACCATTGTGAGTAAAAGAGATAATGAGGCAGTATCGTTAAAAGACATCGCAGGGTCTTTTGCCCAGAACAACAGCATATATTTCGCCGAAGACATTTACACCTGCCATTATATCTTTATTCCTGTTCCTGAGCAGGAGCTTCCCGTTGCCATGATACTCGGGCCATATCTAACAGAGGTTCCGAGCATACAAAGGACTCAGGAAATTTGCAAACGTAACGGCATTCCTCAGGGGCTTACGTCGTTTATAAATCAGTACTACTCTTCAACCACATATCTGGATAACACCTCGTCTTTGGAGTATTTCATTGAGACTGTTGCGGAAAAGATATATGGAGCCGGCAACTACAGCATCGAATACTTAAAGCAAGACTCAGTAGAAAATACCGAGTACCTATCAAGCGCAGAGAGTACCTCCAACGAGAGCACGGTCCAGCAATTGGAGCACAGATACGTGCTGGAAGAAAAGATGATGGATGCAATAGCAAAAGGTGATTATGATAAAGCCATGCATTACAGCATCGACAAGTCCTTCAGCGGACTTGATAACAGGGCATCCAGCACGCTCAGAAGCAGGAAGAACCACCTCTTTGTCTTTAACACACTCTGCAGAAAAGCTGCCCAGAGGGGCAATGTTCACCCTGTATATCTCGATGAAATGTCCCGCCGAATGGCAATCCGTATCGAGAACATGACAGCTCCCGGCGAAGATAAGGAAGTTCACTGCGAGATACTCAGGAAATACTGCCTGATGGTTCAGCAGCATTCAACCTCAGGCTTCTCTCCCGTTATGCAAAAGGTCATGAACCACATATCGCAGTACCTGTCAGAGCCTGATCTTACGCTTCAGAGTACGGCTCTTGAACTTGGCATAAATAAAAGCTACCTGTCATCCCTCTTTAAGAAGGAGACAGGTAGCACCTTTACAAACTATGTTAATAAAAAGCGTATAGATCATGCGATCTTCATGCTCAACACCACAGATTATCCCGTCCATACAATTGCTTCCGTCTGTGGCATCACCGACATGACCTACTTCACCAGGCTCTTTAAAAAAGAGAAGGGCATGACACCCACCCAGTATCGCAACATGATCCACCCGAAATGAGTCAAAGTGAAACGTCCCCGGTGACTCAAAATGAGTCAAAGTGAAACGTCCCCAGTGACTCATTTTGTGTCAATGGGGACGTTTCAAGTTGACTCATTTTTCAATTTAGTTCAAAGGAAATCAGTTTAAATCTTCCGCATCCTTCATACCCAAGGTATATCGCTTCCTTGCCGGAGAGCCCCGGTGGGAGCTGGCCTCTGCAGTCGCATACAGAGTTTCTTGCGCCTGAGAATACCGGAATTTTTAGAAGTGCATCTCCGTTTTCCGAAGTTCGCACCGTGATATATCCCTTTCCTTTTCCGGCCATCTTAACCGCAATTTCCCTTGTTTTCGAAAGGTCAAAGTATTTAAACCCGGCGGTAGCGCCATCGCAGAAGTTGGCGATGTACTGATCATCTCCGCCTTCTCTGTCGCCGCCGTCCTGTGTCAGATAGGGTGTGTTACCCTTTCTGTGCTTTATCATGGACAAAAATCTGGTGCCGTCCTTGCCGTAGAGATTACATACAATGTGGGAAGGATAAATCCCTACGCCCGGCAGCGGCCCATGATTAAAGCCCATGCTGGTCATCTCCGCCTGATAAAACTTTCCATTCTCAAACCTGATCTCTTCAGCGCAGGCCTGTCTCGATGACTGCTTTCTGTTCGTCTGTCTATGGTAAAAGACAAAGTACCTTTCACCGATCTTTATCAGACTCCCATGGGTATTCCCTGTATTATTCCTTGCACTCTTTACATCAGAAATCCCCGACAGTCCGATATCGCCGTTGGAAACCAGAACTCCTCCAAAAGAAAATCCTCCTGTCGGAGAGTCTGAAACAGCATAGCATAGCTCATGACTGTTTAAAGAACTGTAGATAAAATAATACTTTCCGTCAAACTTCCTCATGGAACTTGCTTCCAAAAAAAGATGTCCTTCATACCCTTTTTTATCTCCGTCTTCTTTTGCTCCGACTCCGATATATACAGGACCTTCTTTTACTGTGAGCATATCGGATGTATCAATCTCAAAGCACATGGGTCCTTTCAAAGTCGGCTTATTCCCCATAAGGATCAGCGGATTGTTTTCCAGTGCAAAACCGACGTACATATAGAGTTTTCCGTCATCATCAAGAAAAACTCCCGGATCAAACATAAAGGGTTCGCCCTTAAAGCCCACCGGCACATCATCCGCATATTTCACATCGCCGTAATACTCATACTTTCCGGCAGGAGTATCGCAGACTGCCACCGAAATCTTTTTTGTTCCGCCCATGAAATAGTAGAGGTAGAATCTGCCGTCCGGCCCCTGAACCATATCCGGTGCTGCCAGACCAAATAACACCTTAGGTGGCCTGGCGCTTGGATCCTGCTGCCTTTTGTATATAACTCCTTCATATCGCCAATCCGACAGATCATCTACGGGTGCTGACCAGCAGACATAATCTCCCAGACAAAAAGAGATTCCGTTAAAAAGATCATGCGACCCGTAAATATACACTCTGTCACCGACAATATGTGGTTCTGCATCCGGAACATATTCCCAACTTGGAAGATATGGATTGCTCATAATTATTTGATAGGAACCCAGATTCCCTGTGCTTCAGCCTTCTCAACGATCTTAGGTGTATCGCCTTCCATGAATCCTGTCTTGTCCTCTGTAACCTTGCCGTTATCAAGAACAGCAACCTGCTCGTCGCCGTAGAAGTTGCAGTGTACTTCGTACTTCTTGCCGTCTGATGATCTTGAAACTGTTGCAACGAACTGTGCTCCGATATCTGTGATCTCATAGTCAACAAGTGTGTAATCCTGGTACTCTGAGTTAGGATCATACTCTGCTGTAAGTCCAAGTCCGTCAAGTGCTGCCTGTGCCTCGGCTTTAGCCTCTGCTGAAACTCCGGTTGATGAGCCTGATCCGCAAGCTGTAAGAGCTGCTACTGCAAGTGTTGCTGCCATAACTACTGATAAGATTTTCTTTTTCATTTTTAATACCTCTCCTTAATTTTTGTTTTTATAGTTAACTGCAAAGATTATGCCTCTGCCTCGTCCTGGGGCATGAAGGAAGCAACAATAGCCACCACCATAGATGCCGCCATAAGAGCGCCTGATATAATAAGTGCAATTACCGTACTGATATCATCAAGTCCTGAAACTACGTATCCAAGCTGGTTTACCATTGGATTTACCGCCCAGATAACTGCTGTTGCTGACAAAAAAGCTATAACCGCGGGAGCAAGAGTTGTAACAACTCCGACCTTGCCCACATATGCTGCTGCGGAAACTGCAGCTGCTGCCAATAAGAGAACAAACACTATAGGAAGCTTGTACATAACACCTATATAGACAACGCAGGCAGCCAGCGCCAGTATTCCTGCGATTATTGTAAAGAACGCACCTCTCTTTTTACCCTGCTTCATCACTCATTCTCCTTTCTTCCTTCTCTTACTCCAAGGAAAGCAAACAGTGCTGTAAGAATTCCTGTTACGATAGCCACTCCTCCAAGCAACATCTGATACCAGGTGAGTACGTGCTGAATCTTGGTTGTCTTGCTGATTCCGTTCATGGCATTTGAGCTTGCCAGGTTGTACATCCAGTACTTAAGGCTGTACTTCATCATCTGCTGGAACTGTGTATCCTTGGCAATCTTACTCTTTGAAGCAGCCATGGTTCCGATAACTGAGCTGTCATAAGCAGAAGTTGTAAGACAGTTACCACCGCCTGCTGCTGTGATATCGCGCCAGTTCATGTACTCTGTTCCGTTGATCATGTCGGTGTTGTACCAGCCTGTATATCCCCACTCGTTTCTTGCGATGTTTACAAGAAGGTTCTTGAAAGCACCGACATAAACTGTTCCTGCACGGTTGAAGGCTGTCATGATTCCCTGGCAGCTGTTTGAAGACATTACC
This sequence comes from Butyrivibrio sp. NC2007, assembly GCF_000421405.1. Taxonomy (GTDB): domain Bacteria; phylum Bacillota; class Clostridia; order Lachnospirales; family Lachnospiraceae; genus Butyrivibrio. The sequence goes on from NZ_ATWY01000009.1 coordinate 82,214, forward strand.
AGCTGGAAGCATCTAAGCTCATTCTCTCTTGCAGCCTGCTCTGTCATAAAGGTTGATACGCCGGATCTGTTGGACTCCTGATGGTTGAAAGCAAAGTGCTTGGGCTCCATCTGGTTTCCCTTCTCCTCACCACCAACGCATACCGAAGTACCGATAAGTGATGTGAGCATTGGATCTTCTGAGTAGTACTCGTGGTTTCTTGCACAGTAAGGTGTTCTGTGAAGATTCATGCCGGGTGCAAAGAGTGAACTCTCATTTGACCAAAGTGCATCTTCTCCGAAAAGAAGTCCTTCCTGATAAGCAAGTTCTGTGTTAAATGTTGCTGCAACAACAGGATCTGTAGGCATTGTAGCCATTGTATAGGTTGCCTTGTCATCCTTTGTTGTTGTATAAGTAGCCTCTCCTGAATTGGAGGTTGACCATCTGTAGGTATAATCAGCAACCTGATCGCCTGTATAACCTATAGGGCCGTCATTTGCATAAGTTCTGCTAAGAAGGATGGAATCGACATTTTCTACGTCGTCTCCGCCTTTTTCTATGAACTGAATAGCTTCATCCAAAGTGATCTGATCAATGAGCTGATCCCAGGCCGGGTCATCAAGGTCTTTTACCCCTGCGTAATTGCCGTTCTCATCAAGGTTGATCATGTCAAGGATTGTGAGTCCGTTATCTGCTCCCCATACAACGCCGTCGCCGTTAGCTGTAAGTTCGTAGTTGGCGTTATTAAGGCCTGTCATCATTGCCTCTACAGGAGTGATGGAATCTACTGTTGTCCAGCCCTTTGTCCAGTCAGCTCTTGTGGTGTACTCTACAGTTCCCGGAATGAGATTGTTGATATCCATGTCCTGGAGCTGGTTCTCAACATTTGCTGAATAGGTTGTTGTATCTGTAGCACCGAGGTTCCACTTGATGGCATTGTCTGCTGAAATAACTTCATCCTCAGCAATGCTTACAAGTCCGTCTGCGCTTCCTGTTTTCTTGGCAAGCACGTTGTTGATAGCCTCATGTGCACCGTTTCCGATTGCGAAGTAATAATCGCCTGCTTCAAGCACCCATGCGCCTTCTGTTCCGAGAGAATTTGCACTTGTCTCGTCATAGCTTGCAAAGTATGATGCGTCAAAAGAGATTTCTACAGTCTCGCTCTCTCCGGGATTAAGCTTCTCTGTCTTACCGATTCCGATCAGCTGGATAGCTGACTTCTCAAGGCCGCCCTCTGTATAAGGAGCCTGTACATAGAGCTGAACTGCTGATTTTCCGGCTACTGATCCGGTATTCTTTACAGTTACTTTTGCAGTGCTTTCTCCGCCGATCTCGACGTTTACACTCTCAAGTTTCTGCTCAAAGGTTGTGTATGAAAGGCCGTAGCCAAAAGAGTAGCTGACTTCGTTTTCGTAGTTCCAGGCCCTTCCGTTTGATGATCCCTCTTTTGCAGTGGCATTGCCCTGACCAAGGATCTCATCCTCATATCTTGTCTCGTAGTATTTGTATCCGTTGTAAATGCCCTCGCCCTCAACAACAAACCAGTCTGACTTGTTGTTTGAATCCATGGCACCTGATTCCTTTGAAGTTGATGCATTTGTGTAATTGAAAACACCAAAGTTGACCATAGCAGGTGAAGATGTTGAATCCACAGCGTAGGTATCAACAAGGTGTCCTGAAGGATTCTCGACGCCGGTAAGTACATCCACTACTCCAAGGAAACCGTAAGCTCCGGGATCTCCTGTCCACACGATAGCGTCGATATCGCTGTCATTTTTCAGATCTTCAATCTCGATAGGATTGGATGTGTTGAGCATCACAATAACCTTGGTGCTGTGAGCCTTGGCATTTTCAATCATTGCCTTCTCATAGGCTGAAAGAGCCAGTGGCACATCATAGGTATCTCCGTCACCATCGGGAGATTTCATTGTAGTTGAATAATCTGCTGCCTCTGAACTTCCTCTGGAGATGAAGCAGATGGCAACTGTGTTATCTGCTGATGAAAGAACTGAAGATGTGTAATAGGAAGGATCCATCTCTCCAATTCCGTATACCGAAGGACTCTCGTAAATAGGTCCAAAGCTGGGCTGGATGACTCTCTTGCCACTTGCCTGTGCAGACTCTGAATTGTAAAGATCTGTCATTTCGGTGTTAACAGAGATTCCTTTTTCCTCAAGTGCTTCAAGGATTCCGTAGGATTTCTGTCCTGCATCGGCATTAACCGTAACAGATGATCCGATCATTCCGCCAAGCACCGGGTTTACGCTGTTCATTCCCCAAACTGTAACCTTGTCTGTGGTCTTAATGGGAAGCGCACTGTCCGTGTTCTTTAAAAGGACTGTTCCCTCAGCTCCGATCTGCTGAGCCAGTGCCTCTTTTGCCTCTACGACTTCAGCAAGTGCAGAGTAGGATGACTTGAAATAATCAGTATCCTGAGTTCCGTCACCGGTCTCAACCAGCTTTATGTTTGTTGTTCCAAGACGAGAGTTAATGAATGCTGCGTTGGCATTAACTATAGCCACACCGCCGATAGCGATGGTCATAAGTGATGCTGTTATTGCACTAAAACCTCTCCATTTTCTGTATGAATGTTTCCCTTTCATACGTCCCTCCTTTTATTTTGAAAGAAATTCTTTTCTCGATTGTCATGTTACTCTATAAAAACCGATCGTGATCATCATCTGCGTCATCTGCACATTTTTGAGCATGAACGGAAACCTTTGTGCAAATTCTTATGAAAGTCCCTTCCTCTTTTTGATCTCTTCCTGCTCCTTCTTAAGGTTCTTTTCCACGGTAAATGCAAGAATCAGAAGTGCGCAGATACCGTAACAGATTGTCTCGATCCATATGTAGGAAACAGATAGCGCCATTCTGGCGGACTGACTCTGAACTCCCTCTCCGAAAACCAGCATCTGATCAAAGCCAAAGGCTGAAAGCAGTGCGTTAAGTATCGCAGAGCCGATGGGAGTTGCTGCTACCATAAGTGAAGAATAGATCGACATCGTAAGACCATCCGTCCTAAAGCCTGTCTTGTACTCGATGTGGTCGATGACATCAGCCAGCATCGCAAGGATCAGATAACAGGACGGGGATGAACCGAAGCACTTCAGTCCTACACCAATGCCTACCATTACGAGGTTTTCAGGGAAAAGACCTGCCAGAACTCCTCCCAGAAATCCGACGACCAGGAAGATAAATGTGGTCTTTGCTTTTCCGATCTTAGAAGCCAAGGGCATTACCACAACCACCGCCACCGCCATGGGAACTGCTCCTGCGATGGAAAGGATTGTCTGGGCGATTCCCCAGTCTCCTCCCACAAGGTCAAGGCTTACGACCCACTCACAGAACTGGGTCATTGCTCCGTTTTTGATGGCGCCTGACCACTGGAAGAGCATGTAGAAAATTATGATGATCCACCACCATTTTTCGCTTGTCACTGCCTTAAGCTGCTCAGCCATTGACACGGTTTTCGCCGAAAGCTCTTTTCCCTTATCTGCTGCATGAAGGTCCTCTTCAGTGACCCTCTCTCTTGTGAACTTGTACTGAAGGATGATCGTCAGTGCGGTAATGATGGCGACAAAGATCATTATCATCAGCCATCTGCTCTGGTCGTTCTTTAGAATATTGGAAGCAAGGATCGGGAATACCATGGATCCTGTTCCCATAACTCCGAGGCCTGCGATGTTACTTAAGGAAGCCAGGGCGCTTCGCTGCTGCCCGTTTCTTGTGGACACGGGGACCATTGTTGCGTTGGCTGTGTTGTAGATTGGATATGCCACAGAGTAGTAGAGATTGTAAGCTACCGCTATCCAGATCAGTTTAAGCGTCCCATGTGCCGGCACGATAAACATGAGTATCGATGCGATCGAGAGCGTGGCTGCCGAGAGAAGTATCCAGGGTCTTGCCTTTCCGGCCAGGACTCTTGTCTTTTCAATGAGCTGTCCCACCACCAGGTTTGCAATTATGATAAATATGGTTGAAACCAGTGGAAGTACTGTCAGAAACTTGTTTGACATTCCCAGCACTTCGTTAAGATATTTCTGAAGCATACTGGTAAAAATTCCGGATGACAAAAGTGCGCCGAAGGGGCCAATAAGATATCCCAGGAGCATCTCGGGCATCCTTACATCATCTGACTTTATGGCGCTTTTTAAAAGCGGATTTGACCAAATGTTTTTGTTCATTTCGCGTTACTCCTTTTCCATGTTTATATCCTAGCAAAAAATATATTGGAAAAACTCTTGTCTGCGGAAACGGTAGATTTTTGTCGTGAACTGCAATTTTCGATTATAATTAGTTTATGGAGGAAGAGACATGTTACGACTGGCGATAGTTGATGACGACGCAGGATACAGGAAAGAGATAAGAGCGCTTCTTAAACAATATGAAGACGAATACGGAGAGCAGTTTCAGATCTCTGAATATTCAGATGGCGATGAACTTTTGGAGGGTTACAAACCCGAGCTTGATATTATCCTTTTGGATATCGAGATGGAGTTTGTTGATGGTATGACGGCAGCCACAAGAATAAGAGAAGTGGATCAGGATGTGCTTATCATCTTTATCACCAACATGCCCCAGTATGCCATCAGCGGCTATCAGGTGGGCGCTCTTGACTACATTCTAAAGCCGCTTAGCTACTATGCTTTTTCGCAGACCATGAAAAGAGCTATCGGACGCAGAAAGACCAGCGAAAAGAAATACATTGTAGCCGGCGAGCGTGGCATAAAACAAAAGATAGATGCCTCAGAAATTCTTTATGTTGAGGTCATAAATCACGACCTTATCTTCCATACAAAACACGGGAACATAAATGCAAAAGGCACCATGAGAGAGACCATGAAGGAACTGGAGGGGCTTAACTTTTTCCAGTGCAACAAGGGATATCTTGTAAATCTTGAATTTGTGGATGCAATTACGGGAAATGATGTAAAAGTAGGCGATGACCTGTTGCAGGTTTCAAGGGCCAAGAAGAAGCCACTTATTGATGCCCTCAACGAATATATGAGAAAGATGGGACACTGAAATGGATATAAAATTCCGTCTGATTTCAGAGCTTGGAAACACCCCCGGAGCATGGTATGCTGTGGGCTATTTTTTCTCGGCTCTCTTTTTTCTTCACTTTAATCACAATACAAAAAAGGGACTTCGCAAATGGCCTGCGCTCATTGCTCTGGGAATATTTCTTTTGGCTTTCATGCACCTTACAACCGGGTGCTATGGACTATACTTTGTCCTTGTCATGACCATTGTGGGGCTAACCATCTTTATGATCTTCCACCACTGCCTTGAAGGTGATTTTTGCAAAAAAGCTTATTACTCCGTAAGGTCTTTTATGCTGGGAGAATTCATGGCATCCCTCGGCTGGCAGATATACTACTTCGGAGTTAAAAACAGAGGTGTTAAGTTTGATCTGCTTCACATGTGCATTTCAATGATCACAGTCTATGTCATAGTTTTCGGAATTGGTATTCTTTTGGAAAAGAGAAATGCCACTCGCAACAGGGAACTCATCATTGGGAAACGGGAACTCCTTATGGTTGTCATCGTCATGCTCATTCTATACAGCATAAGTAATCTCTCTTATGTTGTCGTTGGCACGCCTTTTACCACCCAGAACACACTTGAACTTTTCATGATAAGAACAGTCATCGACTTTATGGCAGTATCTCTTTTGTATCTTTATCACGAGCTTATGCTTCAGACTGTTGAGAGGATCGAAGCCGAGACCCTAAAGAGCATGTATGAGATGCAGTATAGCCAGTACCAGATCCAGGAAGAGAACATGGCTTTAGTAAATCAGAAATACCACGACTTAAAGCATCAGATCCTGGTTCTGAAAGCCGGCTCTTCCGAAGAAAATCAGGAGTATCTTGACCAGATGCTCGATGAGATAAGGCACTATGAAACCAGCTATCAGACCGGCAACAAAGTCCTTGATACCATCCTTACGTCAGAGGCCATGAAGTGTCAGGCAAGAGGAATTGAACTCACCTGTGTTGCCGACGGCTCCATACTTTCATTTATGAATCCCATGGATGTCAGTTCACTTTTTGGAAACGCTTTAGATAACGCCATCGAAGGCGCAGAGAAGATCCCCGAAAAGAATGAAAGGCTCATTCACTTAACCGTCGATAAGCAAAAGAGCTTTGTCAGGATCTTTGTAGAAAACAGATATATCGGTAAGATCAGATTCAGACACAATCTGCCTCTTACCAGCAAAGCCGACACCAACTTCCACGGCTTTGGAATAAAGAGCATGAAGAGCATCGCAGAGAAATACGGAGGCTCAATCGTAGCCGTCGCAGAGGACGGCTGGTTTAAGCTCTCCATCCTCATCCCCTCTCAAAATTAATGAGCCCCGGGGACGGAGTCAGGGGCTCATTTTTTTGAGCCCTGGGGACGGAGTCAATGGCTCATTTTTACATATTTTCGTCAAGGAATATCTTGAGCCCGGAAAGTTCTTCGTCGGAGTACATGATATCTCCCGCATGGCCGGAGCCTTCTACGACTCTGTAAAAGACATTTCCCTCTCCCACAAGCTCTTTTACAGTATTATAAAATCTCTCGGACTGAAGAATTGGAACCGTGATATCGCAGTCTCCGTGGGCGATCCAGAACTTCACGCCAAAGTCTTTAGAGACATTTTCTGCAACATAAGTGTAGATGTCGCTATAAGCCTTCTCTTCCTCGCTCATCTGAGACGTCTCTTTTCTCTGCCAGAAAGATTCCACATCTGAATACCCTTCCATAACATCTGTATGAAGCCATGAGTTGGCTATATTCACAACGAACTTCGGAACACCCAGCGTCTTCCAGTCGTCGCTCTTATCGGTAAGTTCAACCGCTCCGTAGTAGTCAACGCAGATATCAACCTTCGCCGATAACTTCTCGCCGGTCCTCTCCTCGTACTCTTTCTGCCCGATGTATTCTACATCCATAAACTCATTGTCATTTGTAACCGATGCTGCCACTGCAAGATAGCCTCCTGCAGACTCTCCCCATATAGCGATGTGCTCCGCATCATATCCATACTCATCGGCGTGAGCCTTAAGGAACCTGACTGCTGCCTTGACATCACACAGAGCGCCCGGGAAAGGCTCCTCCTGAGCCAGTCTGTAGTTGATGGTCGCGCAGGCATATCCATTGTCCCTGAAGTACCTGTACATGAGCTGCGCCTGCCTTGACTGGGAGTCGTTGGTAATAAAACCGCCGCCGTGAACCAGCACAAACAGATGTGGTGCTTCTTCGTTTGTGGCAGTGTTCGGCACGTATAGATCCAGGTACTGAGATTGTGAATCCAGAGCGTATGGGGCCTTTATATAGCTCTTTCCCCCGCTCCATTCCGTGCTCTCATCCATATCGATATGCATGGCCGTCATGTTTTTTATCACCATGTGCACAGCACTTCTATATGCAAAAAGAACTGACGCAATAGACAAAAGAAGTACTGCCGTAATTATCAAAATCCGTGAATTCTTATTCTTTCTCATTATCTCTCCCCTTAAAATGAGCCCTTGACTCCGTCCCTAGGGCTCAAAAATGAGCCACTGACTCCGTCCCCGGGGCTCATTTTGCAAGTGAAGGTGTGGTGGCCGTTTTCCAGGGAGTGGATGCTTCCGTCAGGAAGGAAAAGCTGGCAGGTGCTGCCGACCGGGACATGTACTTCTATGGAAAAGACATCCCCGCTTACCTTCCAGGTGCTATCAATCTCTCCGTAGGGCGTATCAACTTTGCCGGAAGCAGAAGTGATTCCGCCGCCGATGATGGGTTTAATCTTAAAGCTCTTATACCCGGCAGTCACAGCCTCTATACCTGCAACTCTTCTGTAGAGGAAATCTCCCACGGCGCCGGAGGCATAGTGGTTGTAGGATATCATGGTCTCTGTCCCGTCATCTCCGATGGGGCAGTTTCCGCTCTCATCAAGGCCATCCCATCTCTCCCAGATTGTGGTTGCCCCCATCTTTACCTCGTAGAGCCATGAAGGGCACTGAGTATTGGTCAACATATTAAAGGCTTCATCCTCATGGCCGTTATCAGCAAGCGCAAAAAGAATGTATGGCGTTCCGGGAAAACCTGTGCCGATTTTGTAATCATTCTTTCTTACAAGCTCTGCCAGATTGTTCGCTGCATTTGCTTTCTCTTTTCCCTTAAACATACCAAAGTAAATAGGAAGAACATAAGCCGTTTGGAACTCTTCCTTAAGCTTTCCATTTCCGTCGGTAAGATATTTCCTGTAGGCATCCGCCGCATTTTCTGAAACCTTTTTATAAAGAGCTTCATCCTCGCTCTTTCCAAGGATCCCTGCAATTTCAGACAGAAGGCTGGAAGTATTCGAAAGACTTGCAGTTGCAGTCCACTTCGATCTCTTCTGCCACTGACTCATCTTAGGAACATCAGGCGCAACCCAGTCTCCGAAGTGAAGGACAGACATGGTATTCCAGAGATGCCTTCTCTTCCCGAAGCTAAGAAATCCGGCCCAGAACCTGCAGGCATTCACATATTTTTTCATCATCTCATAGTTATCGATGAGTATCTTTTCATCCCCATCCGCCATGTACTGGGCATAGGGAACAAGGACCGAAGCATCTCCCCAAAAATCCACAGCAATAACAGGCATTGTCACGGGGAAACCGTAGCCCTGAGACGGTATGGTATTGGGAATTCCGCCGGTGGCTCTTTGCTCTGCGCGCATGTCTTTAAGCCACTTTTTAAGGAATCTTCCGCAGTCATAATTGTAAACAGCAGTATTTGCAAAAAGAGCTATATCTCCCGTCCAGCCCATCCTTTCATCTCTCTGTGGGCAGTCCGTGGGGATGTCGACAAAGTTGGATTTTGCTCCCCATCTGATATTTTCCTGGAGACGGTTTATCATTTCGTTAGAGCAGGTAAAAGAGCCATTGTCTTTTACATCAGAATACAGCGCCCTTGCAGTCACTTTGATCCTGTCAGCACTGATCCCTTTTACGCTGACATAACGAAATCCCATGTAAGTAAAAGATGGGCAGTATTCCTGGTGACCATCTTTGCATATATATCTGATCCTCGCCTTGGCTGAGCGCAGAAAGTCCGTATTAAGCCTTCCATCGGGATGGAGAACCTCGGCATGTTTTACCTCTATCTCCTCTCCCTTATTGCCGTCAATTTCAAGATGTACAAGACCTGCAAAGTTCTGCCCAAAGTCGTAGATGATCTCATCCCCGGCAGTTCTTATGCTCACCGCTTCAAAGGTTTCATGCTCTCTTACGGGAAGTCCGTACTGAGCCTTAATGTTCGTAGTAAAAGGCAGATCATAAACTGATGCCTTTTTAAAAGACATTTCTCCTTCGCCTATCCTTGCGTCATATTCCTCGCCGTCATAGATGTCCGCAGAAAGGACAGGACCGCCCAGTGCAACCTCCCAGGAAGCATCTGTCGCGATCACTTCTTTTGTTCCATCTTCAAAAAGGATGTGAAGTTCGCACAGAAAGCTCTGCTTATCCGCTGTCACCCTGTTTACTCTTGAAAAGACAAATGAGCCGACAGCCCAGCCTCCGGATAAAGTTGCCAAAAGAGTGTTAGTCTCTTTTAACATGTCTGTAACATCATAGGTCTGGTACTGAAGATTAGTCTTGTAGGAAGTAAATCCCGGAGTCAGGAAATCCTCTCCAACTTTACTTCCATTGAGGTCGAGCCTGTACATTCCAATGGCTGTTGAGTAGATCACAGCTTTACTTACTTTTTTATCAGTCGCGAACTTCTTTCTAAAAACCATGACTTTGGGAGATATCTTTTTCTCCTTAAAGACATATTCTCCGTCAGTGATAAACTGTCCGCTCCACGGGTCATGCATCTTGCCTGTTGCAAAAGATATGCTCTTTTCTGCCATGTCTCCGTTATCTGCCTCGGCTATGAGCTTTGCGCTGTACTCGCGCATTGAACTAAGTTCTGGGCCATCATAGGTATAGCTGCCATCGGATAGTATCTCTTTTTCATAATCTCCGATCACGAGCTTCCGGGATACGATAGTCGTTCCATTTCTGTCACTATCATAGTTCCAGGCAAAGACAGGATTTTCATTGTCCGTAACGCAGCCTCTATCAAGTTCTTCAACTGTAAACTTTTTTATCTGTAACATCTTTGTTTTTCCTTATGCTGTAACAGGTATTTCGCAGGTATATTCTTTGCCGTCTGACCCTGTAGCTGTAATGGTTACCTTGTCGGCATCACCTGCTCTTACTATCGCGAGCATTTCTCCGTAGTAGGTAAAGGTCTCATCTTTTAAGTATCCATCAGGATTGTAGGGGCATCCGTTTCCGAGCGCCACAAGCTCTCCTCCTGATACGCTCACCTTGATCCTGTCTTTTTCCATTGGTTTCCATACGCCGTTTGAATCGGTAAGCGAAAGCCTTACGTAGGAAAGGTGACCTATTTGAACGCTGTCTTTTTCTGGTTTTATGGTAAGCTGTCTGTCGTCCTTTGCTGTTGAAAGCTCATCTCTTCCAATCTCGTGGCCGTTCTTATCGTAGGAGATTGCCACAATCTGACCGTTTTTGTAAGGAGTCTTGAAGCGGAAGATGCAGTCTTTTCCTTTCTTTCTTCCGACTGAAACTCCGTTTACAAAGAGCTCAACATCCTCGGCTCTTGCATAAACTTCGACACTTGCTTCATATCCTTCGCAGCCTCTGTAGGACCAGCTTCTGATAGCATCCGAGAGTTTCCATGCGGAAGGTGAATGCTTACCTTTCTGATATACGGGCTTAACTGCGATGATAGGGCCTTTCTCTCTGTCAAAGGCTACCCTTGTATAATATGCTTCACCGATCTCTTTTCCCGTGATGTCAAGTCTGCCTGAACCGGCGGTAAGCCATCCTGCCTGGTCGCAATCTGCAGGCGCGTAATCCTCATACTCCCAGGAGCCGATTCCCGCTTCTCCTATATAATCCTGTCCTGCCCAGACAAAGTCTCCGACTACGCCGGGATGTCTTTTTGCAAATTCGTAGAACTTGTAGGCGTCCTTACAGAAGGTCTCGCTTCCAAGGATCAATCTTTCGGGGTATTTCTTAAGGTCTTTTTTGTATCTGAGAATTCCGTAGTTGTAGCCTGCAATGTCCATATTTGCGTAGGCATCTCTGGTCTTTACGTCGCATGGATAGATGGTTGCGCCCATCTTCATGAAGGTATCGCCAAACAGTCCCGCCATCTGATTGTAGAATTCGCTGCCCACGGCCTTCTTTTTCTTTGCGCCGTTTTTAGCGTCTTTTTCCGCCTTCTCATCGCTGTAGATTCCCATTCCCATTGAGAAGAGGAAGTTGAAAAAGATATTTACGCCGCAGCTGACAGGCCTCGTCCAGTCAAGATTGTGGAGGAGCAACGTCATGTCTTCTGTCAGCTTGATACCTCTCTCCTGGCCGGTCTCGGCAACTTCGTTTCCTGTTGAGTACATAATAACGCTTGGGTGGTTGTAGTCCTTATCAACCATGGACTTAAGGTCTTCTCTGTAGTTCTTTTCCATAAGAGTTGCGTAGTCGTACTTGTTCTTGTGGATGTACCACATATCAACATACTCGTCCATCATGTACATTCCGTACTTGTCGCAGGCATCGAGCAGATACTTTGAGCAGGGATTGTGAGCGCTTCTGATCGCGTTGTATCCCCACTTCTTAAGAAGCTTTACTCTTCTCTCCTCAGCGTCAGGATCTGTCACCGCGCCGAGGAGCTGGTTGTCCGAATGGATGCATGCGCCTCTTAAAAGGATGCGCTTTCCGTTTACCCGCATTCCGTGCTCTCTGTCCCAGGTAAGAGTCCTGATGCCGAAGGTAACCTCCTCGATGTCTTCCTTATATTTTACTTTGAGGGTGTAGAGCGCAGGGCTTTTTGCACTCCATAAGAGGACATCTTCAAGTTGTACAATCGCCTCTTCATCTGACTGTTCAACCCCGCTGTTGATCACGTCGCCGTCTTTTGAAAGGATTGCAAACTCAAACGGGCCGTGAGTTGTGGTCTCTGCGCTTATTCCAATCAACGCATTTCCACGGGTATAGGTTTTGACAGAAGCCTTTACATCAATTGTCCTGACCCTTATGCTGCTTAACTCTATGTGATCTTTGTCTGCGACATACATCCATACAGGTCTGTAGATTCCGGATCCTGAGTACCATCTGCTGTTTGGCTGATCTGCATTGCGGACAATGACTTTTATCTCGTTAGCATTCTCTTTTCCCTCACCGAACTTAAGATTATCCGGTGCAAAAGACCTCTCGGTGTAGCCATAGTCCCATCTTGCCGCAAGCTTCCCGTTTATGTAGATTTCAGGTGAGTGATAAGCTCCCTCAAACTCAAAGATTATATCCTTGTCAGCATAATCTTCGGGAAGGTTAAATGTCTTTTTATACTCATAATCATGGCCCTCAAAGTAGCCAAGATTGTGTATTCCCGGGTTATCTATGCTCCTCTTCTCACACAGCATCGCATCATGCGGAAGCGTTACTTCCTTGTAAGTATCTTCCACATCAGCTCTTTTATATGTCCAGTTCTTTCCAAAATCAATCTTCTGCATCTTCATATCCTTTCTGAAATGATCCCTGGGGACGGAGTCAGTGGCTCATTTATGACCCCCAGGGACGGAGTCAAGGGCTCATTTTTCTTGATGATATAATTCTAATGCAAAAAATGGCGCCCTGCACATGCAGAGCGCCAACTGTCATTTTTATAGCACAATCCGTAATCAGCTTTAGGATATCAGAAATCAACTTCTGTGTCGTAGTAGCAGCACTTAAGGAGTTTCTCCATCTCTTCCTGACTGGGCTGACGAGGATTGGAACCTGTGCAGGCGTCAAGAATAGCGTTTGCTGCGATGTCGTGAAGTCTGTCAAGGAATACGTCCTCAGCAACAAAGCCTTGCTCTGCAGGAAGTCCGTCTGCACCGTAGTTCTTGATGCAGTGAGGAATGTTGAGGTCGTCGTTCATCTTGCGCAGATACTCGATGAGAAGCTTAACCTTCTCGTCGTCGTTTGATCCGCCGAGATTCATGTAATCAGCGATAACGCCGTAGCGCTTCTTAGCTGTCTCGTCCTTGGCGTTGAATGCGATAACCTTAGGAAGATACATAGCATTGGCTGCACCGTGGATGATGTGTGCACCCTTGTCGGCAAATACAGCACCGGTCTTGTGTGCCATAGAGTGAACGATTCCGAGAAGAGCATTTGAGAATGCCATTCCGGCAAGACACTGTGCGTTGTGCATTGCATCTCTTGAATCCATATCGCCGTTGTATGACTTAACAAGGTTAGCCTGGATCATCTCGATTGCATGGATTGCAAGTGCGTCTGTGTAGTCGCAGTTAGCTGTTGAAACATAAGCTTCGATAGCGTGTGTGATAGCATCCATACCTGTGTGAGCAACGAGCTTGATAGGCATTGTATGTGTGAGCTCGGGATCAACGATAGCAACATCAGGTGTGATCTCGAAGTCAGCTATAGGGTACTTGATACCCTTATCGTAATCAGTGATGATTGAGAAAGCTGTAACCTCTGTAGCTGTTCCTGAAGTTGAAGGAATAGCACAGAAATGAGCCTTTGTGCGGAGCTTGGGAAGTCCGAATACCTTGCACATATCCTCGAATGTTGTCTCAGGATACTCGTACTTGATCCACATAGCCTTGGCAGCATCAATAGGTGATCCGCCACCGATTGCTACAATCCAGTCAGGCTGGAACTTCTGCATAGCCTCAGCGCCCTTCATAACGGTCTCAACTGAAGGATCGGGCTCGATACCCTCAAACAGCTCAACCTCCATACCTGCTTCTTTAAGGTAATCCTCTACCTTCTGAAGGAATCCACCTTTCTTCATTGAGCTTCCACCAACGCAGACGATAGCTCTTTTACCCTCAAGTGTTTTAAGCGCCTCAAGTGCGCCCTTTCCGTGGTAGACATCCCTCGGCAGTGTAAAACGTGACATAAGAAAAAACCCTCCTTTGAAAAATATTGTTAAATAAATAACGTAACCCTTCTCCTATTATATCATTTTCTCAGAAAAATTTCAGGGGTTTGTTCAAAATGTCAGTCAATTTCTTTTTGGGTAAAAGACATTTCTATCAATCTTCAATGTAAGAGTACTTCCTGATAAACCCTCTGGAAACCAGACACATTACCACACCGGCTATGCCCAGTATGAGCATCATAAGAGCAGCTCCCGAGCCTTTCCCCGTGCCAAACAACGCAGTCCAGAAAGCGCTGCCGGCTCTGATAGCCATGAACGGTTCGCAGACCTTGTCAACAAAGAGCCCTCCCAGGAAAAGACCTATCGGAATCGTGAAGAATTGCAGTGTATTTCTGCACGCATATACTCTTCCCTGAAGTTCAACAGGTATGGTGTTTCGCATGATGACGTTCTGATTGGCCGCCATGAGCGGAACAAAAAACCATCCAATAAACTGTCCGATGCACCATATCACCGGGTTTTCCGAAAACGCCAGAACGAAGTTTTCCGTTCCCAGGGAAAAGAGCATTGTGAGGAATATCACTCTTACCCTGTCCTTGGGTTTTGGAAGAATAGTCGGCAAAAAGCTGCCTACAACCATAGCTATTCCGGAACATGCAGTAACTATTCCAAAGACACTGTTTCCTGCTTTTGGAATTACAAGTGCCGGAAGCACTGCATCAAACGCAGATGCAATCAGGTTAACTCCCGACATGAACAATATCACATGGAGTATCATCGGTGTCTTTTTCAAAAAGACAAGTCCCTCTTTTGCAAGCGTCAGAACATTTCCTTCTGTGTTCGCCTTGCTGCTGATTTCGGGAATCCTCACGAAAAACAACAGTGAAAAGAAGGCAACGGCAAAGGACAGAAGGTCAACAACGATAACAACATCAAGCCCCGCCAGCGCATAAAGAGACGCTGAAATGATCGGGTTTCCGATTGATACAAGAGATCTGCTCAGTTGCTGAAGCCCACTTGTCTTTTGATAATCGTCTTTGGGCACAATAAGCGTGTATGCCACCTCGGAAGCCGGCTGCTGAACGGTATTCATAAGTCCCGACTCCATGTTGATGGCATACAGATGCCACATGGACAATAGGTCCGTCTTATAAAGCACAAATACAAGTACCGTTGTAAGCGCCGCAAAAAGATTGCAGATAAGCATGGTTTTCTTTTTATCAAACTTATCTGAAAGTGCGCCGGCAAAAATGCTCATTATAACGTATGGCGCATAAGTGCAGATTGTCAGCGTCGCAGTGCTCAGCGCCGATCCTGTCTTTTCATAAATCCAGAGCGTAAGCGCAAACTGCGTTATGGCACTTCCAAGCTGTGACAGGCTCTGTGTACTCCAAAGTACGTAGAAGTCTTTTAGATTCTTTATTCTGTTTTTCATCTTAATTCGCTCCTTTTTCCTGAATTATCTTGTTGAAAAAGGAGCATCTGCACTGCAAATGACCATCTTTATGCCTCCTGTTCCGGTTTTATTACTCTTCTGTTATTTAGCAATTTCGCTTTACTTTGATGCTTAGCATCTTGTCGGGAATAACTCCATGTCGACACAGTCCCATGGTCCGTAGGGAGTGTTTATGACATGCGCACCATACTCGGTAAACCCTACTGCTTCATAGCATTTCCTGGCTTTTGGGTTATTGACGAAAACGCCCAGGTCGATCCTGGTGGCGGTCAAATTCTCTTTTACATATTCTATTGCAAGCTTCAGCATCTCCTGCCCGTAACCCTTTCCGCGAATCTCAGGGTCCACGATCACGAAGCCGAACCTGACTGAAGCATCATCGTTTTCGTTGGGATACCTTATGATCAGGTGTCCTATGACATTATTATAATCATCTATTGCCGTCAGCGGAAAGAATCTTCCGGTCCCTATCGCTGGAGCGTAGTTTTCATCTACGCTGTCAGGTTTTAGCGGAAAGAATCCGTACCTGTCCGCTGACCATCTGTATAGCTCTTCCTCAGTGCGCAACCAGGTTGCTATTATTGGGGAATCGCTTTTCTCGTATGCGCGTAGTTTCATGGGGTTATGCCTTTCTACAACTTGATTTGTCCGTCTTGCTTTATTTGTCTTGTTTTATTCATTTCACGATCAAATCTCTTTTATCTATGGTAGCAGAAATTTGTTCCTGCGTCACATAAGGAGTCAAAGAGAACCGTCCCCATTGACTCATTTTGAGTCAAACTGAAATGTCCCCAGTGGCTCCCCGGTGACTCAAAAAATGAGCCCCCGGGGACAAGGCGTTCCCGAGGGCTCTATATATAATTAGGAGTTATGCAATATCTGTATTACTGAAGCCTGGTTGTCTCGCCTGCTTCGAACATTTCCTGTCTCTCGTCGATGATCTCCTGGTAACCTGCATCGAGGTACTTCTGTGAAAGCTCATCGTAAAGAGCATCGAACTCATCAGGCTTGCACATTACAAGCTGATCACGGTACTCAGGATAGATCTCTTCCTTGAGTGATGTGCCGTACTCTGTTACTGACTCAAGAGCGCCACCGAAGAGGCAATCTACGTTTACGCTGCCAGCCTCATAGAGTGCAAGCTGTCCCTTGTAGTTAGCAAGGATGTCCTCGTAGAAGTCCTGAGGAAGTCCCTGAGGATTGATAGCCTTGATATCAGACTCGATGTCACCGAATGACTTGGAAGCTGTAACTACCATCCAGTAGTCAACGTTGTTGTTGTGACCCTGCTGCTCAGGAAGACCTGACTGATCACCAACTGCTACAGGATTTCCGTTCTCGTCATAGTTGAAGTTAACACCCTCGATACCCCATGTCATTGTGAAGAGGTTCTCGTCCTGAGCCATCCACTCAAGGTACATCTCACCTGCCTTAACCTCGTCAGGTGTTGCGTTGTTAGCAAAACCAACCATTGCGCCGAAGATGTTGTTAGGTCTGAATGCGTTGCTTGATCCCCATGTCTCATCCTTTACAAGCTTGCTGTCGCAAACCATTACGCCAAGCTCTGCATCAGGGTTGTTCTCATAGAAAGAATTAAGAACATCCATTGTTGATGAAACGTAACCTGACCACTGGAATGCCTTACCGTTGATGAAGTCAGCGTTTACATCATCTGTGCTTCTGAGGTAGTACTCAGGGTTGAGGTAACCATCGTTGTAGAGCTCGTTGTTCCACTTAAGAAGTCTCTTCTGAGCCTCTGTTGAAAGAGCAGGAACCTGGTAGTCACCTGTTGTGCACCATGTGAGCTCATCCTGAGGGTAATCTCTGAATGAGTAGTTCTGGTCAGCGCCGGCACCTGCTACCTTTGATCCGCTCATAGGATACTGATGTCCGTTCTCAACCATCTTGCCAAGAGCCTCAAGGAGCTCTGTGTTTGTTGCAGGATATGATCCGTCATAGCCGGCTTCCTTGAGCCAGTCTTTACGATACCATGTTACGAATGTGTAGTTTGTGTTACCGTAAGGTCTCTTACCAAGAACGATGTAGTCCTCACCGTCAAACTGTGTGTAGCCTGTAAGGCCGTTCTCTTCCATGTTTGCCCAGTATGTAGGAGCGATTGTCTTGAACTGCTCGAGATCGATGGGCTGAAGGTATCCGTCTGATGCCCATGTAGCAAGCTTGTCATAGTCGTACTCCATGCAAAGAGTAGGAAGTGTGTTTGTTGAAGCAAGCATAGCGTAGTCAGTCATAACGTCTGAACGTGTGATGCCCACATACTCAACCTTGATGTTGTACTTGTCACCGAAGTTCTCCTGAACCCAGTTTGTCCAGTAGTTGTTCTCAACGTCTGAGCATCCGTTTCCGTTATCTCCTCTGTCGTAAACAGCTACTCTAAGAGTAACCTGATCTGCAAATGGCTCAAATCCGTCAACTCCGGGAACCACGTCTGCTGCTGCCTCTGTAGTCTCTGCTGCAGGTGCCTCAGCTGCAGGTGCTTCTGTTGCAGTCTGTGTGTCTTCTGACGCTGTAGGAACAGGTCCGTTATTTCCACAAGCTGCAAGCCCCATTACCATACTAGCTGCAAGTATGGCTGATAATACTTTCTTCTTCATAGTAATCCTCCTTTTATTTAAACAAAATTGTTTTCCCATAGTGTATTAGCCCTTCACAGCCCCTATCATAGTACCTTGTACAAAGTATTTCTGAAGGAACGGATATATTATGATGATCGGTACAGTTACGAACATAATGCATGCTGCCTGCAGAACTTCGGGTGTTGCCTGTGTGATTCCGCCGGTATCTGCCAGTGATGCGTTCTGAGCCTCTGTGGCAGATGCAACAAGCTGATAGAGTTTGTACTGGATCATCTTGAGCTCTGAAGATCTTGTGTAGTACATGTTGTCTGCGTATGCATTCCATCTTCCTACTGCATAGAAGAGTGACAGTGTAGCCAGGATTGGCTTTGAAAGAGGAAGCACAATCTTCCATAGTATCTGGAAGTTTGTTGCGCCATCCAAAAATGCTGATTCCTCCAAGCTGTCAGGAATTGTACTCTGGAAGAAGTTCTTCATGATCAGCATGTTGTATGGTGAATAGATAAGTGGCAGTATCAGTACCCAGGCTGTATCCAGAATTCCAAGCTGGTAATAAAGGATGTACTGAGGGATGATACCTGCTGAGAAGTACATAGGCACCATGAGGATGAATGCCAGAACTCCTCTTCCTTTAAGTCTCTTTTTTGAAAGCGGATACGCTGCACAGGTGCAGACGATCATTCCAAGAAGAGTAAACACAAGTGTGATGATCACTGAAAATATCATTGAGTAAGTCATTGAGCTGTCTGCAAATACCTGCTTGAATGCATCGAAGGTGATGTCCTTTGGCAGGAAGTAAACTGACTGACTCATTACTGCTGTGTTACCTGAAATTGATTTAGCTGCTACGTGTAAGAACGGAAGCACGCAGGTTGCACAGAGCAGGATGATGACAAGCATCATGATGGCATCGCTTATTCTGAATTTATTTACAGCATGCGCTCCGCCGGCGGAGAAACTCTCTTCTGCCGCATTTATTTCTTTTTTCTTAGCCACGATTAAGTTCCTCCTATAGTAGTCCGTCTTCGCCAAGCTTCTTGGCTATTCTGTCTGATAAAAGAACCAGTGCAACACCGATAACTGATTGGAAAAGGCCGACGGCAGTAGCCATACTGAACTTGTTGTTTCCAATACCTTTATTGAAGATGTACACAGCCAGCTGATACTGGAACTCTTTTACCTGTGTATTTCCAAGGGATGTAAGTCTCTCAAGGTTACTTCCCATTACACGTCCAAGGTTCATGATGAGCAGTGTTACGATTGTGCTCCTGATTCCCGGAAGTGTTATATGAAGCATTCTCTGCCAGCGGTTTGCACCGTCGATCATGGCTGCCTCATACTGTTCTCCGCTGATACCGGTGATAGCTGCCAGGTAGAGGATCGTGCCCCATCCCATGGACTGCCATACTCCGATGAGGAGGTAGGTTATTGCCCAGTGCCATTTCTCATTGAGGAACGGAATTCCCTGGGTGATCATTCCCATCTTCATCATGGCGATGTTTACAAGACCGCTTGTTGGCTTGAACATTGTAAGTGCCACGCTTCCGATGATGGCCCAGGATAAGAAGTGAGGAAGGTAAAGAATTGTCTGTGAAACCTTCTTGAATCTCTTATACCTGAGTTCGTTGAGAATCAGTGCCAGGATGATCGGCATCGGGAATCCTACGAAAAGATCAAGTAAGTTAAATACTATTGAATTTCTAAGGGCTCTTGAGAAGTCCGCATCTCTGAATACCTTTCTGAAGGTATCAAAGCCAACCCATTTAGAACCCGCATAGCCTTTGGCAGGTTTGTAATCCATGAAGGCCATTCTCAGACCCGGATATGCACCAAAGCTAAATACTACAACCAAAATAAGTGGAATGAGCAGAAGAAGATATAACTGCCAGTCTCGTTTTAGAGAATGCTTCCAGCTTGAACCGGTAGCGACTGCTCCCCTACTTTTATTTTTTGCTCCCATATCTCTCTCCCCTTTCTATGGACAATACTAAAGTAATTTACCTCTCCCATCTAATCACTTAGTCAAAAAAGCTATGCATTTTCACCCATTTATTTTTCGAGTTTATTGTTGATATGTTTACTATTTACACTTAATCGTTTTCGATTTTATGCATTTTGCACAAAGCCATTTCTCCGTGGAGCCCAAAATAAAAAGAGCCTCAAGGACTCTTTTTATTCATCCATTATTCACTATATATGTATATTCACTTTCTTGATTCTGTAAGTTTCTCAGCCTGAGTCCAGCCTGTATACTTCATTATTGAGGCATTGTCGATCTTGATCATCTTGCGCCTCCACTCTCCTGGCTGAGCGCCCATCTTCTCAGAGAAATGCCTGTTAAAGCTGGATACTGACCGAAATCCCACTTGCTCTGATATAGAAAGGATCGACTCCTCTGTGGTCCTAAGGAGAATGCAGGACTGAAGGATCCTCGTAGTGTTGAGATAGTCCAAAGGACTTGTCTGCATGATCTCGTGGAACACCCTTCTGAAGTGGGTCTGGCTCAAGTGGCACATATTCGCCAGATCTTCTATAGGGAAGTTTAACATGTAGTTTTCCCTTATATATTCAAGCGCCGGCATGATGGCGATATCGTTGTCATGGGCAGCTCTCTGGGCGATGCTCTGCTTCTTTTGCCCCGCATAGACTCTCATCAGTTTCATGAAAAGAGATAACATAAGCCCCTTAACTGCTATCTGATAATTCATCTCCTTGTTCACAAGTTCAGACAGTATCTGGGTTACAAGGCTGTAGATCTCCTTGTGCTCGGAGCCGTGCAGTATCATCTGAAGATTCTGAGTCATATCATAATATATCTCCCCATATGGCGAAGATGCGCCAAATATCCCTTTAAAGAGATCATCGGGATTCAGGAAAATATACGACCACAAGCTCGATTCACCCTTGGTACTGTAGGATGTATGAGCAACGTTCCTTGATATAAAGGTAACATCTCCTGCCTTAAAGGGCACAGGCTCATCCGCAAACTCAATAAATCCGCTATCCTGGTGGCATATACCTATCTCCAGACAGTTGTGGAAATGAAGCTTGCCGGACTTGACGTCAGAGATATACCATCTGTCTCCAGTCAGCACCAGCACGGGAAAATTGATGGGAAGCTCGTAATTTCTGTATTCAATTACTGTTTTCTTGGGCTTTGACATAATCTTTTCCTTAATTTAATAAATATACAGTTCCATTTGGCAAAAAACACGCCTAATAGAAATTCTAACCTCAAATAGTTGAAATTGCAAAGTTTTTGTTAGTATATGGAGAGATTTTTCGACCATATGAAAATATACTTTTTGTAAAATAACCATAAAGGGGCGAAATTATGGGCAATCTTATATATGACAAAAAAGGAATAGAAAGCACGATCGACGCAATAGTAAAGCGCACCATGAGAATGGACCTGACCTGGGACTGGCCCGGAGGAGTGGCTTATTACGGCGTTTGCGAGGCTTATAAGGCCACAGGAAATGAGGAATATATCCTTGCTCTAAAGGATAGGATTGATGAGTATATCGAGCTCGGCGTTCCATCTTTTACTGTAAATACCTGTGCCATGGGACATGCTCTTTTGTCACTTTATGAGTACTCAGGCGATGAGAAATACCTGGATATCGCAAAGAGTAAAATCGACTATCTCGAGAATGACGCCCTTAGATTTGGCGACAATGTCCTTCAGCACACAGTCTCTGTAAACAACGATTTCCCGGAGCAGTGCTGGGCTGACACTCTTTTTATGGCTGCATTTTTCCTGCTTAGAGCGGGAGTTCTTTTAAAAGATGAAAAACTAATTGACGATGCTTTAAACCAGTACTACTGGCACATCAAATATCTCCAGGATCCGGCGACAGGTCTTTTCTACCACGGTTACAACAACATCACCAAAGACCACATGTCAGGGTTCTTCTGGGGAAGAGCCAATGCCTGGGCAGCCTACACAATGTCTGAGGTTGGTCGCATTCTTCCGGAGTGCTATTTATACCCTAAGTTCCTGGATATTGTCGGCTCACTGAACGAACAGCTTGCAAGCATCAAGCTGCTGCAGACTGAGGACGGTCTTTACAGAACCATCCTTGACGATGAGGAGTCCTATGAGGAGATATCAGCCAGCTGCGGAATTGCTGCTGCCATGATAAACAAGGGCAATCCTCTTCACATCAAATACATCAACAAATCAACCAAGGGTATCCTCAAGAACGTATCACCTGACGGAAGAGTTTTGAACGTCTCCGGTGGCACAGCTGTCATGAAAGACAGAGACGGATACCGTGGTATTTCCAGAGACTGGATCCAGGGTTGGGGACAGGGTCTGGCTCTTGCATATTTCGCAGGCATCTTAAACTACGACAAGATCAGAAGCGACGGAGCACTTTAATTATTCGGGGGTTAAAAAATGGACAACATCGTAAAGCACACACAAGGGGGCTTCACTCTGCCCGGTGAAGCGGGTTATGAAGAGCTTACCCTTGATTTGGCTAAAAAATGGGGCGCAGATGTTATCAGGGACAGTGACGGTACTGTTCTTTCAGATGAGATTACAAATTCAGGATATGGGATCTACTCCACTATCTGCATAATCAGGGATCACAATGAATGGGCGAGGAAGAACCCGGACAAGCTCCAGCAGACCTTCCTCACAACAGCTCCCAAGGTTGCAGAGGATTCAATTTTAACCTTCCACCTGATGGATGATTTCTTTGATCAGCAGTTTAAGATCAACGACAGCGCTGACTCAATGAAATACTGGCAGGTCTATGACCGCACCACAGGAAGGGAAGTCAACAGAAATTTCTGGACCTATGAGAAAGAGGCTCAGAATGTCATAGTCAACAACATCATTCCATGGCACAAATATACCGTGAGCTTTTTGGCTTACAGGATCTGGGAAGAGATTTCCATGTACAACCACGTGACCAACAACTGGGACAAGGAGCATCTGATGCAGATTGATCCTGTATATCCCCAAACCAGAGAGTACCTGAAGGACTGGCTTACAAACTGGTGCAAGGAGCATCCGGCCACAACAGTTGTACGTTTTACATCCATGTTCTACAACTTCGTATGGATGTGGGGAAGCAGCCCAAGAAACCGCAATCTTTTCACTGACTGGGGTTCCTACGACTTCACCGTAAGTCCCAAGATGCTGGATGACTTTGCGGAGAGCTACGGATATAAGCTCACAGCCGAGGATTTCATAAACACCGGACTTCTTCACCCAACGCACCTTCCGCCTGTCAAGACACAGAGAGACTACATGAACTTTGTAAATCAGTTCGTTGTCTCCTTCGGAAAAGAGCTTGTGGACATCGTTCACAGCTTTGGCAAAAAGGCATATGTCTTTTACGATGACAGCTGGGTTGGAATTGAGCCATACGGTAAGCGCTTTAAGGAGTTTGGCTTTGACGGACTTATCAAGTGCATCTTCTCAGGCTATGAAGTAAGACTCTGCGCAGGAGTTGACGTGCCGGTTCACGAGATAAGGCTTCACCCTTACCTGTTCCCTGTGGGACTTGGCGGACTTCCGACTTTCTCAAAGGGCGGCGATCCAGCCAGAGATGCAGCTCTTTACTGGAGAAGCGCCCGTCGTGCTCTTCTTCGTGCCAAAATAGACAGAATAGGTCTTGGCGGATACCTTCACCTGGTGCAGGATTTCCCGGACTTTGTAGAATATATCGCAACAATCTCAGATGAGTTCAGGCAGATAAAAGAGCTTCATGAAGAAGGCGCACCTTACGTCCTCCCGATCAAGGTCGCAGTACTTCACTCCTGGGGAAAACTGCGTAGCTGGACTTTGTCAGGCCATTTCCATGAAACCTACATGCATGACCTGATCCACATAAACGAGACCCTCTCCGGTCTTCCCGTCGATGTTACATACATCGATTTCGACGACTTAAAGAGCATGGATCTAACGGATATAAATGTCATCATCAACGCAGGTTCTGCAGGAACAGCATGGTGCGGCGCAGAGAGTTGGAATGACCCGGTTGTGGAAGAAGTCCTCACCGAATGGGTTAGCGCAGGCGGATGCTTTATCGGCGTCAACGAGCCATCATCAACAGGCGAGAAGGATTTCAGATTCAGAATGTCAGGCGTCCTTGGCGTAAACAGAGACAGCGACTACAAGTCCTGCATGGGCAAATGGGCCTTTGTGGATGACAACTCAGAAGGCATTATTCCTGAGGGTAGCCACATCCCTCTTCGCGGCAAGGTTCACCTTACCGACGGCGCAGCAAAAGTTATCAGGTCAAAAGACGGTTACCCTCTCCTTACAGTAAATGACTTCGGAAGAGGAAAAGGAATCTACCTCTCAACCTTTGAGAACGCGCCCGAGAACTACAGGCTTCTTCTCAACATTCTGCTGTATGCTTGCGGACTTTCCTTTGATCACAAGTATGTCACCGACAATCCAATGGTTGAGTGCGCATTCTTTGAGAGCAGCAAGAAACTCATTGTCATCAACAACTCAGAGAGCAAGCAGTCAGCAACCATCGTCACAGACAGCGGTGAGTTTAAGGCAAAAGACATTGCTCCGCTTGCCACGGCAATCTACGACCTATGATATTAACAAACGGGGAACGACCATGTTTTCAATAAACTTCAAACTTCAAAATAACGATAGCCTCTACTCGCAAGGGAGAGGCTATGGCTTTTTTACACCGGAAATGGCAGAAACTTCATCAGGTACTGCCCATGAGCAGTCACTAAAGAGCGGCGGCTGGAACACAAGGCACTTCTATGAAGCGGTTTCAGATGAAGGCCGTAAGGTTCAGATTGTGAAAGTGACGGTTCCTTCCTTTGGAACCTACAAAGTCAGCGTTAGAATAAGCGCTCTGAACAAGAGTATCGAGCATCTTACACTCTTTTCCTCAAGAAGAGCCATGATTGCAAGAGACGTAACCGTGCCCTGTGGCAGCACCTGGGAAAAGACCTATCACACCGCCGTTACGCCCTTCATTCCTGCACTTTCCGCAACAAGGTGCAACGACAAGGACATCTTCATAAGCTACACCGGCAGCGACGTTTCTCCGGAAAATGTATCGCTGGACGTCACCATAACTGAGGAAAGCGTCCCTGTGATCTGGATTGGCGGCGATTCAACCGTGACCGATCAGAATGCAGGAATTCCTTACTTCCCCTTCGGAAGCTTCTCCGGATGGGCCCAGACACTGCCACGCTTCATCGAAGGCGCAGCGGTCTGCAACATGTCACACTCAGGGCTTACTTCGAACTGCTTCAGGGATGATGGCCATTACGACATAATAAGAGAGTTGATAAAGCCCGGCGACTGCCTGATAATGCAGTTTGGTCACAACGACCAGAAGCGCAGGAACCTCGCGGCTTTCGGCGGATATGCGGATAACCTGAGAAGATACGTCAAGGAGACAAGACAGGCCGGAGCTGAAGCAATCCTCTGCTCTCCCATCAGCCGCGTTCCCCTTGAGCTTTCTAAAGAGGATGCGCAGGCTCTAAACATGGACAGGCACTACTCTCTTCTTGCAGACCACGCCAAGGCTACAGAGGCTGTGGCAAAAGAACTTGATGTGCCCTTCATAGATCTTCACGGCCTAACATTTGAGAAGTGGCTTGAGTTTGGAGACAGTGCAAAAGACTTCTTCATGCCCGGCGATGTGACTCACACCAACGAATACGGGAGCGTCATGATAGCCGATATCTTCATGAAAACTCTGCGCTCCCTGGATAAGGGAAAAGACACTCTCCCGGGAAGGTGCGACAACGGACTTACCTGCAGTTTTTGGAGTCCTGATTCTGATACAAAAGTTATTCCCGCTCAGGAGCCTGAACCGGATATCTTTTCAATAGCACTGCCCTACCTTGATATTGCAGGATTTGAAGATAAGGAAGGTCTTGAGAAAGCCTTCAGATACTGTCTCCTCGATCCCTGTGTTATGTTCCTTCACCCGGACGCACCACTGCCAAGGGCTCAGCTCCTCATGGTACTGTTCAAGGCTCTCCGCATCGCTGGAACAAGGCCTTACAGAGGCAAGTACTCTGACCTTAATATTGATGAATGGGACAGCGGATATGTTGAGACTATGATATCCGAAAACCTGATAGATCCTGCAACTACTAAGAGCGAAGGCGACAAGCTCTTTTTCAGGCCCAATGAATCTCTGACTTACGAGGAACTGGACAGCTTCCTTATGAGGTTCTATGAAAGTGATAAAGCCAAAAGAGATATCCCTTTGGAGGAATGCGTAAGAAGGGCCATGGAGCTTGGAATTGACGAAAGAAAAGAAGCAGCCCCCGGAAAGTGGATTTCCCGAGGGGAAGTTTATACAGCTCTTGCCAGATTCATTGATCTGGAAGAAGACATAAAGACAAGGAGTATCAACTTTGAAGCATGAATTTATGATGGACTTTAGAGCCACAGCAAGTGAAGCAGAAGTTTTCTGGGACCTTCCCGAGGATGCAACAAAAGAGTTTTCATACAGCGTGATTGCAGACGGTGAACCGGTCGGAGATACAGATAAAACTCACTTTACTCTTAAAGGTCTTTTGCCTGAAAAAGACATAGAGGTGGAGGTCATCATGCACTCTCCCGATGGGGATTCACGCTCCCTTGGAAAGATCACGGTCAAGACCTCTCGCCTTAAGAAAATGATCGATGTTACAGATGCGCCTTACAACGCAGTCGGCGATGGCAAGACCTTAAACACTGCAGCGCTGCAGAAGGCTCTTGATGACTGCGATGAGAATTCTTACGTATATGTGCCGGCAGGAACCTACCTTACAGGTGCTCTTGATATGCACTCAAACACAGAGCTCTTCGTTGATAAGGGTGCAACACTTCAGGGAACAGAGAGTCCTTCCGATTACCTGCCCAAGATAAAGAGCAGGTTTGAGGGCTATGAGAGGCTCTGCTACAGAAGTCTTTTAAATCTCGGACAGCTCGATCACGACGCCTCCTATAACTGCGAAAACGTTGTGATCAGAGGCGGCGGAAGCATCATGGGCGGCGGCTGGCTCCTTGCAAAGGCCTGCGCCAAGATTGAGGCTGAGGACCTTAAGGAATACATCGCTTCGCTGGGCGATAAGATAAAAGAATATGAGAAGCCCGAGACCATCTCCCACAGAGTCAGAGGCAGGCTAATCAATATGAGCAACTGCAGAAATATCTGGATCACAAATCTGACACTGGGCTTTTCTCCTTCCTGGAATCTACACTTTGTTTACTCAGATCAGGTTGTTACTGATCACTGCACCATAAAGTCTCAGGGCGTGTGGAACGGCGATGGCTGGGATCCCGATTCATCGACCAATTCAACGATCTACGCCTGCGACTTCTACACCGAGGATGACTCCGTTGCCATCAAGTCAGGTAAGAACCCTGAGGGCAATGTCATCGGCAGACCGACAAAGAACATCAGAGTCTTTGACTGCATCTGCCACATCGGCCACGGACTCTGCGTCGGAAGCGAGATGAGCGGCGGCGTGGAAAATGTCTTTTTATGGGACTGCGACATGAGGCCCACCTGGTCAGGAATTGAGATCAAGTCAACCAAGAAGCGCGGAGGCTACGTTAAGGGCGTATCCGTAAGGGATATTGCAGCTTCCCACGTAATGATCCATTCCGTGACCTTCAACGACGACGGCGAAGGCGCAAAGACCACTCCCGTTATCGAGGACTGTCACTTTGAGAGGATGCATCTTCTTGGAAGATTTCTTGATAACAACGCCGGCAAAAATGAGTGGCACGACTGCCCTTCCATTGAGCTTTGCGGCTTTGATGAGCCCGGGCACGAGCTTAAGGACATAAGCTTTAAGGATATC
This sequence comes from Butyrivibrio sp. NC2007, assembly GCF_000421405.1. Lineage (GTDB taxonomy): Bacteria > Bacillota > Clostridia > Lachnospirales > Lachnospiraceae > Butyrivibrio. The sequence continues at coordinate 109,967 of NZ_ATWY01000009.1, forward strand.
GAGATTGAAGAACCTGCTGAGGGCGTTGAGGACATTCATGTGGAGTATGCGATCGACCCTGTTTTTGAAAACATAACCAAGTGTCCAAGAAGTGGTATGGGAACTGTTTAAGTCAATGGGGACGTTTAAGTTTGGCGTGAGTCAGTGGGGACGTTTCAGTTTGACTCATTTTGCGAATCAAAATGAGTCAAACTGAAACGTCCCCACTGACTCACGCCAAACACAATAACTATAAGGAGGTGTAAGTATGGAACGATATGCATGGAAAGGTATGGTACTAAAGGGCAAGAAAGACGAATACATCAAAAGACATGATGAGATTTGGCCTGAGATGGTAGAAGTCCTAAAGGCCGCAGGAATCTGCAACTATAGCATCTACATGTACGAGCTTGATGATGCTAAGTTTGACGCTGAGGTATTTGGATATTACGAGTGTGAAAAGGGCATAGAATATGCCGGCAGATACCAGGCAGAGAGCGAAGTTGTAGACAGATGGGATGAGAGCATGAAGGGCATTCTGATCCTGGAAAAGGACGAAAAGACAGGAGCCCAGAAGCAGATGAAACAGGTCTTTCGCCTGGACTAAACAAAAGCAAAACCGTCACTTTTTATTCAGAGAAAAGTGACGGTTTTATTTTATCTTATGAATTTATACAGCAGAAATTGTAAGCTTTTGTGGCTCCACATTTCTGATCTCGCCCTTTCGGCCGCGACAAACCATTCCACTGTCAATTGAGATCATGGTAGCATGTGCCTTCATGGCTGCATGTATCTGCTTTACCGCCACCTCATAATCCTGTGGAGTCATTGGAATTACGTATTCATGATTCAGATGCTCTGTAGAGATTACGGCCGATCTGAATCTTGGAACGTATCTTATACCATAGAAGGTACATATCTCCGTATTCAGCATTCCACTGTTATCTGAGCATTGCATCGAAATATACATAATTTCCTCCTTCTTTAGATCTTAAAGTCTCTTACAAAGTCCTCAATAGTTGCTGCTGCACTTGATACTGTTGTTGCACTGTCATCAACACCCTGGCTCTCGTCTGCAACCTGCTGAGCGCTGACTGCGAGATTGTCGGTTGTTGCTGTAACTTCCTGTGTACTTGCCGACTGCTCCTCGGAAATAGCTGCAACGGATGTAGCTATTGTGTCTACGTTGCCGATCTTGTCGATCATCTCTCTGAATGTATCGCTGGTCTCATCAAGACTTGAGAAGATCTCTTCAAAGGTCTTTCCTGCAGTCTGTACGGCTTCTGAACTCGCTGTGATCTCATCCATGTTAGCCTGGGATTTCTCCGAAAGTTCTTTTATCTGCTGAGTGATCTCAGCTATGATCTTGCCGATCTCTGTGGTTGATTCTGCGGAGTTAGCTGCCAGCTGTCCGATTTCCTGAGCAACTACGGCAAAGCCCTTACCTGCCTCTCCTGCTCTTGCTGCCTCAATTGAAGCATTCAGTGAAAGGAGGTTTGTCTGGGATGCAATGGAGTTGATGATCTCGATGATGGAGTTGATCTTCTGAGCAGACTCGCCAACCGCCTGAACGTCGCTGTTCATATCGCCCATGGACGTGGAAATCTTCTCCATGCCTCTCTGTACAACTTCCATGTCGCGCTGTCCGTCTTTTGCCTTAACAACCAGGTTGTTAACGGTTTCGCTGGCTGCATTGCCCTGCTCGGTGAGGTCTGCAACTTCGTTAGCAAGCTCTGTAGCGTTCTCTGCAAGCTCTGCAACTGCACTTGCCATTCCGTTCATGGCATCTCTGATCTGTCCCATATTTGTGGACTGCTCATTAGCCTGAATGTTAAGCTTGCCGGATGCATCCTTACTGTTCTCAGCTTCTATTGCAAGTCTGTCTGTCTCGTCTTTGATATTTCCGAGAGTTCCTCTCATGTGACTTACGAACTCTCTCATGTTGTTATTCATAAGGCCGATCTCGTCATCGCCGCCCTCAGGAATCTCAACCGTGAAGTCACCGTCAGTGATCCTTGTGATATTTTCAGTAAGGGCGCCAACAGGCTTTGATACGATGTTTCTGATCAGCATGTAAAGAACTACAGAAATGGCGATGACCATGAGGATCATGAGGCCATAGCATATGATCTGGAATCTGTTAAGACCTGCTAATACGTCGTTCTTAGATACAGAACAGATAAGTGTCCAGTCAGTTCCGGGGATCACACTGGCGCGAACATAATAAGTATCGCCGTGTTCATTCTTGAGCTCAGTTACATCTGTCGATCCGCTCTGTGCAAGCTGATATGCATTCTGGAGGAACAGGGCCTCGGGATGTGCACTGACGCTGGTTCCGTTAAAGCTTGCATCAAAATACGAAAGAATGGTGTCATTATAAAGAAGCATTGCCCCGCCGGTCTTAACAGGCTTGATAGCACTGATCTCCTCAACGATACCGTCAAGGGTATAATCCGCTGCAGCCACACCTGATCTGGCATCTGCGATTTTAACCGTTCTGGTAAAAGACACTACGGTGCTGCCGGTGTCTGAGTCCACATAGGGTTCGCCGGGAAGGAAGGTCTTGTGCTCAAGTCCCTCGATGTACCAGCTTCTCTCCTGTGGTACGTAGTCGGGATCCGGAACCCATCCTGAAGGATCAATCCAGTCTCCTGTAGCCGTTGCAATATACATACCGTTTGGCATGTACTCAGATTTTGAAAGTGTTGGGATAAGGAAGCTCGCCATTGCATGGTCATTGGGGAATGACACTGCGCCAAGAGCTTCTGCCGATGCATCAAGATACTCAACGATGTTGGTTATCTCTCGTCCGATCTTCTCTGTGTAGTACTCGGACTCTTTTTCAAGGTTGTTCTCTGCAAGCTCGACAATGATGCTCCTTGCCTGGGTTGCTACGATAAGCATGATCACAATGATTGAAATTGCGATCATCGGGATAACGATCTTTAATAGTTTCCCACTGACGCTCTTTCTTGCCTTCTTGACCTTATTCTCCATATAAATGCACCTTTCTTTATTAATTGCTAATTTAACAGTTTTAGGCCGGGGCATAGTTATGCCCTCTCAAGATACATTATAATGCATATATATAAGTTTTGTTCGTTTTTACAATAATTTAATAAACAGCCTATCGTTAACACACGCACAAAAAAATCCCTCGCCGATATTGACGAGGGACTGTCTTTTTAAATATTCAATTTCCCATCGATGCGATCAGAGCATCAATCTCTGCCTGAGACAACATCTTGCCTGAATCCGCAGGGGAAGGAGCAGCTGCAGGTGCAGAAGCTGCAGGCGTAGGAACGGAAGCCGGGCTGAAGCCACCGCCGCCACCGGCCTGTGAAGACTTTCCCATAATGCTGGCAAGGAGCGCCTGCTGTTCAGGGGTTAATCCGTTTGCATCCATCTTCTGATTTCCTTTCGAATCTTACCTACAGACATTTTACTTAGTCACTATATATATCGTCAAATAACATTTTTATAAACAGTCTATTAACTCTAATTCTTCTCCCTTATAAGGCCGCTCTCAAACGCCTTTAAAAGATCTTTAAGATCATCGATCTGTTTCTGAAGGCCCTTTCCTATATCAGTATCCTGTACGAGGATCCTCTTCTTGGTCTTCTCGGTGATCTGGATGGTAGGTGTATTCTCTTTTCCCTTAACAAAAGGCTTGTGCTGGGCAAGCGCCAGATGGTGGGAGTTGAAGATCAGCGTGTAGCCTGCAATTCCTGTCTGCTCATGGTAGGCTTTGGAGATTCCGCCGTCGATAATATAGAGCTTGCCACCGGCCTTAACGGGGCTCTCACCCTTGGCGGTCTTAACCGGAACATGGCCGTTTATGATGTGCGCCCATTCAGGGTCAAGGCCGAACTCTTTGAGGATCTTGTCTGCGTAAGGCTCCATGCCTGAAAATTTGTAATAGGGGTTGAAGTTCTCCTTGGTGAGCTCTTTTTCCTGTTTAAGGAACATGCGCTCAAAGGTTGTAATCTTGTCTTTTCCGAAAAGAGGAGAATATGGGCCGCACCAGAGATACCACATGAGGTCCACTGCATCCTGCTTCTCCTTCGGATAATCCCTGCTATCGAGGAAGAACGCATCGTGGGCCTTCTTGTTGATGTAGTCCATAAGCTCTTTTCCCATAAAGCTTCCGTCGGAAGTGGTCATGGGCACAAAGTTTCCGCTCTCGTCCATGGGAATGCAGCCGTGATAAAGAAGGTTCTCGTTGACGATCCTGTACATTCCACCGTGGGAGTATAAAAACTGCACGTGCTTTATAAGGAGCTGCGAGTGCATGAAGGAAAATCTCAGGGTCCTGATGAGGGTCTCTTCTGCTTCTGTGAGCTTGTAAGGGTCCTTGGGATCTATGGTTGGGAAGTTTGTGTCGTTGAGCTTATAGGTCTTTTCCTCGATGGTGACTTCGCCCTTGTCGTAATCGATCTTGTCCAAAAGGAGCCTGAATTCAAGGCCGTACTCGGGGTGCTTTTCGATGAGCTGACCTTCGAGTTTGAGCTGGATGATGCTGATGGCCTTGCACATCTTGGCGGCGAGCTTGGGATTTACTGCGTCGTACTTGTTCTCATCAAGGATGTGAGTTTTGAAGCACTCGCACGGGTCATCGCCGTAGACTTCCGCTGCGAACATGGAGAGGGGACGAAGGTTGATGCCGTACCCGTCTTCAAGCGCATCGAAGGTGTTGTAGCTAGTTCCTATGCGAAGTACGTTGGCTATGCATGCTGTATTTCCGCAAGCTGCGCCCATCCAGTCAATGTCGTGGTTGCCCCACTGGATGTCGACATCGTGGAAGTTCATAAGTTCTTCCATTACAAGGTCGGGCCTTGCTCCTCTGTCAAAGATATCTCCGATGATGTGAAGGGAGTCGATGGTCAGGTTCTGGATCAGCTCGCAGAGGGCGATGATGAACTCGTCCGCAAAATCGATCTCGATGATACCGTTTATGATCTCGCTGTAATAGAGCTTCTTGTTGAAGTCGTTCATGTCAAGGTGAAGGAGCTCGTCGATGGCGTAGGCGTAGTCGGCGGGCATCTTCTTGCGGACCTTGGATCTTGTGTACTTGGAGCTGACAACACGGCAAATAGAGATAAGCCTGTTTATGGTTATCTTCTGATGCTCCTGGAGGTCCTTCTGGGTATAGGTCTCGTCATGCCTTATTTCATCAATTACTTCTCTGGGATAATAGATTAGATTTGCGAGCTGAAGCTGCTCGGCCTCAGTCATCTGATTGCCAAAGGTCTCTTCGATCTTGGCTCTTATGATACCGGAAGAGCTCCGAAGCAGGTGTGAGAAGGCTTCGTACTCTCCGTGTATATCGGAAAAGAAATACTCGGTTCCCTTGGGAAGCGCACAGATAGCGCGAAGATTGATGATCTCCGCTGCAGCCTTCCTGGAATTGGGAAACTCCTTGCTAAGTAGACGCAGATACTCGATATTCTTCATAATATCCCCCGTTGACGATTTGATATTGTGATGGGCGATAGTTCGCCCTTTACGCGATATTGTATCTCAATTATCTATTCGAAAACGTTTACTGGTCTTTGAGTCTGGTCAAGTTTTCTCGTTATCTTTTTGTCGGGCCTGGGGTTGGGGTTCTTGGGCAGGCATTTCATGCCTGTGTTTGCTGGGCGAGATTTAGGACTTCTTGCCGGTCTTGCAGATGTCCTTGAGACAACACTCTGCACAGTTCGGGCGTCTGGCGATGCACACTGCTCTGCCGTGATCAACGAAGCGATGGCAAAGACCGTTGCCTTCTTCAGGCGGAATGATCTTCCACAGCTCTTTTTCCACCTTGGCAGGTTCCTTGATATTGTCAACAAGCCCAATGAGGTTGCAGAGTCTGATGCAGTGGGTATCAGTGACGATAGCAGGCTTGCCATATACATCGCCGAGAACCAGGTTTGCACTCTTCCTGCCAACTCCCGGGAGCTTAAGAAGCTCTTCCATGGTATCCGGAACCTTGTCGTTATAGGTTTCATGCAGCATCTTCATGCATGCGGAAATATCCCTTGCCTTGGAATTACCAAGACCACAGGGCCTTACGATTTCTTCAATCTCTTCCACCGGTGCCTTGGCTAGTGCCTCAATGCTCGGGAACTTCTCATACAGGAGCGGGGTTATCATATCCACTCTCTTGTCCGTGCACTGCGCTGCAAGCCTTACGCTCACCAGCAGCTGCCACGCCTTGTCATATGCCAGTGTGCAATTGGAATCCGGATATTCTTTTTTTAGTCTCTCGATTACCTCGAGAGCAAGCTTCTTCTTAGTCATAGCTTAATGATAATGAACCCCGGGGACGGAGTCAATGGCTCATTTTTTGAGCCCTAGGGACGGAGTCAGTGGCTCATTTTTTGATTTTCTACCCATATGGTCAGAAGTGGCCTATGGGCGTAGAAAGCCAAGGAGAGGAAATTTGCATAAGGGGTTATTTTCTACCTATACAGATAAAAGTAGCCTGTGGGCGTAGAATGCCCTGAGTTTTTTTCTACCTATATTTGAAAAAGTTCTCCGTTGGCGTAGAAAAAAGAGGTATTCAAATTATAACAGGAAATCCCTTCTACTTATATTGTGAAAAGTGTCTTATGGGCGTAGAAAATCTTTGATTCTGAGATTTTATATATATATGAGTCTAACCGGGGCTAAGTTATGGAAAATAAAGAGGATTGAAAAGCTTGATTATTGATTTTTCTATATATAGTTAAAAAAGTTGTCTTGGGGTATGGAAAGTTGTTGGCAAGCCAGAATGGGTTTCTATATATATGAGCAAAAGTAAGCATAGGGCATGGAAATAAGGCTATCCAAAGTTTTTGTGCAAATTTATTTTCTATGTATATCAAGCAAACTCATTGCAGGGTATAGAAAATATGGCAGACAAAAGTTTTTGAACAAAATCTTTGAATTGATAGTCATGCGTCAACTCACTTTTTAGCTTTGAGCATGACTTTCATAAAAAAGGGAGTCATAGAGAACCGTCCCCGTTGACTCCCTAACAGCTTACCACTTCTTGGCCGGGCATCTTGCGCCGTCAGCCAGTGCCCTTATCTCAACATAGCACCCACACTTAAGGCAGGTAGCATCAAGAAGGTTGTCACAGCTCTTGCACTGTGACAACCTCTTTTCATATTTCTCATCAGAAGCCTTCTCATCATCTGACATCAGGCTTCTTGTCTTCTCTAGCTGTGATTTGATGTCCTCATTGCCCGCCATGTCGCGCAACAGGCATCTCTTGCAGCTGTTATCCATATATTACATGTTCCTTTCTATTCGCAGAATCGGTGAACCGGCGAGGAGTCAAAGAGAACCGTCCCCTTTGACTCCCCCATTGACTCATAATGAGTCAAAGTGAAACGTCCCCGGTGTCTCAAAATGAGTCAAAGTGAAACGTCCCCGGTGACTCATCCCTTCACTGCGCTTGCGACAAGTTCTCCACCTTGTACGTCAAACTCAATTATATCATGAGGAGCTACCCTGTCTTCAAGGATCAGCTTTGCTGAAAGCGTCTCAACATATTTCTGCACGAATCTCTTAAGAGGTCTTGCGCCGTAGATCGGGTCGTAAGCGTTGTCGATGACAAACTGCCTTGCAGCAGGAGTCAGGCGAACGCTGATTTCTCTGTCGGCAAGTCTCTTGTTAAGGTCATCAACGATGAGGCCTACTATGTTTCCGATGTTGTCCTTGGTCAGAGGCTTGAACATGATTATCTCATCAAGTCTGTTGAGGAACTCAGGCCTGAAGTGTCCGCGCAGATCATCCATAGTCATATTCTCAGCATCCTCGCTGATGGTTCCGTCATCCCTGATTCCATCAAGCAGGTACTGGGCGCCAATGTTTGAAGTCATGATAAGGATAGTGTTCTTGAAGTCCACAGTCCTGCCCTGAGAATCCGTAACACGTCCGTCATCCAGGATCTGAAGAAGCACGTTAAAGACATCCGGGTGAGCCTTCTCGATCTCATCGAAAAGAACTACCGCATAAGGCTTACGTCTTACAGCTTCTGTCAGCTGGCCACCTTCCTCATATCCAACATATCCGGGAGGTGCTCCGATAAGTCTGGACACGGAAAACTTCTCCATGTACTCACTCATATCAATTCTGACCATGTTGTTCTCATCATCAAAGAGCGCCTGTGCCAGCGACTTGGCAAGCTCTGTCTTACCAACACCTGTAGGTCCGAGGAACAGGAATGAACCGATTGGCTTACTAGGATCCTTGATGCCTGCCTTGGATCTCATGATTGCCTCAGAAACCTTGGTTACAGCATCGTCCTGACCGATGACACGATGATGAAGTTCATCTGCCAGATGCAGAGTCTTGTTCCTCTCACTCTCAGTCAATTTATTTACAGGAATTCCGGTCCATCTGCTGATGATACCTGCAATCTCCTCATCGGAAACTCTCTCATGCACAAGCGAAGTCTCATTCTCGCCGGCCTTAGCCGCCTCCTCAGCCTCCTCCAGCTGCTTCTTAAGAGCAGGGAGCTTTGCATACTGAAGCTCTCCGGCCTTCTCGTAATCACCGTCTCTCTGGGCAATCGCAATCTCAGAATTTATGGTATCTATCTGCTCACGCATTGCAGCAAGCTTATCAACCGCCTGCTTCTCATTGTCCCACTGAGCCTTCCTGGTATCGAACTCCTCACGCAGCTCCGAAAGCTCTTTCTGCAAATTCTTAAGACGCTCAATGCTTAAGGAGTCATCCTCTTTCTTAAGAGCCGCCTCCTCGATCTGCATCTGCATGATCTTACGATTCATCTCATCGAGCTCCGCCGGCATTGAATCCATCTCGGTCTTGATCAGCGCGCAAGCCTCATCCACCAGGTCTATAGCCTTATCCGGAAGGAACCTGTCCGAAATATATCTATTCGAAAGAACCGCAGCACTCACCAGCGCAGAGTCCATGATCTTTACTCCGTGAAAGACCTCGTACCTCTCCTTAAGGCCCCTCAAGATACTTATGGTATCCTCAACGGTAGGCTCGTCCACCATAACCGGCTGGAAACGTCTCTCAAGGGCAGCATCCTTCTCGATGTACTGCCTGTATTCGTTCAGCGTCGTTGCGCCGATACAGTGAAGCTCGCCCCTTGCCAGCATAGGCTTAAGCATGTTGCCCGCATCCATTGCGCCGTCGGTCTTACCTGCGCCAACGATCAAATGCAGCTCATCTATGAAAAGAATGATCTCACCATCCGACTGTTTTACATCCTCAAGGACGGCCTTGAGCCTCTCCTCAAACTCGCCCCTGTACTTGGCTCCGGCCACCAGAGCGCCCATATCAAGGGAAAAGATCTTTTTGTCCTTGAGCGCTGTCGGAACATCGCCACTGGCTATTCTCTGAGCAAGTGCTTCTACAACCGCAGTCTTACCAACACCTGGCTCACCGATGAGTACAGGATTGTTCTTAGTCTTCCTCGACAAAATCCTGATGACATTACGGATCTCAGTATCTCTGCCAATTACAGGATCGAGCTTCTGACGTCTGGCCTTCTCAACCAGTTCTGTTCCGTACTTATTCAGAGTATCGTAAGTCGCCTCCGGATTATCCGTTGTCACATTTCTGTTGCCACGAACCTCAGACAGCACCTGAAGGAATCTGTTCCTGTCAATTCCGAACTGCGCCAAAAGCTCTTTTACCGCCTTGTTAGGCTTCTTGATCACAGCCATGAACAAATGCTCAACGGAAACATAGGAATCTCCAAGTGCTTTGGCCTCATCCTCAGCGGACAGCAGCGCCTTATTAAGGTCAGCGCCGATATACGGCTGGCCTCCGGATACCTTGGTTCTCTTGCCGATAGCCTCTTCTATCCTCATGATAAAAGACCTTGTGTCGACCCCCATACGCTCTACAAGCTTGGCAATTAAGCTATCCTCAATTGTCATGAGAGAATATAGAAGGTGTTCCTGTTCAATTTCCTGATTGCCGTACTCAACCGCAACCTTCTCACAGTTCTGCACGGCTTCAATTGATTTCTGGGTAAACTTCTGTATATTCATAAACACTCCTCTCCGCAGGCAAAATGGATTTCCTGCTCTGTGTTTGTTGTTCTATTCTTTGTATAACACAAATTAGCACTCTCGTCAAGAGAGTGCTAATTATAATTTCTTCTTATCGTTAAAAATGTATGCCCTAGGGTAGCATTTTCTATTACTGAAGGCATAAAATCACATTTTCAACATCAATCCTTCCCTTTAACCATCGGCACAACTGATCCGCCGTAGGGAATCACATAAACCTTCTTATCCGTGAAATCAACGCCGGACACAAACTCCGCAGCATCAGTAAACGCCTCCATACCCATAGGCCCTGTCGTATCGCCGTCAATAGTGGTGAGAATCCTGCACTCTCCCTTCCTCAGGTTCTCGACAGTCAGGTAAAAGATAAATCCGCCGATGGTGAAGTCTGCGCGAAGAGCCTCATCGAGTCTGCCTTCCTTAAGAGGCGCAAGCCACGCTGTGTAGTCGGGAGCTCCGCATCCTTCAGGGCACTTACAGAGCCAGAGCATCTGTCCGCCTTCCTTCATGGCTCTCATGCCGTTGAGCATGCCCTTGCAGCCCTGATACAGGTTCATGTCCTTGGGCGCTCCGCCGCTGCTGACGATGACAATGTCAGCTTCCTCGTCGATCCACTTCTCGTAACACTTCTTTTGGAAAAGACAGCTCTCCTTCCACGCTTCGTATAGGTCTCCGCCAAAGAGTCCGCTGTACCTGCCACTTGTAGCAACCACGATATTGATGCCGTAAGTCACTTCCACCAGAGCCGCAGCCTCGTTCATGTCCTCGTTGATAGGATTATTATCCAAAAGAGCGCATCCAACCCTGGGGTCTGAATGAGCAAGCTTGGGATCCAGCGCCCTCTGATGGTTCTGACGTATAGTCTGCCTTGAAGCAACTCCCGGCAGGATGTTCTTTCTTCCGCCGCCAAAGCCTGCCATCATGTGATGAACAGTTCCTCCGACCACGATGACTTTTCTGCCAACAACCAAAGGATTGACGCGCACATCTGTGCCTCTTGAAGTCTGTCCGACAAGTACACATTCACCATCGCAGTCATGATCCACAACCGTAACATTCTGATACATGTAGGAGCCTGCGATTATCTCTTTTTCCTGTTCAGAAGATTTCCTGTGAGTACCAAGTGCGATTAACACGCAGATGTTTTCAAAAGGAACAGCACAAGTATCATGAAGATAATGCCCCAGGAGAGTCACTATATCTCCCTGGTGCATCCAGCTCCTGGTGATATCTGATACCACTATCGTAATCTCATCACCTGCCGAAATCTTCTCGCGAAGCGGTGCAGAAGCAATTGCCCCCTCCTCGACGCATAGCCTGAAAGCCTCTGAAACATCCTCTATCTCAGGCATCGGATCCGGGTTTAAAAACTCAATGGACTTCGCGCCCTTGATCTCAATATCCACCACTTCAGTTCCGTATTTCAAACTAACAGATTTATCCATAACTTTCTCTCACTCACAAAACAGTTTTAAAAACAACAACAGCCACTATAAGCGCAACCAGCACCAGAACAGTGACCACATCCCTTACAGCAAAAGGATACTCCTTGTAACCGCTCTTATAGCCCCTAAGTTCAAACCCTCTCATCTCCGCAGACATAGCAGATACATCTACCTTCTTAAGACTTGATACCAAAAGAGGCACGCACAGCGGCGCAATAAGCCCCAGCTTCCTGAAGATGTTTTTTGTATCAAAATCCACGCCTCTGGCCTTCTGCGCATCCTGAATGTCGTGGAACTCAGTTGCAAATATCGGCACAAACCTGAACGCAGTGGTAACAATAAACGCATATCTGTAGGGCAGATGAAGCCTTTTTACCAGCGCATTGCAAAGATCATTCATACGGGTGATCGCGAACAACAGCATCAGAGGAAGCATCGCTGCGATAACTCTAAGTGACAAGAGCAGTGCACTCTTAAGGCCGCCGGTCGTAAACAGCACCACGCCTCCGATAACCAGAAGGGGACTTCCGTCTCTTACGAAAAAGAGCTGTATCACGAACATAATAAGTCCCAGGATCATCAGGTTTCTCGTAAGGAAAAGAGCTCTCTTAAAAAGCCCGGCTGTTGCAGAAATCAAGATCATCGCCACGATAAACAAAACTTCCGCAAAAACATTCTCACACAGTATTGCTGCGATTCCATACATAAAAGCCGCAGCCAGTTTGGTCACAGGATTTAACTTATGAAGAAAGCTATCTCCCGGCACATAGTTCAAAAGATTCATAACGCGCCTCCCTTCTGAGCTTTCCCTCGAAGGGCGTCAAGCATCTCTTCAATAGTAAACACATCCTTAAACTCATCCCCAAAGCGAAGCGCCAGCTCAGGTATCTGCGCTGGGAGCACTCTGGCCTTTTTAAGGACGTCGACATTTTTCATCATCTCTTTTGTAGGACCCTGTCCCAGGATCTCGCCATGGTTGAGTACGATGACACTCTTTGCATAGGACTGGACCAGCTCCATATCATGACTGACCATTAGGACCGTTACGCCCTTTTCCACATTGAGCCTTGTGACATAATCCATGATGCGGATACACTCAAGGTAATCAAGTCCTGTCGTGGGCTCATCGAGAATAAGCAGCTCGGGCTCGCAGGCAATCACTCCGGCAAGTGCAATCCTCTGTCTCTCTCCGCGGCTTCTTGAAAAGGGGAACCACTCAGGGTCAAGTTTAAAGGTCTCAAGGACCTGCTCTGTGCGATCTTTGATCCTATCCTCAGACCACCCTTGCGCCTTCATGGAAAAAGCTATCTCATCCCTTACAGTGTTTTCGCAGATCTGTCTGTCGGGATTCTGGAAAAGAAATCCACAGTCCCTTGCAAGTGTACTCGAAGGGGTCTGTAAAGTGTCTTTTCCATTAAGGTAAACATGACCTTTGGTTGGATGCAAAAGGCCGTTGGTAAGGCGGCTTATGGTGCTCTTACCTGCACCGTTGGCACCGATCAGCGCCACAAAACCTCCCTTTTCGATGCGGAAGTTTAAGTCTTTTAAAATAGGTCTTTTCTCGGAGTATCCGAAACTAACATCTTCAAAACGTATCATTCAAGGATCCTCCTGACCATCTTCTCTGCATCATCCACAGTAAGCGTAACCTCACCGTCATATATCTTTTCCCTGATGAGCTCTGCTGAAAGCTCGGTTACTCTTGGCACGTTTATGCCAAGGTCCTTGAAGGTGTTGATGGATGCTGCCATATCTCTCGGGGTTCCGTAAAAGGCAACCTTGCCTTTATCAAGAACCATCATATGTTTAACATACTCGCAAAGGAGCATGATCTTTTGCTCGACAATAATTACAGTGATGCCCTTCTCTCTGTTAAGGGCAGTAAGTATCTTAAAGATCTCTCTGCTGCTCTCGGGGTCCAGCTCACCTGTGGGCTCATCCAGAACTATCACTTCAGGTTCAAGCGCAAGCATTGATGCTATTGCCACCTTCTGCTTCTGACCTCCTGAGAGGCTTGAAATCTCACGGTCACGAAGGTCTTCTATTCCAAGCTCGTGCAAGACTCTGTCTACGCGCGCCCCAATCTCTTCGTGTGGAACGCCGAAGTTCTCAAGTCCGAAAAGTATCTCATCTTCCACAACCGAAGCCACCATCTGCGAATCGATATCCTGGAAGACCTCTCCGACCTTCCTTGCAAATTCCTCGGCCGGATGTTCAGCAGTATCAACACCGTCAATGGTCACTGCTCCGTAAAAATCTCCCTTTATCTTCTGGGGAATTATTCCGTTTAATGCGAAGGTAAACGTAGTTTTACCGGCACCTGAAGTGCCGGTAATTCCTACGAAATCTCCGTCTGCGATCTCGATATTTATGTCATCGAGTGCTGCTGTTTTACTGTTCTTATAGACAAAACCTAAATTCTTAACTGAAATCATTCTTCTTCCTTATTTCCCATAACTTTATTAACCGGAATACTGAGTACTGTAACAATGACCATGTTGAGAAGTGCTGTCACAATAGTTACAATAGCCATGCTTACAAACTGTGCTCCGGGCATCGGCTTAGCATAGGTAAGTGCTGCGAGTCCGACAAATGCGAATCCTGAGATAAGTGTTGCCAGGAATGTGCAGACAACGGGCTTAACATACTTGGGAAGTGCAAGCCTTATAAGCAGGCACATAGCGATTGCTCCAAGTGTCTCAGAGCCAAGTCCAAGCCATGGCATTGATGTTCCGATCTGTGAGATTGCGCCTGATATAAGACCGATAGCTGCTGCCTCTTTGAGGTTAGGCTTGATGATGAAAATAGCCAGGCAGTATGTTGCGATCAGGAAGTTAGGGTGCATGTTACCAAGTGCAATAACTCCCGCAAACATACGAAGAACGATGCCTACTGCCATCATAACTCCAACCAGGATGAGGTTTCTTGTGTTAGCAAGTCCCTTCTTTTCCTCAACCAATACTTCTCTTTTTGCTGTGCTCTGTACGTCCATTTTTAATCCTCCTTGCCGTCTGTGCGGCTATCAAAATGTGTTGGTACAGGGAACGCGTTTTTTTTGTAATAAAAAAGCCTGTCCCTGTATGAAGTTTCATACAAGGACAGGACTGTTATCCTGCGGTGCCACCTTGCTTATCGGATGATCCGATCTCTCATGAGAAAGCCAACACTTCCTCTACTCTGTAACGGGAGTTCCCGTCGAATACTACTAAGGCTATCGCCCTTTCGCTTCGCCCTCAAAAGTCCATTCCTTCATCCATCCACTGCATCCTCTCACCACTGGATACTCTCTGTGAGCTTCAAAAATGAAGTACTCTTCTTTCTCATTGGTTTAGCAAATTGTAGCACTAAAGTGATTGAGCGTCAACCTATTTCGAAAAGAGATATCCATACTTTCTTCTTGTCTGAAGTATTATCTCTTTAACGCGCTCTTTTTCCTGCGTACTGTAATCCGATAAGCCTTTAATGGCCGAATCAACATCTTTTTCCGAGTAGGTAAAAGAGATATTGTTTCCGTACAGTTTCTCTGAAATCTCGAGCTGTTCTTCAAAGGTTTCGCCAAAAGTCTTGGGCCTTACCTGCCAAATCTGTTCATAGACATCCCGGCCCAACGGATAATCCATTTTGGTATCCGAAAGCAGAGCTCCTCCGTTATCAAATATCGGACATAAACGGAACTCTTTTCTATCATTCATAAGAACCGCCATATTGTGAGTGTGCCTGTCCTCATTAAGGAAGAGCGCATCCAAAGTAAGAAGCCTGTTCATGTAAGGGCCGAAATCACTAATGCCGGTAATCCTCTCTGTCTGACCAACGATAAGTCTCAGTCTTTCAGTATGATCAGCAGTGCTATAGATCATCTTATTAAGAGACGTTCCATATGTCTGTAAAAAGAGCCTCTCCAGGGTGATGAGTTTCCATCCGTCGGTAAAGTCCGGGCTTTTACATCCCCTGTATATGTTGTCATTGTATTCTATGGATTCCTGCTCGTAGTCGGTAAACTCTTTTTCATCAAGAGAAGACTTATGCAAAAGAGCTGATACAACACACTCAGCCAGTCCCTCATAGCCCAGGTTATCAGCCTTGTACCAGAATCCGTCTCTTTCGAATTTCAGCTGGTTTCCCTTAGATGACTTCCGATCTGTAGTTTTAATATCCTCATCAAACAGCTTCACCATATATCATCTCTCTATTCTTATCCAGAAATCATCGTCCGCCATGCGACCCTCAGTCTTTTCTATAATCATGATGGGGTCATAGAACGGTATGTCCAGTTTCTTGAGTTCAAGTTTTAGCTTGTCCCTGGTTTCAGGAAAACATCTTGATCTGACAAATTCCTCATATTCCTCATAAGTGGGTTCAGTGTTCACACCCATAGCCCGATACAGCGGATTGGAAATGAAATTGTGAACTTCAACCTTCCGTTCCATCTCATCCACATCAATTATCGAACAGACAAAGCTGTGATACATGTACCATAGTCTCAATTTATATTTTTTCTCAGGCACCAGTATCTTCTGCGGAAGATCATGGTTTTTGATGAGCATGTCCGCAATCAGAGTGATAGGTCCCGTTATCTCATCATCTGAATACTCCCAGCGCTCTACCGTACGCTTGGACACACCGACAAACTCAGCAAACTCTTTCTGGGTCATGCCCGTGATCTCCCTTAGCAGTTTGATCTCATCTGAAGTTATCTTGGCAGGAGTTATATATTTTTTCATAGGATGTGATCCTCCTATAAAAATTAAATCACATTTTTGTCGGCAAATCAATGCGATTCAACCGACAAAAATGTGATTTATCTTTCAATTTTCTTTATTTTTATTTATTTCGTTTCATCTCTCAGCGCTGTCTTTGTCTACATCCACAATCTCTGCGTCCACATCGATTGCTTCAGCCTCCTGCTTAGCTGCCTCGAAAGCCTTTCCATACTTGCCAAGCCTTGATGCAGTCCAGAGGTTTGATGCACCGTCATAGGCCAGGAATCCGCCGATAAGCCTTACGATCAGTTCGTTAGCCTGTGATGCCTTGAAGATAAGTCCTGCACCAAGCGCAACAGTTGCCAGCGCAAATATCAGCGACAGCCACCAAAGGCCATATTTATATCTCACAAGTGAGAATGTCTGTCCCAGATTTCTAATGCCGCTAAGAAGAATAAAAGCACCGAAGATCTTAGGAATAAAATCCGTGAAAGCAACAGGATTAAGGAAAATCCAAACGCCGACTGCTGCCACGATGATTCCGAAAGCAAAGGAACCGGAGTCCACAAAGCCTCTTTCCTTTTTAAAGAAATATGAAAGCACAAACAGTACTCCGACAACAAACAAAAGAGCTGCAAGAATTCTTGCCATAAGCGGAATAACTGCCGGTGCCCATGCTATGAGCACAACGCCGATTGCAATAATAACAAGTGACTGAACAACGTATTCCATCTTCACTTTTCTGAAAAAGTCCTTCACTCCTCTGTGCCTCCTTCATCAGTCTCTTTATCCTCAGCCAGAATGCTGTCCATGAGCTCATAAATCTCATCTCTTCCCGTCTTCTTAAGCGCAGAATACGGATAGATCCTAAGTTCCTCAGGAAGCCCCAGTCCCTGACGGAGCATATTCAGATGCTTCTCCATCTGGGAAGGCTTGATCTTGTCAGCCTTGGTTGCGATGATGACAGGCTGGAAGCCCTGATGCACGATCCATTTGTACATCTGCACGTCATTTGCAGAAGGGTCGTGCCTTATATCTATCAGCAAAAAGACCCTTCGAAGCTGCCTTGATGTATGGAGATAATTCTCGATCATCTTGCCCCACTGCTGTTTGGTCTTCTCGGAAACCCTGGCAAAACCGTACCCCGGAAGATCCACCAGATAGAACTCGCCGTTTATATTATAATAATTGATAGTCTGTGTCTTACCAGGCTCCTGCGATGTCCTCGCGTAGTTCTTGCGGTTCATGAGACCGTTTATCAGAGAACTCTTACCCACATTGGACTTGCCGGCAAAAGCAAACTCCGGAAGCGCATTGTCCGGAAGTGTACTGGTTATACCACAGACTGTTTCAAGATTTACATTCTTAATTACCATATGTTCATTCTTCCTCTCTTGGCCTACTAACAGTATACCCTATAGCGTTGATATTTTCACTCCTTAAACAGGTATGGTACGCCCTTCCACATTATCTCAGGCATTTCGTCGATAACTTGAAAATAGAGATATATCTCCTGATCATCTCCCCAAATCCCGGATTCGGGCTTTCTGGTCAACACCGTAACATGGTAGATACCATCATCCAGCACAATCGTCTGTTCTTCGGGAACTTCATCACTCCATTCAGTCAGCCACAGCAGATCAATGACGTAAACCTTCCCGCCCTTTACATCCAAAGCCAGTCTTATAGCCACAGGATATTCACTTATGATCTGCTCAGAGGGATAGCCTTCTCTGACCTTGATCCTGTATTCCCCGGAACTGCCGGTATTAAAGCCTATGATATCTCCCTTGGCAATGTGCTCAGCCACCTTATCTGGACTGCTGAATTCTTTTTGAAAAAAGTTCTCGCCCTCATTACACTTTATCGCCCCGACTGAATATATCACTATTCCTGCGCCGTCAGTTAAAAGGTTAAATTCTCCATCCATTCTCATAACGTCAATCATCCTGTTCCCCCCATAAATACAACAGTTGAAATCTATCACGAAGTTGCCAGCATGATCCTGCTCTCCCGAAGCGCCTTGGATTGCTCGTAGTCATACTCAATTGTATTGATATTGGCCCCGGGATATAGCTGGCGCAGCTTCTTAAGGACTCCGCGCTCTGCCACATGACTGACAAGGCAGCCAAAAGGGTGAACGATTAGTATCTTGTCGTACCCCTGCTCTATCATATCCATGGCCTCCGCCATCACAAGCCAACCATCTCCGATGTTGTAGTACTCGCTGAGTATCGGTGTCGCCTTCTTTCTCATATCTTCAAACAGGCCATCCGCGAGAAACCCGTTTTGCAAAAGAGCTTTTCTCACCTGCGTCTGTGCCCCAATCAGATAATTCATCGCAAAGGCATATGCCTTGAGCATGGCCTTTGACGCACCCTTAAGTTCTGCCGACTTCATTTCAGTATAGACCACATAGGTGCAATAGTTAAGGAACCCTTCCATCCTTGATTCCATATTATTCTCATATAGAAAATCCTCCAGGTGCCTGTTTCCTATGGGAGAACACTTGATGTAAATCTCTCCGCAGATGCCCACCCTTTTAAGGGTCTTTTCCTCCCGGGAGAACCTTGGAATCTCAAGGAAATCATCTATTATCTCCTGATATTTCTTTTCCCTGAAAAAGAGATTACGGCGGGCGGAAACGTCTTCGGACAAAGCCTTAATCCACTTGTCATAGACTCTCTTTGTGGCTCCCTTCTCCTTCTCATAGGGTCTTATCTGCTGGAAAAGAGCCATAAGAAGATCTGCATAGCACACCCCTGCAACAGCGCCAAAGAGCATCATCGGCGTTATCTTAAATCCCGAATGGGACTCCGCGCCTGAAAAATTCAGAGAGAGAACCGGAATCCTATAGCCGCTCTTTTTCACACACTGGATGATCAGGTCATAGTAGTTTCCCGCTCTGCATGCGCCACCTGCCTGAGGCTCAAGAATGGCGACTTTGTTAATGTCTATATCAGGGTTCTTCAGATGCGCCATCAGGTTTCCTATTATATCCATAGCGCATGTGCAGTAACTCGGATTTATCAAAGAAAGCATCTCCGCAGGGAAATGCTCATACTCCGGCACAACATCCAGTTTGTATCCGCCAAGAGAAAAAGCCGCACTAAGAAGTTCATTGTGATAGTGCAGCATATCCGGCATGTATATGGTATGAGTCTTCTTCATACGTTTTGTAAACAAGGTGTTGTCTTTATTCATTTCCACTAGATGCACTCAAAGACCTTGCCTCAATGTCTTGGATGAATTCTCCCTCCCCCCGATATACATCATTCATCATCGGACCAAGGCTCTCTAATATCTTATTTAGTCCGCCTTTTTTGTTGAAAAATGGTTTTTTCACATTCTTCAGAGACGCTATAATCGGACCAACTTTACGCTGATGAATCTCTCGTCCGATAAAATGGCTGTTTTTATTACATTCTTAGTAAAATTTCAGTCAAAGAATCGGACTAAGCAACAGCAATAATCATCACAGTCCGATAATAGTTAAAAGCCCCCGATTATCTTCCGGACAATCGGGGACCTGAAATCAATGAAATTATTTCGCCTGTTTAAGCTTCTTGGGCTCCTTGCCTCTTACGATGAGAGGCTGGCTGGTTCCGTCAACACAAGGCTCTGTGATGACGCACTCGCTGATGGTGTCATCTGATGGAATCTCATACATTACATCCATCATTGACTTTTCCATGATAGAGCGAAGTCCTCTGGCTCCGGTTTCTCTCTCGTAAGCCATGGCTGCGATCTTCTGTACTGCCTCATCCTCGAAGGTGAGCTTAACGTTGTCGAAGTCAAAAAGCTTCTGGTACTGCTTAACAAGAGCATTCTTGGGCTCTGTAAGGATACGCACCAAAGCCTCTTTTGAAAGGCCCTCAAGAGTTACTGTGATAGGCACACGGCCTACAAACTCAGGGATAAGTCCGAACTTAACAAGATCCTGAGGTGTTACCTCTTTGAGAACCTCTCCGATCTCTCTTTCTGACTTGTCTGCAATCTCAGCGTTAAAGCCGATGGAGTTACGGTCAAGTCTTGCCTCGACAATCTTATCAAGACCATCGAAAGCTCCTCCGCAGATGAAGAGGATGTTGCTGGTGTCGATCTGGATAAGCTCCTGATGTGGATGCTTTCTTCCGCCCTGAGGTGGAACAGATGCAACAGTTCCCTCTACGATCTTAAGAAGTGCCTGCTGAACGCCCTCACCTGATACGTCACGTGTGATGGATACGTTCTCGCTCTTCTTGGTTATCTTGTCGATCTCATCGATATAAACAATACCGTACTGAGCTCTCTCAATGTCGTAGTCCGCGTTCTGGATAAGCTTTAAAAGAATGTTCTCAACGTCCTCACCTACGTAGCCGGCCTCTGTAAGAGTTGTGGCATCTGCGATGGCGAAGGGAACATTGATGATCTTAGCCAGAGTCTGTGCAAGATAGGTCTTACCTGAACCTGTGGGTCCGATCATGATGATGTTACTCTTCTGAAGTTCAACATCATTCTTGTCATCGCTCTTAGGTGCAAGAACTCTCTTGTAATGGTTGTAAACAGAGACAGCCAGAACCTTCTTGGCTTCCTCCTGACCGATTACATACTCATCAAGGAAGTTCCTGATCTCAACAGGCTTAAGAAGATTGATCTGCTGGTCCTTGGCCTGGGCAGGCTCATCCTCAAACTCTTCCTCAATGATGTCCGCACATATGTCTACGCACTCATCGCAGATATAAACACCTGCAGGTCCTGCGATAAGCTTTTTTACCTGATCCTGTGTCTTGTTACAAAAAGAGCACCTGATCTCTCCGGAATTCTTTGCCATAATTTCTCCTTAATTATTTCTTGTCATCCTTCTCTCTTGGACGATTCTCAACGATCTGATCAATGAGTCCGTAGTCGAGAGCTTCCTGAGCATCCATCCAGTTGTCACGCTCAGTATCCTTGCAGATCTCCTCGTAAGGCTTACCTGTGTTGGCTGCAAGCATTCTGTTTAATTTCTCTTTGGTCTTCAGGATATGCTTAGCTGCGATCTCAATCTCAGTAGCCTGTCCCTGTGTTCCGCCAAGTGGCTGATGGATCATGATCTCTGCATTGGGAAGAGCCATTCTCTTGCCCTTAGCTCCGCCTGAAAGAAGGAATGCTCCCATGCTGGCTGCCATACCGATGCAGATTGTGCTGACATCGCACTTGATGTAATTCATTGTATCGTAGATAGCCATTCCGGATGTGATCTCTCCTCCGGGGCTGTTGATGTACATGTGAATGTCCTTGTTGGGATCTTCTGCCTCAAGGAAAAGAAGCTGTGCTACAACAACGCTTGCTGATGTAGAATTTACTTCCTCCCCCAAAAATACGATTCTTTCTTTTAACAGCCTTGAATAGATATCGTAACTTCTCTCTCCACGGCTGGTCTGTTCAATGACATAAGGTATTAAACTCATATTATTACTATTCCTCCAGTCTGCTTAGATTACATTCTAAACCAATGTATATTATACCGCATTTTGTGAACCCTTTACAACTACCACCCCAAAAGCAAAGGGCTCCATCCGCAAAACCTGCGGACAGAGCCCCTAAAATTCGTTTTCTTTTACAGATCTTTATCAGCCGCCAAATACTGCAGCAAGTGAAGCGCCCAGAACTGATGAGAAAATAATGCTGAGTACTACACTAATAGCAACAAAGATAAGCATTGCCTTAGCCCAGTTTGACTTTGTCCTAGGTGTGCTGCTTCCAAATGCCCAAATGCAAAGCATAATGATGTTTACGCAAGGAATCCATGTAAGCAGAATTGTGAGTGCCCAATCACCAACTGTGATAACAGGCTCTACCTCAGGCTGTCCGTATGTAGGCATCTGCTGTGGTGTCTGATTAAGGTTGTTCATATCATCCATTGTTTTTTCCTCCTCTAAAACAATCCTCTAAAAAATGTCCTTAGCTATTATATATACATAGTTGCATGATTGCAAATTTTTTAACGAAATATTTTAGTGAATTAAATCGTTAACTAACTGATTATAGAAAGGCACGATCCGTCCTAATACATTTCCCTCGAAGAACACCATAGGCTCTTTTCCGGGGAAAAGAGCTGTCATCCGCCATATATAAATTCCAATGGTTATAAGGCATACAGCCATCAGAGGATATCGCAAAATCCTTGTGCTCTTTCCCTGCACGTGACGCCTTATAACGAAGGCTACTAAAAGTGCAACCCAAAACGGGTATGAAGGGTTATACTCAAGCGCCTTTATGGGGTGCAGTGTAATAAGGTTAAAAAGAGCTCTCGTAAGCCCGCATCCCGGGCACGGAAATCCACTCATTATCACCACCGGGCAGAACCTGTGAAATACAAGTTCAGCCAACGCCCACATGATAGCCAGAGCAATTATGGGCGCTCTGTTATCCCACAAATCTTTTATCATCCGCCTAAACACTGTCTTTACCATAGTAATTACAATATACAGCAGACAGGCGCACTTTTCATCAGTTTTTCATGAAGAAGTCGTAGATTCTCTTTCGGTAATCAGGTGCTGTATCAAAAGCTGCATGTCCATAGCCGTTGTACATATAGAGTGCACAGTCGGTTCTGTTATCCAGCTTTTCTGCAATCTCCATGGACGCGTCACTGTCGAGAACCTCATCATCAAACACACCGATAACCAGTACCGGGCATTTAATCTTTTCAATCTCATTAGTCACATCAAAGTCCTTGATGGCTTCGGCCAGGATAGCAAACTTCTCGAGTTCGCCCTCTTTAACCGTTTCAGCCACATCATTGAAATAATCCTTGTACTGTTCATAAACTGCCGGAGGATAGACCTCTTTTCCAAAGTTCTGATACAGCTCTTTGGGATCCTTTTCCTTGGCAAGCTCTATCCAGTGATCGATAACTGTGCGCTGCTCGGGCTTAACATGAGATGATGTAGATCCAAGGACAAGCTTTTTTACAAGCTCAGGATATTTAATGGCTATGGCCATTGCGATCATTCCGCCCTGAGATGCGCCAAAGAGATATACATCTTTAAGCCCCAGTTCCTTCATTGCGTTTGCTGTATCATCAGCCATGTCGTATATAGAATAGCCATCGGACACTTCGTATTTTCTGTCAAAAAGATATGTGGTAAAATCACTGCCCATCATGGCATAGCTTGCTTCCACAGCTTCTTTTGCCTTTATGACACTCTGAACACTAAGCCCCGGCAATATTACAAAAGTCCTGCTGCCAAATCCGAACTTGCAATAGCCCATCTCAAAATCTTCTGTCCATACCATTCCTGTTTCTGCCATTTTCTTTCCCTCCTAGGTATTAACTTACATGTCCTTACTTCCTAGTCTTGATGGTAGCAAAAGTTCTATCACAATCGTATCACACATTTTAGTGGCAAAAAAACGCCACAGGCATATTGCCTGTGACGCTCATAAACTCTGTACTATTCAGATTTTGAAGATCAAGCCTCTTCCTCAGTCTTCTTCTTTCTTGTTGTTCTCTTTGGCTTCTCTTCGCCTTCCTCAGCCTCAGCCTTCTTAGCTGTAGTCTTCTTAGCTGCTGTCTTCTTAGGCTTCTCCTCGCCGTCCTCAGCTGCTGCCTTCTTGGCTGTTGTCTTCTTAGCTGCCTTCTTAGCGCCTTCCTTAACGTTCTCTACAAGGAAGTCTGCTGCCTTCTGAACTGCAAGATCGCTCTTGAGCTGCTTCTTCTCAGCATCTGACATCATCTCTTTGAGCTTCTCAACTTCCATTCTGTACTGGTGAGCCATGCTCTCGATCTCAGCATCAACATCAGCATCTGAAACCTCGATCTTCTCAGCCTCAGCAACTGCCTCAAGAACGAGCCTACTCTTAATTCTCTCGATAGCCTGTGGCTTAACCTGTGCGAGCATCTGATCTACTGATCCGCCTGTGTACTGAAGGTACTGATCCATGTTCATACCCTGCATCTGAAGTCTCTGAGCGAACTCATTAACCATCTGTCTCTGCTGGGTCTCAATCATAGCCTCAGGAAGCTCCATCTCAGAGTCCTCGATGACAGCTCTTACAACTGCATCTTCTCTCTTAGCCTTCTCATCAGCTGCCTTCTTTTCCTCAAGCTTCTTCTTAACATCTTCCTTGTACTCAGCTACTGTATCAAAGCCTGCATCTGATGCAAACTCATCGTTGAGCTCAGGAAGCTCTTTTGCTCTGATTGAATTAACTTTGCACTTGAAGGTTGCATCCTTGCCTGCAAGGTTCTCTGCCTGATAGTCCTCAGGGAACTTAACGTTTACATCGCCTCCCTGGCCGATCTCAAATCCAACAAGCTGCTCCTCGAATCCGGGAATGAATGCGCCTGAACCGATTGTAAGAGGATAATCTGTTCCCTTACCGCCGTCAAAAGCAACACCGTCAACAAATCCCTCGAAATCAAGAGATACTGTATCGCCGTCCTTAACTGCTCTGTCAGTAACGTCGATTGATCTTGCGTTCATGTTTCTCTGCTTGTCGATCTCAGCGTCAACCTCGTCATCTGTTACATCGAGGTCCATCTTCTCTACTTCGATTCCCTTATATTTTCCAAGCTTAACAGGTGGCTTAAGTGCTACCTCAGCAGTGAATACGAAATCCTTACCTGCCTCAAGCTCCTCAACATCAATCTTAGGTGAAGATACGACATCCTCGCCGCACTCTTCTACTGCCTTAGGATACTCTTCCTCGATAAGATCGTTGGCAGCATCCTCATAGAATACTCCCTTGCCATACATCTGCTCGATCATCTTTCGAGGAGCCTTACCCTTACGGAATCCAGGAATCTGGATCTTGTTCTTGTTCTTCTGGTATGCTTTCTCAATAGCCTTCTCAAGCTGTTCTGCAGGAACTGTGATCTTAAGCTTGGCCATGTTGTTTTCAAGCTTCTCAACTGTTACGCTCATTTTTGTTTCTCCTTCTATTAATGCTAAATTACCCCTTCTGGGCACAGTCGCTAAAGATTATAACATAACGATACAAAATAATCCACATTTTTTACGAAAACATCCCAAGCCCGAAGATGAGATACAAAAGACCAAGCTCCAAGATCAGCACCAGTCCCATGAATATCGGTACGGCTATGTTAATAACCCTGGTCACTCCTCGATTTCTTTTACCATCAACGAGCTGGTATACGCTGTAGGGAATAGCCCCCAGGATGCCCATTACGGCAAAGGCCGGGAAGGTTATGAAGAAAAGAACTATCGAACCCACCTTCACTTTTTCCTTCTGGCCGTCAAACCATGCTCTGAAAAAGGTATAGGCAAAGCTTAAAAAGAATCCAAGCGCAAGCCCTATAAGTCCTGCCCTGAGTGTATTCATCGGATCAAAACGGCCGCGTCCGAAGAACATGCCATCCATACTGTCTAACATTCCGAATATCGCAAAGGCTACGGCAAAGTACTTCTGAGTTTTGAATCTGTCTCGTTTCCTTGGTGCATACTGAGGAAGATTGCCGGTAGATTCTTTTGATCCGAAATACTTCTCAGCTTCCCTTCTCTGCTCATTTTTCTCCATTGCTTCCTGATATGCTTTCTGCTGTGCTATCTCTGCTGCAGTCATATCAGCGCTTCTTGCCTGTAAAAAAGCTATAAGCTCTTCCTTGGTTCCCTCTGTATAGGAATCATTTTTGATGGTAATGATCAGTTTCTTTTCAAGTGAGCAGATAAAATCATATGCTTCACCAGCATAGAACTTCACCGATTTATTAAGTGGTAAAAAGACATCTTTAAACACGCCTTCTGTTCCGGTTACGGTAAACCTTACCTGTTTGTCATCAGCGATAAGGCTGCAGGTCACATCACCGTCGAGATATGAAGGATTCAATATATTCTCGCACCCTATAAGTTCCTTGCTGCCGATCTTTGCAAGCTCTTTCTGAGCATCATTTATTACGCTCTCTTCAAGAGAAAATGTATTTTTAATCATTTTTTTTGCTCCTATTTCCGTTTTCCAACTCTGCTATTTTACTAGAAAACGTTCAAATGTTAAAGAGGGCCTAGCATTTCGCAAATCAATAATCGCAATACAGAATATACATATATATTTAAACATAAAATTTATATAATTTTTTCTTTCCAAAATGCGCCATTTCCCGTACAAAAGAGTATAATATTTAGTACACGAATTATCAAAATATCATGGAGGCGTGTTATGGCAAAAGAAAAGAAAGCAAATTCATCAAACATCAAGTTTTTCGACAGCATCAAGACCAGACTCATCTCTGTAATGATGCTGGTTGCTATCGTTCCTCTGATAGTAGCCATCATTGTAAGTTATGTAACATCAACCAAGAAGGCGACAGCCGACGCAATTGATGCACTGGACTGGCAGGCATGGTACATTGAATCCTCATTCGAGACCGTAATCCAGAAGAACATCACTGCAATGCAGGCAATTGCAGCAGCACCTTCCACCAAGACCTTCTATATCAACCCTAATGATCTTACCGCTGCTTCAAAAGCGCAGGCATACTTAAATACCATTGATGCAGCTCTTGGTGACGGAAACATCTCCGTTCTTACCGGTGCTGACGGTATGCAGATCCTTCGTGCATCAGGAAAACTGGTAGATGTATCGCAAAGAGAATATTTCAAGCAGGCTATGGCAGGAAAGACCTATGTATCCGACGTTATAACCTCTGCTTCAACAGGTGCAAGACAAACCACCATCGCAACCCCTGTCTTTGCTGATGACGGAAGCGTAATCGGTGTGGTTCAGCGTAACTACAGCATGGATGCTCTTCACGAAATCCTTGCGGCAGAAGCAGAAGATGCTTTTGTTTCCGACAGAGTAGGTATGGTAGCTGCTATGTCAGCAATGGAAATCACACCTGAGAACGAAAAGGACATCGACCTTTCAGGCTCACCATTCATGAGTGATTCCGGAGAAAGTGGCATGTATCAGCAAACAGCAGGTAATGGAGAGTCCATAATCTGCTGGGTAAGATCCAGTACAACAGGCTGGGTTATAGCTTGTGCCAAGAGTGTAAAAGAGATCAAGTCAACCGCCACATCAGCTGCCGGGCTTGTAATCATCATCGGTATCATACTCGCAATAGTTGCAGGTATCATCTCCTTCTTCATGTCAAGGGCATTTACAGAACCAATCGGTGAAGTTAACGAATCGCTCTCAGCTCTTGCTGACGGTAGATTTAAACCTGTTAAGAAACACCATGACAGAAAAGATGAATTTGGCGGAATGGTAAGAAGTACCAACACCGTTATTGAAAAGCTTGAAGACATTGTATCCCATATCAAGGCATCTGCTTCAGACGTAGGAACCTCCTCAGAGGAACTTTCCGATATGGCCAACCAGATCTCTCAGACCGCTGAGGATGTTTCAAATGCAGTTCAGGAGATCGCATCCGGAGCAACACAGCAGGCAGACGAGATCCAGAGTGCTTCAGAGAACGTAGGAAGAATCGGCGATGCAGTCGGAGACGTACAGAGTTCCACAGGAAGCCTTTCAAGTCTTGCAGACAAGATGAAGGAAGCATCAGAAGTATCCAGCACATCCCTTGCTTCCCTGCAGGATTCCTCATCTGAGATGACAGCCAAGATCGATGAGATTTCAAAAACCATCAGCGCAACTCAGGACGCTGTCACAAATATCAACGACAAAGTTGAAGGAATTGCTTCCATCGCAACACAGACCAACCTCCTCTCACTCAATGCTTCAATTGAGGCTGCAAGAGCAGGTGAGGCAGGAAAAGGATTTGCGGTTGTTGCTGAAGAGATTGGTAAACTTGCTGATGATTCCAAGGCTATGGCAGACGATATCAGAAAAGAGATGGATATCCTTCTCGAGCAGTCCAGAGCAGCCGTTCAGGCAGCAGAGGATGTAAGACAAGGCAACCAGGATCAGCAGATCGCTCTTGGCGAGACCTTGAACGCAGTAAACGGAATGCTGGGCGATATCAGCAGTACCGTAGGCGGCGTACAGCTCATTTCCCAGGGTGCGGACACCTGCGAATCATCCAAGAATGCAGTAGTAGATACCATGAGCGCACTCTCTGCTATTTCCGAAGAGAACGCAGCTTCTTCAGAAGAGACGGGCGCATCCATGCAGGAGCTCTCAGCTACTGTTACAACACTTGCAGGTTCAGCTAATAACCTGAAGGAAATCGCTGAACAGCTCAATAACGAGATGGAATTCTTCAAGTCATAAATCCAGTCCAAACACGCTATAATCATAAAGAAAAGGGCGTACAGTTTTTAGCTGTACGCTCTTTTCTTATTAGTTCTTTTCATCGAGATTTATCTCATACTCCGTAAAATCGTTTGCATCTTCCTCCTGCACCAGTTCAAAGTACCTTGGCACAAAGGTGTCAGTCTTTTTCCACTTCTTAAGCACCTCTTCATCCCAGGAGATAAGGTCGCTCCTTCCTGCGATGTATGCCACGTTAAAGTCAGCAAAAAAGCCGGCAAGTTCATCTGCATCATCGCTGTCTGACAGGTTTTCTTTTCCCTGCTTATAAGCGTTATCCCAAAGGAAATCGTGGGAAGCCTTGGCAAAATCCGGGATGTCTTTTACCTCAAAAGGCACAGCCCTGTAGCTCATCTTCTTACCTGAAAAGGTCAGCTCACCGTAGTAATTGGGAGATGTCATAAGAGAACCTGTCGCTATGTCCGGAACTCCGCCACCACT
This sequence comes from Butyrivibrio sp. NC2007, assembly GCF_000421405.1. Taxonomy (GTDB): domain Bacteria; phylum Bacillota; class Clostridia; order Lachnospirales; family Lachnospiraceae; genus Butyrivibrio. The sequence goes on from NZ_ATWY01000009.1 coordinate 138,749, forward strand.
TGCTGCAATGTGCTGGATGTGCATATGCCCCGAGAGATTTGCCACGACGCCATATTCCTCATAGAGTTCAAGGAGCTTGTCGCTGTTTATAAAGCTCATTCCCTGGCTTGTCAGCTCTGAGTGAACGAGAAGTGTCTGGTGGGTTACGCTGATAACATAGGCATGATCTTCTCTTGCTTTCTGTAGCTGCTCTTCAACAAAGCTAAGCGTTCCCGGCGTAAGAAGCCCTGACATTCCGGCAACAGTATTTACGTCTACGCACAGTATCCTGAGATTCGGAGTCACTTCATAGATATAGGAAAGTGATGTCTCATCAAAATCCAGGGAATCCTCTCTTCCAAAATCCTTGTACAGCTGCAGATATTCACCGGCATCAATACTGCTTACAAGTTCATAAGCATTTCCGGAGAATCTGGCAGCTCTTTTGACTGTAAAATCATGATTGCCGGGAATTGCAAGTACCGGTATTCCGGCATCCTCGACCTTCCTAAGCATAGCAGCGTATTCCTCATGGCTCTCTCTCGCCCCGTTAAAGGTCAGATCTCCTGCCACGATAAGAGCCGCCGGCTTATCCTCGATAACTTTTTCAAGGAAAGCCTCATTGATCTCTTTGTTATAGGGCATGAATTTCCCATCGCCGCTTCTTATCATGTTCTGATAATACTCTCCGCCATCCGTAAGAGAAGGTGAAATGTAGTGAGTGTCCGTGGCCAGATAGATTGTCACCGGCTCAAAGTCATCATATTCTGCAAAAGAGCTTTTTCTCTTTCCCATGGCATTTTTCTCCCCACTGAAAAAAGGCGCCGAGATCAGCGCCGTTAACAGTAAAAGTAAAACTATGGATATCAGTCTTTTTCTATGATCCACGAAGGTCCTCACATCCTAAAAACTCTCTTAACTCTTATAGTGATAAGGTTTGCAACAAAGCCAATAAGTACTCCGGTTATGGTTCCTATCACCATCAGAAACGGCAGGTAATAAATAAGGCTCTCCGTCTCCAGAACAAGCATGGCCACTATGATCTGGCCGATGTTATGGAAAACTCCGCCGAGGACACTTACACCTGTCACCGAAAGCTTGCCTATCTTTTTGGCTATCAGCATGGCAAAGAGAGACAGAGCTGCTCCTGCCAGAGAGTACATCATCATTGAGATGTTTCCAAAGGTAAGTCCCACCAGCACTACTCTTATGAGGGAGAGTGCGATGGCATTTTTTTCACCCACTGTGTAGAGTGCCACCATGACCACCAGATTGGCAAAGCCCACCTTGGCACCCGGTATTCCTATGTTGAGTGGCAGCATGTACTCAATGTATGAAAGCACAAATGCCAGTGCCACAAAAAGCCCCAAAAAGGCTATCCTCTTGTTATTCATTGCAAAACTCCCGGGTGCATCTTAAAATGTCGACCCATCAATTTCATTTTCTTTACCGCCTTCTACCGTCACCACAACCTTGTTTGGCAGACACACTATCGATTCCTTAGAGTATCTGATGTGGTTGTGCTTGACGCAGATCTGATCGGGACAGGAAGCTTCTGTTACATCGGCGTATCCGTCCGAGATGACCAGAATGTTGTAGGAGCCATCAGGTAGTTCAATCCTCTCGGTCCTGTCCTCTGACAGAGGGTAAGTGCCATAAACCTCTCCGTCTATGGTCACCACAACGTTTGCTGTGTCCTTTGTATTATTCATTTGCCAGATCCTCATTCCGCCTGCGGTCAGCAGTGCTACTACCAATAAGGCTGCAATGAGGATAACATCATTCTTCTTCATTTACTTTACGTACTTTTCCTTAAAATTATCGGAATATATCTTTTCTCCGTCGTGCATGACCCACATGGCTTCCACGTTGTCACGCTCCTTAACAAATGCCATTCCCTCATCAAGGCTCATTGTATAGAGCGCCGTCGAATAGGAATCAGCCTTGCCCGAGTCATCTGTGATGACTGAAACAGCTGCGAATTCATCAGAAGGATACAGAGTGTCCGGATCGATGATATGACAATATCTTACTCCGTCGACCTCATAAAATCTCTGATAATCACCGGAGGACACAACGCATTCTCCGTCATTTATATCCACCATCTCGATGTACTGCTCATCGCTGTAAACATCAGGGTTCTGGATGCCGAGCCTGAAGTTCGAGCCATCTATTCTTGTACCTATGCAGGAGATATTTCCTCCAAGGCTCAGAAGCACATTGTTAAGACCCTTTTCTCTAGCATACTCCATAACTCTCTGGACTGCATAGCCCTTTCCGGTGCTGCCCACATCCAGCGACATTTCCGGGTCGCTTAGATAAACCGTACTCTTCTCTTTATCAATTATAATACCTGTTATATCAGTGTGGTGCGACGCCTCTTTAAGTGCATCTGCATCAGGGAGCTTGGCCCTCTCCGGGTCAGCAATTCCAATCTCCCTCTGTCTGTGCCAGAGAGATAAAACGGATCCCAGCGCGATATTTACCGCACCATCCGTCTCATAATAGGTATCAATACTAAACTCCAAAAGAGCAATTATCTCAGGATCAACTTCTACAGGTGCAATACCTGCATTATCATTTATTGTCTTTATATTATTAACGCCGGGATAGTCGTTGTAGATATCATAGAGCTGATTGTAGTAGATCAGCCTGTCCTTGATAAGCTGCGCATCCTCAGCGAACTTTTCCTTATTCACGGCAAAGCCAACAATCTCTGTTCTTGTGTCAAACACATCCAGGAAAGTGGCTGTATATCTTGTCAGTTCTTTTTCTTTGGCAAAAGACCTATAGATCAAAATTCCGGCTATGAGAACAATAAAAAGTATTCCCATAAAAATCGCCGGCTTTAAATTCTTTATCTTCATGATTTTCCTTAAGCGTAAACTTGGGGGTGCACAATTAAGCACACCCCCACCTATTACCTGAACTTACTCACATTACAATTATAACTGTATTATTTTGCAGCTGCTACTGCCTTAGCGATAACACTGTTAAAGTCTGTGATGTGAACTGATACAGAAGCTGCAAGGTCAGCATCAGCTGCACGACCCTCTTCCATAGCTGTTCCGGCAACTTCATCAGCTGTCTTTCCAACTGTATAAGCAGCATAAGCAGCAGCCTGCTCATTCCACTCCTTGCCGATAGCAGAAGCCTTCTTCATGCCATAAGCCTCACCGAGCTCATTCTTACTCTTAACATCAGCAGCTGTGTCAGCTGTGATAGCACCGTTTGCATCAAAAGTGATCTTAGCCTGAACAGCGTCGATGATGTCACTTGTGATCTTGCCGTCTGAACCTACTGTAAGAGCAGAAATTGTTGTATAAGCCTCAGCAGTTCCGTCGCCCTCAGCAGAAGCATCCTCTGAGTTAGAGATCTTTGTTGAAACACCAAGACCAAGCTTGTCGCCTTCGTGAGCGCCTAAAGCTGTAGCATTGTTTACAGCCTCAACAACTGCAGCCTGGAAACCTGTTACGTGGATTGATACAGAAGCTGCAAGATCAGCATCGCCTGCATAACCCTCTGAAATAGCCATTCCGCTGATATCTGAAGCAGTCTTACCAACAGCCCATGCTGCGAAAGCATCAGCCTGCTCATACCACTCTTTTCCGATTGCAGAAGCCTTCTTCATACCATAGTTATCACCGAGCTCTCTCTTTGAAGGATACTCAGCGTTAAGATCTGAAGTGATTGTTCCCTGTGCGCTTACACCGATCTCTGTCTGTGCGATATCGATGATGCACTGTGTGATCTTGCCGTTTCCATCAACTGTAACAGCAGCGATTGTTGCATCTGCCTGAGCCTTTCCATCTGCATCAGCAGTTGCATCCTCAGAGCTTGAGATTGATACGCTTGTACCAAGTCCTGTCTTAAGCTCTGCTCCTGTAGCTCCTGTAGAGTCTGACTGTGAGCCACAGCCTGCAAGTACTACAGCTGAAAGCACTGTAGCGCTTACCAATGAAAGTAATTTCTTTTTCATTTTTCTTCCCTTTCTTTTATAAAACGTTTTATATTAAGGCTGTTTAGCCAAAATATCAGTTAAGACCTCTGTAGGCTCTCTCCAAGATGCCTGTGAGGACTTCTTTTCTCTTGCCCGTAAGTGCAAGCTCATCAAGGATATCGCAGCACCTGTCGTAATAGCTCTTTGCCATTTGGTGGGTGAAGCTTACTCCTTGATGTCTTGCCACTTCCTCTATTACTCTTTCCTTAGACAGGTTCCCACTCTCGGCTTCTGACACGAGAGAAGGATCCTGAGCGAGGGCGTGAAGAAATGGCATTGTCATAACGCCGTTTTCGAAGTCTGACTGAACAGGCTTACCTGCCTTATTCTCTGAGACTTCATAATCAAGACAGTCATCGGTGAGCTGGAAGATGATTCCTGTATAACGTCCCAGTTTTCTGAAGAGCTTAATGCGCTCCTCATCCTCATCACCTGCAAGAGCTCCTGCGTGATATGCGCCTTCGAACAGCGCAGCTGTCTTGCCGTCTATGATCGCCAGATATCTAAAAACATCCAGCCTGTAATTTCTGTTGTTGATGTTTTGCCTAAGTTCTCCCAAGGCAACTCTCTCAACATATTTGGAGAAATCAAACTTTTTGTATCTGTCTCTCTCTTCAGCCCTTGAGAGCTGTCTCATGGCAGCGGCAAGAAGATAATCGCCGCAGATGACAGCAGTTCTTTTCCCTGACTTCTTCTGAAGGGTTACAAGACCTCTTCGAAGATCTGCATCATCCATGATGTCGTCATGAATAAGTGTTGCCAGATGAAGGGTTTCCACTGCAGATGCAAAGATCACCGCATCCTTTGGAACCTGCTCTTCTTCCTTCATAGAGCAGGCAAGTGTAGCTGCTGCCCTCATCATTTTGCCCTGAGCCTCTGTAAGATAAGAGGTATAGCCCCTAATAAGTCCGGGAGCTCTTTTAATGATTCCGGATGCTTCTTCCCGGACCATATCAAAGGCTTTATCATAATCCATGTAAAGATCAGTCATTGTATAAATACCACTTTCTTGCCCAATTAACCTTCTTCCACTTGCTCTTTAGCCATGGCATGAGATAGTAGTCAATTCCGATTGAACGACCGCCGTTAAACATTACTGCCAGACCTGCGAAGATCATCCAGAAGGTATTGAGGTAAAGACCTGTTGTAGTTACAAACATAGCCTGGAGTACCAGTGAAACTGCTGCTGAAAGGAATGTGAAGCATCCTCCCATAAGTCCGAGGCCGATAAGAATCTGCAGAACAACAATAAAGCCCTGCATGAACATTGTCATAGCATCACTTGAAAGGACCATATTCTCTACGATCCAGTCAACAAAAGGAACCTGAAGCTTGAATGCGAAGTCTGAAATGGTTGACTTGGCAAGTTCTGTGCCTGATACAAAGATCATTTCAAAGAGTCCAAGATTCCAGTCAAAAATAACTGTTCCTGTATTAACGGCTGCAGCAACCTCAGTTGAAGCGGATGCAACAGCGTCTGCCACCTCTGTGGTTGCGGATGAAACTGCATCAACAGCTGCAGGATTGATTCTTCCGAGAAGTGTATCAAACCATGTATTCGCACCGCCAAAGAAGCCCTCGAGCATTGGCTTTTGAAGCCATCCTTCAACAATCTTCATAACGCCTTCAAATACCCATACAGCTCCGAGCCATACTCTTAAAGGAACCATCATGAAGCTCGGTGTCTTGTTGGAGAAGTGTCCGCCAAGGAAACTTCTGTTATTTCTGATAGTGAAGAACTCATGTGTAAGGTAACTGAACACCTTGGTCCATCCCATAACCTGAATGAAGTAGATTATGTTGATGAAGTGCTTTGCAAACATTGCAAAGAAAGATGCGAAGTTGATCTGGTGCTTGGCCATTCCGCCTCTTGCAACACCGTAGCGACCGCCCACACATACCATTACGCCATGGAACTTGGGAGCATAGCTCTCTCTTTCTCCCTCGCCGGTAATGGCAACCATGATGTTCTTAGCTACAGCTGCTGCTGAATGCTCAGCGTTCTCAACCATCTGAGGAACAGGTCTCTCCTCGCCGGGAGCTGTGTAGAGCATGTTGTCACCGATCACATAAACATTCTCATGGTCAACGCTTCTGAGATACTCATCAACTTCGATACGACCTCTTCCGCCGCTCTTAACTTCCTTGGCAATAGAAGCTGTTATCTCTGAGCTCTCGATTCCTGCAGTCCAGATAACTGTTCCTGCCACATGCTCAGTTATATCATCGCCCTTCTTGAGCTTGATAAAGTTCTCGCCAACTCCGACTACCTGTGCGTTCATGACAACGTCAACGCCCATCTTGCGAAGTCTCTTGTCTACTTTATTGGAAAGCTTCTCAGGCAGGATCGGAACGGGACGTGAAAGTCCGTCTACATCAACGATGGTCACATCTTCTCTGTCGATGCCAAATCTCTTGCAAAGAACAGGTGTGTACTCTGCAAGCTCACCAACCATCTCTACGCCGGTAAAGCCTGCGCCTACAACATAGAAGCTAAGAAGCTCTTTCTTCCTTGCAGGATCTGTCTCATCTGCAGCCATTCTGAAGCAGTCATGGAGCCTGTCGCGAAGCTTGACTGCATCGTCATAAGACCAGAGCTTGTAGCTGTATTTCTCAGCTCCCTCAACGCCAAAGTATGTTGGCTTGGAACCTGCTGCCACAACAAGGTAATCATAGCTGTACTCAGCATTCTTACCCTTAACGGTAGTATTCTCAAAATCAACTCCTGTAACTGTATCAAGAACAACGTTGACCTTTCTGCCATCAAATATCTGCTTGAGGTTCATCTTGATGCTCTCTTCGCCGACACGGCAAGCAGCTACTTCATGGAGCTCTGTGAGCATGGTGTGATAAGGATGCTTATCAATAATGGTTATCTCACAGGAGTCCAGTAATTTCTTTTTACGAAGTTTTTTTTCGAGTTTCTTGGTAGCCAGCACGCCTGCGTAGCCGGCACCGATTACAACAATCTTAGTCATAACTATCCTTCCTTTAATACATCCAAATGAAATATTGCTTAATGAGTATCGATATGATAGCATAATTAATTGTGTACGACAATATTTAATCGCAATTTATTTTGCAAAATCTAATTTACGTAAAAACGTTTTTATTAAAACGTCAGTAAACATCTGACTTTGAGGAGATACTAATGATTAAAAAATTTTTGAAGTACGTGGAGATAACCACAAAGATAACCAGTCTGTTCGCATATATTAACACAATGCTTTTTATGATATATGAGAAACAGCCGATAAATACTAAGCTCATGGCTATTTTCTTTATCGCCATGTTCTTATTTGATCTGACAACTACTGCCATCAATAACTACATTGACAGCAAGGATTATCCCGAGATGCTTCCTATTCCAAGAAAGAGCGCGTTTATTTCCATTATGGTAATGCTCGGTATCAGTACTGTTCTTGGTCTGTACCTTGCATTTAATACCGGTATCATCGTTCTGCTTCTTGGCGGATTATGTTTCCTTCTCGGAATCTTTTATACCTTTGGCCCGATACCCATCTCCAGAATTCCACTCGGAGAGGTTATCTCAGGCGTTGCATACGGAATGTTTATTCCTTTTCTTATGATGTATATAAACAATCCGTCTCACTATCTGGCCCTTAGCCTTTCATTTGAGACAATCAACCTTTCTATAAATGTAATGCCTTTTATTTCCTTCTTCCTGTTTTCGCTGGTTACAACCTTTACCACAGCCAACATCATGCTAGCCAACAACACCTGCGATATTGAAAAGGATACTGCGGTAGGAAGACTTACTCTTGCATACTATATAGGAAGAAAGTGGGCTGTACGCCTCTATGCACTTCTCTATTATGGAACCTATGCATCAGTTGCGCTTATGGTGATATGCAGATTTCTGCATCCTGTTGCCCTGATCTACTTCCTGTCGCTCCCACTTGTAATGAAGAACATTCACACCTTTAGGGATGCACAGATCAAGGAAAAGACCTTTATAACATCCATAAAGAATTTCATCATAATAAACACCTGCTATGGAATTTCCATTTTAGCAGCAATAATTGTAAGCGCTGTTATTTAACTCTGATGGTTATGGCCTTATTGACGACTTCAATTCTGCTTTCTTTATAAGCGCCGCCAAACTCACCATCGAGAGTCCATTCCACCTCATCCTCAGAATAGAAGTTAGCCCACCTTACCTGCTTAAAGGTGATGTATGGGTTACCTTCTTCTCTGGTGGCAAGAGCTGTCAGGATTGCATTGAACTCTGCAAGATTCTTGGGAGATCTGATTAGCATGAGCTCCATCTTACCATCGTCCTGATGGATATCCGAATCACCAAACAGATTCATTCCACCCACCGAAGCAGAATTACTCAGGGCGCCAAAAAGATAATCGCCCTCTTCGCTTATGCCCTCAGCCTCTACCTTCATATGAGTGCTGTAACCGATGTTCTGCGGAAGCTCTGCAATGGCGCTGATGACATAGGCAGCATAACCAAGAACGTTCTTAAGCTCCTGATCCGTAGCATAGCTCACTTTGGAGAAAGCTCCGAAGGCAGCCACGTAATTAAAGTAGCGCTCTCCAATCCTTCCAACGTCATACGTATACTCTTTTCCCAAAACAGCGATATCTATAGCCTTGGAACGCTGGGCAGGAATACCGAGGCCCTTGGCGAAATCATTGGTACTTCCCGCAGGTACATAGGCAAGGACCGGCTTTTGGTCCATGTCCATAATGGCGCTCATGACGTGGTTAAGAGTACCGTCTCCGCCACTGCACAAAACCATATCAATCTTTCCGTCATATTGCGAAAGAAGAATTTCCGAGGACAGTTCTGTCCCCGGAATTATTGGATAAACCAGCGGCTCATATCCGTTCTCCGCAAGTTTTTTCACTATGTCGAATGTATCGTTACCTGCTCTGCCCATTCCGGCAGTCTTGTTGATAAGTACTAAAGCTCTTTTCCTAGTCATTTTCTTGTATAAATCCTGTATGTGTATGTTAAGTCGAAGTAAACCTGTTCATCGCTCTCTTCTGTAAGCTCCCATTCCGGCATCTTGTCCAGGTTGGGGAAATAAGCATCTGCTTCATATTCCTTGTCGATGAAGGTTACGATGCACTTGTCACAGTCATCAAGAAACTCCTTATAAACACTGGCTCCTCCGATGATAAATACATCATCCGGATCCTCATCCTTAATAAGTTCAAGGAGCTCTTCTCTGTTATGTGCAACCTCTGCGTTCCTCACCTCGTAGTCGGGTTTGGTTGAGAGGATGATGTTTCTTCTCTTTGGAAGAACTATCTTCTGGGGAAAGGTCTCAAGAGTCTTCCTTCCGTAGATTATGGTCTTATCAAGAGTCCTTGCCCTAAAGTTGTCCTTCTGATCCGCAGGGATGCTCACCAGGAGCTGTCCCTTATTTCCAATGGCCCAGTTGCTGTCCACTGCTACAATTGCCTGCATTTATATGTCCTCCGTTATTAGATGGCGATCGGTATGTCTTTTAACTGCTCACCTGAAACCTCGTAGCCCTCAAGTGAAACATCGTTTCTTGTGAACTTGTAGAAGTCCTTGATGTCCGGATTGAGATGGAACTTGGGCGCCGGAAGAGGCTTTCTCTCAATGAGTTCCTTGATGAGCGGAACATGTCTGTCATAGATGTGCGCATCGGCGATTACATGCACCAGCTCGCCTACGTTCATGTCGCATACCTGAGCGATCATATGCACCAGAACAGCATACTGAACAACGTTCCAGTTGTTGGCTGCAAGAACGTCCTGTGATCTCTGGTTCAAGATTGCATTAAGTGTGAGCTTATCCTCGCCCTTCTTCTGAGTTACATTGTAGGTCACGCTGTAAGCACAGGGGTAGAGATGCATCTCGTGAAGGTCGGAAAAGACATATGTATTGGTCATGATACGTCTTGAAAAAGGATTGTTCTTGAGGTCATAGATAACCCTGTCCATCTGGTCGAACTCTCCCTCTTTGTAGATACTCTTTTGACCGATCTGATAGCCGTAGGCCTTTCCGATGGATCCGGTCTCGTCAGCCCACTCATCCCAAATGTGGCTGTTGAGGTCATGGATGTTGTTGCTCTTTTGCTGGTAGATCCACAAAACCTCGTCAGTTGCACTCTTAAGAGCTGTCTTTCTCAGAGTCATGATCGGAAACTCTTTGGAAAGGTCATATCTGTTTACAACACCGAATTTCTTGATGGTGTATGCCGGTGTTCCGTCCGGCCAGTGTGGTCTTACCTTCTCCCCCTCGGTTGAGGTGCCATTGTCCAGAATATCCCTGCACATGTCGATGAAAATCTCATCCGCTCTTGCCATAGTTACTCCTCCCTTTATTTGCTCCACTTGTCGCAAAGTGAATTTATCTGATCTGCGAATTTCGCCTTGTCCTTGTTGGTCATTCCCTCTGCCTTGGCTATGATGCCCATAAGCCGTGCCCCGGCGGCTTTGAGACGGGCATAGACGTCGGAAACAAGGGTAGATTCTTTCTTCTTGACCGGAACAGGAATGCCTTCCTTCATGATCTGTCCGGAGATTATGTCGAATTCTGTTCCACTGTAAGGCGCGTAAGCATCGAATCCGTGCTCGTTTTCAAGGCACTTTGCAAAGGATGTGCATACGCTGTCTTCGCCGTGTACGACAAATACCTTCTTAGGTCTCTTTTTAAAGCCTTCTATCCACTCAATAAGGCCGTTGTGATCGGCGTGGCCTGAGAGGCCTTCAAGCTTGGCTATTTCTGCCTTGACATCAATTGTCTCGCCAAAGAGCTTGACCTGCTCTGCACCGTCTATGATGGCGCGTCCAGTGGTTCCAACGGACTGATAGCCTACAAATAAAATGGTACTCTCTTCTCTCCAGAGGTTGTGCTTAAGGTGATGTCTGATTCTGCCTGCATCGCACATTCCGGCTGCAGAGATGATGACCTTGGGCTCCGGGTCCTCATTGATGGCCCTGGACTCCTCTGTTGTGATGGACAGATTAAGTCCCGGGAAGGTTATCGGATTTATATGTTTCCTGATGAGTTCAAGCGCCTCATCATCGTAACAATCATACTGATTTCTCTCAAAGATCTCTGTGGCCTCAACTGCAAGAGGGCTATCAACAAATACTTTGAAATCAGGTTTCGAGGTGACCAGCTGTCCCCTCTTGATAAGTCTTATAAAATACAGTACTTCCTGGGTTCTGCCAATTGCAAAGGAAGGGATTACAACATTTCCTCCCCGGGCAAAGGTTCTGTCCAGGATAGCCGCCAGCTCTTTTACATAATCGGGTCTCTCGCCGGGATGGAGCCTGTCGCCGTAGGTGGATTCCATAACGACGTAGTCGGCCTCTTCCGTCATCTGAGGGTCCTTGATAAGCGGCTGGTTCTTGTTTCCTATATCTCCGGAAAAGACAAGCTTCTTCTCCACATTCTTTTCCTGAAGCCAGACTTCAATACTGGAGGAACCAAGAAGGTGACCTATGTCGGTAAACCTTATCTTAATGCCCTCACAAACATTGATCTCTGTACCATAACTGCAGGGAACAAAGCACCTGATTGTGTTCTCTGCATCCTCCATGGTATAGGTGGGCTCAATTATATCGATTTCCTTAGTTCTTTTTCCCTTACGATTTCTCCACTCTGCTTCCTGCATCTGAATGTGGGCGCAGTCTCTGAGCATTATGTTGCACAGCTCAGCTGTAGCTTCTGTTGAGAATATCTTGCCTCTAAAGCCCTTTGCATATAGGAGTGGGAGATTTCCTGAGTGATCCACATGAGCATGTGTCAGGAACACGTAATCAATTTCCGGCGCAGATACAGGCAGTGGCACGTTTTCAAAGTAATTCCTGCCCTGCTCCATTCCGTAATCAACTAAGATGTTCTTGCCTGCAGCCTCGATAAAATGACAGCTTCCGGTAACTTCATGGTCAGCACCAATAAACATCAGTTTCATAAGCACTGCCTCCTAAAATCATTATAGTCTTGCTATTCTTCTTTATTATACCATGAAACTTTAATGTAAAAGGCATGGAAAAACCCCTGCGCTTTTGGTAGAATATAAAGGATTGATTATTTTCAATTTAAATAAGGAGATTATGAAAATGTTTAGAACATATGGCAAAAGAGCTATTGCAACTATTCTCAGTGCAGCAATGCTCGTGACTTTAGCAGCCTGTGGATCAACACCTGAAGGTGGCGATGACAGTGAATCAAGCAGCGGAGTTTCTTTTGAACAGATAACAGATACTGCTACCGAGGAGACCTCTGTAGAGGAGGAAGCACCTGTAGATACCGACGAGCCTTACGTACTTCCTGAAGGAATGTATTTCTCAGAGCTCACAGGTGAGCCTATCAGCGAGGATATCAAGGACCAGCGTCCTATCGCAGCCATGGTCGACAACGAGATCACTGCTCTTCCTCACTTTGACACAACAAAAGCTGATGTTGTTTATGAGCTCATGAACAGCACCAAGAATGACAGAATCACAAGACTTATGTGCGTTGTTAAGGACTGGGGATCAATCGACCAGCTTGGAAGTATCCGAAGCACAAGACCTACCAATATCCTTCTTGCTTCTGAGTGGAACGCAATCCTCTGCCACGACGGAGGCCCTTACCACAACGACGCTTACTTTGCTAAGGACTGGGCTAAGGATCACATCTCAGGTTACTTCTCAAGAGTAGACAACGGTAAGTCAAGAGAGTTTACCGAGTACATCTTAAACGGTGACCTTGAGTCAGATATCGAGAGATTCGGCATCTCAGCAACTTACAACCAGTATGCAAACGAGGGAAGCCACTTCAATTTCGTTGAGTACGGCAAAGAGATCAAGCTCGATGAGAAGTATGACAGATCATACACAGCAAACGGTGTTATTCTTCCTTTCACACACAACTCATCCAAGCTTGTTTACAATGCAGAGACAGGTCTTTATGAGTACTATGAGTACGGTGATCAGTACTTTGATGCAGCAAATGAGCAGCCACTTACTTTCAAGAACGTAATCCTTCAGAAATGCTCATTCGCTCAGCTCGATGAGAACGGATACCTTATCTACAACTGCATTGGCTCAGGCGAGTATGCATGGTATCTCACAAACGGTGTAGCTAAGGATTGCACATGGGCTAAGACCAGTGAGACCGGTGTAACCAAGTTCTACGACGAGACAGGCGAAGAGCTTCAGATCAACACAGGTAAGACTTACATCGCCCTTGTTCCTGACGACACCTGGGACAAAGTCATCTTCGAGTAAATCATTTAGGAGCAGTTATGCGTGGTATTTCAGATGGCATGAAGAGAATAAACAGTAACACTCTTAAAGTGATTGCATGTCTTGTTATGCTTCTGGACCACTTAACAGCAGGTATAATGCTTCCGGTTGTGAAAGCCGGTCTTTATCCTGATGATATTCCTTTTGAGAAGATCAAGCTTATATACGATATCCTTCGTGCTATCGGCAGAAATGCTTTTCCGATATTCTGCTTTTTGATCGTGGAAGGATTCATTCATACAAAAAGCAGGCTAAGATACGCTCTTAGCCTGTTACTTTTTGGCCTAATTTCAGAACCGTTTTTTGATGTAACCTTCTTTGCGAAGAAAGAAGTCTTTAACATCAATTTCTTTGAGTGCCTTAGCGCCAACCTTGATCATATCTGGGATAGGTGCAATGTGTATTTCACGCTCCTTATCGGACTGCTTGTTATCTGGGCTGCTGATTTCTTTATTGACAAGCTTAGAGAAAAGTTTCCTGTTCCGCTTTGGGCCTCTTACACTTTAGCCGGACTTGCCTGCGGACTCGGAATACTTGTTGCAGAACGTATTCACTCCGATTATCATGGCTTCGGCGTTGGACTTATCTTTATTTTCTACTTGCTCAGATACCAGTCTCCTCTCAATTTAGTAGCAGGATATTTGGAACTGAGCTTCCTTGGTACCGAGTACTATGCTCTTCCTTCTTTTGTGCTTCTTTATTGCTACAACCATAAGAGAGGCAGAAAGATTGGGAAGCTGAAGTACTTGTTCTATGCATTTTATCCTGTGCATATTTTCCTGATTTATGTACTTAGATGTTTGATGTACGGTTGATACTGTACTCTGTGATATTTTATGTAGTTTGAATTATGCTTCGTTGATGCTTCTTCTGCCGCCCCAGATTTCGGGGATTGTAGCACGAAATGCCAAAACGTCAAGAACAAGACAAGTGGGCAAAGAGCGCCCATTCTTGACGTTTTGGCATTTCATGCGTTTAGGTCACTAAGGGGCCGGCAGAAGGTGACCACCGGAAAGGATGCGCGCCTAGGCAGGGAGAGCCCCTTGTGCAAGTGTTTGCGAAGGGTATGGCCGGCCAATAGGATGGATGAATGGGAAGTTTACTGTCCTGAGAGGGAAATTGCAAAAATACCGTAAGGGAATTTGGGCGATTCGCGGAGGGCTACTGTCCTGGAGTGAAAACTTAAAATATACCGTAATGTAATTTGGTGTTATTCATGGTGGACTACTGTCCCTTAGCAAAATCTTCATATATACCGTAATGGAAAACGGGGTGATCCACGGAGGGCTACTGTCCCTGAGCAAAAACTCAATATATACCGTAAGGGAAAACGGGGTGATCCACGGAGGGCTACTGTCCCTGAGCAAAAACTCAATATATACCGTAAGGGAAAACGGGGTGATCCATGGCGGACTACTGTCCCTAAGCAAAAACTTCATATATACCGTAAGGTTGAGCTGAAATGTCCATGAGGCACTACTGTCCTAGAGCAAAATCTTCATATATACCGTAAGGTTGAGCTGAAATGTCCATGAGGCACTACTGTCCTAGATTAAAAATCTTCAACAAGCAGTAATGAATTCGATATTCAGTGTTCCATGCTTGCTTTTTTCATGTCCTGGAGCCAATATCCTGCCTTCCTGCCACAGATTCTGCCTTGCCACAATCCCCTTTTGCTTGTTTTCTCATGTCCCAGAGACGATATCCTACCGT
>NZ_ATWY01000010.1 GCF_000421405.1 Butyrivibrio sp. NC2007
ATGCTTATCAATTAAACTACACGAGGGCTATCCACATATGTCGCCATTTTCTATCAATAAAGAAGGAAGCTCCTCCTGACGTGGAATTCCTCATCAGTAAAGAGCTTCTTCCAATCCGACCTGGACGCAAAGACCCTCGCAAAGTCAAAGTCCAAACCGCTATAAGCTTTCTGTACAGAGTAGCTTAACAAACTAATTATACTATCATTTCGGCAGATGGACATCTGCCTATTTTCTATGCCCTGAAGGTTTAAAAACCATCAAAAAAAGAGAACTGATTACCTTATTCAGGTTCTCAGTTCTCTATTTCTTTTTGTTGTCATCTTATCTTAATGACATTGCTCAACTGAGCCGTTCTTTTTAATGGATTAGGCGGGAGTCGAACCCGCGTCCAAAAATTCATCCCCTGTCCTTCTACTATCATAGCCGGTTATTTCGGAATTCTGCATTCCTGTTCCCTCATACCTGCGGTAACTGGCAACTGCAGATAATCGGTAGCCCCTGATACGTCCATGGAATCGAGGCATCTTCCATGTCGTTTCCTACAAAGTTTGACGCCGGTTATCTGATGTGTAGGTGCATCAGAGCCGACGCGCCGCACTTAGGCAGCGAGTGCTAAATTATCGTTAGCGTTTAATTTTAATTTGAGGTTTAACGCAACCGTCCTTCGGATAGCTTCTCCAGCTTCAAAATCCCTGTCGAAACCTTTACTAACCCTTATTCAATTTGCTTAATCAGTATATCGGCTTTTGATTATAAAATCAATAACCTGCAGGTTTAGTTTTTTGAGTCACCGGGGACGTTTCAGATTGACTCAAAATGAGTCAATCTGAAACGTCCCCGGTGACTCATTTTTCCTTTACTTAAAGCTCTGCCTGAAGTCCCTCATAGCTTCCCTCTGCTGATCCTTCTTGGCCATGTCGGCTCTCTTGTCGTAGAGCTTTTTACCTCTGGCAAGACCAATCTCAACCTTGACTCTTCCGTTCTTGAAATAAACTTCAAGGGGCACTAAAGTGTAGCCGGCAGTCATCTTCTGCTGGTCAATCTTTCTGATCTCAGCCTTGTGAAGAAGAAGTCTCTTTACACGAAGAGGATCCTTGTTGAAGATGTTTCCTTTCTCGTAAGGGCTGATATTCATACCATTAATGAAAGCTTCTCCCTTATCAATAGTAACCCAGGCTTCCTTGATGGAGCACTTTCCCTGGCGGATAGACTTGACCTCAGTACCAAAGAGCTCAATTCCTGCCTCGTACTTCTCTTCTATGAAATAGTCGTGATATGCTTTTTTGTTGTTTGCGACAAGCTTCCTTGCCTTATTATCTTCTGCCATTGTTTATCACCTGTAATCTGTTATCTCTTCTTTTTTCTGCCCTTGCCCTGGGAGCTCCTGGCTGCCTTGCTGGTAGCAGACTTCTTGTACTTATGTACCTTGTACACTTTCCTTCCTGCAGGTTTCTTGAGCTTAGGCTTACCGGTTCTGGGGTCAGGTTCCACGTCCCTAAGGTCCACCATCTCTCCACGAACATTTACCTTTTTTCTGCTCTTTTTTGGCTCTGATTTCTTCCTTGGAGCTTCACTGTGCACCCCAGACTCATGATCATATTCATAACCATCGTCTTCATCATCTTCTTCAGCTACCTCCTGGGCGATTCCCATGAGCTTTCTGACCTTGCTGGCCCTAAACTCCGCAGCCTTTCTTGCTTCGGAATACTCAACAAAATCGTCTCCGTCATCCTCAGCATCGGGATCAATTATCTTAAAATCTATAGCCTTGGTGAGTCTGTCAGCGCCCACAACCTTGATCCAGACCTTCTGTCCAAGATTATACTCCTTGTGATAGCGCTCTCCAACAAGCTTCATGTTGTTCTCATCATATACATAGAAGTCATCTTCCATGGATGCTGCTCTGATCATTCCCTCGCAGGAATTCTCAAGCTCCACAAAAAGTCCCCAGGCTGTAACACCTGAAATAACTCCCTCGAAACGCTCTCCGAGGTGATTCTCCATATACTGAGCCTTCTTGAGCTTGTCAGTTTCTCTCTCAGCCTCTTCAGCTCTTCTCTCGGTCTCGGATGAGTGCTTTGCTACTTCATCCAGAATCTCTGTGTAATGATGAGCCTTAGCTTCGGTCATCCTTCCGCGCAAATGATCCTTGATGATCCTGTGGATCTGAAGGTCCGGATAACGCCTGATGGGCGATGTGAAGTGACAATAAAAATCAAAAGCAAGTCCAAAGTGACCTGTACATTCAGTGCTGTACTTGGCCTGCATCATGCTGCGCAGCGCCATTCTGCTGATAACGGCTTCTTCCTTGCTGCCCTCGATATTTTTGAGGAGCTTCTGAATCTCTTTTGGCTTAACCTCACCGTCATTTCTTATCTTCATATGATGGCCAAGGTGTCCGGCAAAAGTCGCCAGTGTAGCCATTTTCTCCGGATCCGGCTGCTCATGGATACGATATACGAAGGGACTTTGCAGGTAAAAGAAATGTTCTGCAACCGTCTGGTTCGCAGCCAGCATAAAGTCCTCTATAAGCTTGGTAGCAGTATTTCTCTCATGAGGAACAATATCAACAGGATTTCCATCCTTATCAAGGATGATCTTGGACTCCGGGAAATCAAAGTCGATGGCGCCCTTCTTCTCCCTCTTCTTGCGAAGGATTGACGAGAGCTCTGCCATTTCCTTAAACATCGGAACCAGCTCTTTATATTTCTCTATGGTTTCAGGATCCTCATCCTCTAATATTCTGGCAACGTCTGAGTAATTCATTCTCTCATTGACGTTAATGACAGTCTCTGCAATCTCGTGATCAACAAGTCCGCCGTTCTTATCAAAAGTCATAAGGCAGCTAAGAGCGAGTCTGTCCTCACCGTGATTGAGCGAACAGATTCCGTTTGAAAGCCTGTGGGGAAGCATGGGGATAACCCTGTCCACCAGATATACACTGGTGCCTCTTTTAAGAGCTTCTCTGTCAAGGGCCGAGCTCTCCTGAACATAGTTGGTTACATCCGCAATATGAACCCCCAGATGATAAAGACCTTCCTCATCTATATGAAGGCTTACTGCATCATCAAGGTCTTTTGCATCTTCACCGTCGATGGTGACCATAACAACATCACGCAGATCCTTACGGCCATACATGTCAGCCTCACTGATCTGATCGGGGCATCTGTTTGCCTGATTAATGACCTTCTCCGGAAACTCGTAGGGAATGTCATATCCCATGACAATTGATAAAATATCAACTCCGGGGTCGTTTATATTGCCAATGACCTCCTTGACCTTGCCCTCGGGCTTCTTGCGCTTTATGGGATCGCCGTAATCAGTAATGGTGACTACGACCTTATCTCCGGTCACAGCTGCTCCGTGGTGCTCAATGGGAATAAAGATGTCGCTTGTGATCTTGCCGTTGTCAGGAACAACAAAGCCAAAGTTCTTCTCACCCTGGTAGGTTCCAACGATCTCCTCAATTCCTCTTACCAGTATATTCCTGATACGTCCCTCTTGTCTCTTACCCTGTGAGTCAGGTAAAAGCTCAACTTCAACGGTATCTGTGTGGAAGGCTCCGTGAACATAGTCCTCGGGGATAAAGATATCTTCCTCCATCCCTTCAACTTCCACAAAGCCAAAGCCTCTGGCATTGCTTATAAACTGGCCTACCACATAGTTCTTATTATTCTTTTTTGTGCCAAAAAGGCTGTCATCCATGCGCTTTATGCGCTTTCCTTTACTCATAAACTCTACCTATAAAACAAGGCACCCTAATTAAAATTAGAGTGCCTTAAAACAATTCATCAAAAGAAATTAGGGAATTAAAGGATTCCCATATTAAGAACAATAGCCAAAACAATGAAAAGAACTGAAAGAGCAATTGTTATCTTCTTAAGAACGCCCTCTCTTGAACGGCCCTTGTTCTTGCTCCAATATGTATTCTCAACTGTTCCCTGAATTGCACCAAGTCCCTGGTTCTTGCCTTCCTGAGCAAGCACGAGAACTACAAGTGCGACACAAACTATGATAAATAATACTCCGAAAACATAACCTAAAACGTTCACGATCAAACCTCCAAAGGTAAAACTATCATTAAAAACACGCAACAGTTAATATAACATATTAGTAACGCCGAGTCAATTCTTTCTTAAATCATTTCTTAATAAGAAGAGACTTTCCTGTCATTTCAGCAGGCTTCTCCTCGCCCATGCACTCAATAAGCGTAGGAACGATATCTGCAAGACATCCGCCCTCTGCAAGTGTGTATGCAGGATCATAATTAACAAGGATGAAAGGAACAGGGTTTGTTGTGTGAGCTGTCCAAGGCTCTCCTGTCTCATAGTCAACCATCATATCTGCATTACCGTGGTCAGCGCAGATGAACAGTGTTCCGTTTGTTGCCTTAATAGCATCAACGATCTTACCAACGCACTCATCAACAACCTCGATAGCCTTAACAGCTGCAGGAATAACGCCTGTGTGTCCAACCATGTCAGGGTTAGCAAAGTTTGCTACTACTACGTCATACTTCTGAGAATTGATAGCATCAAGGATCTTCTCGCAAACCTCGGGAGCGCTCATCTGAGGCTTAAGGTCATAAGTAGGAACGTCCTTAGGGCTGTTTACAAGTACTCTGTCCTCGCCCTCGTTAGGCTGCTCAACACCGCCGTTGAAGAAGAATGTAACATGAGCATACTTCTCTGTCTCAGCGATACGAGCCTGCTTCATTCCCTTGTTTGCAAGCCACTCGCCAAAGGTATTTGTAAGCTGAACCTTCTTGAAAGCAACTTCCTTGTTAGGGATAAGTGGATCGTAATCTGTGAAGCAAACGTAAGTTACGTCCTTACGAGGTCCTCTGTTAAACTTATCAAACTCATCATCACAGAAGCAGTGTGTGATCTCTCTTGCTCTGTCAGGACGGAAGTTGTAGAAAATGACTGAATCTCCATCCTTGATAGTAGCTACAGGAGCACCGTTCTTCATGATGACTGTAGGAATTACGAATTCGTCTGTCTTACCGTTCTTGTAAGAGTTGACCATGCACTCGTGAGCTGAATCAGCCTTGTTGCCCTCGCCCTTTGTAAGTGCATTGTATGCGATCTCTACTCTGTCGTAGTTGTTATCTCTGTCCATAGCGTAGTAACGACCTGAGATTGAAGCGATGGCACCAACGCCGAGCTCCTTCATCTTGTCCTCAAGCTGCTGTACGAAATCAATTCCGCTCTCCGGAGGAGTATCTCTTCCGTCGAGGAAGCAGTGAACATATACCTTATCAAGGCCGTTCTTCTTAGCAAGCTCTAAGAGGCCATAGATATGTGTGATGTGGCTGTGTACACCACCGTCTGAAACAAGGCCGTACATATGGAGAGCTGAATTCTTCTCCTTGCAGTTGTAGATTGCCTGCATAAGACCTTCATTTGTAAAGAAATCGCCGTCCTCAATAGACTTTGTGATTCTTGTGAGCTCCTGGTAAACGATTCTGCCGGCGCCCATATTCATGTGACCAACCTCGGAATTACCCATCTGTCCGTCAGGAAGACCAACAGCAAGACCTGAAGCGTAGCCCTTTACGAAGGGATAATCCTTCATAAGGCCATCCATTACAGGAGTGTTTGCCATTGCAATGGCATTATACTCAGGATTGTCATTAAGACCATATCCATCAAGAACTAAAAGAACTGTAGGTTTAGAACCTCTCATATTTATATCCTCCATTTTTACAATAGATCAAAACATATTTGTCCTTGCATAGTATATCTCATTGAGGTCACATATGACAAGCATTTAACAATACTTTTATAATTAGTGATAAGCGTAGTACCCGTCAATATCAAGATACTCAACATCCCCGTCTTCTCCGATGCGCAGATATACCCTGGTCAGATATAAAAGGCCGCCGTCCGGTGTGACAACAGGTGTGCTTATGGTATGCGTAAAATCATACTCTATTCCATCATTGTCATAAGCTGCCTCAAGCTCTTTTACCATAAAAGACAGGTCCGCATATCCGACAACTGAGGTTTCCTGACCGTTTGAAGCCTTAAGCTCAAACCTTGTGACATCAATCTCCCCACCGTCATCATCTGCATGAGTGCTGATCACAGCAAGATTCTTGTATCTTGAGACATCTATCACATCCACATCGTTATAGGCATAGATTTCCTTATCGTTCCCAAATGTATCTTCATAATAGTAGGAATCACTTGTGCCAAGCTCATCACCAAAATCAATATCAGGATATTTCTCCTCAAGCTCTTTTAAAAAGCGCAATCCTTCTGCATTACCGTTGTTCTCAATCTGTCTGTAAGCAGACTTCGCCTTGGCTTTTTCCTGAGAATTTATCTCATTACCGCCTGCAGCTGCCACGACATATTTCATTACCACTGCCTTCTGAGAGCCGGTAATTGCCGCATAGACATTGATTCCGGGCACAAGATAGTAGATAACCACGAGGACCAGAGCAATTGGGAAAAGAAATCCACCAATCCCCTCCTGCTTTCGAAACCTGTAAACATAGTAAATAAGGTAGATCACCTCGAAAACAATAAACATGATTCCGAGATATCTTCTGGTTGTGATCCCGTACTGACCAATTCTCATGGCAAGACACATGATCTGAACCACGATAAAAGGCACAAATAAAAGCGGAGAAATCTTAAGCATCTTTAATAGCCCACCCTCGGTGCAGCCCTGAGCCATTGTTATTACAACAAGCCCTGTGGCAAATAAAGATGTGGTAATGGTGTAGGCTTCGTTGGAAGGGAATGTCCAGGTAAAGATTATCTTAAGAAGATAGACATATACGATAACCGCAGCGACTGCCAGAAGTCTGGTGAATACATAGCCCACCATGACCTTTGAAAAGCGCGCCATGTTCTCTCCCATTTTTGAAAGGCCCACAAGCAGCGCAGGGTATCCGACAAGTGCTGCAATTAAGAGTTCCACAGTCGCGGCATAATCAAAGCTTACGATAAGTGAATCGAACACCCAGATAATGCAGAGAAATCCTATTGCTACAACAGCGTAGACCGCCAGCGCCTTAAGGCTTCCAAGGAAAGCCTTTACGCTGTAGCTTTCAAAAGACTCTCCGCTCTTTTTGTACATGAAGTACCATGCGCTTATAATGCACACAGCAATGTACACCCAGAAAAAGCGATAGAATATATCAAACCTGATTCCAAGCTCGGCAGAAGCAGAAAGATCTTTTGACGTAATATATGCCTGTCTGTAGGCATGAACTATGCTGAGTAAAAGAGATATCGCCATCACAATGGCATAAATCAAAGACCCTCTTCCATCAAAGAGCTTCTGCAATTTGCCGATCTGTTTTTTGTAATTGTAATTGGATTCACATAGGACAAAGCCGAAAATAAGGCCTAATGATAAAGTCTGGATAAAGGTAAGGATCTTCCAAATGCTGCTATGATCCTTAACATTCAAAATATCCTCAAGAAGCGCAGTACACACTGCAAAAATAAAGACACTGACAATAGAAGCAGGATGCTCTTTGAAAATCCCCTTGGCATCCTCCTTAAGCTTTTTAACCCACAACATTCTCTTTTCATTCCTCTCTCATTTGTTTAGTTATTCCCAGATGACGCTAATGAGCAAAGTCCCCTCTTTGACTGTAACTTCCGCTTCCTCATCAATGATAAACTCATTGCTCACACCCAGCGGAAAGTCTCTTCTTAGTTCGCCATCCTCCATGCCATATAAAAGGCCCTTAAGGCTCACGCCACGGGATACCTCCGATAAAGAAAATACCGAGAGGGTTCCTGTGTTTCCCCTGTGAAACTTAATAGTCTCATTCTCTGCTAAAAAGAGCATGGAGTCCCTGTCCATTATATATCCTCTGCCTCCCTGGTGTTTTATAAACTCAAGTGTCTGGATATTGGCAAAACTGTGATCGAAGCGCTTTCCTCCCATAGCACCGTAGAGATAGAACTTCCGATACCCCTTAGATAAGCCTATCTTCACCGCACGCATGGTGTCTGTATCATCCTTCATCACTTCCAGCTGCACGACGCGCCCCGGATCATTTTCTGCAATTTCCCTAATACCACGAAGGACCTCAGGTGGTGCGTCTTTTGCTGAATCAAAATCTCCCACAATGAGGTCCGGTAGAATACCGAGCCTTTGCGCGTAACCAAATCCCGCGTCCGCCGCGATACAAAGATCGCCCTCCCGAAGGTCTATCTCCACCTCCGGAAAACTTCCCGCTGATATGATCACACACTTTGGCTCACTATCAATATTATTCATATTATGCTCTAATCCTGGATTCGATGGTATCGATATCCATTTCCCATTCGTTTTCTCCACCCCAGTCGCCGACGATGGAATTGATGGTACTTCCATCTTCAGAAGTGATGGTGGTCTCAAGCCTGTAATTCATCTTGATGGTCTTGGTTGACTTACCTGAAGTTATATAGCTCTTAAGGTAAGTTACGTCGTACTTGGTGTGAGGATAAAGCTGTCCGTCTATAGCGCCGGGCTCATAAGAAATTGAATCTCTCTGTACACCATCATCCTCAAAGAAGTTGGCCCAAAGTGTTATAACACCTGTTGTCTCAGGATTCTCTTCAAAATCAAGGAACCTGTAGGACCATTTCCCGTCATTTCGGTTAAGGATCATTGCCTCACGGCTTATTGGCACATAGGTTGTGTTCTCCTGAGGTGTATATTCATCATTTAAAAAGATATCTCTGAGAGCCAGATACTCATCTGATACAACAAAGCTTCTGAGCTCATCTACATTTCCAACATCAAGCTGTGTGAAGATGTCAGCAAAAACTGCCTGAACCTCCTGTGCGTTTGAAAGGCACTCCTTAAATGAATCAAGGTTCTCATCTGTTCCGCAGGCAGCCTCAACCTGAGATATCAGCTCCTGATAAGCCTCCACGTCTGAGTAGTTCATGGTAAAAGAGCTGACTCCGGGTGTAGCGTACTCAAGGATTACCTTCTTAAGCTCGTCAGTAGGGTTGGTCTCATATATTGCCAAAAGCTCTTTCTCAAAGTTCAGATACTCTTCAAATGAGAAGGTATCACTTCCGCGCTCGCTTGAATATGTTGAAGCATCAGATCTAAAGAGTGCATCTGCGTTGTAGCTGTATGCATCATCAAAAACTCTTGTATATGCTGCATCTAAAAGCTCTACTGCATCCTTGTTGGTGTTGTCATCCTTAAGCACTGATTCTATGGAAAGAACTGTCTCCATATCAGCGTTCTTGGTGTTCATGGAATCTACCGCTTCATTTAAGATAACTGTGTGGTAGTTGTCCAAAAGACCTGTGTTCTCAGTGTTCTGCCATCCATCATAGAGGATCTTCTTGGCAGACTCAGAATCATCTATACTAAGGAATGCGCCTGCCATATTGCTGTAGGCTGTAACTGAGTGCTTGTCTATCTTGATTGCCTCTGAATAGGAATCGATTGCTGCCTCGTAATCAGCATCCTCAGTATATCTGTTTCCTGCTGCTATCGCTTTATTTACTTTTACAAAAGGAAGGTGATTATAAACTGTATATCCGCCAACTACTGCCAAAACTGATGCTGCAGCTATTACTGCGATCTTTCTCATATCGTAGTGGCGCCTCTTCCTTATTTTTGGTCTTCTGACAGTTACGTTTCTGCTGTAACTCTTGTCCGAATTTCTGTAACTATTAACTCTTGCCGTGCTCAAAACTAAATCCCTTACTTCCCCTCATAATAAAAATTAATGCAACAAAAGAAGCCATATGCTTCCCCACATACAGTTTCTCTCCTCGAAAATCATACACACTTTTGATAGTATAGCACAAACCTTCCTGAACTGAAAGATAAATATTAATTTTTTCTTAACAAATATCTTTTGACTAAAATCTTGAAAATATGACACATTGACCTCAAAAGCGTAGACACAGGTCTATTCGAAAAATAAAATATACTTATCAAAATATACATTTATTTAAACTACTGTTGTTTTGGAGGGATTTAAAATGAAAATTGCTCTTATCAATGAGAATTCTCAAGCAGCCAAGAACGCAATGATCTATGGCGCGCTCAAGAAGGTAGCTGACAAGCACGGTTTTGAAGTGTTTAACTACGGAATGTACTCAGCAGAGGACGAGGCACAGCTTACCTATGTACAGAACGGTATCCTTGCCTGTGTGCTCCTTAATTCCGGCGCTGCCGATTATGTTGTTACAGGCTGCGGAACAGGCGAAGGCGCTATGCTTGCATGCAACAGCTTCCCTGGTGTTATCTGCGGACACGTAACAGATCCTCTTGATGCCTACACTTTTGCACAGGTTAATGACGGAAATGCCATCGCCATGAACTTCGCCCTTAAGTCAGGCTGGGGTGCCGAATTAAATCTTGAGTACAGCTTCGAGAAGCTCTTTAGTGAGCCAAGCGGACAGGGATATCCAAGAGAAAGAGCTGTTCCTGAGCAGCGCAACAAGAAGATCCTCGACGAGGTAAGAAAGGTTACTGTAGTTCAGGATGTTCCTGCTATTCTTAAGAGCCTTGATCAGGACCTTGTTAAGGGTGCATTCTCAGGTGAGCACTTCCTTGAGTACTTCGATGCCAATGCTAAGGATGAGAACATCAAAGCTGCTGTTCACGAAATCCTCGGTAAGTAAGATTTTAAGAAAACCGTCCCCTGGGTCACCGGGGACGGTTCTTTTATTTTAGAATTATTATCACATCATCAAGGATATAATGAAAGGTCGGATACGACGTATTCTGATTTTCAATATATCCATTCTTTAAACTTATCTTATCAGACGGGTTCTTTGGATCAGTTCCTGTATAATCTCCCCAGAAAACGAAGTCATTGTGTCCTCTCTTGAATTTATCTATCGCAACATTCATGGCTTTTTGTGTTCCGGGAGCACAGACCTGGAGATTTAAGTCAACTATTTCAACCCATCCGAACTCATATCCTGCTGCTATATCAGTTCCGTGAACGCTTCCCTGTACAACGCTCTCAATCTCTCTGCTGTTCATCACAGCATCAACCGCTCCAAGCACGTATGGCTCCCAACAAATTCTGGATGTTACCAGTGATGATCCCGGTGCAACCTCTGACATACTCTGGTTATAGCCGACAAAGTAAACTTCCTTTTTGGCTGAAGCCTCTTCACATGCAATGGCAGGTCCAATGGTATCGGTGTGCTGCGACAAAATAACACATCCGTCTTTAATAAGCTGCATCGCTGCACTCTTTTCATGAGCATAGCTGCTCCAGGTATTGGTGTAGCAGACCTTCATCTTAGCTTCTGGAACAATACTTCTTACTCCCAGCAAAAATGCCGTGTAGCCGGATATTACTTCAGATGTTGGAAATGCTGCGACAAAGCCTACCAAGGCCTCATCAGATCTTATTGTTCCCTCGCTTATCATCTGCTTTATCTTCATGCCGGCAGCAATTCCGCTGACATATCTTCCCTGATAAGCTTCCCCTTTAAATGTGTGGTAATTCTCCGGAACGGGAACTCCGTTCATATCCATATACGAAGTCTGGCAGAACTGGGTATTGGGATATTCAGGAGCAAGCTCTTTAACCATCTCACTATAACCGTTGAAAAAGATGATATCGCACCCCTTGTCTGCAAGCTCTCTTAAAGGCTCTTCCATCTCATCGTCAAGAACGTTGCTGCAGGTAAATATCTCTACATGATCACCGTATTTCTTTTCCAGTGCGTCCTTTGCCAGAGAGAAGTTGTAAGTATATGGAGTGCTCTCGTCGTTGTCATAAATAAAGCCAACTTTTAGTGTATCTCTGCCCACCGAAGGATTGAGGATCTTGAACACAATACAGAATGCAGCGAGCGAAACAAGGCATGTTATAAAAGTTATAATATGAGTTTTTTTCATACCTTATCCTTTCTCCGCCTTATCCTGAGCCGGTTCGTTTTTCTTCATTTCAGCTTCCTGTATCTGTTTATCTTCCTTCTGCCTTCTCTCAAGTTCTTCCTGTGACTTTTCATCAACCTTCTGAATCTCTGACTGTTTCTGGCCATAAATAGCTTCCAGGTCGATAACTCCTTTGTCTACTAGACGAAGGAACGCATCAAGGGCATCAGGATCAAACTGTGTTCCTCTTCCCCTCTTCATCTCATTCATAACATAATCGTTATCCATGTGATTACGGTATACACGGTTTGAAGTCATGGCGTCGAAAGCATCCGCCACACCGATTATTCTTGCAAAAAGAGGTATCTCCTCTCCTTTTAGTCCATCCGGATATCCACGGCCGTCGTATCTCTCGTGATGATATCTTGTTCCGTCCTGAACATGGTCAACCAGCGTGAAGTCTTTAAGGATCTCTGCTCCGCTTACTACGTGGGATTTCATCTTGGCATACTCTTCATCCGTAAGACGACCTACTTTATTAAGCACGCTGTCAGGAATTCCAATCTTACCGATATCATGCATCTGTGCTGCTTTTCGAAGGTTTGAAAGAGCTTTTTCTCTCTGCCACCAGGGGAAGCAGTTCATCTCTTCTGCAATAAGCACAGCATAATCCGCTACACGGGATGAGTGCTGACTTGTACGAACATCCTTGGCATCGACGGAATTAGCTATGGCCATGACCGTCTCATTTGCCATATTGATCTTAACCTGCTGCTGACGGAGCTGTCTTTGAACCACAAGCCAGGTTGTCCAAACGATCAGCGCTATAAGTACAAGGAGCATATATAATAAGAACCCTGACTGTTCATAGAACTCACCTTCTTTTATTACCGTGAACTTTCGCTCCTCAAGCACTTGTTCTCCGGCACTGTCCAGTATTGCCAGATGGAATGTGAACGTGCCTGAGGGCAGGTTTACGTAGATGATATTGCTGAGGTTATTCTGCGCAACCTTGGTCCACTGGGTATCATAACCTTCAAGATAATAGCCCACATTTGGATCCTGAATGGTATAGTTTAATATCTCGGGATCAAGTTCAACTCTGCTGATGCCCTGACCGATAGTAATTGAACCATGGCGATCTATAGGAACCGGAGTTCCGTCAAGCTTTACAGCTGCCAGCTGCATTCTATAGGATCTTACATCGCTGTTGTATTTTTCAACATCGATGACATAAACACCTGTATCACAAGGAAGGAACAGCTCTCCGTTTCCGTTGTAATAATTCCAGGAATTGGCTGTAAGTGATGTACCTAGTCCTCTTCTTGCATCTAAAAGCTCCCAGGCAATCTCGCCGCCTTCAACAAGTTCATCACGCTCAACAACATAGATTCCGGCACTGGACATTACAAAGAGAGTATCCGCATCCTTTACCCAGATATCATAGTTGTTAAAGTAAGGGAACTTGTCCAGAACTCTGATATTTTTGTTCTCGTCAAGATAACACAGACTGTTACTGGTAACGAGAAATACGCCTTCGGATTTCGGATCCTTTATTGTCCTTAAAATTACACCGCTGCTAAGGCCGTCATCCCTGGTAAGCATCCTTTCTACTTTGCCGTCTTTTATTACCGCAATGCCGTCTCCGTCTGTGCCTGCCAGGATTGTTCCATCTCTCATCTCGGTAATGGTAAGGATCATGGAGTTAATAAGACCATCTTCGTTCTTTATTGTCTTTGTTACTTTATGGTCTTCTATGTAACTGATGCCGGTATCTCCCGCTGCAATGATGGTGCCATCAGAAAGCCCTGTCACGATACGTGCTCTGCTTCCAAAGCTTCCGTTATCAGCATTATATGCCCAGCTTTCGCCGGTGGGTGAATACTCTATAAGGCCGTTTCCGTAGGTGCAAACCCACAAATGGTTTTTCTGGTCAACGTAGAGGCATCGTATTCTCTTTCCCTCAAGCTCCTCTGTAAGCTCATTTTCTATCTCGTTGTGACATCCCTTGTCTACTATATCCAGACCTTTATCAGTTCCGATATAATAGTTTCGCTGCCAGGAAACAATGGAATTCACCACGTTTCTCTCCATTCCGATAGCGCCGTAAACATCCCTGAACGGAGATTTTGCAAGACGAAGAAGGCCAAGTCTTGATGATGTAAACCAAAGATTGCCCTGATAGTCACACAACATATGATCAATGGAATTATTAAAATCGTTGGTATTAAGATGATGGAACCCATGGATATTAGAATAAGAAACTCCGCTGTCAGATGAAACAAACATGGTTCCGTTATTTAAAAAGCTGATGTCATTAATATTGATAGCGCCCTCGCAGGTGGTTACTCTTATCTTCTTAAAACTTCCGGCTGAGATGTCGTAGTTGTAAATATTATTGGTAGAAGTTCCGACCATAAGCGTTCCGTTAGGCGCAAAGGTACAGCAATTGAACTCCTCTCCATCCTGGGACAGCTTAATGGAATTTAAAATATTACCGCTCTTAAGAAGGTATAGCGTTCCATCTGATGAAATGGCAGCTACATGCCCCTCATCATCAGCGGTTATACTCTCAACATAATAAACTTCGGGGAGTGTACTTGCAGCCTTAAGTCCGTTGTTCATCACCAG
Organism: Butyrivibrio sp. NC2007; assembly: GCF_000421405.1. Classification (GTDB taxonomy): domain Bacteria; phylum Bacillota; class Clostridia; order Lachnospirales; family Lachnospiraceae; genus Butyrivibrio. The sequence goes on from NZ_ATWY01000010.1 coordinate 14,461, forward strand.
GATCTGCATACTTCCGCTGGTACCAATATAATAGTATCCATCAGTGGCACGAACTATACTTTTAACAGAATTCGAAGGAAGCCCTGTGGACTGATCAAGAACATTTACTACCTTCTCGCGGATAACAATGGACAGACCATTATCGTTGGTCCCGATCCAAAGTCGTCCCTCTTCATCTACATAGAGGCAGTTTACGTTTTTTACAGATTCATAATTGTCTATCCAGCGAAATTCCCTTCCGTTATACCTATAGAGTCCTGCGTAAGTACCAATCCAAAGCACGCCGTCATTGGTCTGTGCAATATCATTTGCCTCACCACAGGGAAGGCCATTATTGGAGCTGTAAACACTTTGAACATAGTCGTTGTAGTCTTCCGTAGTATCCGCAGTAATATCCTCTGCTTTTGAAGGGAAAGATAAGCACATCGACAGACACAGGATAAGAGCAGCTCCTGTTGTAGTGCCCTTCCTTACTGCATCAATTTCATCCTGATTGTCCTTGATATGCATTAAGAAAACCGTAACGAAAACTGCACCTATTGTAAGAACCTTGTCTACAAACTCAAGTGCCAGCTGTCCGAAGACAAAACACAAAAACGGAGGCCAATTCCTATCAAAAAGATAGTAAATCACTCCGTCTCCCCACTTATTTCCGGTAAAACCTTCTGTAAATATCATATTGACGGGAACTGAAACGACGAGTGCTGTCAGAACAACTAAAGAAGCGGCTTTCATATAGCCATAGAGATAATCAAACCAGTTTTTCCTGGCTGCTATTCCAACAATAATACCCAGAGCAATACTGGTAATTGAATATATGGTTGAGAGCGGATTCACCAAAGAGTATGCCAGATTTCCCGTAACTCCGACCATGGCGCCACATACAGGTCCTAAGACATAAGCACAAAGTGCCGTGCCAAAAGAGTCAGCCCAAAGCGGAAGCTCAAGCCATACAGCCAAAAACTTGCCACCTATATTGAGACCTACGCACATAACAACAAACAGAACAATCTGCAGACTCTTCCACTTTTTCATTGGCAATTTCTCCTAAACTCCCAACATTATTGATATTTTTGTACATTCATCCCTTATTACAATTATATTCTATAAAACGTACATAATCAAAAGAAAATAAAATATATAAAATTTTTATAAATACCAGCTTCAATCTTCTGCAATTATCGTCATAACGTACAAAAGGGAAGAAAGAGCCATACTGGTTTCTTTCTTCCCTTATTTTTTATATCAAAGCTCCGGTCATCAGCTAAGTCCCAGCACTTCACCGTAGATCATAACTGCATTTCTAACGCACTCCTCGCACGGGCAAAGAGGCTTACCATCTGTAACGGTTTTTAAGTCCTTACATTTTATTGCTCCGCATCTGTTATTGAACTCTTCCTGGATCTGCCTTGTAATTCCAAGAGTTCCTCTTCCTTCAGTCTTAAGTCCTGCTATCATTCCTGCACCTATAAGCGCTCCACAGGTTGCCTCAAGATTTCCCATACCTGCGCAGAACCCTGCTGATATCTGCCTGAGTTGTTCCTCAGAAAGCCCCGTCTCATCAGCAAGTGCCACAGTTACCGACTGAGCACAGTTATACATTCCGGAGTTTTTCATTTCAACTGCCTTTGCAGCTCTTTCTTCTAATGTCATATTTCAGGCTCCTTTCTTTGCCTTGATCTTACAGATTCCCTGAGTCATGGTTCCCATAGGACAGAACGAGCACCAGGTTCTCTCTTTATATAGTGCCATTACTATAAGTCCGATAAGGGTGGATGTCAGCATCAGGCTATAGAATCCAAAGCCAAACTGCGCAACCCAGTCGGGGAATATACTACCATTATACGCCCATTTCCACGGAACTCTAAAGGTCCAGAAAAGTTTAATTGCTTTTCTCAAGGTCTGAGCTCCCGAGAACACCATATAGGTCTGGAATACCATCGTTCCGAACATAGTCAGGAAAAAGGCGAGGAATCCATACCTGAACCACTTTGATGATATCCACTTTGGCGCCTGCTTCCTTCTTGAGAATTTAAGATTTCTTCCAAGCACCCAAAAGAGCTGTCCTCTTCCGCACATGTGATTGCAAAACCACTTGTTTCCTCCTGCGATTGCAAATATCAGCGGCAGGATAAAATCTATCATTCCAAGCCATGTAAATAGAATATTAAAAAATCCGAGAGCAAAATAGATAATTGACCAGATCCATAGATAGTCATACCAGTGACTCTTTTTGTTAACCGCTTTCTTCATCTGCCCCCATCCTCCATTTCCTGTACTCTTATTGATCCGGCAGGACATGCCTTCTCACAGATTCCGCATCCTACACACATAGATAAATCCACATCCGCATAGCACCCTTTGTAAATACTTATGGCGCCTCTCGGACACTGCCCGGCACATACTCCGCAGGCAACACATCTGTCTGTATCGTTTACTGCCCGTTTCATTCTAATAATCTCCTACATACACTTGATTTATTTAAGTAACATGGATATTATATCTGGTATAAAAAGTATATCAAGTACGCAGTTAATATTGACCTGGTAAGGAAAATGATACTATGAGTAAAATAGCGAAAAAAGAACCATTATGTGAAGATATTGCCGGAAAAGGGTGCGGTCTTAAGAAGGTCCTGGACATTGTCGGAGGCAAGTGGAAGATCATGATTCTCTGCGTCATCGACAACAGGGAAGTCGTGCGCTACGGAGAACTGACAAGAGCCATAGCCGGAATCACCAATACCATGCTCGCCAATTCGTTAAAAGAGCTTGAAGCTGACGGCCTCGTCCTTAGAAAGCTTTATGATGAGATGCCTGTAAGAGTTGAGTACAGTCTCACCGAAAAAGCAAAAAGCCTCATCCCCATTCTTCTTGAGATGAAAAAATGGGGTGAGGACAATCTTTGATCTGTTATTTTAATACTGTTTACTGTTTACATATTCCTTAAATCTGGGAAGACGAAGCACAATCTTGCCACGTATGGAGCCATCTATAACGCCTTTTTCTATGAGGCGTTTCCTGGGTTCGCTCCAGTCACTGTGGCTTTTTTTGGTTATCTCCAAAAGTTCTGAGGCATCCATGGAATCCTTCTGAACAATGAAGCCCAAATACCATTTATCCTTCGGTGGCAGTTCGCTCCAGATCTTGTCATACACCTTCTGTGCAAGAGCATCATCAACCTTAGCAAGGACCATAGGAGTAATCTCTTTTTCCTTTGAATCCCACATGTATTTTCCAAAAGCCTGATAAGCAAAAGCATATCCCTTGGTCATCACAGCAAGGTTATAGGCAACCTCATCTGAAAGTCCCATTGTGAGCTTATAGTCTTCTTTTATAACTCCAATATTAAGAGGTGTCATCTCATACTTGGTGGAACGGAGGAAAAAAGTAAGTCCATCCGTGTTCTCAATATCTTCAATATCCTCATACAGCCCTGCAACCAGCAGGTATATCGGAATATCTTTCCTTATCAGGATCTGATATTCCTGAATAAAATCCACAAGAGAATCTGTCTTTCTTACCTCATCTATTGTGACAAGCACCCTCTTCTTTTCTTTTTTTATAACAGTGAGAAGTTCTTCCAAAACCAGATCAAGACTGGCTGCGGGACTTTTCTTTTTTAGATTAAGGCCTATTCCGAAGGCTGAAAGATTCAAATTCGCATCTACATAAGATGTAATAAACGGCACTTCCGTATATAGCTTAGCCACAAGATCATTAGTAATCTCTGCTCCGGGTTTTAAATTTACAATGATCCATTCGCGGTCATCGGAAAGTTCTTTTTCTATTGCAGTAAGTGTAACGGTCTTACCTGTTCCTCGTATTCCCGTTATCTTAAATGCCTGCTCTTCGGCAATGTCACTGTTAAATGCACTGACGATCTCATCAATGATAATATCTCTGCTAATATACTGTGTAGGTATTCTCCCAAAGCTGATGGCATATGGATTTCTCTCAGTCATACGAACCTCCGTAGTATCTCAAACAATATAAAATCATATAAAGTAATTGTCGAAGCTATAATATCATATAATTTAATATAATTCCATATAATACACTATAATTTACTATAATTATCCCATTCGAACTATAAAGCAATATAAAACAGCGATGGATCATATAAAATCCACCGCTGCTGATCATTCAATTTCCGGGCATCATATCAGGCAATTGTGTAAGACACTTTAAATTTCTCTCCTGCCCCCAGCTTATTGACATACTCTCTTTCACTGAGGTCTCCTGTAAAGCCCGTCCTGTCGCATCTTCCGTACCAGGGCTCTATGCATACAAACGGGGCATTCTTATGATCAGGTGACCATACGCCAAACAGCGGAGCATCAAAGCTTACAGTAACTATAGTCTCTCCATCTGCAGCAATAATAGCAACTGTATCAGCCTGTCTGTTCTCGATCACCAGCGCATCCTCATCAAAGAGTTCAGGCTTAAGGGCAAGCACTCCGTCATCAAGTACAACCTCTGTAGTTTTGTCAGAAAGACATCCGCTTCCATCAAGCATTACTACATTAGAGGTAAGATTACCTGATACCTTTTCTCCCTTGTTCATAAATAACAGCTTATCCTTGGTAAGATCACAGTTAAATGCCGGGTGACCTCCGATCGAGAAGAACATATCTCCATCGGATGGGTTCTCAACCTCCCAGATTACTTCAACTTTATCATCAGTCAGTTTATATCCCAGCTTTAACACAAAATCAAAAGGATATTTTGCTTTTGTGTCTTCACTGTCCCTAAGCTCAAACACAAGCTCATCACTTGTCTGTGAGATCATCTTAAAGTCCATGTCTCTGGCAAAGCCGTGCTGTCCCATTTCATAGGTCTTGCCATCATGTCGATATTTCTTTTCCCAGACAGCACCTACCTGAGGGAATAGAACAGGTGATGTCCTGCCCCAAAATGCAGGATCTGCATGCCACATAAGCTCCCTGCCGTTTTTTAAAAGAGAGGTGATCTCAGCGCCGTGGTCTGAAACTGTCAGGTTGAAAATGTCATTTTTGATGTTGTACTTTTTCATAGTCTTCTACCTCTTATCCAAGTCGATCATTTCCAGTAAGAGCACTGTAACCATCACATAAACGAAGGTCCACATGATAAGCCATCCCCAACATTTAACAACAATCCTCGGATCAAAGTCATAGTCATGGTTCTGGTTGAGCTCTCCTGTCTTCATAAGTATGTCATCTCTCATATTATTCTCTTCTATCTCTCTAAACAAGGTCAAAAGAGGTTTTTCTCCCTCAACTTCAACATCTTTCATCTTGAGGGCATTGTTCCACACACTTACCATTGGCTTTGAGTTGTAATCGCCCTGGGCGCAGAGAGCCGTAAGCCCCCACTTTGTGGCAGTCAGGTTGGTAAGTGGCATTGCCTCCTCAGGAAGAGAAAAGAATGCACCTGAAAACAGGAGCTGTACTATGAGGAGAAATGGCATTATAGTCATGGCTGTTGTCGTAGTCTTTGAAAATGCAGAGATAAGCAGCGCCAGCATGTCTGCACAATAAGTTATGAGGAAAAGAGACAATCCAAAATCCACTAAAGGCCACGGAGTAATAAGGCTACCCTCAGGGAATTTAACCTTCATAAGAAGGCATACGCCGATTGTTATGATCGCCTGAAGGATGCATAAAAAAGCCTGGTAGATCATGTGAGCTGCCACATAGGACGTCATGTGAAGTCCCGATCTGTGCTCTCTTTTTACTATTGCTCTCTCACGGCAGATAACCTGTATTGAGTTAAAAAAGCCGTTCCAGATACAGATACACGACAGGGCAAAAGTACCCATCAGTGTTCCTTCCATGGTCTTAAACAGGTTCTTTCCCACAGTAAATGAAACCAGGCCTGCAATGACCGCAGCCATCGGGAGAACCTTCCAGTCATTCTGAAAGAGAAACATTCTAAAGAGCTTGCCCAGATATATAAAGGTCTGAAAAACTCTGCCTCTGTGCTTTGTCTTATATTCAGTCATGTTGCATCACCCCACTTTTTCCTTAATGCGGTCAGCATACTTTTCTACGAACTCATCCGCTCTGCCTTCTCCACCTTCGTCCTTCTGATTGATTGAAAGAAGGATTTCTTCCATGGAGGACTTTCCGAAGAATTCATAGGCCTCATCAACAGGGCCGTACCACGCAAGACGTCCTGTTCTTGTGGCATCCTTGGCAAGTACGATCACATCATCAAAAAGATCTATTACTCTGTCAGGGGTGTGGGTAATAACTACAACAATCTTTCCTTCATCTGCAATTTCCCTGAGCCTTTCAAAAAGACTCCTTGCTACTACGCCGTCAAGGCCCGAATCCGGCTCATCAAGAATAAACAGTGACGGATTTGAAATGAACTCCATGGCAATTGAGAGCCTCTTTCTCTGACCTCCCGATAGCTTCTCAACCAGATTGTTTCTTACTGCAGTAAGACCGAACTGATCGAGCATGTAGGCTATGCGATTTTCTCTCTCCATAACAGATGTGTCTTTTGAAAGTCTCATCAGTGCTGCATCTGTGAGAGTCATTTCCACAGTATCATTGCCTCTCATCAGATCCTGCTGAGGAACGAAACCGATGTCGTATTTCATCTTGCCGTAATCTGTGTAAACATCATTGTTATCAAGCTTAATGCTGGCCTTTGCCTTCTCATAACCCGTCACAGCATTCAAGAATGTGGTCTTTCCGGCTCCGGAACCGCCAAGAAGAAGCACCATGTGGCCTCTTGGAATGACCATGTGTATATCCTTAAGTAGAGTCTTTTTCTTAAAGAAATCAACTACAGTCCTGTCGGTAATGTTTACCGTAAGCCCTTCTGTTGCAGCGCTTAAGTTTTCGCCAAGCTCTTTTGCACCTGTCTTTTCAATATGTTCAACCTTTTTGCCCGGAACAAAGCGCTTTGAAATTCCCCAGATAATAAGGGTTATTGACTCAAAGAAGAAAAATGCAAGGATCCATTTTTTCTTTTTATCAAATACCTTTATCAGCCCCAGATAAACCTTGATTATATAGATCTCAATGGCGACACCGATTCCGACTATCGGTATCAGAAGAAACAGTACAAAAAGATTATCCTTCGGAAGAAAAGGAACCAGAATCGTAAGAAGATCGTAGAAAAATACAAGTATGGTATAGACTCTGCCGTCCTTCTCTCTGTCTGCACAAAGGCTTATATGATATTCCCTTGCAACCGGAATAAAAGCCCATACCTTTTTTACATCGCATTTATTAAAGAGAAACCAGCATCCAATGGTCATCAGAATCTGATGCCTTAAAATAACAGGCAGATTTGTATAATCCATTTGAGATGAAAGCATTTCAATCATCAGCGTTCTCCTTTTTCATGATCATATTTACATAGTTGTATGGAATCTCGATTCCATTATCACAAAGAGCCTTGAAAATTCGGGTGTTCACTTCATCCTTTACAACTTCTGTTCTAAGCTCATGTGGATAATAGATTGTTGCCCCAAGTATGATCGCGCTGTCCGTGATTTCAAGAAAATATACGGATTTTGAATTGGGGTCATCCTCTTTGTATCTGTCTTTGTTGAGCGTAAGCGGACAGTCGCAGATTGTCTGTCTTATTATCTCTTTGGCCTTATCAATATCCGAGTTATATCCGATTCCAAATCTTACATCAAAAGACCTTGGAACATGTTCTGCGTAACTGTAATTAACTATTATGCTCTGGTTAGCCTTACTGTTCGGGATTATAACGCGTGTTGTGTCAATGAGTCTGAGTACAACATGACGGAGCGTCAGCTTTTCAACAATTCCCGCTCTTCCGTCCTCGAGCATGATCCTTGATCCGATATCGAAGGGCTTATATATGCTTATCTCAAGGCCTGCGAACATGTCCTTTAAAACTTCATTGGCAGCAAGACCGACTATAACAGCAAGAACTGCCGTTGATCCAAGAAGGGACCTGGCCAGTTGTTTTCCGCCCAAAGGAAGAACTACAAGAACGGCTATAAGTAAAAGAGCTATAGCCTTCTGTAAAAACTGAAGTGTTATGCTGTTTCCTCTCTTCTTTTCAATCCTCTTGAATATGGCCTTGTTGAGTTTCAGGATGAAGTAGGTCAGAAGGATATACACCGCAGCCGTTAAAAGAAACGTTATTATTGCTATGATCACAATCGATACGATTTCTTTAGAAGTAAGATTATTAAGAATTTCTGTAAGACCTGATCCATTTAGATCTATGCTGATATCCTGCATGATTTCACCTCACTATTTTACGTTATATTATCATTTTATCATTGATAAAGCTCATTACAAAGAATTGCAATAAAAAACCGGGAGCTAATGTCCCGGTTTTTAAGTGATCGTGATTTAATTATTTGCAAAGCTCATATGTATCTCTAGCAATTGCAAGCTCTTCGTTGGTAGGAACTACCATAAGAAGAACCTTGGAGTCAGCAGCTGAGATTGTCTTCTCTTCGCCGCGAACCTTGTTAGCCTCTGCATCAACGGTTGCGCCGAGGAATGAGAGTCTCTCACAGATAAGTCCTCTTGTGAATCCGCTGTTCTCGCCAACACCTGCTGTGAAGCAGATCACATCAACGCCGCCCATAGCTGCTGTGTAGGAGCCGATGTACTTGGCAACTCTGTAAGTAAATGCATCAACTGCTCTCTTAGCACCTTCATCACCCTTAAGGTATGCATCCTCAAGATCTCTGAAGTCTGATGAAAGGTTATTTGAAAGTCCGTAAACACCTGACTTCTTGTTGAGAAGATTTGTTACGTCAGCAACTGTAGAGTTCTCTTTCTTCATGATAAACTCAACAACTGAAGGATCGATGTCACCGGTTCTTGTTCCCATGATAAGACCCTCAAGAGGTGTAAGACCCATTGAAGTGTCGATGCACTTGCCGTCCTTAACAGCTGAAATAGATGCGCCGTTTCCAAGGTGGCAAACAATGATTTTAAGATCCTTAATGTCTTTTCCAAGGATTTCTGCAGCGCGCTTACTTACGTATGAATGGCTTGTTCCGTGGAAGCCGTATCTTCTGATACCGTACTTCTCGTAGTATGAATATGGAAGGCCGTAAAGGTAAGCTTCCTGTGGCATTGTCTGATGGAATGCTGTGTCGAAAACTGCTACCATAGGAACTCCCGGCATAACCTTCTGGCATGCTCTGATTCCGATAAGGTTTGCAGGGTTGTGAAGAGGTGCAAGATCTGAAACCTCCTCAATTGCCTTAATAACTTCGTCATTGATAACAACTGACTTGGTAAACTTCTCACCGCCGTGTACGATACGATGTCCAACTGCTCCGATCTCCTCGAGCTTAACTACGCCGTCGTTCTCGTTTGTAAGGGCCTCGATAACCATCTCGATTGCCTTGTTGTGATCTGGCATGGGCTCTTCCTTTGTGATCTTATCCTTGCCTGCAGGTGTATAAACGATACGGCTTCCGTCGATTCCGATTCTCTCGCAGAGTCCCTTGCAGATAACTGCCTCTGACTCTGAGTCGATAAGCTGGAACTTCAGTGATGAACTTCCACAGTTGATAACCAGTATTTTCATAAAGTAACCTCTTTTCCCATTAATAAGTAAAGTCAAAAAACTTCCAAATAATAATATAATTATATTATAATTTAAGGACAAGGTAAAACTTGTACAAAAATTGGAAAAACAGGTAAATTCACTATGAAAACTATCGGAATAATAGCAGAATTTAATCCATTTCACGAAGGTCATAAACACCTTATCGAAAAGTGCAAGGAAAACCTTGGTGCTGACAGAGTCGTTATCGTCATGAGCGGAGACTTTGTTCAAAGAGGCGCTCCTGCCATCGTGGACAAATACGCAAGGGCCAAAATGGCTCTCAGGAGTGGCGCCGATCTGGTACTTGAACTCCCTGTCTATTACAGCACGGGAAGCGCTGAGTACTTTGCTCAGGGTGCAGTTTCAATCTTAAACAGCCTTGGCTGTATCGACTATCTGTGCTTTGGCAGCGAACATGCTGACCTGAAAAAGCTTGATAACATCGCAAACATTCTGCACTCCGAATCGACTCTTTACAAAGAGATTCTGGAAAAAGAGCTTAAGCAGGGTAAACCCTATCCGGCAGCCAGCGCAAGTGCGCTTATGGCAGCTTTAAAAAATCAGTCCGTTGATAACAATATCGATGTGTACCGTCAGATTTTCGAATCTCCCAACAGTATTCTTGCCATTGAATACTTAAAGGCACTTAAGAAACAAAAGAGCAAAATAACCCCCTACACCATCGAGCGTATAGGACAGCCCTATCACTGCGACGATCTTGGCGGAGTTCCAAGTGCATCCGGTGTAAGAGCCAGAATCTTTACAGCCTCTGAGCGCTACACAAAGGCCAATGCTCATGAAATTTTAAGTGGTTTCATGCCGGAAGGCGCAATCCATGAGATTGCCTCCTACAGCGGTAGTTTCTTATCTTCCAACTCACTCTCAAGGCTTATGCACTATAAGCTCACCCTGGAAAAAGATAAGGGCTATACGGATTACCTTGACGTAAGCGGCGACATTTCAAATCTCATTGTCAAGAATCTCGACGGTTTTGATGATTTCAGCGGCTTTTGCTCCAAGCTAAAGAGTAAAAACCTGGTATATACAAGGATAAGCAGATCTCTTCTTCATATCCTTCTAAACATAACCAAGGAAAACATGAATGAGTACAAGAAAGGCTCTTTTACCTGCTATGCACGGGTACTGGGCCTAAAAACCGACTCCTCGGACGTCCTTGCACTCATTCATGAAAAATCAAGCATTCCTGTCATCGACAGAATAAAATATGCAGATAAACTCCTTGATCCTCTGCAGAAGAGACTCTTTGACGAGACTCTAACTGCCAGCAGCATATACAACTCTATCTCCAAGTCCTATGAGGGCTCAGAATACAGTATAAAACCTGTACTTCTCTGATATTAATCATTTGAAGTAAAGTTTTATACGTGATAACATATATGTGTATGGTCACTTATGTCAGATTCCCGGAGGCGCCATGGGTCTTATTAAGCTCGAAAAAGGTCAGATCCTTCATAAAGCCGGTAAGGATATCGTATCTACCGTGGAAGTTCTTGTTAAGGGTACTCTAAAGATTTCTAACCCTTATTCTTCCATCACGGCCGGCGTAGGAACCTTTATCGGAATCGTAGAGCATCCGGGACAGCCCTATAACTACACCATCGAAGCGATTGAAGAGTCTTCCGTCTATTCATATCCATACGAATCCATCGAGGATATTCCCAAAATTGTAAGATCAAATCCGAAGATAGCTCCTGTTCTGGCAGCTCAGTCCACTGATACTGCTGCGCGTATTTGTGCTGTTTATGACCAGCAGTTTGATGAGGTTGCTAAGGAATACGATCAGCTTATGGCTGATTACACCGACTATCCCAATCTGTGCATAAAAGTTGGCGAAGTGGTAAAAGAGTTCCCGGAGTTTGAAGCCATCATTCCTCCGGAGAGAATAAATAGTATTCCCCAGTGGGCAATTGATTTCATAAACTCCTTAAAGGAAAACGAGGAGATCATGAAAAAGAACCTCTATCCCATAAATGTGGAAATTGCCATCGGAATGATCATGAGTACCTTTAATATCTATAACACCATTTCCGAAGAGGTACTTCTTTTAAACGAATACAGAAAAACTCTTAAGAAAAGAACTACTGCCTTCAACACCACCATGACTGCCATAAAGACAAAACTCGCAGAGCTTGAAAGAGCTGAAAACGGCGAGGGTGACGGCAGCGTTAAAATTGTTAACGCGCTGGCCACTATTCTCTCCTACGCAGGTGTAAGCGGAGAAGTCGCAGGATGGTTTGAAGATCTGATATCTCAGTTTAAGGCAAATGAAAACAGATATGACTCTTCTGACGAAGCAAGGCTTCTTAGAAAGAACATACAAAATACGTTCTATGACATTTATTTGCCTGCTTTTATGAGAAGTCTTACCGACGATGACATCCCAATTGAAGTAAAGATGTTCTTTATGTTTGGCTTTGTTGATGAGGAACTTGCAGGCGAAAAAAATACAACCATCCTCTACAATATGGCCAAATCCTATACTCGCGATCCTGAAGGAAATGTCTTTACTGTTTACGAGTGGCTTAAAATGATCTTCATGAGTGAAGCTGAGCCCTCCAAGAACGAATTTGACCAGGACTGGCCCACATACTTAAGAGATCAGAAAAACAGCGGAGCAATTACTGAAGAGAGAATGGAGGCCATGTTAAATAACCCTCAGAAGAAGCTGGATTTTGAACTTCGAAATCTCTTTGCACTGGGTAACAGAATGACCTTTGGCAGAGTCACTTCTTTTGTTCCTGTATTTGATGCGCAAAACGTTCTGCGTCCGCTTGATATGGCATATATTACTGCCACAAAGATAAACGAGTATTATGAAAAGATCCGCAGCATAGACTATAGCGTATTCTGCAGACAGGCTGTTTATTCAAATCCGGAGATAGGAATCACTCAGGTTTACTACGACGAGGACATTACTCCTATCATGATTCTGATGCCCAATGTCGGAAGCAGAGCTGCTCTTTGGCAGGATATAGATGGCAAGAACAGAAGAACCAGAGCTCGTATGCTGGTATCAATCTTCAACATAGAAAACACTGAAGATGCAATGCTAAAGCTCTTTGGCGAGTTCAGATGGGAATTGTGCAAAACAGTTCAGGGTGTGCATTGGAATGATGTCACAGACCCATCCCTTACATCAATGTACTGCGACTATCTGCAGTTCTTTAAAAAGAACTCTGCTCTCTCAGCAGATAATAAGGAAAAGCTAAAGACTGACCTGAAGAAATTTAATAACAACTTTAAACATGTCTTTATATCAGATTACCTCTCCTACATAAAATTTGAGTCAGCCGGATCTCCAAGACTGAACAAGGTAGCAAGAGAAATCCTCTTTACCTTCTGCCCTTTCTCCAAAGAGATCAGAGATAAACTCTCGGACAATCCGCAGTACACCGAGCTCATAAATCACCACAATGCCCGAATAGGGAATATAGCAAAACCAATTTCAAATCTGATCCACAAGCTTACCAAGGAAGGCATCCATGTACCTGTCCAGATAGCAGGTCAACTCGAGCATCTCAAAAAATAAAAAATCCCTGACCACCATAACAGTGATCAGGGATTTATATGTTTTATATAACTTTAATTAGTTAAGTGCCTCAATAGCATCAATAAGTGCGTCTGTTGAATCCTCGTTGAAGCATGTTGCTGCAAAAGCAAGCATGTAGTCACCCTTCTGAAGGTTAACCATCTCGTTGTGGAATTCAACACCGTTGAAATCACCGTTCATCTTAAGGACCTTGTGAGTCTCACCTGCAATTTCTCTCTCAACAATCTCTGTTGTGATGTTTGAGATACCCTGAGCCTCAAGAGCACTCTGTGCCTGAGAAATGCTTGCGTTAAGAACTGCCTCCTCATCAAGGATAGCGTTAGCAAGTGTAGCATTTGACTGAGCTGTTACATTTACGTTGCAAAGGCCTGTTGCATTCTGTGCATATGCAACGATTGTTGCCGTACCTTCCTCAATAGCCTTTGTAGCAAGCTTGTTGTCAGAAAGCATATCAGTTGTCATACCTGTGATCTGAGCAAGTGTCTCATCATCAACAAATGAATATCCATCAAGAAGGTTGAGCTTAACACCAAAGTACTCGTTTACATAAGCGTTGCCCTCAACTGTACCGATTGAAAACTCGCCATCAGCTTCTTTTGTGCTCTCCTCTGTTGTAGTCTCTGCTGCTTCTTCTACAGATGCTTCCTCAGTAGCAGCCTCTGTAGCTTCCTCTACAGTAGCCTCTGCTACAGGCTCCTCTACCTGAGCGCTCTTACCACATGCTGAAAGCGCCATTACCATTGTCATTGTCATTACCACTGCAATAAATTTTCTTTTCATAATTCTCTCCTCTAAAATACAATTATTGCTTAAAATACAACCTTGAATAACTTAACAGATGTGGTGATTTTCATCAATGAACAATTTTACCAAAGATATTTCATCTATTGTAATATTTTTCTATCACAGATTCAATGCATTTTCTTGATTCTACGGCTGTTTCCGGCTTAGTATCCTCAAGGGTTGCATGAATAAAGGGCTTGTTTTCAAGAGCAAACTTCACTATCTGAGTGTAATCCATATCTCCAAAGCCGCATCCTACGCTCTTTACCTTGTCCCCTTCAAGAAGACAATCCTTTAAATGGATCATGGCAACGTCTTTTCCGATAAGATCGATTGCTTCAGCTATAACTTCATCTCTCTGTTCATAATTGTCAGTCCAGATAAGATTTACAGGATCAAATATGATCTTAAGATTCGGAGAGCCGATACGATCAAGGACTTCTCTGGCTCTTTTGCCGTCATATACTATGTGCCTGTAAACAGGCTCAATTGCAAGGATCACTCCACATTTCTCGGCGCAGTCAATAACAGGGCGCAGGTTCGTAATAAAGGTCTCCAGCGCCTCTTTTGAGTGACAGGCCTCCTTGTCATAGACATAACCCTCATTTGGCGCACCGGTCTCTGTTCCAACCATTCCGCAGCCGGCAATGGATGCAAAGCGAAGGTGTGCGTAGTACTTCTCCTGAATCTCGGAGAGCTTCTCGGCATTTGGGTTTGCCAGGTTTAAGTAGCAGCCAAGAACAGCCATATCAAGATCAGCCTTTCTTAAGGCATTCTTCAGATACATGGCATATCCGGGTGTTAGAGCATTTGTATCTGCCGTAAATCCCGGGACCTTGGAAAGCGCTAAGTGGATGCAGGAAAAGCCCTGGTCCTTAACCTCCTTTAATCTCTCCTCAAAAGGAAGTTCTCTGGTGTCATGAAATCTAATTCCAAGCTGTATCATCTTGTCATCTCCATTCTATAGAATATACCTCTTTTTTCCATCAGTTCCTTTGCAGTACCACACTCTGCCACGGTTCCGGCATCTATAACCACTATCTTGTCTGCCTTCTCTATCGTGGCCAGTTTGTGGGCAACTATAAATGTCGTGCACTTATCCGACATATTTTCAAGAGCGTAGGTTACCTCTTTTTCAGAGAGCGCATCCAGGGCCGATGTAGCCTCGTCAAGGATGATCACCTTAGGGTGTCTGATAAGAGCTCTTGCGATTGATATCCTCTGCTTCTGACCGCCGGAGAGCTTATCGCCGTGTTCGCCCACCTTGGTATCAAGCCCAGCCGGGAGCTTGTCAATTACGCTCCTAAGACCTGACTCATCAATTACTCTGGAAAGCTCCTCCTCAGTCACATCACTGGTTCCGTATAAAATATTATCCCTGATGCTACCGGAGAACAGGATTGTGTTCTGGGGCACAACAGCCAGATTCTTTCGATAGCTCTGAAGGTTGACCTTGCTGATATCCTTATCGTCAACCAGGATACGTCCGCTTGACGGAAGTCCAAAGCCCACCAGGAGGTTCATTATGGTGGATTTGCCGGCTCCCGACTCACCCACAAAGGCCACCGTCTCACCCGGTTCAACATGCAGGTTTATGTTGTGAACAATCTCTTCAGTGCTGTCAGGATATGAATATCCCACATTCTCAAAGGTGAACTCACCCGTTATCTCTCCGATTTCTTCCTTGTCTGAGCTGTCCTCAACGTGCTCAAACTCCAGGATTTCCCCGATACTTGATACGGACTCAAGACCCTTTGATATAACAGGAAGCAGTGTCAAAAGAGATGATACCTGTCCCACAATTGATGTGAAGTAGCTCTGGTACAGCACCACATCTCCGACCTGTACTCTTCCTTTTACAGCAAGTATTGATGTAAACGCAAGGCACAGAACCTGGAAAATCTGGAAAAACGCCCAGCTCACAGCTCCGAAATTACCCTGAATGATATCAAGGTTGTATCCGGCCTGTGCAATGAGATCCACCTGTGTATCCATTCTTACGATTTCCTCATCCTCTAAGGCGTGAGCTCTTGTTACGGGCACCAGCTGAACCATCTCCATGACCTTGGCTGAGGTCTCTTCCATCTCTTTTCTGAACCTCTGGTTGTGCTTTTTGATAGGCTTTTTAAAAGTCACCACCAAAACTGCCGCAAGAGGCACCATGAACAGGAAGAAGAAAAATACCACGATACTCTTTGTTATGGTAACCGTAAGAGCTACGGACATATTGATCACGATATTGATGAGGGAGACAAATATCTGGTCTGACAAAGTCTCCACCGCTTCAACATCCCTTATAACCTTGGACTGAAGCCTGCCTGATAGCATATCCTTCTGATGAGGAATGGACATGACCTGTATCTTGTGGACCAGAGCGCTCCTAAGTCCTGCCTCCACCTTCCTAACTGACTTACTCCTGAAGTGTATGTGCAGATAGTTCATCGGGACATTCAGGATAAGGAGAAATACCATAAGCACAATGTTGAAAATGATCAGAGTTACTACATTAGGATCATGATCAGTTACCGCATTTATGATATTTGCAGTCACAATGGGAAGTATCCACACCGGGCTGTGCTTTATCACATAAAACACGGTAGATAGCAAAAAGTTATGGTACATTCCCTTATAGAACCCAATCAGAGTCATCAGGGGATTTCCCTTATGTCTTTCATAGCTGTCAAAATAGACGTCTGTATCTAATTTCATCGATATTCCTCTTACATCTCCTTAAACATATCATCTCTGAAGGAAACAATCATCTCATTTGCGCCTGAAAAAGCATACATTCCGACCATTGCTCCGGTAAATCTCTTGCCCCTGTCAAGGCCTTCGTCGCACAGATAAAAGACATTGTCCAGTGTTGCAAAGTGTCTTCTGTCGCCTTCTTCGTTCAAGCAATACGAAAGCTCTCTTCTTAGATGATCTGTATCCATATATAGCCTTATAGATTCTGCTGTACCTTCAAGTGGCTCTTTTGACAAAAGAGCTCTGTCCTCATCTCCAATGTGCTCGTTAACATATAGATATCGCCTTCCCTCTTTCCTTGTGATTCCAAATTCAAAGAAAGTGTTCTCATCATAGTATCCGCAAATTCCGGCGCTCTGTCCATCCTTAATATCCGGAATATCCATTGAAACCGAATATGAAAAGACTAAACTACTCTGCCTTCTTAAAACTATGTTCCTGCTATCTACGCTTGAAAGAGGCGCTCTGCTTCCCTTAATTTGGAACTTCCTCTCATCAGAACTGCAAACAACTTCGCCATCCTCAAAGGGACGGGGAGTCATATATTCCATGTAAAGCCCGCAAGGGGATATTCGCACTCTTTTGCCATTATCGGCTTCTGCATCTGAATCTGTATCCATCTCAGGAAATGGTTTGACCTGCATAGCAGACGGTCCCTTAAGATCATTTACTATAGGCCATCCGTCAGGCGTCCAGGTCACGGGATCGATTGCCGTCTCCCTTCCAAGAATACTGTACCTGCCATCCAGTGCTCTTCCGCAGAGATAGACCATAAACCATCTGCCGTCCTGAGTCTCTACCAGGTCCCCGTGTCCGCATCTCTGAATTGCAGCAGTTTCGTCTTTCTGCCTCATTATTGGATTGTAGGGGCATCTTTCATAGACGCCGAAGAGCTCTTTTGACCTGGACACAGTAACCCTGTGGCCCGGGCCCGTACCACCCTCAGCCTCAAGCAGGTAGTAATATCCGTCCTTCTTGTATAGATGAGGCCCTTCGGGAGCTCTTTTATGGTCTCCGTAGTAAAGAAGCTGAGCATCGGAAATCTTCTTCGTTCCGGATTTATCCAGCTCGAAGATCCTCGCTCCACGGTTTAGGAGCATATATCTCCTGCCGTCATCATCATTAAAGATACTTGGATCGATTCCATCTTCATCAATGAAAACAGGCTCGGTGTAAGGGCCTTCCGGCTTATCAGAGCTTACAACAATCTGCCTTCTGTAAGTGGGCGGAACGTCATTTAGCCTGTAGGTCGCCGTTATGTAAAATCTTCCCTCGTAGTAGGAAATATCAGGAGCCCAGTAGCCCCTTCCGCCTTCAAGTTCATCAAGATGTGCCCAGTCAGGGTTTGTTATGGCATGTCCTATTATCTCCCAATGAATAAGGTCTCTCGAATGTGAGATCGGAATACAGGGAAAAAAGATGAAGGAAGAGTTGACCATATAGTAGTCAGAGCCAACTCTTACAATTGACGGATCCGGGTAAAAACCACGTCTTATGGGATTGTGATAATAATCCTCATATTTATGGCTAAACTTATTCTCTAAGTAATTCTCGATATTTATATATCCTAAAGCCAATGAATCCTCGGGATATTCTTCATACATATTCTCATAGCTCTGTCTAAGATCATGTACAATATCCCATGGTGTTACAAGGTCTGAATCTCCCTCAAGAGGGTCCATACCACATCTCTCAACCAGGTATTTAAACACCTCTAAATCACCGGATTCAGCGCCAAAGTGAAGCACATTCCTGTGTTCATCATCGTACTCATTAAGGCTGATCCTGGAGTATTCAACAAGGTATTTAAGGATGTCCAGATTCCCGAGCTTTGCAGCTTCAAACAGAGCCTCCTTACTTACTTTCGAAGGCTCGTTTATCAATATCTCTTTTAATCTGTCAAGGTCATCATGCCTTATCGCATCAATCATTGTAGCTCCTCTACAATAAAATTCTTAAAGTCAGCGTGTCCGTGATCTTTGTTGTTACCACCAAGAGACAGGGCGAATATTCCGAGCTTTGCCCCTACCCAGGTGTGATCCGAAGGCGTGTAATCTATGCCAAGATCAAACATCTTTACTCCATCAAAGGAAATACAGACCTTGAGTTTCATGTCTTCTGCTTCCTGGCTTTTAGTAACGTTCTGAAAATAAGTATCTGCTCCGGTGAAGGTCATAACCCATTTGATGTTTTTGAGAGCGTCCTCCAAAGAAAGTTCGCTGTCTTTTACATAGTTTTCAAAGAGTTCCGAAAGGTCTGTTGCCTCACTCTTGTGCGTATCATCTCCCTCAGAGTGAATGGTCCTTACATAATATTTACCGGCAATATCTTTCTCTATAAAAGCTGCAACGTACTGACCGCCTGTCATGCAGACGCCCGCTCTTTCTCCCGGCAAAAGCCCTGATGCATCCATTTCAGCTTCTGCCCTAAAGGAAGGGTAAATCAGCTTCTGCGTAAGAACATTGCTGCTCCTCCACAGAACCGGCATTTCTTCATGAGACGGATTCTGGCAAAAGAGCCTTAAGCCGTCTCTTTCAGCGCCGGTTTCATCTGTTACACTTCCATAAAAGCTATCGTCGTGATCACCCATCCATTGCCACGAAAGATTTGGTTTACCGTCCTTAAAATCATCTGACCCTTCAAGATATACGGGCTCTTCGCTTGTAATAACAGGCTTATCCAGCTCAAAGGCCGGCTCTCCAACTCCGTTTTCATCAGGATTTATTCCGATAACAGGCCATCCGCCCTTCCAGCATACCGGCTGAAGATGACATATCCTTCCATAGAGTCCTCTGTCCTGGAAATGAAGGAAATACTCTTTTCCATCCGGAGTATCAATAAGACCTCCCTGGTGAGGGCCGTTGATAACAGTGCCGCCCTGAGCCATCACAGTCTTTATCTCATAGGGGCCGTGAATGTCTTTTGACCTGAGTGCAACCTGATAGCCTTCCCTTACACCTCCGGCCGGAGCAAGGATATAGTAAAATCCATCCCTCTTATAAACCTTGGGCCCTTCTATGGTCACTGCCGGGTGAGACGGGTCATTTCCATTAAATACAAAGTGATCTTCACTGATAGCCTTAAGTCCGTCAGGACTCATCTCGAATATACCGAGAATGCTCTTAAAGCCGATTCTGGACTTGGCATATCCGTGAATGATATAAGCCCTTCCATCCTCATCCCAGAATGGGCACGGGTCAATAAGGCCTTTCCCTTCAAGGACAAGAACCGGCTCTTCCCACTCTCCTAAAGGGTCTTTTGTTCTTACTACGTAGTAGCCTTCATCAGGCATTCCGTAGTAGATATAAAACATTCCCTCATGAAATCTGATAGCCGGAGCCCAGATGCCTTCTGAGTGCCTCGGTATCTTAAATCTCTCCTGCCCTATATTTTTAAGGGCATAATTAACCAGGCTCCAGTTCACAAGGTCTTTTGACACAAGGATTGGAAGCCCCGGTGTGTAGTTGAAGCTGCTGGCAGTCATATAAAATGTATCTCCGGCCCTTATTACATCAGGGTCAGAGTAATCTGCAAACAGCACAGGATTTCTAAATTTATCTCCAAGATCAGAATAAGTTTTCATGGTTTTCTCATCCGTTTATCTCAATATTCGTCGTCTCTTTATTAAGCTCCTCATCTGCAAGGAGGGATGCATAAACACCGCCAAGATCCTTAAGTCCCTTAGCTATCATGCCTGCATAGAGCATTGCTCCTTCGTACTTTAAATGGGAGTTATCTATCTTACCCTCAGGAGCCCAAGATGCCTCTCCCGGTGCAAGATTCATATAGTACTTCTTTGTAGCCTCATCACCTGTCTTAGTTAAAAAGTCCCTGCTCATGGTAAAAAGATCCACAACCGGAACATCAAATTTTTCAGCAGCTTCTTTCATCCCCTTTACATACTCAGTGTGTTCGGAGGGCTTAAGTGCGCCATTTTCATCAAACAGCCTTCTTTCAACCGAGGTAATGAAAACAGGATATGCGCCTTTATTTCTGGCTACATTCACATACTTGCCAAGGTTGACAATAAACTCCCCATGGGGATCTGTATATCTGGAAGGGTCATTTTTCTTTTCATCATTGTGTCCGAACTGGATAAAAAGAAAATCTCCCTCTGTGATCTCATCATAAATCGGCGCAAGGCGTGATTCATCTATAAAGCTCTTGGTGCTCCTTCCGTTTACTGCTCTGTTGCATACACAGACATCCATGGCAGTGAACCTGTCAAAAGCCTGTCCTATCCCTGTTTGGGGATAAGTTGATGCCTTGTTGGTAGCTACCGTCGAATCTCCTGCCCAGAAAATATGTCTCATCTTTCTACTCCTTTAAAAACAGCCGTCCAAGCAAAAAACCTGGACGGCCTGTTAAAATGATTATCTGATTTAATATTACTCTTTTACAGCTCCTACGTTAACGCCCTTAACGAAGTACTTCTGAAGGAAAGGATACAGAAGCATGAAAGGAAGGATTGCACAAACGATGGCTGAATAGTACAGAGTACTCTGTGATACCTTATAAGCCGTCGTC
The DNA here is from genome assembly GCF_000421405.1 of Butyrivibrio sp. NC2007. GTDB lineage: Bacteria > Bacillota > Clostridia > Lachnospirales > Lachnospiraceae > Butyrivibrio. Next base: position 35,644 of record NZ_ATWY01000010.1, read on the forward strand.
GGCGTATCTCCGTCCATGACCATAACTCTCAGGATGTACTGGAAGTTAACCTGATCACGGTTTGTGATGTAGATCTGAACTGTTGAATAGTCGTTCCATACAGTTACGGCAAACATCAGACCGATTGAAGCAAGGGCTGCCTTAGAAAGAGGAAGCACGATCTTGAAGAAGATACCCATTGGTGAGCATCCGTCAATCTTAGCTGCTTCAAAAAGTGATCCCGGTATTCCTTCAAAGAAGTTACGCATAAGAACCAGGTTGTAAACATTCATACCATGCTTAACAACAAGGATCCACATCTTGTTAAGAAGGCCAAGCTGTTTCATAACCAAGTACTCAGGGATCATACCACCTGAGAAGATCATGGTGAAGAGAAGGAAGTATGCAAAAAGTGTTCTTCCGGGCATCTCGTACTGTGAAAGTACATATCCACCAAGGGTTGACATTACAAGACCAAGCAGTGTTCCAAGAATTGTTGTAACAACTGAATTAACGAATGGCTTGTAAAGCTTAGCTGTGTGAAGGATTGTACGATATCCGTCAAGTGTTGGCTGATTCGGGAAAAACTGGAATTTGTAAACACCAACGGCGTTGAAGGAATCAACAACAACCTTCCAGATTGGGAACAGAACTATAAGTCCCAACAAAATAAATACTATGTAATTTACTACGTCAAATGTATCGGTCTTTTTCTTACGACCTGCACCAAATTCTACTCTCTTTGCCATCGTAAGCCTCCTTAAATAATTCCGCGGCCGCGGACTTTCTTGCTGGCCCAGTTACAAATAAGTACCAGTGCGCATCCAACCAGTGACTTGAAAAGACCTACCGCTGTTGTGTAACCATAGTTAGGAATAGCTGTCATGAAGGTCTTACGATAGATGTATGTTGAAATTACATCCGAAACAGCAAATACTCGGTTGTTGTACATAACGAATACTGACTCAAAGAGGTTAAGAACCTTAGCCAGATTCAGGATAAGTACGATGATTACTGTGTTGAGAAGTTCAGGTACTGTTACATACCAGATCTTCTGAAGTCTTGTAGCACCATCGATATCTGCTGCTTCATAGAGCTCGGGGTTAATTCCTGAAAGCGTTGCCAGGAAGATAACGGTTCCCCATCCTGTCTCCTTCCAGATATTTACCAGATAGTAAACAGGTCGCCAGAGCGTGAGCTCATGCATGAAATCAATACTCTCTTTTATCAGTCCCCAACTCTTAAGTGTTTCATTTACGAAACCTGTTGAAGAAGTTGAAAGGAAAAGTGTGAAGATAGCTGCTGTAACTGTCCATGACATGAAATGTGGCAGGTAGATAACTGTCTGCAATACTTTCTTGGCAAACAGGTTTGCCATCTCATTGATGAACACAGATACAATAACCGCAGTACCTGTGGTGATCAGCAGCTTGATGATAGAAAGCTGTAGTGTATTAAAAAAGGCTTTCCAGAAATCAGCATCTGAGAACATCTTCTCAAAATGTTTAAAGCCTACCGGTTCCAATTTCTTAAGTGTGTAATCATAGAAAGCATATCTTACGCCAAGCATTGGCCAATAGTAGATAATAAGAACATAGATAACTACAGGAAGAAACATAAGATAAAAACCTCTGTGGTTCCATATACGCATTCCCAAAGGCTTTTTATTTAAAGTTTGTCCTGTGGATGTAACCTTCTGTGTTTTGCTCATTTTACTGCCCCATTCATATTTATACTTGTTGATTGTGGTAAAGGAAAGGATCTCTTTAAGGTTCTGCATGGGCACCCGGATGGATGCCCATACAGTTTATAGATAGTTTAAAAGAATTGGTTTTGAAAAAAGAAATTACTGTGCGTTAAGCTCGTCAAGGATCTCTGTGATTGTATCGCCCCACTTAGCCTGGTACTCAGCGATAGCATCCTCTGCGCTCTTCTTACCTGCAACAACTTCGTTCATAAGAGTTGTCTTATCTGTTGCAAGATCAGCCTCAACCTCTGTGAGGATCTCTGATGAAGGTGACTGAGGAGCGTCTACGCAGTTCTCTGTGAAGAACTTGTTACCAGCCTGTACAAGCTCGTCGTTATCTACGAAACCGTTTGTAAGAGGAGCAATAACAAGTACTGGATCAAGGTGATTCTTCTTCCATACAGAGTTAGGGTCGTTAGGAGACTGCTTAAGGTGGAACTGACCTTCCTCGTACTCATAATCTTTCTTCTTGTCAGGATCATCAGGGTTAGTTGTGAATGACTCTGCGTGTGTTGACCAGTGAACATCCTCAGCACCATATGTCCAAAGTGTCTGAACCTTGTCACCGTCAAGCATTGTCTCAAGGAGTGCATCGAAGATAGCCTGCTCACGAGAGTTGTCTCCGTCGCCATCATCTGTGATTACCCATACAGGAGCCTCACGGTTGATGTATCCGCCCCATGTATCCTTGATCTCCTTGATAGGAGGAAGCTGTACAAGTCTGTCATCGCCAAGATCTGTATCAACGTCGTTCTTGTCAAGGTTATCTGTAAGAGTTCTAAGCCATGTGCCAGCCCAGTAAGTGAATACACCTTCTGATGTTGTCTGGTCATTTGAGAACCATTTCTCACGTGCTGTCTTTGTTGAAGCTTCCTCAGTATCCTTATCGATTACGCCATCAGCGTAGCCCTGAGCAAGTCTTGTAAGAGCATCGATTGTAGCCTGCTCCTGGAATCCGTCAACCCACTGTCCGTCCTTCTGGTAGATAGCTGGGTAAGCACCCTGCCAGAACTCAGGCATGTAGTTGATGTATGGAGCCTCGTCAAGCTTACCGAATCCTGCTGCGATAACACCTGTCTGGCCATCCTTTGTGAAAGCCTTGAGCATGTTGTAGTAGTCATCGAATGTCTTGATGTCATCAACCTTAAGTCCTGCAGCATCGAGCCATGACTGCTTGATGTATGTAACACATCCGTTACCATATGTAGGAGCGAAAGCGTAAAGCTCTCCGTTTGCAGTCTTCATGTTCTCGTTGATTGAAGGAAGTGTGATCCTTGACTGGAACTCTGCGTTTGCATAAGCATCAGCCATGTTCCAAAGGATACCTGTGTTCTGATACTGCTTGAACATTGTAGCGCTCATGATAAGAGCATCAGGATACTGTCCGTCACCGGGCTGTCCTGTTGTAAGGAGCTGAGCTACATTGTCCTTGTAACCTGAGTGCTCAGGCTGGTTGATGTGAAGCTTGATGTCATGACCAATCTTCTCTGAAACAGCTGCTTCCCACTGCTCGATGAAAGCATCCTGTCCGTTATCAACGTTTGCTGTAAGTGTTCCGTCTACTGTGATGTAGAGGTCTGTGAGCTCATACTCACCTGCCTCAGCTGTCTCAGCTGTCTCTGTTGTAGCTGTAGCATCAGTTGTCTGAGCTGCTGTGTCAGTGCTCTGGCCGCCGTCTGTTGTTGCAGGTGCTGATTCTGATCCGCATGCTGCAAGAGAAGCAACCATTGCTGTTGAAAGAATTAATGATAAGACTTTCTTTTTCATTTAATTTGTTCCTCCCAATTTGATTTTTGAAAATTAAATGTAAGCACTTTCATTTGCTTGTAACTGTACTTTATCATGTATCGCAATCCTTTGCAAGTACAAATTTTGTAAGATTTGTAACAATCTCCTCAGTTTTTTGTCGAAAGTAGCATTTATACGCCAATTTTGGAAAGTGCTTACATGTAAAAATTTACAAAAAATTTCTTTAAAGTGTTACTCCTCTTTTCCATATTGCCATATCATGGAAACCTGCCAGTTCACTTTTAAGCTTTTCACCTGATGCTGTTCTTACAATCTTGTCAAAGAGTTCATCAGTGAGGTCCTCAAAGGTTTCTCCGTCTAATATACGGCCTGCACAAAAGTCGATCCAATTGCCCTTCTTCTGAGCAATGGTATTGTTGCTGGCTATTTTCATAGTAGGAACGGGACATGCAAAAGGTGTTCCTCTTCCTGTTGTAAAGAGCACAATCTGAGCTCCTGCACTGGCAAGGGCTGTTGCTGCACAGAGGTCATTGCCGGGTGCGCACAAAAGGTTGAGTCCTGTCGTCTCAGTTCTCTCACCATATTCCATAACGTTCATTACAGGATAATCGCCGGACTTCTGTGTGCATCCAAGGGACTTATCCTCAAGTGTTGTAATTCCGCCCGCCTTATTTCCGGGAGATGGATTCTCATATATAGGCTCGCCCTGCTTGGTGAAGTACTCTTTGAAGCCGTTGATCATATTGACGGTATCTTCAAAGGTCTTTTCATCCTTACATCTATTCATAAGAATAGTCTCTGCTCCGAACATCTCAGGAACCTCAGTCAGGATGCTGGTTCCTCCATACTCTATAATGCGGTCTGAAATCCTGCCCACAAGAGGATTGGCTGTGATTCCGGAAAAGCCGTCGCTTCCGCCGCACTTAAGTCCGATTATGAGCTTTGAAAGATCAGCATCTGTTCTTTCATCAGCTGATGCTGTGTCTATAAGCTCTTTTAACAGATTAAGTCCGTCCTCCATCTCGTCGTCTGACTTCTGGCATACCAGGAACTTAACTCTGTCCTTGTCATACTCTCCTATATAAGGCATCAACACATCGATATTGCTGTTCTCGCAGCCAAGGCCAAGAACAAGCACTCCGCCTGCGTTTGGATGTTTAATAAGGTCTGCAAGAATTGTTCTTGTGTGCTCCTGATCGTCTCCTGTCTGAGAGCATCCGTAATTATGTGTAAAAGCAACTACTTCATCAATACTTCCCTTAATATAGGAATTAGCCTGCTTGGCAAGAGCTGTTGCAATGTTGTTTACACAGCCGACTGTGGGAATGATCCATATTTCATTTCTTATGCCTACTCTGCCATCACCCCTTACAAAGCCCTTAAATGTGCCCTTTCTCGTGCCCATCTTGGCCTCTTTGGCAGGAACATACTCAGGATCGGGCTGATACTTATAATCAAGGATTCCCTCAAGATTAGTCTTGATATCATGTGTGTGAACCCATCTGCCTGTGCTTATCGCTTCTGTAGCATGTCCGATGGCGTATCCGTATTTCACAATGTCTTTTCCGTCATCAATGTCCTTAACAGCCATCTTGTGGCCTGCAGGAATATCTTCCAAAGCCTCTACCGCTCTGCCATCTCCAAGAGTTACGCTCTCGCCTTTCTTTAATTCTTCAAGGCATACAACCACATTGTCCTGGGGATGAATCTGTAAAAATCTGCCCATTTGTAACCTACCCTTCTTGTGTTTTGAAAATATGTTGTAAGCGTTTACAATAAAATCATATATTTAACTAAATCAAACGTCAACAAATTTTTCTATTGTAATTGCCGTGGCTGTCTTGTATAATCAATTTGAAAAAAATTATGAAAATGCTTTCATAATTGAAAGGTTTGGAGGGTATACAAATGAAAAGATTTATGGACGAAGATTTCCTTCTGCAGTCTGAATCTGCCAAGAAACTGTACCATGATTATTCAGAGAACATGCCCATTCTTGACTATCACTGTCACATCAGTCCAAGAGAGATAGCCGAGGATCGTCATTTCGACACAATCACACAGGTATGGCTCGGAGGAGATCACTACAAATGGCGCATGATGCGTTCTTTCGGGGTTGATGAGAAGTTTATTACAGGAGATGCTTCTGATAAGGATAAATTTCTTATGTTCGCAAAGTGCCTTGAGAAGTCGGTAGGACACCCGCTTCATCACTGGGCACATCTTGAACTTCGTAAATATTTCGGTTACCAGGGCGTTCTTAATTCAAAGACCGCCGAGGAAGTTTATGATCTTTGCAACAAGGTTCTTCAGGACCCTGCAACAAGCGTAAGATCACTTATCAAGGCTTCAGGTGTAACTCTTATCTGCACAACAGATGATCCTGTTGATACTCTTGAGTGGCACGACAAGATTAAAGAAGATCCAACTTTTGATGTTAAGGTTCTTCCTGCATGGAGACCTGACAAGGCTAAGAATATCACTAAGCCTGAGTTTACTGATTATCTTAAGGCTCTTTCAGATGTAAGCGGAGTTAAGATCGACTCTTTCGCTTCACTTAAGGAAGCTCTTAAGGTAAGACTTGATTACTTTGCTTCAAAGGGCTGCACAGTTACAGACCACGCCCTTGAATATGTTATGTACTACCCTGCTTCTGACGAAGAAGTTGAGGCAATCTTTGCAAAGCGCCTTGCCGGATCAGAACTTACCAAAGAGGAAGATCTGAAGTTCCAGACAGCATTCATGCTCTTTGAAGGTGAAGAGATTGCAAAGAGAGACTGGGTAATGCAGCTTCACTTCGGATGCAAGAGAGACAACAACACTCCTATGTTCGAGAAGCTCGGTCCCGATACAGGATACGATTCAATCGATGCTTACTATCCTATGGGTGAGATGGCAGATTTCCTCAATGCCCTTCATGTAAAGAATTCTCTTCCTAAGACAATTCTCTACTCACTTAACCCTAACGATAACAAGATCATCAACACTATGCTCAACTGCTTCAACGAAGGTCCTGCAGTTGCCAAGATCCAGCAGGGAAGCGCATGGTGGTTCAATGACAGCAAGTTCGGTATGGAGGAGCAGCTCAGATGCGTTGCTGAATCCAGCAATCTCTCAGGCTTTGTAGGAATGCTTACAGACTCAAGAAGCTTTACTTCCTATACAAGACATGAGTACTTCAGAAGAATCCTTTGTAATTATTTGGGATCTCTTGTTGAAAATGGTGAATATCCTTCAGAGGACCTTGATATTCTCGGTGAAATTGTAAAAGATATCTCTTATAATAATGCAGTTAGATATTTCAAATTCCCGTTAGAAGAAAGATAACTTTATGAGCAACCAGATGACAATATATGACATTTCCAAGAAGGCAGGGGTTTCAATTGCCACAGTATCCCGTGTACTTAACGGATCCACCAATGTTAAGCCCCGCACTCGCAAGAAAGTCATGGACATAATTGAACAATATGGCTATAAGCCCAATGCTTTTGCCAGAGGACTTGGTCTTAATTCCATGAAGACCATTGGTATTCTCTGTGCCGATGCATCCGATCTGTACCTTGCCAAGGCCATCTACTACATAGAGCAGAAGCTCCGTGAGAACGGATATCACTCAGTTCTTTGTTGTACAGGTTATGAGGTTGAGACCAAGAAAGAGTCGGTTAATCTCCTCTTGTCCCAGCATGTAGATGCGATTGTCATGATAGGCTCCAACTTTATCATGAACACTTCCGAGGATAACCAGTACATTAAGGAGGCAGCTGCAACTGTGCCTATCATGCTCCTTAACGCGGACTTTGACTGTAACAATGTTTACTGCACTCTCTGCGATGATTACAAGGCAACACAGGATGCAACAGAGCAGCTTATTAACGGCGGAGCCAAGGATATCCTTTATCTCTACAACAGTAACTCCTACTCAGGTCTTAAGAAGCTGGCAGGATTCCAGAACGCCCTTCTTACACATGACATTCCGCTCAAGAAGCAGCTCATGCAGTGCTTTAAGGGAAGTCACGAGGACATAGATGGTGTTAAGGGCTTTGTAGAGAGCCTTCACGCCAAGGGTCTTAAGTTCGATGCCATCGTAACAAGTGATGACTTTTTGGCAGTAGGTTCCATGAACTTTGCCAGAGCTAATCACATCAAGGTTCCTTCAGAGCTTCAGGTTATAGGATACAACAATTCAATCCTCTCCCACTGCTCTGAGCCGGAGCTCTCCTCAATCGATAACAGACTTGAGGATATGTGCATTCAGCTTGTTAAGACACTTATCGGAACCCTGACTCAGAATGAGATGCCACAGAAGACCATCTTCTCAGGCGAACTTATCAAGAGAGGTTCAACCAGGATTTAACTACTTTCTATATACATTTAAAAACAACCGGTAAATGAGGCCATGCTCATTTACCGGTTGTTTGATTTATTTGATCTGTTAAGCGCCTTTCTCCTCTTTCAGAAAGTTGTCAGACTGCTTATCTTTATCCTCCAGTCTTCTGTAAATATTAGCTAAAAGCGCTCCTGATATGTTGTGCCATACAGAGAAGATTGCTCCGGGCACTGTTGCCATTGCAAGGTCAGGGAAAGCTGATCCAGCAAGGGATGTTGCGAGACCTGAATTCTGCATTCCAATCTCGATAGAGAGTGCTTTCTTTTTGGACATTGGAAGCTTGAGTACAAGTCCAAGCGCAAATCCTACAACATATCCGAGAACATTGTGAAGGATAACTACTACAAATACGATAGCTCCTGTTTCAAGGATTCTCTCAGCATTGTGAGAAACAACCGCTGCAACAATAAGTGTTATTGCAACTACAGAAATAAGCGGAAGTACATCTGATACTTTTTCTGTATATTTGCTCCAGAATCTGTTAATGATAAAGCCCAGCGCAATGGGGATGATAACTACCTTGATGATTGAAAGGAACATGCTCAGCACATCCACTGATACTGTTGTCTTTAACAAAAGGTATGTAATAGCAGGTGTAAGAAGTGGTGCCAGGAGCGTGTTGACACTGGTCATTCCTACTGAAAGGGCTACATCTCCCTTACTCAGATATGTCATTACATTGCTCGCTGTTCCGCCCGGACAGGTTCCTACAAGGATTACTCCGGCCAGAAGACCTGTCTCAAGGCCGAATATCTTACCAAGTGCAAATGCCAGAAGAGGCATTATGGTAAACTGTGCAATACAACCGATAATGATATCTTTTGGACGTTTGAAGACTACTGCGAAATCGCCAAACTTCAAAGTAAGTCCCATTCCAAACATTACAACCATAAGCAGGTAGTTGATCCATGATGTCTGTATCCACAGGCATGACTTTGGTACAAAAAGTGCCAGAGCTGCAACTACGAGAACAATTATTGCCATATACTTTCCAACAAAGTCACTAATCCTTTTCATATTCAGTTTTCCTTCCTCACATAGATGACTGTTAATTAAAGTTCAGATGTGCAGTGAGGGCATCTTGTTGCCTCAATGTTGATCTCACTCTTACAACGTGGGCAGATCTTAGTTGTAGCAGGTGCTTCTGCTTCTTCCTTTTCAAATCTTGCTGCTATCTTATTCATGGATTTTACAAGGCAGAAGATTACAAGTGCCATGAGAATAAAGTTGATGATTACTGTAATGAATGTACCGTAGTTAAGTGTAGCTGCTCCGGCCTCTTTTGCTGCCTCGAGGGTGGCATATGAACTGCCATCAAGAGAAACAAACATGTTGTTGAAGTCAATTCCACCGGTAAGTAAGCTGATGATCGGCATGATGATGTCATCAACCAGTGATGAAATGATCTTCTGGAAAGCTCCGCCAATGATAACACCGACTGCCATATCCATCACGTTTCCACGCATGATGAACTCACGAAATTCGGCCGCAAAGCCCTTGCCTTTGCCGGCCACGTTTTTGATCTTTTCTGTCATATCCTTTTACCTCCACAAAATATTTTTCATACTCTTGAAATTATAGCACAGAATGCCTAAAATAAAATAGTTGGAAGGCGCAGGATTAGTACATCGGTAGTATGTCAGCTTCCCAAGCTGAAGAGGCGGGTTCGATTCCCGTATCCTGCTTAAGTCAAGCGATGCAAAAATAGGCATATAATCAATTGAAACGCAAGCGTTTCTAATTGACTATATGCCTATTTTTATACCGCGCGTCAGTGCGGCTAAGGATTGCGGAGCAATCCTTAGATGCATCGCAGGCGTTTTATTTAGCTGTTTTCATTAACATATATTGAAACTCTGCTCTGGATAATATCTGCCACCTCCTGAGCACTCTTTTGCCCCTTAAAGTAAGCAGCTGCCTCTTCGCTTATAATGTTGCTTACAGCCTCATTGGAGGAATAAGTAAGGGTAAGAGACTCAACAAAATCTGTAACAGTATCCACATCCTGCTGAGTAAGCGGCTGAACTTCAATCTGTGTATCGCCAACCCAGTAGTACTCTTCTTCGTAGTGCTTCTCTCCGTCATCGTCGATCCAGAACTGCTTTTCCATGGACTTCTTGGCAAGTTCATCGAACTTGTCCTTCCTGATTGGGAAGTCGTATTCTATGGTGTCCTGATACTCATCCAAGTAGAGTTTTCTAAGGAACTTCCAGCACTCCTCAGGGTACTTGGTCTGTGAGCTGACAGCAAATCGCGCATTGGGAGTTAAAATGGAACAGTTAACCCCAAGTTCATTAGGGAATCCAATCAGCTTGATATCACTGCCAAAGGTTCCGTCAACATACCTTTTGTAGGGCCTAAAGCCGTTTAAATATGTAAGTGAAAAAAGTGCTTCACCCGTCCTGTAGCTGGCCTCGTCGTAGTCCATCCACATATCTTCAGTGATCTCATCAGGAAATTCATTAGCAAATTCCAAAAGCTCAATAAAGCCATCGCTGCCAAAATTGCAGGATTTGTTCTCCCAATCAATGAATTTATTGCCTGATGTCATAATTCCATAGTACATGATGGTATCTTTTGCCGTCATACCAAAGGAATCTGAAAATGTCACACCCTTTTGCTTTATCATTTCCTTGCAGTCCTTAAGGGTAAGCGTATCCATTCCCGGTACATTTGAAGCCTTTACAGCCAAAGTGTTTACATAGAATGAAGGAATGATCTGGTAAAGCTTATCTCCTGTCTTAAAGGCATCAAAAGCATTCTGTACAAACTTCACATCCTTAAGCTCAGGGTCGGAAGCAAGGTAGCTGCTCATATCAAGGAACAGTCCCTTATTGATGTAGCTGTCAACAGGCTCGTCATTTACAAAAAACATGATATCAGGGATATTTCCCGATACAATATCAAGGTTAAACTGTGTAAGTCCTGCCTGCCAGTCATCTTCAGAATCCAGTGATGCATAATCAACGATTTTTATCTTGTAGCCATCAGACTCTTGATTGAATTTATAGACCATATCTCTTACATTGTAGTCGATGCCTCTTCCTGCAAGAGTGATAATTGTCTTGTCTCTTACCTGATCTGCAGGAACCTTGGTCAGTCTGTAAAGTGCGTAATTATAATTCTCATCAGGAAGGTTTGCGATAAACTCCTGATCGCTTACAGCAACTACACTGTTTATCGAATAGCCGATGCTGAGGTCTGAATCAACGTAATCAAGGAGCTTGGTCAGTGCATCTTTCCCTTTATCATAGCCATAGAATCCATCTGTCTTTGACACATAAAGGTCATATCCGTTTCCGCTAAAGAATGAATAATCATCATAAGTCTCGAACTGTCCTGAAGGGTCAGAGAGCTTACCTGTTTCAGGATCAAAGCTTCTAAGCTCAATTCCGTGATCTCCCCAGAGAGAAGCAAATATCTGTCCGTCAAAGCCGCTGTACAGGCTTATTGAAGTATCATAAAACTCACTGGCTGAATCAGTTGTATCGAGTATCATGTCAAAAGACTGATCGACTTCATTAAACTTCTGGATTCCTCTGTTTGAGCTGACGATCAGACCTTTATTCTCATCGTAGACCATTCCATACATTGAGAAGTAGTTCTCTTCATCCTGTCCGTCAGAGAGCATGATGTTAAAAATCTCATTACCCTCAGCGTCATACTTCTGAAGGTACTGTTCCTCATGGTAGTCATAGTCATCGTCCATGTTCTCACCGTCCGGAACCATCTTATCTACGATAATATCTCCGTCAGCCGAAGTCTCCTCCTCAGTCATGGTGATGACTTCTCCATCTCCCATACCCTCTTCTTCGTAAACGTCTTCCATATCAACAACATTGCCCTGCTTATCAGTGTAGTAGTACTTGTAGAGAACGCAGTAGAGATTGCCGTCCTTGTCATAGGTCATATTGCCATGGCTGTCTGCATCACTCTCAGGGATCTTCACCGTCTTTAGGTCACTTCCGTCGGAGTTAAAAGAGCATATGGTGATATTTTCGCCATCGGAATAAGTTGTTGCGTAGATTCTCTGCCCAACGATTGAAATATTGCTGTAATCCGAAGCATCAATAATATCGAGCTTCTCGCTCTTAAACACATAGTCCTTTGTGCTCTTTGAAGCTTCGTCCACAAGGCTTGATCCGCCTTTATTTCCCATAGAGCATCCGCTTAAAGTCCCCAGTAAAAGAGACATAAGCGTCACCAGGGATATCCCCCTCTTTAACAAAGATTTCTTTTTCATAATTTCTCCTTTTTCCTCTTATGTTCAACTTCCAAATCGTATTTCTTATCTGAAAGGTATTTGACAATTCCCCTTACAGTCCACTTCTTGTGCCTGTAAGCGCCAACCACAAAGACTACAAGTATCAGAATAAGCACTGTCATGCATATCATTCTCACAAGCAGTATGAGCGATAGAATATCCTCATAGCCTCTTGCAGTATTTTCCCAGTAAGGATAAAAGATTGCTTTATTCCACATACTTCTTGTAAAGAAGTTTCTGAGTACTGCTATAAGTGAAAAGAAAGAAAACCTCTCTGTATTATCTACCACTGTCACATACTCATCACCGATTCCAAGACTCTCCTTACATATCTTGGCAGCAAGTCCCCTTACGGGATTGGGACATACTACTTCAATGCAGGTAATGCCTCCTGACTTCGCAGTGGTTCCGTCCTCGGAAACATCATGTTCCTCGGTTACTCCACTGAGGATCGTTCCATACTTGGACAGAGAGTCATAGGACATATAAACATAGCTGGTATCCTGCTGGGCAGCCTTTTTAATCCTGCCTTTATCCCTCTTTACAACACCCTCTACGTAGTGAGGAATGCCTTCGATCTCAACACACTCTCCAATGATGTCTGTGGATCCAAAGAGCTGCCATGCCATCTCTTCATCAATGACAATGCCATCCTTCATCAGGTCATCTCCTGAGAAATAGGATCCGGACACAAAGGTCATGGGATGGAACAAAAAGAAATCTCCTCCCACTCCGATTGCAGAAGCTCTGTCAGCTGTTCTGTTCTCAAACTTCAGGTTCACCTTGCCCTGGGCGCAGTACGCGATGTCGTAAAGCTCTTGAAGAGGTGTCTTTTGAGGCATACTCTGCTCTTCTTCCTCTTCTTTGTTCATATCATCGATATTTATTGTATCAATGATCTGAGGATTTTTACCTTGCTCTGCATCTTCGTCCTCTTCACTCACAACACCGGATTCCACGAGCTTTTTTTCAAGAAGATAGGTGAATTTCTTCAGGTCTTCTTCCTTAACAAGCTGATCTTGTGTCACAAAGATACTAACCTGAGCCATATTCATCTCATCCGACCATCTATCTGCAAGTTGCTGTTCAGGAAGACCATTTATTATATGAGTTGAAACAAGTCCCATGAGCATGTATATGACAAGCAATACAGCACTCAGTATTATGATGAAAGCTTTTTTCTTTATAAAGTTAACTGTTTGTTCTTTTAATCCGTCAAAACTCATTACTCGTTTGAAAGCCTCACCTGATCTCCGGCCTTTATAAGTGTTGTAGCAGTTGTGATGACATACTCATCTCCTTCTACCGCAGCAGCAATGGCTGTATTGTTGTCATCAGAAGCTTTGACTGTGACGTCAACTCTTGATGCCATGTATCTGTTGCCCAAAGGGCTTGATTTGCTCTTTACTACAAGAATGAACTTACCATTACTGTCTGTCTTGATCGCACTGTTTGGAACGATGAGATCGTACTCAACAGCTCTTTCGCCGATGGCAAGTGATATGCTCTGTCCGGGAGCAATGTCCTTACTCTCAAGCTTGAAGGTAAGAAGCTTCTTATTTCCCGGATCTGTTTTATCATTTCTGATGGAAGTGAGAGTTGCCTTAAAGTCATCCCCGTACTGCCAGATATTCTGAGGCTTCGCAGCATCACCGACCTTAAGCTTCTGAGCCTGGGCATTGGTAACTGAAAAGCTTGTTGTCATGTCTTTTCCGTCAACCTGGACAACTGCTATTGTCTCATCAGCTGAAGTTGACTCACCGGAAACCTTTGAAAGACTTGATACAGTTCCGGCAACAGGAGTCTTAACGGATGCTCCGACTGACTCAGCTTCAAGCTTTGCAACCAGGTCTCTTTGCTCACTGATCTTGTCTCTCATCTGGCAGAGACTTATCTCGGTATTGATGCTCTTTAAAAGATTTGTTTTCTCCAGTTCAGCAGCCTTAAGCTCTGCTGCGGTCTTAGCCTTTGTCTGGAAAAGCTGGGCAAGCTTCTGATCATAGCTAAGATTCTGCTGTGTTCCGTAGTTTTGAAGCTGTGAGCTGTCTTTTGTCAGCTCTGCGATCTGATTCTCAAGTTCCTGTACTCTGTCGTCATTTCCTTCGTTCTGAGCCTTTGTAAGCTCATAGTTGAGCTGCGCAATGCTGTAGCCCGGTGTTGCAGCATTATAAGAATTGCCGGCTGAATCATAGTTATCCTTCTGGGTAACATAATCTATGTCTGCCTGAGCAGCATTGTCCGCATTTAAGGCATTGTTGTATCTGTCTGTTGCAGCTGCAAGCTCAGCCTGATATGTATCATAAGTGGTTTTCCTGCCACTTCTTACGTTTGTGATGACATCATTTGGAACATCACCGGAGAACAGCGACTGCTCATATGAAAGCTCGAGTTCATCGAGTTTGTCCTTGGCATCCATAAGCTCCTGTGACTCCTTGTCCTCAAGATAGTAGATGACATCTCCCATCTCCACGTGAGCACCTTCCTTGACCGCCACTCCCGATATTTTTCTTGTCTCTTTTACCGTGATATTATAAGGATCCTCGGCAGATACGGTTCCTGTACCTCTGATCTGAGGAGAAATGGTTCCGCTTGTTATCTGCTGGGTCGCCACCTGAGGCAGCGAATAATTCATGATGGTGTTGGAGAAAAATGTAAGGATAAGCATGATTGACAAAAAAGCTATGGCAAAGTTCTTCACCATGTCCTTTCTGTTTCTGCCGGAATCCTTTTTATCATCTCCGGACTCACCCATATTTTCTCTTATTACAAATTCTTCTGACATAACAAAACTCTCCCGTAAACTAAATTAACCCTTGATTCCTCCCTGGTAAGAAATTCCCTCTACCAGATAATCTTCTCCATATAAAAATATCAGAAGCGGCGGAATGAGATATATCACCGCCACAGCAAATGCCAGGCTTATCTCCCCTGTGTTTATCCTGGACAAAAATACCGAGAGCGGATGCATATCCGAATCCGGTAAAAGAACCAGTGGCTGTTCCACCATATTCCAATAATCAAAAAATATCAGAATGGCTATGGATGCCAGACCTCCCTTACACAGCGGAAGGCATATCCTGGAAAAGATCATCCACTCGCCTGCACCGTCGACCCTTGCTGCCTCCATAACTTCAGTAGGTATCCTTCTCATGAATTTCGTAAGAAGGTAGACAGCGAAGGGACTAAAGAATCCCGGAAGCAGTATAGCCCATTTGGTGCCGTAAAGCCCCAAAGATTTTGATACCAGAAAGTTTGGTACCAGTGTAACCTGATAAGGCATGAGCATGATAATGATATAAGCAAAAAATATCGCTCTTTTAGCCTTAGAGTCGTACCTTGAAAAGCCGTAGGCAGAAAGCGCTGCAATAGCCAGCTGCACTACTACAATGGGAAGTGTGTAGAACACTGAATTCCAAAACTTTAAAAGATACTGTGGACTCTTGAAAAGAACTGAAATGTACTGCGCAAAGGTTATCATGTCGGGTATGAGCTTTAGGTTTACTTTGTTTGACACAAATACTTTCCCGCCCTTTTCAGTAGTCGCAAATATACTTCCATAGTTTGAAGCTATCTCCGATGCCGACATAAAGGAGTTTGTAACAGTGAGTATGATTGGCATCAGGAAAATGATAGCAAAAACTATTGCAGCCGTAGTTACAATAACTGTTTTAAGATCATTTATTCTCTTTTTTCGTTTATAGGCTCTAAGTAATGGCCTTGTCAGCTGTCTCATCAGCCTTCAACATCCCTTCCATACAAGTTTTCTACCTTTAACATCACAAAGACCAGGGCTGAGACCACAATAAACATTATGATCGCTGCAGCTGAAAGCTTCTGATAGTCCAGCGAAGCGAAGGTATTATTCATGAAATGCTGAAGCATATATAGCGTTTCGTAAGGGTGATCTCCCGTCATAAGATACACTTCCCTGAATACCTTAAAGGAATTAATAAGGGACATGATGGCCACAAATAAGATCGTGGAGGACATGTATCTCACCTTTATATACCAGAAAATCTGGTATTTATTGGCATGCTCCAAGGCCGCCACCTCCAAAAGGTCCTTGGGGATACTGGCCAGAGCTGCCATAAACAGGATCATGTTATATCCAAGATTCTTCCACAGGAAAAGAGCTAAGATAACGTACATAGCTTTGTCCGACTTAAGGAAATCTGTCTTGGCTATTCCGAATTTCCCGAGGAAATCATTGACCAGTCCGTTATAGTTAAACAGCACCTGCCAGATAAGTACTACCGATGCGATAGGAACCATAAGAGGGCTTAAGAAGCTCGTTCTGAAATAGCTCTTTCCCGGTATTCTTGATTCCATCACCGCCGCCAAAAACAGTGATAGCACAACTGCCAAAGGCACTGCCACCACAGAAAACTGCAGTGTATTAAGGCCTGCCTGTTTAAATGCCGCATTGTTCCATACATTGACGTAGTTCTTAAGTCCCACAAAGTTCATCCTGATCGGGTTATCAATCACCGAATAAAAGATGACCACTATGAAGGGAGCTACAAAAAACAGAAGAACTCCAAGCAGGGATGGCAACAAGAATGCCCATGAAACCAGTCTTCTTTTCCTGTTTGCGGAAAGGCTTTTAAATTTAGTTGGTATCTTCTTTAACAAACTGCGGAACCTTCCCTTTTAGAATTGAGCAATACAAGCTCGAATACTGGTAATTACCGTCTCTTAGTATTTCAACCGAATACTGATCATTAAACAGACGATAGTCAAACCAGGGATTATATGTATTACTGTACACCGATGCCTCCAAAAGCTCTTTTATCTGCTCAGGATCCGTATAGGTCGCGTGAGAAGTCTCAACGTTTGGATCCGGGTCGCTGATTGATTCGGTTTCCAGGTCATATCCCGGGTAGTAGTTGTTAACCTTGATTTCTCTTACATCTGAGGCATCAATCTTATAGTCGATATAAATGCCAAGCTTTTTAAGGTAATCTATTGTATTGGTATAAGTCTCAAACACATCCATGCTTCCGTATACGTAATTCTCGCTGTTACCTTCATAGTTCACGCATCCTATAGGCATGTTCTTACTTGCGTATTCAAAACTGTAGTTGTCCAGAATGTCTTTTCTATAAGCTTCACTAAACTCTTCATAAGAGAAATTCCTGGTGCTCTCTGATGCGCCCATAGAATCATAGACAAGATTATGGAGAGAAGGAACATCAAGCTCTCTTACAATTCCATCGTTAAAGATATCAAAATATCCTCTCTTAAACTCCTCGCTGTCAACTATCCTTGCCAGTTCTTCGTTTACTGTGTCATAGGGAACGGTAATGTATCTGTAAACCTTTCTGCCGTTCTTTAATCTATAGACAATTTCAAGTTCATAGCCCATGGAATCGTAAATATTGTCATCATAATTCTTTTTCTGAAGCTTTCTGTTTTCCATTCCGGCGGATGCGATCTTTACGAAATCTTCCGTATTGGTTATGGTCATCAGTTCTTCATCATAAATACTGCCGTTAGCCAATACACTGTAAAGATTAAATGCCCTTGCATTGTTTACGATAGCGCAGCTCTCAATCTTGTCAGCAGCAGGTACATAGCTGTCAAATCCAAGAAGGTCTCCTCTGTAGATAGTGAATATCAAAAGTACTATTGCCAGAGCCATAATAGTTTGGCACTTGCCCTTAAATACTCTCCTGATATTTCCCTCAAGGATTACTTCGGCAATGCATCCGGTAACGATTGTAGTCAGAGCCATTATCAGACACATCTGAGTAAAGAGCTTCTGTGACCACACAGTCTCATATACAAGATATACGATGTATCCCACTCCAAGGCCTGCTGCAACACATACCACGATCTTGACAAGCCATCTGAAAGGCCTTATAACAATACCCTTTCCAGCCCACTCTGCCTGTCTCATTTTTGCAAAGATAAGAGCAAAAACAAATGCAATAAGTCCGGTTACAAGGGTGTCGATCTCTTTAGGAAGTATCCTTGCAATAACACCGCTTATATACTCATGACTTATAAGCGCATATGATGATCGTTGTTCTTCAACAAGAGAGATATAAATTCCAAATCTGTCATATAAAGGAGAAAACCATGCTTTAAATGGCTGCATCGAGCTGTGAGTAGCAAAAAACATGCTGTTAAAGAAGTAAAGCTCTCCTGCAAAAAGTATTGATATAAAAGCAAAGCATCCGGTCAGCAGAATTGCAATCGGAAGGCTTCCGCTTAACATCACTGCCAGAACTGTTATGTTGTAAAAAGCAAAGAACAGGTTAAATGCTCTTATGGTCTCAATAAGAACCGACAGATACAGGTACTTGCCGACTGCTCCCATACATGCTGCAATAATAAGCGCAATAGCTTCGCACCCTACATACATGATCAGGAATGATGTGATCGCATTGAAATAATTCTTGGCAATCCTCTGTGCCTTGGTAGTAGGCTGGCTTAAGTAAAAGTCCAGCTTGCTGGTATCAAACACATATGAAAAGCCCTGAAGAGCGAACATAACAGCTATACCGATGACAATAACAAATCCAAACTGTTCAACGCCGAGTACTCTCGAAACTGCTCTTAGCTTTTCCTGATACAGCACAGCATCACTCTGGTTATATCTTGCTGCATAATTGATGGTCCTTGAGATCATCATGATAACGCCAAGAATAAAATATGCTGCCAAAAAAGGAAGTGCTATATATCCGGACCAAAGGGTCCTGTTTAAATATGTTCTGTGATTCTTTAATTTCTCACCCAAGGACAAATTTGCGGATGTCATACCCAACTACCTCCGTTTCACTGATAAAGATCTCTTCCAATGAAAGTGCCAAAACTTCAAAGAAGATTGGATTGCCTCTGCCAAAGGCCCTCTCTATCTCTTCTCTCTCACCTCTTATTGTGATGGTGTGAAGTCTTCCCCTGGTCTCATGAAGAAGAACATTGAGGCCTTCAAGTGCTTTCTTTTCATCTTCCTCCGAAGCAAATACACACTGTACCTTCTGCATCTTGATCTTCATATCCTCAATATCTTCCGAGAGGATCACTCCGCCCTGGTGAAGAAGACCTATGTGATCACAGATATCTTCAAGCTCCCTTAAGTTGTGGGAAGCGATAACCGGTGTCAGTCCTCTGTCAGCCATCTCTCCGGCAAAAAGACTCTTAACTCCCTGCCTTACAACCGGATCAAGGCCGTCAAAGGTCTCATCGCACAAAAGATACTTTGTTCCAGCACAGATTCCAAGAAGAATTGAAACCTGCTTCTTCATACCCTTTGAGAAAGTGTTTATCCTTCTCTTTACATCCAGCCCGAATCCGCTGCATAGTTTATAGAATCTCAGTTTATCAAAGCCGGGATAAATGTTCTCGTAGTATACTGCCATCTCCTCAGGAGTTGAGTTCGGAAGAAAGTACTGATCGTCTGATATGTAAAAGACATCTCTTTTAACCTCAGGGTTATCGTAAACAGGTCTCTTATCCACCAGAACAATTCCCTCATCCGGCTTGATTACTCCTGATATGATCCTGAGTATCGTACTCTTTCCTGCACCGTTGGTTCCGACCAGTCCATAGACCTCACCGTCTAAGATGTTTAGTGAAACACGATTGACAGCTTTTATGTCGTCAAATGATTTTTCAAGATTCAGTAATTCAATCATGCTTACCCTCCCCAAGCTTATCCAAATGCTTTTTTATCTCCTCAACAAGCTCATCCAGTGAAAGCCCTATTTCGTGGGCTTCTGTAAAGAGCTCAACTATCTCTTTTACCAGTTCAGACTTCTTGCCTTCTAAAAGAATGTCCCCTCCTTTTACAAAGTTCCCCCTGCCTTTCACTGTATAAATAAATCCCTGTCTCTCCAGCTCGGCATAGGCCTTCTGGACTGTGTTGGGATTGGTGGAAAGCTCCACAGCAAGGTTTCTTACTGAGGGCATCTGGTCCCCCTCCTGAAGGATTCCTTTGTAGATCTGCATTTTGAAGTTTTCAACAATTTGTTCGTAGATAGGCCTGCTATCCTGGTAGTCGATCAAATTCATGGTAACCTCCACGTTTTGCTTATCCCCGACAAGTGCTCTGCACAAAAAATACAAGGTGTACTATCTGAACTAGTACACCTTGTATTCTATTCCTATCACATAAAAGTTGCAATAGCTTTTTTAAATTGCTTCTACATTTCTTGTAGCAACTACATCAACGCCTGTTCCGGCAACATCTTTTATAAGAACATCACCGATGTGGGCAGGAGCCTTAGCCTCTGCTGCATCAATGTCTTTCATTACCTCAAAGATCTTGCTCTTTGGAATGTCGTTTGCAGTCTTAACAGAAACTCTCTCCTTGTCACCGCCTACGATCTTAACAGTGCTGGTAACAATTCTTGTGGGATTGACCACTTCTTTTCTGGCGTAAATATCGCCCTTGGCACATGTGTTACCTGTTACCTCTTTAACTTCTCCATTATCCAAAGTAACTGTAACAAGGCACCCCATAGGACATCCGATACATGTTAATTCTCTGGTTTCCATAAGCCTTACTCCTTTTCTATCTTTACAGTTATCTTCTTAAGATTTGGATACTCATCGAGTTTCTTTTTCTGAAGAATGATCTGCTCCATCTCACCGGGTGCCAGGATTCTCTTTTCGTTGTGCATTACTCTCTCATCATCGAAGTATACACTTACGAAGGAATTCTTATAAACATCACCTACTCTGAATCTTACTGTGAGAAGGTCATCCATTCTGTCTTTGTTGATGGTGCTTGGTACTGTGTATCTTGCGCCGTCTGTAGCACACAGCTCAATAACATTTGCACCCTCAGCTTCCTTACATCCGTCAGCGATGTACTTAACAGCATTCTGTCCGGCTCTCTTAGCTTCCTCAGATACATAGTCAACAAGGTCATGTACGTGAAGAACGTTACCGCAGGCAAATACACCGGGGATGTTGGTCTCAAGAGACTCGTTAACAACAGGTCCTGATGTAACAGGGTTCATTGTTACGCCGGCCGATCTTGAGAGCTCATTCTCAGGAATAAGTCCGCAGGAAAGAAGGAGTGTATCACAGGTATATCTCTCTTCTGTTCCGGGGATAGGCTTTCTGTCAGGTCCGACCTCAGCGATTGTAACGGCTGTTACATGGTCTTTTCCCTCTATATCAACAACGGTATGTGAGAGCTTAAGAGGAATTCCGTAGTCATCAAGACACTGAACGATGTTTCTCTTAAGGCCGCCTGAGTAAGGCATAAGCTCTGCTACAACCTTAACCTTGGCGCCTTCGAAGGTCATTCTGCGGGCCATGATAAGTCCGATATCACCGGATCCAAGGATTACAACCTCACGACCGGGCATGTAGCCTTCAATATTTACAAGTCTCTGTGCAGTACCTGCTGAGAAAATACCTGCAGGACGATAACCCGGAATGTTCAGGGCTCCACGAGGTCTTTCTCTGCAGCCCATTGCAAGGATAACTGCCTTGGCAGGAATCTGGAACATTCCGTCTTCTCTGTTCATGGCTGTTACAGTCTTGTCTGCAGCGATGTCCATAACCATGGTATTTAGCTTATACTCAATACCAAGATCAAGAACCTGCTTGATAAAACGATATGCATACTCGGGACCTGTGAGCTCTTCCTTAAAGGTATGAAGTCCGAATCCGTTGTGGATACACTGATTTAAGATTCCACCAAGCTCATGGTCTCTCTCGAGAATAAGGATGCTGTCATTGCCGGCTTCCTTGGCTGCTACAGCTGCTGCGAGTCCGGCAGGGCCGCCGCCTACTATTACGATATCATATGTCTTCATGACCCGCTTACCTCCCCTTTTGTTCTCTCAAGGACAATGTTTGACTTACCGCCGCTCTTTGTGATCTTCTCATAAGGAATACCCAGTTCGCGGTGAAGGATTTCCATTGTTCTCGGTGAGCAGAAACCAGCTTGGCATCTTCCCATGCCCGCTCTTGTTCTGCGCTTTACGCCATCAAGGCTTCTTGCGCCAAGTGGTCTGTGGATCGCATCAAGGATCTCACCCTCTGTGATGGATTCGCATCTGCAGATGATGGTACCATATGCGGGATTCTCTTTAATAAGAGCATTTCTCTCTTCTACTGAGAGGCCTTCAGTCTTCTTAACACCCTTACGAGTGCTGATCCAGTTAGCCTTCTCCTTAAGTCCCATCATATCCTTCATCATGTTGCCGACCATCTCGCCGATAGCAGGGCTACTTGTAAGTCCGGGAGACTCAATGCCTGCGCAGTCAATAAAGTGTGGCGCATCGTCAACTTCCTTGATGATGAACTCGTGATGTGATTCGTGGGCACGAAGTCCAGCAAAGGATGTGATGACATTTCTGATAGGAAGATTTCTTACATGATCACCGGCCTTAGCAATAAGATCATCGATGCCGGCTGCTGTTGTGTTGTTGCCTTCCTTGTTCTCAATATCCACAGCTGTAGGTCCAACAATAAGGTTGCCATGGATTGTAGGTGAAACAAGAACACCCTTACCAAGATTTGTGGGCTGAGGGAAGATCGTGTGTTTAACATGTCCGCCAACAGTCTTATCAAGAAGACAATAGTCTCCTCTTCTTGGTGTAATATGGATCTTGTCTGCACTTACCATATTATGTATTGTATCAGCATATACACCTGCAGCATTAACAACGTATCTTGCAACATACTCGCCGTTGTTAGTCCTTAAGTGCCAATTGCCGTCTTCACCTTTTTTAATATCTTCAACTTCTGTATTGAAACGGAAATCAACGCCATTCATGTTGGCATTCTCTGCCATAGCAATATTGAGCTCGAAAGGACAGATGATTCCGCTTGTAGGAGCCCAGAGTGCTCCCTCAACGTTCTCAGAAAGGTTTGGCTCCATCTCAAGAGCTTCCTCTCTGTTAAGGATCTTAAGTTCCTTAACTCCGTTGGCAATACCTCTGTTATAGAGGTCTTTAAGTCCATCAAGAGCTTCCTTGTGGATACATACGACCATTGCTCCGTTTCTCTTAAACGGAATATCAAGGTCTTTTGCAAGATCACCCATCATTTCATTGCCTCTGACATTGAGCTTGGCCATAAGCGAGCCTTCAGCTGCATCAAATCCGGCATGAACGATAGCGGAATTGGCTTTTGATGTTCCCTCACAAACATCTTCGCATTTCTCCAGTACGCAGACATTTGTCTCATAACGGGACAGCTCTCTTGCGACTGCAGACCCGGTAACACCGGCTCCGATTACGATCACATCGTACAACATAATAATCTCCTTTTTTCATTGGGCATGGGATACACCCTAAACTTGAAAAAGGCGAGAGAAAGCAAACTGTGTTCCCCACAGTATATGTGCTCACTCTCGCCTCCCGTTCAATATAAAGTTAATTCTATGATACTACTATTTGGTCTTTGTGCAAGCACGAATCCTATTCGATTAGCATTTAAATCAGCCAAACATTCCAGCGCCTGCAAGAACGTTGTAAAGAAGAGATGCAACGATACCGCCGCAGATAGGAGCTACTGCAGGGATCCAGCCATAACCCCAGTTGCCGTTCTTCTTGCCGAAGTTAGGAGCAAGGAGCTGATAAGCAATACGAGGAGCTGTATCTCTTGCTGCGTTCATAGCGTATCCTGTAAGTCCACCGAAGGAAGCACCGCATGCAACGATTACGCCGTATACGAGAACCCATACAGTGCGGTCTGAGCCAGCAGGGATCAGAGCCAGTGTGAATACAAGGATGAATGTAGCGCAGAACTCTGAAAGGAAGTTCAGAACCTGGTTAGGGATTGAAGGTGCTGTGCAGAAGCATCCGCGAACAACATCATCATTAGCTGTAGCCTTGATGTGATCTCCGTAGAGAACCATAAGGATAGCTGCGCCGCAGAAGCCGCCGAGCATCTGAGCAATAATCTGTCCTGCAACTGTTGACCAGTCACCGCTTCTGATAGCGATACCAATTGTAACTGCAGGGTTGAATGCTGAAGGGCATCCTGTGAAGTTGCTCATTGCAAATGCCGGAACCATAACTGCCATTCCCCATCCGATAAGGATGTGAACAGCTCCGCCGCCCTTAAATCCTGACTTCTCAAGTGATACGTTACAGCAAACGCCATCTCCGAGGAGTACCAGAATAAGTGTTCCGATAAACTCGCCTAAATAAATGCTCATAATAAATACCCCCTTTTATATGTGATTTTTTTCCTCACTTAAGTTAATATGTATCAGCCCTTAGCCCATCCAAGAGTTGCTTTAACAGCCTGCTTCCAGCCTTTAAGCTTCTCAGCACGAGCCTCTTCTGTCATTGAAGGCTCAAACTCTCTGTCGATAGCCCAGTTCTTGATAACATCTTCCTTGCTTGACCAGAAGCCAACTGCAAGACCTGCCAGGTAAGATGCGCCCATAGCTGTTGTCTCAACACATACAGGACGATGTACAGGAGCATTGATAATATCTGACTGGAACTGCATAAGGAAGTTATTCTTGCAGGCACCACCGTCAACCTTAAGAGCTGCAAGCTTGATTCCTGAACCCTCTTCCATTGCTCCGAGAACGTCGTTGGTCTGAAGAGCAAGTGACTCAAGAGTTGCACGAATAATATGTTTCTTGTTAACACCACGTGTAAGTCCTGTGATAGCTCCACGTGCGTAAGGATCCCAATAAGGAGCACCAAGTCCTGTAAATGCAGGAACTACGTAGCATCCGTTTGTATCAGGAACCTGAGTTGCGAAGTACTCAGAATCAGGTGATGTATCAACGAGCTTAACCTCATCACGAAGCCACTGGATAGCTGCGCCTGCTACGAAGATTGAACCCTCGAGAGCGTACTCAACCTTTCCGTCGAGACCCCAAGCGATAGTAGTAAGAAGTCCGTTGTTAGGGAACTGAGGCTTTGTGCCGATGTTCATCAACATGAAGCATCCTGTTCCGTATGTGTTCTTAGCCATTCCTGACTCGAAGCAGGTCTGTCCGAACAGAGCTGCCTGCTGGTCACCTGCTACACCGGCGATCTTGATAGGTCCGCCGAAGAACTCAGGATCTGACTCACCATACTCTGTGCTGCTGGAAGGAAGTGCCTTTGGAAGCATGCTCATAGGAACTTCGAGCTGGTCGCAAAGTTCTTTATCCCAGTCAACAGTGTTGATGTTGAACATCATTGTTCTTGATGCGTTTGAGTAATCAGTAGCGTGTACTTTACCCTTTGTAAGTTTGAAGATAAGCCAGGAATCAACAGTACCGAAGCACAGCTCACCCTTTTCAGCCTTCTCACGAACACCTTCTACGTTGTTAAGGATCCAACGAAGCTTTGTTCCTGAGAAATAAGGATCGAATACAAGACCTGTCTTGTTGTAAGCTGCATTGTCGATTCCGGGATACTTGTCCATAAGTTCCTGCTTCATATCAGCTGTTCTACGGCACTGCCATACGATAGCATGATATACAGGCTTACCTGTAGCTCTTTCCCAAACGATTGTTGTTTCACGCTGGTTTGTGATACCGATTGCTGCGATGTCTGTGTAGGTTGCACCAACCTTAGCCATAGCCTCACGAGCAACTGAAAGCTGTGTCTGCCAGATTTCATTAGCATCATGCTCTACCCAACCGGGCTGAGGATAATACTGTGTGAATTCCTTCTGAGCAACAGAGCACATCTCACCCTTCTCGTTGAACAGGATACATCTGTTACTTGTTGTACCTGCATCCAGCGCCATAACGTACTTTGCCATTACTTAACCCTCCTTTTTCTTGTGAAAGAAATAATATTATTAAAGCCCCTTCGCTTTAACTTCTCTTTAAAGCTCCCACACATCATGATTGGTGGTGGAAATTGCAAGTGCCCCGGCATCCAGTGCGTTCATCACATCTTCTTTGTCCGCTATTAACCCCCCGGCTATAATCGGAACTCTGCTGACCTTGTTGATCCGCTTTATCATCTTCGGAAGAACTATGCCCGGTAAAAACTCGATAATATCAGGTTTTATTCCGGGGCTTCTTGCCTGCTTTTCTATGTTCTGCAGTGCCAGAGAATCAAGTATGAAATATCTCAGCACTGTATTTAGCTCAAGTTCTCTTGCATGTTGGATGAGATTGCTCTTTGTGGTGATGATCCCATCTGCTTTTGTGTTGTTCTTAATAAAGTCAAGACATACGTCCTTGGAGTTATTAAGTCCTGTTATCAGATCCACATGCACCATTGCGACCTTACCGGCTTTCTTGATCTTGTCGACTATGGTCGGTATGCTGCATATATCTCCATACAAAACAAATATGATCTCAATGTCTTCTGTCAGAGCCACCTCAAGTCCTTCATCATCTTTAACTGCTGCGATGATAGGGTTGGACTCTATTTTGTTAATAAATTCTCGGTTTTTCATTTCTATTTTGATAAATAAAAAAAGAGCAAACAAAGTAAAATGAGGTTCCCCCTCATTTAACCCTTACTCTTTTCTCAAGGCTCTCTATTAATTTTAATGTACACCAGGATGTCTCGTTCATTCTGTCACCGTTTCAAACTTCCAAAAATCAAAACTCTTCGAATCGACTGTCGGTCAGTTCTTTACGACAAAATCATCATATCTCTTATTTGTGCAAATTGCAATAGCCCTATTTATACTTTTTTTATTTTTTGTACTATTTAACAAATATATTGTACAATTTTCGGCATAATACAATACAAAAAGTATAAATTATGCACAACACGCTTTAAAGCATTAAAGCATTTAGTTGACAAAATGCGCATAAGCATCAATAATTGACATCATTGTCAGAAATATCAAAAGTCAAAATAAAAACCTCAGGTATTAAACCTGAGGTCTGTCTGCCGGTGCATTTGTGTTTTCAACCATCATATTTATGGCTTCAACTGCCACTTCATAGAGCATAGCCATTTCCTTGGCTCCCTCGTCATCTTTTTCAGCAATCTTTCTGTACTGATTTGTAAAATATACCTTAGCCTGCTCTATTGTTCCCCTGGGAATCGCATGGCCATTTGCATACATTGCGCCTGTCTCAGTATTGAACTTATTGGAAGTATATTTTGCTTTCTGTGCATCCCCCACTCCCATTGATTTCGCCAATGAATGTATCAGATCTTCTCTTTCCTGTGCCATAGTCTCCTCCTGATGGTCTTCGTAATAATATCTATGTTTATTATAATATAACGCGCAGTAGATTTAAATCTTTTATTCACCTACAGCCTCATAAGCTGTATAAAACGTCTCTACATGATCAAACCTGTAATAGGCGTCTCCCTTAATGGAAGCAGCACTTCCCGGCTCAAGGCACACTTCATCGGTGTTCTGGGGAATCATCCACATGCAGTCCACAAGCTCTTTTCCATCAAAGAAAAGAACATAAGCATCCACTTTGACCTTTTTGTCAGACTTATTCTCCGCCGTAAGAATTGCAGAGTTGCCTTCTACCGCGGTATAGACTGCCACGTCTGTCGACATGTCTTTTTCATAAGGATCACGTTTTGATATAGAGAACTCAAAGGCATCGGGAATGCCTCCGCCAAGGTCCTTTTTGTCAAATCTTCCCTCGAAGACAAAGACACTTCCGTCCCTTACAACCTCCACGGTCTTCTCGGAGATTGCCATCTCATTTCCATCCTTGTCTCTGGCCGTAAAGATACACTCATATCTGCACAAATCTCCTGATTTGTTCTGCAAAACCAGGATCGGATTGGCATTGTGATCATCCTCCCTGAAATACTGGGCTACTATAAGGGTACCCACCGGAAGTCCGCCGTAGGATGGCATGTCATCATCAGATGGCGCGATGGAGATTATTCCTCCTTTATTCCTTTCAGCAGGAGCAATACTGTCAAGACTTTCAAATATCTCCGGAAGCTTTTCGGAAGATGCTAAAGCGCCGGCACTATTTGCCGCCTCTTCGCTGTGAGTCTTGGGAGTATTGGTGTAATAGGTCATCTCCTCGCCGGCAGAATCACTTACGTTTTCTTCTGCAAGAAGCGTATTCTCTTCCTTAATGATCCCCAGGCCTTTGGCAAGATTTGAATAATTGTTTATCATTATCTGCTGATAAAAATTTCTGCCGCCCTCATCCGGTGTCGGAAGATGCAGTCCAAAGGTGTTCAGATACATGACAATTGGAAGCAGAATTCCCGCAAAGGAAATCGCCAGGATCCTTACTATATCTATGGACTTTTCCTCAATGATCAGTCTTATGCCCATAATAAATGACACCAGTGACGGAATTATCCCCACCAGAAAAAACGAGCTGATAAGCCCAATAATTGAGGTTATAAGTGCAATTGTAGTTATATGCATGAAAGTCCCCTCAAGTTTCTGTGCATATTTTACAAAAGTAACTCAAATCTAAATGTCAATACTTGTATATAGAATATTTTATACTACAATATATGGTAGTTAAAGTGTTATGTAAAAGTATTGTGAGGAGGTAGAGATATGACAACAGCTGCGACATTGGAAGCGCTTGATCTTAGTGTCATCCGCAACATTCTTCGTTCGATGATTAATGAGCACTGGTCAGTTACAGAGGCTCTTGATGAATATGATATTCCTGAATCTCTTCGTGAGGAGTATGAAGCTCTTATCGAGAAGTGCTTTATTGATTAAGAGTTTTTAAGAAGGTCGAGTCCCACATCATAGACTTTTCCTTCAACTGCATCTTTAAGCCAGTCAGCCATAGAGATCCCGTTTTGAGTAAACAGCGTAAAATGAGGTTCTCTCACACTGCAATGTACAGTCCCGCCCATGGTAATGAGCGGGATTTTCCATTCATTCAAGAAAATCCCAAAATGAGGTGTTATCTCTTTTAACTGACGAACCATCTCACAGAGCTGATCGTAATATTCCTTCTGCACATCAGCATCCGTCTCGTACTTCTTGTTTATTATGTCGTTATAATAAGCACTCAGAAGATAGTCATGAATTGAACTCGAATATAAAAGAGTGAATCTATCGCCATATTTACTGTAGAGATCCTTATACCATTCCAGCGTGATATTGTCCCCATGAATAGGCTTCCAGAAGCTCTCTTTTGCCTGCCATATATTTTTGGCCGTAGAGCGCCATTTCTTGTAAAGGAGCTGTCCACTGTCTGAAAAGAGTGTGATGTTTCTTGCGTTCGGATAATAGTTATCCACCACTTCTCCCGCAAGAGCAGGCACAGCAAAAGCACCGGCGGAATTGCCGGCTATAAGAAGATGTGAAGGCGCAGGAAAAAGCTCTTTTGCCACCTTCATGCTCTCGAGGAAATTTACATAGCCATGGAAATGAAGTATCTCACCGCTTCCATCCTCGGCCTTATATGGATAGTCGTGGTTACCGATGTGGAAGTCTCCCGTTGCATAGGTTATGACAACAAAGCTCCAGTCCCTGAATGGATTGGCCTCGTTCTTAATATCGGTGATACCGACATTTATATTCATAAGCTGGGTAAAAGGCCTTAGATTGTTCCAGTAAAAGTTCGGCTGTCTTGCTGCCACTTTTCCACCGGTTACAGGCCTTGCAGCGGTATATTCATTCCAGGCCACTCCTCCACCCGAGAAAAAAACGCACAGCTTGTCAGGATCAGCCAGTTTTACATAGATGTAATACTCTGACCCATCCCCCGAAAGTCCTTTTTCAAGCGGTACTCTGTACCATGTCATCTTTTCGGGATCCTTTGGAAGATCCTCTGCCTTTCTTCCGGAATTCTCAATGGCTCTGCTTATGGAATTCTCTACAAAATCCCCGGCTCTGGAGGCAAATACAAGACCTCTTTTGATGTTGTTTTTATTAAGTCTGTTCTTGATGCTCATATATTAAACATCTTCTCCGATGCGTTCTTAAGATCTCTGAATCTGAAAATTATCAGGGCCGCGATGAGTATCATATAGGTGATAATACTTGCTACTGCCGGCCATGGGAAAGTATTCATGCCGTTTCTGATAAAAATTATCTGAACAAGTGCCATTACAAAATCAAGGACAATGTACAGGATATACTCGTCAAGACGAAGTTTAAGCACCCACGCAATGATGTTGGTTGCGATGGCAAGTCCTATCAGTGTCATTGGGATCATCCAATTGACACTCCAGCCATGGAAACCGGTCTTTATATCGATATAAAGATCAACTACAATTGCAACGACAACCTCAAAGGTTATGACCTTGATAAGGTTATTTCTAAGATACATGGTTGCTATAACATCAATCCACCCAACAAAAAGTCCCAACATAACAGGGCCTATAAAAGAGAACTCTCCTTTTGTCATTATGTTGATAGCCCCAAAGATTATCTCCGATGCTATAAACAAAAAAGTACACATCTTAAGGAAAGTGATATTGCTGATCTTTCTCTTTTCAAGAATTGGGAATGATGGGTTGTCATCTCCCTCGACTTCCTTAAGTCTTCCCTGGCACAGAGGGCAGCATTCCTTTCTGCCTCTTATTTTCACATTACATTTCTGACAAATCTGCATTTACTCTTTTTCCTCGTACATATCGTAATCATTGGTTCCAAGCTCAATTTCAATTCCCTCCTCAGAGAGACATCTGAAGAAATTAAGCATGGTCTTATGAGTCTTGAAGGGCGAAACCTCGCCGAATACCATCTTGTCCTTGAAGGTGCATACACACACCTGCTGAGACGAAGCAGTCATAAAAGCGCTGAATCTGTCGATATAATCGGCAACTTCCGGAGGCATCTTGATCTGTCCAAGGTTAGACATAGATGTTGTAACGCCCCTCTTGGCTGCCCTGTCAAATCTTCCGATGGTGAAGTCCTTGATTGGAAGCGGAACCATCTTGATCGCCAGGTTATGCTCCAATGATGAGTAGGAATTCATGGTCTTTTCTATGTTTTCAGATGAGAGCTTCTCCTTAAAGTCCTTGGCAACAGGCTCTATTATGCTCTTTAGCTCACCGTCATAGTTCTTCGGATCATAGTCAATATTGATGACACCAAAGAAGTTTCTTGCTGTTCCGCTCTTATAGAACTGACGCAGGTTAACAGGTACGCTGACTACGATATGTCTTCTCATCTGATGTCTGTTCATGCCCTGTATTACAGCCTTTATGTACAGTGCAACACACAAAACGCCTACTGTTGACTCATACTTGTGGGCAAGATCGAGGAACTTGGACGCAGATACAGTGCCCTCAAGAAGGTGTGGCAAAAGATTGTCATCCACTTCTCCCGTTACCTGATAAGCCTTAACGGATCTCATCTCTCCCAGCTGCTTAAGACCTTTTTGCTTGGAGTAGTTGTCTGTAAAGGCATCCACATTCTTCTCTTCCACAGAAAAATCATCGGATGGTTTAATGTCCTCGCTGAGGTTGTGCCTTATCTGGAGGTACCTTGTAACAAGGTTTTTAAAAAACATGAAAGCTCCGGTACCGTCTGCCAGTACATGGAACATCTCAAGGTTTATCCTCTTGTTAAAGTAGTTGACCCTGTATAAAAGATTCTTTTTACCGGGAATGTAAAGAGGAAGGCAGGCAGGAGTATGCTCCTGTTCCACCTTGGCCATTAAATTGCTGTCCTCGAGATAATACCAGAAAATTCCCCTGTGAAGAACACAGTTAAAGAATGGGAATTCCTCTATTGTATCATCCAGCGCCTGCTGAAGGATTTCGGGATTAACCTCCTCCTTCAGCTCGCATGTAAGTCTGAATACTCTGGTATTGGCTCCCTTTGCAGTTGAAGGTACAATCTTCGCAGCATTGTCGAGCTTATACCAGTTTGCTCTTCTCTCCATAAACGTTGATTACCTTTTTTCTTTATTCTGATCAGAGTTTTTCAAGTCTCTCTGTGACTATATCCATATTGCCCTTGCTCATCCTGTAGATAACATCCTCCAGGGATATGAACTTCTTGTTCCTGATGAACTTCAAGTACTTAGGGGTAAAGCGCATCTTGATACCTTTACTCTCAATTCCGGAGTTGACCTTATCCTGAATTGTAGCACAGGTATCTGCAGGGTCATGGGCCATGCTCTTATTAAGGATGCAAAGGAGTGTTCCTGCCGTGCGAACAAAGCCCTCACAGTTAGGGTCATCCGATACATCTATGGACTGCAGAGCTCCTACAGACCACTTCTTTAAAGTATGATAAATTCCGTACTCACAGTCAAGCTCTACCAGCTTATCATTTACGCCGTCGTACAGCCAGACTTCATTGCCCTTAACAAACATATCTCTTACCTGGAACAGGCTTCCTTCGAAGGGAAAAGAGATCCCGGCGCCATCGCACCCTGTGAGCATAATGTTGGAATTGATCTCCTCGACAAAGGACTCGGGCTCAGGTATGTCTTCCCTCTCCTTTTCGGTCTCCGGCACTTCTTCAGAAACTGAAGGCTCTACGTCTTCCCTCAGCTCCTCATCCTCTCTGACATCTTCAAATTCATCTTTTTTGCCTTCGATCCTGGGTCTTTCGGCATGTTTGATCCTGTATGGTCCAAAGCCTGATGTCTGAACGGTAAACCTGTCGGTATTGCACTCCTCAAAAGGTCCTGCAACAGGGAATCTTCCGCGCTTTCTTCCGAAGTAGTCCATATCAAACATAATGGCACTGCCATCGGAATTTTCAAATCTCTGCTCAGGCTCAAAAGCTATTCCAAGAGCCTCGGTGTTCATTGGCATAGTAAAGGATCTTGGCAGATACTCGTAGAGGTTTGTGTGAAGAGTATATCTTCCATCCTCCTCATCAAGGTATAAGCTGATCTTGTGATCCTTATCAACGTGGGCAGCAAGCTCGCCATCGCAGGGTCTTGCACCGTTGTAGTAGGCATTGCCTCCGGTATATACCGGCAGATATGAATAGTAGATATCATTTCCTACTTCCCAGGCCGGTATCTTAGTGAATTTGGCAAAATACTCTGATGCCGTCGGGAACTTATTGTACGGGCAGGTTCCGCAGATAAAGTTGTGCTGGTCCATGGTATCGCTGTTTTCTGAAATGCAGAAATCCAAAAGATCCTGCCTGACCTTCTGCTGAATAAAGATATTGTTGTAGAACCTTGCATCTCCGTGCTGGATTGTCATAAATCCTGCAATCTTTGTGGAGTGAGGAACATGGTAAGGCGTAAACCTTGATGTGGTCATCTTTCTGGTTCCATCATCAGTTCCCTGTCCAACATAAGAAAATGATCCGGCGATCAGGTTGTGTATAAACGCAAGGCCCTGTGTGCTCAGTCTGCAGGAAATCTGTGACAGAAGCAGGTTATGATCTATAAGTGTAGGGCCGTGTGAAACCTCAACAAAAATATCCTCGCCAAGTGAGAGGCTGTTATCAATGATAGCACCCTCCGGAGGAACATTGTCATGCATAAAGTTCTGAGTGACCCTTGTGCCCTGAGCCTGCCAGTCAAGCCAGAGTCCTCTGGTACAATGGTCAATGTGGTTGCGCCTTATTATGGTGTCAATGGCTGCATGAAGCTTGATACCACCTATCTCAGCACCTGCGAGATTATGCTTATTGTTAATATGATGGATATGGTTGTCCTCAATGATACTGAAAACACCGCCAAGATGTCCTACAATACCTGTCTGACCACAGTCATGGATATCGCAGCGTCTAACGATATGCGAGCCGACACTCTCTTTATCCCATCCTTCATTTACAGCCTGACATATGCAATCTCTCTCAGTCTGGCTTCCGATCTTTACAAAGGTAGTGGACCACTTGTTGTTATTGCCTCTCTGGAAGTACTTGCCAAGAGATATTCCGCTGCACTTTGATTCATAGATCTCGCAGTCCTCGATGATCCATCCCTTGGACCAGTGAGGACCTACCATACCTTCCTGGTAAGCAGTCGGCGGAGCCCACTGGGTGGCAGCACATCTTACGGTAAATCCGCAGAGTGTTATATAGTTTATACCTGTCTTTTCCGGATAGAAGCATGCCTTCCTGACAGAGAGCTCTACATTTTCTTCATTCGGGTCTTTTCCCTGGAAGTTAGCGTAGATTACGGTATTACCGTCCTCCTGGGCTGTAAACCATACATAAGTTGAAAAATCGGGATCCCAGGACCTCTTATCCTTATGTGGATGCATGCAAAGAGAGAGGTCAAAGACCTCGTACATAGACTTTCCGTCTAAATATATATCGCCTGTGTGTGGATTGTGTTCAGAAGGGAAGAACCAGTCCCCTCTGACTTCATCGATATAGGGATTGTAATCCCCAAAGAAGCTGTTTGGAATCCTGACACGCCATACGTTCTCAAAGCTCTCCCACCCCGAAAGGCGCTCAGCGCCGGTGATGATTGCTTCCCCACGTGACGTGCTGATATATTGTATCCTGTCCTTCTCAGTTCCTGAGTTTACAGGTTTTACCCATTCTCTGTATATACCGGGAGCCACAAATACAGTATCTCCCGCTTTAGCTGCCTGAGCGGCCTCCTGTATTGTTTTGAAAGGATGATCAATGGAACCGTCACCGCTTCTAAGTACACTGCCGGATACATAAATCTGCATACCTATGCCCCTCCAATCTGATATACTATTATAAGTATATCACGTTTTAACATAACCATCTAAGGAGAAGACCTATGGGACGCATGAAATTCATCTATGCCATTTCAATACTTGCAGCATTTATTCTTACAGGAGTCATAATAAGTCTGATAAGCTCTTTATTTTAAGCATTGTTCATCTTTTTGTTCTGATACAGATCAGAATCAGCCCTGGCAATAAAGGCCTGGAGTGAAACAGGAGCCTTGTAGTCATACTGTGCTATTCCTATGCTTACGCTTACATCATAGGGTGCTCCTTCAATATCAGATAATCTTCTGATATTGTTTTTTATCTGCTCCGCAAGATATGTAGCTTCTGCCCTATAAGCCATCTCAGCCACGATCACAAATTCATCTCCGCCGTATCTGGACACAAACATTCTTCCTCTCGGGCCCTGACAGGCGTCCTTAATAGCACTTGCAACTCTGATGAGTGCTCTGTCACCCTCAGTGTGTCCAAAGGCGTCATTTATTGTTCTAAGCTTATCCACATCAACCATGAGAAGGAACAGACTCATTCCGCTCTCTTCATTTCTCATTTTCTTAATCAGGAATTTATACATCTGATTTCTGTTATTGGTCTGAGTCAGCGGATCAATGGAAATCATATTGTCCTGGATAGTTGTATATACATAAAGCACTGCAACTACCGCTCCATAGCAAAGGAAGGGCACTCTCCAGAAACTAGCCTGAAGGATTCCACATACAATAGGAGCAAATGGGAAGATACCTATCATCAGATAGATTCCTCTCTCGGCGTACTTATCCTTATTGGCAAATCTGGAAAAAGCTTTTATGGATGATGCGATCATATATCCAAAAGGAATGATGACCAGAATCACATAAAATCTTCCGTTTACCAGTGTTCCACTGTCATCGACATAATAAAGAAGCCCTGTCCAAAATGCTGTTATGCAGAGAACTGCAGATATGATAACAGGTATAAAGACAAGACGCCTCTTTTTCCTGTCCTCTACAATACCGTCTCCCTGAAGCGACTCGGAGACAATAAACCAGTTGTAAGTTACCATCGTTATTAAAATGTAAGTGAAAACATTGGACAAATATGTCAGTGTTATCGAATATTTTATGACCCGTCCATCAACCAGCACCCAGAATATCTCTGCCAAAAAGTAAAGCATTAGTATTCCGATAAGTCTGGCTATATAGATAGAAGATGCCTGTTTATTAACTGCTTTTACGATCTTATAGTAGATCAGAGCAAGAATGAAAAAACAGGCAAGATGTGCTTCTATATAATAAAAAACGTAATCCAAAATTTATGCCTCCAGAAAAGACGTAGTAGTATTATCAGGCTCCACCGGCAATTGCCTTAAGAGCTTCAAATTCAGAGTCGTATACTCCGCCCATAGCCTCAACTTCTTCCCATGTATACCATGAGCCCGAGAGCTGGACGCCCCTGATTGATATGTCGGTTGCTATAACCATAAACGGCTTATGATTCACAACAATATAACAGGTCCTGTTTAGTCCAAAAGGAGTGACAAAAACATGCCCTGTATCTATCAGATGATTCAATTGATCAATTGATAATGCCTTAGATAAAGGAACTGTTCTGAGCATAGATGCCTTCCTGATTAACTGCAAATAAAAAGCCAAAACGTATACAAATTTATTATACTATCTGGCTTTTTTAGTGTAAATTCGTTTATATTTATTTAATAATATGTGTATAGTCCCTCTCTCCGAAAATTCCTGTTCCAACCCTGACAAATGTGGCTCCTTCCTCGATTGCCACCTGGTAATCTCCTGTCATTCCCATTGAGAGAGTATCCATTTTTACACCCGGGATATTCATTTCGTTAATTCTGTCTTTTAACTCTCTAAGGCCCTTAAAATATACTCTGTTACTCTCAGCATCCTCAGTGTATGGTGCTATTGTCATAAGGCCTCTTATGTTAAGGTGAGGGTACTGTGAAATCTCTTTTACAAAATCAGGCACTTCCTCTGCAGATAAACCGAACTTGCTCTCCTCCTGCGCCATGTTTACTTCGATCAGAACATCAATTACCTCATCAGTCTTTGCAAACTGCTTCTCTATCTCGGCAGCCAGCTTAACATTGTCAACCGAGTGGATCATGCACACTCTGCCGGGAAGATATTTTACCTTGTTGGCCTGAAGATGGCCTATCATATGCCAGGAAAGCGGCTCTTTTATCTCCTCTGTCTTGTCCTTGATCTCCTGGACCTTATTCTCGCCAAAAACTGTAATACCACAGTCCATTGCCTGTCTTATGTCACTTACGGGCTTGGTCTTACTTACAGCGATCAGTGTCACTTCACTCCTGTCTCTGCCGGCTTTCTCGCAGGCAGATACTATATTTTTCTCGACTAATTCAAGATTCTCTTTGATCATAATCGCTCCTGATGCTAGATTTTTTACTCTGTTCAGTATATCATAATCTTAGATTCATGTAATGGGGGTTGTTCCAATGAAAGTCAGTGAAATTTCCAATGGTTCAGAAGTAAAGATCCACGCAGCCATCAACGGGCACAGCATAGTTCTTATGACTGAGGCTATTTTTGGCGTGGCTGCAGGACTTTTGGTTAAGCCCATGGAATACTTTGGAAAATACATGCAGTTTTTGGAGCCATCAAGCGTAGAGATCAGGAATAAGCGCGACGGACGTGTTTACAAATTCATGTCCACCACCATTACTCCTGTAAAGACCAGATATGGTAACTTCCATCTCATAAAGAGTTCTTCCAAATTAGAGCCTGAGAACTCCAGAAAGGCTGAGAGATTCTATATTGATAAGCTTGGCCTTATTTCAATAAACGGCAACAATATGGACCTTAAGAACTGTATTGTGCACGATATCTCAATGCGAGGAATTTCTATTCTTGTTGATGATTCAACCATTCTTAAGATTGGTGACAATATAGATGTAATGTTCAGATACGGTGATACTCTCCACAACTATGAAATCTCCACCAAGGTAGTAAGGAACTTCGAGATTGGAGGCAAAAGAGCTGTCGGCTGCAGCATTTCAAATCTGAATGTGGATCTTATTGGTCTTTTGGTGTCCAAGAAGAGTGAAGGTCATCCTGTACTTGATAATGTACCCGAGACCAACCTCAATCCTGAGATTTCCGAGAAACAGCAGATCAAGGAAGTTGACGAGGATATTGCAAAAGAGCTTATCCCGGAGAGACCAAAAACTCTCACAATATCATCCGGTGGCACAAATCCCTTTGATCCAAAGAATCTTGAACACATAACCGACAAGACACTGCGCCAGGCCAAACAGGAAGAGAGGCTGGCCAAACAGGCCAAGGATATTGAAAATCTGTTAGACCTTAGAGACATCTAAACACATAAATAATAAAAGCCCTGAGTCGTATGACCCGGGGCTTATTTGTTTGCTATCAGAATCTCATCTGCTTCTCAACCATTCTTACAAACTCAACATTGTTGCGAGTCTTGGAGAAGAGGTTGATGCACTGATCTACTGCCTCATCAGCCTTCATGCTGTTAAAGCCTTTTCTAAGGCTGTTGATAGCTGTGAGCTCTTCCTGTGTAAGAAGAAGATCCTCTCTTCTTGTACTGGACTTAGGAATATTGATGGCAGGGAAGATTCTCTTTTCCTGAAGCTTTCTGTCGAGAACCATTTCCATGTTACCTGTACCCTTGAACTCCTCGTAGATAACGTCGTCCATCTTGGAACCTGTCTCAATAAGAGCTGTTGCAAGGATTGTAAGGCTTCCGCCCTCTCTCATGTTTCTGGCTGCACCAAAGAATCTCTTAGGCATATGAAGAGCTGCCGGATCAAGACCACCGGAAAGAGTTCTTCCTGAAGGTGGAACTACGATATTGTAAGCTCTTGTAAGTCTTGTGATGGAATCAAGAAGGATAACCACATCCTTGCCGTGCTCAACAAGTCTCTTGGCTCTCTCCATAACCATCTCAGCAACTCTCTTGTGGTGCTCGGGAAGCTCATCGAAGGTTGAATAGATAACCTCTGCATTAGGTCCCTCGATAGACTCCTTGATATCTGTAACTTCCTCAGGTCTCTCATCGATAAGAAGGATGATGAGATGAATATCTCTGCTGCTCTTTAAGATTGACTTGGCAACATCCTTAAGAAGTGTTGTCTTACCTGCCTTAGGGGGTGATACGATCATACCTCTCTGTCCCTTACCGATTGGGCTGATAAGATCCATAATTCTCATGGCTACGCTGCATCCGGGCTGCTCAAGAGGAATCTTGACATTGGGAAATATAGGAGTCATCTTCTCGAAATCCCATCTGCCCATAGCAACTTCAGGCTTGTATCCGTTTACTGTATCAAGACGAAGAAGAGCTGCGAACTTATCGTTCTCTTTCTTGGCTCTGCAAATACCCTTTAAGATATCTCCCGTCTTAAGATTAAATTTCCTTATAAGGCTTGGCGCAACATAAACGTCGTTCTCACCCGGAAGGTAATTCTCGCATCTGATGAATCCATATCCATCCTGCATTACCTCGAGGATTCCATCTGCACTGTCGCCATCTTCAACCTCCTGAGGCTGCTGCTCTTCTTCCTTGGCAGGCTCCTCAGCAGATGTATTTGTTTTGTTAGTTGTTACAACTACCTTTTTCTTGTGAACAGGTGCCTTCTCCCTTGGCTGCTCATTTTCGCTCTTCTCAGCCTTCTTGGCCGGAGATGCCTTAGCTGCTTCCTTCTCATCAAGTTCGCACATAAGATCAATTATCTCAGACTTCTTCATTCCGGATGCGCCCTTGATTCCACGCTTCTTCGCAATATCACGAAGATCACCGAGTTTTAATGTCTCATATTTTTCTCTCAAAATAACTCCATTTCTGCGCTATATGCGCCTATTATTACATATATCTTGTCATTACAATTACTAGTCACTGGGATTTGTAAACGACTGCATCAAAATGCGTTTGTTTAAAGAATTGCTAATAAATCTGAAATTCATAAGATAAAATACATCATCTCGAGGAAAAAATCAACACCTTTTATGAAAAAATAATAAAAGGCCCGCTGCTACACACAGCGGGCCTATAAAAAACTAAATTCGAATTACTGGAAATTTGTTACCAGAGCTGCAATTCTGAGAACAAACAAAACAAATACGCACCACATAACAGGGCTAACGTCCTTAGCTTTCTTAGTGCAAACCTTAAGGATTACCCATGCAATAACTGCGAACATGATACCTGTAGCGATTGAGTATGCAAGAGGCATCATAACGATTGCAAGGTAAGCACCTACTGAATCAGCGATGTCGCCGTCAAATTTGATCTTAGCAGCACTCATGAGCATGAGCATTCCTACATAGATAAGTGCAGGAGCTGTAGCAAATGAAGGGATTGCAAGGAAGATAGGGCTAAGTACAAGTGATACAAGGAAGAGTACACCTGTTGTAAGAGCTGTAAGACCTGTTCTTCCGCCTGCTGCTACACCGGCACTTGACTCAACAAAGCTTGTGATTGTTGATGTACCAAGGAGTGAACCTGCTGTTGTACCAACAGCATCTGCAAGGAATACCTTACCAACTCTTGGAAGGTTTCCGTCCTTGTCAAGGAGTCCTGCCTTATCAGCAACACCTACTACTGTTCCTACTGTATCAAAGAGGTCAACATAGAGGAAGCTGAATGTGATTGCCAGGAACTGAATAAGATGGCTTGCTGCCCATCCGAAGTTAAGCTTAAATGCTGTATCCTTGATTGCTCCAAGCTGAAGGCCGTTTGAGAAATCAGGGAATACATTAGCGCCTGTGTAGATACCGGCTGCCTGAAGGATCATGCCTACGATCCAGATAGCGATGATTCCGATAAGAACACCACCGGTTATGTTGTAGTGAACCAGAATTGCAATAACAATAAGTCCGATAAGTGCAAGGACCATATCAAGGTCTGAGAAGCTTCCGAGGCCTACTACTGTTGCATCGTTAGCAACGATGATACGGGCATTCTGCATTCCGATAAAAGCAATGAACAGACCGATTCCGGCTGAAATACCATATTTAAGGTTCTGTGGAATACTGTTGATGATCTGCTCACGGAACTTGAAGAATGAAAGTACAATAAAGAGAATACCTTCTACAAATACCGCTGTAAGAGCGATTCTGAAAGGATCTTCCTCAGCTGCAAGTTCTCCAAGACATACTGTATATGCGAAATACGCATTCAGTCCAAGTCCTGCAGAAAGACCGATAGGGTAATTGGCAAGAAATGCCATAATGAATGTAGCAATTGCAGACGCAAGCGCTGTTGCTACAAAGACACCGTTAGCATTCATAACTGTTCCCAAAATGTTAGGGTTAACAGCAAGAATGTAGGCCATGGTCAGGAACGTGGTAGCACCGGCAATGATCTCCTTTTTGACGGTAGTATCATGCTCCTTTAGTTTGAATAACTTCTCCAACATACGTTTCTCCTCTTTTCTCCTCTTGTGAAAGTTATTAGGGGCTTATTTTTACATAAATTGCAAGGTTATCTGTTAAATATCCTGGCAATAGTGTAAACAACTGAATATATGTTGTCATAGAACTCAAAAAGGACATGTGCCATCAGGGAAATATAGATATTCCTTGTAGCGACATATGCTATGGTAACAGGCAGCGCCATAAGTACCCACTCTGCTATCCCCAAAAGTCCGTGGGCACGTGTCAGTGCACACAGTAGCAGAGAAAGAACCGTAAAGGCGAATACCTTTTTCTTGCTTCCAAACTTGATAAGAGCCTTTCTGAAAAAGAGCTCTTCAGCAACGGGCTTAAGTACGATCATCATGATGGCATACATCAGTGTCGGCAAAAGCTCATTGTGATAGATTATCTGGACCACACCGGGCTTGGCCGTTGGAAACAGCTCCGGTACGACGTCTGTCTTTAAGTAATCCGCGATGTAGAGACCGATAAATGTAAGCACAACAGGAATCCAGAAAGTGATTATCCTGCCGAAATTCTTATGTAATTTTCTAAATGAAAACTGCTTATAAAAATAATAAAAATAATAAAGAATACCCAGGTAGAATACAAAGAACAGGTACAGCGTCTGCTTGGGCAAGAATGCAGTGGAAACAATGAGCAGCAGCTCCCATAACAATGGAATATATAACTGATTCAACGCTATCTCCTTAGTTTAAACCAAATCAAATTTATTATATATTCGCTGGGATATGAGGTCAATCGGAAATTGTGCATCAGAGAGAGAGCTCTTCCCATTCATCGTAGAGTCTTTGAAGGTTTTGTTGTAAATCGCTCTGCTCATCCGAGAGTTTACGGAGCCTTCCCAGATCTGTTCCAATTGAAGGATCCGATAAAAGCTCAGTGATCTCGGCATCTCTTGCCTCCAGCTTTTCTATTTCCTCTTCACACTTTTTAAGAGCAGCTTCCTGCTTTCTCTTTCTGGCCTGAGCCTCCTTCTGGGCTTTCCAGTCGTCAGCTCCCGATGATAGCTTTGCTTCATCTGTGCTTTCAGCCTCGCTTGCTACAGCAGAGTCTTCATACTTATAAGCGCTGTCTGCAAATCCCGGTCCGGAAAGGTTCTTTTCACCAAAGAGTCTCTCCATACGCTCATCTACATGCTCAAGGTAATAGTCGTAATTTCCTATGTATCCCACCAGTTTTCCTCTGGTGAGGTCCAAAATCCTGGTGGCTGTCTTGTTGATAAAATATCTGTCGTGGCTTACATACAAAACAGTACCCTCGTAGCCGGAAATAGCCGACTCCAGGATCTCTTTGCTGGTGATGTCAAGGTGGTTTGTAGGCTCATCCAGGATAAGGAAGTTGGCATCAGAGAGCATGAGCTTAGCAAGACTCACTCTTCCCTTCTCGCCGCCGGATAAATCTCCGATTCTCTTAAACACATCATCTCCTGTGAAAAGAAATGCAGCCAGAGTGTTCCTTATCTGAGTATTGTTAAGTGTCGGATAAGCGTCTGATATCTCTTCAAAAAGAGTCTTTTCATCATGAAGTACATGGTGCTCCTGGTCGTAGTAACCCACGTGAACCTTGACGCCGTAGGTAATCTTGCCGGCATCAATGGGTTCTGCCTGATTTATCATCTTAAGCAGTGTTGTCTTACCGGTTCCGTTGTCGCCGATGATTGCCACATGCTCGCCCTTCTTGATCTCAAAATCCAGTCCTTCAAATAGCTTCTCGTTACCAAAGGACTTAGAGAGCCCCTCTACAGTAAGGACATCTCCTCCGCTCTCGCAATTAGGCTTTAGCGTGATCTTCATGCTGTCATTAACGTCCACGGGCTTATCGAGGACTTCGATCTTATCCAGCATCTTTTCCCTGCTCTCAGCTCTTTTTATGGATTTCTCCCTGTTAAAGGACTTAAGCTTGGCAATAACTTCTTCCTGATGCTTAATCTCCGCCTGCTGTTTGATGTAGGCGTTCCATTCGATAGCTCTTTTCTGCTCTTTCTTGATGGCATAATCGGAGTAGTTTCCCGTAAATGAGGAAACTCTGCAATTCTCCACTTCTATCACCTTATCTGCTATCTTATCAAGGAAATATCTGTCATGGGATACGATGATGACCGCTCCCTTATAGTTGAGCAAATAGTTTTCAAGCCATCTGATTGAATTCATATCCAGATGGTTGGTGGGCTCATCCAGGATAATGAGATCGGGATTTTGTAAAAGAAGCTTACCCAGAGCCACTCTCGTCTTCTGACCTCCGGAGAGAGTGCTTATCTTTTTATCAAACTCCTCCTCCAAAAAGCCAAGACCTCTTGCAACGCCTGTGACTTCACTCTTCCAGGCATAGCCTGACTTTCTCTGGAACTCCTCATTCATCTTGGTGTATCTGTCAAGAAGCGCAGTAAGCTCATCACCTTCAAGGTGCTTCATCTGCTCCTCAGCGTTTCTGATGCTATCCTCAAGCTCCCAAACCTCTCTCTTTACCTCTTTGAATTCCTCATAGATGGTATTTTCCGTGTCGATGTTCTGATTTTGGGCAAGGTAACCGACGGTCACGTCTTTTGCAAAAGTAACGTCACCGTCATCGGGAGACAGCTCCCCAAGTATAAGCTTAAGAAGGGTTGTCTTGCCGGCTCCGTTAATACCGACAATGGCAACCTTCTCATTGTTTTCCACATGAAAAGAGGCATCCCTAAGGATGTCCTTTCCATCAAAGCTCTTATATAATCCGTGTACCGAAAGAATCATCTTAAAACTCCAAAACTATATCAAGTCATTTACGTCTCAAAGTATAGCATATTCTTCCGCAATTGCATCTAAAAATTCTTCACTTCCGAGTTTTTCAGGATTTGGAAGTGACGTGATGAGGGCAAGATCTCCTGTCATACGTCCTGACTCAATAACAGAAAGTGTTGCCTTCTCCATCTTGTCTGCCCAGTCGCAAAGCTCTTTTATTCCGTCGAGCTCTCCCCTCTTTCTGAGTGCTCCTGTCCAGGCAAATATTGTTGCTACAGGGTTTGTTGATGTAGGCTCACCCTTTAAGTACTTGTAGTAATGTCTCTGAACGGTTCCGTGAGCAGCCTCGTACTCATAAACACCTGTGGGTGATACCAATACAGAAGTCATCATGGCAAGTGAACCAAAGGCTGATGAAACCATGTCACTCATAACGTCTCCGTCATAGTTCTTGCAAGCCCAGATAAATCCGCCCTTTGACTTCATAACGCGGGCAACAGCGTCATCAATAAGTGTGTAGAAATATGTGATTCCTGCTTCCTCGAAATCCTTCTTGAACTCAGTCTCAAATACTTCATCAAAGATCTCTCTGAATCTTCTGTCGTAGGTCTTGCTGATGGTATCCTTTGTTCCGAGCCAGAGCTCTTTCTTCTCAGCCAGAGCATATTTAAAGCATGCTCTTGCGAAGCTCCTGATTGAAGCGT
Source organism: Butyrivibrio sp. NC2007 (assembly GCF_000421405.1). Lineage (GTDB taxonomy): Bacteria > Bacillota > Clostridia > Lachnospirales > Lachnospiraceae > Butyrivibrio. The sequence goes on from NZ_ATWY01000010.1 coordinate 80,055, forward strand.
CCTTGTTGTGGATACCCTGAATGATTCCGGGCTCCTTGAACTCCTCGATGGTCTCTCTTATTACTTTTCCGTCATCGCCAGTAAATACAAGCTCTGCTTTACCCGGTCCGGGGACTCTGATCTCTACATTCTTGTAAACATCGCCGTAAGCGTGTCTTGCAAGAGTAATAGGCTTCTCCCAGGTTCTTACATTGGGCTCTATTCCCTTAACCATGATTGGTGTACGGAAAACAGTTCCGTCAAGGATTGCCCTGATGGTTCCGTTAGGGCTCTTCCACATCTTCTTAAGGTCGTATTCCTTAACTCTCTCGTTATTGGGAGTAATGGTTGCGCATTTAACAGCAACTCCGTATTTGAGGGTTGCATTGGCTGAATCTACAGTAACCTGGTCATCAGTCTCATCTCTGTGCTTAAGACCAAGGTCGTAGTACTCGCTCTTTAAATCAATGTGAGGGAGAATAAGCTTGTCCTTGATCATCTGCCAAAGGACTCTTGTCATCTCATCTCCATCCATCTCAACAATGGGTGTTGTCATCTGAATCTTGCTCATTAGGCTAATCTCCTTTTTTTGTTTTATTCGTACATATCAAGAAGCCCGTGATCAACCATGTTGTCATAAGCGTTGATCATGTGCTGGTTTGCAAGCTCCTCTGCCTTATCAGGATTTTTCTCCCTGATAGCTTCCATAATATACTTGTGCTCGACGTTTGAAACAGCGCCACGGCTACTGGAAAGGGTCTTTTGCCTAACTCTCCAGACATACTGATGGTAATCCTTAAGGAGGTGCTCAAGCATCTTAGAGCCTGATGCCTCGTAGAGGATTGTGTGGAATCTGTTATCGAGCTCTGCCATCTGCTCCATGTGGCCTCTGGCAGCATGGAATTCAGCAAGATAGATGTTCTCCTCCATCTCCTCAAGCTGTTCCTTGGTTATGTTCTCACATGCCCATCTTGCACATAATCCCTCAAGCTTGGACCTGATCATATAGATGTCCTGGATGTCTTTTACCTTGATACCGGTAACGTAGGCTCCTCTGTTGGGGATGATCGTGATGAGTCCCTCAAGCTCAAGCTGTCTGAAGGCCTCTCTTACAGGAGTTCTTGATACACCAAGCTCCTGACCGATGGCAACTTCCTTAAGTTCCTCATGATCCTTGTATTTACCGTTTAAGATATCTTCCCTGATCCTGTGGAATACACGGCCTCTAAGTGAGTACTTATCCGTGACTTCCTGCTTTAAATCATGATTCTCCATATCTTTTTGTGATCACGCTTTTGCGACCACTTCTCCTTCCTTAACAACTATACCGAGCTCATTTCCAACTTCTTCTATCTTCTTTACAAGCTCACCATCAGTCATAACAGTTACTCTTCCGCCTGCATACTCTGCATCAACCCATTCCTTGACCTTCAGAACAAGTGGTGACTGCTTATTAAGAGCATGGTCATCCTTGAGCTTGTAGTGAATGTTGATCCAGTGGGCGATTCCTGCAAGACCGGAAGTATTGGAAACAGCACTTACAGGAGGTCTTCTGAGGAACTTCTCGGTATCGAATATGTTGTAGATCTCCTCGTTCTTTAAAAGACCGTCTGCATGAATTCCGGCTCTTGTAACATTGAAGTTCTTGCCTACAAAAGGAGTGTTGGCAGGAACTGTAAAGCCTATCTCTTTCTCATAATACTCAGCAAGGTCTGTGATGACCTGAGTGTTCATACCATTTAAGTGACCCTTGAGCTGTGCATACTCAAATACCATAGCCTCAAGAGGTGTGTTACCTGTTCTCTCACCGATACCAAACAGTGAAGTGTTGACTGAGCAGCAGCCATAGAGCCAGGCTGTTGTGGAGTTTGTAACGGCCTTATAGAAGTCGTTGTGTCCGTGCCACTCGATGAGCTCACTTGGAACCGAAGCGTTGGTATTGATGGCATAGATGATACCCTGTACGCTTCTTGGAATAACAGCACCGGGATAGTTTACGCCATAGCCCATGGTATCGCAGGCTCTTACCTTGATAGGAATCTGATACTCATCCTTGAGCTTCATAAGCTCGATACAGAAAGGCACAACAAAGCCGTAGATATCAGCTCTTGTGATATCCTCCAGATGGCATCTTGGGCTTATACCCTCTTCAAGACAGCTCTTTACAATACTAAGATAATGGTCTAGCGCCTGTCTTCTAGTCATTTTAAGTTTAAGGAAAATGTGATAGTCAGAGCAGGATACCAGGATTCCTGTTTCCTTCATGCCGATCTCTTTTACCAGCTTGAAGTCCTCCTGGCTGGCACGGATCCAGCTGGTTACCTCAGGGAACTTATATCCCCTCTCCATACACTTAACAGCTGCATCTCTGTCGCTCTTACTATATAAAAAGAACTCGCTCTGCCTTATCATTCCGTTAGGGCCGCCCAGTTCATGAAAATAGTCATATATTCTTACAATCTGCTCAGTGGTATAAGGAGCTCTTGACTGCTGTCCATCACGGAAAGTAGTGTCTGTGATCCATATATCCTTGGGCATATTATGGGGAACAATTCTGTCGTTGAAAGGAATCTTCGGAACTTCCTCATAAGGGAACATGTTTCTGAAAACATTCGGCTTTGCTACATCGTCAAGAATATACATGTGCTCCTCGATCTGAAGCAGATTATTCTTGTCATTCATAGTTACCGGCCGATTTTGGAAAGTACTCTGATCACTCATAACAAAACCTCACATGCAAATTGTCTTTTGCGTATAATTGTATACAATCATACCATCCATGTCAAGATTTCGTACACTGCAATAAAAAAGCGGCTTCCATATGGAAACCGCTTGAATTCTGATAATTTTAAAATGCATTCTTTCTGGCAAAGTACTTTTTGAGATCCTCGATAGGGCCGGGTTTAGCGTAGTGATAGCCCTGTATATACTCAAAACCTCTGTTAACGGAATATTGATTCTGCGACTCGTCTTCTACACCCTCTATCAGTGTGATAAAGCCATTTTTTTTGAGAACTTCTATCATATAAGAAAGAATATCATCCATTCTGTCATCATCAAGTGACTTGTAGAGAATTGTCTTATCGAATTTAATGGTCTTAACCGGGCAGTTCATGATTCTCTCAAGAGATGAATAGCCTGTTCCAAAGTCGTCAAGATAGAGCTGGATTCCTTCCTGATTGAGTATCCTCATGTTGTCATTTGCCTTTTCGTAATTCTCGAACATGGCCGTCTCGGTGATTTCCATCCTGATCTTTGAGGTATCAATGTCGTATCTTTCAATAATCTCCAGGTAGTCCTGATACATTGTACTGTGAGAAAGCTCTTTTGACGAAACATTGATGGAAATGGCATCGAAATCGTAGTACTCGGAGAGACTCTCAATCACCTTGCAGACCTTGTTAAGGATAATACAGGTCAAGGCATGTACACATCCGCCGTTCTCGGCAATCGGAATGAACTTATCAGGTGTGTATATCTTATCGCCGACTTTAAGCCTCATTAGAGCTTCAGCTACTCTGAATGCCCCATCTTCAACACTGTAAATGGGCTGCGCATATACCATTACTCTCTCATCATCCAGATCAAACCTGTTTCTGATATCCTTAAGAGCACTGGTTACCTGATATACTTCCTCAAAGTTGAGGAAATCCTCAGGTTTAACTACATAGAAGTAGCTGTTGTTCTGCTCATGGAATTTCACATTTATAATGTGCTCATTCATCTCCCTGATCTTCATTGGACTATCAAATTCAGGCGAAATTTCCTCAGTGATCAGTATGTAATTAAATGGCACCTTAATCTCAGCCTTTACACCATCATAGACCCCACGGATCTGATCAGCATATTTTAAGGCCTGCTTTTCATCGCTGCAGTCGATGACGTTTACGAACTTTTCATTTTCAAGCCTGTACATTGTCACTTTAGGACTTATTCCCTCAATAGCTCTGCATGCATTAAGCCCTATGTACATGATCTCATCGTCATCCTCGTTGATGAAATTATCGGCAGTAGGCATTCTGAATTCTGCGTACATGAGGTAGAACTTCTTTCTACCGATATTCTTCTTAAGGAATTCATCAAGAGCATTTACACTGTTGCATCCACTCTGCTCGTCATAAGGAATGTTATGGAACAAGAGAAATGCCAGGGTAAATACAGGAACATAAGTCAGTCCACTGAATACCGTATGGTTAGTACTTATGCAGAATATCTGTGCGCACAGAATAATGATCTCCACCGGTACGATAATACATACCGTGTGCCAGATAACCCTCGAAATATGACTCCTGTTAGTTACCGAAGCATAAAAGCAGATGATACATGTCACCATTCCGGCCATACAGTAAAACCTTGTGAAATGCGAAATATCAACGCCTTCAAGTGTCATTTCATAAAGTCCGCTTGCTATTATATCAACAATAAGAGCAATAACATAAACAGCAGACAGAGCCGTATACATCAATATGAACTCTTTACGCTGCCTACGCCTTAGGATAGACATCATATTTACATATGAAAAGATATGATACAAAACCCCGTTATATATCAGCGTAAATAGAATGAGAAGCGACATAAAAAGCGTTGGGTTAAAAGATTCTCCCGCTTTATTTGCCAATCTCAGGATAGTTATCTGCAGAATAATAGCAACGATTGACCAGATATTGCCCCTGAAAATATACCTGTAAACATAGGTTTTTCTGGGCTTGGTATAGAGCATGACAAACAAAAGAAGGCCTGCCAGAAGCAGACTTGCATATTCACCTATTGCATTATAGATAATGATCGAATCCGTATACATGTTATAATTTTATCACAAATTCGTATATCGTTTAATTAAACTATTATTAAATATAAGAAAAAACTCCTCCGGAAATCCGGAGGAGTTTAATAGTTTTATGCTTATTACTCTTCTGAGTTTGCTGCTGCAACCTTATCTGCTCTGTCGGCAACTTCCTTAGCCTGAACATCTGAAGGAGCCTGCTCATATCTTGCGAATTCATACTCGAAATCGCCTGCGCCACCGGTCATGGAGCGGAGCTGTGTGCAGTATCCGTAGAGTTCCATCATAGGAACCTCAGCCTCGATAACCTGCTTGCCTGTAAGGGAAGGATTCATTCCAAGAACTCTTCCTCTTCTCTTGTTGAGGTCACCCATAACGTCGCCGGTGAAGCTGTCAGGTACTGTAACCTTAAGAGAAACGATAGGCTCAAGGAGAACAGGTGATGCTTCCATGAAGCCCTTCTTGAAGGCACCTGAAGCTGCAACCTTGAATGCCATTTCGGAAGAATCTACAGGGTGATATGATCCGTCGTAAAGAACAGCCTTAACGCCTACTACAGGGTAAGCTGCCAGAGGTCCTCTAAGAACTGACTCTGCAAGACCTTTCTCAACTGCAGGGAAGTAGTTCTTCGGAACTGCTCCACCTACAACTTCCTGCTCGAATACATAAGGTGTAAGCGGATCGCCTGATGGCTCAAAGCGCATCTTAACGTGTCCGTACTGTCCGTGTCCACCGGTCTGCTTCTTGTACTTGTACTCTACGTCAGAGTTCTTGCGGATAGTCTCTCTGAAGGCTACCTTAGGCTTGGTGAGGTCGATGTTAACCTTGTATACATTAGCCAGCTTGGACTGGATAACTTCCAGGTGCATATCGCCCATACCATAAAGGAGAGTCTGACGGTTCTCAGCATCGTTGACAACCTTAAGTGTCTGATCCTCAGCTGAAAGCTTAGCCAGTGACTGTGCGATCTTGTCGATATCAGCCTTGTTCTGAGCGTGGTATCTCATGTATGTGTAAGGCTGTGAAATATCCATCTTAGCGTACTGAATAGGATTTGCTTTTGTTGAAAGAGTATCACCTGTTGCAATATCAAGCTTCTGGAGAGCTCCGAGGTCACCTGCGTGAAGCTCTGAAACTTCAGTTGCCTTGTTGCCCTGAAGCACATAGAGCTTACCAAGCTTAACATCTACGTCCTTGCCTGCGATGAACATCTGATCATCGGGCTTAAGGACACCTGAACGAACCTTGATAAGTGAGTACTTACCGATGAAAGGATCGATCATGGTCTTGAATACGAAGGCTGTCTTAGGCTTACTGAAGTCGAAGTCAGCTTCGAAAATCTCATTTGTATTGGTATTGATGCCGGCCATCTTGCGGTTCTCAGGGCTAGGCATGTACTTAACGATATCATCAAGGACTGTGTAGATACCCTGGCAGAGAGTGGAGGATCCCATCTCGATAGGAACGATTGATCCGTCGCAAACGTTACTTCTTGCTGCTGCTCTGATCTCAGCCTCAGAGAATGTATCTCCGTTGAAGTATCTGTCCATGAATTCCTCAGATGTCTCAGCAACGGTCTCAATAAGAGTATCTCTAAAGAGCTTAAGGTTAGCCTCGTTGTACTCGGGAACAGGACACTCAACAACTTCCTTGCCTTCCCATCTAAAGCCCTTCTCCTGTATTACGTTAACATATCCGACAAATTTCTCGTTCTCACGGATAGGGAGATTGAAAGGAGCCATCTTCTTGCCATACTTGTCAGTGAGGTCCTGTACAACCTGTCTGTAAGAAACATCGTCGATATCCATATCTGCTACAAAGAACATACGCGGAATCTTATACTTCTCACAAAGATCCCATGCTCTCTCTGTTCCAACTTCTATTCCGGCCTTACCTGATACAACGATGATAGCTGCATCGGCAACGCTGATAGCCTCTTCTACTTCACCAACGAAGTCGAAGAATCCGGGAGTATCCAGCAAATTGATCTTGTGTCCGTCCCACTCCAGAGGAATGGTTGTTGTGCTGATAGAAAAATGTCTCTTCTGCTCTTCCTTATCAAAGTCGCTTAAGGTGTTTCCGTCCTCAACCTTTCCCATACGGGAAGTGATTCCTGCAAGATAAGCCATTGCTTCTGCGAGTGTGGTCTTACCTGCACCGCCATGCCCCAACAGCACCACGTTACGAATCTTGTCAGTAGTGTAAACGTTCATATCTAATCCTCCAGTCTGGATATTTTGGGTAAAATGTATGAGATATGATACAGGTCCCCAAGAAAATCATATAACCATTTTACTAAAAAAGTGTTTCCAAAACAAGTATAATAGGCAGTTTTGCACAAATATAATTGAGTTGATTTTCTCGCTTTAAAGTGATATAGTGTTAAGCGAACTCTATTTATAATAGGAGGATTTTTTTCATGGACTTTAAGACCTATGGATTCATAGGACTTGGCCTTATTGGCGGTTCAATCGCACGTGCCATAAAGGCGAACACTCCCGAATCCAGGATCATGGCATATACACCCCACAGGGCAACTGTGGATGCAGCTTTTGATGAAGGCATCGTGGATCTTCCGCTGGATGCCATAGGCGAAGACTTTCGCAGCTGCGATTACATCTTTTTATGCGCTCCCGTCGAAGTAAATAACTGGAATCTCGAATCTCTTTTACCCTATATTGACCCTAAGACTACCATCACAGATATTGGAAGCGTCAAGACCAGTATTCATGAGAAGGTAAAAGAGCTCTCGCTGGAGGCTCAGTTTATCGGCGGACATCCCATGGCCGGAACAGAGCGAATAGGCTACGGCAATTCAAAGGCATCTCTTTTGGAAAATGCCTACTACATTCTTACAAAAACTGATAAGACAGATGAAAAGAGATTATCCGACTACGTTGAGCTTGTAAGGACAATCGGTGCCATTCCGCTGGTAGTGCCCTATCTTCAGCACGACTACGCAACAGCTGCGATCAGCCACGTTCCGCATGTCATCTCAGCGTCACTTGTCAATCTGGTAAAAGACAACGACACTGAGGATCACCTGCTTAAGACCATAGCAGCCGGAGGATTTAAGGATATTACAAGAATATCCTCATCATCTCCTGTCATGTGGAATCAGATCTGTACCACCAACAAGGAGAATATTTCATCACTCCTTAGCAGCTATATTGATGCCCTCTGCGATATCAAGCTTGCCATAGATGAAAAGGACGAGGACAAGATCCTTGACTTCTTTACATCTGCACGAGAATACAGAGAGTCCTTCAGCGACCTATCATCCGGTCCTATCAAGAAGGTATATCGCATCAAGGTAGAAATCGACGATAAACCCGGTAACCTTGCCAGGGTTGCTACTCTTTTGTCCGATAACAACATCAATATCAAGAACATCGGTATCGTACACAACAGAGAATATGAACGCGGTACTCTTCGCATAGAGTTCCACGATGAAGCGGGCCTTGATAAAGCCCAGGAAATACTTTCAAACAGCGGCTATACCATTTACACCAAGTAGAGAGCACACTTACACGGAGAGAACAGACTATGATAGCATTGGAAAAAGCTACAAAGCCCTTAAAAGGTGATATTTTCGTTCCCGGGGACAAATCCATTTCCCACAGGAGCATCATGTTTGGTGCCATATCAAAAGGCACAACTGAGGTAACAGGCTTTCTTGAAAGCGCTGACTGCCTCTCAACAATCGATTGTTTTAAAAAGCTGGGTGTCGAGATTGAGCACACCGTAAGGCCTACCCACGGAGTTCCTACCATAACCGTTCACGGAAAAGGACTTCACGGTCTTAAGAAGCCCGACTCCACTCTCTATACAGGAAACAGCGGAACCACAACAAGGCTCATGTCAGGAATTTTAGCTGCTCAGCCCTTCGACTCCATGATCACCGGAGACATGTCCATTGAAAAAAGACCTATGGCCAGGATCATGAAGCCTTTGACCAGCATGGGTGCTGAAGTTGTTTCCGTCATGGGAAACGGCTGCGCTCCTCTTGCCTTCACAGGCGGGAAAACGCTGCGCGGCATAAACTACCACAGTCCCGTTGCTTCAGCTCAGGTCAAATCATGCATCATGCTTGCAGGTCTTTACGCTGAGGGCGACAGTGTTGTATACGAGCCGGCACTTTCCAGAAACCACACAGAGATAATGCTTGCTTCCTTCGGAGCAGACATCCACAACGAAGTCGCAAGAGACGGAAGTGCCGTAGCTATACTCCATCCCGGAATGCCACTTGTCGGACGAAAGGTAAACGTACCCGGAGATATCTCCTCCGCTGCTTACTTTATCGTTGCAGCTCTAATGGTTCCCGGGTCTGAAATTCTCATTAGAAATGTTGGAATCAACAAGACAAGGGCAGGCATTTTAAATGTCCTTGATCAGATGGGTGCTGACATTACTCTTCTCAATGTGGATGAGTTCTCAGAGCCCAAGGCAGATATCCTTATCAAATACTCAGAGCTTCACGGCAATGAGAACAATCAGTTCATCATCAGCGGAAAAGAGATACCGACCATGATAGACGAACTTCCTGTAGTCGCAGTGCTTGCTGCTACCGGAAACTTCGACACCATAATAAAAGATGCTGCCGAGCTGAAAGTTAAAGAGTCAAACAGAATTGACACTGTGGTAGAGGGACTTCGTAGCATGGGATGTGACATAGAAGCCACAGATGACGGAATGATAATCCACGGAGGTAAGCCACTTAAGGGAGCTGATATAAACTGTCACAGCGACCACAGGATTGCAATGAGTTTTGCCATTGCATCTCTTGCAGCAACCGGAACCACGAGGATATTGGATGATGAATGCGTCGGCATTTCTTATCCGACCTTCTTTAAAGACTTACAGGGACTGCTTTAAAAGCAGCCCCTGTTTTTTTATTACTGTATTTATGTCTATCAATGATTCATGTAGAACATTCTTGCAAGCTCTGAGTTCTTATCAAGGATAATTGTCTTTTCACCATTTCCAAGAGACTCCTTGAATGCATCAAGTGATCTTACATAGTTGTAGAACTCTGACTTCTCGGGTGTGTTGTATGCCTCGGAGAGAGTCTTCATATACTCAGCTTCTCCTTCACCGGCAAGCTTAGCTGCGCTCTTCTCGGCATCTGCCTTAAGGATTGCAACCTTCTTGTCTGTCTCGTTCTTGATCTTCTGAGCTTCAGCTGCACCTTCAGCCTGGTAAGAAGCTGCTATATTGTTACGTTCTGAGATCATTCTCTCGTATACTGCTGCCCTGTTATCATCAGGAAGGTCAAGTGCCTTGATCTCAGCCTTTACGATCTCGATACCATATCCTGACATATCTGAATTGGCATCAGCTGTAATAAGGTTTGTAAGAACCTCACCTCTTGACTCAATAACTTCGTCCTGAGTCATGGATGAAATAGCAGTCTTGGTTGCGTTGTAAACTGCTGCCTCAATTCTCTCCTGAGCTCTTGCATCAAGAGCATTCAGTGACTGAATGTACTTAACCGGGTCAACAACCTTCCAAAGTACATATGTATCTGTGATCATGGACTTTTTGTCCTTGGTAATAACATCAGATGCAGGAATATCATAGATCTTGGTAGCAGCACTGATGCGCTGTGTTGTCTGTACAAACGGTGTTATCATGTTAAGTCCGGGCTGTGATTCAACCTTTACGATCTTACCGAACTGTCTTACTGCAACATATTCTTTCTGGTGAACTGTGTATAATGAGTTGCCCAGTATGATAAGTGCAGCAATTATTATAATAGTAATAATTGTTCCTGTTACTTTCTTCTTCATAGTCTTTTCCCTCAACTTTCACATGCTCTATCAGTTACCGGTGCTCTCTGAACTATCAGCTGTTACTGTAGTTGTTGTTCCTGCTACACCTGTGGTAAAACTCTCAAGCGGAAGCATCTGCTGAGTGCTGCCGTCTGTAATGATTACCTTGGCGCCCGGAAGAACATTTTCCATAGCCTCATAGAACATTCTCTGTTTGGTGATCAGAGGGTATTTGCTGTATTCTTCAAAAATGCTGTTAAACTTGGCTGCCTCACCTTCTGCTTCTGCAATTCTGGCTGCCTTCTGTGCTTCTGCATTCTGAATGATCCTGTCTGCCTCAGCCTCTGCTGCCGGAACCTGCTCACTCTGGTACTTCTTGGCATTGTTAACAGCTGTCTCTTTTCCCTGCTTAGCAGTCTCAACGGCCTTGAAAGCCTGCTTGATCTCATCTGTCGGAGGCTCAGCATCCTGTACTGTAAGGTTTACTACAGTAAGTCCGACTTCTTCTTCCTGAAGAGCCTTGGCAAGTCTTTCTTTTGCCTCTGCCTGGATCTGACCCTTGGCTGTTGTAATGACTTCATCTACAGGATAGTCAATTACGGTTGAACGAATGCTGGCAAGAGCAATGTTCTTCATTATGCTCTCAGGGCTGTTGGTGTTGTAGATATATGCCACAGGATCGCTGACTTTGTATTCGAGATAGAAATCAATATCAACGAAGTTAAAGTCCGATGTGATCATTATTCCCTCATCGTCGATAGTGATGTTCTGTCCGTTTCCATCCAGCGCATATCCGATTCCGATACCGTGGGTTGTCATATCAACCTTGTGTACTTTCTGGATAAACGGAATCTTGAAGTAGAGTCCTGCGGAGTTGGTCTGTACTACTTTGCCGAACTGTGTGACTACAGCCTGCTCCTGCTCACTTACGTTGTAGAAAGAACCCATAACTACCGAAAGAATGAATATTATAAGTATTCCCAGTAATATGTTCTTTCCAAGTTTGGATGCATCAAATTCTCTTTTTGGTTTAAGATTCATAACACTTCCTCCTCTATATAAAACATCCATCTGAATATAGCATAATGATAGCACCCGTGCCAAGCCTGATACAGAACGTCATTGGCGAATTAGTATGTGCTATCTTGCAGCTTTGTTATTTATTTCGCAATCCTTTTTTGATATACTAAGTCCTGAAAATAAGTATTTCGAAAGGGGATTAATTATGTTTAATGGACTTGGTCTTATTACAGGACTTATTGTTGGAGCAATCGCAGGATGGCTTGCAGGCAAAATCATGAATAACGAGGGCAGCCTTCTCAGAAACATCATTCTTGGTGTTGTGGGTGGTTTTGTAGGAAACCTCGTACTTGGTCTTCTGAATATTCATGGATCAGGAATCCTTGCAGGTTTAATATTCGCTGTTATCGGATCCTGCATCGTTATCTTTGCCGGTTCTAAGCTCCTTAAGTAAAAAACATAAAGCAGCCCGGAAATCACTTGGCTTTCGGGCTGTTTTTTATGTTATCTGATGGTATTTATCATGTAGTTAAATCTTCTTCTCTTCATACATTTCGCCTCTTTTATCCCTTAAAGTTGGGGCCAAGCCAGATACGGCAGATCAGATCCACAATAAACAGCGCAAATACCACAATAAAGATAATATTATGGATGCGATTGTCTTTGTATTTGTTCTGAAGCTTTACGATAGCCGGATGTATAACGCATATTGCAAGGCATATAAGAAGGCCAAACATCAGACTTGGAACAAGCGCAACCCTTCCCTTATAATTCATGAAGTATGTTGAATAGTTCCAGGTGTATCCACCAACGGTCTTGTCCATTATATAGCTTGCAACTAATTCTGCTATCGTAGCTATAAGACCGCCGACTATAAATACTGTCCAGGGCTTTTGGATCTTAAGCAGTCTGAATATGCCAAGGATAATGAAGAATCCAATTCCATAAATAGGAAGCCACGGTCCAAATAATGTTCCTCTGTTCAGGAATCCCCTGCGATGATATATCACATCGCACCATATAGACTCATACAGCCATCCTCCGAAGCAATATATCAGAAAGTATTCAATATAGTCCCGAATAACATACCGGTTTCTAATCCAGTCCTTCATATCTTCCTCACCCCCGACTATTAGCCATTACACATTCTACTATGATAGCATTTTCTACGCCCATCGAGTACTTTTTCTGATATATATAGAAAGTTTTCGCCTGTAAAATTTTTGGATGTCTGATTTTCTATGCCCATAGCTTACTTTTTGTCATATATGGAGAAAATATAAAATCCGGCTTTTTCATTTTCTATGCCCACAAGGCACTTTTATTCATATATGTAGAAAAATAGCTCAACATTTCTTTTTCACTCAAATATTTTCTATGCCCACGAGGCACTTTTTCTGATATATGTAGAAAATTCAATATATAGAATTTCTTAGACATCACAACTCCCCGGCTATATAGCTTTTGTGATGTATCAGTACTCTTTACCAGGTAATCGCCCCAGTATTTGACGCATCTATGCCCGATGTAATCGTCCCGACTCAGTATCAGATCAGAGAATATCTATATACTCACCATTCAAGGCCTTGTTCATGCTTCGTACAGCGCAGAACTTACCGCACATGCTGCAGGTATCGCTGTGGTCATCCTCAGGCGCTCTGCTATCTCTTATAGCCTTGGCTGTAGCAGGATCAAGCGCCTCCAGCCACTGTGCATCCCAGTCCAGGTTCTTTCTGGCCTTAGCCATGCGATCATCTCTGTCTCTTGCTCCGGGAATTCCCTTTGCAATGTCCGCTGCGTGAGCTGCAATCTTGCTTGCTATGATTCCCTGATGTACATCATCCACATTAGGCAGAGCCAGATGTTCAGCGGGAGTTACATAGCACAAAAATGCTGCTCCGGAAGCAGCTGCGATAGCTCCTCCGATAGCTGCCGTGATGTGATCGTATCCCGGTGCTATGTCTGTCACAAGAGGTCCAAGAACATAGAAAGGAGCTCCCTTGCAGATAGTCTGCTGTATCTTCATGTTAGCTTCTATCTGATCCATGGGCACATGTCCCGGGCCTTCCACCATTACCTGAACATCTCTAGCCCATGCTCTCTCTGTGAGTTCTCCAAGCCTTATAAGCTCCTCTATCTGGCATATGTCAGTTGCATCAGCAAGACATCCCGGACGGCAAGCATCGCCAAGGCTTATGGTCACATCGTGTTCTCTGCATATCTCGAGAATCTCATCATAGTACTCGTAGAATGGATTCTCCTGACCCGTCATTGCCATCCATGCAAATACAAGGCTTCCTCCGCGGCTTACTATGTTCATCTCTCTCTTGCCGTTTTTTATCTGCTCTATGGTATTTCTGCTGATTCCGCAGTGAAGGGTAACAAAGTCGACGCCATCCTCAGCATGGAGCCTGACAACGTCCACAAAGTCCTTAGCTGTCAGGGTTGCGAGATCTCTTTTGTAATGTATGACTGAATCATAGATAGGCACAGTACCTATCATCGCAGGGCACGATGAACAAAGCTTTTGTCTAAAGGGCTGCGTATCACCGTGGCTTGAGAGATCCATGATAGCCTCAGCCCCCATGTCTACTGCTTTCATTACCTTCTTCATCTCTACGTCCAGATCCTTACAGTCTCTGCTAACTCCAAGATTGACGTTGATCTTGGTCTTTAGCATACTTCCGACTCCGTTGGGATCAATGCCTTTATGATTCGGATTTGCGGGGATAACTACTTTCCCCTCTGCAACCATCTGCCTGATAAATTCCGTATCTCTGTTTTCTTTTTCTGCCACCACCTTCATTTCAGGCGTCACTATGCCTTTTCTGGCAGCCTCCATCTGTGTGGAATAAGGTCTTTCATTAACAAAGTTCATACACTCTCTCCTGATTGTTTTTATACAAATACATGCCAAAGCGGCCCATGACCTGTTCCGAGGTCAAGCCCTTCTCTTATGGATTTATCAAGGTACTGCTTGGCATTTTTTATGCTGCTACAAATGTCACAGCCAAGTGCCAGGTAAGAAGCAATCGCGCTGGATAACGTACAGCCTGTTCCGTGGGTGTTTGGATTATCAACCCTCTCAGACTCGTACCAATAAAGCTTCCCTCCTGTTGTTGCAAGCACGTCACAGGATAGCTCATCACTTACCATATGACCACCTTTAACAAGGCAGTTGCAGCCATAAATCTCAGCAATCTTCACGGCTGCTCTTTCCATGTCTTCCCTGCTTTTTATCTCTCCTGCCCCCATAAGAACTTCTGCCTCAGGGATATTCGGTGTAATAAGATCTGCAAGCGGAATAAGTTTCTTGCAGAGCGTAGTGATCCCGTCTTCTTCCATTAGCCTTGCTCCGCTGGTTGCGACCATAACAGGATCAAGAACAATATTTTTCGCATTATAAAACTTTAGTCTGTCCGCGATAGCCTCTATAATGTCACTCTGAAAGGTCATTCCGATCTTGACTGCATCCGGAAAAATATCGGTAAACACCATATCCAGCTGATCCGAGAGCACCTCTATACTAACCTTCATTATGCTCTTTACTCCGGTGGTGTTCTGGGCCGTAACGGCTGTAATGGCACTCATTCCATATACTCCGCAGCCGTGCATGGTCTTAAGGTCGGCCTGGATTCCTGCTCCGCCGCTTGAATCACTTCCTGCTATCGTAAGCGCACACTTCTTTTTCATCTTGCTACCCTGCTCTCTTTGAGCATGTTCTGAAGTTTCTCAAGGACATGATTCTGCTTGAGTACCGTGATAAGGACTGCTGCAATCAGCGTTCCGCCTACCGTGCTCACAAGGAAAGGTACTACATATACGCAAAGAGCCACCTCTTTTCCCATAACAAAAGCAGCAACCGGGTAAGCAAGTAAGCCTCCGATGATACCCGTTCCTATAATCTCAGCCACATATGTGAATGTGAGCTTACCTGTGTATTTGTAAACAAGTCCGCAGCAAAGAGCTCCGATCATGCTCCCCGGGAAAGCAAGAAGTGTTCCTGTCCCCAACAGGTTTCTGATAAGTGAGGTGCAGAAGGCAATTCCAACGCCATACCATGGTCCTAAGAATACCGCAGAGAGAACATTTACCATGTGCTGGATTGGAAAGCACTTTGATCCTCCAACCGGTATCGAAAATGTCGAGAGCACAACCGCCAGTGCCACAAACATTCCCGATAATACAAGCTTAACTACTGATTCTTTCTTCATCCTAAAATCTCCTCCTTAGCCTTTTCCTTAAGGCTTTTTGTGTTTTCTTTTATATCAGAAGCACCAAAGATGCTTGATATCACTGCAATTCCGGATAGGCCAAGTCCCGATAAATGATGCAGGTTTTCACCCGTAATACCGCCGATGGCGACCACCGGAATCGGAATACTTGATGTGATCTCCCTATAGGTTTCAAGGTTCATCATGGGTTTTGCGTCCTTCTTTGTGTCTGACCCAAAGGCAGCTCCGACTCCCAGATAATCAGCTCCCAGCAAAAGAGCTCTCTTCGCCTCTTCAAGATTGTGGGCCGTGGCGCCGATTATGAAGTCCCTGCCAAGGACCTCTCTAGCCTTTTCTATTGACTCATCTTCAAGCCCTAAATGGACGCCTGCTGCCCCTACCACCCGGCATACTTCCACGTTGTCATTGATGATAAGAGGAATATCATAGTTCTCACATATCTGATTGACCTTGACCGCCGTTTTTATGTATTCAGTTGTGGTCATGTTTTTCTCCCGGAGCTGTATCATTGTTGCTCCGCCCAGAATGGCCTGTTCAACAGCCTCCGACAGACTTATTTCCCCCTGAAGGATATCCCTGTTGGTTATTGCATACAAAAACGTATCAAGTCTTCTAAAACGATCTCTCCTGCTAAGCCTTGTAAGACTCAGCTGATCGATGAGAGCATTCTTGTACTCCATAGTCCCAAGTCTTTTTTCATTTTGGCAAAAGAGCTCTGCCCTGGCGGCGTTTATCTGATAAAGTAAAACGCCTTCCCTGATGGCATTTACATAATCATCTGTCTCGTCTTCTTTCTTGGCAGCTCCAAGGTATGAGCCGATTATGGCGCTCATCATACATCCTGCTCCGGTAAAGAGCTTTTGCATGCTGCTGCCACCGGGTAGTTTATAGATCAGATTTGAAGAAGCATCTGCGATCAGCACGTTTTCTCCGCTTACAACGACCACAGCCTTTGTTGCTTTGGAGAGACTTAGCAAATCTTTTTTAGGCAAACGGCTCCCAGTATCTTCCACACCGGCAAATACCTGCGTAACTTTCTCTCCTTTAGAGATACCGAGTATTTCGCATATCGCCTTAATTTCCGATGCGTTTCCTCTGATGCAGGCAAAGTGAACTTTTGCCAAAAGCTCTTTTAACATATCTCTTCGAAAGTCAGTTGCACCGGCACCTACCGGGTCAAGGGCAATAGGTATACTCAGCTCATTAGCTCTTTTACCTGATGATAAAAAGACCTTCAGCCTCTCCGGTGACGGCGTTCCGGTGTTGATAACAAGGCCATCGCAGTTCTCTGTTATCTGCGCACACTCGCACAGGGCATCTCCTCCTATGGCCGTAGCTCCTACGGAAAGACATGCATTTACCACGTCACAAGCAGTAATGTAGTTGGTTAAGATGTGTATTTGCGGGCGAATTTCCCAAAGATCATAAGTCATATCAATTACGTTTGATCATGACTGAGAGAGTTTTAGCACATTCTGTCAGATGGACATAAAAAAGCGCCATCTGATACAGATGACGCTAATTACGCTTAACTAATTGACGATTCCTACGTTGGCATTATCCAAATCAGGTTTAGGGTCGTGCTCATGCACCTCTCAGCCATTATCAGCTCCCCTTGTCCGGTATTTTGTTGTGTTTGCAGGCCTTTGCGACCTTCAGTTATAGAATATATCACGCATTGTCGGCAATAGCAAGAGCACTTTCGCAGATATTCAGCAATATCTCTACATTTTTTACCATGGACTGTATTGGTACATACTCAAATCTTCCGTGGGCGTTTTCATAACCTGCTGAAAGATTCGGGCACGGAAGGCCTCTGAATGAAAGGGCTGCTCCGTCGGTCCCTCCCCTGAAGGGCTCGCAGACAGGTTCTATACCTGCTTCCTTTATCGCATCCTTTAAGATGTCTATCATGAACGGAACGTCCTTCAGAACTTCCTTCATGTTGCTGTACTGATGGATAACCGTAAGCTTCACGCGGTCATCTCCATAGTCTGCTCCCAGCTTGTCTGCGCACTTCTTAAGGAAGTCTTCGCGCTTTTTGAAATTATCGTGGTCAAAGTCGCGGACAAGAAGCCTTACCCTTGCATGCTCGCAGTCGCTCTCGCAGGAGATCAGGTGATAAAAGCCTTCCACTCCTTCGGTATACTGGGGCTTTTCTTTCTTTGGCAGCATAGCCATAAGCTCAGCTGCCATATCAACTGCATTTACCATGATGCCTTTGGCTGTTCCCGTATGTACGCTTCTGCCTGTAAACTCAAACACCGCTTCCGATGCATTAAAGGTCTCATCCTCATACCAGCCAAGATGATCACCATCTAAAGTGTAAGCTACCTTTGCTCCAAACCTCTCAAAATCCAGGTCCCTTGCAAGTCCACCAACCTCCTCATCGGGGGTAAACGCAATGCATATGTCCCCATGCTTTACATCGCTATGATCAACCAGATACTGGGCAAAAGACATGATGGCTGCAATCGAAGCCTTGTCATCCCCTCCAAGCAGTGTTGTTCCGTCCGTCAGTATAAGGTCCTGTCCTATGTACATACTAAGGTTTGAATAGTCTGAAGCCTTCATTACGATGTTCTTCTCTTTATTAAGAACTATGTCTCCGCCATCGTAGTTTTCCAAAACCCAGGGCTTAACATTTGTTCCGCTGGCATCGGGAGCTGTATCAATATGGGCAATGAATCCTATAGGCATTACCTGACTATCCTGCACATTTGAAGGAATTCTGCCATATACAACGCATCCTTTTTCATCCATATAAACATCGGATACGCCTATGCTTATAAGCTCATCCTTAAGCACACGTGCAAGGTCTTTTTGCTTCTCTGTTGTTGGCCAGTGCCCGGTATATTCCGCCGACTGAGTATCGATCTTTGCATATCTGATCAGTCTTTCTTTTACCTGCTCATAAACTTCATTATTGTTCATATGTTACGCCATTTCTCCTGCTACATTTATAGAATAATTATCACGTATTTCTTTTACATCCTCAGTCAGTCCAAGTATCCACATGAGCTTTGTAAGGGCTGCTTCTGTTGTCATGTCGTGAGCTTCAAGTGCACCGATTTCAAGAGCTCTTTTACCTGTTTCATAGACATCCATCTTGGTGCCTTCGTACCGGCACTGGGTTCCGACAACCACTGTGATTCCGCTCTGAATAAGCTTGTCCAATGCTCCTATGAAGTCATGCTTGATAAAAGGCATTCCTCCGATTCCATAGGCTTCGATATATATTCCCTTATATCCCTGATCAGCAATTGATTCGATGAAGCTCCTGTGTATTCCGGGGAACATTTTGATCATGCAGACCTTGTCTGAATAGGTATCTGTAAGTTTGAAAATCCCTGTTCTCTCCGGAACTGCCGACGTATCAATCTTCATTCCAAGTGAGCTTATAGTAGCGATGTTAGGATAATTGATACTTTCAAACGCATCGAAACTAAGTGACCTTACTTTTGAAGCCCTGCATCCGAGCATTACTTTTCTGTTAAATGCCACAAAAACACCCGGTATCTGGCTGGCTGCCATATGAATGGCGCATCTGCAATTTTCCATCGCATCAGCAACAGGATTAGTGATAGAAAGCTGCGAGCCCGTTATTACAACGGGAATATTTATGTTCCTCAGCATATATGAGAGCATAGACGAGGTATATGCCAGTGTATCCGTGCCATGGATCACTACAATTCCATCATAGTCGTTACGGCACTGGCTTATTCTTTTTGCCAGCAAGCTCCAGTCTTCCGGGAAAATATTTGCACTGTCCACTGAGCAAAAGTCCTCAATCTCAATATCAGTATCTCCCGATACCATCTGAAGCTCTTTTTGCATGTCATGGATTGAAAGTCCCGGTATAAGGCCGTTACTCTTCATTACGGCAGACAATGTTCCGCCTGTATTTATGATCAATATTTTTCTACTCATTTTTACTCCTCAGCATTACTCTAAATATGCGCCTTTCATTGGACTTACGGCGTGATTGGCAAAGAGCTTTAATACGCCTTTGGTGTATCTTCTCTTTCGTGGCATCCAGCTCTCTCTGCGCTTTTTAAGGATTTCTTCTATCTCTTCAGGAGTTTTTCTCTCTCCCTTGATGCCAACGATATTTAGCTTTCGCTCCATCACATCAAGTTCTATGAGATCTCCCTCCTCGACAAGAGCAATAGGTCCACCCGATGCTGCTTCCGGAGAACAGTGACCAATTACAGGGCCTGTAGATGCTCCGGAGAATCTTCCGTCAGTTATAAGCGCTATGGACCTTCCCAGCTCTTTATCCGAGCTGATGGCTTCAGATGTATAGAACATCTCAGGCATTCCGCTGCCTTTAGGTCCTTCATATCTTATAAATACCGCATCATTTTTCTGCACCTTGTGGTGAAGCACTGCATCAAGACATTCCTCTTCAGAATCAAAAGGTCTGGCATAAAGAACAGCCTTCATCATCTCTCTTGGACATGCTGTATGCTTTATTACGGCGCCTTCGGGTGCGAGATTTCCTTTGAGAATCACGATGCTTCCATCCGTACCTATGGGATCAGTATATGGTCTTATTATATCTTCTCTTGAAACTGTAATGCCATAACGTCTACAAAAGTCTGAAAGGCCAAGTTCGCACTTCTCATAATAGCCGTTTTTCTTTAGTTCTTCCAGATTTTCTAAAAGAGTCTTACCTGAAATGGTCATTACATCAAGATGAAGTTGGTCTTTGATTTCCTCCATGATCCTCGGAACACCGCCTGCATAGTGGAAGCACTCAGCCGGCCAATGGCCTGCAGGTCTTATATTCAATATGTAATGGGCTCCCCTGTGAAGCCTGTCAAAAGTATCACCGTCTATCTCAATACCAAGTTCATGTGCAATTGCCGGCAGATGCATCAGAGCGTTTGTGGATCCTGAAATAGCAGCATGGACCAGAATAGCATTTTCAAAGCTATTTAGGCTTAAGATATTCGATGGACGCATATCATTAGAGCCTGCCATTTCTACTGCTCGCTGTCCTGATCTGTAAGCGCAGCTTCTTATCTCTTCCCCATCCGCAGGTAAAAGCGCACTGCCCGGAAGCGCAAGTCCCAAAGCCTCTGCCATTATCTGCATGGTTGATGCTGTTCCTATAAAAGAGCATGCTCCGCACCCGGGACATGCATTTGACTTAGCCCAGTCAAGCTCATCCCGTCCTATCTCGCCTCTCTCAAACTTTGCACTGTACATACCGAGCTGTTCCAGAGTCAGCATCTTAGGTCCGGCCTTCATTACACCTCCCGGTACAAAAACCGAAGGTATATCAACTCTGAGCATTCCCATCAGGTTTCCCGGAACCGACTTATCACAGCTTGCCAGAAAAACTCCTGCATCAAAGGGCGTAGCATTTGCTTGGATCTCAATCATGTTTGCCATCATCTCCCTGCTGGCAAGGCTGTAATTGATCCCGTCTGTCCCCTGGCTCTCTCCGTCACACATATCGGTGCAAAAATACCTGGCTCCATGGGCGCCTTTGCTCTCAATTCCCTTAATAACTTCAGCAGTGAGATTGTTAAGGTGTACACTGCCCGGATGGCTGTCTCCGACGCTGCTCTCTACATAAATCTGAGGCTTTGAAAGATCCTCCTTTTTCCACCCCGTTCCAATCCGCAGTGGATCAAGCTCCGGCGCAAGTTCTCTCATTTTCTGGCTCTGAAGATTCATATTTTTCATCTCCTGTCGTCCTTATGTCTATCGATGTAAGTTCCATGCATTAAAAAAGATTTTCCATATATGGCTTTAGCATATCCATAAGAAGATCTGTGGCTTCCTCAGGAGAAGTGTCCGGATAGCTTCTTATCCACAGGTCCATAACTCCAAGAAAGCCTGATACCAGAAATCTTATCAGAATATCTGCTTCTTTTCCTTTCTTAAAAGATGTATGATCAACTGCAATCTTAACCTGTTCCTCAACAGCAGACTCCATCTTTTTTAGAAGAGCCCCGTTCTTATCGTTTTCCAGAAGCAGTTTATATATCTCTTTATTCTCTCCAAGATAATTAAAGATCATCTGAAGAGAGTCTCTTTTTATCTTTATCTCTTCGCTTCCACTGCACTGTGTAAGCATCTCATCCACGTAACTGTCAATGCAATAGTCCATCAGATGATACTTATCCTCAAAGTGCAGATACACTGTGCCTCTGTTAATATCCGCTTCATCAGCTATATCCTGAATTGTGATCTTCTCGAAACCTTTTTCCTTAAGAAGCTTTAGAAACGCATTTAATATGAGCTTTCTTGTCTTTGCAACTCTTCTGTCCATATTTCCTCTTTCTGAACAATTTGACTCTATCTGTTGATTATCCAACATTTACAGGAACAATAGCTATTGCAGGTGCTATTTATCAACTATATGATGACGATAACACACAGGTGTCTATAAATCAACAAATGTTCATAAAGGAGTTTTGATCATGAAAATACTTATTTTAGGAAGAGGCGTGATCGGTAGTCAATATGGCTGGGCGTTTCAAAATGCAGGAAACACGGTAGATTTCTTTGTACGAAAAAGCAGCCGTCACACTTACGCTGACTATATAGAGCTGCACACCTATGATGGCAGAACCAAAAAGAATATAGATACAAAAAGGAATATCAATTTAAAGTATGAAATATCTCCGGATGAGAAGTATGATCTGATCCTCATCAGCGTAAATCCTGAACAGGTGACGAATGCTGTAGAGAGCGTAAAAGACTTTGCAGGTGATTCCACAATCCTTCTTATGGGAAACCATGGCGGAAATCCTGTGGATAATATCGATATTCTCCCCAAAGATCAGTTCGTTATCAGCTTCCCCAGTGCCGGCGGCGGAATCACTGATAATGTCCTGAACGGAATCTTATATGGGTCCGTGCAGATAGGAGCTTCTTCTGATACCCTCTCAAGTAGGGAGCAGATGGTAAAAGAGCTCTTTGAGTCCGCAGGTTTTAAGGTATCTGTCCACAAGGATATAAATGCATTTCTCTGGAATCACTACGTGCTCAACGCCGCCATGGAAACAGAGGTTTTAAAGCGCGGCAGTTTTGAAGCTGTGATCACATCTAAAGATGGCCTTGCAAGTATGATGCGAAACGTAAAAGACATGATCCCATATCTCAAGGCCAAGAACATCTCTCCGGATCTGCCTGTCAGAGCCATGAGTATACTCCCTGCAGATATTATCGCTTCTATAATGATGCGCACCATGTATAAGCCCGGTACACCAGCATATAGCGCCGTAGCTTTCAACAAGTATACCGTAGGCTACAGTGTAAGAGAGATCTGCGAAGATGCCCGTAAACTGGGAGTTTCACTTCCTCGCATAGAAAGTGCGCTGTAAGTCATTTATGAGAATTCATATTTCTCTCATAGCACCATCTTGATAAGTCTTTTATAAGATCAAGCGGCAGTTCTTTATTATTAGGCAATTGTATAGCGCCCTTACTTGTTTTATAGTCCTGCAATCGATCAGCAAAAAACTCAATAGCTTCAGGCCCTGGATACAATCCAATATGCTTTTTGGCAGCGGCAAAATGGATAATATTTCTTCCTTTCCAAAAAGTCGGCATTCCCCACGATATGCGTTCTTCTGCATTTGGCATTGCATCACTGATTACTTTGTAAACGTCTTCCAAACGAGGACGAATCGTTTCATCTTGTTCAGCTATATATTTCTTTATTGGATTCATATTTGTATGTACATCCTTTTGATCGTTAGTTTGAACAGCCATAGAATTGATACCTTCGCTTTGCTTCATAACTAATTTCAGCTATGCCCTGTGTTCCCATATGTTCTACCACAACAGATGACACAGCACATCCATACTTGCAAGCCTCCTGCAGGCAAAGACCTTTTGAAAGGCCATGGATGAATCCGGCAACGAAGCTGTCTCCTGCGCCGGTGGTATCGACAGCTTTCACATCAGGGTAAGCCGGGATGTGGCCTTCTTCGGAAGCATTTTTGTAGTAGCATCCCTCTTTCCCGCATTTGATGATCACGGTATTTGCTCCGTGCTCAAGAAATAGCTCTGCACTTTTTACAGGGTCACTCTCGCCGGTTAAGATCGATGCTTCCTTCTCATTTGGAATTATATAATCGATATACTTAAGGATCGGTTCAAGGTCTTTTATCGTCTCACCATTCTTGGCTGTTGTCATGTCAGCCACAAGTATACGCCCCGGAGCTTGTTTGATTCTTTCAAACACCTTTCCCATGTCACTTACGGTAAGCTTGGGCGATACAAAGATGCTGGCAAAACTCACAATATCTCCTGCATCTTCAAGATGTGAAAGAATATGCTCCTTGGATAGTTTCCTTAATGTACTCTCAGGATTAGTGATGAAGTATCTCTCACCATCGCCGTCCACAAGCACAATATTAGTTGCTGTCGGAATGTCTGCGCTGGTAGTTATCTTCCGTGTATCAACCATGTTTCTATCAAGACACTTTTTCACAATCCCGCCGGCTTCATCTTCTCCTAAAAGAGATATGATCTCAACATCGGTCCCAAGTTCCGATAATACAACTGCCTCATTAAGAGCATCCCCGCCACAGGACATTCCTATGTCCCGGGCAGGCACTGATCCCTTTGTGAAAATCTCTTTATCTACTGCACCAGCGAATATATCTACTATGGCTGCACCAATAACTGTGACCTTACAACTCATACATGAACTCCTGTTACAAAAGTGGTAGTACCTTCTTTTCTATAAACTCTACCCTGTCAAAAATCCGAGGCTTGAACGTACCTGTTATACCCACTGATACATTATCCTCCTTACTTACATAGATAATGTTTCCACTATCTCCGATAGCTGCGTATACTTCTCTGTCGTCATATGGTTTGTACCAGAGATATCCATAGCTCATATATCCCATTCTCTCGCCGAGTTTAAGATGTGGCGTCAGCATATCTTTCAGGTACTCCTCGGAGATAATCCGTTTGCCGTTAAAAGAGCCGTTCTCAAGGACAAGCTCTCCGATCACCGCCATGTCTTTTGCCGACATACATAGTCCCCAGCCTGCTGTAACGCACCCCTTAGGATCTGTGTACCACTCATATTTCCTGGGATTCTTGTTCATAAAGAAATCAAACTGGTCTTCCTTGGAGCTGTCTCCGTGAGGGATCCTGCAAGGAAGTCCCAATGGGGAAAAGAGCTCTCTGTTTGCAAAATCGATGCACTTCTCTCCGGTAGCTCTTTCGATAATACCGGCCAGAATCTGGATTCCAAGAGTCGCGTACCGAAACTCTCCTGTGATACCACCACGGCCTCCGAGGTTATCCAGAATCGCAAGCGTGAAGTCCTGAGATGTGCATACCTTTTTCCAGGGCTCTGACTTTCCTTTATATGGAGCTGTCATCGTAAGCAGATGCCTTATCGTCACATCATAGATTGTCTTCTCCCCGCGCTTAACAGTATAGTCAGGAAAAAAATCCATCACCTTCTGATCCACGTCTTTGATACATCCCTTATCCAGTGCAATTCCCGCAAGCAGCGCCATAATGCCTTTGGTGACCGAGTTGACATTCATGGCATCTTCGGTCTTAAAACCGTGCCAGCAATCGTCATAAGTAGCTTTCCCATCTTTGATCGCATAGATCTGGCATATATTGCTCTCATTATCGGTGCTGTCAGCGATAAACTCATGAAACTGTTCTCTATTCATCAAAAAAGCCTCCTCTTAGGTAAGATTCGGACGTCCTAAGAAAAGGCTAATATGATTAAAAATTGTTTTCAAGAAAAATCTTAAAATTATTTTATTACAGGTTCAATTCTCTTTGAAATTACTACAGCCAAAGCCAGCTTGAGAAGGTCGGGAATGATGAACGGGAATACACACCATCCGAGTACTGTAAGAAGTCCTACTTCTCCGCTGCTCTTCATATAGACATGCATAAACCATGCTGTTCCAAATGCGTAGCATACTGCAAGTCCAATAACCAGCGCTACTACCTTCATAACGATGTTCTTCTTAAAAAACTTAGTAAAAAGAATGTATATAAGACCTGTAAATAAGAAGCCGATAATATATCCGCCTGTATTTCCGAGAAGAACTCCTATTCCTCCGGAAAAGCCTGCAAATACAGGAACTCCGACCGCTCCAAGGAGTACGTAAACAAGTGTTGCAAGTGTTCCTCTCTCTCCGCCCAGTGCCAGCAGAACAAAGAATACTGCGAATGTCTGAAGCGTAAATGGTACTGCTGTAGGAATACTGATCCAGGAACATATAGCTATAAGTGCTGCTCCGATTGCAATATATACCAGATCCAAAACCTTTGAATTATCTCTTGCCTTTACTGCGTTTGCACTACTCATGATGTCAAATCCTCCAACAAATATTTGCAATAAATACCTAAATGAAGGTAACACACGCAAAAAAGATTGTCAACCTAACACGCTATATAAGTTGACAATCAAACATCTCTATGAGAAATAAGGTTGTTCCGTAGGCACATCAGTATTACCATTGTTTAGAAATCCAATATTTTCTCAATTATTCTCGCTATCAGCTTATTTTTGGTAATAGTGGCTTTGCCACTATCAAAAAGGCTGGATGCTCTTGTCTTCACATCCTCAGGGAAGCTGTTTATATCCGAGTCAAAGTTTATTCCTATTCCTGCTACAATCCACTGGAGAGTTCCACTGTCAAACTCACTTCCTGACTCAAGAAGGATTCCGCATATCTTTTTACCATCGACATACAGATCATTGATCCCGTCAATATAAGACTCTATGCCGGTCAGTTCTTTAATAGCGCTTATCACGGAGTTTCCGACAAAAGATGTAACTTCTTTATAGTCAGTACTGAACAAAAAATCAGGCCTTAGGACAATGCTCATATAGAGCCCTCCTTCTGGCGAAAAGAAAGTATGGTCCTTCCTGCCTCTGCCACCTGTCTGGGTCGCAGCAACTATGACTGTTCCGTGAGATGCTCCGTTCACCGCAAGCTCTTTTGCCTTATCACTTGTGGATACAAGGCTGTCGTAGACGTATATATCCGCCTTATCATAATCCATGGACAAAGAGGCTTTTATACCCTCAGCGGATATAATATCGTTGTTCCCGGTAAGCTTATATCCTTTATTGCTGACTGCCTCAATGCAATAGCCTTTTTCTCTAAGATCTTTTATGGCTTTCCAGATTGCATTTCTTGAAACGCCGCACTCACCGGCTATCTCTTCTCCGGAAGTGTATTTAGTTTTGTTGGATTCAAGTATAAACAGAACTTTTTCTGATGTACTCATTTTGCCTCATTCTTCATTTCAATGATTCAAGAAACCCTTGAATCTTATTATATCGCTCATTCATCGCCTTATGTGCAGGATCCGGAATCCAGCTTCCGTTGTGATGATGCACAGTATAGCTAAGGTCCGAACTGTAGATAATCCCAGTGTCAAAGCTTTTTCCGGTCAGCACCTCGAAGGGATAAACCGTGATGTCCTCTACAAACTGAAAGCCTCCGTCTTTTTTCAGACCATGCTTTTCTATTACCTGAGTGTAACGCACCGGGCAGGTGGAATTATCCCAGGTTCCATCTTCCTTAAGGTAGGGGCGCTTTTCATAGCTCTCACAGATCTCCTTAATGATCGGATGCCCGGGCCTTGAGCCCATTCCAGAGCCGCATTCTATTCGGTCCAGAGATTCGAAACTCATATATGCATCGTTGTATAGCAGATCATCAACAGGACGGAGCATCTCAACATCGAGATCCATATAAATGCCACCGTATCTGTAGAGCAGATCTGCTCTTGCATAGTCCGATGCAAATGCCCAGTTTTTGTGCTCTATTGCCTGCTCAAAGAAAAGGCAGCCATCCGGCTTATAAGTCTCCATGTTCCATATTTTTATCTCATAATCGGGAGCATATTTTTTCCAGGACTGCAGACATCTAAGATAAAGCTCCGGCATCGGATCGCCCGAAAACCAGATTGCGTGAATTAGCTTTGGAATAACCGGCTTGTCTTTCTTCCGATAATTCAATGGCGGCTTATTAACCGATAAAAGAAGCATATCCGCATAAAGAGATTCCAGATAAATTGCCGGAACAGCTTCGAACACAGAAAGCCTCTCATCCGCCTTCAGCTGGCCAAGTATCTCCTCATACCCGGTAACTGCGATCAGAATAACAGTTTTATCCCTGTCCATCTGTGCCAGTTTTTCTTTATCCGAAGCATCTGCAAATCCCTTTAGATTTTTGATCAGACCACTTTTTTGCAAAAAAGGATAAGTGATATTTCTGTAATGCTTTCCATTACCCCAGCAGATTATATCTTTAGTTTTCAGCTTTTCAAAATATCTTTCGATTTTGTTCATGTCACCGGCTTAATTGACTTTCTCCATTTAACCCTGGCACCGATCTTGAAATTATCAAAATTCCCCATGCCGTCTATTATGTCCGCAAGTGCCTGCATTGCAAGATAGCCCCTCTCATAGTTGGGAACACTCACCGTTGTAAGTCCCAGATACTTGGACATTATCACATCATCAAATCCGCAAACAGAGATGTCTTCGGGAACTCTTATGCCGTTTTCCTGAAACTTTCTTATGGCACCTATGGCCATCAGGTCGTTGGCACACACTAACACTTCAGGCATCTTAGGTTGCAGCATTATCAGCCTCGCAGCTGCTGCCCCGCTCTTCTCTGTCCAGTCCCCTTCATATAGGAGATTTCTGTTAAAAGAGATATCGTTTTCCTTTAATACGTCTCTAAATGCCCTGTATCTCTCCCTGTTGTCATCCGAATCTATACCACCCAGAAAGGCAAAAGACCTAAAGCCCGAATCCACAAGCTTTTCAACAAGAGTTCTCTCGCTCTCATAGTTTCCGGTCACCATGTTTTTTATCAGCTTATGGGGCATCTGACGGTCAAGTGTGACCATTGGAATTCCTTTGTCGGCAATCTTTAGGATTGTCGCATCATCCGTACTCCAGTCCATGATAATACAGCCGCAGATACTGTCTGAATCGGCATATTTTGAGAAGTTCTCCTTAGTACATATCAGGAGGTTGAAATCTTTTTTAACAGCATAATCACTTATGCCGTGAAGAACATCAAAGTAAAACTGGGCGTCAAAATCACTGAAGTTGATAGCAACTGTATTCTTCTTTCTTTTGTGAACCATCTCTTCAGCTCTTTTGGGGACATACCCAAGTTCTCTGGCAGCTTCAAGGATCCTGTCCCTGGTCTGCCTCCCCACGTTATTTTTGTTGTTTAGAACATTTGATACCGTAGTCGGAGAAACGCCGCATTTGTCTGCTATGTCCTTTATCCCCACCAATTTATCTCTACTCATACAAAACTCCTGAAAAAAAGCCTCTTCTTAGGAAAAACATCCTAAGAAAAGGCTAATATGACTGCAAACTGTTTTCAAGAACTTTTTACTTTTAAACCTCAATTACTGTGAATGTATCCCTGCTCTTTTTTGATTCATAAAGAGCTTTATCCGCAGTTGCAATCAGGTTATTTACCAGCTCTGTTCCGTAAGCGCCGCCAAAGCTCATGGTAATTTTAACATCAGGGTTATTATCAATCCTTATCTCTTTTACTGCTGACCTCAGATATGACAGCTTATTCTCAAGATCCTCCTTGGAGATATCAAAGAATACCATCATAAACTCATCACCGCCGTAGCGGATGACCACGTCGTCTTTTCTAACCGATTGTTCCAAAATCCTGGCAACTTTTTTGATTGCTTCATCACCACTTCTGTGGCCTGCTGTGTCATTGACTTCCTTGAATAAATCGATGTCTGCCATAACCACTGCATGACATGGCTCATAGATGAGCTTTTCATCCAAAAATCTTCTGTTACGGACTTTAGAAAGAGAATCTACATATATCTCAGTTTCAAATTCAGATATCTTCTTCTGCTGGGCCAGACTCTGCAGTTTATTATCCGTTGTATCCATGCAGCCATAAACAAGGTGAGCCAGACTTCCGTCCTCATTCCTGTCTCCCACCATAAAGACTCCGTTGAACCAGCGATTTGCGCTTTCGCTGTAAAACTCCATGGTAGTAGATCCATGTTCTTCAACGGCTGCAAGGATTTTATCCTTATCAAGCCAATCATATAAGTCTTTGCGGAAGCTCTCTGCAACTGATGAATCAACATTGTTTTTAAGGAACTGCAGAGCATCCGGATCCTTTGGAGCCATATCAACATATTCATTGCTGCTGATCATGCGATAGCTCATATCCCGTACATCAATAAACAGTGAGAAATTGAAGACTTTGCCAATAGCCTCAATGATCTTTATATGTTCCTCTCTCTCCTGTTGTGCTGTGATATCGCGATAGCATCCCATATAAATTTCAAGAGAGCCGTCATCAGGACGCCTTATAAATCTTCCCGCTCCGGTAACCCATATGATACTGCCATCTTTCTTTTGCATACGGTAGGTGGCATGCGTAATGTCCGGTAGTTCACGGTGCATTTTTACTGAGTCCCAGAACAGCTTGACAATGCCATCTCTTTCTGCGGGAACAAGAGTCTTAACCCAGCTCTCGAACTCATTGGGCAGATCTTCAATTCCGTCGTATCCAAGCATTTGTCTGGTCTCATCATTGAACTCAAAGCTAAGCAGATTCTCGTCGCGATCAAAAGTACAGAAATACATACCGGCTTTTAAGCCCTTAGCAAACATATCCTCTCTGAATTTCGCTATTCGATATTTGTTGTTGGCCTCATCTATCCTTCGATTACACTCATTTATAAGTTCACGCTGATCTTCAGGATATTCAGAAGCATCAAATAAAGGTGTCACATCAGTTACATCAATGCTTGCTTCAGCGACAAACTGACCTACACCTTTATCTAAAGTATTCACTACTGCAGAATTATCCATATGGCTCCTTCAAATCAATCATCAATTTAAAGTAATATTTTAACCCATATATCAATAATACCACATTTTTAACCAAATGACTGACTTTTTAAGTGCCTCACTGTTTCAAGATATAGTTCATGTTTAATCATACATTGCTCCCCATTATCGTACTGTTTCCTTAGATACTCTCTCAACCTGACCGGCGGCTTCTTCAGGAGTTATTTTCCCTGTTGCAAGCTCCTCAAGCGCATGACATACTGCAAGGCTCAGGTCTTCATACTTGATTCCTCTTGGCCCTGCAACATTGTTTTTGCCGTTTTCAATTATCACTTCAAGGTTTTTCTGGCCATCCTCGCTAAGCCCCTTGACGCTTAGTTCCATATCAGCTCTGGATGGCATATATTCAAGATATTGATTGACTAAAAGGTCCTGTCCTTCATTTACCAGATAGTCCATGAAGCGGAAAGCCGCTTCTTTCTGCGTTGACTCAGGGTTCATGCAAAGGACCACATCGGGATTTGCTGTTACAGGGGCTTTTTTCCCATCGCCATTCCAGTCGATCAGGAAAACATCGTGGTCTGCACCCTCTTTATCAAAAACAGACCTTGTTTTCTCATCGCTTACAGTATACATGTTCATGGCCCAGGATCCGTTGGTGAACATGGGTATACTGCCCTCACGCTGGAACATGTCATTAACAGTATCGTAGATTGGCATTTTAATAGCTTTGTCCTGGAACACTCCGCCCTCAAAGCAGTCCTGCCATATCTTAAAGGACTCAATTACAGGTTCTGAAACAAAGCTTTCCTTACCCTCTATTGCATCGTATAAAGCATCTCTGTCACAATCTGCTGCAATAGACATCCACATATCAAGATTCATCCATGAATCCTTGGCGCCAATCGCCAAGGGAAGTTGCCCGTTCTCACGAAGAATACGGCAGATTTCCTTCATTTCCTGATAGTTTACCGGAACTTCGCATCCATATTGCCTCAGCATATTTACATCTGCCCACATATATCCCGCATAAGTCTGTCCAAGCGGAAGTCCATATACTTTGCCTTTAGAATCACTTACGCGATCAAGACATGAATCAAGAAATTTATCCTGCCAATTCTCTCCCCATTCTCTTTCACAAAAAGGAGTCAGATCCTCCTCAAAGATCCTGAATGTATCAAAGGCAGAACCGGTACTTATTCCATATACGTCAGGTCCATCACCATCTATCAGTTCTACTCGCATATGTTCCTGATACGCATCTGATCTGGTAAACACATATTTGACCTCTATATCGGGATTCTCTTTTTCAAACGAGTCTATGATCTTGTATATCGGACTATCCGGTCCGTAATCTGCCGGATTCCAGGTTTGAAAGGTTATGATTGTTTTCCCATCCTGCTCTTTTGGTTCACATCCGGAAAGAGTAGTTAAACATATGATCATAGCCAAAATACACAGAGCACTTTTTCTCATAAACGATTTCCTCGCATCATCCAATTAACATGCGTACTTTAAAAATATCATTTTCAGCTATATATCTGATATTGCTGCCTGTCTTCTTCACAAAGTCAAGAACGCTTCTGGTTCCGATTCCATGGCCGTCCTCTGAAGCAATCGGATGCCCATCTTCATCAAGCTTAACCGGCCCACTACAGGAATTTGATATCTCCAAAAGAAGCTGCTGCTTATATTTGGCAGAAACTTCTATGAAACGCTCTGCTTCAGGGACCTTGTTGCAAGCATGGATCGCATTCTCAAGTAAGTTGCTAATGGCAATAGCCAGTTGCATCTCATCAACACCAACATTATGAGGAATATTGGCAGATACCTTTACTCTTATATTATTCCTCTCTGCAATGGCTACATAGTGCATAAGCGCTGCATTGACAGTAGTATTCTCACAAAAGCTTCTGCTTCCCCTAGGCTCCTGAGACATACGCTCCTCAAGACATTTTTTGGCTTCATCCACTTTTCCGTCCTGTATCAGAGATAAGATGAGCGCTTCAAAGTGTCTCCTGTCATGGCGCATTGCTCTGTCCTGCTGAAGGATCTCCTCTGTAGCATTCAGACGCTCTTTCATGCTGTTTGTAGCCATTTCCAAAATAGCTGCATCCGATTTTAATTGATACTCCCTCTGCTTAAGTACTGTTGAGTCAACCAGTGCATAGAGCTTTCCGATAACTTCTCCATCTGCCGAAAGTTCTTTTTCCTCAGGTGTGTAATACTTATCGCCAATCTCAATGGTATCGCCTTTAATGATTGCTTCTCTTAAGGTATTAACGACACTCATTGGGTCTTTGGTAATATCAGGATAAAGCTCTTTTGCATGCTCATTGTAGTACTGAAGCTTGTCGTCAACATCAAGAGCAATAACTCCCTCTGATAACCTGTCCACAATATAATCTCTGGCCATATCAATGACCCCAAGAAGGTTATATCTGAATATGGCAATGAACATGGAAATAGTGATCGCAACATTTCCAAAAACAGTTAAGTCAAAGTAATATGTAATAAAGAAAACATGTGCAATCTGGAACAAATAGAGAATTGACGCAATGAGGAATCCACCGATAATGATAAAGGCACGCCTTTTGGCAATTTTACCCTTGTGATATTTTATGGATCTGAACAGCATTGCTAAAACGATCACAATGACAACAGCCTGATACTGCATAAACGCCTTATGTACGATACCGGCTCTCTGCAAAAGAACCGGAAACATACCGGTCTTGTCGTACCAGATTTTGGAATAGTATAGATTATGGTTCTGAAATGTAAAAATGATGGCATAAACAAACACATCAATTAGAAGTAATGCTCTTACAAGGAGCTTCGGAATCGAAATGTGACACAGCTCAGCAGAAACCATAATAATGGAAAATAAAATAAACGCTCTACCTGCATACGAGAACTTTAGAGCAGCAATATGGCCATCTTCAGTTTTTGAAAGAAGTTCCAGAAGATATCCGGTATTGTTGACCAGCATTGTGATGCAGTTGAGAAAAAGATATGCATGAAGCTTGTTCTTGAGGTTTCTAAATACAACAACCCCCTCAAAAAGCATAGCAAATATGCTAAGTATTATCGCGCCTAAAAGAAATTCCCTCATAGTCATTTCTGTATACCCTTCATTCCATACATATCTACAGTTTTTACCCTCCATTCCATAATACTCTATCATTAAATAAAAAACAGACCCAATCATGCACTGATTTGGGTCCGTTTTACACTTATTTTTTATTCTGTTGTTAAACCGCGTCTTCCTTAAGAGCTTCTATGATGTTATCGTCCTTTATCTTGTTTATGCTAAGCGCCATACTGATGCCCAGAATTCCAAATACCGCGATCATTGTTATACCGTACATGAGCCAGTCAGGATTGAAGGTGAACAGATTTGAATCAAAGGTCATGTACATGATGTAGCTGAGCAAAAGAGATATTGAAAGTCCCCAGATAAGGGCTTTAATGCCGTAAAGAAGCGTTTCAAGCCTTATCATCTTCTTAAATCCTGCATTATCAAGGCCCACAGATTTGTACATGGCGAACTCTTTTCTCCTAAGGAGCACTCCGGTTGAGATCGTGTTAACTATATTCGCAATAGCTATCAGGGTAAGAAGAATAGTGAACCCATACATAGCTGTCTTTAGCATAAGCGTGATGGTATCCATAGCCTTTAATACACCGGTAAGGTCTGCACAATAATAGCTGTGATATCCGCCAGCTTCCAAAAGAGAATATATTCTTTCGTGAACCTCGCCGGGATTAGACGTTTCAACTCCCAGATCCATTGTAAGCATATCTTCGGAGAGTACTTCTTTCGCCTTTTCATAATACATTGAGGCAGGCACATAGACTGCGATACTGGTCTTAGGTGTCATATCAAAGATCTTGTTATTTTCATCATATTTTACCAGTGCTGCAATCTCTATAGCCGGTGGATTTCCCTGCACCTTATCATAGTGAAGAACCTGCCCCACTATCTCATCATTAAAGATCTCACTGGGCTTCTTTTCACGGAAATAGTCATTGAGAAGAACGCCTTTTAAGGTATCGCCATAGTATGTATCCTTATCAAGCCCATTATCTGCAAGGATCCTGTCAAAATCGTTATCATCAGCTATGACCACATCCATCCCGTATAATTTCAGATCTGAAAATCCATGCATAAGGAACTTTGGATCAGCTATATCTGTGTTTGCCAGCTCTTCCTGTGACTCAGGGGCTTTTCTGAATAGAAACTCTATCATGCTGGCGCTGTAAACATCATCAACGCCCTCAAGCTCTTCTATTTCACTTCTAAGTCTGTCGCATTCTGAAAGCGAGCAGGATGCTACAATCTGATACGGAATATCAACTTCATACTGATTAGCTCTTGCAACGGCATTACAGAAAAAGTTGATTGTAAGGAACAGAATCACTGAAACCGCAATGGTAGCGATAATAACTTTTCCTTTTACACCATTTCTTTTTATGTTCTTGTAAGCAAGCTCTCCTTCATATCCAAATATCTTGCGGACAAGAGGATTAACACGAAGGCTCTTTGCTTTTACTTTTATCACATTGCTCTGCCTGAGAGCATCAATAGGCATAACTTTGGCTGCCCTGATGGCCGGAACAAAGGTCGAAATAAGTATTGTAACTGCTGCGAAAAACACAATGACTGCAATTACAGAAGGCTCACATACAACTGGTATGCTCCCCCTCATCCCCTCTGCACCAACAAGAATATCTGCTTCAAGGATCTTGCTTCCTAAAAACGCCAGCGTGATCTTAGTTCCGACGTAACCAAACAGCAGTCCCAAAGGGATTCCGATGATTCCCAGAATAATCCCTTCAAAATAAATCGAGGATTTCTTTTGCCTTGCTGTAGCTCCGACACTGGCAAGCATTCCCAGATAACGCATTCTCTCTGTAAGAGACATTCCTATAGAATTAAATATCAGGATGACCGATGTAGCAATTACGATTGCAAGTGCAACAGCCATCATTACGAAAAATGATCTGTATGAGCCTCCGCTTCCCTCAAAAGCAAAGCAGCTAAGGAGATACTCTGTATTAAAATCGTACTTTTCGATCCCATAGTCTGCGACGATGCTCTTAAGCTGCTTAAGTGCTGTGCGATCACAGTTTTTCAGCGATATGATTACCTGGGATTTTTCGGTATCAGGAAAATAACCTTCATCCAGGCCCCTTAGAATATCCCAGCTTTGGGTAGGCTTGTTGCCGTGAAGAATTGCTGTCACAGTGCAGGTCTCGGTTGACTGCGCCTTGAACTGTTCATCTGACCTGTAATTTCCTCCAATATATACTAATTGGCCATCCTCATCGTAAATATATCTGTATCCCTGTTCAAAGGTAAGGATATCCCCGATTTTAAGATTTTCCAGGCCGTTATCAATAAGGAACTGCTCTTCAACTGCTATCTCGGATGCATCCTTTGGAAGAACCCCATCATAGTCTGATACCACCCTCATTGACATATAATCAGAATCCACATGCTCGATATTTCCAATGCTAAAGCGCTCTTCTTTGCCACAATTAAGCCTCACACCGGTTATCTGTTCCTGTATATCACACAGGCCAACACTGTCAATCCTGTCATCATCTGACAGTGACAGATACTGCTCATACGTGATCTCACTAAACTGAGCCTGTGCATTTCCATCAGACTGTATGGATAAATAGCCAAAAAACTTAAAGAAAGAAAACACGCCCAAAATAATTGCGCTTATAAGTGCCGTTGATGCTACAATTCCAAGTATTGTTACAATTGATCTTTTCTTGTTTCCAAGAAGGTGTCTAAGTGTCAGGGTTGATACAA
This sequence comes from Butyrivibrio sp. NC2007, assembly GCF_000421405.1. GTDB lineage: Bacteria > Bacillota > Clostridia > Lachnospirales > Lachnospiraceae > Butyrivibrio. The sequence goes on from NZ_ATWY01000010.1 coordinate 116,497, forward strand.
TGTTCATGATGCCATCACCCCTTCTTTCTTGGAATCCCTTGTTATCCGGCCATCCTCAATGGTGATAACTCTGTCTGCAGAAAGCGCGATCTTTTCATCATGTGTGATGATAATGACCGTCTGGTTGTTTTCCTTATTGAACTTTCGAAGCAGAGATATGATTTCCTTACTGTTCTCAGAATCCAGGTTTCCTGTAGGCTCGTCCGCAAGAAGCAGAGCCGGATGGTTCATAAGCGCCCTTCCTATTGATACTCTCTGCTGCTGACCGCCGGAGAGCTGATTGGGAAGATGCGATAATCTATCTTTTAATCCAAGCTTTTCGACAAGGTCATTAAGGAGCTTTTTATCAGGCTTTTTCCCATCCAGCAAGATAGGAAGTGTCATATTTTCTTCCACGTTCAGGATTGGAATAAGGTTGTAAAACTGATATATAAGTCCTATGTTTCTTCTGCGAAAGATCGCAAGCTTTGTTTCATCGAGTTTTCCGATGTCGGTTCCTGCTATATTGCAGCTTCCCGATGTAGGAACATCTACTCCGCCCAGGATATGGAGCAGTGTTGACTTTCCCGAGCCGGAAGGACCAACTATTGCAACAAACTCTCCCTGCTCTATATCGAAAGAGACATCTTTCAGAGCATCAACTCTTGTCTCTCCTGTTCCATAAACTTTGCAAAGGTTTCTGATTTCCAAAATGTTCATTTTCGTTTTGTCTCCCTTCTTAAACATATTTTCATCGTCTAAGAAAAGTTTAGTTTTATAGGCTTACAATCCCGTGACTTTTTAATTACATTTTTGTAATATTGCAGTTTTTTGAAACTTGTCTTAAATGATCGTCTTATAGAAACGAACAGAGAATCTGGTCCCCACACCTTCAGTGCTCTCCACAATTATGTCACCATGCTGGCTTGTAATGATTGTCTTTGAAAGAGCAAGCCCTATACCCACGCTGTCCTTCCCGGCATTTTTGCCCTTATAGAACCTTTCAAAAATGTGCGGAAGGTCTTCTTCTGCTATTCCGCAGCCGGTATCTTCAATTGTGATCTCCTTGTAGATGTTGGTGTCGGATGTACTTATTGACAGCTCATCGCCACTCTCCATATGCTCTATGCAGTTTTTCACAATATTTTGAAGTGCTTCTATAGTCCAGTTCTTGTCACAGCTAAAAGAAATATCAGAAATATGCCTTGTGCGTTTTATATTTTTCAGTTCCATCTGAATTTCAAAAGGTTTTATAACTTCCTTAATCAGCTGCTCTGCCTGTATATCTTCAGGCTTCATGGTTATGGTACCTGCATCAATCTTGGATAATTTCAGAAGCGTCTGGATCAGCCAGCTCATTCTGTCCAACTGATTTGACTGTGTCTTAAGAAACTCCATTTGCTTCCCTTCATCATCCTCTGTCTTTAAAAGATCATTCATGACGATCATGGATGTCAAAGGTGTTTTAAGCTGATGGCTTATATCTGCTATAGCATTTGACAGAGCCAACTTGTCTTTTGACAAAAGATCTTTTTGATAATTAAGAGTAGATGTTGCCTTGTATATATTTGTCTTAAGGAGTGATAGCTCACCCTCTTCCTGATCAAGAATACCGGGAGCCTCATCTCCTGCAAGAACTCTTACCAGATAAGAGTTCAGACGGTCGATGGCAGCATATCTTCGCCTTATTATTATTACAAAGCCTGTTGTAATGATTATTCCCAGTATCAATATCAGAAAAAATGCAGCCATGCCACAAATAGCATATCCACATACAGAAAGAGCAGCTGTAAATACAGCTGCCGTAATAAACATAAACTTGAATTCCTTATTTCTAAACATTCTGCAATTCCCCAATCATGCAAACTTTAGTTACTTTTCAAGTATATACCCAAGTCCCCTGACCGTTTTAATGATCTGAGGTTTAGCCGGGTCTTTTTCTATCTTATCCCTAAGTCTTTTGATGTAGACAGTAAGAGTATTATCATTGACAAAATCTCCGCTTACATCCCACATCTCTTCAAGAAGCTGGTTCCTAGACATAACAACGCCCCTGTTATTGTAAAATGCAAGAAGCAATCTATACTCCAATGCAGTAAGCTCAACCATTTCCTCTTTTCCGGTCACCTCATCAAATAAGCCAACTTTGGCTTCGCTTGTATGAATGCGGACATTTTTTATTTCAAGTATCCCACTTCTCTCCGCTCCGGAATCAGCCAAACCTTTGCCACTTCTCCGAAGAACAGTCTTTATCCTGGCCATAAGCTCATTGATCCTGAAGGGCTTGCACACATAATCATCTGCACCCATCTCAAGGCCCATGACCACGTTTACTTCTGCATCGCTTGCTGTCAGAAAGATTACCGGAACATCCTCTTTTTCTTTGATGAATTTGCAGACATCATAGCCATTTCCATCCGGAAGATTGATATCCAGGATGCATATATCATATGTATTTGTGCTAAAGGCGTCTTGCGCTTCTGCCTTGGTCTTCATATGGACAACATCATAGCCCTCTTTTTCCAGAGAGTACTTAAGCCCCATTCCAATTGCGTCATCATCTTCAAGTAAAAACAGCTTCATTTCATGTGCTCCTTGTTCATCTATATATAAAGATTATACGCAGAGTAGTGCTAATAATCCATATGAAGCAAGTCCCAGACTTGCTGCGCAACAGCTTGGTGCATCAATAAAGATATCCAGTTTAGTCGCCCTGAACAAAAAACCAACGAGCTGGAAAACTACCGGATTTAATATCACGCACCATATTGGAGCATGGATAAAGCCCATAATAATAAGCACTATGACAGCGATCGCCGGAATGATGATCAACATTGAATATAGCGCAAAAAACGGTACATAAATCTGCTTAAAGGTTGACTGGATCACATCTTCAGCAAGCTTTCCATCAGCTTTTGCTATGATCTTTCTGTATATTGTTGGCTGCTGGCAGAGGAATGTATGAATCATAAATCCACCCATTGCCCCGATCAGGAATATGACTGTGAGAACTGTTGCAATTACCGGATGCTCCTTATGGAGTGTCATCATCACCGCAATGAATCCACAGGAGTACATCGGTACTGCAAACATCGCCAAAATAGCCGACCATACAAACCTCCACTGTGCCATGTTTTCCCATTCACTGTCGATTATTCCCATTTTCCCGAGTTTCTTATTCTGTGGTCCTTTTAAATCCAGCAAAAGATCTGCTACAGCACAGATAAGACCGCCAATAATTCCAATTACTGCCAATATAGTATTCATTTTCTCCTCCAATACTTTATGAAGCCTTCTGTACGAGTGGCTCTGACTGATGCTCCACTGCAAGATTATTAAGCCAGCGCTCTTTCTTTAGCCAAAAATGGAATATAAGAGTCCTGACAATATCCAGAAGCTTTACGCAAAGGTACATCTGTACCGGGCCGATATCGGTATATCTTGCAAGCAGAAAAAGCATAGGGAGCATGACTACTATTGTTATTCCAGCATCTGCATATGCGCCCATCTTGGTATCGCCGCCAGATCTTGCAATAGCCTGCTGTGCGTTTACAAGTACCCATACAGGCATAAAAAACGCCATAAGTATTACCATGCTCCTTGAAATTGCAATAGCACTTGGACTTAGCTTTCCAAACACAACAGGAATGATAAGTGTTGTAGCAAATCCGACAAAAGTCATGGCAACCCCAAATACGATAGCTCCTGATAACAGCCATGTTTTTTCTCTGCGGGCTTTTTCAAGATTTCCCTCACCAAGGGTTTTTCCAATTATTACAGTAGTTGCAGAGTAGATTCCGCCAAATGCTACAAAAAACAGATTAGCTATGGCAAAACTCGATGCCATACCTGAAACCACATCTGCTCCTCCTCTTCCGTTATAGATAGCTGTCGTTAATGTTTCAGAAAGGACCCAGGTCATCTCACAAAACAGCATCATAGCGCCTTTTCTTATTATTTCCTTAAACAGCTTTCCATCTACCATGAAATCTCTGTTAAAGCGAATTGCAAAATCAGGTCTGCTTTTAAAATAAATACATACAAATATTACAAACTCCAGTGTTCTGGCTATAACAGTTGCATAAGCAGCTCCTCGTACCCCAAGTGCACGGAATCCAAAATTTCCATAGATAAGAAGGTAGTTGAATACCGTATTTGTGAGTGTAGCAATAACTGTTACTATAAGAGGTGTTTTAACTTTTCCCATATCCCTAAGTGAACTGGCAATGCTCATAGAAATGCACATTGGAATTCCTACAACAGACATAATTCGTATGTATGGAACTGCCTCATCAAGAATAAGAGGCGCCTGTGTGTTTCCAATAACCATAAGTGACAGGATTTCTCTTGGATATACAAGGCACACCATAAGGTATGGAATGAGCGCCACAAATCCTGCAAGCAGTTTAAACATAAACGCCTGCTGCATTCCGCCATGGTCTTTTGCACCGAAAAACTGCGTAAGGAATATTCCTCCGGTCATGGTGATCGTGTTAATTAAAACCATAAACACAAAAAGCACCTGACCTGCAATATTTACACCAGACATTGATATATCACCAAGTCCTGAAACCATAAAATTATCTATAAGTGATACCATGCTTTGTATGAGCTGCTGAAGCATTATAGGTACTGCTATCGCCAGCACATTTTTATAAAATTTTCCATCTCCAAAAAACTCATTCGTTTTTTCCATCACATTAATTCTCCCTAACTCTAGTCTGTTTGCTCACCATCCCACAATCCTTACATTATCACCAAATAAAAAACAGACCCTTTAATTCACTCAATTGGGTCTGTTTTACACTTAAAAACTATTTCTGACAAATTAAAAAACTGATCCTTATAATCTGCTGTATAGGATCTTAATATCTCCTCAACATATCCGGGTGGAAACTTTGCGAGAAAGCGCTGCTCAGCTTCAATCTTATCAATATATTCTTCAATTGCATCAATCCCAGTCTTACCTTCAACAGGGATCGGTGTAGGATAATCCATCGTAATGATCGTCTCTTGTGGAGAAAACCTTGGAGAATAAAGTTTAAAAAATCCCGGAATAGCTTTTAAAACAGTGTCATTCAGATTGCGATTGCCATATGAGGAAAATGAAGATATGAGTACCTTATACTTTTCCTTGGCACGTTCTACCTTATCCACAACCTCCTGAAATCCTGCTTCATACAGGCTTCTTGCATACGCCTGCTGGCAGGTTACCAGACCATTAGCATTCATAGACTCAGCTTCATGAATGCAATATAAAACCGCTTCCATCAGATGCTGCGCTGCCTCATAGGTAACGGAAGTACTCTCGCCTCTGGTATATAGATCAGTTAATTCCGCAACTATTGGAATAAGCTCTTCCGGATCATAATTCATCAAAATCGTCTCCTAAGTTTAGTTTTTCACGCTTATATCTGTCAGCCCAGTTCTCTCCGGCCCTGACGCTTCTTGCGAAGCCTTCCAGTGCTGTTCCTTCAAGATATTCAAAATCACCACCGGACTCGTTTTCATAGGCGTTTTTCATAATACCAAGCAGTTCATCATCTGAAACCATGTCCATGGATTCATTCTTATACAGGAAAAAAATTTCCTGCAAACGCGCAAGAGTTTGCGCATAATCCTCCTGGTTGATAAAAGAAGAATCCGAGAACGTTCGAATAAGTTTTGGACTTATGCTATCGCCAAACTCCACGCGCCTTTCTTCCCTCAAAGTGTCTCTTTTTGCTTCCACTAGGGCTGTAGCTTCTTCCTCTGACAGGACAAGTCCATTCTCTTTGCTCTCTTCGTTTGTTTTCATTATCTGGCTGACCTGATACCGGTCAGATATTTTTTGTAAATAGTTATCCTGCAATTGTTTCTCCTTCAATTACATTCCATATACAACCTGCATCCAGCCTGCAGTAATCCTTCCTGTCTGAATGACAGCTTCATGGTCATAGAATTCTAAAAACTCACCAAACATCTCATTATTAAGCTTATTGCTCCACCTAGTCCTGTCAAGATTCTTATGTATATAGTCTGCCTTGTCAGAAATGAACCTATCCCGGTTTTCATTGACAGCATAATCATAGTCAAGAGTTTCAAGCCACTTATCAAATCCGACATTAAACTCATCAATATAAGTCATGTCGTCAAATACATAGCTGTGACCCTTGTCTTTTAGTCTCATAAAAGAAAACCTGGCATCATCCTTGTATTTATCATAGTAAATGTCGTACCCATAGGATATTCCTACAACATTGTCATCCTCACTGTGAACTATCATGACTCTGGCGTCACTGGCTTTAAATCCCTTCATGGCTGTTGCACTTGCATACTTTCCGAATTTAATTCGCTCATGAATCCTTATACAGGGCATCATAAGAGCTGTTAATGGTCCAGCCTGCTCTTTAGCCCCAACCTCAAAAACATCAGATGACTTGTTGCATCCGGATACAGAGATCACGGCTGCAACTTCAGGATGATACTCAAGAACACTGCATGCGCTATATGCTCCCCAACTATGTCCAAATAGCATGATGGGAACATCGGGGAAATCATCATTATTCTCAACAAAGCTGATTGCTTTATCAAGATCTATCACACCCTGTGGGATTCCGCCAATAGCGCTGCCTTCACTCTCATCATTACCTGTGACGTCATATGCAAAGGCGTAGTATCCGTTCTGGGCAAAAAAGTTCGCAGATTCCATATAGAAATTGTGACCTGCCCCAAATCCGTGGGCAATGACAACTATCCCCTTAGGTGTTTTATCTGTGCTATATAAATATCCGGAAAGCATCTGTCCCTTGTCTGATTCAAGCTCATAATGAGTTGCATTTAGTCCTTCAAAATCTGAGACCTTAAGGGCTGTGGGCTCATATGTATCTAATCTTTTACCGAATACATTGTTGTAACAGTACACCGAAAAGCCATAGTCAAAACCGATAAATAACACCAGCGCGACCATCACTAGTGTAACAAATTTCCTGACCTTAGATTTATTCATACTGCTTCTCCTTTATAGCATCAGCCAAGTGCCTCATTTGCAGCTGCTGTTGCATGAATAATTGTCGTATCATAGGTAGGAATTACACTGTCTTCTTCCTTTATGAGCATGCCAATCTCAGTGCAACCAAGTATCACGCCCTCGGCACCTTTTTCTTTCATATCTTGAATAATACGTTGATATTCTTTTCTGGATTGATCCAGCACCTTTCCAAGACAGAGCTCATTAAAAATAACATCATTCACCAGCTCCATATCTTTTGGCTCAGGTAGTACTACTTCCAGACCGGCACTGACAAGCCTGTCTATGATAAAGTCCTGGGTCATCGTAAACCTGGTTCCAAGAAGGCCGACTTTCTTTATACCATCGCGCTTTATCGCATCAGCAGTAGCATCAGCTATATGAAGAATCGGTATGCTTATTTCTTTTTCGATATCCGGAACAAGCTTATGCATAGTATTTGTTGCTATTACTATTAAATCAGCCCCGGCTCTTTCAAGTCTTACTGCAGCATCTGCCAGAATAACAGCATTCCCTTGCCAGTAGCCATTTTTCATATTTTCTTCAAGCTCTGCAAAATCAACACTATACATTAGTATCTTGGCGCTGTGGAAACCTCCAAGATGTCTTATCACCTCTTTGTTTATGAGCTCGTAGTACGTAACAGTACTCTCCCAACTCATACCGCCAATAATTCCTATGGTTTTCATCTTATTCCCCCTATGTCTTTTCTTATTTCAGTTCTAAAATCGTCCTGCCACCCTTTGTATCCTGCCAGTTCGCCTCCAAAGCTGTCATCTTTATCGTACATGCTTTTCCGGGTACTACCAAAAAAGCGTTTTATCCAGGATAAGTGGCTGGGGATTTCCACTTTGTTCATCATGGCTTTCCCTCCCTCAACTATATCAAAGTTATTTTGTCTTTTTACGATTATCAATTTAACACCAAACAAAAAACAGCCCCGAGGTTACACTCATTTGGAGCTGTTTTTCACTGATTTATATCATTTCTTAAACCAAAATGAATAATGATACTTCTTTCTAAAGCCGAGCCTCTCATAGAATTCCATATCGGAAATGACGTAAGCTCTTTTTGCTCCAAGCTTTTTTGCTCTGCTCAGTGCTTCAAAGATAACAGCCTTAGCAACGCCTTTTCCTCTATATGAGGGGATAGTGCATACAGGCTCAACATAAACATAGTCAGTCTCTGTCATATACCATAGCAGACAACATGCCACCATTTCTCCATTTTCATTCACAGCAGCAACACCCAAATTCTTGTTAAAATGCTTCCTGACTCTTGGAACGATTTCTTCTTCCCGCTCAAATTCTGCTTTGTCATAGCCATGGTCAAATCCCTGCCAGAAGAGCCACTGAAGGTCATAAGCATCTTTTACGGGATCCGGGGAAAAATTTAATATCAGTTCTCATTCTTTTTTACATCCTCTTTGATCTTTCCAAGGTAAATGCAATAGACAATTGCTACAACAATTGTAACCCCAACATAGATCTGATCCACAAGTGCGTTGTCAGCCCCAAACATAGAAAAGGCATCTATCATTGAGTGGGCTATTATGCATGGGAAAAGGCTCCCACTCTTGTAAAAAACTAATGTAAGGATAAATCCCCAGCTGATAGCAAAAATCATCTGAATTATAGTTTCAAAGCTTGTCTGTCCTGTAAAAAGGTTAATAATGTGCCCCATACCAAAAGTAAGTGAAGAAACAATTATAGCTACTGCTGTCCTTTCCTTTGACAACATTGCTGAAAAAAGAAAGCCCCTAAACAGCATCTCTTCCACAAAGCCAACCAGGATCATAAAAAGCACTGCAATAACAAGCTCAATTCCGTGATAAGACAGTGCAAAACCATCCCAAAGATTTCCGGTTGCTAATATCCACATAGGGATAAAGTATAAGAACCTTTTTGTATCCTCAGGCCACGAGGCTATTCCACATTCTTTTTCAAGATGATTTCTCTTTACAAAAAAAATGATTCCATTCGCAAAAGCAGTTATGCCGAGCAGCATTGCTATGCTCTGATATCCGAAATTTCCTTTTAAGTACGACATAACAACGCAGTACAAAACAATGCACAAAACCGCAAATAATATCCTGTTCTTTTCATACAGCTTTCTCATTTATGCTGTCTCCTTTAAGCTCTTATAAATAACGTACGAGAAAACCCCTTCCGATGAAGTCGGTTGTGGGATGAATCGCCTTTACACAAACATATGTTTGTGTTAGAATGAAAACATATCGGAACATTGAAAACTGTATATAGAGGGTTGCGCCACGAATCTAACAAATCAAGAACCTGTGGCACGTAAAATATACAAGGTGTTTGTTCCCGGCGCCACAAGCGCATCTAACAACATTTGCAAGTATGCCGAAGGGTTTTCCCGACGGAGTAGTGGCACTGTGAACGTGCCTTACTATACTGCTTTGGTATTGTAGAAACCATTTCCGATGTTGTCGGTGATGGTAGTTCATACGGCGATTCTATCTTGAAGCAACCTGCACAAAGCCGCCGCATTTCCATTCACTCCATCAAATCTGTAATCCACAGCTTCAGAATCAAACAATCCATGTTTCCTCTCAAGCATCTGCTCAACAGGTGCCGGCAAGTTTCCATGCATTCTCTCCTTAAAACGTTCCTTTATAGTATCAATATCAGCTGTAACCAGCACCTTTACTGCTCCATCAGGCAGAAAACCAATGTGTTCCTGATCAGCTATAATATAAATAATATTTTCCTTGTTGATGGCACTCCTAAGCTTTTCCTTAAAAAGAGCTGTTGCTTCACTCTCGCTCTTGGCCATTCTGAGATAGTCTTTACCTGTTATCACCTCAGCTCCGATTGTTCTCTGTATTTCATTTGCAAGTGTGGATTTTCCACTGCAGTTTTCACCTATAATTCCTATGACCATTGTCCTCTCCTTCTGTTCGTTCATCACTTCTGCCAAAGCATTTTCTTCAATTTAAGACACATATAATACATTCCATCTGAAGATCATATGGCTCATCTTCCACATAAGATGAAATTGGGTCAGAACTGAGACGGAAACCCATAGCGGAATAGAAGTTTATCGTTTCCTCAGAAGAACAACAGGATGCATACAAAGCATACGCTCCTCTCTTTAGGGCTTCCTGTTTGGCAGCTTCAAGCAGGAATCTGCCAATTCCACGACGGCGGTAATCTGTGGACACGTGAAAGCTATCTATGATGAGTCGCCCTTTATTTAGCTGGGGGATCAGCATAATCTCGCCAACCACACAGTTTTCCTCAAACGCACAGTATGTCACATATTTCCCACTGAGAATATCCTCTGCTTTTTGCAGGCGGCGTGTAGCATCCCAATCCTCGGTGAAAGGGTTGTAAACCAATATCATTTTCCCATCATGCAGACGATACACATTCTTCACTTCCTGATATCGCTGAAAGTCTTTCAGTGAATCGCGTGTGAAGTTATGTTTGTCAGCAAGCTTAATTTCCATATAATATTATTCCTTCCATTATGCCTATTTTCACTTACTACCTTCGTTGTAGACAATGAATCTTGGTCCCTCTTCTCCAATCTTTCCGTTGGATTTAAATCCACATTTCTTCAGGACTTTCTGAGACGCAACATTGTCAGGATCTGTCTCAGCCTCTACAGCAACAATTCCATGGTGGTCAAATGCCCATTGTAATGCCAGCTTAACAGCCTCTGTCGCATAGCCATTTCCCTGAAACTCTTCTAAAATTCCATATCCGATTTCAGGGTTGTCTTCCTCAAGTCCTTTGAAGCACAAATCTCCGATGTGCGTCCCATCTGTCTTTTCTATCATCCACATAGCATACCAGTCCCACTGGTCTGGATGCGCAAGGCACCCATCAAGCATTTCACCATATGCCTTCTTAAGTTCATCATCCTTTTCTGTCAGGATGCTGCTCTCCATCTGCTCTCTGCTGGCAGGATAAACCCTTATTCTATCTGTTTCCATCTTAATTCTCCTGTCATCAATCAAAAATCTGTCCGGGAAGCTTTAATTTTTCCTTTGGTGGGAATGCCTTGTCAAACTCTTCAACATCTGAGTCTTCAACATAGTATCCCTTAGGCGTCTGATACACCCCTGTGATACCATCAAGATATCCCTGAATCAGCTCTCTGCACAGGAAAAATGATGCATCTTCACCCTCCGGAAGATCATGGTATCTGATTCCAAACTTGCTTGCATAGTCAAATCCGCAGTGACTGTAGAATCCGATATTTCCTTCAAAAAGAACTGCTCCAAATCCCATCTCTGTAGCCTTTTCCAGGGAATAATCCAAGATAGCCTTACCATAGCCTTTTCTCTTTAATTCCGGTGTAATTCCTATAGGTCCCATGGTAAGCACATCTATAGTTCTTCCATCATCTGCCTCAATAACAGTTTTCATGAACATGTTCTGCCCGATCAGCTTCCCATCCTGTTCCATAACAAAGTCAAGTTCAGGGATAAATGCAGGGTCATCTCTAAGTACATGAATTACATAGTGCTCACTGCACCCGGGACGATACACGTTCCAAAATGATTCTCTTACTAAATTTTCAACTTCTCTATAATCTTTCTTTTCTTCTAATCTGATTATGTAATTACTCATTGTTTTCTCCTCTATTTCATCGTTAAGAAATCAAAAGCTCACCAATTTCTATATGTGGATTCCTATATCTGGCTGAACTCTTCTCTCTATTATGGTGGATAGCATTCTTAGGGCAGTTCTGGATGCAGGATCCGCAGCTTATACAATTCTTTGAAAAGAACGGACGACCATTTTCAATATGTATATTAACCATCGGACAAAGTCTTGAACATGTGCCACATCCCGTACACGCATCGTTCACGGTAACTTCTTCTGTAATACCAATTCCCATAGGAAACTCATACTTTTTCTTGTGACTGCTTGTAATAAGTTTGCTTAAAAGCGAATTCCTTTTAACGTACTTTTTCTTTTCAACTATATCGCCCACTATCTGGTCAATTGCGTCCTGCTGCTTTTTGCTATCGCCTTCCTGTTTTTTCATGTCAGCAAAAGTAATGCAGTTCTCGCCCATTAAAACTGAATTAATATAGTCGAACTTTCTTCCATTTGCCAGAGTAATCTTGTTTACCTCGTTGCAAACAGATCCGGCAAAACATCCGTATCATCGTGTTTTCCCGCCTTGGCTTAATTGTACTTCATTTCGCAATTTTAATTAATTTTCGGTCAATGCCCTTTATGTTTTTCTCTTCTCTTTTCCTGTTTTAGTTCAAACAAACGTTGATTCTCAGCTTCCTTTTGTTCGCGGCTTTTGCATTTCCGTTCCAGTTTATTCTGCTCCTGTTGTAATTTGAGAGCCTGCTGCGATTTAGTACCTATGCCAGTCTCCAGTATCTGCTTTTTCGCATCGCGCTGTGCCCTCTTGGGATTTTTCTTAGTTTCCTTTACAGTCGTTTCAATCTCCGGACTAAAATGCAGATGATAATAGTTCCGATTAATAAACTCCAGCACCTCTATGTCCTTTGGTTCAGCACCAAATGTCACTTTAGCTGCTGATAGTTTTTTATCGATAACCCTCTCGAATATGCCCACCCAGAATGGGTCTTCAAAATACACGATCAGCCTGCCACTTACTCTATCCATTGTTAATCATCTCTCGTATCAGAGCCTTCAATTTAGCCTCTGTACATTTATATGTAGTAGTGATCATACTTTATCATAGCAAAAGAAAACAGACCCAAATCACACTGATTTAGGTCTGTTTTTCACTGATTTAATTGATTTTCAGGTCTTTTGCCATCATGTATTCTGTGATTCCGGGACGGTACAGGTTTGGAATTTCTCCAACTTGCTGATAGCCGTTTCTTTCATAGAACCGCTTTGCTTCCGGATTATAATCCGCGACAACAAGGAAAAACTTGTCTGCCATTTCATACGCAATATTTTCAGAAAAATCCAGCAGAGCCTTGCCGATTCCCTTGTTCCTGTATTCTTCCTTCACGGCGATGATGTGCAGGTATGGAAAACTGTGAAACGCTCCTTTGGGAATGATATATGTAAAGCCAACGCATTCTTCACCGATGAACGCCACATACAAATTTTCTTGGCGAATCCCTTCAAGTATCGCGTCTTCCGCGCTTCCCGGTGATGAAAAGTATTTTTCGCCGAGCATTGACCGGCAAAGTGCGTCCCTGCAATCCTTCAGATGCTGTTCGCTTGCTTTTGTAACTGTTATCTCGTGCATTCTAATCCTCCCCACTTGTCCAGGTCAGTTCTCCTCTATGTTTTGAATAGAATACAAACTCCTTATCGCGCTTTATTTCTTTATAGCCAAGCTTAGTATAAAAACTATTTGTCCTGACATTCCAAATAGGAGTATCCAGTGTATACTCTCTTACTTCTGGAAACATATTCTCCACTTTTCGCATAATAAAAAGCCCATACCCTTTTCGAAAATGCTCCGGTGCAACGAATATCCTGCCAACATTCAAAACATCATTTTCCAAAAAAAGGATTGCTCCGCCAACAATGAGTCCATCATCTGTCAATTTATACAAATGCCCCTGCCGTGCCATTTTCGTATGAAATTGTAATGACATATATCCGGGAGGTCCTCCCGGTGATTCCGCACCGATCAGTACATCACTGTCAAATGCGCGCTTCGATATTCCATTCAATGAAAGCGCATCAGCAGTACTTGCCTTTAATAACTGTAAACTCATATTGACTCCTTAACTGACCAACATTCTGACTTTGAAGGTCTTTTCTTCAGCTATATATCTTATCTCGCTATCTGTTTTATTTATGAAATTCAGAACACTTCTGGTTCCTATCAATTATTCGCAATACATACATATTGTTCCATTTGATAACTTAAATCCGTTCTTTTCGTAAAACTTAGCCGCTGGTGCATACTCGCTTGTATAAAGAACAATGCCTGCAAGTCCTTTTTCTTTACTGTAATTTTTGACCGCATTTAATAGTTGTTTACCTATTCCATGCCCTTGTCGTTCGGGAAGTACCGCCATCTCATTAATGTAAATTTCTTCTTTGCTTCCGGAAATTTTACAAAGCGCAAATATACAACCTAGCACTTCATCATTTTCTTCATAAACATATCCAACAAATCTTTTCTGTTCAAAAAAATCGCGAAGATATTCTGTTGCATTTTCTGCAGTCCAATCTATTCCCCAATGTTCCATGGGGAATGCTTTTGCATAAATCATGCCACATTGTGCTAAGTCAATGTTCTCCATAAGTCTAATCATTTTGCTATACCACCATCAAATTCTAATTTATTGGTTTCTTTGCACAACCCCAGATTTGTCATAGCTTCCGGATTGTTCTCACTAACTGCGATTTTTCTAAGAACTCTTTTGATAAAGGGCAGGAAAATAATTGAAATTGCCAGTAGAACAAGGCCTGTAATAAGCATTGAATTATCCTGAACTCTCTCCATTTCGGTTGCCTCAGCAAGATCCAGTCTCGCCGAATTTGCTGCCTTTTCCCCAAGAAGCAATATTATGAATCCCAAGCTGTTGATGATACTGTGCATAATAACGGATGTCCAGATGCTGCCACTTGCATAATTTGCCAAAGCAAAAATGATTCCCAGAACAATTGCATAGCACATCTGATTGATGTTCAGATGAATTATCCCAAACATGAGAGCTGAAATACATGTTGCCGTCAAAAGATATGTGACTTTTTTTAATCTGTTAAAACAAAATCCCCTTAGGGCTATCTCCTCACAGATTGATGCTGCTATTACCACAACAAAGAAAGAACCAAACAGTGATCCTGATGTCATTTCAGATGCAGCTTCTACCGCAGTGTTTGGAACAAATACCTGTGACAGGACATTAGCACTCCAGAATGGCGGCAAACTTAAAAGTGTCAGTCCAACAGTCAGTAGGACTGTTTTAGGTCTAATCTTGCGAAAGCCAAAACTCGTAACAAGGCTTTCTCCCTTCATCTTAGTGTAAATGATTGCCGGCAGCAAGATTCCTATTTCCATTACAGTTCCATATATAGCAAAAGGAATGTTTATTCCCTTATTGGGGAGAAAATCAAACAGTTTACTCAAAGCAAAATTTATTATGAGCATTACTATATAGGTAACTACAATTCCTATCGTTTCAATCTTCATCTCTTTTTCCTCCCATCATTACGAGTACTCTATCTGCATTCTGCAAATGTCAACACATCACAGCCCTTTTGAGCATAGTAATCGTACATCTCAGGCAGCTTTCTCAAATCATAGCTTGTCACACAATCAGATATAACATGCACTTTGTATCCGCATTTTGCAAGGTTATAGCTTGTAGATTTCACACACCCTGTTGCATCAGCTCCAGCGATATAGAACTCTTTTATTTCATTATTTTCAATAAAGTTCGAAAACGCCTCACAGGTGAGTGCACTTGCTTTTGATTTTTCAAAAATATTCTCTGATACTACATTTAATTCCGGGACCAGCTCAGCTCCCTTGCTGCCGGGTTTAAAGGTTCTTGTTTTCTCAGACAGATTAAAATGCTTTATATAGATTACGCGCATGTCATTTTCAGATGCCCAGTCAATAGCTGTATTTACACGCTCTATGATCAGTTTGTAGTTCTTCGTGATGTCATTCTGAAGGTCTATAACAACCAATGCTTTGTTTTCCATTTCTTATTTGATCTCCTTTATTCTCGGTTTTTGTTATGTTTACAGCATAACAGTTCAAAATCATCAAGTTCTCCATTTCACTGATTTGCATAAGTTTTACACTGATTTTGGAGTAACAAAAAACACTACAGGCCACATAACCTGCAGTGCTCATCATATCTCATTCACATATCATATTTCGTTTTACTCTTGATCATTATTTAGCCCCTTCTCTTTTTCCCACTCTGTACGCGTAATAGCATATGCATAAGATATTTCATTCTTTGGATCAGGATATTCCTTCACTTTTTTCATGCCATTGGCCATCGCCGTTGAGTAGGAGCCGATATTTGTATACTTCATATAAGAGTAAATCTTCTCATAATCTGTATTCTCAAATGCCCAGTCTCTGCAAGCCCGCGCAGCTTCTTTTGCAAATCCCCGTCTCTGGTATTTCCTGTTAATGTGATAGCCTATTTCAGGTAGCAATTCTCCGTCAATATTCTGGATAGTAATACCACAATCGCCTATGAATTTCCCTGTATTTTTAAGTGTGACTGCCCATAATCCGAACCCATAAGTTTTATAATTATCAAGATTCCAGGTTATCCACCCCATGGTTTTCTCTCTGTCAAACGGGGCCGGATAATGCTGCATAGTCTCAGGATCGGATAATATTTCATATAAGGCATCAAAGTCATCTACTGTGAATTCTCTGAGGATCAATCTTTCCGTTTCTATTTTCATAGTAACCTCCCGGATCATTCATGCTAATCAATTATTTTATTTGGCCATTTACAGATTCCCACCTCAAGAGCTCTTTCTTCCTTCAAATGAAAATCTGCATATTTACAATACCAGCAGCCCTTCAAGCTTGGAATTGCATCCTCTCTTGGGGTGTATGCAGGACAGATATCTTCCGGCCATACACTTCCATCTCTCTTGGGAATATCATAATTGTTTGTGTTTTTATCCATAATTTTACCTTTCAAAACCTATAATCCATGTAACTATCCATAACCTCTGAGTACCTGCTCTTTGTAACAGGTATCTGTTCCCCGCCGCGAAGTGTAATATCTATCTTGGTCAATTTATCAATTGCTGCTATGTTCACAGCTATTGATTCATGGCATCTTACAAAATCTTTACCGGAATGATTCTCTGAAAGATATTCTGCAAATCCTATCCTTAAGGTTGGTGTTGATATGATTTCGCCATTATCCATGTGATATGAAACCACATGATTGCGATATTCTATATAAAGAATGTCACAAAGATGTAGAGTCTGTATACCACCCTTGATCTTTATGCAAACGCTCTTATCACTCTCAATATCCACGCGAGAAATAGCCATATCTAGAGTTGAAAAGAACTTTTCCTTTTCAATAGGCTTCAAAATATAATTTATAGGATTTACATCAAAAGACTCCAATGCATATGAGCTTTCAGAAGTTGCAAAAATAATCTGAGCATCGGGCTGATTCCACCGAAGTTCTCTGGCAGCCTGTATTCCTGTAACCATTGGCATAACAATATCCAGAATGTAAATATGAGGTCTATAATGCTCGCACTCCTCTATAAGTGTATCCGGATGATCAAATATCCTGACCTGGGCTTTTATAGCGTTTTTCTTCAAATAGTCCTGAAGAAGAACATGTACCTTTTCCCGGTCAGACTTATCATCATCACATATAGCTATACGTAATTCAGAATTCTCAATAAAGTCCTTGTTTTCCATAAATCCCCCTGTCATAGCGTGATTATCTTTAACTACAACACATTATATCAAAGTCCTAAGCTTTATTTACCTTCAAGTCTGCGCTTTGCATCAGGATTGTTGCTGATTATGTCAGAAAGCTTGGAACATGATGTCATTTCATTGCAGTCTCCGCAAGTAACAACCTTCCTGCCCAATGCACATTGCCTGATCTTACACAAAGACTGGCAAAAAGGCGTCTTCACTCCTGTAAGTCTGCAGCCTACGCAATTTATCATATCCTGGGTTATCTCTACACCATTTAGCTTAGACCATTCTTCAGCAACCTTTGCTCTAAGCTCGTTGTCATCATTAACCGTTGCTATACGAGCTTCACACTGTTCACAATCAAGTCCGCAGAATGCGATATAATCGGTCATGGCCAATCTCCTTTTCCTAATATGTTTTTCTCTTCCTGTTTTACGCTGATTCACCCCCAAAATACTACTTTATATGTGGGGATGCAAACCGGCTGAAAAGGCAATACACCTGAATGTCTCTCAACCGTGTATCCCTGCTCTATCAAGGAATCTGCCCGTCTGTTCATTTCTTGTTCGCTATTACACATAATCTCATGTTTTCTTTTCATTTTTAACTCCTCTTTCAATAACCATACCAAAGCTTTACTTGATGCCATCCCCTTTCACACCCTAATCTATCACAACCCAAAACAGACCCTATCAGTTACACTGATAAAGGTCTGTTTTACACTTACTTTATTTTATTTAGCAGATCAGTCAAAACTCTTACCGAATTTCCCAAGCAACAAGAATGTTCCCAACACTGCGTTAAATGTTACTGCCGAAAAGGTACTGAATCTCTCAAACAATCCGAATACTGCCTTTGGCATGATTCCCGTTCCGACAGGTCCAAGGAGCATCGCAGTAAGGCACACACATGCCCAGATAAAAAGAGACTTCATCCCCTCTTTTTTAGCTCCGATTATTGACAGGATAAGCGCTGCCAGAGAAAAGATCACCACTAGAGCAGTTACTATAAGGTGCATCACGTTCTGTGGATGACTACTGTCTGCATCTGCTACCCATGGAAAAAGTTTATATCCAACATCCGAAATCCATTCCATAGCAGCAAAGAAATATATTCCCAGCCTCAAAACCTTAGTCTTAAGATTCTGAGAAGCCACGCAGACGGCCATGATAGAAACCAGCCCGCACGGTCCATACAAGGCATTTAGCTGCCCGGCAAGCTCCGCAGATGGAGCTCCGACAGCACTTAGATCACTTACCGCCATGCTAAGCCAGTCATATCCCGGATAAGCAAGAGGCGAAAACACAACCATCGCCGTATATGAAAGCAGACTGATTATTCCACATATACCAAGTTTTGTTAATTTCATAGTGTATCTCCTGTTTTGGGTCTTGTCTTAGTAGGATGCGCCTTGGAAACAAATATCATGGCGTCATAAGCTTCATGAGGATTTTTCCATTCTCTGTAAGTATATGGAATTGCTCTCATAACTATTCGGTTAATTCCTCCTATGGACTGATCTCCCAGACTTCCCATGAAAGTATAACCATTTATTTGTGCTGCTATACTTGAATCATCCGGAACTTTTGAAAAATCAAGCATACATATGTCGTTTCCACTCTTATATGCCGCTTTTGCCAAAGGATCATGCGAATAAACAGTGAATGTTGTACGCTGCTTCTCATTTTTTGGCAAATTGCAGGTTGTTTTATAAAAATCTGTTCCTATACTAAAGTACGCGTCACTACCAACCTTATCCGCTAGAATGTTTCCCATAACCTTATCATTTCCGCCACGGTACGTTCCAAATTGTTCCATATGACCGTTATGTCCACATATGAAGATCATCTTATTACCAAGCTGTTCTTCCTGAGCCAGAATCCACATAACATTCTCTGCCATTAAGGTATCACGAAGGCCAAATGAGCCATTGGGATTATTTTCATATTCGTCAAAGAGCTTGCTGTTTTGTATCAGCACATCTGCATAATGAGCTGCTGCCTGATCGTGATTTTCTAATAAAATATCTCGTACCTCTGAGAGTATTTTTTCTCTGTCTTCCCTGCTAAACTCATCTGAATAATCTACGCCATCCATTAGCTGATCAAGCCCAGCGGTACTGATTCCGTATTCTTTCAGAGCTTCAATGACATATCTTAACTCGTACTCTTTATCCTGCATGTCAAATCCATAGAATCGTATATCCTGTCCTTCTTTTGCCTTCTCATTGTAAGATTTCATCCAGGATATGAGATCTGCCATCTCATCTGTTCTGTAAATCTGAAATCCAAGAGTTTCGGTTGCTTCTTCCAAAGTTCCCTCCCCTCCATGGATGTAACGGTTTATAGCTTCACAGCCACCGGTGTCTGCTTCCAGAACAAATGCTCTTATTCCTTTGTTTTCTACCATGTCCTGAAATACAAGTTTCTTTAGTTCCTGAAACTCCTTGTTACCGTGTGTTGCTTCACCAAGCGCAACAATACGAGTACCTTCAGGAACATCTATACTGGGAAGTTCATCACCTGTGATTTTCTTTGCATACTTTGCAAATTCATCTATATCCGCGCTTTTCCCTGTACTAAATCCTCCTAAATGGGCATAGACCAGGCTACAGGTAACCATTATCAGTAATATCCCGGTAACAATGATCAATCTGATCAGTTTTCTATTTTTCTTTTCCATCACTATATCCTCCATTTCAAAAATACATTACCACAGCAAAAAACAGACCCTATCACTTACACTGATAAAGGTCTGTTTTACACTTAATTTTCGTTGCGAATCATGCATGCGTTATAGCTTGCATCATGTATTCTTCATTGTGATTCTCCTCAAAGAACTTCCCTTGTACGAAGAATGTAGTATCTTCCTCATGGAGCTCGCTTTTTTCAAAACCATCGGTGTCCTTCGGAGTAAAGCAAAGGATAACTTTTTTCACCTGAGATCCAAATGCCCTGATCACCTCATCTACTGCCCCATTCCCGATGATGGTATGTAAGATAAGTGTATCGTCCTCCATTTCAGCAACAGCATAACTGCTACACTCCTCAATATAGAACAGGTTTTCCGTCATAAACTGTGACAGATAGAACATATATAGTCCGGGATTTCCTACCATATACAACTGTGCGTTCTGATTATTTGTATCGAGTATCTTAGCCGCCCTGTCAAAATCAGTCTTATTCGTCAGCGGAATATTTTGGACTTTGCATTTACCGGATATGGTCACTTCTTTTGAATACTGATATTCTTTTGCTTCTTTAAATCCAAATTTCGGATAAAACTCAAGTACAGAATCATTGGCGAAAAGGTAAATTCCATCAACTTTTCCGTCATAGTCTTTTATAACCTCTTTCATCAAAGCTCCGGCATACCCTTTTCCTCTGTGGTCAATGTCCGTCATGATTGTTCCAAGCTGTATCAGCTTTACAGTTTTACCCTTATAATTCATATTACAGGCGTTTACTGAAACATTTGATACAACCTCTCCATCTATCACCACAGAATATGGAATGTAGTTGTCCTGCCAAAATCCGTTCTGGTACCAGTTTTCGAAATTAAGCCCAAAGGTCTTTTCAGCAAGTCTGTTGAATGATGCCCTAAGAACATCATTGTTTCTGTAATTCTTTTCTATACAATAATTCATAATTTCATTCTCCATTAATTCCACCTTCAACTCTTCTTATCATAACATAACCCCTCGCCTTTCTTCCTGTAACTGTAAGTGTATATGTTCCTTCAGTATCAATTCCAACCTGAAACTTCGCAGACTTAATCTTATTTCCCTGATAGATTGGCTTATTATCATCCTTTTGGATGATCAAAGACAGATTTCCCGATTCTGCATCTACCGTTACTTCAAGAGCCTCCCCCTCTTTCATCTTCAGTTCATGAGAATAAGACGTATTAAGAATTTCAAAGGTCATATCAAAATGATCTTCATCTTCGGTTATGCTTCCATCAAAAGCCGCTCCGTGCATGCATGCACAAAGCAGCGTCGAAACAATAAGCACTGTGATAGCTGTTAAAAGGCATCGCTTTATTTCATATTTATGTTCTCTCATAATATTTTTTTAGCACTTATAAAAAACAGCCCCTCTCATACACTGAAAAGGAGCTGTTTTACACTGATTTATCAAATCTTTAAAGGATTGGCCATAAATAAGCCATCACGATTACAGTAAAAGAGAATTCGTCTGACTCCACGGATTTTAAACCGAGCTTCTGCACTGCCTTCCGGATAGAGCTTTACTATTTGAATATCATCGGATGAAGCCGCAGCCACGAACGAAATGTAATGTTCCTTCGTCATGCTGTGATCAATCCACACATAATACTCATCCTCAATGCGCTCAATAACTGCCATGTGGTTCTCGTCTGCAGGTTCTGCCTCCAGCGGTGTAAGCTGTATGCCATGGCAATGAATAGCCGCTTCTCCCATGCTGTGTATGACGTTTCCGCAAACCGGGCAGACATAAAACTTTGATCTCAGCATATTTGCAGATATGTTTTCGTTATGAATGGTATTTCCGGATATAAGTTCTGTTACCGAAATTCTAAATGCCTCCGCTATTGGTTCTAACAGTGTAATATCCGGATACCCTTTGGCAGTTTCCCATTTTGATACCGTTTTATCACTAACTCCAAGTTTTTCCGCAAGCTGAAGCTGTGTCATCTTATTCTTTTCCCTAAGCTGTTTAATTACTGTGCCTGTAACATATTGATTCATTTTTCCTTACCTCCATGCAATTGGTCCTAAGGGGGTATCGCTTGCGGTGGATCCCTTAGGACGGTCTACAGTTTTCGCAATTTGCTTTACACTATGCACGGATTGTAATATGGGATGATAGAATATTGTACCTACGGAAAGTAGAGTCAGTGCCTTCATTACCTAAAGGTAATTTTAATGATCTGCATCTTAACATAACTATCGCAGAACTTGATCATCAGTTTATGGAAAAAGCTGACATCTTTATATATGTCCCTGTACCCTCGCATGTAGCTCTTTGCCGAAACAGACGCGAAATTATCAGACCAGGTCTTAAGCTCATCTTTATCCTCTAAAGTGAAAAAAGCGCCCACATCTGCAATCCCCGCTTCCTTAAGCCAGGTCTTTGTCATCATCTTTGCACCGCGTCTATTGCAACTGTCGAAAACAATAACAGCTTTTGGAAATCTCATTGCCATCTTATGAAGTAACACCTTCATATCTTCAGTCCTGAAGTAATAAAATACTCCCGCTGCAAAAAAGACTGCTCCATCCTTTGCGTCTATCGCATTCATCCAGTCCTCGTCATTAAGATTACAAGCAATGTTTCTCTCCCTGTCACTTTCCGGAAGAAGTTCGTTTCTGACAGCGATCACATCAGGCATATCAATGTTATATCCCTTGCACTTTCCATTGTCACATTTACGGATCGTATCATCAAGGCCACAACCGAGATTTACAACTGCAGCTTCAGGATTCTTCTTTAAATAGTCCTTTACTTCCCATGCAAGATCGTACTGCCTTTGGGCTACTTCAAGTGCGCCAAAGAGTCCTGCTGCGCTCTCCATCTTCTTTCCTTTTTCTTCAAAGTCATAATCCAGCATGCTGCAGATGCTCTCTGCTTCGGGATCTTTGAACAAATCAGGAAAGTGTTCAGAGCATACCTTTCTTCCATACAAAGGTATGATAAGTGTTTCCTGTACTGTGTTTTTCTCAATGTGATACATCGTCATTCACCAGCCTTACTTTTTTGCGATTACTGTAATCCACGGTTTACTCTTATAATGATCGGATTTGACCTTACTAAATCCGGCGCTTTTTAGTGCTTCTTCTATTTCCTCTATGGTATGACATTTCATTCCATCTATGATCTTCTCAAATTTTAGACTCGTTTCATCCGTTCCATCAGATTCATTCACAATCATGAATGTACCACCGGGTTTTAAAACTTTTGCCACCTGTGAAAAACACTCTTTTAGTCCCGGCCAGAAACACACATTCACTAGTTTTAAAATGTATATGTTAGTTCTAGCTAACTTGATTGTTATTATAAATACTTATGAGTGCACTTTTCAAGATATATGCAAAATATCATACGTTGACAGCATCCGTTTTTAATGATAAGATTTCTCATATTTCCCATGAGGGAGTAGCAAGCGTTTTAACGTAGCAAGTCAACATACTGGCTTTGGCCTGGCTTGTTTTAAATTGCGAGACTCATGTATAGTTGTTTAAGGGAGAACTATGCATGCTGTCATTTTTTCGAAGGAACGACCAAGTATAGTTTTCTGTACTTGGTCTTTTTATTATTCATTTTAGGAGATGGATTATGGGCTTATTTGAAGTACTGCTTTTGGCGGTAGGTTTGGCAATGGATGCGTTCGCGGTCTCTATTTGTAAAGGACTTGCAGTAGGCAAGGTCACAAAGAAAGAATATCTCTTGTGTGGCGTATGGTTTGGAACATTTCAGGGAGTTATGCCTCTTATAGGTTATCTGGTGGGTTCCAATTTTGTTAAGCTTATCAGCATGGTGGCGCCATGGGTGGCTTTTATTCTACTGTCACTGATTGGCGGCAATATGATCAAAGAAGCGCTTGGTCCGGATGAGGAAGTATCACCGGGATTCGATGTTAAGACGATGTTCATGATGGCTGTAGCTACAAGTATTGATGCTTTGGCAGTCGGCATCACTTTTGTAGCTGTACCGGTTGAGATCATTGATTCAGGAAGACTTATCAATGTTGTGATTGCAGTAATCATAATCGGAGTCATTACTTGTATCATTTCAATGGCAGGAGTTAAGATAGGCAGCGTTTTCGGGGATCGCTACAAGGCAGGATCCGAGATCATGGGCGGAACAATTCTTTTGTTCATTGGATTCCGCGCACTTATAACACATTTGGACAGCGCCAATACACTCTCCGACACCGAGACAATCTTTGGAATGCTGATTCCTCTTGTCGGAACACTTCTTGGTTCGCTGATCATCTATGCTCAGAAGGCTCAGCTCTCTGACAAAATGAGAGCTGTACTGGTTGGATTCAGTTCAGGTATTATGCTCTCAGCAGCAGTCTGGGCTATGATAGAGCCTGCAGTTAAAGGCTTTGACACCAATGTACATAAGGGAATCATACCTGTAACCATATTCTTTTGTGTAGGCGTGCTCTTCCAGATTCTTCTTGATAAATTCATACCACACACACATGTTTATTCCGATATAACCGAAGGTCCGGAAAGTGAATTAAGCCCCAAAATAAAGGCTGTGCTGAAGGAAGTGATCCATCATGTTCCCGAAGGAATAGCACTTGGAACTATTTACGCGGCTCACTTCATGGAGACTGAATGGATATCATCATCGGTTGCACTTGTTCTGGCTATTGCCATTGCACTACAGAATATACCGGAAGCGCTCAACGTTTCACTTTGGCTTAGAGAAGCAGGAACCAAAACCGGCAAGGCATTTCTTATGGGAGTTGTATCCGGTGCGCCGATACCTCTTCTCGGTATTATCACTGTTGTACTGGTTGTTTTATTCCCCGGACTTCTGCCATATATAATGTCAGTTTCCGGTGGAGCTCTTGTTTACACTACCATTGAGGAAATTCCTCAGATAGCCCTGAAGCAAGACAACGACAGAGGCGCACTTACCTTCGCGGTAGGCTTTGCAATCGTTATGTTAATGATCTTTCTTTAATAAATTTGTTTTAAAAAAAGGTACGTTCTTCACGTACCTTTTTTGATTAACCATTAATTCACCTCAATTTTTCAACAGCTTTTTCGCCTTTGTGCACCATTTAAGGTACGCCTCATAGGTATCAATTCCAAATGTCACGGTCAGATAATAGAAAACATGGTCTTCTTCATCAAGCACTTTTTCCAGATTTTCTTTGTACATATTGAGCACCGCCAAACTTTTCTTAACGTCTTCCTCAAAAATCTCAATGTTCCTGATCGTGATGCTCCTGTCCGCAGCTCCGCCAAAATACAGCTTAAGCAGAGTTTCATATTTAAGCTCATTGGAAACCTGTGTTTCCTCCAGCCATGTTCTCAAAGCCTTGGTTCCCTTGCTAGTTATATGGTAAGGAATCCTCTCGCGTCCACCTGTCTTAGAGTTCTTCTTTTTGGAAATGAGTCCCTCTTCTTCCATTGAGCTCAGCGCAGGATAAATGTTTCCAAAACTACCTTTCCAGAAAAATCCTATCGCTCCGTCCAATCTCTTTTTTATATCATATCCGGTCAGATCTTCATGGGATAAAAGACCTAAGATCACAAGATCAATTTTCCTGTCCTTAGCCATATTTCTTTCTCCTGATCACTTCCAAGTAAACTTATATTTTAGGACTGATTTAGGGCATTCATCGACGCATGCTCCACACTGGATACACTCAGTGCATTTGGCATTTTTGTCGGCTTTAACAAGCTCTTTTACATCAAGTCCCATTGGACATACTCTGCTGCACTTTCCGCAAGAAATGCATTTATCCCTGTCTGCATCAATATGAAGCTGCGGCAGATGGAGAAGCCTTCCGATACTGCTTCCAATTACCATAAATGGCGCCATCCAGCAGATATAATGGCACGCTGCTCTTCTACCGTGGATAAGTGCCGGTATCAGCAATAAAAATATGACGCCATAGTAGATCACATAATTGTATATGCTTGCAATAGATATGCCATGGTCTGTCATATAAAAAGGGTTTATGCGCACATCATTCTTACCCATCACGAATGTAGCGATTACTGCGCATATCCAGATGATCCATATCACATATTTGATTCTATCACGTTTCCCCTGCTTTGCAGAATTGTCATTTATCCGAAGTGCACATTCCTGGAGTCCTCCTGACGGGCAAAGATACCCACAAAAGACTCTTCCGAAGAACATTGAAAAGACAAGCATCGCTGCAAAAACTATAAAACTGCCGTTAATAACGTGTTCCATAGCTGCATTAATGATCAGGTACGGCGAGAAATACCACATTGTAATTGGGAAAAGAAGTAATGATATCAATAGGATTGTTTTTCTTATTCTTTGTCGCATAACTGTAATCTCCTTTTGTATAAAGCATATATCTATTTGATATATCTGTTTGATATATTATATCTATTATCATATTATGTCAACAAAGAAAAACAGACCCGAATTTCACTTATTCGGATCTGTTTTACACTCTATAACAATCGCAGATGCAATTATTACCGCGAATATGATTACTATCGCAAAAAGTGTCTTAAATAGCTTTCTCATTGTCTATCCCCTCAAGGTAGGCCACAATAGGCTCTATGAACTTTATGTCAGATATATCATAGGATGATGCCATCTTCTCAGCCATTCCCTTTTCCTTCTCAGTAGCATCTTTCTTATTCTTAAGGGTTGATACAAACATCTTCATTGCAAGCCTTGAAGGAGCCTTCATCTTTTCATAGTTAAAGCCGCCCTGGCAATAGAATGCTTTTATGTACTTCTTCTGCTCATCCGTTAATACATTCTGAAGAAACACATCAACATCCGGATTGTCATTAGGGCTACCACCTACACAGAACATAGCAAGACGCTTATCCTTCCAGTTACCAGCCTTTTCAAAGAACCATTTCACCTTAACAACATTTCCTGCCATAGCCCATCCACCATAGCAGATTGCATCATAGTTTTCAAAGTAATCAGAGCTCTTCTTCTGAGCATCCTTAAGATCAAGCAGATCTCCACCTGTTCTGTCTGCGAGCCACTGTGCGTATCTCTTTGTAAATCCTGTCTGGGATGTGTAGATTATAAGTGTTTTCATAATTCACTCAGATTCCTTTCCATTTTCATTATTGTCTGTATGGTAGTCTGCAGGCTCTTTTCATCGATTCCTTCAAAGATACGGCCAATCACATACCGGCTCTGCTGACCGTTATTGTCATTCTGTTCCAAAAAAGCCCTGCATTTATCAGTGACGAATATGCGCTGCTTTCTCTTGTCTTTTTCATCAGGTGTAGCTGAAACAAAGCCTTTTTTCTCAAGCTTTAACAGAATCTGCTTAACATTCTGATGCGAACTGCCCATTACGTCTGAAAGCTCATTAAGCGTAGGTGGCTCCTTGCATAAGTTTATGCAGATTATGGCAAAGAACTGCTTCCAGGTGATCTCCTTGAAATACGCATCAGCAGCTGCCTGATACCTATTGTCAAATGCACTTAGAAGTCCCAGTAAAAAAGGCTGTGGAGGCATATCGCCGAACTTCACCTTCTCAATATTCATCACTTCATCGTAGTTCATAAAAGTACCTCATTAAAATATGTAATATATTACCTATGTAAATAATGTAATATGTTACATATTTTTTGTCAACTATTTTTCCAAGATAAAAGTCATCTCTTCTTAGAGGCAGGTAATTCCTCATATATAGCCTCTACAAGTTCTCTAAGAAACTCCCTGTCATCAACATCGTCCACAAGGATCATCTCTTTTGCTCCTTCATACGGAAGCTCCATATCCGCATCGGGCATCATGGCTTTGGCGGATTTTGTAGGCTTTACCAGAAAGCGATCATCATAGATACCGCCAAACACCTTGCCTCGATAATACAGGATATATTCTCCCATCATTGAACGATGCGTTATCTCATTAAGACCGGATAGCTGCTCTAATATGAATTCCAAATAATCTTTACTTGATGCCATCTGCTAACCTCTTTATCTTCCAATTTAACTTTATAAGTTTTTTGCAATTTCAAATACTTTTCTTAGATACTTACCAGCGTTTTTATCCCGGTTAGCATCATTACCATAGCCTCTGGTCATCTCATCAAAAGCATATACTTCGCAGGTTTTTGCTCTATTTCTGATCCGATCACCAACCATAACTGTCTTCATTGCTTCCAGCTGATCTCTTCTTACCTTATCTTTTAATGACCCACCCATGGTAATCAAAAATAAAGCTTTTTCCAGACATTTCATAGATGTTTTATCCCCATATGCAAATCCGTAAGTCCATACCCGTTGAAACCATCCCTCTAACATAGCAGGAGACGAAGTCCAAAAATCAGGGTAAATAAAAGCTATCGCATCTGCTTCATTTATCTTTTTCTGCTCAAAAAGAACGTCCTCCGATACAGGACTATCCAAATTATAAAATCCTTCTCTTATATACTCTTTTTCCGACATCACGGGATTGAATCCATCTGCATACAGATCAGAAATCTCATATGAATGTCCTGCACTCTCCAGTCCTTTGATAAAAGCTTCTTTCACTTCGTATGTGAAACTGTTTTTACTTGGATGACAATATACAATGAATACCTTCATTTCATACTCCTTTACCTATAGCTACTTATCCATCCCTATCCACTGTATGAAAGCTGTCTTATCACTGCTGTTATACCCAGCCTTCTCATAGAAACGCATAGTCTCCGGCTTCTTTGATCCTGTCAGCAGCATCATTTTGTAACAGTTTTCCTTCTCCGCAATCTTCTTTGCATAATCCAGACATTCACCTGCATATCCGTTTCCTCTGAAATCCGCATGTGTTACCACATTTTCAACAAAAGCATATGGTCTTATATTTCTTGTTAAATTCGGGATGATCACACAAACACAGGAAGATATAATCTGACCATCAATCTCATTTACGATCAGATGGTGATTCGGATCTTCAATGATCTGATTCCATATTTTTTCAAGATGTTCATCATGCTTGGGAATACTGTCTTCATGTAAGTAAAGATACAGTTCCAAAAGTGCTTCCAAATCTTCTTTTTTTGCTTCTCGTATCATCAGCTGATAATCCTTACCTCCCTAACCCGGAATAAATTCCGAAATAACAATCTAAACATCATATTCCAAAAATGTTCTAAATGGTTTAAAACCTTCAGCTTCATAGAACGTCGCAGCGTCATTAAACGCCCATACATCCAATTCTATTTTGCTCAGTCCACGTTTTTGAGTCTCTTCTTTGACACGTTCTATAAGTGAATGAGCAATACCTCTTCGCCTGTATTCTTTATCCACGCATATTTCAGCAATATGACAGAAGTCTCTTGCGAAGCCGTATGGGGATTCAGGTTTTGAAATATAATCAACCATTACCATTCCAGCTATTTTCCCCTCTTGTTCATCGACAAAAATATCATTATTATCAGAGGATAAATACCATTCGGCATAATCTTCCAATTCCTTACAAAATCCAGGTTTGAATATATCCGGCCTGCCATTAACATGAATATCATTGACTTGTCTTCTAAGTTCATTTATGGCTTCTAAATCTTTGTTATCTGCTAATCTAATCATATATTCTCCTATGAAACTTATCCGCTGATCTGTATTTCTGACAATATCACTATCTATGTCTTTGTGCATTCTACTGTTAATATATACCGTTCAACATTGTATTCCGGTTTAATGGCATTTCCACGGTCTTGCTTTTCCAATCCAGCCATTTTCATTCCAATACTTAAAATCTGTATATTCAGGGTTCTGTTTACCAAGACTTGTCTGCAGCATCCTAACGGCATAAAACTTTGCCTTCACCACAACACCTGTGTGGCCTGGTCTACTATAATCGATGGCTCGCATTTTCTGTGCAATACTGTCCAGCTTCTTTTTGAAGGATGCTTTCCTCTTGTCCTCGATCTTGTCCCAGTCAATTTCAGACATAAGCTTAAAACTTACGACTTTGATGGTTGAGATGCCCCACCAGGAAAGGCTGTCTTTAATATCCTTTGCTGCGGATTTTCCACCTGCTCCCAGGCACTGTGTGATTATCACCGCACGTTTCCCGAACATTTCCTTTGCCGGGCGGTGAGGCATCCACCTGTAACCGAAATGATCAAGCATAGCCTTCATTGCGCTGGTTGTATGGAAAACATATGCAGGTGATGTAAAAACAAGCAGATCCGCTTCAAGCATTGACTTCTCGATCTTCTGAACCTTTTCGGAGTCCTTGCAACGAATCTGATCATTCCTGAAACAAGCAGTACATCCCATACAGAAACCCGGACCATCTTTGGGAAGATAATATTCCGTGATTTCCGAATCGTCTCTGAACTGCTCTAAAAAGATTTCCTTCATTCTGTATGTAACACCGCGTTTTTCGGTTCCATTGATAACCACAATTTTCACGTTCCTGTTCCTCCGAATAATCTGTTATGCCTGATTATTTTCCAATATAAAACGCTAAGCTTTGGTTATTACAGCAATAGCGCATGGCATGCGCCCGTCGACCACATAATACTCTACTCCGGTATATCCCTTGTCTTCAAAAAATGCCTTATATGAATCCAGATCAAACTGCCTTTTGAAATCTGCTCCGAGAAGAGTAATGAACTTAACCGCTGCTGTTCCCGTTCCCTTTGACATATTGATATAAGTCGGAATGATGATCTCACCTCCCGGCTTAACTACCCTTTCCAATTCATGAAGTGCCTTCTCCGGGTCAGGCAACAAATGGATCACGTTACCTACAACCACTTTATCAAAGCGGGCATCTTTGCATTTGATATTTGTAATATCAGCTTTCTTGAACACAGCATTCGGGTAATTTCGGCATTTCTTTGCTGCTCTCCGAAGCATCCCGGTTGCAAAGTCTGTTGCGATCAACTTTTTACACTTCTGCGCAATATATATACTGATAGCACCTGTTCCACATGCGCATTCCAATACTTCATCCGACGAATCTATAAGTTCTGCAACCTTTTCCCCGGTACCGGTATATACCTTGCCGTTATAAATATTTTCAAATATGTCATATAAAGGTGAAATCTTGTCCCAAAACATGTCTTTAATCTCCTCAACACCTAGTAGCAAATTATCTTCCAATTTAATCTATCATCCGTTTATCTTGTAGAACCTATACAGTTCTTCCTTCTCATCATCAATATCTTTGTACATCTTGGTTGCCGCCAACTCAAATCCGCATTTTTCTGCCGTCTTCCATGATGGAATGTTTATATCTTTAATTGTGGCTATGATTTCTTTCTCGTTGTAATGGTCAAAGAAATAGAAAACGTATGCCTGAACTGCTTCACTGACATATCCATGTCCTCGATATTCCATTCCGGCAAAATAACAAATACCTATCCTATCCGTATCCTCATAGTATGTACATCCAACGTTTCCGATTACTTCCCCTGTGTCTTTGAGCACTATGGTGCAAGGTATATAATCAGCTCTTGGATCATCCTTTTCAGTAAGTGCAACTGCTTCGTTTATCCAATCCTCTGCCCAATCTGAAAAGTTTTCATCAAACCCTATTTCAGCCAGGCTTCCATCCTTAGCCATCTCGGCATACGCTTTTTCATCTCCGCGTTGGATTGATCTTATAATGATTCTTTCTGTTTCTGTATTCATAGTCACTTTTCCTTATTCCGATATAACTTATCATCGGAATGAGATTTTCTTATTGATATAATTTGGCAAATTTGCAAAATTGACTAATGTATAGTATTTTGCATGCTTTAGTCACTTTAATCAGACAATTTGCACTTTCAATTTGAAGAAAATTTGACTAAATCAGCTGAAATCCATCACCTGAGTCACTCAAGCATCATTAGAAGCTCCAAAAAGAGTGACTAACGTAGGAAATTATTGATGGTTTAGTCAAAAATTGAAAATATTCCAATGTATGCCTTATAGAAGAAAAAATATAGCTATAGGGCATACATTTTGGTGCCAGTGAAGGTTTTCCATACGCAATGTATGCCTTTGATAGATAAAACGAGCTACTTAAGGCATACAAATGCAAATCAAAGATCAATAATATTAGAAAAAATATGCCTTCAGAAAACAAAAACACCTTG
>NZ_ATWY01000011.1 GCF_000421405.1 Butyrivibrio sp. NC2007
GCATGTCAAAGTACCATTTTTATAAAAAAACTCCTAAAAAAGCCTCACATGCATTTTTTGCAACTATAAACCGGAATTCAGTTTTTCATTTGACCAGATATTGAGATATTGAGAGCAGGAAGAGAGCGAAAATGAAGATAGACAGGCTAATAGGGATACTTTCCGTGCTGCTTCAGCAGGAGAAAACTACAGCTCCTGAGCTGGCAGAGCGGTTTGAAGTATCAAAGAGAACCATAAACAGAGACATAGAAGACCTGTGCAAAGCCGGGATTCCGATACAGACTACCCAGGGCGCCCACGGCGGAATCAGTATCATGGATGGATACCGGATGGACAGGACTCTTCTTACGTCAAAAGACATGCAGGTGATCCTTGCCGGTCTCAGAAGCCTTGACAGTATCAGTGGCAGCAGATACTATGGACAGCTCATGGAAAAGATCAGTGCCGGTTCATCTGAGTTTGTGAGTGGCCGTGATTCCATTCTGATCGATCTCTCGTCCTGGTACCGGGATACGCTTGCTCCCAAGATAGAAACTATACAAAGCGCCATTGAAAACAGGCACATACTGACCTTTAAGTATTACAGCCAGAGCGGAGAGAGCAGTCGCAGGATTGAGCCATATTATGTGGTGTTCAAGTGGTCCAGCTGGTACGTGTGGGGATGGTGCCTTAAAAGAAAAGACTTTCGTCTGTTTAAACTAAATCGCATGGATAAGGTCGGTGAGTCGAATGCTGTATTTAAGTGCAGAAGCGTTCCGGCTCCGGATCTTTCAACTGAAAAGTTGTTTCCGGGTGGAATAAAGGTGAAAGCTCTTTTTGCAAAAGACGTGAAGTGGCGCCTGGTAGAAGAGTTTGGCCCTGCGTGCTTTATAGAGCAGGAGGATGGAAAGCTGCTGTTTACGGCGGATTACACGGATATGGAGAACCTCGTTACGTGGATTTTGACCTTTGGAGAAAAGGCGGAGATTCTTGAGCCGAAACAAGCGCGAAAGAGACTGACTGAGATCGTTAGGAATATGAATGATGTTTATAAGGAGGATGAGAAATGAGACTTGATGGATTTGGACTTTTGGTGGAAGACATGGGGAAGATGATCAGATTTTACAGAGATGTTCTTGGATTTGAGATAAAAGAGGCAGAGGATACTTCCAATGTATATCTGGTTAAGGATGGAACTCTTTTCCTGCTGTATGGAAGAGGGGATTTCGAGAAGATGACAAACAGGAAGTATGAGTATGTCAAGGGACTTAACGGACATTCTGAGATTGCACTCTATGTGGATACCTTTGAAGAGGTTGATGCTGCGTTCAAAAAGGCAGTAGAAGGCGGCGCAACAGCGGTGCTTGAGCCTGAGCTTGAGCCATGGGGCCAGCGAACATGCTACATCGCAGACCCTGAAGGAAATCTTATCGAAATCGGCTCCTGGAACAAACCCTACGAAACCAAGGATGTAAAATGAGCCCTAGGGACGGAGTCAGTGGCTCATTTGTGAACCCCGGGGACGGAGTCAAGGGCTCATTTTTTGGAGGGGTGGAGAGGATCAACTATGGCGTTTGATTATAAAAAAGAGTTTAAAGAATTTTATTTGCCGGCATCAAAACCGGAAATTGTAACTGTACCTAAGATGAATTTTGTTGCCGTGCACGGAAGTGGTGACCCTAATAAGGAAGACGGTGAATATAAAAGAGCAATTGGCATGCTTTATGCAATCTCTTTTACCATAAAGATGAGTAAGAAGGGCGTCCATAGAATTGAAGGCTATTTCGATTATGTTGTGCCTCCGCTTGAAGGGTTTTGGTGGCAGGACGGAGTTGAAGGCATAGATTATGCACATAAGGAAAGCTTTAATTGGATTTCTGCGATACGGCTCCCGGATTTTGTGACAAAGGATGATTTTGACTGGGCAGTTGCAGAGGCTACATCTAAGAAAAAGCAGGATTTTTCCAAGGTGGAGTTTATGACTTTGGAAGAGGGCCTCTGCGTCCAATGCCTGCATGTCGGACCATATGATGATGAACCTGCGACTGTAGCGATGATGTATGAGTATATGGAGGAGCAGGGGTATGCACTGGACATTACAGACAAACGACTTCATCACGAGATCTATTTAAGCGATGCTAGGAAGGTGGCGCCTGAGAAACTGAGAACCGTGATCAGGCATCCGATAAAACTTAAGGAGGGTTGAGTAAATGGAGTTTGTCAGGGTTACAAAAGACAATCTGGAAGATGAGCACATTTGTTGTGCTATCTCAAACAATAAAGATGTACAGGTTTCATCCAAGAAGGCATGGCTTGCTGAGAGGTTTGATGAAGGGCTTGTGTTTTTAAAAAGCGCAGAGCGAGGCAAGTGTTTCATTGAATATATTCCTGCTGAGAATGCCTGGGTTCCCATTGTTGCAGATAATTATATGTATATCGACTGCCTGTGGGTATCAGGTGCATTCAAGGGACATGGATATTCTACCGAGCTGCTTGATTCTTGCATTTGCGATAGCAAAGAGAAGGGAAAGCTTGGTCTATGTATTCTGGCTGCAGCAAAGAAAAAGCCTTTCCTGGCTGATCCGAAGTTCCTTACATACAAGGGCTTTACAGTGTGCGATGAAGCAGACAACGGGATACAATTGTGGTACCTGCCATTTGCAGAAGATAGCGTGGCTCCACAGTTCAAAGAGTGCGCTAAACATCCGCATGTAGAAGAAAAGGGTTATGTTCTCTACTATACAAACCAATGCCCATTCAACGCGAAGTATGTTCCGATTCTTGAACAAACTGCCGCTGAGCACAATATCCCATTCAAGGCAATCAGGATAACCAGCAAGGAAGAGGCACAAAACGCCCCCACACCTATAACGACCTACGCATTCTTCTGCGACGGTGAATATGTCACCAATGAGCAGATGAACGACAAAAAGTTTTTGAAGATTGCGAAATGACCCCTAGGGACGGAGTCAGTGGCTCATCTGTGAGCCCTGGGGACGGAGTCAAGGGATCATTTTGCTCAGTCGTTTTACTGTGGCTAAAGAAATATCCATTAACCTCGCAATCTGCTTTATGGTTAAGCCTTTGTCTCTCAACTCGCAGATCAAGCGGTTTCGTTGTACTCTGTTAAGGTTATTTATTTCAGATGTTGAAGTCAGTTTAGATGTTGATATAAAGACTTCCAGGGCTTTTTCATCGGTCAGAAAGATCTTTTGCATTTTATGATCATCTGCAAAAAGTTCATCATTTGAATGATTTGACGCTCTGGAGAAGAATCTGTGAAGAGAATCTCTGTCACCGGCGATCTTGTCAGCAAGACTTGCATCGATCAGAGAATTCTTTTGACCATAATAAGCGTTGTAGCTGCTCCAGCGATATTCTGATGGATAACGACACATGTTTGCTTTGACCGGATTGTTATGTATATAAACTATTGCGGCAAGAAAAGCTCTTTCACTCTCTATTGATGTACTGCGGAATCTATCCTGAAAGAGATGTCCTGTACGCAAATATTTGTTGTTATACCATCGTACAAATTTTGTCCCCAGGCTTTGGAAAAAGACAGAAAGTTTATCCGCGGGGGAATTTAACAATAAGTGGATATGATTATCCATCAAACAATATGCATATACCTTAATGTCATATTTCATTTTGCAATCTGAAAGAATGTAGACAAACTTTTGATAATCAGAATCTTCTTCGAAGATGAGATGTTGATTTACAGAACGAAGTATGATGTGATATATGCCAGTCGAACTCATGATTCTTGGCCTTCTTGGCATATTCTACTCCTTTGCTCACAGAAGAACTCTGTGATTGATATTAATTTAAAACGCATTATACAATTGTTGAAAAAGAAAAGCAATATGAAAATAAAAATGAGCCATTGACTCCGTCCCTAGGGCTCACAAATGAGCTCCTGACTCCGTCCCCAGGGCTCAAAAATGGAGGAACACAATGCACTTTGTCGAAGCAAAAGGAATTCTCACAGAAAACCATGGGCGCCATGGAATGAATATTTACCGCGGATGCACCCACGGTTGTATTTATTGTGACAGCAGAAGCAAGTGCTATCAGTTCACTCATCCATTTGAGGATATTGAAGTAAAGCGCAACGCGCCGGAGCTTCTGGAAAAGGCACTAAAATCCAAGAGAAAAAAGTGCATGATAGGAACAGGTTCTATGTCAGATCCCTATATGCATTGCGAGGAAGAACTGCGCCAGACTAGGCGCTGTCTGGAAGTCATAATGAAGTATGAATTCGGCCTTGCCATCCAGACCAAATCCGACAGAATCCTTCGTGACATAGACCTCCTGGATGAGATAAATCGCAGCGCAAAATGCGTGGTGCAGATGACCCTCACAACCTACGACGATGAGCTATGCAGCATCTTGGAACCCAATGTTTGTAATACAAAGCGCAGGATAGAAGTGCTCGAAGAGATGCAGAAAAGAGGAATTCCAACAGTCGTATGGATCACGCCAATCCTGCCGTTTATCAATGATACTGAGCAAAACCTGACATCAATACTTAAGGATTGCGCTCGCGTGGGTGTAAAGGGTATTATAGATTTCGGCATGGGACTAACGCTTCGGGAAGGCGACCGGGAATACTACTATGCAGCGCTTGATAAGCATTTTCCCGGAATGAAAGAGCGCTATATTACGCGTTACGGAAACGCCTATGATCTTCCAAGTCCTAATGCAAAAGAGCTAATGCAGACCTTCCAAGAGTTCTGCATATCAAACAAAATCATGTACAAGCCGGAAGATTGCTTTAGCTATATGAATGAACTACCTGATAAGTATGAGCAGATGAGCCTGTTTAGCCTGTGACATGACATAAAAAATGAGCCCATGACTCCGTCCCCAGGGCTCACAAATGAGCCACTGACTCCGTCCCCAGGGCTCAAAATGCGAGGAGAGAAATGTACAAGAATATAATGTTTGATCTTGACGGAACCGTGACAGATTCCGGAAGGGCGATCACATCATCAGTTGAATATGCACTGGAACAGTTCGGAATAACGGATCAGTCCAAAGAGAAGCTGGAAACTTTCATTGGGCCGTCTTTGTATGATTCATTTGAGAGAGAGTATCAGTTTCATGGAGAGGATTGCGACAAGGCAGTAGCCCTGTACAGATATATTTATGAAAAAGAGCGCATGTATGATGTCGACATTTACGATGGCATCATCGCGCTGTTGCAGAATCTGAAAGCCCAAAACAAAACAGTCCTTCTTGTGACCAGCAAGCCCATGAAGTTTTCAAAAATGATAATCCAGAAGATCGGAATGTCAGACCTCTTCGATGCCATAATCGCGCCCGAACTAACGGATCACAGCTCTGACAAAAAGAGGCTAATAGAAAAGGCCGTATATGAATACGGCCTTGACAAGAATGAATGTATTATGATTGGTGATACCAAATATGATATCGAAGGTGCCCTGGGGGCCGGAGTAGATAGCATTGCTGTTACCTACGGGTATGGTAATACCGAAAGCCTAAGAGAATCCGGTGCGACGTTTATTGCTGATTCAGTAAAAGACATCTCGGATATATTATCAAAGTCCTGAATATGCACCGATGTTAACGCACTCTGCAGATGTAAAGCTTGCGTTATTCTGTAGATCATTGTACCAGGTTACTACATAAAGGTTACTATCGTTTCCTCTGCAAAGAGCCTTATAATTGGTTCCTGATACAACCTGTGTTGCAAGCAGTGCAATCGGATTGTACATAACAGCTTCATTGTTGATCTTATCAAAGGAAGCCTGTGCATTCTGGTCTGATAACATACCGGGCTTACCTGTTCCGCGTACTGCCCATCCGCCAACCATGCCTTTTCCCATAGGTGCAGTAGTCTGAATGGCATTTACATCAATAGGTGTAGTTCCGATTATTGTATCGATTCCTTGTGTATTCTCGTAAACTGTTACGAAATAGTAACCAGGAACTGCATTGTCTGCTGTTGTTCCATATACGAGATACATGTAGTTTGCTCCTGATACAACCTGTGTTGCGACAAGATCAAGCACCTTGAAGTTGTCACCACTTCCTTTAAGTACAGTCTGAATGCGAGCGTTGTCTTTTTCATTTATCATGACGGGGTTATTCTGTTCTGCAACTTCCCATCCGCCAAGTGTCTTTCCCTGAGCTGCTTCATTTGTTGCTGCAAGTGACTTGAATCCAGTTAAAACAGATGCACAAAGTGCTACGCAGGCGATAGCTGCTATGATTAAATTCATCTTTCTCATATTTTTCATCTCCTTTTTTATTTATTTAGTAGAAACTATCAATTACGATAGTTTTTTTCTATTTTGTGATGATTATATAATTCCCCCTATCACAGAAATGTCACATTATTTGCAACTTAAGCATCGTTTATTGCAACTTAGTACATGAGGCATTGTAACAAGGCTCCGGGCCTAGTAAGGTATGTTTATCAGATGAAACAACAACTACTGCAAAGGAGCTTTTCAAAATGAAAACAATGACACTTACAAAAGACAAAAACAGATTCTTCCAGGGACTTGATTTTTTGAGCTATGCTTTAGAGGCTTTTGCCGTTATCGGATTCGAGCTTTTACTCGCATATGTGATTGAGATAAACGTATATGGATATGACTTTAGAAGTTTTAACATGTGGCAGAGCATTTTGCACTGGACATTAACCGTCATCGTCTGGATATTTGGCGGACTGTATGTTATCAAGGAATGCGCACGTAAATCAGGAGTTGACCTCATCAGGAACTTCAGGGAAAAGAGCCTTATCCGTGGCGCCAAAGAAATGTCTTTAACCCAGTGGGTACTCCTCATCACAGGAACAGCCTTGTGTCTGATCTCCACATGGATTGACTGGGGCGGAAGCAAGGTCCTCAGAGAATTTAGCAAGAAGGGACCGGTTCTTTTCACATTCCAGTACATTTACTATCTGGCAGAGGTATTTCTTGTACTTCTCATCATCGTTTTTGGCCAGTATGCATTTGAAAAGTGGTTCAAAAATGATAAGATTCCCTATGGAGGAATTGTGGTGGCACTTACATGGGGGCTTGGTCACTGGTTTACAAAGGGATCCCTTGTGACCGGTATATCCACTGCAATTGGAGGATTTGTCTTTGGAGGAGTATATCTTCTTACGAGAAGGAATTTAAGACTTTCCTACCTGTTCCTCTGCATCATGTTCATTTTATAAGGGGAAAAGATGAAATTTCTTAAGACCAGAGAGGAAAACATAGAGGAGAACTACTTAGAACTTCACTATGACGTGATAGACAGCGAGACAGCTGCGGTGCTTGAAAGACTTAGGCCTGCGCTGAAATACATAGAAGGAACCACGGATGGAAAGAGGGTGACGCATCCTCTTTCCGCCATATTCTACTTTGAGACCGTGGACAGGAAGACATTTGGTTATACCAAGGATACCTGTATTGAGGTAAAAGAAACTTTGCAGGGAATCATAGATGATCACAAAGACGCAGGTTTTGTGCGGATCAGCAAGTCCTGCATTGTCAATCTCTATAAGATAAAAAGACTTCAGGGAGATCTAAACATGAGGACGCTCATATATCTTAAGAACGATGAGTGCCTTGTGATGAACAGAGGCTATAGAGCAGAGTTCTATGAAGCTTTAAAGAACCTACAGGGGAGGAAAAAAAATGAAACTAATTAACAGAAACAATTTCATCTCCATCGTCTGTATCAGCTTTACACTTATCGTATGCGGTAAGCTTCTGCTCGAAAAGAGTACAGGATTTATCGACAGATATTATACCGAGAATATTTTTACCTGCTTGGGAATCTCGGTGCTGGCGACCTTCGTACTTTCGCTTCACTATTATCTGCAGCGCTTTCCGTTCATACCCGTGGTGATCGGGCAGTACCTTGCGCTAATAGGCTTTGTCTTTTTGTGCATCTGGATCATGGGACATTTTACGGAAAATGCTCCATCAGCCTACAAAGACATGTTCGTTTCGGTGACGATTCCCTATGTAGCAGGGGCAATTGTATACTACATAAGTTTCTTCAGACAGATTAAAAGAGCTAACGAAGTATTTTCCAATCTTGAGTAGCCTTTCATGTAAAAAGAAATGTTTTTTATAACGATTACATGTTTACTTTATACAATATTTATAATCATTGTGTATACTTATAAATAGTGTAGTCGTTGTAAGAAATTTTCATGTTTTATATGGAGGTATATCATGAGTGACAATACGTCTAAGAAAGCAGGCGCATCACCAAAGGCAATCAGTGCTAGGATTTCTGCACTGTTTGTTGCAATGCTTCTCATCACAATCCTGGTAGCTGAGGGAATCACATTTTCTCTTGGTTATTCAATGATCAAGGATCTTATTTACAATTCTTTGGAAAACGAGGTTTCTGTAGATGCCAGTAAGGTAAACAGAGAGCTCAATTCTACATTCTATTACCTCAACGCTGTGGCAGATGCAGTTGAACAGAATGAATTTTCCTCCAATGAAGAAATAATGGGATATCTTGCGGGGACAGTCGGCAGATACGCGCTTCTTCCAACCGGCACGTATGTAATGCTTAATGATAAGACATTTTTGTATCCGGCTGACCCGACATATGAAATAGAAGATTGTACAGAAAATGTTATGTACAAGGAAGCAATGACGTACACAAACAGCTGGTTCTATTACTATGATGTTCCTTATTTTGATAAGGTCACAGGCGGGCTTTGTGCATCTGTTATAAGACGTGTTCATCTTAAGGATGGCAGAGAAGGTGCTTTTGCAGCCGATATGTTCTTATCAAGTGTTCAGGAAGAGCTTGGTAACGTTAAGATATATCAGACCGGCGGAGCTATGATGATCACAAGTCAGGGGCTTTTGCTTACTTATAAAAATGCTGATGTTTGCGGAAGTAATGTAGCTGATATTCAGGATGATCCGTTCCTGACCGCTATTGGCAAGTATGTAGCAGAAGAGTCGGGAAAAGAGACTCATGAAGTAGTCAATGCCAAGATAAACGGAGAAAAGTATTATCTCGCTGCTTCCCAGGTAAGTGGTACTGACTGGTTCGTAATAGTTTATGCTAAGCAAAA
Organism: Butyrivibrio sp. NC2007; assembly: GCF_000421405.1. Lineage (GTDB taxonomy): Bacteria > Bacillota > Clostridia > Lachnospirales > Lachnospiraceae > Butyrivibrio. The sequence goes on from NZ_ATWY01000011.1 coordinate 9,050, forward strand.
AGAGGTGCTCTCAGCACTTATCAGCCTTGTTGCTATTCTTGCAGTTGTTATTGTGATTTCTGTTGCAGCTGTGATCATAATAATGAACATTGTTCTTAGAAAACTTATTAAGAACCCTGTTACAAGCCTCACAGGCAATATTGAAAAGATTTCGAACGGTGACTTCACTGTTGACATATCATCTAACGGTGATGACGAAATTGCATATATGAACAATGCCATGGGCGACTTTGTCAATGGTATGAGAACGTCCCTGAGTGAAATTAAAGATGTTTCCGGCAGACTTCTTGATGATGCACAGAACTCCAAGAGTACAGCTGAAGACCTTGAGGGAGCAGCTAACGAGCAGTCGGCCAGCATGAATCAGATTCGTGAAAACATTGAAAACATGGCCCAGGCTGTCAATGAAGTTGCAGAAAATGCTACAGTCCTTGCTCAGACAGTTGCTAATGTAACAGAGCAGGAGCAGCAGATTGAGGAAACAATGAACGAGCTTGTTTCCAAGGCTGATTCCGGACAGCATGAGATGGCAGGTGTCGCAAACGGAATGAACGATATTGTTGATTCCATGAAGGATATGGCAGATGCAGTTTCAAGTGTTGATGAGGCTGCTGAGAAGATCAATCAGATCGTTGATCTTATCAACTCCATTTCTTCACAGACTAATCTTTTGTCACTCAATGCCAGCATTGAGGCTGCAAGAGCCGGTGAGGCAGGAAAGGGCTTTGCTGTTGTTGCTCAGGAGATCGGACAGCTTGCTCAGAACTCAGCAGACGCTACAAAGCAGATTGCAGACATTATCAAAGACATGTCAGCAAGAGTACAGCAGCTTTCGGAGAAATCTGAGACCAATACTCAGATGATCAACTCAAGTGCTGAATCTATCAATAATGCGGCTTCTACATTTAAGGAAATCACACAGCAGCTGTCAGAAGCCAATGATACACTTACCATTATTGCCGGACAGATGGAGAAGGTTAATGATGTAGCAACAAATATGGCATCAGTTTCTGAAGAGCAGTCGGCATCAACTCAGGAAATTGCCGACAATGTTGAAAGAGTTACAGAAGCTGCCAAGGGTGTTGCATCATCCTCAGAGCTTGTTGCTAGTGCAGCATCTTCAGTATCTGAGGCGGTTGATACCATCAACGGAAACCTTGAGAGATTTACAATTCAGTAAAACAGAGCATGCGAATATGAAAAAGGCTGTGGCTTGGTAAATCTGCTGACAACAATGCTGCTGCGAAAAAAGTGCATAAGTATCTGACAGAGAAGGCATACCAATAAGTGGTATGTCTTTTTTGTAAATGCAATTGACAATACGCAATGTGTATGAAATAATATACGCGTTGAGTATAGAAATTTGTTTGTTGATTGACTGATAGGGGGATACAGAGATGGATAGCAGAGAATACCTGATTGAATTAAGAAATCGCACAGGAATGTCGAGGAAGGAATTCTGCACATATTTTGAGATTCCATATCGCACGCTACAGGACTGGGAACTGGGAAATAGAAAGATGCCTGATTATCTCCTTAGATTGATGGCATATAAGATTGAAATGGAAAAGCTTGTAGAGAGCAAAGAAGATACTAAAAGAAATGGAGATTAATTATTAGTGAAACAATTTGATTTAGAAAAAGTGGAAACAGCGCTTACATTTGTTGAGCGCATAGCAGATGGGAAAAATCCCATTAATAACGATATAGCTGATAAGGCTGATGTAATGAATGATCCTGTCATTATCAGAAGCATGTTTTTTGTAAAAGATGTATTGGCAGAGCTTAAGGATAACAACGGAATTATTGGGAAAACCGGTGGAAACAAGAAAAAAGAATTCCCGATAGAAACGCTTGATAGCTTTAGGTATTCAGAGGTTAAGACAATTACAAGACTGACTGAGCAATTGAATTCCGGAATCGATGAGTCGGTATATAAGAAATTATCATACAGAACAATAACAGACTGGCTTAAGAGAAATGGCTATCTGATTGAAACAGAAGACAGCAAGCTGGGCAAGAAAGTCACACTTACCACAGAAAAAGCTCAGGCTATCGGTATAACACATTCATTGCAAACAAGCATGAGTGGAAACTCATATTACAGAATTGAATATGATAGAACCGGACAGGAATTTGTTGTGCAGAATCTGCCGTCAATGCTTTGAATGCTCTGAATGCTGTATGATTGACTAAGAATATTTATTATGCTATATATAGCATAAAGAAAGGAGGCAGGCATATATGAGTGACTTACAAGAACTAACCAATGAATTGATGCAGGATCCTGATTTTAAAAAGGAGTATGAAGCGCTTCAGCCGGAAATGAATATTACAAGAGCTATACTAGATGCGCGTATACGAGCCGGCATGACGCAAATGGAATTGGCGGAGAAAAGTGGAATTAGTCAGGCTGATATATGTCGTCTCGAGAAGGGAACAAGGAATCCAAGTATAGCTCTTTTGAAACGCCTTGCGGAAGCGATGGACAGTACACTCAGGATAGAGTTTGTTCCGAAAAAATATAAACAAAGAAATACGTAATCATTTGCCTTCTAATACTGCATATGTTAGTATTAGAAGGTCTTTAAATATAAAGAAAGAGCGCTTTGCGTATAGGTGAAGGGATGTTTATCAGATAATTTGGCTTAAGTGAACACAATGATTTTCGATGGCTGCTTACTGCAGCTGTTTTGTGTATGCTTAATCTGGATTATCATGCATTTCCGGCCTTATAATATAGGTCTATTTGTGTGAGTCTATTTTGCGTATGCAGAATAGGCTTTTTTGTTTGCGGTGGCAGATGAAACGGGAGGAAATTTGATGACAGACAGAAAGATCAGGATTGTTCCTTTTGATATGAAATATCTTGAGGACTATTACAAGAACTTTAACGAGGAGATTACCAAATATCAGTGGCCTGACCCCTTTGAGAGCATTGAGGATGCAAGAGCCATTCTTCAGGATTTTCTTGATGAGATGGAAAAAGAGGAAACTCTTGTTTTTGCCGTAGTTGACGCAGATGAGAGATTCGTCGGAAGCGTCGAAATGCACGGACTTTCAGGAGACTCTCCGGAACTTGGAGCGTGGATCATAGAATCCGAGCAGGGAAAGGACTATGCGTATGAAGCGCTGAAATACATTTTAGACTATGCTAACAGTAAGTACGGCAAGACAGAGTTTTTCTACGAAGCCGATGTGCGAAATGCAGGTAGTAACAAATTGCTGAGCAAATTCGCTGAGAGCTACGTGATTGAAGCTCTCGATATAGAGGAGCTTGTAACGGATTCCGGAAAAGAGCTAAAACTTCAGGGAAACAGGCTGACAAGAAAGGAGATTGCATGAATTATTTTGTTGAAGGATTACAGGGAAGTGGCAAAAGCACACTTGTAAGGCGGCTCTCGGAGAAGTATCATGACTACAAGGCTGTTTGTGAGGGCGATTATTCTCCTGTGGAGCTTGCGTGGTGTGCTTATGTTGATAAGAAAACCTATGCAGGCATTCTTGATAAGTACAGCGATATCCGCAGTGAGATCATGGAAAAGAGCTATGAAGAAGATGACCACATGATCATCTGCTACACTAAGATCATTACCGATATTCCGGGATTCCATAAGGATCTGGAGCAGTATGAGATATATAACGGGAATCTTGAACCGGACAGTTTCAGAGAAATTGTCTTAAAGAGATTTCGGAACTGGAGCGGAGATAAGTATATTTTTGAGTGTTCTCTTTTTCAAAATATAGTAGAGGACATGATATTGTTTCGGAATTGCAGCGATCAGGAGATTATTGACTTCTACAAGAAAGTGAAGGAAGCTCTTGCCGGCAAGGAATATCAGATAATGTATATCCGAACTGAAGACATAGCATCAAACATCGATGTTATAAGGAAAGAAAGGTCAGATGACAAGGGCAATGAGATGTGGTTTCCACTGATGAAGAGCTATTTTGATAATTCACCTTACGCTCGGGAAAAGAGCCTGTCAGGCACCGATGCTTTACTAGACCATTTCAGGCACAGGCAGGAGCTGGAACTTAGGATCTGCAGAGAAGTATTTGAGGGGAAATACTTACTGCTTAAGTCAAAGGAGTTTTAGCAGAAGAGAATGAGTAAACTGCAGATGTAATAGTTGGAGGGATGCAATGTCAGATACTGTATGCAAGATAATACCTGCAGATCCAAATACCAAAATATCACCGGACAAAATGGATGCTGCAAGAAAGTATGTTGAAGATATTCTGAAGTGTGATTCGGTAAACGTACAGTATTCGGATGACCCGAAGTTCATAGACTGCGGAAGTAATCTGGAGAGGATAAAATGTCCATTATGTGGCAGGAAATTAGGCTTTGACTGGTGGCAAGGAGCTATGAGCGCTGCGTCCAAAAGCTCTTTTACCGGACTCGACGTAGTCCTTCCTTGCTGTAATAAAGAGTCATCACTCAATGAGTTGGATTATGACTTTAAATGCGGGTTTGCGAGCTGCGAAATAGATATTGTCAATCCGGCGAAAGATATAGATGATGAGCTGATTGAAGCTATCAGCAAGCTTTTGGCTTGTGATATCAGTGTGGTGATTGCCCGGTATTAAACGAATCATATGAATAAGGGGTTGGGGATATGCTTACAATTACAAAACAGCAGGCAACGCAGTTTATCCTTGCCAAGCAGGGGCTGATCGGTTCGTATCGGTTTGCAGGGAAGAATGGTGCTTATGATTATATACGTCAGGCAGGATGTATTCAGTTTGACCCTGTTGATGTTTGTGGCAAGAATGCTGAGCTGACATTGCAGTCCAGAGTTAAAGGCTTTAAGAAATCCATGCTTTGGGAGCTGTTGTATGAGGACCGTAAGCTCGTAGACTATGTGGATAAAGAACTGTCGATATGGCCCGCGCAGGACTGGCCGTATTTTGCTTCCTTCAGAGAGCGCAGCCTACGGATGAGTGATACTTTCGAGGGCTTGCAGGAACTAAAAGAGGAGGCGGTATCTTTCATCAGAGAGCATGGCACTGTCTGCAGCGATACATTGCCAATCGAGGGTGAGATCTACTGGCACTCTTCGATGCACTGGAGCGGTAACTGGCAAAAAAAGTCTCAGGCCGCCAGATCGGTCCTGGAGCAGCTCTATACCGACGGTGAACTGATCATTCATCATAAAAAAGGAAGCCGTAAGTATTATGACCTTGCGGAGAAATATCTTCCTGCAACATTGCTAAAAGCTGACAATCCTTGCAAAGATGAGTTCGAGTTTATTTCCTGGCGCGTTCTGCGTAGGATCGGGGCTGTAGGTCTTTTGTGGGATAAGAGCAGTACGGCTTTTTTGGGCATTGACCTGAAAGCAGATTTGAGGAAAAAAGTACTCTCAAACCTGTCTACCGATAAAAAGATCGGATCTGTTATGGTAGAGGGGATAAAGGTACCTTTTTACTATCGCATCGAAGATGAAGCGCTCATGCAGGAAATCATTGCCGGGACTGCTGACTTGAAACCAAGGATGTGTTTTATTGCACCGCTTGATCCTCTTATGTGGGATAAGGCTTTGATACTGGCGCTGTGGGATTTCAGATACTCGTGGGAGATATACACACCTGCTGTAAAAAGAAAGTATGGCTATTATACACTTCCCATCATATACGGAGATCGATTCGTCGGCCGGATTGAAGCTGTTCCGGATCGTAAGGAAGGTATTCTACAGGTCAAAGGTTTGTGGTGGGAGCCGGGAGTGCGGCAGACAAAAGCATTGAATCGTGAACTGGAACGGACACTTGGCCGTTTTGCCAAATTCAATGATTGCGAGAGCTTTCAGAAATGATATATCTAAATCGGAGGAGAAAAGTGTGACATATACAGAGATATTTCAGGAAATAGGTAGTATCATGGCACATGATTCCGCTACTTATCCTGATTATGGCGCGGGGGATTATGAAAAGTATTTAAAAACAGTAACCGACGACATGGACAGAAAAGAGTTTGTTCATGTAGTTCAGAAGTATTTGGCAGGTTTTAAGGTGTTTGCGCATATTGGCTTTTCAGATGCTGCTATGAAGAATGTTGGCTTCGCTGTTATGCGATACGAAGATGTGCTCTATGTTACGGAGGCAGATGGCGAAACCAGCCTTGTACCCGGTGATAGAATAACGAAGATTGACGGTATGACTATTCCGGAGATAGCAGATAAAGAAAAGATCATGCTCATGGGCGAGGCTATGGAGCGTCAGGGTATGCTGTGGCCTTCAGTCATTAAGTTTTATAACACTTTGACAGTAGAGCATGGTGACGGCTCAGCAAAAGAGCTTTCGGTTAAACTTGGCACAAAATCTGAACCGGCAGAGAACTATTATTATAAAAGCTATGATAAGGACACTCTGTATTTAAGATTAGCGGATTTTGTTGATGCTGAGGCTATCAGTAAACTGTACGACGAATGCAGGCAGCAGCTCGACAGCTGCAGGAATCTGATAATTGACGTACGTGATAACGGTGGAGGGGCTGATGGAGCTTTTTTCCCGCTTTTCGAATACTGCTTTCCTGAGGGTGAGCCTGTTAGTAAATATGTCAGGCAGGAGTATCCGATTGCCATAAACTATTCAGAAAGGAACTGCGATGACAGACGCAGGCTCTTAAAAAGCTTTTTTGGTGATGTGATTCCCGATGATGTTAAGCCCATGGTTGATAAGATGCTCTCAGACCTTAAGGAAAAATATGGTAAAGGTCTGATCGAGGAGAAAGATGAGATGCCGCTTGATATGTGCGGAAGAAAAAATCCCGAAAGGGTCTTTGTCATCACTGATGAGAGGTGCGGCTCTTCGGGTGATGCCTTTGTGGAAGCGATGTCTTTTTCACCGAAGGTAACCGTAGTGGGAAGGCCGACAAGCGGAATCACCGACTATTCCAACGTAAATATGGTTGAATTTGATGACTTTAAGCTGACTTATCCAACTTCCAGAGATACACGAATTGATCATGGCAAAGGCCTTGGTCAAAAGGGTGTACCTGTTGGTGTTTATATTCCGTGGAAGCCTGAGAATATCGGAAAAGACGTTGAACTGGATTATGTGATGGATCAGATATAAAATGCATTGTGATACAGAATGTACAGATTTTACAGAAAATACAGATTTGACATAAAATTAAGCATTGAGTATATTAGAAATAGAAAAAGTAATAAACGTGGAGGAATGTCAATGTTTACTAATCCTTTTTCACCAATATTTGGAGGAAAGCCCGGAGTCTTTTTTGGAAGAGAAGAGATTTTAAAGCTTTTTGATCATGCGATGATAGACTTGGGAAGTGAAGATCGCGCTATGTTTATTACAGGAACGAGAGGAAGCGGTAAGACAGCTCTTTTAGAGCAGTTTTCTATCAGAGCTGCTGCAAAAAAAAGGACTGTAATAGATCTTGGACCTGAAAACACAATATCACAGCTTGTTTATGCGCTTTCGGGATATGATGAAATGACCAAAACAGTAAATCCCCAAGCTAATGTGAGTGTGTTGGGAATAGGCGGTGGCATTAGTGCAGGAGCAGTATCCAAGACTGAGCATGTTGGAAAGGAAAGGTTACAGGAACTTCTTCTCAAGGCTTGTGCTAACTCCAAGAATGGAATTTTGGTTACAGTTGATGAGGTTCAAAAAGTACCGATAGAGGATGTTTCATCTTTGTGCAATGCCTTTCAAATGGCTTCTCGAAAGGGAAATGATATTATTCTGGCTGTAGCAGGATTGCCATATGCATATTCTGAGATAATAAGACATGAAGGTTGTACTTATTTGAGACGTGCGACTCATTCGGAGCTTGGGCTATTCACATGGGATGAAACAACTGACGCTCTAAAAAAAGCTTTTTCAAAAATAAAGGGGCTGGTAATTGATGATAGTATAATAGCGAATTTTAATAGTGCAAGCTTTGGACATCCGTATTTGATGCAACTTCTCGGATATCATCTTATATTGCGGATAAATGAACTTAATGCAGAAAAGAAGCATGTTGTTACAGAAGATGAAGCTTCGGTAGCTATAACAAATTCTGTATTTGCATATGAACAAAGATCGTTGAAGCCATTATTGGATGAATTACCAAATAGTGAGAAAAAATATCTTAGAATAATGTCAGACTGTCTAAATGAAGATCGACTGGCTGCAACTGCTGATATTGCGCATGGCTTTGGAACAACCCAGAGTAAACTGAGTAAAACCAGAGCTTACCTTATTGACAATGGAATCATAGCGGCTCCTGAGCAGGGAAAGGTCATGTTTTGCATTCCTTATCTTGCTGCTTATGTAAAAAAAGATCTACATATATCTGATGCAGTAGAGATTGCTCGGCAAAGAAGAGTGTGATGCATGATGCCGGAGGAAATTGACTTCTGGAAATCCACGAAAATGAGAAAAATACGTTGGACAAAAATAGGTTTAAAGCCAGTAAATACACATAAATAGAGGTTTTTTGCTAAGATGATAAGAATTCTATTCGTCTGCCACGGCACCACGAAGGTGTACTATTTATAACCCGTAATAGCTTGGAAAGCCGCGGAACTACTATGTTTATGTATTGGAGTAGCCACACAGGATGATTACGATAATTTTTGATACTTTATGATTCTTAAGAGCGATTTTTTGTGTGATATCGTTTAAAATAATAGTGAATGAATATTTGGAGGAATCATAATGAAGTGTCCATCTTGTGGGAAGGTTATAGTAGGGGACAGTATGTTCTGCTCATATTGCGGAAGGCCTATTAAGGATGACTATAAAACCCGACAGCAGATTCTTCGGAACAAAAACGAAGAACAAAAGCAGAGAAGGCAAGAAGCTGCTGATGCTATGTGGTCAGAAGTTGAGAGTCGCAATAATGTGCGTAAACCACTGCAACCTAAAATAAGCTATAACAAGGTAGCTAAGAAAAAAAGTGTGACAGCTGCTGGGAACAAGAGTGAAATAATGAGCGAAGTAGTCACCTGCCCTAAATGCCATACTAAGTACAACATGTTCCTAAAAAAGAAGACATATCTTTCGTTTAATACTACGTGCCCTATATGTAACAAGAAGTGGAAAAAACGCTATTGGGGTAGGATATTCATCACCATCTTATTTGCTATCATCCTCTATTTAGGAGTTTTTTTCTATGTTGCAAATATAATCTAATCATTATGAGTATGGGCCATGATCAGTCTGTGGTCAGTTGGTAAGCCAATATAGATAAAGACAAGGAGGATGAGTCATCATGGATTTTGAGAAGATATGGCAGAATATTGTAAACTGTGAAGGACAAGAATTCAGGACTATAAAGGGAGAGCCATTTACGTATCTGATCAAAGGCAATGGTATTATCCCGAGTAGGACGAATCAGCTAATACCAAAGAGTAATATTGGTAAAGCTGCTGAAATTAAAAATTTGACTGGGCCAGGTATGATAACAAATCTGGTCAGGGGATCGTCATACGTATATGCTATTTTGGCAGACAAACGCATCAGATAGTTGGAATTCAAATAAAAGATACGGGGTTTAAGAGCATCTACCTACGGGTAGGTGCTTTTTTCGTGCTTTTTATCTGGAGGTTGAATCTTGGCAAACAGGATAAAAGGAATAACCGTCGAGATTGGCGGGGATACAACTAAATTACAGAACGCCCTTAGGGGAGTCAAACCAAAGTTCGTGTATAGCTGGAAGTTGGAGCCCACTGATCCATTACCTGCTGGCAAGAAGCCTTGTTTATCACTCAGGGAATTAGAAAAGCAGGTAGAGAAGGAGATTGATTCACCGATTTCTCCCCTGGCTAAGAAAATGACAGTCTTGGAGCTGGCTCAGAGATATGTAAAGACCAAAGTTGCAGTAAGGCCAAATACAAAGCAAAATTATGGTTTTGTTTTAAACTTGCTTTCTAAGGAAGATTTCTCAAATAAGATTATCTGCAAGGTAAAAACCTCTGATGCTAAGCTCTTTTTATCAAGTTGCAGGAAGACGGGAAAGGCTATAGCACAATCAGAAATGTTAGAGGGGTTCTAAGGCCGGCATTCCAGATGGCTGTTGATGACGATATGCTTGTCAAAAATCCATTTGGTTTCCAATTTGGAGGAGTTGTAATAAATGACACTCAGCCAAGAGACGCTCTTGATGAAAAGCAAATGGAGAGCTTCCTTAGGTTTGTTCATGACGATTATACCTATTTTTAAGCTTCAGATTCCGGTTTTATCCCCTCACATTTGCAGGCATACATATTGTACCAATATGGCCAGGGCAGGCATGAGCCCTAAAACGCTACAATACCTGATGGGGCATTCGGACATAAGCATCACCATGAACGTATACACTCATCTAGGATTGAATGACGCCAAGGAAGAGATGATCAGGGTAGAGGAGCTTAACAGAGCCAGAAACGAAATGAAGAAGGAAGGCAAGATCAAGCCTGTAAGTCAGAAAATGTTTAGAGTTGTATGAGGAAGTAGCCAAAAACTACTTCCTCTTTTACATTATTCATGTACGAACAGAGTATGCTTTATGATGAGTATTGATGCCCATATGGTTGATATAAGGAGCAAGGAGTAAATCAATAGATTCACTAATCCAATATATTGAATAGCCTGTAGAAATGTGGTATTAACATCTTTTTTATTAATTATCACCTTATACTCTTCATTAGAATCATAAAACGCATTATCACTCCCAAAACTTTCAAAGCCATTTGAATCTACTTCTTTAAGAGCGCCCGACTGAGGGTCTATATATCCGATGATGTCATAGGTGCTATCATTTTTGTCTATATCAATCTTTAAGTTCCAATAATAAACATCATTAGAATCCGCATTTTGAACTTCAACTAAATTAGTGACGGTATACCCATCAGGGATAGCATTCCCATAGAGACGTATAAAACAGTAGACAATGGCCAGAAATGATATAAGTGGAAACCATTTTATATAGCTTCCTGTTATTAGTTTGTAGTCATTCCTCATGAAAGAAAAGATTATTCCTATAGAGAATAGACCGCCAAAAAAAGCAATAACATATTCCATTGTAATGCTCCTTCCTTAAAATCTGTTCTATTCATATTTTAACAGAAAAACATTTTTGAGAACTACGAGATTGTAATGATAGTCAGCATATTAAATACCTTCCTCGGAATATCTCAGAATCAAAAATGTGCCTTACTACTTTTTGACTACTTTTCATGTCCATGATTTTCCTAGATATTCCTATTTGTTACACAAACTGTGATATGATAGTTCTGTCACCGTGATATGTGAACACAATTTTTATCCCGCAACGGTGCGCATTACAGGGAATAACTCAGAATTTCAAGGAGCCAAAATAAATGATAAAAATACTGTTCGTCTGCCACGGCAACATCTGCCGTTCAACAATGGCAGAGTTTGTAATGAAAGACATAGTGAATAAGCAAGGCCTGTCTGATGCCTTCCACATTGAGTCCTCAGCGACCCATACCGATGAGATCTGGAACGGGGTGGGAAGCCCTGTGTATCCGCCGGCAAGAGCCAAGCTCAGAGAGCACGGGATCGGTACATCCGATAACGAGCTGGGAGTAAGCGCAAAGCGCGCGAGGCTCACATCCAGAACGGACTACGACAAGTTTGACTATATTATAGGAATGGACTCGGCCAATATGAGGAACCTAAACAGCCTCTTTGGCGGAGACCCGGACCACAAGCTCTACAAGATGCTTGATTTTGCAGATAGAGACGGAGATGTGGCAGATCCCTGGTACACAGGCAACTTCGACGCTACATGGCGTGATGTTTCCGAAGGATGCCACGGCCTTTTCAGACAGATACTTACAGATCCTGATATGGCAAAAGAGCTATCGGACTACGACGCTGATATCGATGAATCCGCAGATTCCGAATACAGAAACTCCGGTATCAACTACGACGACTTCCCCAGAGGATAAATCCCGGTCAACGTAGTAATCTATACTACATTGCACTACTTCGATGAATTGTGATATGCTACTGTCTATGTTTGGAAACGAAAACTTCCATGCATACGGCGGTAGCTTATTTTATGCATGTATATAGGAAACGATTTCATCGGGAGGAGATAAAAATGGCAGTAAGGATAATAACGGATTCGGCAAGCGATATATCGCAGGAGAGGGCTGCACAGTGGGGAATTACCGTAATGCCCTTAAAGGTCAGGTTTGGGGATGAGGAATTCCTTGACGGAGTAACGCTTTCATGCGCAGACTTCTACAAAAAGCTTATAGAAACAGACGAAGTACCAAAGACCAGTCAGATAACACCATACGATTATTCACAGGAATATCAGAAGGCTGAGGATGCGGGGGATGAGCTTATCTGCTTTACACTCTCATCCGGCGTTTCGGGTTCATACCAGAGCGCATGTATGGCAGCCGATGATTTCTCTGAAAACATCTATGTTGTGGATACCAAGCAGTTCTGCATATCTGAGTACATCATAGTTCAGAGAGCAGTGGAACTCAGGGATAAAGGTCTTTTGGCAAAAGAGATAGTAGAGACCATTACAGAAGAGATGAAGCGTGCACATGTCATCGCTGTCTTTGACACCCTTGAATATCTTAAGCTCGGTGGAAGACTCTCCTCGGCAGCAGCCTTCGCCGGAAATCTGCTCATGATAAAGCCGGTAATTACAATAGAAGACGGAGAGGTCAGAGTGATCGGCAAGGCCAGAGGTTCAAGAAACAGCCACAACATGCTGATTGAGTTCGTAAATAAGACCGGAGGCATCGACATGGATATGCCGATATGCCTAGGCTATACAGGCTTTAGCGATGAGATGTTAAAAAAATACGTTGAAGATTCAAAATGCCTTTACGAAGGCCACGAAGAAAAGCTCCAGTACGCTACTGTAGGAGCTACAATCGGAACTTATGCCGGACCCGGAGCAATTGCACTTGCCTACTTCGAAAAACCGTAAACTGTGGTAAAATAGATACAGCGTTTCAATTCGACTTTTTGTTGGAGGAGGTTATTCATGTTAAGAGATAACAAGATTTGGGTTGCCAACACCGAAAACGGCGAGAATGTATTTCTTTTGCCCAAGATGGCCAATCGTCACGGCCTTATTGCTGGTGCAACCGGAACAGGTAAAACCATCACTTTAAAAGTCCTTGCTGAGTCCTTCAGCGACATGGGAGTTCCTGTATTTCTTGCAGACGTAAAGGGCGATCTCTCAGGTATGGTAGAAGAGGGCAGAGACTCTGAAGATATGCAGAAGCGTATCCAGAAGTTCGGCCTTGCAGAAGCAGGATTTGAGTACAAGAAATATCCTGCAACCTTCTGGGATGTATTCGGAGAGCAGGGAATTCCGCTTCGTACAACTGTTTCAGAGATGGGACCACTTCTTCTTGCCAGAATTTTAGGTCTTAACGATCTTCAGAGAGATATTCTCACAATTGCATTTAAGATTGCAGATGACAACGAGCTGCTCCTTATTGATACCAAGGATTTAAAGGCTCTTCTTAACTATGTTTCCGAGAACAGAAATGATTTTGCTGCAGATTACGGCAATATCAGTCCTGTATCGGTTGCAGCCATCGTAAGATCAATCGTATCTCTGGAAATGGCAGGAGCAGATAAGTTCTTCTTTGAGCCTGCTCTTGATATTCATGACTGGTTTGCAACAGGTCCTGATGGAAGAGGAATGATCAACATTCTTGATTCCACAAGCCTTATCAACAACGGAACACTTTATGCAACCTTCCTTCTTTGGATGATGTCAGAGCTCTTCGAGACACTTCCCGAGGTGGGAGACCTTGATAAGCCCAAGATGGTATTCTTCTTTGATGAAGCACATCTCCTTTTCAAGGATTCACCCAAGATGCTCATGGACAAGATCGAGCAGGTTGTTAAGCTCATCAGATCTAAGGGCGTAGGTATCTACTTTGTAACTCAGAACCCAAGAGATATTCCGGACGGCGTTCTTGCACAGCTCGGTAACAAGATCCAGCATGCACTTCATGCATACACTCCTTCAGATATGAAGGCCGTTAAGGCAGCAGCTGACTCTTTCCGCGAGAATCCTGCATTTAAGACAGCTGATGTTATCCAGGAGCTTGGAACCGGAGAAGCAGTTATTTCCTTATTAGATGAGACAGGAACCCCTTCAGTTTGCGAGAAGGTCAAGATCCTTCCTCCTCAGTCACTTATGGGCGGAATCGACTCCTCCACAAGAAACCGTGAGATCAATGGAAGTAAGCTCTATGACAAGTACTTCGAGCCTCATGATCCTGACTCAGCTTTCGAATTCCTTGAGAGAAAGGGAATTGCTGATGCTAAGGCCAAGGAAGAGCTCGCAGCAGCAGAGGCAGAGCGCAAGGCAAAAGAGAAAGAAGAAGCCGCTGCAGCTAAGGCAGCCGAGAAGGAAAAGGCAGCAGCTGACAGAAAGAAGAAACAGACAGCCAAGACCATCGGAAATTCAGTGGTTGGTACTGTCGGCCGTGAAGTAGGAAAGACAGTGGGCGGAACCTTTGGTAAGTTCGGTAAGACCCTTGGCGGAAACCTTGGTGCAAGCCTTGGAAGAGGACTCTTTGCAACACTGTTCAAGTCATGATAAACAAGTCATATTATTAAATTTTTAAAAAAACTGTAATAATTCAAAATTAAAAAATCGCTTATTTAGTGGATGGCAAAAGGCTAAACCACTAGATAAGCGATTTTTTATCCCCCACTTTTCCCCCACTCCAAAAAGGCAGATAAAACCTGAGAAAAAGCTATTGTTAAATGAGATTTTTTTGTTTATAATGGTTTCAGGTGGTAAAAAGTGTCAAAAAGTGGTAAATAGTGGTACAAAAGTGTGAGAACTGCGTTTAAGGGAGAATACAGCCATTCCATAGATGCTAAGGGAAGGCTCATAGTTCCGGCAAAGTTCCGTGAGCTTCTCGGTGATCAGTTTGTGGTAACCAAGGGGTTTGACGGCTGTCTTTTCGTGTTTGCGCAGGATGGATGGGACCAGTTTGAAGAAAAACTTCAGGCCCTTCCGATGGATAAGCCCGAAGCCAGAATGCTGGGACGTTTCTTTATCTCAGGTGCCATTGACGCAGAAGTTGACAAGCAGGGAAGAATTCTTTTACCAACCAATCTCTTACAGCATGCCAAGATCGAGAAGGAAGCAGTGATTGCCGGCGTGGGCAACAGAGCTGAAATCTGGAGTAAGGCAGAGTGGGAGAAGGCAAGTACCTTTGAAGATATCAATGGAATCGCTGCTAAGATGAGCGAGTACGGATTGAGTATTTAAGCCTATGGAATTCAAGCATTATTCAGTGCTCCTTAAGGAGTGCCTCGATAATCTGAATATAAAGCCTGATGGGATATATCTCGACGGAACCCTTGGCGGAGCCGGACACTCTTTTCATATAGCAGAAAGACTGACAGAGGGCGGACATCTCTACGGGACCGATCAGGATGAAGATGCCATCGCAGCTGCAACAAAGAGGCTTGAGCCCTTTAATGACAGAGTTACGATCATCAGGGACAACTATGAGAATGCAGTGACAAGGCTTAGAGCTCTCGGGGTTACCGGTGTTGACGGAATCCTGTTGGATCTGGGAGTATCGTCATTTCAGCTGGATAACGCAGAGAGAGGATTTACTTATAAAGAAGATGTTCCGCTGGACATGAGAATGGACCAGAGACAGGCACTTACAGCCAGAGACATTGTCAATGACTATTCGGAGACGGAGATCTTCCATATTATCAGAGATTTCGGCGAGGACAAGTTCGCCAAGAATATAGCGAAACATATCTGCATAGAAAGACAGAAGGCGCCCATTGAGACAACAGGGCAGCTCAACGACATTATAAAAGCTGCAATTCCGGCCAAGATGAGAGAAAAGGGAGGACATCCTTCCAAGAGAACCTATCAGGCGATAAGGATTGCACTTAACAGAGAGCTGGATGTGCTTCAGAACTCTCTGGATGGATTCATAGATTTTCTGAATCCGGGAGGAAGGCTGTGCGTGATTACGTTCCATTCATTGGAAGACCGCATAACCAAGAACAATTTTAAGACCAACGAAAACCCATGCACATGTCCACCGGATTTCCCGGTATGTGTGTGCGGCAAGAAATCAAAAGGAAAGGTGATCACCAGAAAACCGATCCTGCCGAGCGAAGAAGAACTTTCAGAGAACAAAAGATCTCAGAGTGCTAAGCTCAGAGTATTTGAAAAGATTATGTAAAAAGGAGGTGTGAACATGGCAAGAAGTGAATACATACGCGGAACTACCGTCAGAAAGCCAAACAGAGTTCATGACAGAGAGCCTTACCATGTTCATGAGAACACAAGGCGTCCTAAGAGACATAACATGAGCCTTGGTTACCTTCTGTTTTTGTCACTGGCAATGGTGCTTATGCTTGGAACTTTGGCATGGTACATTTCACTCCAGTCACAGGTTAAGAACAGCGTTAAAAACATCGCTACACTGGAGAGTCAGTTAAATAATTTGAAACAGGACAATGATGAGGCGTATAATAGAGCCAATGGCAACGTGGACCTTGAAGAAGTAAAGCGTATTGCTATCCAGGAATATGGCATGACTTACGCCGGTGAAGGCCAGGTCGTTACTTATTCCGATGGCGGTGGAAATGATTATGTCAGACAGCTGGCTCCTATCCCTGAAGTGGGTAAGAACTAGTAAAAGCCGTCATGAGTTAGTTGGAAGGAAATGAAATGGTTTAATGAAACGCAGAAGAACGGGGAATGCTCAGAAATTCACAATAGGAATGAAGAAAAAGCTGGTAGTACTGTTTGTCTTAGTACTACTGGCTTTCGTTGGGTTAGGGGTCAGACTTATCTTTATCACCAAGAATAACGGTGAGGAGTATGAGAGACAGGTCCTTTCCCAGCAGCAATATGATTCGACAACACTGCCCTTCAGAAGAGGAGAGATCCTGGATGCCAACGGAACGGTGCTGGCTTACAGCGAGAAGGTTTACAACGTAATTCTTGATGCCAAGCTCCTTCTGAGGGACCAGAAGTTTGTAGACCCAACAGTCAATGCTTTGGTAAAAGAGTTTAAGCTGAATTCGGGAGAGATCAGATCATATCTGTCTGAGCATCCTACATCACAGTATTATATATTGGCTAAAAAACTTTCCTATGATGAGATAAAGAACTTCCAGGATATGATAACCCCTGGAATGGATGGCTATGATGCCGATATTCAGGGCGTGTGGTTTGAACCAAGTTATATAAGAAAGTACCCCAACGGGTCATTGGCCTGTGATGTTATCGGATTTACATCCAGTGACAACAACGGTATGTACGGCCTTGAGGAGTATTACAACAACACTCTTTCAGGAACAACAGGAAGAGAGTACGGATATCTGGATGAAGACTCCAACCTTGAGAGAACCACAATTCCGGCGACAGACGGAGATAGCATTGTTACCACAATCGACGGTAGCCTTCAGAATATAGTAGAGAAACATTTAAAAGAGTTCAACGACCAGTATGCCAACAATTTCAGGCAGGGAAACGGTGCCAACAACGTGGGATGCATCATGATGGATATCCACACAGGCGACATACTTGCAATGGCCAGCTACCCGAGTTTTGACCTTAATAACCCCAGGGATCCGGCCAATCTTATAGGAATGCCGGCTGTTGATGAAAAGGGCAACAAGCTAAAGGGAGAGTCGGTATTTGACTCCGGTGTATATATTACAGAAGAAATGCTCTCAGAGTTCAGTGATGAGCAGCTCTATCAGAATTACAACGCACTTTGGAAGAATTTCTGTATTTCAGATACTTACGAGCCGGGATCGGTTGCCAAGCCTTTCACGGTTGCAACCGGAATTGAGAGCGGATCGATCACAGGTAATGAAGTATATAACTGTAAAGGCTTTTTAAATGTAGGCGGATGGGATATCAAGTGTCATAACACCTATGGTGATGGAGAGGTTTCCGTAGCAAGAGGCGTTGAGATCTCCTGTAACGTAGCCATGATGTATATTGCACAGGCTACAGGAATCAGCACCTTTACCAAGTTCCAGAAGGACTTCGGCTTTGGCCTTAAGACCAATGTAGACCTGGCAGGAGAGGCAAGAACAGAGGGGCTTACCTATACTGCAGCCAACATGACACCTACCGATCTTGCGACCAACTCCTTCGGACAGGGCTTTAACGTTGATATGATCGAGATGATCACAAGCTTCTCATCACTGATCAACGGCGGATACTACTACGAACCTCATATTGTTAAAAGAATTGTATCCAGCAGCGGAGCTACGATCAAAAATATTGAGCCGAGAGTTTTAAGACAGACAATATCACAGAGCACTTCTGATAAAATAGTAGAGTATTGTAATCAGGTAGTAGCAGGAGCAGAAGGAACAGGTAAGACAGCAAGACCTGCAGGCTACATGATAGGCGGTAAGACGGGAACTGCTCAGACTCTTCCCCGTGGTAACAGACAGTACGTCGTATCCTTTATGGGATATGCACCTGCAAGTGATCCGGACATTGCGATCTATGTAGTTGTAGACAGATGTAATGTCCAGTATCAGGACGATGCGAAGTTTGCCACAAGAATAGTAAGAGCGGTACTTACCGAGGCGCTTCCCTATCTCAATTACCCTATGACTGAAGAACTTTCCGAAAAAGAGCAGGCTGAGCTTGCAGAGCTTCGCGAGCAGATGGTCACAACCGCAACTGCCGAGGGTGAGGAAACTACAGAAGAGGGCGAAGGGGAAGCAACTGAAGAGGAGACACGAACGGAGGAGGAAACTACCGAGTCAGAGGAGACCGGATCAATCTGGGAGTCATTTGACGTGGATAGTACAACGGGGTATTATATTGACCCGAACACAGGTAATCTTATCGATCCTGAAAGTGGACATGCTTTCGGCGGAGATGATCTTCCTGATTTCGGAGATGAGAGCATTTTTGAACCCGTTACCGAAGGCAATGGTAACTAAAGCAATTTAACGGAGATGTTGTTATGAATAGTTATGTTTTAAGGACCCTTCTTCCTGTTGTGATTTCTTTCTTTATAGCAGTACTGATCGGCCCAAAGATTATTGAATTATTAAGAAGGTTAAAGGCCAGACAGACAGAGAGAGTAGAAGGTCTTGAATCACACCAGAAAAAGACCGGAACCCCTACAATGGGCGGAATAATCTTTCTTATTCCGGTTGTCATCATAGGAATCTTTTACGGAAGAACCCACAAAGAGGTTATTCCGGTGCTGATCCTTACAATTGGCTTTGGTATCATCGGATTTCTTGATGACTATATAAAGGTTGTGAGAAAGCATAATCTGGGACTTAGAGCATGGCAGAAGATTCTCGGACAGTTTGTAGTTACAGTTCTTTTTTCACTGTATGTACAGAACTTCACAGACATTTCCCTTGCCATGAAGGTTCCTTTTACAAGCATCGTACTTGATTTCGGATTTTGGAACATCCCGATATTGTTCTTTATCGCGCTGGGAACAGCCAACGGAACAAACTTTACAGACGGAGTTGACGGACTTTGCGCATCAGTCACAGCGGTTGTCGCAGCATTCTTTGCAGTTGCCGGAATGCACTACGGCGCAACGGGGGCAGAAGTAATGTCCAGCGCCATGGTCGGAGCACTCCTTGGATACCTTGTCTACAACGTATATCCCGGTAAGGTAATGATGGGAGATACAGGCTCTCTGGCAATCGGAGGCTTTGTAACAGGCGTTGCTTACGTTATGCAGATGCCCATCTTCATTGCTATCGCAGGATTTATATATGCTCTTGAAGTAATCTCAGTAATCATGCAGGTTTCTTACTTCAAGATCACACATGGTAAAAGAATCTTCAGAATGGCCCCGATCCATCACCACTTTGAGAAGGGTGGCTGGTCCGAGACCAAGGTCGTTAACGTATTTACAACAATAACTATTTTGCTTTGCCTGCTCTCTTATGCAGGTCTGTAACAAGATTTATACATTTTAAGAGGTTTTTGGTATGAAGGCAGATTTAGAAGGTAAAAGAGTTCTCGTAATAGGTTCAGGTTTATCAGGCGTTGGTTCTGTTAACCTCCTCCACAAGGTAGGAGCGATCCCTGTTATCCTTGAGGAAAACACCAAGGTAACACAGGATGACATAAAGGCTAAGCTCCACGATGGTGACAAGAATACAGAAATCATCATCGGAGAGATTTCGGACGAGGTGCTTGATACGATAGCACTGACAGTTCCAAGCCCTGCAGTTCCGCTTGATGCGCCGACAGTAATGCGTATTAAGGCCAAGAATATACCGATTTGGAGTGAGATTGAGCTTGCTTACAATTTCTCCAAGGGAACCATGGTAGCCATAACCGGAACAAATGGTAAGACAACCACCACGACTCTTGTGGGCGAGATCATGAAGGCTCACTATAATTCTGTCTATGTAGTAGGTAATATCGGAGTGTCTTTTGCAGAAAGCGCTCTCGAGATGAAGGACGACACAGTGATAGTGGGAGAGATAAGCTCATTCCAGCTTGAGGCTGTGGACAACTTCCATGCGAAAGTTTCAGCAATCCTGAACATCACACCCGATCACCTCAACAGACATCACACCATGGAATGCTATGCTTCCATGAAGGAAAACATAACAAACAACGAGACTAAGGACGACACCTGCGTTCTTAACTATGATAACGAGTATACAAGAGATTTTGCAGACAGATGCCCGGCTAAGGTAGTTTTCTTTTCAACAAAAGAGAAACTTGCGGACGGATTCTATCTCGATAACGACGAGATCATGATGGCAACTGCAGGAACTTCAATGTCTATCATGAATATTCACGATATGAACCTGGTTGGACTGTGCAATGTAGAGAACGTAATGGCTGCCATTGCAATGTCACTTGCCATGGGAGTTCCGCTTTCAACAATTCTCAGTGTTATCAGGGATTTCAAGGCGGTTGAGCACAGAATAGAGTTCGTTGCCACCAAGAGAGGCGTTGATTATTACAACGACTCCAAGGGAACCAACCCCGATGCTGCAATTCAGGGAATCAGAGCAATGTCACGTCCTACGATCCTCATCGGAGGCGGTTATGACAAGGGTAGCGAATATGATGAATGGATTGAGAACTTTGGAGATACGGTCAAACTCCTGGTGCTCATCGGTCAGACCAGAGAAAAGATAGCTGAGTGCGCTAAAAAGCACGGCTTTACAAATTATGTGTTTAAAGACACCTTCGAGGAGGCGCTTACATTCTGCACAGAGAGCGCACAGCCCGGAGATGCGGTACTTCTTTCACCTGCCTGTGCGAGCTGGGATATGTTCCCGAATTACGAGACCAGGGGAAAGAAATTTAAAGAGTATGTAAATAAGATTTCTGAGTAAGGGGTTACTTAAGTTGGAGAGAGCAGGTTTTTTGAGAAGAGAAAGAGAAGAGTCCTATATTGATTACAGCATGATATTCATCATACTGTTCCTTTTGGCGTTTGGACTTATCATGCTCTATTCAACCAGTTCGTACGAGGCAAATCTCGACTACGGAGATTCAGCTTACTATTTCAAGCATCAGCTGATCCCGTCGATCCTTGGCCTTGTCGGGATGGTTGTGCTGTCCTACATCCCTTACAGGATATACGCAAGACTTGCAATGCCGATCTATATTGCTGCAGCAGCTCTTTTGGTAGCGATCATTCCTTTTGGTAAGACCATCAACGGCGCCAAGAGATGGATCATCATCGCAGGTGTGTCGATCCAGCCGGCGGAGGTTGCCAAGGTTGCAGCCATTATCTTTACCGCGACCATGATCATTAAGCTGAAAAAGAACCTTACCACACTAAAAGGTTTTGGAATCGCCCTGATGTTTCCGGCCGTTCTTGCTGGAATGGTTTATATCATCACAAGAAACTTAAGTTCTGCCATTATCATCATGGGAATCACTGTAGTAATGCTGTTTATCTCAACTCCCGGCTATCGTATGTATATTATTGTTGCAGCCGGAGTTTTGGCATTCGCAGCTGCGCTGGTTGTTATAATAGCCAACTCCAATCAGACCAGCGGTATGAACTACCGTTTTGAACGTGTTCTTGCCTGGCTTGATCCCCAGGCGCATGCTTCCGGAAAAGGTTTCCAGACCCTGCAGGCTCTTTATGCCATCGGCAGCGGCGGTATTTTCGGAAAAGGCCTTGGTGAGAGTATGCAGAAGATGGGATTTATCCCCGAGGCGCAGAATGATATGATCTTTTCCATCATCTGTGAGGAACTGGGGCTCTTTGGAGCCATAGCTGTAATGCTTATGTTCCTTCTCCTTATCTGGAGGCTTATGGTGGTTGCAAACAACGCACCGGACATGTTTGGAGCGCTCCTTGTTATCGGAGTTATGGGTCACATTGCGATCCAGGTAATCCTCAACATCGCCGTTGTAACCAATACGATACCGAATACAGGAATTACACTGCCTTTCATCAGTTACGGAGGATCTGCTGTTATCATCCAGCTGGCGGAGATAGGAATTGCGCTGAATGTAGCAAGAAATATAGGCAGAGACTGATAGAAATATGGCTAAGAAGAAAAGAAGAGTAAAAAAGAGGCGTATTGAATACAGACCATCGCTCAGGGAGAGAATGGAAGATTTTCATCCCCTAAGGGATTTTCACCCTCTCAGGGACTTTCATCCTGTAAGAAGTATCTTCAGAGCATTAAGGCTTCATAAGAGTCTGTATGTCATTGCGATAATACTACTGGTTTTGCTGATTGCCGGCGGTATTGCCTATAAGTATATAAACGATAATTATACCGTTACCAACATATATGTTACGGGAAACACTCATTACACCAACGATGAGATCATTGATATGGTCCTGGATGACAAGCCAAGCCATAATTCACTGTTTTTGTCACTTAAATACAGGGACAAGAGCATTGAGAACATCCCTTTCATAGAAAAAGTGGATGTGGATATCGTTTCCAAGGACACCATCAGGATCAATGTCTACGAGAAGGCCATTGCAGGCTATTTTGCCCATCTTGGAAGATATATGTACTTTGACAGGGACGGAATAGTGGTTGAGAGCTCCTATGAGACCTCTGATGAAGTTCCACAGGTAATGGGACTTAAGTTTGACTACATTATCATGTATGAGAAGCTTCCTACACCGAATGAAGAGATATTTGAGGAGATTCTTGATATAACACAGCTTCTTTCCAAGTACAACTTAAAGGCTGACAGGATCTTCTTTGACAGTGAATATAACGTGTACCTTTATTTCGACAATGTTGAGGTCAGTCTGGGCACCAGAGACTTCATTGACGAGAAAATTATCCAACTTCAATACATTTTACCTGAGCTCGAAGGAAAAAATGGTATTTTGGAAATGAAAGATTTTGACGACGGTACAAAAAACATCACTTTTGAAGAGAAAAATCAATAAATTGTAGATAAATATAGAGAAAATTTTATATAAAAAAACGGGTTGATAATTGGTTTAAAAAATTATATCATAGCTATTAGGAGTCTATGAGGTAGATGAAGGAGGAGTTGTTTTGCTGGAGATTAAGTCTAACGAAGCAGAAAATGCCTGCAAAATAATCGTCGTTGGGGTTGGCGGTGCAGGAAATAATGCTGTTAATAGAATGGTAGATGAAAATATTACCGGTGTTGAATTTATCGGTATAAATACAGATAAACAGGCGCTTCAGCTCTGCAAGGCACCTAAGCTTTTGCAGATTGGTGAGAAGCTCACCAAAGGTCTTGGAGCAGGCGCTAAGCCTGAGATTGGTCAGAAGGCAGCTGAAGAGAGTGCAGAAGAGATTTCTGCAGCACTTAAGGGAGCAGATATGGTATTTGTCACCTGTGGTATGGGTGGCGGAACAGGTACCGGCGCAGCTCCTGTTGTAGCCAAGCTTGCTAAGGACATGGGAATCCTTACAGTAGGCGTAGTAACCAAGCCTTTCAGTTTCGAGGCTCGTGTTCGTATGCAGAATGCTATGCTTGGTATTTCCAATATCAGAACAAACGTAGATACACTTATCGTTATCCCTAATGATAAGCTTCTTCAGATTGTTGACAGACGTACTACAATGCCTGACGCACTTAAGAAGGCTGATGAAGTTCTTCAGCAGGCAGTACAGGGAATCACTGATCTTATCAATGTTCCTGCAGTTATCAATCTTGACTTTGCTGATGTATCTACAGTCATGAAGGATAAGGGTATTGCCCACATCGGTATCGGTAGCGGAAAGGGCGATGACAAGGCAACAGACGCTGTTAAGATGGCTGTTGAGTCACCACTTCTTGAGACCAAGGTTAACGGTGCTACAGATGTTATCATCAACATCTCCGGTGATATCACTCTTACAGATGCATCTGATGCATCAGAGTATGTTCGTCAGCTTGCAGGAGATAACGTGAATGTTATCTTCGGTGCTATGTATGACGAGAGCAAGACAGATACATGTACCGTAACAGTTATTGCTACAGGTATTGAGGATAAGATCAACAACACTAACAACCAGGCAGTAGTTGAGGCTCAGAATGCAGCAGCTAAGGCAGCACAGACAGTAGCTACACAGACAAGTACTGCTACAGTAACACCTACTCCTACAGTTCAGCCTGTTGTTACTCCTATCACTCCTGTACAGCCTACAATCACACCTATTGGAACACCTGCTTCAGACAATCAGCCGGCTACATCATCAGCCACAAGACCTCTTTCACTGAACAGGCCTACCAATATCACAAGTACTGTAGAGCCTAAATCTCTTAAGATACCTGATTTCTTACAGAGAAAATAATGCAAAATGCGATGCCCTCTGCTTATGCAGAGGGCTTTTTTTCGCTTAATTGCAATATTGTGTGGAAATAAGCGGAAAACCATGCTACAATAATTTGTGGAGTGAAATAGTTTAAATACTATATACGGAGGGAAACTTATGAAATGCCCATTTTGTGGGAAAGACGACACAAGAGTAATTGATTCAAGGCCTGCAGACGAGAACACTTCCATCAGACGCAGAAGAGTCTGCGATTCATGTGGTAAGCGCTTCACAACTTATGAGAAGGTCGAAACTATTCCGCTTATCGTAATTAAGAAGGGCGATGTCAGAGAACCTTATGACCGCGCCAAGATTGAGGCCGGCGTATTCAGAGCCTGCCATAAGAGACCTGTCAGCGCAGAGCAGATCACCAAGATTGTTGATGCTGTGGAGACAGAAGTATTTAATATGGAACAGAAGGAGATTCCAAGCCGTGCAATTGGTGAGATTGTTATGGACAAGATGAAGAACCTCGATCCCGTTGCCTACGTTCGTTTCGCTTCGGTTTACAGAGAGTTTAAGGATGTCAATACCTTCATGGACGAGCTCAAGACCGTCCTCAAGAAGGAAGCAGAAGGCACCATCACCGACACCACAGACAAGAACACTCCACTTCTGAAAGATCACTGATCCTATCGCCCCGGACATTCTCCGGGGCTTTTTTATTCCTTGACTTTTGGGGGCATGGGCTTTATATTGTAGAATGTGATATGGATAAGTGCCATATCTCGTAATTAAATATCGAGGAGGATTATGAACATGATGAGAAAAAGCTTTAGAAAGGTTAGCGTAAGCTTTTTGCTGATCGTGCTCACAACGCTGACTATTGCATTGGGCGGATGCTCAAGCGACAAGGCAGGAGATGATTCTTCTAAGATTACAATCGGAATACCTCAGGACATTGACAGTCTTGACCCCCATTATGCAACAGGGGCAGGAACTAAAGAGGTGCTTTTCAACGTATTCGAAGGTTTGGTCAAACCTGACGAAAATGGTAATCTTAACCCTGCTGTAGCCAGCCAGTACACGATCTCAGATGACAACAAGACTTACACTTTCACCTTGAGAGACGGAATTAAGTTCCACGACGGAAACGCAGTTACAGTAGAGGATATCAAATATTCTTTGGAACGTAACATGGGTGTTGACGGAAGTGAGCCCCTGATCTCTTCTTTTTCCAAGATCGCAAGCGTAAACATTGTTGATGACAAGACAGTAGAGGTTGTTTTGAATGAGGAGGATTCTGAGTTCTTGACTCAGCTCACAGTAGCTATTATCCCCGCATCAAACACAGACCCTGCTACAAGCTGCATTGGTACAGGACCATACAAGTATGTATCCAGCTCACCTCAGGAGAACTTTGTAGTTACAAGGTTTGATGATTATTGGGGAGACAAGGCGTTCATTAAGGACGTAACCTTCAAGATCGAGGCTAACTCAGATGCAGTTGTTATGGATCTTAAGGGCGGTTCAATCGATATGTATGCCCGTATCACCAGCACACAGGTTTCACAGCTCGATGATCAGTTTGAGATCTACGAGGGAACCATGAACCTGGTACAGGCTATGTATATCAACAATGCCGAGAAGCCTTTTGATGACGTAAGAGTTCGTCAGGCTCTCTGCTACGCAATTAACCCTCAGGAGATCATGGATTACGTATCTGATGGAGCAGGCACAGAGATCGGAAGTGCCATGTTCCCTTCATTTACCAAGTACTTCATGCCTGAGCTCAATGACACTTACAACACAGACACAGCTAAGGCAAAAGAGCTTTTGGCAGAGGCCGGATATCCCGACGGATTTGAGTTTACTATCACAGTGCCTTCAAACTACACACAGCACGTAGATACAGCTCAGGTTATTTCAGAGGAGCTCAAGGCAATCGGTGTTACAGCAAACATCCAGGAAGTTGAGTGGAACACATGGCTTTCAGATGTTTATTCAGACAGAAAGTATCAGGCAACAGTAGTCGGAGTTGATGCTTCAACACTTTCAGCATCATCACTTCTTGCAAGATATGCATCTGATGCAGGAAGAAACTTTGTAAACTTCAACAGCCCTGCATATGATGAGGCTTATGCAAATGCACAGAGCACATCTGATGACGCAGCAAAGACAGAGTACTACAAGGAATGTGAGAAGATCCTTTCTGAGGAAGCAGCAAGCGTATATATTCAGGACCTTCCTGAGTTTGTTGCTCTGAACAAGAAGTACACAGGATATGTATTCTATCCTCTTTATGTACAGGATATAAGCAAGATCAAACTTGCAGATCAGTAATATATAGGTTTTAAAGACTTAGATAGGCGAGGAACGCATATGAAATACATCATTAAAAAGCTAGGAATGATGATAGTTACTTTATTGGTGGTATCTATATGTGTTTTCCTCGCCTTTAATGTTATTCCGGGAGATCCGGCCCTGAGGATGCTGGGCACGGAGGCATCTCCCGAGCTTGTTGAACAGACAAGACAGCAGATGGGACTAAACGATCCGCTGCTTGTAAGATACGGTAGATGGTTTGTTTCTTTTATTCAGGGGGATTTTGGTACCTCCTACAACTACAAGGTGCCGGTTAAGGGCATGATCATCAGTAAGATCCCTATTACCCTTACCATGGCGATAATTGCATTCTTGTTAACGATTTTGATATCAATTCCACTGGGGATATTTACGGCTAAGCATGAAAATGGTGTCCTGGACAGAATTATAATTGTAATAAATCAGGTCATTATGGCTATTCCGCCGTTCTTTTCAGGAATACTCATAACCTTTATCTTTGGTATGATATTCAGACTCTTTACCCCCGGAGGCTTCGTTTCATATACAGCTAATTTCGGTAAATTCCTGCAATATCTCTTTTTCCCGTCTCTTGCCATAGCGCTTCCCAAGATATCCATGACGGTCAAGATGCTAAGGGGGAGCCTGATCGATGAGGCAGGCAAGGACTACGCAAGAACTGCTTACAGCAGAGGAAATGCAACCAATGGTGTTTTATACAGACATGTCCTTAAAAATGCCATGATACCGGTTATTACATTCCTTGGCATGGCGCTGGCTGACATGGTTGCAGGAAGTATTGTAATAGAGCAGGTTTTCAGTATCCCGGGCATCAGCAGGATACTGCTTACCAGTATCAGCAACAGGGATTACCCGGTTGTAGAGGCAATCATCATGGGTATTGCCATTATTGTACTTTTGGTCAACTTCCTGGTGGATGTTATCTACCGCATTGTTGATCCAAGGATAGGTCTTGAGGATGAGTAAGGCAAAGAAAGAGCTAAAGAAAAATTTCAAAAATAACCCGTACCTGCTTTTGGGAACAGTTATCACCGGAATCATTGTTCTTGTGATACTTCTTGGTGTGTTCTGGACTCCTTATAATCCGACCACCATGAATTCCGCAGAAAAGCTCCAGGGTATTTCACTCAGGCACCCGATGGGTACAGATAATATGGGCAGGGATGTCCTTAGCCGTGTCATGTACGGAAGCAGAATCACACTTCTTATAGCGATAGGAACAGTGGCTATTGGCTCTGTTGTAGGCACCATTATAGGCGCTCTTACCGGGTATTTCGGAGGAATGTTTGATGAGGTTACCATGAGGATTATCGACGCCCTTTTTGCCTTTCCAAGTATCCTTTTGGCACTGGTTATCGTCAGCGTGTTCGGAACCGGATGGCTGCAGCTTCTTATATCTCTGGGAATAGCCTTTGTGCCCAGTTACGCCAGAATCGTAAGAGGAGAGGTGCTTCGCTGCAGAAACATGGATTATGTTGAGAATGCGAGGCTCCAGGGCGTCTCCAACCTCAGGATGATATTTGTCCATATTCTGCCCAATATAAAGGGCGTTATGGCTTCTTCAATAATGATTGGCTTTAACAATGCAGTGCTGGCTGAGGCAGGACTTAGCTATTTAGGAGTAGGATCACAGCCTCCATATGCAAGTCTTGGTAAGATGCTCTCAGATGCTCAGCAGTACATGTTCACTACACCCAGCTACGTTCTGTGTCCCGGTATTGTTATTGTTCTTATGGTTCTGGGATTTGCGTTTCTAGGAGAGGGAATCAGCAGATGGAAATAATACTTGATGTAACCGATCTTCATATAGAATTTCATGATCATGAATCCCCGGAAGTGGCTGTTGAGGACTTTGACCTTATGCTCGGAAAGGGCGAGATTGTGGGAATAGTAGGCGAGTCCGGAAGCGGTAAGAGCATGAGTGCTCTGGCTATTGCAGGACTTCTTAACAGAAAGAGCCTTACAAAGAGCGGAAGGATCATGTTTGACGGCAATGACCTTTTGACCTGTGACAGAAAGACGCTCCGTTCCTACCAGGGGGATGAGATATCCATCATTTTCCAGGAGCCCATGACCAGCTTAAACCCTGTTAAGAGGATAGGCTGGCAGGTGGAGGAGCCTCTTTATATCCATCATCCCGAGGTTTCAAAGGAAGAGAGAAAAAACAGGGCAATTGAGATGTTAAGAGCTGTAGGCCTTGATAATGCCGAGGATGTTTACTATATGTATCCACATGAGCTTTCAGGCGGAATGAGACAGAGGGTCATGATAGCTGCAGCCATGATCGGCAATCCCAAGATCCTTATAGCGGATGAGCCAACCACAGCTCTGGATGTTACGGTACAGGCGCAGATTGTAGAGCTCCTTAAAAAGCTCAACAAGGAAATGGGAACGTCAATTATCTTTATATCTCATGACCTCAGCCTTGTTAATCAGATATGTCAGAGAGTAATAGTAATGCAGAAGGGGAATATTGTTGAGTCCGGCAAGACAGTAGATGTCTTTACAAGACCAAGAGATTCCTATACCAAGAAGCTTATTGCAGCAATACCAAAGATCGATCTAAACACAGACAGGTAATTTAAATGGATAGAGACGAGGTTTTAAGAGTAAGTAACCTGAATGTCTTTTACAAGAACAGGAAGCGAAAGCTCTTTTCCAAAAACAAAAAAATACAGGCTCTCCACGATGTCAGCGTATCCATGCAGGAGGGAGAGGTTCTTGCCATAGCAGGTGAGTCCGGAAGCGGTAAATCAACTCTTGCAAGGGCCATTGTCGGCATCAACAAGGACTATACCGGAGAAATCTGGCAGAAGTACCAAAGCCCACAGATGGTATTCCAGGATCCCTACAGTTCCCTTAATCCGGCCAAGAGGATCGGCTGGCTTTTGGAGGAACCCTTAAGAGTCGATAAGTCCAGGCAGTGGACCAAGGAAGAAATCGCAGCAAGAGTTAAGGAAGTAATGGAGGATATCGAGCTTCCACTTAGTATGCTGGACAGATTTCCTGCTCAGCTCTCAGGTGGTCAGAGGCAGAGAGTATGCATAGGTATGGCGCTTATGAGATCTCCCAAGCTTCTTATCGCAGATGAGCCGGTTTCAGCTCTTGATGTTACCATTCAGGCACAGATTCTTGAGCTTTTGGAGAACCTCCATAAAAAGCACGGAATATCCATTATCTTCATATCTCATGACCTGCGAGTCGTCTATAAGATCAGCGACCACGTAATGATCATGAAGGACGGAAGTGTGGTGGAATATGGCGAAACAAAGCAGCTCTATCGCAGTCCACAGGCCGATTATACGAAACAGCTTTTAAAAGCTGCTGGGATTGCCTAAATTTTTATGTTAAAATAGGTTAAGTTTTTGGGGAACATGTCCGATATATTCATTGATAAGACATGGCTGTTTTTTAAAAAGGTTGAAAGGAGGCGTATACTATGGCATTAAATATTGGTTCATTTACATCCGGCTATAATGCATATAATATTCCCTCTGTCAAAGATAATCCCCAGGTAGCACCACAGCCTGAACTCCAGCCACAGTCCAAACAGGCTCAGCAGGAGAAGGAACAGGAGAAAAAGGGACTTGACCTCACTGTCGAGGTTCCCGCCAGAGAAAACGCTTCTATTGAGAACGTAGCAATCTCCTTTGGACAGTATGACAGCTCTTCACTTGATATATATGGCGATATGGGACTTGCATCAAGAGATATGAAGAATGCAATCTCAGGAATGCAGAAGGACCGCATCCTTCACGAGTACCAGTACTTTGTAGGAGGCAAGGACCTCACAGGCAAGCCGAGCAACATCATAGCCGGAACAGAAGATGGTATCGTAATTAAGCTTTGATAATATGCAGATTATTCCCCGTCACATAAGTGGCGGGGATTTTTTTGAGAAAAAAAATCCATCTATAAAAAAGCTATTCATGGTAAAATGAAATTTGGTATGTTAGGGGAAAAGATTAAAAAGCATAAATTAAATATCTACCACGCTGTTATCTCAGCTGCCTGTATTTTGGCGATGTACCTGGGGGTTTTGGTGGTTTGTTCGATAACTCCCTTTGGGGAAAAGACATTCCTTATGTTTGATCTCAAACGCCAGTATGTGGATTACTATGCCTATCTGCGGACAGTGTATGCGGGAGAGAACAGTGTTTTTTATTCGTTTAACGCAGCACTGGGCTCTGGAACACTGGGCTTTTTTGCGTATTATCTATCGAGCCCGTTTCTTCTTATTCTGTCCCTTTTTGACAGAAGCGTAATACCGCTGGGGATTACAGTTGTCATCGGGCTAAAGCTCATCCTGGCCGCTTTTATAATGGATCTATTCCTTCAGAGATTTATCGCTGAGGTTACAGGTATTTTGCCAACTGACACAGGTAACATAGCAGTATACTGCGGAGCTGTTTCCTGGGCTTTTTCGGGATTTCTTTTTGCCCACAGTATGAACCTTATGTGGATAGATGTAGTAATGCTTCTGCCACTTTATATCTGGAGTCTGGAGAGGCTCTTTAGGGAAGGCCGAAAGCTTCCATACATAGTTACGCTTTTCTTCATGCTGCTTCTCAACTATTACATCACCTATCAGGTGCTTTTCTTTACCGTATTCTGGACCATAGCCGATCTGGTGGTAAGAAAAGAAAAACACCCATTTGTTCAGATAGGAAGGCTTATTTATTCTGCAGTGATATCAGCTCTGTGCTCAGCTGTCATCATGGTTCCGACTTTTCTGGAGCTCATGGACAGCCCCAAGGATGTGACGCTCCTGGGAATGAAACTCACCGGCAAAAGGTTAAGTCTTTTGGATGTTTTTTCAAAGCTTCCCACTTTATCCTATGATTACCTCGAAGCCAGATTCGGATATCCTCAGCTTTTCTGCGGAGTGCTGGCGGTTTTCCTTATACTTTTGTATTTTGCCTGTAAAGAGATCCCCATGAGGGAAAAAATGGGCTTTTTGGCGCTCTTTATTGTCTTTGCTGCATCTTTCGGCATAGATATCCTGAACGTAATATGGCATGCAGGAATGGAGCCATCAGGTCATCCCTACAGACAGGCTTTTATCTGTGTTTTTATAATGATCATCTGCAGCTGCAGGGCATTTTCTTTCTTGGGAAAAGAGCTTTCGCCGGTCAAGGTGCTTGCAGCAGGCGCTGTTTTGCTTGTATTCCTTGTGCTTTTAAGAAAAGAAAACTACGACCATATTACAGACCTTACGTGGCATGTAAACCTTGGAATTACAGCTGTTTATACAATAGTTTTGATGTCTCTGACTTTTGCATATTTGAAAAGAAAAGAAGTATTGGTACAATTGCTTGCTTTATCGCTTCTTCTAATAAACATAGCAGACCTTTCGGCAAATGCGGTACATACTTATAACTTGCAGTCCCTTAAATGTGATACTGCGGCGGAATATAAAGAAGTTATATCAAGGACACAGGATGCTGTGGAAGCCGTTAAGAACCTCGAAGATGACAACATTCTTTACAGAATGGAAAATCTTAATCCCAGAGAGCAAAACGATGCATTTCAGTACAATTACTACGGTGTTACCCAGTACAGCTCCGCGGGACTTGTATATGTGAGATATTTCCTTCAAAGACTTGGATTTAACGATGACGGGCTGTACACTCATTACGGCCATGACAACACCAAGACAATGGATTCACTTCTTGGTATCAAGTATGTATTTACAGATGGCTCTTATCCGGCCCATCCTGATTACGAGCTTACCGTGGATGACAAGGAGAAGGCCTACAGGAATCCATTTGCTCTTTCTGCGGCTGTATCCACGAATGGATTTGATATCTCAGACATCTGCGATCCTGATAACAATGATCCCGAGGCTTCCATGGTACATGTTCCCAAGAAGGATCCGTTTAAGCTTCAGGAGGATATATACTCAAGACTTTTGGGAAAAGAGATATCTATTTTTACACCGGCAGTAGTTAAGAAGAGCGATATGTATATCGCTGGAGGAAAACGAAGCTTTGATTTTAATGTCAGAGCTGCTAAGGACGGAGAACTCTATTTTTATCTGGATGAGCTTATAGGTGCGCGCGAGGGCCTTTCTGTTTTTGTTAATGATGAGTTTTTGACCACTTATGGAAATGCCTCCTGTGTAAAGATATTAAACCTGGGTTACCACAAGACCGGCGAGGAGATCAAGCTGACTGTCCAGGCTGAGAAAGAAGATAAAAACTTTGGAAGTGCTATATTTGTCACAGAAGATACAGCTGCGCTAAAAGCTGCATACAATGAGCTTTCGGTAAGAGGGTGCGATGTTAAGATAAAACCCTTTAAGAATGAGATGACTATTACAGTTCCTGATGGAGCTGATGGCCTTTTTCTCACAGTGCCCTACGAGAGTAACTGGAAGATTACAGCAAATGGTAAAAAAACACAGGCTCTTGCTGTGTATGATTCTCTCACCTATATTCCTGTTGATGATTCATTTGGTGAAGGTGACGTTACTATCAGGATGAAATACGTATCATCAGGACTATGGTTTGGGGTGGTGCTTAGCATAATTGGGGTGTTTCTACTTATATATGTGGAAATATCAGAGAGAAAGAAAGCAAAGTGAAAATCACATAAGAAAACCACCTGCCGATGCAGGTGGTATTTTTTGGGAGGAGGGGTTGTCTAGTGGGGAACCAGACAACCCGTGTATGAAAAAAAGTATTGTTGGGGGTTCAGAAGTTGTTTCCTTCTGATGAGATTATGATAACGGTTAAATTTTGCCAAATTATGTCAGAACTCTAAAAGAAATATAACGTAAAATTAAAACAAAAATAAACGTATTTTCTTTTCAATTTATGATTGCAAAAAGCGTAATAATGTTTCATTTTGCCCTAAAATAAGCCACTTTTGGTATTCCCTTTTTATGGACTGTGAAATAGTATTATGGTAGATGGGAGTAGTTTATTTTTGTTTCACAAGAAGGAGGCACTATGAGTAGCATATCAGCAATTTCAGGTTACAGTAACTACTCAGCGTATTCCGTCATTTCAAACGGTGGCCAGATTTCAAAGGCTTCTCAGGGAGCATCTGAACTTGCTATGCAGGAAAAGACAGATACTCAGGTAAGAGGACTTGAAGTAGGCAGAGAAAATCTCGAATCTGCAAGATCTGTCCTCAACATTGAAGACGGAGCCATGGAAGGCATTACCGATTATCTTCAGAATATTAAAGAACTTTCAGTTAAGGCAATGAACGGTACTTTATCTGACGATGATAAGCAGTCAATTCAGTCTCAGGTAAAAGAGTACCTGCAGGGCATAAATGACACAGCCAATCAGGCTAAATACAATGATAAGAATCTGCTAAGCGGAAACGCAGGAGATCTTAAGGTTGCAACCGATTCAAACGGTTCACTGGTGAATGTATCCACCTACAACAGTACTACCAAGGCTCTTGGCATCGACGACTATGACGTTACCAAGGACGGCTTTGATATGAGCAGGATAGACAAGGCTCTTGAGGCTGTTACCAAGAATAGATCAAATGCCGGAGCTCAGACTAACGCAGTAGAACATGCTCTTACCTACAATTCTCACGCAGCTATGGAGCTGAACGGATACCAGATGGATAAGGAAGAAGACAATTCCATGAGAGCTGTTATAGAAGCTAAGCAAAAAGAGCTCATGGATACCTATCAGAATACACTTCTGGCACAGAAGATGAGAGATGATGAGCAGAAAGCCATGAACATCTTCGCGTAATCCTGATAAAGATTATTTGATGAAAATGTCCGCCCCACAAAGACAAGTGTCTTTTGGGGCGGTTTTCTTGATATATATTAATCAGTTGTAGCGATTTTAAGGTCAAATACTTGACATAAAGTAATATAAATTCTACACTAAACAAGGCTTGCACGTTTTGTTTTAGAAGCGTGTTAAATAGGAGATTTATCTTCAGTGCAATGACGTACGGGCAAGTATGTGATTGCATTTATTTTGTCATAATTTAGCGATTTAGCACGTTGAAGTTGCAACGCTTTGTGGGGATAAAAATTCTATGTGCCGGCAATACTATTATTAACAGGTTGGAGATGCTATGAATACTAAGACACTAATGTACATTGTAAAGAGAATCCTGCTTGCAATAGTTACAGTTTGGGTAGTTATCACTGTTACCTTCTTTGTAATGCATGCAGTTCCCGGTGGTCCATTCATCGGTGAGAAGGCCGTAAGTGAATCGGTCATGAAGGCTATGGAAGCCAAGTACGGACTGGATAAGCCCCTTGGAGTTCAGTACCTTACATATCTTTCTGATGTAGTAACCAAATTCGATTTTGGACCATCACTTAAGCAGAAGGGTAGAAGCGTTAACGACATCATATTTGATGGAATGAAGACTTCTGCTAAGCTGGGTCTCATTGCTGCTTTGATTGCGCTTGCCAGCGGAGTAGTCCTTGGATCAGTCGCAGCGCTTCGCAGAAACAAGCTGATCGACAGGATCATCATGATCATTACAACTGCATTCGTATCTATGCCTTCATTTATCATGGGATCTCTTTTACTGATTGCTTTTGCAATAAATCTTAAGTGGTTCCCGGCAAACGGAGCATCCAAGAACGGACTTGTACTTCCCGTTCTTACGCTTTCCCTTTACCCAATGGCTTATATCACAAGGCTTACAAGATCCTCAATGCTTGAGGTTCTGGGTCAGGATTATATCAGAACCGCCAAGGCAAAGGGTGTGTCCGGTATGAAGATCATCTTTGGACATGCACTTAAGAATTCACTGATTCCGGTTATTACATATTTCGGACCAATGCTTGCAGGTATCGTTACAGGTTCCCTGGTCGTTGAGCAGATCTTTGCTGTTCCCGGAATAGGTAGGGCCTTCGTAAACAGTATCACAGGCCGTGACTATCCGCTTATCATGGGTACAACCATCGTGCTTGCAACACTAATCGTTATCATGAACCTTGTGGGCGACATCATGTACAAGGTTGTTGATCCGAGAATCACACTTGAGTAAGGAGAGTTAATATAATGGATATCAGTAAGTTAAGTGCACAGGTCAATATGGATGATTTCATTCCTGCGACCGACGAAGAAAAAGAATATATGGTGCAGATGCGTCCTTCATCTACATTCTTTAAGGACTCTGTAAAGAGACTCCTTAAGAATAAGGTAGCGACGGTTTGCTTCTTTATTATTATAATAATAGCTCTTGCAGCCATCTTTATCCCAATGTTCTGGCCCTATTCCTATGACAGCATGCTTGGTATGACACCCGGTAAGCCTGTTGATAACAGCTTCAAGGATCTTAGACCTTTCGAGTATGGTAAGTCAGAGCTTAAGAGAATAGAAGCCGGTGAGTCTGTTGTACCTCACATCTTCGGTACAGACTCTCAGGGACGTGACTACTTCATCCGTGTTGTATACGGAACACGTATTTCACTGGCAGTTGGTTTCTTTGCCAGCCTTATCGTACTTATTATCGGTATGACCATCGGTTCTGTGGCCGGTTATGCCGGAGGAGCCGTGGACCTTGTCATAATGCGAATAGTCGATATAATCTATTCGCTGCCCGATATGCTGATGGTTATCCTTTTATCATCGGTACTTAAGGTAGTAATGGAAGGAGCTCTGGACGGAACGGTCCTGGCCAAGATCGGTTCGAACATTATAAGTTTGTTCATAGTCTTTGGTGTACTGTACTGGGTATCCATGGCGAGACTTATAAGAGGTCAGATCTTATCACTCCGTGAGCAGGAATACGTACTTGCTGCTGAGGCTGCAGGTGCTAAGGGTAAATGGATCATCTTAAAGCACCTCATCCCTAACTGCTTCTCAGTAATCATTATTTCAACTGCACTTCAGATCCCGAGCGCTATCTTCACCGAGAGTTACCTTTCATTCCTCGGACTTGGTGTTAATGCGCCTATGCCATCACTTGGCTCACTTGCTTCTGATGCGCTGAACGGAATTTCATCTTATCCATACAGACTGATAATTCCCGCAATTGTTATTTCGCTGATAGTTCTTTCACTGAACCTCTTTGGTGATGGACTTCGCGACGCATTTGATCCTAAGCTGGATACTTAATTTGGAGGCAAGAATAATGAGATTATTAGAAGTAAGAGATCTGCATACCTCATTCTTTACTGATGCAGGTGAGGTAAAGGCAGTTAATGGTATATCTTTTAACCTGGACAGAGGTAAGGTCCTGGGAATCGTAGGAGAGTCCGGAAGTGGTAAGTCAGTTACTGCATATTCAATAATGCAGATCCTGGCAGGAACCGGTAAGATCGTATCCGGATCGATCAAGCTCGACGGACAGGAGCTTGTCGGCGCCGGTGAGAAAGTCATGAAGACGGTTCGTGGAAATAAGGTTTCAATCATTTTCCAGGATCCCATGACATCACTTAATCCTACTTATACAATCGGACATCAGCTTATGGAGGCAATTCTGCTCCATACAGACAGAAATAAAGAACAGGCTCGTGAAAGAGCTATTGAGATGTTAAGACTCGTTAACGTAAATGAGCCTGAAAAGAGAATGAATCAGTACCCACATGAGTTCTCAGGCGGTATGAGACAGCGTGTTATGATCGCTATGGCTCTTGCCTGCGAACCTGATATCCTTATTGCGGATGAGCCTACAACAGCTCTTGATGTTACTATTCAGGCACAGATCCTTGATCTTATGAAGTCACTTCAGGAAGAGCTTGGAATGGCTATCATCATGATCACTCACGACCTTGGTGTTGTAGCTCAGATGTGCGACGAGGTTATCGTTATGTACGCAGGTTCAATCTGCGAGCAGGGAACTGCTGATGAGATTTTCTACAATCCTTGTCACGAGTATACAAAGGGACTTCTTCGTTCTATCCCTACAGAGGGCAATGACGGTGAGAAGCTTGAACCTATCACAGGAACACCTATCGACCTTCTGAACATGCCTAAGGGATGTCCTTTTGCACCAAGATGCGATAATGCCATGAAGATCTGCCTTCGCGAGAGAGCAGAGCGTATGCAGATTAATGACGATCATGCGGCAGGCTGCTGGATGAATGTTAAAAAGCAGATGGAAGGCGGTGAAAAAGCATGAGCGAGAATAAGAACCTTGTTGAAATAAAGCACCTTAAGGAATACTTCAATGTAAACGTAGGATTCTTTAAGAGCAAACCACTTAAGGCAGTTGACGATGTGTCTTTTACCATCAAAAAAGGTGAGACACTTGGACTTGTTGGTGAGTCAGGCTGTGGTAAGACTACAGTAGGACGTACCATCCTAAACCTCTATAAGCCCACTGACGGAGAGATCTGGTACGATGGCAAGCTTATTAAGACAAAAGAAGACATTCATGAGTTCAGAAAGAAAGCCACCATGGTTTTCCAGGATCCTTATTCATCACTGAACCCAAGAATGACAGTATCCGATATTATCGGTGAGCCTCTGGATGTGCATAACCTCTGCAGCTCCAAAGAGGAGAGAAGAGAGAGAATCCTTGAGCTCATGAATTACGTAGGACTTAACTCAGAGCATGCATCAAGATATGCTCACGAGTTCTCCGGCGGACAGAGACAGCGTATCGGTATCGCAAGAGCACTTGCAGTTAACCCTGAATTTATCGTCTGTGACGAACCTGTATCTGCGCTTGACGTTTCAATTCAGGCTCAGGTTATCAATATGTTTGACGAACTCCAGGATAAGCTTGGGCTTACATATCTGTTTATCGCCCATGACCTTCTGGTTGTAAGACATATCAGTGACAGAATTGCTGTTATGTACCTTGGTAAGATGGTTGAGCTTGCTGATGCAAATGAGATCTATGACAATCCTATGCATCCTTACAGTAAGTCACTTATATCATCAGTACCTATTCCGGATCCTAAGATCGCAAGAGCTAACAAGCGTATTGTCCTCTCAGGTGATATACCAAGTCCTCTTAATGCTCCTTCAGGATGTCCTTTCAGAACCAGATGTCCTTATGCTGATGAGGCTTGTGCTGCTTCAATGCCTGAGTTTAAAGAGGTTAGCAGCGGACACTTTGTTGCTTGTCATCATATTGAAGACGTATCAAAGATCCAGAACAAGATTGTGCTAAATTAAATTTTATTTTAAGAAGTGCACAATATATGGTAAAATGGTAAAGAATATGGTGAATGCCGTATTTTTTATAAAAACTCATTCATAATAAGGAGGAAAATTATGAAAAAGAAGTTAGTTTCTTTAGTACTTGCATCTTGCATGGTACTGAGCCTTGCTGCTTGCGGCAACAGCGCTACTCCTGCTGAGACACCTGCTTCAACAGATACTCAGGAGGCAGCTGCACCTGCTGATACAGCAGCTGACACTCAGGCAGAAGCTCCTGCAGCTGAGCCTGTTGGAGAGCAGAAGATCAATGTATGTCTTGCTTCAGAGCCTGCATCACTTGATCCTGCACTTAACTCTGCAGTAGACGGTGCTACACTTATCAACCACCTCTTCTCAGGTCTTGCTAAATGGGGCCTTGATGCAAGCGGAAATCTTGAGCTTCAGCCTGACTGTGCTGAGGAACTCGTTGAAGGTGTAACAAACGACGACGGAACAGTAACTTACACTTACACACTTAGAGATGGTCTTACATGGTCAGACGGACAGCCTGTAACAGCAGGTGACTTCGTATTTGCATGGAACAGAGCAATCGCTCCTGAGACAGCAGCTGACTATGGCTACATGTTCGAGGTAGTAGACGGATATGATGATGGTAAGCTCAATGTAAACGCAATTGATGACAAGACTCTTGAGGTTACTCTTGCAAACACAGTTGCTTACTGGGATGAGCTTCTTGCATTCCCTACATACATGCCTGTTCGTGAAGATGTAGTTGCTAACGAGGCATGGGCTACAGATCCTTCAACTTATGTATGTAACGGTGCATACACAATGACAAGCTGGGATCACAACTCACTTATCACAATCACAAAGAACGATAACTTCTATGATGCTGATAAGATCACAATGGAAGAGATCAACTTCTACCTTTCAGATGATGCTAACAACCAGCTCGCTAACTTCGAGAATGGTGACTGGCAGATGATCGATGACGTTCCTACAAACGAGATCGCTACTCTTAAGGAGACATATCCTGATGAGTTCGTAACAGCTGGTCAGCTTGGAACATACTATGTATGCTGGAACATCAACGAGAACATTCTTCCTGCTTCAAACACACTTACAGGTGCTGACAAGGCAGCTGCTGAGAACGAAGTTCGTAACGCACTTGCACTTCTCATCGACAGAAACTACATCGTAAACGACGTAGCACAGGGTGGACAGGTTCCTGCTTCTTCATTCGTAGCTATGGGTCTTACAGATGCTGACGGATCACAGTTCTATGAGAACGCCGGCGGAAACAGCTTCAACGGATACTATGATGTATCTGAGGATGCTTACGAAGCTAACTGGGGTGCTGCTCTTGAGACTCTCAAGAAGTACTACACATTTGATGAGGCTACACAGCAGTTCACAGACTTCCCTACACTTACATACCTCTACAACACATCAGAGGGACACAAGGCAATTGCTGAAGCTATCCAGGCTACATTTGCTGGTATCGGCATCACAATGAACCTTGAGAACCAGGAGTGGGCTACATTCCTTGATACACGTAAGGCAGGTAACTACTCAATCGCACGTAACGGTTGGCTCGGTGACTACAACGATCCTATTTCATTCCTTGATATGTGGACAACACAGTCAGGTAACAACGA
Organism: Butyrivibrio sp. NC2007; assembly: GCF_000421405.1. Classification (GTDB taxonomy): domain Bacteria; phylum Bacillota; class Clostridia; order Lachnospirales; family Lachnospiraceae; genus Butyrivibrio. The sequence goes on from NZ_ATWY01000011.1 coordinate 49,803, forward strand.
TGTTCAGTTCGGTAAGGGCGACAACGCTAAGGTTCAGGCTTACTCACTTGACATCACAGATCTTGGTTACGAGACAAAGGTTGAGAACGGCACATGGTCAGAGACATATGATGTACTTATCAGCGACATCAAGACCTGCACAGATGTTAAGACTCGTTATGAGCTTATGCACAGAGCAGAGGATCTTCTTATGTCAACAGGCTGCATCTGCCCTATCTACTACTACACAGATCTTTACATGATCAGCAGCAACGTAAAGGGATTCTTCTCAAGTCCTCTTGGATACAAGTACTTCATGTACTGCACAATCACAGGCTAAAGTAATCACTTGGCGAGGTCCTTTCGAGCCTAGTGTACTACTTTGTTCTGGCGAGCACGCAGTGCGAGAGCAGAACTACCTTGTGAAAACAAACTGTGAAATAAAAGAGAGCCGATACCATTTGGTATCGGCTCTTTTATTAGTTTGTTTATTTAAAGGTTTCCGGTCTTAGAAAGCCTTTCTTACAGTCATGTGTACCTTGCCACCACGGATGGCAATCTTAACATCGTCTGCAAGCTTTTTAAGAACAGATGCTTCATACTGATCATACTCAGGATCATCTACGAAGTGACCAACTACATCTGATGCGATGTCATCGGGAAGCTCGTAGTAAACTTTATCTGAATCAGCTGTCATAGCCTGCTCAAAAGCATCTCTGAGCATTCCGAGGAAACTTCCTGCAGCTTCGTTCTTTCTTGAGCTGGATGCGGAGATGAGAGTAGCTCTCTTATCCTTGTCCATAACGGTCTCAGTTGTAAGATTGAGATCATAGGTCTTATCTTCCTGATCAACCCAGAAGGAAGCTTTAACTTCACCTGTTACGATCCTTACCATGCTGAGCATTTCTTCTGTAAAGAGCTGAAGATGAAGTGAATCTGTAGCATTAAGGCCATTGAATTCAGCAAGCTTCTTGGTTGCTTCAACTGCCTCTTTAAATCCGGTACCCTTGTTATCAATAGCGATTACGTCTGATTTCATAGTCTCTGCTCCTTTCAACCCTCGATGTCAAATATGTTGCTGAATCCGGTTACGGTAAAGACTTCCTTAACGATATCGTTAGGGTTGACAATCTTAATTGTACCCTTGTTGTAAAGAGCCTTCTTAGCAGAGAGAAGAGTTCTAAGTCCTGCAGAAGAGATGTACTCAAGAGCGGACATATCAATTGTAAGAGCCTTAACCTGATCAAGAGACTCATTCAGTACCTTTTCAAGCTCAGGTGCTGTCCCTGTATCAAGTCTTCCCTCCAACGCGATGTTAAGCTGATCTCCATTAACAGTTTTTGTGATATTCATAGCATTCCTCCTAAATGTGTGTAGGTGAAACAATAATATGATTTATTGTTCTTATTTTATCATAATTGTGCATAGCTTGTGCACTATTATTAATGAGATTAATCATTAAAACATCATAAAATTCTCAAGAAATATGGGATGTTTCATCAAGCTCTTTTCTAAGGAACCCGACATAGCTGCCAAGTCCGGCGAAAATTGCAAGCAGAATAGTGTGGATTTCGATAAGTGACTGCCCCAGAGCTACATGATTTATAACGCTAAGGATCATAGCAAACAACAGCCATGTGACAACAGTGTTGATCATAGATTTGATGATAATCAGTTTTGTGCTTTCTTTCATAATTTTCTCTCCTTTACTTTCCCCTGATGGGAAGCGCTCTCTCTTTGTTATATTAAAAGAATAGCATTTGCTTTATCACAGTAATGTCACACACTAAATATTTCTTTACTTTTTAGCAGATGGTAATATAATTAAAAACTGTGTATTTATTTAGATGATGTTAGTATTAGCGGAGGATGTTAGTAACATGCAATCAAAAGACAAATTAAAGCCAATGCTGTTTTCAAACCTGAAGCACTATAGTGTAAAGCAGTTTGGCAGTGATGTTGTATCCGGAATCATAGTTGCCATAATTGCACTTCCTTTGTCAATCGCCCTTGCTCTTGCATCGGGTGTTGGCCCTGAGGAAGGTCTTTATACAGCTATCGTAGCGGGCTTTATTATTTCATTTTTAGGTGGCTCAAGAGTTCAGATAGCAGGCCCCACAGCTGCTTTTGCAACAATCGTTGCCGGAATCGTGGCAACCAAGGGAATGGAAGGACTGGCACTTGCTACTATATTTGCCGGTATTCTTCTTATTCTCATGGGAGTATTCAGACTTGGCTCCCTTATCAAGTTCATTCCTTATACTATAACAACCGGATTTACAGCAGGTATTGCTGTGACAATCCTTGTGGGACAGATCAAGGACTTCCTGGGATTAACATATCCTGCAGGAACCAAGACAGTTGAGACAATGGAGAAGGTGAAGGCCATAGGTGCAAACATCGGAACCATCAACGTGTGGGCTCTTGTAGTCGGTGTTGTTTGCCTTCTTATTCAGATTGTATGGCCCAAGGTAAGCAAAAAGATTCCCGGATCTCTCGTGGCAGTTATCGTTGGAATCCTAATGGTGAAGCTTCTTAATCTTAACGTTAACACCATAGGAGACCTTTATGAGATAAAGGGAACACTTCCACAGCTTCATGTTCCTGCCTTTGATTTTGAGACAATCAGATCGGTAGCAGGAGACGGCTTTACCATTGCAATCCTTGCAGCTATTGAATCATTGTTATCCTGTGTTGTAGCTGACTCCATGATCAACTCTCACCACAGATCAAACATGGAGCTTATCGCTCAGGGTGCAGGTAATATCGGTTCTGCACTTTTTGGTGGTATCCCTGCAACAGGTGCTATTGCCAGAACAGCGGCAAACATCAAAAATGGTGGAAGAACACCTATAGCCGGAATGGTACATTCTTTATGCCTGGTTCTTGTTCTTGTAGTACTGATGCCATTTGCAAAGCTTATTCCTATGCCTACCATAGCTGCAATCCTGTTTATGGTTGCATATAACATGTGCCAGTGGAGAACTTTCGTACATCTTTGTAAGACAGCTCCAAAGAGCGATGTATTTGTTCTTGTCATCACCTTTGTACTGACTATTGTATTTGACCTTGTAGTAGCTATTGAGATCGGTATGGTCCTTGCATGCCTCCTGTTCATGAAGAGAATGAGCGACGAGTCAGGTATCACAGGATGGAAGTATTATGACCCCGATGAAGATCCTGATGGACCTGAGCTTAAAGATATTCCTAAGCACGTCAGAGTCTATGAGATCAGCGGACCTATGTTCTTCGGTGATGCTGATATGATCGCAGAGATCGGCTTTAAGGACTTCACAAGATCACTTGTAATCCGTATGCGTGGAGTTCCTGCAATTGATGCAACAGCTATGCACTCCTTTGAACAGCTCTATGAAAGATGCAAAGAAAACGGTGTTCAGCTTGTCTTTTCCCATGTAAATGAGCAGCCTATGGCTACTATGGAGAAGGACGGATTTGTTGATCTTGTAGGCAGAGAGAACTTTCAGCCTCACATTGACGATGCCTTAAAGCGTGCAGCTGAAATTTGAATAAAAATCAGTTCATAAATAAAGGTGCAATCATCCTAAAAATATAGATGGTTGCACTTTTTTATTGGGTTAATCCAAATATAATATAATGGTAAAATAATTATAAAAATACGTTTTTTAGAAGAAAAATGTATTACACTATATTTATGAAATTGGCGATGAAAGGACCATCTTTTGGATAAAAGCTACTTTATTGACAATTTGGACAGAGCCATTAAAGAGGAATGGATAAAGGCTTATCATCAGCCTCTTGTTCGTGCTGCAAGTGGTAAGGTTTCCGATGAGGAAGCCTATTCGAGGTGGATAGATCCCCAAATGGGAACCTTTACAGCTTCAGAATTTGTTCCTGCACTTGATGAGGCAAAGCTGACCTACAAACTTGACCTTTATATGGTTGAGAGAGTCCTTAAGAAAATGAAGGAGCAGTCCGAACAGGGCTACTATGTTGTGTCTGAATCCATAAATCTTGCTGCCTCAGACTTTGAGTGCTGTGACATGGTTTCGGAGATCACAGCCTTAATAGATTCCTATGGCTTTACAAGAGACAAGATTTCTATTGAAATTTCGGAGAGGACAATGTCTTTGGACATTGATCGCATGAAAAAGGTGGTGGATCGCTTCAGAGCCGGGGGAGTAAAGGTATGGATGGATGACTACGGAAGCGGATATGCTTCAATGCTGATCCTTCTTAAGGTGCACTTTGATCTTTTGAAGATAGACAAGGTTTTTATAGAGGAAATAGATAAGTCTGATGCCGGAAAGATCATTGTTACTGAGCTGGTAAAGACAGCATTGGCACTCGGTATGGACACTGTGGCTGAGGGCGTTGAAACAAAGACTCAAGTGGATTTCCTGAAAGAAATAGGCTGCGTCAAATTGCAGGGGAATTACTATACCAGGCCTATTTCTTTTGCAGATATTGTTGACAGAAATATCAGGGGAATACAGATTGGGTTTGAGAATCCTGCAGAGGCGGGATATTTTGAAACCCTTGGCAGAGTTAATCTATACGATCTTGCAGCTTCGAAAACCGATGAAAAGGATTTAAATAAATACTTTGATACCATCCCTATGGTTATTTTTGCACTTGATGATAAGAAGGCAACCTTCGTCAGATGTAACAGAAGCTACAGACGTTTTGTCCTGGATTATTTTCCTGACGGCAAAAACAGGAAGGAGATCTTTTACGATACTGTAAGTAAAGGCCCGGGAAATTACTCTTATAATGCTATAAGACAGTGTGCTAAAAACGGAGAGAGGGTAATAATAGACGACATTACAGCCAGTGGTCATACCATACAGATGTTCATCAGAAGGGTGGCGGTAAATCCTGTTACAGGTGTTGCAGCTGTAGCGGTGGCCATATTATCGGCTTCTGATATAGCAAGTAATGAGGGGCTTACCTATAACTATGTGGCAAGGGCTCTTTCTGAGGACTATATCAAGCTGTATTTTGTAGATCTGGATACAGAGACTTTTGCAGAATATACTCCTGACGGAGATAGCAGGGATATAACCTTTGAAAGGCTTGGAAATGACTATTTTGACCTTGAGAAGAATACTATAGATTTTGAGATATATTCTGAGGATGTTGAGAACTTCAAAGCTGAGTTTACCAAGGATAACTTCATAAAGCAGATCAGGGAGAATGGTCTCTTTTCAATGGTTACTCGAATGATGCTGGGCGGTGCTCCAACATATGTAAGCATCAAGGGAGTAAAGACAAATGACGCAGCCAATCATGTTATTATCGGAATCAATAACGTCGACAATCAGATAAAGAGCAGGGAGATTGTTGAAAGAGCTAAGGAAGAGAGCATTGTTTATTCCAGAATAGGTGCGCTGACCGGAAACTTTATTTTTATCTTCACGATTGATCCAAGAACTCAGGAATATTACAAGTATAATCCGGGTGGAAATTCTACGGATTTGAATATAGAAAGTGAAGGAAAAGATTTCTTTGTAGACGTCATAAAGAATGCCGACAAGAGTATCTATCATGAAGATCTGGATGCATTCCTGACTGCTTTTACCAAAGAAAATGTCTATGAGCAGATACTTAAGACAGGCATGTTTGAGAATGAACACAGAGCAATCATTAATGGAGAGCCCAAATATGTTCAGTTAAGGGCTACTCTGACCATGGAGGACGGCGAAGAAAAGCTTATAGTCGGTATCTTTGATATTGATGAAAAGATAAGACGCGAGCAGGAATATGCCATAAGCCTTAATGCAGCAGAGGTAAAGGCAAACCTTGATGAGCTTACCGGCGTCAAGAATAAGCATGCCTATGTTGAGATGGAAAAGATATTAAATACAAGAATAGAGGAGAAATACACACCTTCTTTTGCAATCTGTGTCTTTGACTTAAATGGCCTTAAAGAGATAAATGATACTTACGGCCATCAGGAGGGAGATAGGTTCATTAAGCATGGATGCGATACCATCTGTCGTATTTTTAAGCACAGTCCGGCCTACAGGGTTGGCGGCGATGAATTTGTGGTTATAGCGCAAGGCTATGATTATCTCAATATTGATGCTCTGATGCTGAAAATGAGAAAGCACAACATGAGGAATAAGCAAAAAGGCGATGTTGTAATAGCAGCCGGAATGAGCAGGTTTAAGGGGAATGAAACTGTAGCAGATGTCTTTAAACGTGCAGATGAGGAAATGTACAGGAACAAGAAAGAACTTAAGAAATAAGTTTGAAAAGGGAGATGATCCGGACGGATACAACGCCAAATGGCAATAATAAAATGAAGTTTGATCAATATCTGTATCCCATTCATATATGGGCGCTTTCCTTTGGATGTGCCGTGGGATGGGGGGCTTTTGTCATGCCCGGAACAACGTTCCTTCCAAAGGCAGGCCCTGTCGGAACTTTTGTGGGCCTTATCATCGGCGCCATTGTCATGTTCATAATCGGTGCCAATTACCACTATCTGATGAACAAGTTCCCGGATGGCGGAGGAACTCTCACCTATACGCTTAGAACCTTTGGTCATGACCATGGCTTTATGAGTGCATGGTTTCTGGTTCTTGTGTATATCGCAATCCTTTGGGCCAATGCATCTGCCCTTGGGCTTATCAGTAAATTTCTCTTAGGAAGCACTTTTCAGTTTGGTTTCCACTATGTGATCCTTGGATATGACGTATATCTTGGAGAAGTGCTGCTATCAGTGGCAGCGGTCCTTATTTGCGGAATATGCTGCATCAGAGGAAAAAGAATTGCCTTTACTTTGCAGGTGATCTTTGCGCTTATTCTCATCTTTGGAATTATCATTTGTGCAGCATTTGTTGCAGGTGTGGACGGCAATATCCTGATTCCTCCAAGACCTTATTTTGTAAGTAATCAAGGCAGTAAGATCAACCAGATATTTATAATTGCGGCTCTTTCACCCTGGGCCTTTGTAGGTTTTGAATCCATCTCAAACTCAGCTGCGGGATTCAAGTTCCCTGCAAAAAGAAGTCTTCGCATCATGGCGATAGCTCTTTTTACAGCAGTATTATCTTATCTGCTGCTTGCGCAGATAGCTGTGGCACATGTTGATGAGGAGTATTCAACCTGGCTTGATTATATAAGGGATATTGGTAATCTCTCCGGTATAGAGGGACTGCCCACATTTCATGTTGTTTCTGATACCATGGGAAGCAGTGGCGTATTTATACTGGGACTTGCTGCTTTTGCAGGAATAATAACAGGCCTTATCGGCAACTTTATCGCTGCCAGCAGGCTGATGTTCTACATGGCTGATGAGGGAATGCTTCCACAGTGGTTTGCAAAGCTCAATGAGGAAAAGAATCCTAAGAATGCCCTTGTTTTTATCATGTGCATATCTCTTTTCATCCCGCTTCTTGGCAGGACTGCCATAGGATGGATCGTCGATGTGACAACAATCGGAGCTACAATAGCATACGCCTATACTTCAGCTGCGGCTCTTGCCACTGCCAAAAAAGAGGACAATAGGAAGGTTGAGATAACAGGCATAATAGGCATTGTCATGAGTGCTTTATTCTTCCTGTTCTTTATGATGTCTTCAGCAGAAGCTATGTCAACTGAGTCCTATCTGATATTGGCGACCTGGAGTATTTTGGGGTTCTTGTGGTTCAGGTTCGTATTTGAAAAGGATACGGAAAGAAGATACGGCAAATCAACGGTTGTCTGGGTGACCCTCCTGTTCCTGATTTTCTTCACATCACTAATGTGGATTAAAAGAGCTACCGACGACATGACAAAAGATATTGTCGGAAACATAAAGGATTACTATGAGAGCCAGAGCACCGGCAAGGATATTGATACCACTGAAAGAACAGAAGCATATATACAGGAACAGCTGGTAAATGTAGATCATGTTCTTACAAGAAACAGCCTGATCCAGATGAGTCTAATCATTATTGCTCTTGTGATCATGTTCAGCATTTACAGGATTATGTCAAGGAGAGAGAAGGCTGCTTCAGTTGAGTCCATCAAGGCCAATGAGAGAAGCCGGGCCAAGACGGTCTTTTTGTCCAATATGTCCCATGACATAAGGACTCCTATGAATGCCATTATCGGCTATATCAATTTAGCTGAGGATGAAGCTGTTACCCATGAAGAACTAAAGGATTATCTGCATAAGATAAAAGGATCCAGCCATCATTTGCTGGCACTTATAAATGACGTCCTTGAGATGAGCAGAATCGAGAGCGGAAGGATGGACCTTGAGCCTGTTCCTGTAAACTTAAGCAAGACCTTTGAGGATGTTAGAGATCTCTTTGAACTGCAGATGCACGAGAAGAATATTACGTTTAAAGTGGAATGCATAGATCTAAAGGATCCGCATGTTTACTGTGATATAAACAGACTTAACAGAGTACTGCTTAACCTTATCAGCAATGCCTATAAATTCACTCCTGAGGGCGGCAGTATATCGGTTACCTTAAAGCAGACTACAGCTGTTGTTGACGGCTGCGCAGATTATATGATAAGCGTTAAGGACAACGGAATCGGTATGTCCGAGGAGTTTACAAAGAAAGTATTTGAAGCCTTTGAGAGAGAAAAAGATACGACTGTAAGTGGCATTCAGGGAACCGGCCTTGGAATGAGCATTGTAAAGAATATAGTTGATCTCATGGGCGGAACCATTACGGTTAATTCCAAGAAAAACAAGGGCTCTGAGTTTATTGTAAAGCTATCGCTGGATAGACAGAGCCAGGAAGATATACAGAAAGAAACAGAGGCAATTGAAGCAAAGAATAGGGCAGGAGTTGCAGACTTCAGTTCCATGAGACTTCTTCTTGCAGATGATATGCCCATAAACAGGCAGATTGCGATTAAGCTGCTGGAGAAGCAGGGCTTTACTGTAGAGACTGCAGAGAATGGAAAAGAAGCTGTGGACAAAGTAAAGGCTGCTGAACCGGGTTACTACAACGCAGTTCTTATGGATATTCAGATGCCTGTCATGGGTGGCTATGAAGCGACGAAAGCCATAAGAGAGCTCGATGATGAAGAGAGAAGAAAGATACCTGTAATTGCCATGACGGCCAATGCTTTTGCGGAAGATGTCAAAAAGGCCAAAGATGCGGGAATGAATGCCCATATAGCAAAGCCTATAGATGTAAAGAACATGATAGAAGTCCTTACAGATGTCCTTACTTAAGGAACTGTTTTCTCTTTCTTGACAGGTGTGGTATTATAGCAAAGTAAGTTAAATAAAGCGGATGGTGTCTGCGGGCCGTTTGGCCGTGCAGGTGAAAAGGGAAGCAGGTGCAAGTCCTGCGCGATCTCGTCACCGTGTTTCGAGAGCTCTTTATGTATGCCACTGGAGAAATCCGGGAAGGTTTAAAGAGCAAAGCCGTAAGGCTACTCGATAAGTCGGGAGACCTGCCAGTCGCTGTACATGGGAGAAATCCTAAGTCACGAGGAATTGACGGTACGAAGAAATAAAAGCAGGAGCATGGATCTTGCTTTGTTTTGCTGTGCAACAGATAGCCAATCCCTTGTGAAAACAAGGGATTTTTTAATGCCCATGAATAAAAAACAGGAGGCTATTATGAAAAAGAAATTTCTAGGAATGTTCATGGTGGCAGCTTTGTCAGTCAGTATGCTGGCAGGTTGTACAGCAGCGGAGCAGAGCGCGCAGGAGGCTCCGGCAGAGGAGACGTCGCAGGAGGCGGCAGAAGAAGTAACTGAAGCAGCGCCAGAAGAAACAAATGCTGAGGCAGCCTTAGAGGATGGCGTTTACAGCGCAAAGTTTACAACAGACGGAAGCATGTTCCATATAAATGAAGCTTATGGAGACAGAGGTACTCTTACTGTCAAGGATGGCCAGATGACAATCCACATCACACTTCCATCCAAGAACATTGTAAACCTCTTCCCCGGAACTGCTGAGGATGCTCAGAAGGATGGAGCAGTACTCCTTGAGCCCACTACAGATACAGTTACTTATGAGGACGGTACAACTGAGGAAGTAAATGGCTTTGATGTTCCCGTTCCATACCTTGATCAGGAATTTGATCTTGCACTTATCGGAACTAAAGAGAAGTGGTATGACCACAAAGTAGTTGTATCAGATGTTCAGGAAGATGCCGGGGAGGATGATCAGGCTATGGCAGATAAGGTAGCTGAGCTTATTGACGCAATCTATGTCCAGACTTATACAGATAACACCTATGCTGAGTGTGAAGCTGCCAAGAAGGCATGGGACGAACTTACAGATGAGCAGAAAGAGCTGGTTGAAGGCGAGTTTGCTGATCCTGATTACTTCGGTAATGACACAGGAGATGCTTCTATTGATGATCCTTTAAACGCAGATGAGATCGGAGAGAAAGAGCTCCTTGTTGTAAGCTTTGGAACAAGCTTTAACGACAGTAGAGCAGAGGATATCGGCGGAATCGAGAAGGCGCTTGCAGAAGCATATCCTGATTACAGCGTAAGAAGAGCATTCACAGCTCAGATCATTATCAATCATATTTACGCAAGAGACGGTGAGAAGATTGACAACGTTGAGCAGGCTCTTGAGCGTGCAGTTTCAAACGGTGTAAAAGAGCTTGTGATCCAGCCCACACACCTTATGCATGGCGCAGAGTATGACGAGCTTATAGAAGCTGTAGATAAATATGAAGATAAGTTTGAAAAGGTAGTAATTTCAGAGCCTCTTCTCGGAGAAGTAGGAAAAGATGCGACAGTCATCAATGCCGATAAGGAAACTGTTGCCAAGGCAGTTACACAGGCTTCTGTATATGAGGCAGGCTTTGATTCTCTTGAAAATGCAGAGAATGTCGGTGTTGCATTTGTATTTATGGGACACGGAACATCTCACACAGCTAAGATCACATACTCTCAGATGCAGACCCAAATGGATGAGCTTGGCTACAAGAACGTATTCATCGGAACCGTTGAGGGCGAGCCTGAAGAGACTGAGCTTTCAGAGGTTATAAATAAGGTTAAGGAAGCCGGATACAAGAAGGTTGTACTCAGACCTCTCATGGTTGTTGCAGGCGATCATGCCAACAACGATATGGCCGGAGATGATGAGGATTCCTGGAAGAGCGGATTTGAAGCCGATGGCTCTTTTGAAGCTGTTCAGTGTCAGATATCAGGCCTTGGAAGAATTGAAGATGTTCAGAAACTTTATGTGGAGCATGTAAAGAGTGCACTTAAATAAGACTATTAACATTAAGCATTATTTGCTGATCCTGATAATGCTCTTGTTATTGTCCGGATGCGGCAGGATTCCCGATGGGAATTATGCCGCTTCCGTTACTTTATCGGGAGGATCGGGGAAGGCAAACATACAAAGCCCGTGCAATATTACTGTCACGGGAGGAAAGGCTGTTGCAGATATTATCTGGAGCAGCTCAAACTATGATTATATGATCGTGGGTGGAAAGACCTACTATCCCATCAGTACGGATGAGGGATCAGAGTTTCAGATTCCTGTTAGACTGAAAAAAGAGATGAAAGTTCAGGCGGATACCACTGCCATGGGAACGCCTCATCTTATTGATTACACACTTGTTTTTAATATTGGAGATGAAAGTAGTGCCCCGGAAGAAGAGGTGATAGATGCAGCAAGAACATCTGACATGTCACCTATTGATATTGCGGGCTTTACATATATTTCAACAGACGAAAACTCTTTTGCAAAAGAGTATAAGATACACAGATATGAAAAAGACCTTTTGGTGGTGGCGGTAAGTGATGGCAGGAATTACGTTGTAGTGCCGGATGGACTTGATGCACCGGCCATCGATGCTCCGGATACCTTTATCATCAAAAAGCCGCTTACAAGCATATATCTTGCTGCGTCAGCCGTTATGTGTCAGTTTGATGAACTGGGAGCGGTTGATAAGATAAGCCTCTCAGGAACAAAGCAGGAGGACTGGTACATTGAGTCTGCCATAAATGCCATGAAGGCGGGGGAATTGGTGTATGGCGGAAAATACAGCGCTCCCGACTACGAGATGATGATGGAGAAGGGGACGGATCTGGTGATTGAAAACACCATGATATTGCACACTCCAAAAGTTTTGGAAAAGCTCGAAAAACTGGGAATTGCGACCTTTATTGACAGGTCCAGTTATGAGGAAGATCCGCTTGGAAGGCTTGAGTGGATCAAGGTCTATGGTGCCTTTTGCGATAGGGAAGATGAAGCAGATAAAGCTTTTATGAAACAGCGCAATATGGTGGAAGATATTGATCTTGAAGGCGTTGAAGGCAAGAGCGTTGCATTCTTTTCCCTTAACTCAAGTCACCAGATAGTCACCAGAAAAAGAAACGATTACTTTGTTAAAATGATAGAAAAGGCCGGCGGAGTTTACCTTGCACCGGATACAGAGAGCGATGAAAAAGCTGCATCATCGGTTACTGTCAGCATAGAGGCCTTCTATGACTATGCTAAGGATGCGGATATTCTGATCTACAACGGAACGATACAGGATGCGCCAAAGGATCTTAAGGCACTTGCGGATATGGACGTGACCTTTAAGGACTTTAAGGCAGTTCAAAGCGGCGATGTATGGGCCTGTGATAAATCGCTGTATCAGTTTACCAATAAAGCAGGAACAATTATTTCTGACCTCTTCGAGGTTATTGCAGAGGGAAAAGAGACAACGGAGTTTTTCTACAAACTGAAGTGAGGACATACTTGGCTAAAAATCTGATGATACAGGGCACCATGAGTGGCGCCGGAAAGAGCATATTGACGGCCGGAATCCTTCGCCTTTTAAGGCAGGAGGGTTTTAGAGTCGCGCCTTTTAAGTCCCAGAACATGGCCCTTAATTCCTATGTCACTCCTAACGGACGAGAGATCGGAAGGGCTCAGGCTCTGCAGGCTCTGGCTGCCGGCAGAGAAGTATCCTCCGATATGAACCCCATACTTTTAAAGCCTACAGGGGAGCGGGCTTCACAGGTTATCGTGAACGGACTTCCCATAGGTGATATGGATGCAAGGGAGTACTTTAAGAATAAGAGAAAATATGTGCCGGATATAATGGCAGCCTATGAGAGGCTCTCACAGGATACGGATATCATTGTCATTGAGGGCGCAGGAAGCCCCGTGGAGATCAATCTAAGAAGCGAAGATATTGTGAACATGGGACTTGCAGAGCTTGTGGATGCACCGGTTCTTCTTGTTGGAAACATAGACCCCGGCGGCGTTTTTGCACAGCTCCTTGGCACGGTAAGTCTTATGCCGAAAGATGAAAGAGACAGGGTAAAGGGACTTATCATCAACAAGTTCAGAGGAGATGTTTCGCTCCTTACGCCGGGGCTTACGATGTTTAAGGAGTACTGCGACATTCCTTTTGCAGGAGTTGTTCCTTACATGGAGCTTTCTCTTGATGAGGAGGATTCCCTTTCTGATATACTAAAGGAAAGGGATGGATTTAAAGGTGGCAGTAAGGTGAAAATCGCTGTCATAAGACTTCCATTTATCAGTAATTACACAGACTATTCAGTATTTGAAAATATCGAAGACGTGGAATTAATCTATACCCAGGAGGCTGGAGCCGTTGCCGAAGCCGATCTTGTTATTATACCCGGAACAAAGAATACATTATCCGACCTTAAGTGGATGAAGGAAAAAGGACTTGATAGTGCCGTAAGGACAGCTTCTTTAGGAGGGACCTTAGTGGTTGGAATCTGTGGTGGTTTCCAGATCCTTGGAAGGAGTATTGAAGGTGAAGGCGCAGATCAGAGTAAAGAGGCGGGACTTTGTCTTTTGCCTGCGGATACGACCTTTGCTGATGAGAAAGACCTAAAGCAGGTGGAAGGTGTTCTCTCAAATATAAGCGGCGTTTACGAAAACCTGAACGGGAAGAAGTATAAAGGCTATGAGATCCACATGGGAAGGACACAGGCTGATTGGAAGTCGGACAGGGTTATAACAGAGGGGAGTGTTCTTGGAACTTATATCCACGGCTTCTTTGATGAGCCTGAGATTGCAGAGGGGCTGTTATCAATTCTCTTTGAGAGAAAGAAAATAAAAAAGCCTGTTCCAAAGATTGAGAGTCACTCCATGGTCTTGGAAAAAGAGCTTGATAAACTTGCTGATTGTCTTAGAGAAAGTCTTGATTTAGACCTAATCTACAGGGCCATCGGAATATAGGAAGAAACTATGGGATTTAAGGAAATACTGCCATCGGAAATTGAAAAAGAAAGCTTTCGCATTATCAGAAAAGAGCTTGCAGAGGCCGGGAAGATCATTCCTGAAGAGGTAGAGCCTACCGTGGTAAGGGTTATTCACACCACGGCTGATTTTGAGTATGCTGATACGCTGGAGTTTTCTGAAGGCGTGATACAAAAAGCCAAGGCTGCCATCAGGAGCGGAGCACATATTGTAACCGACACCAACATGGCACTTGCAGGCATTAACAAGAAAACTCTTGCAGGGTATGGGGGAGGAGTTCACTGCTTCATGGCAGATGAAGAAGTGGCAAAGCTGGCTAAGGAGAGAGGTGTGACCAGAGCTTATATCAGCATGGAGAAGGCAATTGAGATAAATGCTCCGCTGATCTTTGCTATCGGCAACGCGCCCACAGCTCTTGCAAGCCTTAACAGATTATGGCAGGAAAAGGGCTTTAGACCTGAGCTCATAATCGCAGTCCCGGTGGGCTTTGTAAACGTGGTCGAGGGAAAAGACCTGATCAGAAACATGGACGTTCCCTATATAATCAATGCGGGAAGAAAAGGCGGAAGCGGAGTTGCAGCAGCTATCTGCAACTCGATTCTATATAACATGTGAGTCACTGGGGACGTTTCAGATTGACTCATTGTGTGCAATGAGTCAATCTGAAACGTCCCCGGTGACTCACAATGATTCGGACTGAATAAATGGAAGAACTCTATACCTTCAAGGATGACAAGAAGTTAAGATGTGGATATACAACGGGAAGCTGTGCTGCAGCGGCGGCAAAAGCTTGCCTTATGATGCTCTTTGAAGGCGAGGATATTAGTCAGGTCAGTATTGTTACACCAAAGGGCATAACCTATATAGCTGAGATCATAGATATTGAGAGGACAGTAGCTGGCGTATCCTGCTCAGTCATAAAGGATGGCGGGGATGACATCGACGCAACTCATGGTATGAAGATAAGAGCTCAGGTGTCTCTAAGGGATGACGGAGAAATCCTGATTGACGGAGGAGAAGGCATTGGAAGGATCACTAAGCCGGGGCTTGATCAGCCCATTGGCGCAGCTGCCATTAACTCTGTGCCGAGGAAGATGATAAGAGAGAACATAGAAGAGGTTCTTGCAACAAATGGAGCAAAATCCCACGGAGCTACAGTTATCATCAGCGCACCGGACGGAAGGGAAATCGCGCAAAAGACCTTTAACCCAAAGCTTGGTATAGTTGGCGGAATCTCAATCCTCGGTACCACGGGAATCGTTGAGCCCATGAGTGATGAAGGAATCCTTGGAACCATTAAGGCGCAGATAAACATGCAGAAGGCCCTGGGAAAAAAGGTACTGCTTGTGGCACCCGGCAACTATGGTCTGAAATTCATAACAGACGAATACCAGATAGACGAGGACAGGGCAGTTCTATGCTCTAACTTTGTATATGACACCCTGATGATGGCACTGAATGCAGGGTTTGAGAAGCTTTTGTTTGTGGGGCATCTTGGGAAACTTGTGAAGGTGGCCGGAGGCATAAAAAACACTCACTCAAAATACGGAGATCACAGGATGGAGATCCTCTCAGACGCGGTTTCAAAATTCGCACCGGGAGAGCGTTTTGCACAAATTAAAAGTCAGCTCGATGAGTGCGTGATGACAGATGAAGCCTTAAGAATCATCGATGAATTTGGATATAAGGAAAAGGTCTTTTGCCACATAGCTGAGAGCATTAAGGAAAATATGGAGAGCTGGGCAGAGGGGAAGATCACCTGTGAGACCATCATATTTGCCGATGGTTACAGACTTCTCTCAGAGAGCCCCGGCGCAAAAGACGTGCTTCTTGAGATAAAAGGAGAAGGCTGATGGTACATTTTGTTGGTGCCGGTCCCGGAGCTGTGGACCTTATAACAATCAGAGGACAGAAATACATTGAGGAAGCGGATGTTATCATCTATGCCGGTTCTCTGGTTAATCCTGAGCTCTTAAGCAAGGCAAGGCCTGACTGTCAGGTCTACGATTCATCAAGGCTAAGTCTTGAAGAAGTCATAGATCTTATGAAGGATTCAGAGAGAAGTGGCGAAAAGATCGTTCGCCTTCACACCGGAGATCCAAGCATTTACGGCGCTATCCGGGAGCAGATGGATGAGCTTGATAAGCTGGGCATCTCGTATGATTACACTCCGGGAGTCAGCTCTTTTTGCGGAGCTGCCTCGGCGCTTAACCTCGAGTATACGCTTCCGGGGATAAGCCAGAGCGTACTTCTTACCAGAATGCCGGGCAGGACTCCGGTCCCTGATAAGGAGCCGACCATGGTATTCTTCTTATCCGCTGGTAACATAGATGGACTTGTAAAAGAGCTGACAGAGGCAGGAAGGAGCATGGATACTCCCTGCGCCATTGTCTATAAGGCTACCTGGCCGGATGAAGAGAAGTACGTAACAACACTGGAAAACCTTGCTTTAGTTGCAGAGCAGCATAATATAACAAAAACAGCTCTTATTATTGTCGGAGATGTAGTGGCGCCAAAGGGCTATGATAAGTCCAAGCTCTATGATGCTACTTTTACTACCGGATTCAGAGAAGGAAGCAGCACTAATGAATAGAGAAAGATCTCTAAGAGGGGTGATAGTATATGTATCCCTTGCAGTTCTGATACTTGTCGGGTTCTTTTTAAGTGTCGGGATCGGAAATGTTCATATCGGATTTACAGAGGTCCTAAGGGCAATCACAGGAGGAGCGTGTGATGAGAAGACAAGAGCCATCATCATGGATATAAGACTTCCCAGGGTGATCATGACCATTATTCTTGGCGGAGGCCTTGCTACTTCAGGATTTCTTTTGCAGACTTACTTTTCAAACCCCATCGCAGGCCCCTATATTCTCGGAATTTCATCGGGAGCCAAGATGATGGTGGCACTGGTGCTGATCTTTGTTGTCGGAAGTACAGGCAGATCCTCATCACTTCTTTTGATACTGGCTGCATTTGCCGGAGCAATCCTCACAACGGGATTTATCATCATTATATCAAAAGCCGTAAGGAACATGATGGTTCTTCTGGCTGCCGGAATCATGGTGGGCTATATTTGCAGCGCAGTTACGGATTTTCTCATTGCATTTGCCGATGACTCTGATATTGTCAATCTCCACGGCTGGTCCCAGGGAAGCTTTTCCGGAATCGACATGGGAAGCGTAAAATACGCCCTAGTGATCGTAGGAGCAGCCTTTTTCCTGGTGATGCTCCTTGGTAAGTCTCTGGATGCCTTCAGGCTTGGAGAGGGCTATGCAAGAAGCGTTGGAGTAAATGTTAAGGTCACAAGAAGTGAAGTTATACTGCTATCAAGTGTCCTCTCTGCCTGTGTAACTGCCTTTGTCGGACCCGTTTCCTTTATAGGAATCGCCGTTCCCTTTCTTATGAGGGAGCTATTAAAGTCCTCAAAACCAATAGTCCTGTTGCCGGCGGCATTTATGTCAGGCGCAGTATTTTGTATGTTCAGTGACCTTCTGGCCAGGAGCCTTTTTGCGCCGACTGAGCTGAACATTTCTGCTGTAACTTCGCTCTTTGGAGCGCCTATCGTTATCTTTATGATAATCAGGAGAAACATAAATAATGAAACTTGATAAGGTCGTAGCCGGATATCACAAAAAAATAGTGGTTCGAGATGTGGACCTTTTTGTCACGCCGGGCGAGATCATTGGCATCATTGGCCCCAACGGCGGCGGTAAATCCACAATCCTTAAGAGCATAAACGGAAGCCTTTCGCTTATCGGAGGTAGTGTCCTTTTAGATGACCTGGACGTTTCCAAAGCTTTACCAAAAGAGATATCGAAGGTCATGTCCGTTGTCACCACCGAGAGGGTAAAGCCGATCCTTATGACCTGCAGGGATGTGGTATCTGCCGGAAGGATTCCTTTTACCGATGGACTTGGAAGGCTGAGAGAGGAAGATAATGCCCAGATAGACAGGGCAATGGAGCTGATGAAGATAAAAGAGCTCTCAGACATCGCCTACTCAGATGTCAGCGATGGTCAGAAACAAAGAACCCTTATTGCCAGAGCAATCGCCCAGGACCCAAAGTTCCTTGTGATGGATGAGCCCACTTCCTACATGGATATAAGACACAGATACGAGCTCATGGAGACATTAAAAAAGCTATCGGGCGAAGGCGTGACAATTGTAGCTTCGCTCCACGAACTTGAGCTTGCACTTTCCTATTGCGACAGACTTCTTCTTGTCTATGACGATGGGCATGTTCTTGTTAAAAGACCTGATGAAGTTATCGAGGAAGGTCTGTTAAAGCAGCTCTTTGACCTAAATGGCGATATGTATGAAAAGGTGATGCAGAGCATTATCGGCACAAAGAGTGCAGGAGGAACCAGCTTTTTTACTAACAGAAACTGTAAGTCATTCCCCTGCCATGATGTGCCGGAAGAAGAGTTTAACTGCATGTTCTGCTATTGCCCCTTATACGATCATGAGGACTGCGGCGGAAACTACGTATGGAACGATAAGGGCATCAAGAATTGTAAGAACTGTGCTTTTCCTCACTTTAGGGACAACTACCCGAAGGTGATCAAAAAGCTTAAGGAAAAAATGTATGGACAGGGCATCAAAGAATAACTACAAGTTCATATGCTTTACCGCGGCCGGAAGGCAGCTGATGGAAAAGATCCTTTTGAAGATTCCCGGAGAAACAGGTGCCTGTGGCCCGGATAAGCTGGAAACCGGAGGACTTTCGGACTGGACTAAGGAGAACTTCAAAAAAGGAAATGTTCTCGTTTTTATCGGAGCCTGCGGAATTGCTGTGAGGGCGATTGCTCAGTATATAACTGACAAGACTGAAGACCCGGCTGTGATCGTCATTGATGAAGAGGGCAGGTTTGTAATACCCATTCTCTCAGGACACCATGGCGGCGGAGTTGCTGCGGCAAAAGAGCTTTCAGACATTATCGGGGCTACAGCCGTTATCACAACAGCCAGCGATGTAAGGGGAGAGTTTGCTGTTGATGTGTTTTCCAAAAACAACGGCCTTGTAATTAACGATATGAAAAAGGCTAAGTCTTTTTCTGCATATCTTCTTGAACATAACAAAGCGTTTTACATGGTGGATCCGGAATTTGAAGATGTTTTTGAAACCTCATTCAATAGAGATAGTCTGATAAAACTTAAGAATTCTGATGAGCTGCAAGAAAGAGACAGCTCTTTTACCATCTCACCGAAGACCTGCGATATAGAACAATTACAGCTGATTCCGAAGTGCATAGTGCTGGGCGTAGGCTGCAGAAAAGGGAAAGAGGGAAGAGAGCTTATAGAATTTGCAGACCGAATTCTTGATGAGCTTTCTCTCGATAAAAGGAGTGTTTTAGCTGTTACCTCTATAGATTTAAAGAGTAAAGAGGTGGGGATAATAGAGCTCGCAGAAAGTCTTGGAGCCGAATTTAAGACTTTTTCGCAGGAACTGCTAATGCAGCAGGAAGGGGAGTTTTCAGCTTCGCAGTTTGTGAGAGAAACAACAGGGGCTGACAATGTCTGCGAGAGGTCAGTCTTGGCCTATGGCTGCAGGAGAATGATCATGAAAAAGAGAGCAGAAAACGGTATGACACTGGCAGTTGGAGTTTTAGGGAGGAGCTTTACCGATGAGTGAGAAGAGTTTGTATGTGGTTGGGTTTGGACCGGGACAGTATTCGGATATGACTATAAAGAGCGCCAAGGTGCTCAACGGTTGCGACGTGATCGTGGGATATACTGTCTACTGCGATCTGGTGCGTCCCATGTTTGAGGATAAAAAGTTTATCAGCACTCCGATGATGAAGGAGGAGGAGAGGGTAAGGCTTGCCTTAAAGGAGGCGGATACAGGCAAGAAGGTTGCCCTTATATGCAGCGGAGATGCGGGAATATACGGACTTCTGGGACTTGTCTATGAAATGGGCGTCGATTTTCCGGAAGTTTCCATAAAGGCTACAACAGGTGTCACAGCGGCCATCAGTGGAGGAGCCATTTTGGGAGCTCCGCTTATACATGACTTCTGCTGCATCAGCTTAAGCAACAGACTAACACCTTTTGAGCTTATTGAAAAAAGGCTCCGGGCTGCAGCACAGACGGATATGGTCATTGTGCTCTATAATCCGGAGAGTAAGTCGAGAGCCGGATTTTTAAAGAAGGCCTGTGAGATACTTCTTGAGGAGATTGAAGAGGAGAGGGTGTGCGGAATTGCAAGGAACATCGGAAGAGACGGTGAGAACTCAGAAGTCCTTACCCTTGGGGAGCTGAAAGAAGCTTCCGCAGATATGTTCTCGACGGTGTTTATCGGCAATTCATCAACCAGAAATATAATGGGACTTATGGTCACAGCCAGAGGATATCAAAGTGAGAGATAAGATTCTTGTTTTCGGCGGAACCACTGAAGGAAGACTGCTTGCAAGTAAATTAGAGGAACTGGGAATTCCGCATGTGGTCAGCGTTGCAACAGAATATGGAAAGACAGTTGAAGAGGAGAGCGGAGAAGCATCTCTGCTTGTGGGACGCATGGACAGAAACGCAATTGCAGACCTTCTTAGAAGTGGCGAGTTTGCTGCAGTTGTTGATGCGACGCACCCTTACGCTATCAAGGCTTCCAAGGAGATAAAGAGCGCCTGTGAAAAAGAGTCTTTTACTTATTTAAGGCTACTGAGAAAAACTGCAGATTCTGAGGCAAATGAAGAAAACGTGACATATGTTGAAGATGTGGCAGAGGCGGCAAAAGAGCTTGAGAAGAGAGCAGGAAACATACTGCTTCTTACAGGTAGCAGGGATTTAAAAGAGATTACAAGTGGGATTTCAGACATATCCAGAGTTTATGTCAGGATCATTCCGGATGTTGCAAGCATCGAAAAGTGCCATGAAGCGGGGCTACGGGGACGTCAGATAATTGCAATGCAGGGACCTTTTTCAGTGGCCATGAATGAGGCTCTGATAAGAGAGATAAATGCATCGGTCATCCTTACCAAGGAAAGCGGAGAGGCAGGAGGATTTTCGGAGAAGCTAAGGGCTGCTGATAACTGCAATGCACAGACAATCGTTATAAGAAATCCTGAGAAGAATGATATCTCTAATGATGGCCTGGAAGCCGGAGAAATACTAAATAGGATCCTTGCTATCCTGGGAAAAGAGCCTTTAGAAGAACCTTGCAGAAGAATAACTCTAGGTGGCGTAGGCCCCGGTGATGAGAGGTTCTATACAGCTGAGTTTTCAAAAGCCATGAAGGAAGCAGATATTGTCTTTGGCGCAAAGACGGTTCTTGAGAGAATAAAAGGAATTTCCGCTCCTCAAAAGGACTGGTATGAGGGAGAGAAGATTATGGAATTTCTAAAGGAGCATCATGAGTATAAGGCTCCTCTGGTGGTGTATTCAGGAGATATAAGCCTTTGCAGCGGAGCAAAGAAAGCTTCTGCAATATTTGAAGAAGAGGGCTACACAGTAAAAAAGATATCCGGAATATCTTCGGTATCACTCTTTGCAGCAAGGCTCGGCGCTGCTCTTGAAGATGTGACGATAATCTCAAACCACGGCAGAGAATGCGATGTGGGCGGTTTTGTCAGGAAAAATGAGAAAGTAATTCTTCTTGCAAATAGCGCAGAAGCGGCACTTGAGACAGCAAAGAGATTGCCCAAAGAATGCAGAGTGATATTTGGATGCGAGCTTGGAACTGAAGCAGAGAAGATAAGCGAGTATGGGGCAGAAGGTTTTTTGGAAAGTGATGTTAAAGGCAAGACCTTAATGTATATCGAGAACCCTGAAGCTTCTAAGAACAAGCTGATTCCGGCACTTTCGGATGATGAGATAATAAGGGGCGATGTGCCCATGACCAAGGAGGAAGTAAGGGCACTGTCTGTAAGAAAGCTTAGGCTTACCAAAAACAGTGTACTTTATGATGTTGGTGCCGGAACAGGCTCAATATCACTTGAAGCTGCACTTACTGACCCGGGCGTAAAGGTCTTTTCCATAGAGAAAAACAAAAAGGCCATAGAGCTCCTATATAAGAACAGAGATAAATTCGGCCTTGGGAATATGGAGATAGTTGAGGGAAAGGCGCCCGAAGCTCTAGCCGGTCTTACAAAGCCAAGCCATGTCTTTATAGGTGGAAGCAGTGGAAATCTTGAAGAAATAATCAAGAGCTGCATGAAGGATAACGGGCCTGTAAGGTTCGTAGTCAACTGCGTAACTCTTGAGACCCTTGGAAAGACCATGGAAGTGATCAGTGCCATGGGAGCAGCAAACACTGAGGTGGTTCAGCTTAGCGCAGCAAGGTTTAAGGAAGTAGGAACCTATCACATGGCAGATGGGATGAATCCGGTGTTTGTTATAGCTTTTGAAGTTTAGGTGGATGGTGATGGAAAGAGAAAAAGTACTGCCAAGAGTTCTTTTGTGCGCTCCAAAAAGCGGCAGCGGAAAGACTTTGATAACCTGTGCGCTTTTGCGTGCTCTTGTAAAAAAGGGCTTTAGTCCCTGCGCCTTTAAATGCGGACCAGACTTTATAGATCCGATGTTTCACAAAAGCGTATTGTCGGTTCCTTCAAGAAATCTGGACCTTATAATGGCCGGAGAAGAGGGAGTAGAAAGAAACCTCATCGAAGGCTCAAAGAGGTGCGATATCGGCATTATTGAGGGCGTCATGGGCTTTTATGACGGCCTTGGAGCCGAGGAAGGGCTTGGATCTTCATATGACCTGTGCGTAAGGACAAAGACCCCGGCGATACTTATTGTTGATGCAAAGGGCATGAGCAAATCCGTGGTTGCCATGATAAAGGGATATCTTGAGTACGGCAGCAATCGCGTGATAAAGGGTGTTATTCTTAACAGGGTATCAGCGGCTCTTGTTTCCGAGCTTTCAACCCTTATCAAGAGAGAACTTGGGATTCCCGTAATAGCAGCGCTTCCTGTACTAAAGGACGGCATTCTTGAGAGCAGACACCTTGGTCTGGTTATGCCATCGGAGGTTCCACAGCTCCTTTCAAGAGTTGACAGTGTTTCTGATGAGCTTTTAAAGAGTCTTGATATGGACGGCCTTATGCAGATAGCGAAAGAGGCCGGAGCCATAAGTGTCCCGGAAGAGAAGCCGTATCCGCAGTTTGACGTGACTGTGGGCGTCGCAAGGGATGAAGCATTTTGTTTTTACTATGAGGAGAACCTTGAACTCCTTGAGAAAATGGGAGCGCGTATAAAGTTCTTTTCCCCGATCCATGATAGAAAAATTCCGGAGGTATCGAGGCTTATCATAGGCGGAGGCTATCCTGAACTCTATGCAAAAGAACTCTCGGAAAATGTGAGCATGCGCGATAGCATCAAAAAAGCTGCAAACTTAGGGATGCCAATCCTTGCAGAGTGCGGAGGCTTTCTCTACCTGCAGGAGAAGCTAAAAGATAAAGAGGGCAGCGAATATGATATGGTGGGAGCGCTTAATGGCAGTTCATTCATGACAGGTAAGCTCTCGCATTTTGGTTATGTGTCTGTGAGCAAAGCTTTAGATAACCCTTATCTGACGGAAAAAGACCGCGTAAGAGGCCATGAATTCCATTACTACGATACGACGGATAACGGCGAAGCTGCTACTGTTACTAAGCTAAGCAGTGGCAGGTCCTGGAGCGGATATCAGTCAAAGGGAAATGTCTTTGCGGGATTTGCACACCTTTACTATCCTTCATGCAGGAAGGTTATAGAGAGATTTTTAGGAATGTAGGATTTTGGTATGACACAGGAAGAACTGTTTGATCTGAATATAGATAAGCCTGACGAAAAGGTCTTTATGCAGGTGAAAAGAAACTGGGATAGGATCTCAAAGCCCCTGGATTCTCTGGGAGATTTTGAGGATGTGATCTGCAGGATCGGTGCGATCCAAAACAGCGAACACCCTGAGATTGATAAAAAGACCCTGGTTGTCATGTGCGCAGACAACGGAATTGTAAAAGAGGGCGTATCCCAAAGCGGGAGCGAGATCACAAGGGCTGTGGCAGTAGCCCTCGGAAAAGGCATCAGCAGCGCCAACACCATGGCAAGGAAAGTGGGTGCTGAAGTTATTACTGTTGATATCGGTATTGATTGCAACGAAGAGATAGAGGGTGTTCTAAGCAGAAAGGTCAGCAGGGGAACAAAGAGTTTTCTTGATGAGCCTGCCATGAGTGAGAGCGAAGTACTCTCCGCTATAGAGACAGGGATAGGCCTGGTAAAAGAACTATCGGAGAAAGGCACAGATATCCTTGCAACCGGAGAGATGGGAATCGGCAATACCACTACGTCTTCTGCTGTGATCTGCGCCATCTTAGAGCTTGACCCATCTGATGTAGCAGGGCGAGGAGCAGGACTTTCACACGAGGGACTGTTCAGGAAAATAGATGTTATTAGAAAAGGCCTTGCCAAATATTCATTTGATGGTCTTGGTGAAAAAGAGAGGGCTCTAGAAATATTGAGAACTTTAGGAGGGTTGGATATTGCAGGCCTTGCCGGAGTGTGCATAGGTGCCGGAATCTACCATATACCTGTTATGCTTGACGGTGTGATCAGTACATGCGCAGCAATGGTGGCAAATGCCATTGCCCCCGGAACTTCTGAGTACATGATCGCATCCCACGCAGGAAGAGAGAAGGGCAATGTCTTTACGCTTAGTGAGCTGCGACTTAAGCCTCTTATGAACGGAAATCTTGCGCTTGGTGAGGGAACAGGAGCTTTAATGGCATTTTCACTTCTTGATGTGGCGATGGATTTTTACGACAATGCAGCTAAGTTTGCTGATTACGAGATCGATGATTATGAGAGGTTTGATTGATGGTTGCTTTGGTCATAGGAGTACCGGACAGCGGAAAGAGCGAGCTGGCAGAAAATGTGGCACTTGAGCTTTCGGGAGAAAACAAAAGAATATATCTTGCCACCATGGAGGTTTTGGACGAAGCGGGATACGAAAGAGTAAAAAAGCACAGAAAGCTTCGGGAAGGGAAAGGCTTTTTTACCATAGAAGCGCCTGTGAGGGCCTGGGAAGCTGTATCGGGACAGCCGGATCTTAAGGATTCTACAGTGCTCATTGAGTGCATATCTAACCTGGTTGGGAATGTGATGCACGATGAGAACTTTATGAAAACTGAAGGTGCTCAAAGCCTCAGAGACAGTGCTGTAGGGGCCGCTGTTTCAGATGTGGAACAAATCTGCCGGGCAGCTAAAAACGTAGTGATAGTGACAAACTCTTTTGCACAGAGAGATGAATTTGATGAGGAGACAAAAGAGTATATCACATGCCTTGATGAGGTGAACGGAAGGCTGCGAAACTTAGCTGATACAGTCTATGAATTTGTCGAAGGAGAATGGCAAAAGAGTGAGAATAATTAAGAGTATACTAATTGCATTTTCCATGTACTCAAGGATTCCTGTTCCGCAGTTTAAGTGGGAAGAGGAGGAGTACAGCCATGCTATAAGCTTCCTTCCTCTGATCGGGATGGTGATCGGAGGGCTGGAAATCGGTCTGTGGTTTTTGTGCTGCCGATTTGATGTTCCCGTGTTTGTTACATCGCTCCTTCTTTGCCTTGTGCCTGTTGTTATTACCGGCGGATTTCACTTGGACGGCTATATGGATGTCTGTGATGCCCTCTCTTCATATTCGGGGAGGGAGAGAAGCCTGGAAATCATGAAGGATCCGCATATCGGAGCTTTTGCAGTGATCGGGTTTGCCAGGTTTTCTCTTTTGTTTGTACTTGGAGCTTATCTGCTTGCCTACGCAGGTGAAGGCGATACAAGCTACATGGGAATATATCTTTTTGCGCTTCTGTTCGTGTTTGTAAGAGCTCTTTGCGGAGTCTTGAGTCTTGTCCTTCCAAAGGCAAAGAGTGACGGAATGCTCAGCAGAGAAGCGGGAAAGACGGGGAGCGCCGATTTTATGTTTCTGACGTTTCTTGCTTCTGCCTCAGGCCTTTTTATGATATACATAAATCTGGTGGCAGGAGCTATTGTCTTTCTGGCTCTTATCATTTTTTGTTTTTACTATGCATATCTTTGCAATAAGAAATTCGGCGGAGTTACAGGAGATACGGCAGGCATGTTTGTTGCAAGAGGAGAGCTGATCGGCCTTCTTGTGCTTGCTGTTTACTTCTTTGTGGTCAGATTATGATAGAACATTTTATAGCGTTTTTTATTGGATTTTTAATAGACAGGATCGTCGGAGATCCGCACCGGATGCCTCATCCCGTAAGGCTTATGGGGAGAGTTATAAACCTTTTGGAAAAGGCGTTTCTTGGAAAAGAAACTAAGGAAAAGGCACGGAATACCAAAAAGGAGTTCTGTCTCGGAGCTCTCTTATGGGTGATCGTTGTCACACTTACCTTTGTCGTCGGCTTTGCGATCTGGTTTTTTACACATCTTTACAGCAGCTACCTTGGAATTGCGGTAGAGGCAATTCTCACAGCATATTGCCTAGCAGCAAAGAGCCTGAAAGATGAGAGCATGAAAGTGTATGATGCGCTGGAAAAAGACGGCCTTGATGCCGGAAGAGCCGCAGTGTCCATGATCGTAGGAAGAGATACAGACGTGCTGGATGAAGACGGAGTCGTGAGAGCAGCGGTGGAAACTGTGGCAGAGAATACTTCCGACGGAGTCATTGCGCCTCTTATTTACTGTTTCCTTGGCGGAGCAGTCTTCGGACTGGTGTATAAGGCAGTGAACACCATGGATTCCATGCTTGGCTATCACAATGACAGATATGAGTATTTCGGGAAGTTTGCAGCTAAGATGGATGATGTCTTTAATTACATTCCTGCCAGGATAAGTGTACTTCTTATGATAGGTGCATCATTCTTTTTGGGAAAAGAGTATTCGGCAAAGGGAGCTGCCAAGATATTTAAAAGAGATCGCTACAATCATAAGTCTCCGAATTCAGCTCAGACCGAGAGCGTTCTTGCAGGAGCGCTTTCAGTAAGACTTGCGGGAGATGCCAGCTATTTTGGCAAGGTTGTAAAAAAGCCTTATATAGGGGATGACGACAGACCTATTGAGAGAAAAGACATTAAAAGGGCCTGCAGACTAATGTATGGGACAGAGTCTCTTTGTATTGTCCTGATGGTCATTCTTGCAGTAGTTCTTAGCATTTCGTATTATAGATAATTGGTGAAAAAAGATTCAGGAGCTTGTATGTTACACGGCGGAGAGATTTATGACAAGAAAATAGAGCTGGATTTCTCAGTGAGCTTAAATCCGCTTCCATGCCCGGTGCAGGTTCTTGATGAAATCAAAGCTGCAGCAGATCAGGTCGCAAATTACCCTGATATTATGCAGAGCGAATTTGCAGCCGCTGTAACAAAAGCGGAGAACAGGCTTTCTCAGAAGAATGCGAAGTTCACGGCAGAAAACATAGTAGGTGGCAATGGAGCATCAGAATTACTTATGGCTATAGTAAATATGCTAAGGCCGAAAAAAGCTCTTTTACCAATCCCGAGTTTCTATGGCTACGAGCATGCACTCGGCGCTGCAAAAGGCTGTGCTATCAAGCGCTTCCTGCTTCGAGAGGCAGATGGCTTTGTCCTGAATGAGGACTTTATAGATGCAATAACAGAAGACATTGACCTTGTTATTCTTGGGAATCCCAACAACCCGACAGGCAGACTGATACCCGAGCGCGTACTCGTTAAGATATTGGATAAATGCAGGGCAGTCGGTGCTGCGCTCATTGTAGATGAATGCTTCTTTAGATTATCAGGTAAAAGAGATTGCGAGGAAACTTCGGTAAGTGCCAGAAATTTCATAAGCGAATATCCGAAGCTCTTTGTTGTAGATGCTTATACAAAGCTCTTTTCCATACCGGGAGTCAGAGTGGGATTTGCCATAGCTTCAGCAGAAAATGTAGGGAGACTCAGGCACTTTTTGCCTGAATGGAACATGTCGGTGTTTGCGGATCGCGTGGGGATAAGGTGCGCTGAAATTACAGGAGAAAGCTCTTTTACAGGAGAATCTCTTGAAGTGATCCGGAGAGAAAGAGCATATCTGGCAGATGAACTTGATCAGATCGGAATAAGCACCTACCCGTCTGATACCAATTTTGTTCTGATCTGGAGCGATGAAGATCTCTATAACAGGCTGCTTCAGCAGAAAATACTGATCAGGGACTGCAAAACTTTTGAAGGCCTTGATAAGGGGTATTACAGAATCGCAATCAAAGACCATAATGCAAATGAAAGGCTGATAACTGCTATTAAAACTCTTTGCAATATTCGCGAAAGGTGATAATATTTCTTAATAGTATTATTTTGAGGAGAAAAAAGATGAGGACTAAAATCAGGGAGTTATTTACAAAAACATCTGAGTATGCATCAAAGGAAGTGACTGTATGCGCATGGGTAAGGACCAACAGAGCACAGTCAAATTTTGGATTCCTTAATATCAACGATGGCTCATTTTTCGAGAATTTACAGGTAGTATACGACAAGGAGCTGTCCAATTTCGCTGATGCTTCCAAGATTGGTGTCGGTGCAAGTGTTAAGGTTGTCGGAACACTGGTACTTACTCCCGAGAATAAGCAGCCTTTTGAAGTAAAAGCTACAAGCGTTGAGCTTTTGGGTGATTGCCCGGAGGATTATCCGATCCAGCCCAAGAGACATACAAGAGAGTTCCTTAGAACTGTTGCACACCTTCGTCCACGTACCAACCTTTTCAGTGCGGTATTCAGAGTAAGAAGCGTTGCAGCAATGGCTATTCACAGCTATTTCCAGGAGAGAGGATATGTATATGTTCATACACCTCTTATCACCTGCGCTGACTGTGAAGGTTCAGATCAGATGTTCAAGATCACAACTCTTAACATGAATGATCTTCCAAAGACTGAGGACGGCAAGGTTGATTTCAAGAAGGATCTGTTCGGTAAGCAGGCGTTTATCACAGGTTCAGGCCAGCTTCAGGGTGAGACCTTTGCAATGGCTTTCGGTGACATCTACACCTTCGGACCAACCTTCAGAACAGAGAATTCAAACACTCAGACTCATGCAAATGAGTTCTGGATGATCGAGCCTGAGATGGCTTTCTGCGATCTTGACGGCCTTATGGATATCGAAGAAGAGATGCTTAAGTATGTTGTTAAGTATGTCTGCGACAAGTGCCCTGAGGAAATTGATTTCTGCGACAAATTCGTTGCCAAGGGACTTAAAGATAAGCTCGACAACATCGTAAATACTGATTTCACAAGAATCAAACACCACGATGTCATTGATATTCTTAAAAAAGCTGATGTTAAGTGGGATTTCAAGCCCGATTACGAAGAAGACCTTGCAAAAGAGCATGAGAAATATATCGTAGATTACTTCGGCGGACCTGTATTTGTTACTGACTGGCCCAAGGACATCAAGGCTTACTACATGAAGGTAAATCCTGACAACAAGACAGTTGCAGCAGTTGACCTCCTTGTTCCTCAGGCAGGAGAACTTATGGGAGGAAGCCAGAGAGAAGAGAATCTCGACAAGCTCATAGAGAGAATGGATGAGATGGGCGTTGATAAGGAAGGCATCGACTGGTACCTTGATACCAGAAGATACGGCGGATGCATCCACAGCGGATTCGGTATGGGATTTGAGCGTCTTATCATGTACTTAACAGGCGTAGAAAATATCCGTGACGTAATACCTTATCCAAGAACACCACAGTCCTGCGAGTTCTGATTTTATAACAACGATAAGAGTCCTGTATCATATTTTGATACAGGCTCTTTTTTTATTTTATGTTGCATTACCACAATATATGGTATAATGATTTCAAAGTCATACAAATAGAGGGGGACCTACGCATGAAGAAGATCTACGTACTGGACACCAACGTTTTGATTCAAGCACCCCATGCTCTCAAGTGCTTTGATGATAACGAGGTCGTTCTTCCGCTGGTAGTCTTGGAGGAGCTTGACACGCACAAGAGGGATGAAGGTGAGCGTGGAGCCAATGTAAGAGAAGCCATCAGGATTCTCGAACAGCTCAGAGGCCAGGGAGATCTGGTTGTGGGTGTAGAGCTTGACAATGGAGGACTTCTTAGAGTTGAGAAGAACTTCAAGGATGTTGAGCTTCCGAAGGATATGTCAGAGTATAAGTCTGACAACCGCATACTTAAAGTGTGCAAGGGACTTAAGGAGAGCAGCAAGGAACAGGTAATTCTTGTAACTAAGGACATTCTGATGCGTATTAAGGCTCAGCTTCTTAATATCAAATCAGAAGATTTTACAACCGAGCAGGTTGCAGGAGGCGGCGAGCAGTACTCAGGACGTATTGATGTCTATGCTCCGGAGGATCTTTTCAAGGATTTCAAGAAGAAAGGAATCCCTGTAGAAGCCGTTTACTGTTGTGATGAGGAGGGGAAGCAGTACAAACCTGATTTATATGAAAATGAGTTTGTTGTAGTAAGAGCGGATCAGTCTGTGGGTAAGACCCAGATGGGACGTGTCTGCAAGGGATTTATCAAGAAGCTTGAGTATGAAAAGAGTCAGCCCTACGGTGTTAAGCCAAGAAATGCAGGACAGTACTTCCTTCAGGAAGCGCTTATGCAGCCGGCAGATGTAGCGCCGCTGGTAATCGTAAAGGGTATGGCAGGAACAGCCAAGACATTCTATTCACTGGCAGTCGGCCTTGAGAAGATGATAAATCGTCCTACCGGTGAATACAGAAGGATCCTGGTATGCAGACCTAATTCGCAGTTTGATGATGACATCGGATTTTTACCCGGTGATGAGCAGGAAAAGATATCGCCTCTTATGAGACCTATCATTGATAACCTTGAACAGCTCATAGACTCCAATGAAGAGGAGCGATACAAAGATGAGAAGGAGCTTCAGGGCAAGACTGATGAAGTCTTTGAGAGAGGAATAGTTCAGTGCGAGGCTCTTAACTTCATTAGAGGAAGATCCATTCTTAAGACCTTCCTTATCATCGATGAGGCGCAGAACATGACACCTACTCAGGCTAAGGGCATTATCACCAGAGCCGGCAAGGACACCAAGATCATTCTCCTTGGTGATCCCAACCAGATCGACAGGCCCTTCCTTGATGAGCGTACAAACGGTCTTTCCTATGCATCTGAGCATATGAAGGGAAGCCCACTGGCATGGCAGATTTCTCTTTCAGCTTCTGAGTGTGAGAGAAGTAAGCTTGCTATGGATGCTATCGAGAGGATGCGTGATAAAAAAGGATGATGTGACCTTGTCATAAAACACATCAAGGGTATTAGTTAAGGCTAACAAAATATAATTGCACAAAATCAGTACTGATGCAGATTGTACAAAAAATACTGCATCAGTACTTTTTATTGCAATAAAAATGATGAAATTGACAAAAATTATCTGTTAGCAATTGACAACATGATAAACTCGGAATATCCTAGTAATGAATCGAGTTAGCTAAAGGTAACAGTAGATACCGTATGCTAACATTATAGGAGGTATTCATGATGCCACTTACTTTTGCAGATAGCGGACAGCTTTTAAAAATTCAGAAGATCACAGGAAATGACGAGACCAGGCAGCACCTTGCAACACTTGGCTTTGTCACAGGAGAAGAGATCTCCATCATAAACAAGAACGGCGGAAACCTTATCGTTAATGTCAAGGACAGCCGCATAGCTCTTGATAAGACACTTGCAAACCGCATCTTTATCTGATGCGGATAATTTTATGTTGTTACTAAAAATTTCAAAATAGAGGGAGAAAAGTAATGAAGACACTTAGAGATGTGGAGATTGGCGGCAATGCCAAGGTTGTAAGACTCCATGGTGAAGGCCCTACAAGGCGCAGGATCATGGACATGGGACTGACCAAGGGAGCAGAAGTTTACGTAAGAAAGGTTGCACCACTGGGTGACCCTATCGAACTTACAGTAAGAGGATACGAGCTTACCGTTCGTAAAGCTGATGCAGAGTTCGTAGAGGTCGAGTAAGACCGATATTTCCATTTTAATTCTGCATGAAAGTTATGCAGATTATTTTTAGAAGGGTGGTTAGCTTTTGCTAACACCAAAAACCTGATTTTAAAGCTATCACACATTAGGAGGCAATAAATGGAATTAAAGATTGCACTTGCGGGTAACCCAAACAGTGGTAAAACAACACTTTTTAATGATTTAACAGGAAGCAGACAGTACGTTGGAAACTGGCCCGGCGTTACTGTAGAAAAGAAAGAGGGTAAGCTTAAGGGAGATGAGTACAAGGACGTTGTGATCCAGGACCTTCCCGGTATCTATTCTCTTTCTCCATACACACTTGAGGAAGTAGTATCAAGAACCTATCTTGTAACAGAGAAGCCCGATGCCATCATCAATATCGTTGACGGAACCAACATCGAGCGTAACCTCTATCTTACAACTCAGCTCCTTGAGCTGAACATTCCAACAGTTGTAGCACTTAACATGATGGATCTGGTTCACAAGAACGGCGACAAGATCGATATCAAGGCACTCTCAGATGCACTTGGCTGTGAAGTTGTTGAGCTTTCAGCACTTAAGAGCGAGGGAACACAGGACCTTGTCAAGAAGGCAGTTACAGCAGCCAAGATTGGAAAAGCAAGCCACAACAGTGATTTCCTTACTGGCGAAGTTAAGGATGCGGTAGTAAAGATTGAAGAGATCATTAAGGATCGCAGCGATGAGAAATTCCTTCGCTGGAATGCAGTAAAGGCCTTCGAGAGAGATGAGAAAGCTGTAAAAGAGCTTCATCTTACATCAGATCAGCTCAAAGAGATCGAGGCTGTTACAAAGCAGTGTGAGAGCGCTCTTGATGATGATGCTGAATCACTTATCACAAACGAGAGATACACCTATATCACAAAGGTTACAGATAAGGCAGTAAAGAAGGGCCTTGCAAAGGGCGAGCTTACTGTATCAGATAAGATCGATAAGATTGTTACCAACAGAATTTTGGGTCTTCCTATTTTCGCTCTTATCATGTTCTTCGTATATGCCATCGCCATGGGTGGTTGGAGTGTTTCAATCGGAACAAGAGCTACAGACTTTACCAATGATGTGATCTTTGGTGAGTGGGTTCCCGGATTCTTTGATACACTTCTTGGTATTCTCCATGTAGAAGAGGGTACAGTTTTATACGGACTTATCCAGGACGGTATTGTTGCAGGTGTTGGAGCTGTTATCGGTTTCGTACCGCAGATGTTAGTTCTTTTCCTGCTCCTTTCAATCCTTGAGGATGTTGGATACATGGCCCGTGTTGCATTCGTTATGGACCGTATATTCAGACAGTTTGGTCTTTCAGGAAAGAGTTTCATTCCTTGCCTTGTAGCAACAGGATGTGGTGTTCCCGGTGTTATGGCCAGCCGTACCATTGAGAATGAGCGTGACAGAAAGATGACCATCATGACCACAACCTTTATGCCATGCGGTGCTAAGCTTCCTATCATCGGACTCATCGCAGGTGCGATCTTCGGTGGATCACCACTTGTTGCAGCTTCAGCTTACTTTATCGGAATCGGTTCAATCATCCTTTCCGGAATCATTCTTAAGAAGTTTAAGGCATTTGCCGGAATTCCTGCTCCTTTCGTTATGGAACTTCCTAAATACCATGTTCCTTCTGTTTCAGGTGTGCTTCGTGCCACATGGGAGAGAGGCTGGTCATTTATTAAGAGAGCCGGCAGCGTTATCGTAGTTTCTTCAGTTATTATCTGGTGCCTGTCATCCTTCGGCTCAGTAAACGGACGCTTTGGACTTGTTGATAATCTCTTTGAGGATGAAAGCCTTGTGACAGATGAATATGTTTCTTCTCTGGCAGAGAAAATGGATATCTCAGAAGATGAAGTTAACCCTATGGATGCATCACTCCTTGCAGGCGTTGGTAATACATTCTCATTTGTGTTTAAACCACTTGGCTTTGGCAATTGGAAGCCTGCAGTAGCAACTGTTACAGGACTTGTTGCCAAGGAAAATGTTGTTGGAACCTTTGGCGTGCTATATAATTATGACAACGAAGAAGAAGAGCTTGAAGAAAACGGTGATCAGATCTGGGACAGAGTTGCAGCTGATTATACACCTATTGCAGCTTATGCGTTCATGATCTTCAACCTTCTGTGCGCACCATGCTTTGCAGCAATTGGAGCCATCAAGCGTGAGATGAACAACGCTAAGTGGACCTGGGCAGCAATCGGATATATGACAGGATGGGCTTATGTTCTTGCTCTTATCGTTTACAATATCGGAGGACTTATCCTTGGACAGGTTTCCTTCGGAATTGGAACCATCGCAGGAATAGTTCTTCTTGCAGGACTTCTCTACCTTATCTTCAGAAAAGGCTATCAGGCAGCTGAGGGTGAGGGAAAAGAGATGGCTGTTAAAATGACAGCTTAATGAATAAACGCAGTTTGCAATGTTTTTAGTTAGAAAGGAGGTGCGATATGGCATCTATTATCGGAAACGCAGTTGTCGTAATCGCACTTGCGGTAATTGTATTTTTCTCCGGAAGAGCAACAATAAAGACTTTTAAGAAAGAGCTCAGAGGAGAGGGCTGTAGCGGATGCAGTGGCGGAAACTGCTCATGTTGCAGCAAATGTGCTTCGGTTAAGAAGTAATTGCAATTTGGAAGCTTTGAGGCTGCCGGCAAAGGAAACTTTGCCGGCAGCTTTTTGTATGCATGCCGTTTTTACTGTAAAAACAGGGGTAAATAGCGTATCATTAGTAGTAAGGAAATGAAGGTTAAGGTACGGATTTTAATGTCTGAAAGTGTAAGAGAAATTGAAATCAAGATAACGGTTAATGAGGCCGGGCTTAAGGTCAGGGAGATCATGTCCGGTAAGCTGAAACTATCCTCCAGAGAGATAACAAGGTGTAAACAGTTTGAAGACGGAGTGATGATAAAGAGGGCCGGGGATGCGCAGTACAAGCTGATCTGGCTTAGGGAGACTGTAAGTGCCGGTGACATATTAAAGGTCAAGATATATGAAGATACTGATAACTCGGGTGATGTGATCCCCTCAAATGACCCGATAGACATAGTCTACGAGGATGAGGATCTGATCCTTCTTAATAAACCCGGAGATATGGTGGTGCATCCATCCTATGCCCACCACCTGGACTCTTTGTCAAACGCCCTGGCAGGTTATTATCTTCGCACAGGCCAGAACCATGTAGTCCGCACCATTGGAAGACTTGATCGGGAGACGTCAGGTCTTTTGATATTCGCAAAAAACAGACATGCGGCTGCGATACTCTCAAATCAGAAGGGAAACATGTCCAAGAGAAAAGAGTACCTGGCCATTGTCAGCGGAGTCCTTGAAAATGAGCAGGGAACAATCGATGCACCAATCGGCCAGGAAGAGGGCGCGCGCATGATCCGAAAGGTCATGGAGAGCGGGAAAGAAGCTATTACGCACTATAAGCTGGTCAGACAGTTTGAAGACTATGCGCTTGTCAGGCTATGTCTTGATACCGGAAGGACTCATCAGATCAGAGTTCATATGTCTTATATTGGGCATCCGCTTTTGGGAGATAATCTTTACGGAAAAGAGATTAAGAACAGCCACGGAATGAAGAGAGCTGCTCTTCACGCTGCACACCTTGAATTTATGCAGCCTATAACGGGAAAAGAGCTGTCTTTTGAGGCTGAACTTCCAATGGATATGAAGTCGCTTGTTGATTTTTAATAAAGAGGGAGGAACCAGATATGCCAATAGTAGGAGCTTTTATGGTACCACATCCGCCTATCATGCTTCCTGAGGTAGGAAGAGGCGAAGAGGAAAAGATCAGGGCAACAACTGATGCATACAGGCAGGTGGCTGAAAAGATAGCAGAACTTGCGCCTGAGACCATCATTATTTCAAGCCCTCACAGCGTCATGTATGCCGATTACTTCCATGTTTCTCCGGGTAAAAGAGCTACAGGAGATATGGGGCAGTTCAGAGCAGGCCAGGTGAAATTTAATGTGGAATATGATACAGATCTTGTCGCCGAAATCTGTGCTATTTCCGACTCCTACGGACAGGAGAAGGATGACATAAAGAGCATGGAAATCCAGGGCTTTCCTGCAGGAACTATGGGCGAGAGAAACCCTGAGCTTGACCACGGAACAATGATCCCTCTGTACTACATAAGAGAGAAATATAAGGACTTTAAGATTGTAAGGATTGGTCTGTCAGGTCTTTCACTTCCTATGCACTATGAGATGGGACAGATAATTGCGGAAGCGGTCGCAAGGACCGGCGTAAGGGCAGTTTACGTTGCCAGCGGAGATCTCTCGCACAAGATGAAGGAAGATGGGCCTTATGGTTTTGCCAAGGAAGGACCTGAGTATGATGAGAGAATAATGGAAGTATGCGGTAGCGGTGAGTTTGACAGGCTCCTTGACTTTGATGAAACCTTCTGCGACAAAGCTGCCGAGTGTGGCCACAGGTCTTTTGTCATGATGGCAGGCGCGCTGGACGGATTAGCCGTTACTGCGCATAAGCTCTCTCATGAGGCTACCTTTGGTGTTGGTTATGGCATCTGCACCTTCGAGGTGGGAGGCACTGATGAAAACAGGCATTTCCTTGAGAAGTGGAGAGATAAAAAGAAAGCACAGCTTGAGAAGAGAAAGCAGGATGAAGATCCTTATGTAAGGCTTGCCAGATATTCGCTTGAGAGCTATATCACCATGGGCAAGAGGATCACCAAAAAGGACATAAAGGGTGATAAGTGGTCTGATATGGACGGCGAGATGTTTGCAAGAAGAGCCGGAACCTTTGTGTCCATACACAAGGACGGAGCTCTTAGAGGCTGCATCGGAACCATACTTCCGACAACCTCCTGCATCGCTGATGAGATAATGCAAAATGCCATCAGCGCCGGCACAAACGATCCGAGATTTCCTATGATCAAGGAGGATGAGCTTCCATACCTTGAGATGAGTGTTGATGTTCTGGATGAGCCTGAGCCGATAGATAGCCCGGATCAGCTTGATGTCAAGAGATACGGAGTCATTGTGACCCACGGAAGAAAAAGAGGTCTTCTTTTACCTAATCTCGACGGCGTTGACAGCATAGAGCAGCAGATCGATATCGCACGTCAGAAGGCCGGAATCTATGAGGATGAGGACTATAGCCTGGAGCGCTTTGAAGTTATTCGCCACTACTGATTTTTCGTATGAGGGATAGGTATGCCAAAATGTAATGTCTGTCACAACCATTGTAGTCTGGAAGAGGGTCAGATAGGTCTTTGCAAAGCAAGGATATGCAGAGGCGGAGAGGTCGTAGCAAGAAACTATGGCCATATAACATCCATCGCCCTTGATCCGATAGAGAAAAAGCCTCTAAATCTCTTTTACCCCGGATCAAATATCATATCCGTGGGAAGCTATGGCTGTAACTTAAGATGCCCGTTCTGCCAGAATCACGAGATTTCCTATGATTTTGGGAAGGAGTATCTTTATGGCTACAGAGAGATGTCGCCAAAAGAGCTCGCTGATATTGCCCTGGAGTATAAGTCAGAGGGGAACATTGGAGTTGCGTTTACCTATAATGAGCCTCTGGTGGGCTATGAGTTTGTGGTGGATGCGGCTAAAGAGGTCCATGAGAGGGGCATGAAGACTGTGCTTGTGTCAAACGGATGCGTGAGCGCAGAAGTGGCGCAGCAGGTGATCCCCAATATAGATGCAATGAACATTGATCTAAAGGGATTTACCGACAGCTATTATAAGGATGTGCTTGGTGGCGACAGGCAGATGGTAATGGACTTTATAAGCATGGCGGTGGTGACTTGTCATGTAGAAGTCACAACCCTTGTGGTTCCCGGCTATAACGATACAGAGGATGAGATAAAAGAGCTGTCGAAATGGGTAGCGTCCTTGGATGATGGCAGGGGAAAAGAGAAGGTCGCCCTTCATTTAAGCAGATATTTTCCAAGGTTTAAGCTTGACAGACCTGCCACGGATGTAGGACTTATCTACAGGTTAAGAGATGTGGCAAAAAAAGAACTGGATCATGTATTTACAGGTAATTGCTAAAAATGTATAATGGTCGGGTATTTTATTTGGAGGACTATTAATATGAGCGATTACGAAGAGAGAGAAGAGTGCTGCTGCGGAGCAGACGAGGGATGTGGCGACGGCGGATGCTGTGGCGGATCAGAAGGCGGCTGCGGTGGATGCGGCGGATGCCATACATACGAGCCTGATTTTGAAGGCCAGAATATCGGTAAGACCTGCAGAACTCATTACACAGGAACATTTAATGACGGAA
Organism: Butyrivibrio sp. NC2007; assembly: GCF_000421405.1. Lineage (GTDB taxonomy): Bacteria > Bacillota > Clostridia > Lachnospirales > Lachnospiraceae > Butyrivibrio. The sequence continues at coordinate 88,088 of NZ_ATWY01000011.1, forward strand.
CCAAGTTTGATTCATCCTATGACAGAGGAGAACCTTTAGAGTTTATCTGCGGAACAGGAATGATGATTCACGGTTTTGATAAGGCTGTTGCAACAATGAATGTCGGAGATATCATCGATATTCACTTAGAGCCTTCAGAAGCATATGGCGATGTTGATCCAAGTGCTTTTATTACAATGAATATTTCAGATCTTCCGGGATCAGAAGAGCTTACAGTTGACCAGAAAGTTTACCTTCAGGATATCTACGGAAGGCCTATTCCTGTTAAGGTTACAGCCAAGGACGACACACAGATCACCTTCGATGCTAATCACGAGATGGCAGGAAAAGAGCTTAATTTCAAAATAGAGCTTGTGGAAGTAAAATAAAGTTTCATTTTGGCTTCTTTTTTGATGAAATAAATATTTATTTTCGCTAAATTTTATGCTTTTTTGTGTTGAAAACACCCTTTTTGTAGGTTAGTATTTAGTTAAGAACATAGGTAATTATGTTTAGGTTGTGAAAAAGTGTACAGGAGTAATGGATTATGAAGAAGTTAAGATTAAGAAGAGTACTTGCAATGACACTGACTGCTGTCATGACATTCACACTTCTTGCATGTGGTGCAACGAATGATGCGATTGTCGATGATCAGGCTGCTGTCAGAGGTCTGGAAGAGGGAGCCGGAGAGATCTGGATTGATGATGAAGCAATTGCCCTTGCAGGATCAGCTGCATCATCTCAGGCAGCACTTGATGCCTGCACTGCTGTATTTAATATCATGAATCAGCAGAGAGTAGCAAGAGGTCTTTCAGCGCTTACTTGGAGCCAGCCACTTACAGATGCTGCACAGGTTCGTGCTAATGAGATCACAACAATGTTCTCACACACAAGACCTAACGGATCAGCATTCTGGACAGTTGATTCAAATTGCCAGTATGGTGAGAATCTTGCTAAGCTGTATCAGTCAGCTGATGCTGTTTACACAGCATGGATGAATTCACCTACACACGCTGCTAATATTATGGATGGCGGATACAAGACAGTTGGTATCGCTATTTGCCAGACAGGCGACGGCAGCTGGTACTGGGCACAGGAATTTGGATATTAAACGAGGAAAATTAAAAAACACAGTCACTTGCTTGCAAGAGTGACTGTGTTTTTTTATTTGACGACTAAACACCATGAGGAAAGAAGCGACGTGTCTTTATACGGCGCGATTTCCGAATGTGTTTAGTATTGCGAGAACGCAGTGGAGCAATGCGTTTAATATCCAACACGTAGATTCTTCGATTAAAGAAGTGAGTCAGTGGGGACGTTTCAGTTTGACTCATTTTGCTTCACAAAATGAGTCAAACTGAAACGTCCCCACTGACTCACTTCTTCCGAATGTGTTATAATATAGTTGACTATATAATACCTGGGGAGGTGTTACTATGTTTGGAAAATCATCAAAGGACATCTACATCAACAACGAAACAAGACCACTGTCTGTTTCAGGTGCCAATGACAATCCTTACATGCAGGAGATGCTCAGAGGCGAAGAGAAGCGCCGTGAGAAAAACCGCGATGACATTCACAACAGACAGAACGGTTACATCAAGTAAATATTGAAAACAAACAAAGCGCCTGCTTCTTTAACCTGAAGCAGGCGCTTTTTTGCAGTATAGCATTAAAGTCTGTCTATGGTACTCTCTGAGTATTTCTCATCGCAGTATTTGCAGCGATAGATCTCTTTTCTCTCATCGGCGAGATAGAAGATCTGTGGCAGTTCCTGCTCGATTGATGAGATGCATCTTGGGTTGTGGCATCTGATAACTCCGGTGATCTCTTTAGGAAGAACCAAAGACCTCTTTTCGATGATCTCACCGGCCTTAATTACGTTTACCGTGATGTTGTGATCGATGAAAGCAAGTACGTCAAGGTCCAGGGAATCGATGTCACATTCAACTTTAAGAATATCTTTTTTACCCATTGCCTTACTCTTGGCGTTCTTTATGATGGCAACTGTGGAATCGAGCTTATCAAGTCCAAGGTGTCTGTATATCTGCATGCTTTTTCCTGCCTGGATGTGGTCAAGAACAAAGCCTTCCTCTATTTTTCCAATATTAAGCATTATCTGTTCCTCCCGATTTATTTGATATTAAGAAGTGTGAGTATCAGAGCCATTCTTACGTACAGTCCGTACTGAACCTGCTTAAAGTAAGCTGCCCTTGGGTCATCATCTATTTCAACGGATATCTCATTTACCCTTGGGAGAGGGTGGAGAATATACATACTCTCTTTGGCTTTTGCCATTTTCTCTTTGTTGAGGATGTAGAAATCTTTGAGTCTTATGTAGTCTTCCTCGTTGAAGAAACGTTCCTTCTGAACTCTTGTCATGTAGAGGAAATCAAGCTGAGGCATTACTTCTTCAAGCTTTATTACTTCTTCATAGGGGATGTTCTTTTGTGTGAGCATCTCTGTTATGTAATCGGGGACCCTTAGCTCTTTTGGCGAAATAAAGATAAAGCGGATGCCTTCATATCTGCTGAGGGCATTTATAAGTGAGTGGACGGTTCTGCCGAATTTAAGGTCTCCGCAAAGGCCTATGGTAAAGTCGCCGAGTTTGCCATATAAAGACCTGATGGTGAGAAGGTCTGTAAGGGTCTGGGTCGGATGCTGATGTCCGCCGTCACCTGCGTTGATCACCGGGATTCCTGATTTGGTGGCTGCTACCATAGGAGCACCTTCCTTGGGGTGTCTCATGGCGCAGATGTCTGCAAAGCAGGAGATTACCCTTATTGTGTCTGCAACGCTTTCTCCCTTGGCTGCAGAGGAATTTGATGCATCTGCAAAGCCCAGCGTTTTGCCGCCAAGGCGCAGCATTGCTGTCTCAAAGGACAGTCTTGTTCTGGTGCTTGGCTCATAGAAGCAGGTAGCAAGGATCTTGCCGTCACACTTGTGAGCATAGCCCTCCATGTTCCTTTCTATATCGCCTGCCAGGTCAAAAAGCTCTTCCAGCTCCTCCACTGAAAAGTCCAGAGGATTCATCATGTGTCTTAATGTGTTCATACTCTCTCCCTATTATTATTTTATACTTAATGTAAGCGCGTATCCTGAAATAGAATACGCGCTTAATTCATTAATTCGCTATGACTGTAAATGCCGACGCGGGAGCCGACAGATCTACAGGAATGTGAAAGTAAGTATTGTCGTCACCAAATACTTTGAAATATACATAACGGCTTGTCACATTAATGCTGTTGACAACGCCTTCGAAGAGAACAACTTTATTGCCACCGTCCAGATCGCATCTGCGAAGAGAAGGATTCATGGCATTTGAATAGGAATAGTAAATATGATTGTTATCAATAGTGAAACAATCGCATCTGTCTGAAGTAACCAGCTGCTGCTCGCCGTTTGTGAGATTGGTTCTCCAGAGGCTGTAGTTGGAGGTTCCGTTGAGGTAATAAAGGTATCCGTCCTTGACTACAGGGAAGAAATAAAAACCACTTATAACAGGAGTGGTAATATCGCCGTCCTTTGTATGGAGAGCGTGAATATCATGATCATTGTTAACGCCGGTGTAATAGATAATACCGTTGTCATAACACATAGGAGAGATGAGCTCATCCGCCACCAGAGTGTTGTCTTTCTTGTTGCACTTGATCTTGTGAAGAGTTCCGCCATTGGCATCCTTGATCTGATAGTAGAGGTATTCTCCGCAGAGCTGGGTCTCGCCACAGAAATCTCTGACGAGGCAAACCTGATCGCGGCCGGAAGTCTTGCATCTGTAGATACCGTACTGTTTGGAAGCTGCGCCAAGACCTGTGACCTTGGAGGATTTGCTGGTGGAATCCATATAGAAATAAAGATATCCGTTAGCACCGCTGATATATTTGCAGCCCATGCTTGTAAGGCGCTTGGGCTTGGACTCATCAACATTCATGGAATAAAGGCATCCATCGTCATATGCATTTGAAAAATATACTTTGCCGTCCATTTCAAAAAACAGACCGCCGTTTTGCATGTTGCCGGGAATATTACCTGAATCGGTAGGACTCATAGGGACATGTTTATCAATGAAATAGAGAGTAAGAGCACCGGTTATGACCAGAAGCATCAGTATGAAAAACAGTGCAAATTTCTTATTCATTCTTTTCCCTCCGCTTTTTATTATATAGCGAGTGTCTTCTTGCTATCAAGAAGTAATTTGTTATATCATTAATCATGTAAAATAATGGAAAAAGTACGTGGAGGAGCAGACACTTGGATTTAAAGGACCTGAGAAAACAGATTGATGAGATAGATTCTTCTTTAGTTGAGCTATATGAAAAGAGGATGGAAGTCTCTTCTGCAATTGCGGATTACAAGATAGAAAACGGCAAAAAAGTCTATGACAGGGAGAGGGAGCTTGAGAAGATAAAGACCGTAAAGAGCCTTACCCATTCTGAGTTTAACAGTATCGGGGTGGAAGAGCTCTTTTCCCAGATAATGTCTATGTCAAGAAAGCTTCAGTATCAGAAGCTCTCTGAAAAAGGCGCATCGCTGAGACTTCCCTTTATTCAGATAGATTCTCTTTTGGATTCTGCCAGGAGAGTCTGCTACCAGGGGGCAGAGGGAGCCTATTCTGAAGAAGCAACCATCAGATTCTTCGGAGAGGGTGTAAACAGTTTTCACGTGGATACCTTCAGAGATGCCTTCGGAGCACTGGAGGATGGAAGCGCAGACTACGCGGTTCTTCCCATAGAGAATTCCACAGCGGGCATTGTCAGTGAAGTATACGACCTTCTGACTGAGTATGAGAATTACATTGTAGGAGAGCAGATAATTGACATAAAGCACTGTCTTTTAGGCATTCCCGGTGCAAAGCTTGAGGACATACAGACTGTTTATTCTCATCCACAGTCACTTATGCAGTCATCAAGATTCCTTGCAGAGCACAGTGATATCAAACAGATAAGCATGAAGAATAACGCCTTTGCAGCAAGGAAGGTCTCTGAGGATAAAGACAAGACCCAGGCGGCCATAGCAAGTAAGAGGGCCGGAGAGATTTATGGTCTTGAAATTATAAAAGAGGCTATAAATCAGGCGGAGTCCAATTCCACTAGATTTATAGTTGTTACCAATCAAAAGGTATTCCTTAAGGGGGCAGGCAAGATCAGCCTGTGCCTTGAGATTCCTCATGAGGCAGGATCTTTGTACCACATCATGTCTCACTTTATCTACAACGGCCTTAACATGACCAAGATAGAGTCAAGGCCAATTGAGGACAGAAACTGGGAGTACAGATTCTTTATCGACTTCGACGGAAATCTAGAGGACAGTTCTGTTAAGAACGCTTTAAGAGGCCTTAGAGAAGAAGCAAAGATGATGAAGATTCTTGGAAATTACTAATTAGCGTTTTAAGGAGCGAATATGACCGGTGAAGTTTTTGCAGCAATTGATGTTGGCTCATATGAAATGGCAATGAAGATCTTTGAGCTCTCCGACAAGAACGGAGTAAGGGAGCTTGATCACGTAAGACATCGCATGGATCTTGGAACAGAAACTTATGCCAAGGGAAGTATCAGCAGTAGCCATGTTGATGAGCTGATAAGGATTCTCTCTGAGTTTCGCCAGAAAATGAAGGAGTACGGGGCAACTCACTACAAGGCCTACGGAACCAGCGCCATCAGAGAGACCAGAGATATCGTGATCCTTCAGGAGCTCATCAGGCAGAGGACCCATCTGCATATCGATGTACTGAGTAACTCTGAACAGAGATTTCTTGATTATAAGTCCATCGCTCTTAAGAATGAACAGTTCCAGGAGGTTATCAAAAAACCTACTGCGATCATCGATATTGGCGGCGGAAGTATTCAGATATCGCTGTTTGAGAAGGATGCTCTTATCGCAACCCAGAACCTTAAGACCGGTGTATTAAGACTTAATGCTGTCATGCAGACAGTGCATGCCACAAGAAGAGAGTATCCCGAACTTATTTCTGAACTTGTAAATTCTCAGCTCGCTGTCTTTTCCAAGATGTATTTAAAAGACAGAAGAGTTGAAAACCTGATAATTATCGACGACTATGTATCACCTGTACTCAGAAAGTTTAAGAGTGAAGGCAAGGTCATAGGTTATGCGTCTAATGAGGAGTACAGACAGGTACTTGAGAATGCAGCGGATATCAACGCAAGGCAGGTAGCCAAGAAACTCGATATCCCTGAAGAGAACGTATCTCTCCTGTATGTTTCCGCTATCCTTATAAAGTGCATCATGGATATCACCAATGCCGAGAACCTATGGGCTCCGGGCGTTACTTTATGTGATGGCATCGCCTATGAATACGCTGAGAAAAAGAACTTTATCAAGTCGCCCCACGATTTTGAACATGATATCATTTCCTGCGCTCAGAACATCTCCAAGAGATATATGGGAAGTAAGTCAAGAAGAGAGACTCTGCAGCAGATTGCGCTGGCGATATTTGACAACACCAAGAAGTTCCACGGACTTGGAAAAAGAGAGCGCCTTCTTTTGCAGGTTGCAACAATGCTCCATGACTGTGGCAAATACATCAGTATGGTCAACCTCGGAGACTGCTCCTACAACATCATCATGTCTACGGAGATCATAGGTCTTTCTCACAAGGAGAGGACCATTGTGGCCAACGTTGTAAGGTACAATCACGAAGAATTCGACTACTTCGGCAGTAAGAGTCCTTATCTCGAGGGCCTTTCACAGGAGGAATACCTTGTGGTTGCCAAGCTCACGGCAATCCTTCGTGTTGCCAACGGCCTTGACAGAACACACAAGCAGAAGTTCAAGGACATTAAGGTCAGCATAAAAGACAAACAGCTTATCATCAACATTGATACAAGGGCGGACATCACGCTGGAGAAGGGCCTGTTCACCAACAGAGCGGCCTTCTTTGAAGAAGTATTTGGCATAATGCCGGTCATCAAACAAAAGAAAATGATGTGAGGAATAGCAAATGGCAAAAGACAAGTCATCCATCAATTTTGAAGATCCAAAACTGTATATAAACAGAGAGCTCAGCTGGCTGCAATTTAATGCAAGAGTTCTTTCTGAGGCCGAGGATACATCCAATCCGCTTTTTGAGAGAATTAAGTTCCTTTCTATCTCTGCCAGCAACCTTGATGAGTTTTTTATGGTCAGGGTAGCTTCATTAAAAGACATGATCAACGCCGGTTACAAAAAGCCTGATATAGCCGGAATGACTGCAAGAGAACAGCTTGAGAAGGTCTTGGAGCAGGTTCACAGCTTTGTGGATAAGCAATATGACATCTACAACACTCAGCTTAAGCCTCTTTTGCTGGAAAAGGGACTTGAGGTAGTGGGAGATAAGGACCTTACTTCCAGGGAGACTGAGTTTGTCGACAGATACTTCGATGAATATGTGTACCCGGTTCTTACACCGATGGCAGTGGATTCTTCAAGACCGTTCCCACTTATCAGGAACAAGTCTTTAAATATCGCAGCTCTTCTTAAAAAGAAGGAGAAAAGCGATGAGATTGACTTTGCAACGGTTCAGGTTCCTGACGTGCTTCCAAGAATCATTGAGATTCCTGAGGGAGATGACAGTGACAAGCCAAGGAAGGTCATTCTTCTTGAGAAGATTATTCTTCGCAACATGCACAAGCTCTTTTTAAACTATGATGTTATCACCTGCTCAGCTTACAGAGTCGGAAGAAATGCCGACCTTTCTATCGATGAGGACGAGGCGGAAGATCTTTTAAAAGAGATCGAGAAGCAGATCAAGCGTCGTCAGTGGGGTCAGGCCATCAGACTTGAAGTTGAAAAGGGTATAGATAAAAAGCTTCTTAAAAAGATAACTTCAGAACTTGAAGTGGAAGATAACGAGATTTACAGCATCGAAGGCCCGATCGACCTGACCTTCCTTATGAAGATGTACAAGCTCGAGGGCTTTGATGATCTCAAGGAACACAGCTATTATCCTCCTCAGAGCGTTCCGGAATTTGAAACGGGAGAGAACATCTTTGATGTGATCTCAAAGGGCGATATCCTTATGCATCATCCATATCAGACCTTTGAGAATGTGGTTAAGTTTGTTGAGATGGCAGCTGTGGATCCGGATGTTCTTGCCATCAAGCAGACGCTTTACAGAGTCAGCGGTAATTCTCCCATTATTGCAGCCCTTGCAAAGGCTGCCGATAACGGCAAGCAGGTAACGGTTTTAGTTGAGCTAAAGGCAAGGTTCGATGAAGAGAACAACATCGTCTGGGCCAAGATGCTTGAGAAAGCCGGATGCCATGTAATATATGGTCTTGTTGGACTTAAGACTCACTGTAAGATAACTCTTGTTGTAAGACGTGAAGAGGATGGTATAAAGAGATACGTCCACCTTGGAACCGGTAACTACAACGACTCGACAGCCAAGCAGTACACTGACGTTGGTCTCTTTACCTGTGCTCCGGCATTTGGTGAGGATGCAACGGCTGTATTTAACATGCTCTCCGGTTATAGCGAGCCACTTGGATGGAACAGGCTTGCCATCGCGCCTCTCTGGCTCAAGGACAGGATCATTGATCTCATTAAGAGAGAAGAAGAGCATGCACGTATGGGCGAGAGGGCAAGGATAGTTGCCAAGATGAATGCCATCTGCCACAAAGACGTCATTGCAGAGCTTTACAGAGCCAGCAGCGTAGGTGTTAAGGTTGATCTCATAGTAAGAGGTATATGCTGTCTTAGAGCAGGCGTAGAGGGAGTGAGCGAGAATATCACCGTCAGATCCATAGTCGGAAACTTCCTTGAGCACAGCAGGATATTCTACTTTGAAAACGGCGGAAGTCCTGAGATGTATGCATCTAGTGCTGACTGGATGCCCAGAAACCTTGAGCGAAGGGTTGAGATTCTTTTCCCTGTAGAGGATCCGGGACTTAAGGAGAAACTCTGGCATATTCTTGATGTTGAACTTAAGGACACAGAGAAGGCTCACATCATGAACAGCAAGGGTGTATATGAGAAGATGTCAGAAAGGAAACTTGAGGGCACAGAGAGAGTCAACTCTCAGATGGTATTTGGAAAAGAAGCTGTGGAGGCGGTTGAAAGGCATGATCCCGGCAGTAGCAGAGTCTTTATACCGGAGATGAATCCAAAAGCATAATAAACAGATAGGGGAATTTATAACAATGAGATATATACTGGCTTCCGGATCGCCAAGAAGAAAGGAACTTCTTTCGAAAATCATACCGGAATTTGAGATAATCCCTGCAGTTTCAGAAGAGGTAATGACCAAAGAGCTTCCGTCTGAGATTGTTGAGGAACTCTCTTTTCAGAAGGCCGAAGAAATATTTAACAAAACTTTTACGAATGAAGAGGACACACTTGTTGTAATCGGCGCAGACACCGTTGTATCATATAATCATAAGATACTCGGTAAACCGTCAGACAGAAGCGATGCTTACAAAATGGTTGAAATGCTCTCGGGTAAGGCACACAGCGTTTATACCGGAGTCAGCGTCTTCTGGAATGAAAAAGGACTGTTAAAGAGCTTTACCTTTTCGGAGTGCACAGATGTGGATGTGGCATCAATGTCCGCTGATGAAATTCAGTGGTATGTTGACAGCGGCGAGTGCGATGACAAGGCAGGAGCCTATGGGATACAGGGGCTTTTTGCAAGGTTCATAACCGGTATCAAGGGTGATTATTACAATGTTATGGGACTTCCTGTGGCAAGGCTTTACAAAGAACTCAAAGAACATGGACTATTATGAGAGGTATGGAGGAAAAGTTTATGCATGAGTATGACGAAGCTGTAATCAGATGTTTTCTTGAAAACCAGGGGCAGCTGTTTCCTGAGGATGTAGCATCCAATGAGGAAGAGGCTGAAGCTTTTCTTGAAGACTGCATGGCTGTAGTTGTTGAAGGAGTTGAAGAGGTAGAAGAATACTTCGAGGAATCCGGCGTCGATACAGAGGGCGGTAATGTTCTTGATGCTGATGAGGTGTTTGATATCGGAGACGGAAGATACTTAATAGTTGAGGGATAAAATGGACAAAAAGATATTCTTTTTTGATCTGGATGGAACACTTCTTAATTCAGAAAAAAAGATTACTCCGAATACTTTAGATGCCCTGAAGAGATTCACTGATTCAGGGCATTATTTTTGTATAAATACAGGAAGGGCGATAGACAGCGCAAAAGCAGTTTACGATGGACTGGGACTTGATTTTAAAGGGAGCTTTCTGTGCGGATCAAATGGAACTGAGATATACAGCGTAGATGAACAGAAATACGTATATAAGACCGGAGTTCCGCTGGAGCTTGTGGAGAGCATCCTTGATCTTGCAGAGGAGTATGATATGCACTGTCATACCTACAATGAAGATCACATTGTATCAAGGCACGATAACGAGTGCATGCAGTACTACAGAAGGGTCATCAAGACTCCGCTTATCGTCACTGACGATGTAATGTCCTATTTGAAGCAGCCACCTTCAAAGATGATAGCAATTGAGCTTCATGACAGAGAAAAACAGGAGAGGTTTAGGCTGGCACTTCAGGAAATGGTAGGGGATAGGCTTACTCTTTTGTATTCAAATCCAAATTATATGGAGATATTCCCTTCCGAGGCCGGAAAGGGCAGTGCAGTCAAAAGACTCGCCGGTATCCTTGGGGTTGACGAAAAGAATACCTACGCAGCAGGTGATGAGCAGAATGATATCTCCATGATCGAGGCGGCCGGATGCGGAATCGCCATGATAAACGGAACGGACCTTGTAAAAGAGTCTGCTGATGTGGTGACAAGGTTTGACAATGACCACGACGGACTTGCTGAGTTTATTCTGGGTGCGATATAAATTTAGTGTTGTCTGCATCACTTTAATGTGCTAAACTAAACGAGGTTTTGTAAAAAAATGAAGAAAAGAGGATTTTGCCATGAATATAGTTTGTCTTGACCTTGAAGGAGTACTGGTACCTGAGATTTGGATTGCCTTTTCACAGGCCAGCGGAATACCGGAGCTTAAGAGAACAACCAGAGATGAGCCCGACTATGACAAGCTCATGAAATGGCGTATCGGAATTCTTAAGGAGCATGGCCTTGGACTTAAAGAGATCCAGGATACCATAAGAACCATAGATCCGCTTCCCGGAGCAAAAGAGTTTTTGGACGAGCTCAGAAGCCTTACCCAGGTTATCATCATAAGCGATACCTTCACTCAGTTTGCAACTCCTCTTATGGAGAAGCTGGGATGGCCCACTATTTTCTGCAACAGCCTTGAGGTTGCGGAAAGCGGAGAGATCACAGGCTTTAAGATGAGAATCGAGAATTCCAAACTCACAACCGTTAAGGCACTTCAGTCTATCGGTTATGATACTATAGCCAGCGGAGACAGCTACAACGATCTTGCTATGATCGAGGCCTCCAAGAGTGGATTTTTATTCAGGACTACAGATAAGATAAAAGAGGATTATCCTCATCTTCAGGCTTTTGAGGAATACAGCGATCTTCTTGCAGCAATAAAAAATGTTTTATAAAGTCTTAATACTATTTCAATTGTAATAGCGTGAATAATTATTTAAAATTAAATTAACTATTAACGTGCAGTAAGGAAAGAATTGAGGAACCGTATGTGGAATTACGGCTACGCAATCCATAGTTTATTCGTACTATTTATAATCTTGCTGTTTTATTTCTCGTTACCCAGGCTTTCGGTTAAAATCAATAGGACATTTTTGTATCTTTTGTGGGTTGAAAGTGCAGTTTTATTCTTTGATATCATTGCAAGCTGGGCCGACAGTAATATTTCAGAGGTGGGCTTATCGGTAGCTCATCTTTTGAATGCCTGCTACTTTGCATTCTTTTTCTGCAGAGCTCTTGCTTTTTTCGAATTTACTTCAATTGTATTTAAACGCAATTATGCTTCAAACAGGGCTGTTTTAGCCCTTGTTTGTGTGCCCTTTGGCGCGGGTTTTATGTTCAGCTTATTAAGCCCATGGACCGGACTTATCTATAACCTGGATGGAGGGCAGTATCACAACGGGCCATATTATTTCCTGCTGTATTATGTTTCATATTTCTATATAGCATTTTCTGTTTATGTCACACTTAAGTATAGAAATACTATCAGAAAAAGGCATTTTCTAACGATGCTGTTTTATAATGCCGTGCTTTTAGCCGGGATTATCTTCAGAAAAATCTTTCCATCATATCTGCTTATGGATAGTTTCTGTTTAATAGCGATAATTACTGCATATCTGGCATTCGGTAATCCGGAGTTTTATCTTGAGACGAGAGGAAAAATTTTCAACAGTAATGCCTTTAGGGATTATTTCGAAGAGAACAACGGAAAGTTAAAACATAAGATTTTGGGTATAGTTATCCATAATTATATGGAAATGAGAGACATTTATGGCGGAAGGCAGCTGGATCAGGGACTTACTCTGATAAGCCAGTATCTTTTAACTGCATTCCCTGAATATGATGCATTTTATTACAGAAACGGAAGATTCTTTTTGGTCAGCGATAAGGAAATGCCCCTGGAGAAGGCTGTAGAAATTATCAGAGAGAGGTTTAAGAATCCATGGGTATCTGAGAACCTGGAGATTTATTTGGAGGTTGCTTTTTGCGGAGCTCTCGTAAACGGAAAAGTTGCTTCATCCGATTTCCTTTTAAGTACACTTATGGATGCCATGGAGAAGGCTGATAAGGGCGACCTGAAAGAGACTGTAGTTGTAACCGAGAAGGAACTAAATGAATACGTAGATAAGGCTGCTCTCAAGAAGAACCTTGAGTATGCTGTAGAGCATGATAAGGTTGAAGTTTTCTTCCAGCCCTTTATAGAAGCAAAAAGCGGAAGGCTCGTCGGAGCAGAGGCACTGGCCAGGATAAGGGATGAAAAGGGCAATATCATTCCTCCCGGTTTATTTATCCCTGTGGCTGAGGCAAACGGCAGGATCAATGCTCTCGGAGAACAGATATTTGAGAAAGCATGTAAGTTTGCTTCAGATTACAATATGACAGATATTGGAATGAAGTGGGTGAGTGTCAATCTTTCTCCTGCTCAGTTCATAAAAAGAGATCTGGCGGAAAGATACGCTTCCATAGTTGAAAAGTATGGTGTTGATCCAGAGAAGATACACCTTGAGATCACCGAGGTTTCCCTGGCAGATGAGAGCATAATGAACAAACAGGTTCAGGCCATGATAGAGAAGGGATTTGAATTTGCCCTGGATGATTACGGAACGGGATCGTCAAATCTCTCCAGAATAAAGAGCTATCCCTTTGTTGATATTAAGATCGATATGAGTGTTGTATGGGACTATTGCAAAAAGCCTGACGAGATTCTTCCCAGCATGATATCGACTTTTAAACGCATGGGATTTAAGACCACATGTGAAGGAATAGAAGATGATAAAATGAGAAAGATAGTAACAGAGCTTGGAGCTGACTATCTTCAGGGATATTACTATTCCAAACCGATTCCCATGGATGAGTTTATAAAGAAATACAGCAGTTGCAATTTGCCGGGCAATCCCATATAATACGAACTGTTGCAAGCTAAAGTTTATTATATGAGGATTTATTAAATGATCAGTGCAAACAATGTAACCCTTAGAGTCGGTAAAAAGGCTCTTTTTGAAGATGTAAACATCAAATTCACAGAAGGTAACTGCTATGGCATCATCGGTGCCAACGGAGCAGGTAAATCTACATTTCTTAAGATCCTGTCAGGACAGATAGAGACCACCAATGGAGATATCGCTATAACTCCCGGTGAGCGTCTTTCTTTCCTTGAACAGGATCACTTTAAGTACGATGATAACGTTGTTCTTGACACCGTTATGGGTGGAAATGCCCGTCTTCTTGAGGTAATGAAGGAGAAGGATGCAATCTACGCCAAAGAGGATTTCTCCGATGAGGACGGAATAAGAGCAAGTGAGCTTGAGGCTGAATTTGCCGAGATGAACGGATGGGAAGCTGAGTCAGATGCCGAGAGTCTTCTTAACGGACTTGGTATTGAGACTGAGAACCACTACAAGCTTATGAAGGAGCTTGACGGTAATCAGAAGGTCAAGGTTCTTCTTGCGAGAGCTCTTTTCGGAAATCCCGATATCCTGCTTCTCGACGAGCCTACCAACCACCTGGATTTGGACGCTATTGCATGGCTTGAGGAGTTCCTCATCAATTATGAGAACATCGTTATTGTAGTATCCCACGACAGATACTTCCTTAATAAGGTATGTACATACATTGCTGATATCGATTACGGCAAGATCCAGCTCTATGCCGGTAACTATGACTTCTGGTATGAGTCTTCACAGCTCATGATCCGCCAGATGAAAGAAGCCAACAAGAAGAAGGAAGAGCAGATCAAGGAACTTAAAGAGTTCATTGCAAGATTCTCAGCTAATGCTTCCAAATCCAAGCAGGCTACTTCAAGAAAAAGAGCTCTTGAGAAGATCGAGCTTGATACCATCAAGCCTTCAAGCAGAAAATATCCTTACATTGATTTCAGACCTGATCGTGAGATCGGTAACGAAGTCCTCACTGTTGACGGAATCTCCAAGACCATTAACGGAGAGAAGGTTCTTGATAATATCTCATTCGTGGTTCAGCACGACGACAAGATCGCTTTTGTAGGCGGTAACGAGCTGGCTAAGACAACTCTTTTCCAAATCCTTATGGGAGAGATTGAGCCGGATGAGGGAACCTACAAGTGGGGCGTAACAACTTCACAGGCGTACTTCCCCAAGGATAATACAAAAGAGTTTGACAACGATTACAACATCACAGAGTGGCTTACAGGTTATTCTGAGATCAAGGATTCCACTTATGTAAGAGGCTTCCTTGGACGTATGCTCTTTGCGGGAGAGGACGGAATCAAGAAGGTTAAGGTTCTTTCCGGAGGAGAGAAGGTAAGATGTCTTCTTTCAAAGATGATGATCAGCGGTGCAAACTGCCTTATCTTCGATGAGCCTACAAACCACCTTGATATGGAGTCAATCTCCGCACTTAATGACGGAATGATAAAGTTCCCGGGCGTTGAACTTTTTGCCTGCAGAGACCACCAGGTTGTACAGACAACAGCCAACAGGATCATGGAGATCCTTCCGGACGGAACACTTGTGGATAAGAGATCCACATATGATGAGTACCTTGAAAATGATGAGATGGCCAGAAAGCGTACAGTTTATAACACTGTTGCCGATGAGGAAGAAGACGACTAATTACGTCTTTATATAAATAAGGTCAATATCTATATAGGAGGAGCAGTTATGCAGGAGTACAGTCCAGTAAAAGAGGGAAAAGTTCGTGAGATCTACGATATCGGTGAGAACCTTATCATGGTTGCTACCGACAGGATCTCAGCATTTGACGTGATCCTTAAGAACAAGGTCACAAAGAAGGGTGCAGTTCTTACACAGATGTCTAAGTTCTGGTTTGATCTGACAAAAGACATTGTAAAGAACCACATGATCAGTACAGATACGGCAGATATGCCTGAGTTTTTCAGATCACCTAAGTTTACAGGTAACAGTATGCTCTGTAAAAAGCTGACAATGCTTCCTATAGAGTGCATCGTAAGAGGATATATAACAGGTTCAGGCTGGAAGAGCTACGTTCAGGACGGAACAGTATGCGGAATCAAGCTCCCTGAGGGACTTAAGGAATGCGACAAGATCCCTGAACCCATCTACACACCAAGCACCAAGGCTGAGATCGGTGATCACGACGAGAATATCGATTTTGACCGCAGCGTAGAAGTTCTTGAGAGAGACTTCCCCGGACATGGCCTTGAGTATGCTACAAAGATAAGAGACTACACAATAGCTCTTTACAAGAAATGTGCAGAGTACGCCCTCACAAAGGGAATCATCATTGCAGACACCAAGTTTGAGTTTGGCCTTGATGAGAACGGAGAGGTAGTTATCGGTGATGAGATGCTCACACCCGACAGCTCACGTTTCTGGCCTGTAGAAGGATATGAGCCCGGTCATGACCAGCCTTCCTTCGACAAGCAGTTCGTACGTAACTACTTAAAGGCTAATCCTGAGTGCGACTACAACCTTCCTCAGGAAGTCATCGACAAGACCATCGACAAGTACCTTGAGGCTTACAGACTCCTCACAGGAAAAGAACTTGAGATCTGATTAAGAATATGAATAAAAAATACCGCTCGGACCATATACAGGTCCGGGCGGTTTATTTTTGCCATTATTTAATCATCTACATCAAAGTGTTCAAGGACATTCTTTTTAGCTTCAGGTCTTGAGTCGCCGTGTTTAACCATGAGCATTGTGAAGAATGCCAGGGTTGAGAAGATAAAGGCGTATGGGAACAGTGTCCTATAGGATACGTGTTCAAGAAGGAAGCCTGAAAGGATAGGTGTAAATACCTGAGCGGCCATTGAGAAGGTGTAGTAGGTCCCGGTGTACTTGCCGATGTCGCCTGATTTACTCATCTCAACAACCATAGGATAGCTGTTTACGTTGATGGCTGCCCAGCCGATTCCGATTATTGCGAAAAAGACATTGACGATTCCGTTATATACAGGCATCAGCGCTGCTACAAGATAGCATATACTCATGAGAACTACGCCAAAGAGTATTACTTTCTTTCGTCCTATCTTGCTGGAAACAATACCTACGGGAACATAGCTGATGATGGCTGCAACCATGGCAATCATCATGGTCATTGCGTAGCCATCACCGTTAAGGTGCCAGACTTCGCTGACATATCTGGTGTAAGCAGTGGTGACAGCGTTGTATGCCATGTACCAGAATGCAACCGATAATAATAGGAATACAAGGCTCTTAAATACGTCTTTTGGAAGAGCTTTACCTTTGTTTGCATTGTTCCCTTCTTCGTTTTCAAGCTCTTCACCAAGGGAGTGAAGTCCGCCTTCTTCCTGTATCTTTTTGGCTATGACAGGCTCTTTTACCGTAAGAAGAAGTACCAGGACTGCTATGCCCATGATCGCAAGTACGCCACACATGATAGGAGTGTAGTTGACTTCAGCAGCTGAAGTATTGCTGTCAATGAATACCATGGTAAGAACCAGAGTGAAAGCACCACCGAGAGCTCCCATGAGATTGATTATGGCATTAGCTGAGCTTCGAAGCGGAGCCGGTGTAAGGTCAGGCATAAGCGATACGGCAGGTGATCTGTATGTACCCATGGCTACGAGAAGAAGCAGAAGCACTATAATAAAGAAGATAAGGCTGCCGGAAGGCTTTGCTACCTGGATGAGCACGAAGTAAAGTACCATGGCAGATATGGTTCCGAATAAGATGTACGGAGTTCTTTTTCCGAGCTTTGTGTTTGTCTTGTCGGAGAGAGCTCCGAAAAGCGGAAGAAGAAACAGCGCAAGGACATTGTCCAGGGCCATTATAACGCCGGTAAGAGTCTCGCCCAGGCCAAAGTTGTATTTGAGTATCTTTGGAATCTCGTTGTCGTAGAACTGCCAGAAAGCTGTGATGGACAAAAATGCAAGTCCAATTAGAATGGTTCTCCTATAATTTAGTTTCATTTCCCCCAAAATCCCCCTTTTTGTATAGGATATGAATTAAGAATAGTGTAAAAATAAACTTTTTACAATCACTTCACAGAATTTTTTCCATTATAGGCACTATATTTCTTGCGTAATCAAGGAAGACAATGTAAAATAATTGGCGGACAAGTTATAAATTTATCAATTTCAGGAAGTGATTTGATGGTTACAATCAAGGTTTTATGCATAGTTCTGGCAGTTTTGGCAGTTCTTTACTTACTTATTATCATGCCAAGAATGACAAGGAGACCTGACAGAAAACCATACCTGAATGTCCTTTATGCTCACAGGGGACTTCATGATAACAATACCGATGCCCCGGAGAACACAATGGCTGCTTTTGGCAAGGCTGTTATGGCAGGATATGGAATAGAGTGCGATGTTCAGCTGACCAGGGATGGTGTTCCGGTAATTTTCCATGATTTCACACTGGCAAGAGTAGCAAGATACTCAGGCAGTGAGATACCGGAAGATGCAGTCAGAAACGAAGATGGCAGCATAGGCGTAGCCGGTAAGGTTATCGATTATACCTTTGAGGAACTTCAGAAGTTTCATATTCTAAATTCTGAAGAAAAGATACCGAGGTTTGAAGATTTTCTTAAGCTTGTAGACGGAAAGGTTCCGCTTATCATTGAGCTTAAGATCGAGCGAGGAGATTTGTCCGTATGTCCTAAGGTAGATACGCTTCTTAGAAACTACAAAGGTGTGTACTGTATTGAATCTTTTAATCCGTTGGGGATAATCTGGTACAGAAGACATCGCCCCGAGATTTTCAGGGGTCAGCTTTCAGATCAGTTCCACAGGGATAAGCCCGAGGAATTTAAAGGAGCACTGTATTTTATACTCACCAATCTGTTTTTCAATTTTTTGGCAAAACCGGATTTTATTGCGTTTAACCGCAAATATCCAAAGAGTCTTTCAATGCAGCTTTGCAGACATTTGTACAAATGTGTTACCGCTGCCTGGACTATCAAGGATCAGGAGCAGCTTGAAGCAGCTAAAGAGGACTTTGACATTTATATTTTTGACAGCTTTATACCATCATAAGGTAATTCCTGTGTATTAATCACACAGTAGTTATAAAAAATGTATATATGAAAGGTTACCGGACTGTATTCCGGTAAGAAAGGTAAAAACATGGCGAACAAATGGGTTTATATGTTTAGTGAAGGTGACATGACAATGCGTAACCTCCTCGGTGGTAAGGGTGCTAACCTTGCTGAGATGACAAGCATTGGCCTTCCGGTACCACAGGGCTTCACAATCACAACTGAGGCTTGTACACAGTATTACGAGGATGGTCGTAAGATTAACGACGAGATCATGGCTCAGGCTATGGAAGGCGTTAAGAAGATGGAAGAGATCAACGGCAAGAAGTTTGGTGATCTTCAGAATCCTCTC
The DNA here is from genome assembly GCF_000421405.1 of Butyrivibrio sp. NC2007. Taxonomy (GTDB): domain Bacteria; phylum Bacillota; class Clostridia; order Lachnospirales; family Lachnospiraceae; genus Butyrivibrio. Next base: position 106,972 of record NZ_ATWY01000011.1, read on the forward strand.
CTTGTTTCCGTTCGTTCAGGTGCTCGTGCATCTATGCCTGGTATGATGGATACAATCCTTAACCTTGGTCTTAATGACGAAGTTGTAGCAGCTATGATCAAGGGCAATCCTGATCCTGCTTTCGAGCGTTTCGTATATGATTCATATCGTCGTTTCATTCAGATGTTCTCTGATGTAGTTATGGAGGTTGGTAAGAAGTACTTCGAGCAGCTTATCGACCAGATGAAAGAGAAGAAGGGCGTTAAGTTTGACGTTGACCTTACAGCAGCAGATCTTAAAGAGCTTGCTGAGCAGTTCAAGGCCGAGTACAAGAACCAGCTTGGTAAGGACTTCCCTTCAGATCCTGTAGAGCAGCTTAAGCTTGCTATCGAGGCTGTATTCCGTTCATGGGATAACCCTCGTGCTAACGTATATCGTCGTGACAACGACATCCCTTACTCATGGGGAACAGCTGTTAACGTAATGCCTATGGTATTCGGTAACCTTAACAATGAGTCAGGTACAGGTGTTGCATTCACACGTGACCCTGCTACTGGTGAGAACAAGCTCATGGGTGAGTTCCTTATCAACGCTCAGGGTGAGGACGTAGTTGCAGGTGTTCGTACACCTATGCCAATCGCTCAGATGGAGCAGGAATTCCCTGAGGCTTATGCAGAGTTCATCAAGGTTTGTGAGACTTTAGAGAATCACTACCATGACATGCAGGATATGGAGTTCACAGTAGAGAACAAGAAGCTCTACATGCTTCAGTGCCGTAACGGTAAGAGAACAGCTCCTGCTGCTCTTAAGATCGCTTGCGACCTTGTTGACGAGGGACACAAGACTCCTGAAGAGGCAGTTGCAATGATCGATCCTCGTAACCTTGATACACTTCTTCACCCTCAGTTCGACGCTGCTGCACTTAAGGCTGCTACTCCTCTTGGAAAGGGTCTTGGCGCATCACCCGGAGCTGCTTGCGGTAAGGTTGTATTCACAGCTGATGACGCTGTAGCTTGGGCTGAGAGAGGCGAGAAGGTTGTTCTTGTTCGTCTTGAGACATCACCTGAGGACATCACAGGTATGAAGGCTGCTCAGGGTATCCTTACAGTTCGTGGTGGTATGACATCACACGCTGCAGTAGTTGCTCGTGGTATGGGTGAGTGCTGCGTATCAGGTTGTGGCGACATCAACATGGACGAGGAGAACAAGAAGTTCACTCTTGCAGGAAAAGAGTTCCACGAGGGAGATTACATCTCAATCGATGGTACAACAGGTAACATTTACGATGGTCAGATCGCAACAGTTGATGCTAAGATCGCCGGCGAGTTCGGACGTATCATGGCATGGGCTGATGAGTTCAGAAGACTTAAGGTTCGTACAAACGCTGATACACCTGCTGATGCTAAGAAGGCTAGAGAGCTTGGTGCTGAGGGTATCGGTCTTTGCCGTACAGAGCACATGTTCTTCGAGGAAGACAGAATTGCTGCATTCCGTGAGATGATCTGCTCAGATACAGTAGAAGAGAGAGAAGCTGCTCTTGAGAAGATCCTTCCTTATCAGCAGAACGACTTCAAGCAGCTCTATGAGGCTCTTGAGGGATGCCCTGTTACAATCAGATTCCTTGATCCACCTCTTCACGAGTTCGTTCCTACAACTGAGGACGAGATCAAGAAGCTTGCTGACGCTAAGGGCAAGAGCGTAGACGAAATCAAGGCTATCATCAATTCTCTTCACGAGTTCAACCCTATGATGGGTCACAGAGGATGTCGTCTTGCAGTTACATATCCTGAGATCGCTAAGATGCAGACAAAGGCTGTTATCCGTGCTGCTCTTGAAGTACAGAAGGCTCACTCAGACTGGAACGTTAAGCCTGAGATAATGATCCCTCTTGTATGCGAAGTTAAGGAGCTTAAGTATGTTAAGCAGATAGTAGTAGAGACAGCTGATGCTGAGATCGCTGCTGCAGGTGCTAAGCTTGACTACGAAGTTGGTACAATGATCGAGATCCCAAGAGCTGCTCTTACAGCTGATGAGATCGCTAAGGAAGCTGATTTCTTCTGCTTCGGTACAAACGACCTTACACAGATGACATTCGGATTCTCACGTGATGACGCTGGTAAGTTCCTCAATGCATACTATGACACCAAGATCTTTGAGAACGATCCATTTGCTAAGCTTGACCAGACAGGTGTTGGTAAGCTCATGGAGATGTCACTCAAGCTCGGTAAGCCTGTAAATCCTTCACTTCATGTAGGTATCTGCGGAGAGCACGGTGGAGATCCTTCATCAGTTGAGTTCTGCCACAAGATCGGACTTGACTATGTATCATGCTCACCTTTCCGTGTTCCTGTTGCTAGACTTGCTGCTGCTCAGGCTGCTATCGCTGAGAAGGCTGAGAAGAAGTGCGACAAGTGTGGTGCAGACACAAAGTCTTTCGTAGATGACGAGACAAAGGCTAAGCTTGAAGAGGCTGCAAAGAAGGCTGAGGAGATCGCTAAGGAGCTCGCTGAGCAGTCAGCTGAGGTTGCCAAGGCTGGTCTTGAGGGTCTTAAGGCAGGCGTTGACGCTGCAGTTAAGGCTTACAAAGAGGCTAGAAACAAATAATTGATCATTAAATGATCTTTAGAGAACCATCCAATACGGGTGGTTCTCTTTTTTATGATAAAATAGGGGATGTTGGAGGTTTAAAATGCGAGGAATAGACTTACATACACATTCAAACTGTTCAGATGGAACCTTTTCGGTAAAAGAGCTTATGGACTATGCCCATGAGAAGAACCTTTCCGCCATTGCCCTTACCGACCATGACACGGTTGATGGCCTTGATGAGGGAGCTTTATATGTAAAAGAGAATTATCCTGATATGGAGTTTGTCCCGGGAATTGAGTTTTCTACTGTGGAAGAGGGGAAAGACGTTCATATTGTCGGACTCTATATAGATCATCACAACACTGAATTTACCGGTAAGCTGCAGCAATTCATTGACTCAAGAACTGAGAGAAACAAGAAGATGTGCAAAAAGCTATCTGAGGAAGCCGGCATTCCAATATCCTACGAGGAGCTTGTCAGCTCTTTTCCGGGAGCTGTGCTCACAAGAGCCCATTATGCGGGGTTCATGGTGGACAGGGGATATGCCAGGAACAGAAACGAGGTATTTGATAAATACATAGGAGACAACTGCCCATACTACGTTGAAAGAGAAAAGATATCACCGGAGGAAGCCATTGGCTATGTGCTTGAAGCCGGTGGAGTACCTATTTTGGCTCATCCCATACTGTATCATATGAGCGACAGAAAGCTTGATGCCTTGGTGTCAAGGCTAAAAGACGCCGGGCTTAAGGGAATAGAGGCCATCTACTCAACCTACAGTCCCTCAGAAGAGAGGCAGATAAAAGAACTGGCAGCTAAGTACAACCTTGCTGTGAGCGGAGGCTCTGACTTCCATGGAGCCAATAAACCAAAGATTGATCTGGGGACGGGAATGGGGAAACTGTTCCTGCCGGAGGATCTTCTGGGCCCCATAAAAGAGATGTCTCTTTTTTATGGTGAAACTGCACAATTTTGACCAATTTTAATTTGTCAGAATACTGTATGAATTGTAGCCCGTGAATTATATAATGATTGATGTACTCTAAATATTTCTTAGGAGGAAAGTGTATGAAAAGACAAAGAGTTTTAAAAAGTGTATTATCAGTTCTTCTTGTATTGGCAATGGTATTAGCCACAAGAGCTACAGCTTTGACAGCTTTTGCTTACAATCCTATAGCAGAGGTCATGACAATTGCCGATGTTCCTGCCGATCTTTCCGGCAAGACAATCATTCTTCATTCCAATGATGTTCACGGAGCTATCGGACGTTATGCTTATATAGCATCTGTTAAGCAGAACTTCCAGAAGAGGGGAGCTGAAGTTATTCTGGTTGATTCCGGAGACTTCTCCCAGGGTACTTCTTATGTAGCTCAGTCAAAGGGAGCTGATGCTGTTACTTCAATGAATGCAGCGGGATATGACATAATTACCATCGGTAATCATGAATTTGATTATGGCCAGACTCAGCTGCGCGCTAATATTGCAGTTGGTAAGTTTAAGACAGTCTGCGCTAACATTCTTGATGCAAATGGCAATCCTATTTTTGATCCCAATACCATGTATACAACAAAGTCAGGTCTTAAGCTTGGATTCTTTGGTGTAAATACACCCGAGACACAGACTAAGTCCAATCCTGTATTTATTAAGGGACTTACATTCCTTTCAAAGGGTGATCTGTATGCCTGTGGACAGAAGCAGGTAGATGAGCTCAAGGCACAGGGCGCTGATCTTGTTATCTGCCTTGCTCACCTTGGAGTTGATAAAGAAGCTGCAAGAGAAGGCATCAGCAGCGATATCTTCTATGATCATGTAAAGGGTATAGATTTTCTTTTTGATGGACATTCACACACAGTTATGAGTGCTGAAGGCAAGGAACAGATGGAATCTACAGGAACTAAGCTTGAGACCATCGGCGTTCTTGTTATCGATGATGCTACAAAGAAGATTGAAAACAGCTATGTCCTTAGTCTTGACGGACTTCAGAAGGAAGTAGTAGCAGATGCGATCACAACAAACATTATCAAAAGAATAAACGCTGAGTATGATGTTGTATTTGCTAAGAGCGAGGTTAATCTTAACGGTGAGAAAGCACCCGGAAACAGAACTCAGGAGACCAACATGGGCGACCTTGTATCAGAGGCAATGCTCTGGACAGTTACAAAGGATGCAGGCTCAATATCTGTTGACCCTTCCCATGCGGTAGCAATTACAAACGGTGGTGGACTTAGAGCGCCAATTAAGGCCGGAGATGTTACCAAGAAAGACGTCAACACGGTTCTTCCTTTCGGCAATACAGTTACTGTTGTATATGTAACAGGTGAGCAGCTTCTTGAGGCTCTTGAGGCTTCAACCTTCTGTACACCGGATCCCGTTGGTGGCTACCCTCAGACAACAGGAATTAAATTTACCATCAATACCGGCAAGTCATATGCAGCAGGCCCGGCATATCCTGCATCAACTTATCATAAGCCTGCAAGCATTAACAGGGTAACAATTGAGAGTATTAATGATCAGCCTTTCTCTAAGACAGATACATATGCTGTAGTTACAAACAACTTCATCTCTGATGGTGGAGATACCTATTATGGTTTCTCACAGGCAACAGAGAAGTTTGACACAGGTATTCCTCTTGACGAGGCAGTTATGGCATACATAACAGAAGAACTTCATGGAAATATAGGAAGTAAGTATGCTGAGCCTCGCGGAGATCAGACAATTAAGTAATTCAACAAAAATTAAGCCTGCCATGCAGATTGCGTGGCAGGCTTCTTTTCATATACGATCAATATTAAAGGTGCTGATCTCTCTTAACCTTATCGTACTGCTTGTTGAGCCATGGATAGATAGCTGCTGTGAGCTTCATATCAAGGTTGAAGATGTAGACAGTGAAGGTCAGGGCGAAGAGAGCAGCGATAACGATCACTATTACTTTTATAACATGCAAAAATGTTGCCATTTCTTTTTCTCCTTGTGTTATAGATTTAAGTGAAATTCCATTACCAGCTCTTTTCATCCGGAAGAACTTCAAGTGATGGATCAATCGGCTCCTCGTTAAATACTGTCCTCATGAAGGAGTTGATCTGATCACGAACGCCCTGGCGGGAGATGATACGTGGATCGAAGAGGTCGTGGGATACCCAGACAAGAGGGATACCCTTTTCACGGGCCTTTTCTTCGAAGAGACCATGCATTCCATCGAGGGCCTTGCAGCTCATGTGCTCCCAGAGGATAACCATGTCTGCGTTGAACATCTCAACAAACTCCCAGAGCTCATCAAGAAGAACCTTGTAACCGCCGTGGGTTCTGTTTCTCATGATCATGTTCTCAGTAAGCCATGCCATATCGTAGATGGCCTGTTCTCTGTTCTCGGGAGTGTCCTCGGTGACAAGCTTCTTGGTGGATACCATTGAAAGCATATCTGTAAGAGGAACAATACCCCAGCAGTTAAGGAGCCATACCAGGAAGTCCATGTAGTAGTGGGACTGAACGCCCCAAACGATAGCACGGTGTCTGTATTCCTTGGCTGCCATTTTCTTTTTTGCATAAGCCTGACGAGCAAGTTTGGTTATCTTTTTATCTGCCTTCTCGAAGGCTGCAACTCTTCCGCAGATGGCCATGTAGTTGGTCTCTGTGTAGAGAGCAAGGTTTGAACCAAATACCTGAGGGTAAGGAGTACGGTTCATTTCAAGCCACTCCTGACGGCACTCGGTTGCGTAGTTAACACGCTTTGCACACTCAAAGTATGCCTTCCAGTCCCATTTAACGCCGGTGTGCTTCTCGATGAAGGCGATGGCGTTTCTGATCTCCTGAGCAGCATATTCCTGAACGTCATCCTCTCTGTGACGAAGAGGAGCAGCAAGCTGGAATACAGGGATTCCATTCTCCTTCTCAAGACGCTGGGAGATTACACCGTTACCAAGAAGTGAACCGTCGCAGGTTGTGTTGCATTGGATAGCGCATGCACCAAGGATCGGAGCATCATCGTCTATGGAAACACCTGCCTCAGCCTCGGGCATGGGGCATACGTCTCCGGCAAGACCGTATTCCTGAGCCACATCGATATAGTGGCATGCAGCGTACTGATTAAGGAGAACCGATACATAGGTGGAAGGAGTTTCTCTTGAGAGACATTTAAGAGTGGGGAAGCCCATCATTACAGCTGTCATCTCGTTTTCGTCAACAAGAACCACCTTATCTGAAAACTTCTTGTCATTGCCGATCCTGCGATCACCCCTAAAGAGTGAGTCAAGGAGCTTGGCTACGTCGTCGATAACAAGGTCCTGCTCCTCGTGACAGATACGCAGGTACTCGCCTCTAAGACCTTGTGTATGTCTGTCAACCATCATGGGAACTGCCAGGTAGTTGGCCATCCAGCGATATCTGAACATGGCCTTTACATTTCTTGGCTTCAAGACGAATTTACCAAGTGTCATCATGATCTTAAGCCATCTTGAATAGTCGTACATTGTGTCCGCAAGTCCGCGCCATTCACGTCTTTTTCTGACCAGGGATCCCTCTTTATAAAAATCACCGAGCCTGTCGGCGCCAATCTCTTTAGCCATTTGCATCACCTCGCTGAATCTTTTTAATCTCTATGCTCTCGACAAAGGCCTGTACTCTGGTGGTCATCTGTCCGGATACACCTATGCTGTAAGGCCTGTCAACTGAAAGAACAGGATAGCCGTAAGTGTTTCTGAGGATAGTTGAACCCATCATCTTTTCATAAGCCCATGGGTCGCAGAATTTCATCTGCTGGTAGATAATGCCGTCGGCTTTATATTCCTTGGCAAGCTCATCCACGTAGATCCTGCGGTGATCCATTTTGTCAGTGTTCATGTAGCGAGGGCATTCACCTCTGTTCATATAAGCTCTGCAGATCTGAGTAAGAGGATCTTCCTCATCGTTTAAAATGATAGGATTTCTGCCCGGAAGAGAGCCGTAGCAGAAACGGTCGGCACATACATAGGCGCCGGCGTCCTCAATGAGCTTAACAAAGTCTGTGTCGTCAACTTCAGAGCCTACAACAAGTACCCTTGCCCTGAAAGCATTCTTCTCATCAGGCTCGCGGGTCTTTAATTCCTCTAAAGTCTCTTCGAGCTTATCCAGTAAAAGATATTTAGGAGCAACATAGGTTGCCAGAGTGATCACATTAAATTCATAGCCGGTGATACGTGGATTTTCTTCCTTCCTGAAATCACCTATTGCACGGATCAGCTCGCATACGCGGTTGTGATCTGCTATGGCTTTCCTGATAGCCTCATCGGAAATATCGATGCCGTATTTCTCGCTAAGCGGCTTTAAAATATGGTTTCTGCACTGAACTACATAGAGATTAAGACCGTTGTCATCGGCCTTCATGGGAATCTCCATATACTCGAAAAAGAACTTGTCCTTACCCTTGCCAAGAGTATTAAGAAGTTCCATGTTCTCTATGCAGCGATTCATCATAGAGCAGCCGTCCGGAGTAATTACCGCGTCAGCAAAATTATAGCCTCCTTCAATGGCGCGCTCTAAAAGAGCACGGCTGTATTCGCATAGAAAGCTTGTCATGTAGTAAGTGGAGATGTCCAAGGATCCTGTCCTTGGTGCACGGAGACGTGCGGAAAAACACCCCGGAAGATTAAGTAGTGGTTCGGGAGTGTTTTCGCAGGCGTAGGCAACACAAATATTGCCATCTGCCTGTGCTTTTTGAACCAGCTCATTGTTTGCCTCAAGGAGCAGATTCTCGAAGAAAATCAGATGTTTTAAGTCTTTCACTATTTCCCCTACCTTCTTATTAATTATTTATAAAATAAGTCTAATAGAATAGGGAAAATATGTCAATTAATAGTGCATTTGCACGATATATTGATTTATAATATAAGGTAGTATCGATAACTGGACCGTCTTGAGGTATCTATGGCAAATTTAAGTTACGAAAGTACTGCTTCAAGTTCATATTCGGGACTGGATGTCTTTAGTGGAAACTCCTATGAGAATGAATTAAAGCTCTGTCAGGAGATGGGAGCCGATGTACAAAAGCTTAAGTCCCTTCATTTCAATACACTTCAGCTTTCGGAGATAAGAAAAGGCTTGTCCGATAAGCTCGATGTAAGCAAATACATGGATCCAAATCTTTCATGGGGTGCCATGGAGGAGATACGCCTTGAGATGTATCAGGGCATAGATATGTCTTCTTACAGAGAGCAGGGCTTTGATACAACTCAGCTTTCGCAGATAAGAGAGGGCCTTGTCGCCGGAATCGATGTTACTCCCTATGCCAAAAAAGTATATTTTGCTGACCAGATGCGTGAGATCAGACGCGGTCTGACAAAGGGAAGCGAAGTTCCCATCATTTTCTATCAGGATCCTGCCTTTGATGCGCTTCAGATGAGAGAGATCAGAAAAGGTCTCCAGGCGGGTATTGATATATCTCATTATGCCCATGTGACCATGCCATATCTGAAGATGAGAGCCATAAGAACGAGCGCTGAGGATGGCCTTGTTTTTGAACAGAAGGATATCGACAGATACAATGCCGGCATTCTGAATCAGATGCACAAGGCATATTTGGACAAGGTTGATATTTCAAAATATATAGCACGGAAATTTGATGCAGAACAGCTTGAAGAGGTGAGAATCGCCATAAAGAAAGGCCTTCCCATCGATAAATACATCACTGATGATATGAGAGGCGATACCATCAGAGAAATCAGGATCGGCCTTGAAAACGGCGTTGATGTCAAGCAGTATGCAGATGTTGCTTACGGCTGGCAACAGATGTATGAGATGCGTATCGGTCTTGAGCATCAGTTAGACATAAAGCCGTATTGCAAGCCTTTATATCAGGCTGATCAGATGAGAGAGATAAGACTTGGTCTTGAGGAGAGCCTTGATGTATCCAAGTTCTCATCTCTGATGTACACAGCAAGAGATATGCGCCGCATACGTCAGAGTATGCTTGCTGAAAATATAGGTGGCAAAAAAGGCGAAAGCATTGATCAGAAAGCTGAAGCTTCACCTGTATCTCCCAGCAGAATAACCGGTGAAGACGCCTTTGTTAATGATATGCTTGAGCACCGTGACACCTACCTCAACTTTGAGGAGGGTAACATGATGTGCTTCCTTACTTTGCCTGAAAGAATGGATGGCAGAAAATATACTGAGGAGATTATCTTTAAGTTCCTTGAAAAAGCCAAGGTTATCTATGGCGTAGACAAGGAAGCGGTAAAGAAAATAGGCCGTGAAGGTAAGCCGGTCATAAGAGCTTTAGTAGCTGCAGGAATGGAGGTTGTCAACGGACGTAACGGATACTACGAGTACTTCTTTGATACTTCCGAGGAACTTGAGCCGGAGCTTCTTAAGGACGGAACCTGTGACCTTGATAAGATGAAATGTCTGCAGCCTGTAAAGGTTGGAGATAAGATAGCTGAATACCACAAAGCCACCAAGGGAACTGACGGATACGATGTATTCGGCAATTACATAAAGGCAATTCCGGGAAAAGAGATACCAATCCTCAAAGGTACCGGCTTTATGATCATGAACGACAGAATAAGTTATGTCGCAACTTATACCGGAGCTATACGTATGGTAGAAGGAAAAGTTGAGATAACCAAGCTCATGGTGGTTCAGGAAGTAAAGATAACGGACAAGAAGATCAAGTATGACGGTACAGTCTTTGTAGTCGGAGATGTCTTTTCTGGAAGTGAGATAGAGGCAACGGGAGATGTGATCGTAGGTGGACATCTTGAGAGCTCAACTGTTGTTTCCGGCGGAGAAGTTGTCATAAAGGGCGGAGTGACCTGTCCGATTCGAGGCGGAATCACTGCAAAGGGCGATGTATGTGCCAAGTATTTTGAAGGCGCTACAATCAGCGGAGAGAATATTTCCGCCAACTACTTCATCAACTGTAAGGTTGAAGCAAGAGGCTATGTAAAGACCTACGGAAGAGTCGGCATGATCTACGGCGGAACCATTAACTGTATTTACGGAATAGAAGCAGCATCCGTGGGTAATAAGTCAGGAGCCAGAACCATCATCAACCTTGGTGTAAACTCCGGTATCCTTTCAAAATACAATAATGCTCAGAAGAGTATAGTCAGAGAAGTTGAGCAGCTGGAGACTTTGAACACCGAGAAGGAGAGGCTAAAGGAACTCGGAGCCGGAAACCGTGAGCTTATGCAGTGGAAGGTCAAGATAAATGCAGCCGTAGCTTCCAAAGAGACCAGGATAAGAGAGCTGAAGGCTGAGATAGCATCTCTTGAAGAGGAGATAAACAAGAGTAACGGAGCAAGCGCTGTTATCACTGAGATGGCCTATGCAAATACCATATTTGTCATCTCGGGTGTTATCTACAGGCTTGAGAGCGACAGAAAAACTTATGACAAGATGATATTCAAGGCGGATGCCAAGAAAGAAAATATTATAGTTTTATAAGGCCGATTGTAAAAAAACGTACTGCCGCAGGTGACTGTGGCAGTATTTTTTGTGAAAAAGAGCGATTGTTTAGGACTTGATTGTATGTTAAGTTTGGATTATAATTTTTGAGACTTTAACACATCACAGTAATGGAGGCAACATATGGCACAGCTTTGGGGTGGAAGATTTACAGGCAGCATCAATGAACTGGCGTGGACTTTCAACGCATCAATTACCTTCGATCAGAGGTTTCTGGAGGTGGACGTAAGAGGAAGCAAGGCGCATGCCACTATGCTTGCCAAACAGGGAATAATATCGGAAGAGGAGAAAGATGCCATTATTTGCGGACTTGATGCAATCCTTTCCGATGTCAGAGATGGTAAACTTGAGATAACAGATAAGTATGAGGATATCCATAGCTTCCTGGAGGCTAATCTGATAGACAGGATTGGTGATGCCGGCAAGAAGGTACATACAGGAAGAAGCCGTAATGATCAGGTAGCTCTTGATATGAGGCTCTACTGCAGGGGTGAGGTCGAAAACACTGCAAATCTCCTGGAAGAGATGCTTAAGTGCCTTAGCAGTATCATGAAGGATAACCTTGAGACTTATATGCCGGGATTTACTCATCTTCAGAAGGCACAGCCCGTAACACTTGCGCACCATCTCGGTGCATATTTTGAGATGTTTAAAAGAGACCTTCTTCGCATGAAGGATATCTATAAGAGAATGAACTACTGTCCGCTTGGAGCCGGAGCTCTTGCAGGAACAACATATCCTTTGGACAGGGATTATGTTGCAGAGCTTCTTGATTTTGAGGGACCTACCCTTAACAGTATGGATTCCGTATCGGACAGGGATTACCTGATAGAGTATATGTCAGCTCTTTCAACAATAATGATGCACTTATCAAGGCTTTCCGAGGAAATCATCATCTGGAACTCCAACGAGTACAGATTTGTGGAGATAGATGATGCCTACTCGACAGGAAGCAGCATCATGCCACAGAAAAAGAACCCTGATATCGCAGAGCTTGTAAGAGGTAAGACCGGAAGAGTATACGGCGATCTTATGAGCCTTCTTACCACAATGAAGGGAATACCACTTGCTTATAACAAGGATATGCAGGAGGACAAAGAGGCAGCTTTTGATGCCATGGATACAGTAAGAAACTGCCTTACACTCTTTACCGATATGCTTGCAACTCTGAAGTTCAACAAGGACAACATGGAAAAGAGTGCAACAAAGGGCTTTACCAATGCAACAGATGCGGCAGACTATCTTGTAAACAAGGGAATGCCATTCAGAGATGCACATTCGGTCATCGGAAGACTGGTTCTTGCCTGCATCGACAAGGGATGTGCAATTGATGATCTGTCTCTTTCAGAGCTTAAGGAGTTCTCAGAGCTCTTTGATGAGGATATATTTGATGCAATTTCTCTTAAGACCTGTGTCGAAAAGAGACTTACAGTCGGAGCACCAAGCCCTGATGTTATGAAAAAAGTAATTGAAGCGAACGATGAATTTCTGTCATCTTTTAGCTTTAAATAAAAAGAAAAAAGGAATATGAGAGGAGTAACTATTATGAGCGACAAGTTAAAAGTAGCGGTTCTTGGCGGAACCGGAATGGTTGGACAGAGGTTTATCTCAATTATTGAGAATCACCCTTGGTTTGAGGTTACTACAATTGCAGCAAGCCCTCGCAGCGCCGGCAAGACCTATGAAGAGTCAGTTGGTTCAAGATGGAAAATGGAAACACCTATGCCTGATTCTGTAAAGAACATCGTTATCAAGGATGTCACAGATGTTAAGGCTGTTTCTGAGAACGTTGATTTTGTTCTTTCAGCTGTAAACATGTCTAAGGACGAGATCAAGGCTATCGAGGAAGAGTACGCTAAGACTGAGACACCTGTAGTATCAAACAACTCAGCTCACAGATGGACTCCTGACGTACCTATGATCATTCCTGAGATCAACCCTGAGCACATGGATGTTATCGAGTTCCAGAAAAAGAGACTTGGAACATCAAAGGGCTTTATCGCAGTTAAGCCCAACTGCTCAATCCAGAGCTACACACCCGCTCTTACAGCATGGAAGGAGTTTGAGCCCTATGAGGTAGTTGCTACAACCTATCAGGCTATTTCAGGTGCAGGCAAGAACTTTGAGGAGTGGCCCGAGATGGTAGGAAACGTAATTCCTTTCATTTCAGGTGAGGAAGAGAAGTCAGAGAAAGAGCCTCTTCGTATCTGGGGTAAGGTAGAGAACGGCGTTATCGTTCCTGCTGATGATGTAAAGATCACATGCCAGTGCATCAGGATCCCTGTTCTTTACGGACACACAGCTGCAGCTTTCGTTAAATTCAAGAAGAACCCTACCAAGGAGCAGCTCATTGAGAAGCTTGAGAGCTTTAAGGGACTTCCTCAGGAGCTTGGTCTTCCAAGTGCTCCCAAGCAGTTTATCCAGTATATGCAGGATGATAACAGACCTCAGATCACTCTTGACGTTAACTATGAGAACGGTATGGGAGTAAGCATCGGAAGAATTCGTGAGGATTCTATCTACGATTGGAAGTTTGTAGGTCTTTCACACAACACACTGCGTGGAGCAGCAGGCGGTGCAGTAGAGTGTGCAGAGCTTCTTAAGGCCAGCGGATATATCAACAAAAAATAATTCATGTAAAGTGAACGTTATGGAAGAGATAAGAAAAATCGATCTGGCGTTTTTAAACAGATACTACGACAGTGGGCGCTCTAACATTCTTGTGGTTTACGGCCACAGGAATGTGGAGCAGAACTCGCTGCTCTTTAAATTCATTGAGAACAGAAGAAGTGTCTTTTACACTGCAAGGAGTGTCTCGAGCAGGGAGCAGATAAAGCTCTGGGAAAAAGAGCTGATGGAAACAAAGAGCAGCCTTTCAGAGAATCCCACCTACACAGAGATATTTGATCTTGCTATAGGAAGCGCGGGGAGAAACCCCGTGATCTTCGTCATTAAGAATTTCGAGTACATAATCAAATCATCGGATAGCTTTATGAAGGAGCTGGTAGGCTTTGTTGAGAAGAACGGCAAGTACAGACAGATCCTTGTTCTTCTTGTAAGCAGTGACGTGTCCTGGGTTGAGAACAACATGGTACAGAGCCTTGGCTCTTTGTCCACATCCCTTGCGGGATTCAGGAAGATAAAGCCCCTTCCTTTTTCGGAGATGAGAAGCTACTTCAAAAACATGCCCTACAGGGATGCGGTGCTTACATACTCTGTTTTGGGCGGACAGACACTCCTTTGGAGATACTTTGATGATTCCCTTTCTTTTAAGGAGAATGTGTGCAAGAACATTCTTGATCCGGGATCATTTCTTTACGGGGAGGCACTTCGCCTAACCGAATACAGCTTAAGAGAGACATCCGTCTATCATACCCTGCTTTCGGAGATGGCAAAGGGCGCCAATAAGCTCAATGACATTTATCATGCAACAGGCTTTTCAAGAGCCAAGATTTCAGTTTATCTAAAGACCCTTATCCATCATGATTTTGCTTATAAGGCATACTCGTTCGGAAATGCCGGAAGAGAAAATGTTATGAAGGGTGTCTATAAGATTTTGGACCCTCTGCTTGACTTTTACTTCAGGTTCATATTCCCGAATGAGAGCAGTTTATTACAGATGCCTGCCGACAAATTTTATGATATATTTATATCTGCAGGAATTCAAAATTATGCCGGTGAGCACTTTAAGAGCGTCTGCCGTGAGTACATTCTAAGGCTCGAGGAGAGAGGTCTTTTCCCCTTTGAGATCGGTGATGAGGGCGAGTGGATAGGCAAGGAAGGAACCATTGACATAATAGCTCAGAGTGATATGGGAGATACTGCCTTAGGGCTTTGTTCGTGGCAGAAACAGATAACCCATGCAGATCTTGATCAGCTTGAATACTGCGCAAAAAAAGCAAGACTTGAGGGAGATGTTATCTATCTCTTTTCCACAGCAGGCTTTGATGACTGGATCGTTGATGCGTCTCTAAAGCCCGGCAGTAAGCTTAGGCTGATAGGGATAGATGAGCTGACGAATGGCTAATAAATCTGTATATATTGCTGAGAAAAACAGCGTGGCACAGGCTTTTGCCGGTGCACTTAAAAAGAATTTTTCCAGGAGAGACGGTTACCTGGAGTCCGATGATGCTATTGTTACATGGTGCGTCGGACATCTGGTAACCATGAGCTATCCTGAGGTCTATGATGAGAAATTTGCAAAGTGGTCTTTTGACACACTTCCGTTTATTCCGGAAAACTATAGATACGAAGTTATAAGGAATGTCTCAAAACAGTTCAACATAGTAAAAGGCTTACTCAATAGAGATGATGTGGATACGATTTATATATGCACCGACTCGGGAAGAGAGGGTGAATATATCTATCGTCTTGTTGACATGCAGGCAAATGTCAAGGGCAAGGTAAGAAAGCGCGTATGGATCGATTCCCAGACAGAAGAGGAGATTCTAAGAGGAATCAGAGAAGCTAAGGATGACAGCGAGTATGACAACCTGGGTGCTTCAGCGTTTTTGCGCGCCAAGGAAGATTACCTTATGGGTATCAACTTCTCAAGAGCCCTGACACTGCGCTATGCGTATTCTATCAAGAACTATTTGGGACTTGATAAGTGCGTGATCAGCGTCGGCAGAGTTATGACCTGCGTTCTTGGTATCGTCGTTGACAGGGAGAGAGAGATCAGAAACTTCGTTAAGACTCCCTTCTACAGAGTGCTCGCAGGAGCGATGATAAATGGCAAGAAGTGCGATGCCGAGTGGAGAGTGACGCAGGATTCTCACTTTGACGGATCACCTGAACTGTACAGCGAAAAGGGCTTTAAGGCAAAAGAAGGTGCAGAGAAGTTGATCAGGGAAGTTGGCACGAGGGATAGAAGTGCCACAGTTGAAAAATGCGAGACCAAAAAGGAAGTCAAGAATCCTCCGCTTTTATATAACCTTGCGGAGCTTCAGAACGACTGCTCAAGACTATTTAAGATAAATCCCGATGAGACTCTGGCCATAGCACAGGAGCTCTACGAGAAAAAGCTTACGACCTACCCAAGAACCGATGCCAGAGTTATGTCCTCTGCCATTGCCAAGGTTATCGATCAGAACATAAAGGGCCTTACGGCCTATGAGCCCTGCTCGGTATTTGCAAGAGCCATACTTCAGCATGAGTCCTATAAGGGTATCGCCAAGACGAGATATGTAAATGACAAGGCAATCACCGACCACTACGCTATTATTCCAACCGGACAGGGATTTTCGGCAATTTCGTCATTAAGTCCCACATCTGCCCTTGTTTATGAGATAATAGTAAGGAGATTTCTTGCAGTTTTTTATCCACCTGCAACTTATCAGAAAGTAGGACTGGAATTATCTCTGCCAAACCTTGATAATGAAGGCAAGAGAGAACATTTTTTCGCCAATTTCAAGATCCTTACCGGGAAGGGCTATCTTCACGTAATGGACTACTCCTTCTCTAAAAAGAAGGATAATAAGGATAGCGAGGAAGAGGCTCCTAAGGATGGTGAAGATGCAGAACAGACCGTAACGGATGAAGAACTTTTTGAATACCTAAAGAAGATTAAAAAGGGCGATGAGCTCCCCATAGAATCCTTTGAGATCAAGGAGGGAGAGACTTCTCCGCCCAAGAGATACAGCTCCGGAACTATTATCCTCACCATGGAAAATGCCGGACAGTTCATAGAAGATGAAGAGCTTCGTGCTCAGATAAAGGGTTCGGGAATCGGAACCAGTGCGACAAGAGCCGGTATCCTTACCAAGCTCTTTAATATAGGTTATCTAAACCTCAATAAAAAGACTCAGATCATAACTCCTACGCAGATGGGAGAGATGGTCTATGAGACTGTGCTCTGCTCAATGAAGCCCATGCTCAATCCGGCTCTTACTGCCAGCTGGGAGAAGGGACTTACGGGGGTTGCAGACGGCTCCATCTCTGAGCAGGAGTACCTTAATAAGCTCAACGATTTTGTAACAAAGCGCACCAATATGGTCAAACAAAACGACTACAGAAATGCCTTAAGATCCAGGTTCGATTATGTGGCACCGTTTTATAAGACCACGAAGGAAAAGAAGAATGGAAGAACACAAAAGAAGTAAAAAGAGAAGACCGGCAATCCTTTTTCTACTTGCAATATGTATGATACTTACTTCCATTAGGCCTTCTGCCATAGCTTATGCTGCTGATGAGCAAAAGAAGGTTAAGGTCGGCTATTTCGAGAATGAGATATTCCAGGAAGGAGCCGGAGAAGGCCGGGTCAGAAAAGGATACGCCTACGAGTACTACCAGAAGATCGCTGAATATACAGGATGGGAGTATGAGTATGTCTACGGAAGCTTTTCAGATCTTTACAGAAAGCTTTTGGCAGGGGATATAGACCTTTTGGCAGGCCTTGCTTACACACCGGAGAGAGAGGGCGTTATAGGTTATCCCAGAAACTCCATGGGAAGAGAGACCTACAACCTTGTTAAGCATGCTTTTGATGATTCCATAAATAATCTTCCCGCGACTTTGGCGGGCAAGAAGATCGGTGTCCAGGAAAGTGCCATTGTTACAACTCTTAATGAGTTCTTAGAATCTCACAACATACTGGCTGATGTTGTGACCTTTAAATCAGCGGATGAGATGGTTGCAGCCTTTGATAATGAAGAGCTTGAT
Source organism: Butyrivibrio sp. NC2007 (assembly GCF_000421405.1). GTDB lineage: Bacteria > Bacillota > Clostridia > Lachnospirales > Lachnospiraceae > Butyrivibrio. The sequence continues at coordinate 124,639 of NZ_ATWY01000011.1, forward strand.
GTTTATGTTGCTGAGAGTAACGGAACCTATAACAGAGAGAATGCAGAGCTTTTGTATGCCTTTGGAGCTACCGATTACTATCTGTGTGTAAATATAAACAGACAGGACCTGCTTAATGAACTCAATGAGGCTCAGGAACAGATCATGATCGAAGAGCCTAACTACATAAACGGTCTTAATATCAAGTATTATCCATCCAGCATCACCAGCAGGAGCTTTTCGGGTGCTGAAAAGAGGTGGCTTTCTGAGCATGACACCTTGAGAGTGGGTTATCTGAACAACTATATTCCATATTCTGATACCGATAAAGAGGGAAATGTCACAGGTCTGGTAAAAGACCTTATACCTGAGATGCTCAGGGAACTTGGAATAAGCACACTTTCTGTTGAGTATATCGGTTATGACAGCTATGATGATATGATCACCGCTATCGGAGAGCATCAGATTGAAACAGCATTCCCTGTTGGCGGAGGATTCTATTTTTCTGAGGAAAACAACATCTACCAGACTAATCCGGTTATAGCTTCAACCACAGCCATCGTTTATTCGGGAGAATACACAGAGTCCAAGCTCTCTACTTTTGCACTTAACAAGAACAACAGCATGCAGTATTACTTTGTTAAGAGCAATTTCCCCAATGCGCAGGTTACATTCTATGACTCCATAGAAGAAGCCTTGGATGCGGTAATTGAGGGCAAGGCAGGATGCACAACCTTAAACGGTATGCGCGTCAACAATATCCTTAAGAACCGCAAGTACAGAGAGCTCTCGGTTAAGCAGCAGAGCAAAGTGGATGAGAGATGCTTTGGTGTTCATCTGGGACATGAGGGACTTTTAAAGCTTTTAAACAGGGGACTCAATGTAGTAGGAAACGACCAGATCCAGGATATGGCACTTAGATATTCCGGAGACCTCTACAAGTATGGCCTGAAGGACTCAATACTTGATAACATGTGGTTTGCGGTCCTGATCGTTTTTGTGATTTCTTCAATAATTGTTGCTTCCCTCATCAAAGAGGTAATCTCTAATAAGAGGAGAGCATCAGAGAGAGAAGCAGATGCAAAAGAGCTTCAGAAAAAGAATATCCAGCTTGGTATAGCTGTAAGAGAGGCAGAAGAAGCCAACAAGGCCAAGGATGTTTTCCTCTCATCCATGTCACATGATATAAGAACTCCGATGAACTCCATCCTTAGCATGAATGAGATGATCCTAAGGGAGAGTAAGGATGAGAATATTCTTGAGTATTCAGGACACATCTTATCCTCAGGTAAGACGCTTCTTGGAATTATCAACGATATTCTTGATTTCACCAAGATAGAAGCCGGCAAAATGGAAATCGTACCCATCGAGTACGAAATCTCTTCCGTGCTCAATGACCTGGTAAACATTGCTAAGTCCATGACAGAGGAAAAAGGTCTTTTGCTGGAGCTTAATATAGACAGTGGCCTTCCGAATTACCTAAGGGGTGATGAGATTAGGATTAAACAGGCTGTCACAAACCTCATTACTAATGCGGTTAAGTACACTAAAGAGGGAAGTGTGACCATAGGCCTTGGCTATGCAAGAATGCCCGGCGATGACAAGAGTGTTCTTTTAAACTTCAGTGTAAAAGACACGGGAATAGGCATTAAGGAAGAGGAGATCAATAAGATCTTCGAAGCTTTTGAGAGACTTGATAAAAAGAAGAATCAGGGAGTAGAGGGAACAGGTCTTGGAATCACCATAACTCAGAAGCTCCTTAACCTCATGGGGTCAACTCTTGAAGTTGAAAGTGTGTACGGAGAGGGCTCGTCATTTAGCTTTACTCTTAAGCAGGAAGTACTTAAATGGGATGCTGTCGGTGATTTCGAAGCAGCCTTCAGAAAGTCAATCGTAGAGAGAAGCAAATATAAGGAGAAGTTTACGGCTCCTGATGCAAACGTTCTTGTGGTTGACGATACTCCGGTTAACCTTACAGTATTTAAGAACCTCTTAAAGCACACCAAGCTTCGTATTGATGAAGCAATCAGTGCCGATGAGTGCATTGAGAGAGCATCAAGAAAGAAGTATGACCTTATCTTCCTTGATCACATGATGCCTCATAAGGACGGCATCGAAGCCCTTAAGGAATTAAAGGCCATGAAGGACAATCCCAATATTGAGACACCGATCGTATGCCTTACAGCCAATGCAATTGCCGGAATGAGAGAGGTTTACATCTCTGCGGGATTTGATGATTATCTGGCTAAGCCTATAAATCCGTCAGCTTTGGAGGATATGATCATCAAGTATCTTCCAAATGACAAGATCTGTCCTGTATCCAAGGAAGGAAATGTTCCTCAGAAGACGGATGAGATTCCAATGGCACTCTATGAGCTTGAGGGACTTAACGTATTTATCGGAATCAAGCACTGCGGAGATAAATCATCATACCTTGAGACACTTCGCACCTATAAAGACTCAGCGCCGCAGACCATTGCTGATATTGAGTCCTACTGGGAGAAGAGTGATATCCTGAATCTGACAACCATGGTTCACGGTATAAAGAGCTCGTCAAGGATCATCGGTGCTTCTGAACTCGCTGACCTTGCTGAGAAGCTTGAAAAGGCAGGAAGAGTCGGTGATGAGGAGACTTTGTTTGACGGTCTGAGTGACCTGATGCTTCTCTACAGAGATCTTACCAATAGGATAGTTGTTCCCGATGAGAAGCCTGTAAGCGAAGACGGAAGAAGAGTTCTGGATAGAAATGAACTTAAAAGTATCTATGTGAGCCTTAGGTCTCACCTTGATAACGGCCATTACAAAGAAGTGGAGAGCATCGGAGAGCTTTTGAAAAACTCCGCTGTTCCCGAAGATGAGAGAGATAGGGTAGAGAATATTATTGAGGTTATTTCGGCCTACGACTACGACGATGTGTACAAATTCATCTGAGAGTAAAATAAATGTTAAATTTCTATCATATCTGTTGAAAAGTACCGCGAATTATGCAAAAATATGTATTGGCACGGCTTAAAAGTGTACAAAACGTGAGTGAGTAATGCAAATTACTTTACAATACGAAAGGAGATTTTCACATGATTTACTCAACAGAGGTAAAAAACATGTGCCCTGTAACACAAGGGGTACACCATGGCGCAGCTCCCATTCCGGAAGAGGCAAAGTGGGTTAAGTCAAAAGAAATAAAGGACATTTCAGGCTATACACATGGTATTGGCTGGTGTGCTCCACAGCAGGGTTGCTGCAAGCTTTCCTTAAATGTTAAGGATGGAATCATTCAGGAGGCTCTTGTTGAGACTATCGGATGTTCCGGAATGACACATTCAGCAGCTATGGCTTCTGAGATTCTTCCTGGACTTACAGTTCTCGAAGCTCTTAACACAGACCTTGTTTGTGATGCTATCAACACAGCTATGAGAGAGCTCTTCCTTCAGATCGTTTACGGAAGAACACAGTCTGCATTCTCTGAGGACGGACTTCAGATCGGTGCAGGTCTTGAGGATCTTGGTAAGGGTAACCGTTCAATGGTTGGTACAACTTACGGAACACTTGAGAAGGGACCTCGTTACCTCGAGCTTACAGACGGATATATCACAGATATCGCTCTTGATGAGAACGATGAGATTATCGGATACAAGTATGTTAACTTTGGTAAGATGATGGACTTCATCAAGGCCGGTGATGATGCTAACACAGCTCTTGAGAAGGCTAAGGGACAGTATGGTCGTGTTAATGATGCAGTTAGATGCATCGATCCCAGACATGAATAATAGGTAAGGAGGAATAATAATAATGGCTTTATTTGAATCATATGAAAGAAGAGAGCCCCAGATCCTGGCTTGCCTTAAGGAGTATGGGATTTCTTCCATCGAAGAATGTAAAGAGATTACAATGGCAGCTGGCATTGATGTGTACAGCCTCATCGAGGGCATTCAGCCTATCTGCTTTGAGAACGCAAAGTGGGCTTACACAGTAGGTGCAGCTATCGCAATCAAGAAGAACTGCCGCAAGGCTGCTGATGCAGCTGCAGCAATCGGTATCGGACTTCAGGCTTTCTGTATTCCCGGATCAGTTGCTGACCGCCGTAAGGTAGGTCTTGGACATGGTAACCTTGGTAAGATGCTTCTTGAAGAGGATACAGAGTGCTTCGCATTCCTTGCCGGTCACGAGTCATTCGCAGCTGCTGAGGGTGCTATCGGTATCGCAGAGAAGGCTAACAAGGTTCGTCAGAAACCTCTTAGAGTTATCCTTAACGGTCTTGGAAAAGACGCTGCTCAGATCATTTCACGTATCAACGGCTTCACATATGTAGAGACAGAGTATGACTACTACACAGGTGAGGTTAAGGAAGTATTCAGAAAGTGCTACTCAAAGGATGCAAATTCACCTCGTGCAAAGGTTAACTGCTACGGCGCTAACGATGTACAGGAAGGTGTTGCTATCATGTGGAAGGAGAACGTTGACGTATCTATCACAGGTAACTCAACCAATCCTACAAGATTCCAGCATCCTGTTGCAGGTACTTACAAGAAGGAGCGTACTGAGGCTGGTAAGAAGTACTTCTCAGTTGCTTCAGGCGGTGGTACAGGACGTACACTTCACCCTGATAACATGGCTGCAGGCCCAGCTTCTTATGGTATGACAGATACTATGGGACGTATGCACTCAGATGCTCAGTTCGCAGGTTCTTCATCAGTTCCTGCTCACGTTGAGATGATGGGTCTTATCGGCGCAGGTAACAACCCTATGGTTGGTATGACTGTTTCAACAGCTGTTTCTATCGAAGAGGCTGCTAAGGCTGGTAAGTTTTAATTTCGAGAGCCGAACTTAATAAAAAAATTAACGCCCCGGATTATTTCCGGGGCGTGTTTTTTATCTTCTCTTATCAGGATATTTTTCGTAGAACTTATCCTTGTCTTTATACATTTCCTCATCGGCATATCTCATGGCGAGTCTTAGCTGTCCGTCTGATTCGTCGTGATAGTAGCCTATTGCAAAGTAGAGCCATTCGGGATCAGATGCCCGCTCCCTAAGGATCCTGATCTTTTCTTCAAACTGTGGCTTGCTGTCAAAGGAGATGATAGTAAACTCATCACCACCTGCTCTGTAGATCTTATCGTCAGGGAATATCTCTTTTAACACATCAGCTGCATATACAAGGAGCTTATCACCCTGATCATGTCCGCCGTTATCATTAATGCTCTTAAGACCGTTGAGGTCACAGAAGGCAATATTGAAGGGCTGAGGGAAGATCTCAAGTTTGATCGCCAGCTCATCTACATTGACGTTCATGCAGTTACGGTTAAATACGCCGGTTAGCATATCAACGTTACTGAGATACTCAAGTCTCTCGAGGAAGGTGTGGTTTGCAACTTCCGCAGTCAGGAAGAAGGATACAAGCTCAATGGTCTGTTTGATCCTCTCCATATTCGATACATCAAAGTTTGTGATATAGAGATAACCTGTGATCACACCGTTGTGGGTGAGAGGGAAGAGGCAAAGGCTCTTAACATCGTTCTCTCGAAGGGTCTTAACCCATGGCCCGGCAAGCTTTTCGTAGTGAGCCATATCGGCTTCATCTTTGATGATTATGCTGTCGGTCTCTCTGCAGAGTTTTTCCCAGCTATCAACTATTTCATACGGGAAATGTGTGAAGATGTCTTTTATGCAGATCTCGTCATTTCTGACAGATTCACTTATAACATCAAATTTCTGCTGATCACTAAGGACTGTGAGAATTGCTGCAGCATAGGAATCAGTATATTCACGAAGATCTTTAATAACAGTATTTATGCTGTCTGAGAAGTCATTTTCGTTACGAAGCTCAAGACAGGACTTGATGACGAAGCTGGAAATGTCAGGAGAAACAGAAGCAAACTTGCCTGTATCCATCTCTCTGTTCAAGGTGTACATGAACTGACAGTACTTAACGTCAGGCTCCTCCTCGTCTTCACAGCCGGGAGCAACAACAGGGAAGAGGATATCTTCGGTCCAGTAGCCGTACATCTTGGTGGTATCAACATAGGTGTTGATATGCTTACCATTCCAGGCTGCGTCAAATACTATGGCCTCAAACTTGGGCTCTTTCGGAATATGAGAGGTGTAGAGCTGACCCTCGATATGCTTATCAAATTCCTCATAGCTGACAGATGACCCACCTTCCATTTTTGAAAAGAGGTCGTAGGAACTCTTTTTAAAGATCTCATTGATGGCAAAAAACCTTATTTCACCGCAGGTTCCGTCAGGATTCTTTCTTACAGACATGACGGTTGCCGGCATTGTGAATGTGTTTAAGCTGCTTTTGAAGATATTGTACATCTGACTTGACATTTTGGCCTCCATACAAACGGCATGACGTTAATAATTGTACTATTATATATTATCATAAAATGCGCGGAAAGATTAGATAACAGGACAATATTTTTGTAAAAAGACTATTAACAATAAGCTACTTCCGCCAAAGGGCAAAGTGAAGTATAATCTACTAAAAGGAGGAGAGTGTATGGATGTCTCATTACCGATTATCTGGTTGATCATCACAGTTGTAATGTCAGTAATCGAACTTATGACCATGGGACTTGTTACCATCTGGTTTGCAGCAGGGGCAGTGATAGCTCTTTTGCTGGCTCTTATCGGAGCACCTCTTTGGCTTCAGGTGGCAGCTTTTCTTGTGGTATCAGTGGTAGTCCTGGTTCTTGTAAGACCTATTGCAGCAGCACATTTTAACAACAGGCTCAAGAAGACCAATATAGATGCTATCATCGGCAGAAAACTCATTGCCAAGACCGACATTGACAATCTTCATGGCACAGGTAAAGTAGATATGGACGGCTCAACCTGGATGGCAGCTTCAAGCGTCGATAATATCACAATAAAGGCAGGAGAAGAGGTCAGGGTTGTAGAAGTCAGAGGAGCAAAACTTATTGTTGAAAGGGAGGGCTTATAATGACAGCCGCAATAATTGCAATTTTCGTTGTACTCGTAATCATTTTGTTAGCTACCAATATCAAGATCGTACCACAGGCTCATTCCTACGTCGTTGAGGAGCTTGGTGCATACAAGGAGACCTGGGACGTTGGTCTTCACTTCAAGATTCCTTTTATCGACAGAGTAGCAAGACAGGTGGATTTAAAGGAACAGTACTGTGACTTCCCACCTCAGCCCGTTATCACACAGGATAACGTTACAATGCAGATTGACTCAATCGTATTCTTCAGAATTTCAGATCCAAAGGCTTATGCATACGGCGTAAGAAATCCTATCGGAGCTATTGAGAACCTTACAGCTACAACACTTCGTAACGTAATTGGTTCACTTACACTTGATGAAACTCTTACTTCAAGAGATCAGATCAATGCCCAGATGCAGGATGCACTGGATATCGCAACCGATCCCTGGGGAATCAAGATCACCAGAGTTGAGCTTAAGAACATCAATCCTCCTGAGCAGATCAGAGATGCCATGGAGAAGCAGATGAAGGCTGAGCGTGAAAAGAGAGAAAAGATCCTCTTTGCAGAAGGTGAGAAGCAGTCACAGATCACTGTTGCAGAAGGTGAGAAGCAGAGTAAGATCCTTCAGGCTGAGGCTGACAAGCAGGCTACAATCCTTAGAGCTGAGGCTGAGAGAGAGAAGAGAATCCGTGAGGCTGAAGGCCAGGCTGAGGCTATCAAGAGCATTCAGAAGGCTAACGCTGAAGGTATCACAATGCTGAAAGAGGCAGGAGCTGATGAGTCAGTTCTTACACTTAAGAGCCTTGAGGCCTTTGAGAAGGCTTCAAACGGACAGGCAACCAAGATCATTGTTCCGTCAAATATCCAGGGCATCGCAGGTCTTGCAGAATCATTAAAAGAGATAGTTAAGTAATGGCAAATGATTTCGCGGTATTTAGTGACATACACGGCAATCATACAGCTTTTCAGGCATGTATAGATTATGCCATGGGCAAAGGAATAACCAATTTTGTTCTTTTGGGTGACTTTGTTACTGACTGCCCGTACCCCCAGAAGACCATGGAACTGATATATGTGCTGAAGCAGTACTTTAACACATATATTATCCGTGGAAATCGGGAGGAATATCTTTTAAACTACAAAAATTCCGGGGCCGGAAACTGGAGAAAAGGCTCTGCCAGTGGTTCCCTTCTTTACACATATGAGAATCTCACGGGCAAGGACTTTGATTTCTTTGAGTCTCTCCCCAACTATGGGATGTACCAGGTAAAGGGAATGCCCGGATTTGAATTCTGCCACGGCTCACCTACCAATACCAGTGAGCTTTTGTTCAGGGAAAAGAGAAATACCAAGAAGGTACTTTCTCACCTAAAGTCGGGAGTTCTTCTGCACGGGCACAACCATATTCAAGGCACCTACATGTACAGAGGCAAGAAGGCCGTCAATCCCGGATCCATAGGTATACCGTGGTACTACGGAGGAAAGACTCAGTTTTGCATTCTCCACGGTAACGGTAAGGCCTGGGAAGAGGAGTATATTCAGCTGGACTACAACAGGAAAGAAATCCTCAGGGAGTTTAAGGAATCGGGACTTAGGGAGATAGCTCCCGCATGGGCAGCTGTGACCATGCACACCATCAGGACCGGAGTGGACCTTAACCAGACGGTGCTGTTAAGAGCCATGAGGCTCTGCGAACAGGAGAGGGGAACAGTAAAATGGCCCAATATTCCTGAGAAATACTGGGCTATAGCTCTTAAAGAAAACAATATCGATCTTAAGGGTAAGGAAATACCCAAAAAAGAAGAGGAGACTTAAAGGTCTCCTCTTTATGTTTACATTAAATTGTTGTGTCTACATTGGTTCCGGCTGCTGCTTCGGAAGCAGTTGCCTGTGTCTTGCTCTCTTCATTTTTAAGCTTTGCAAGGAGCTCTGACTTAGTGTAGGTTCCTGAGTTCTTGATATTGCTGAAATGGCTGTCCAAAAAGTTTGACTTGGAAGTCGAAGTCTTTTTTGTACTTGCTGTAGTTGTACTTGATGAAGAGTCAGCAGCTGTGGTGGTGGAACCTGTCTCCTGATAGGCCTTCAGCGCAGATTTGTTTCCGACTTTCTTGACATATGACTTCATAAGAGAGCCATAAGCGCCGCTCTTTATCTGATTATAATCGCCATAAAGGCTGCTCATGCTGCTGTTGAGATCAAACTTGCCGTTTAAACTTGAAAAGAAGTTTGTGCTCACTTTTATCACCTCCTTGAGTAAGTGTCTGCCAATCCGGCAAACGCCGCGCCATCCATGGCGGGGCAAAGCATACAATTACTTATGATTATTATGCAGTAGGTCCTTTGTAAATGCAATTTACCTGTTATTAAAAAATTATAAATTTATTGTAATATCGATTTATTCGATAAATACTTTTATTGGTGGTATAGTTAATAGGCTATTAAAGATTTAGGTGGATTTTAAATGACTGAAGGTTCTATTACAAAGAAGCTGATAAGCTTTGCAATACCGCTGTTCTTTGGGCAACTTTTGCAGCAGCTCTACAATGTTGTTGACTCGGTTGTTGTAGGACAGTTCGTTGGAAAAGAGGCTCTTGCTGCTGTTAGTACGACAGGAAGCCTTATATTTCTTATGGTCGGATTTATCAACGGCCTCTTTATGGGAAGCAGCGTAATAATAGGAAAGAGCTATGGTGCAAGGGACTATGACAAGGTCTCTGTGGCTGTACATACAGGCATTAAATTTGCAGTTCTGATGGGAATCACACTTACGGTTGTGGGCTTTTTCTTTACCCCGGTGATCCTTGGATGGATGGGTACTCCTTTAGATGTTTTGCCCAGCTCAACGCTGTATTTTAAGATATATTTCCTCGGCGGACTGGGAAATGTTATGTACAATGCCTGCTGCGGCGTTTTCCAGGCAGTGGGTGATTCGAAAAGACCTCTGTATTATCTTATGGTCAGCACGATCGTCAATACGGTCCTTGATATTTTATTTGTTAGATTTTTTAGCTTTGGAATCGGCGGAGCAGCAGCTGCAACGGTTATTGCTCAGTTTATCAGTGCAGGCCTTGCCTTCTCTAAGCTGACGCGCGTGGATGGGCCTCACAGAATAACCATATCAAAGCTTGTGATAGATCCGCAGATTATCAAAAAGGAACTGGCTCTGGGCTTCCCCACAGGAATTCAGAACAGTGTTATCGCTATAGGTAATGTTGTCGTACAGTCTAACATCAATGCTTTCGGAGCAGATGCAATGGCAGGTTGCGGCAGTTACTTTAAGCTCGAAGGATTTGTCTTTTTACCGATTGTATGTATGACTATGGCACTGACCACGTTTGTAAGTCAGAATCTCGGAGCGGGATTGTATGAGAGAGTCACAAAAGGTTCCAAGATAGGTGCCTTTATCAGCGCAGGCGCTGCAGAAATCATCGGTGTAATAACATTTGTTCTTGCACCTGTGCTTCTAAGAATGTTCTCACAGGATCCGGAGGTACTTGCTATCGGAGCTATGCAGGCAAGAACCGAGAGTCTTTTCTATTTCCTTCTTGCAACAAGCCATGCTCTTGCGGGAGTTTACAGAGGAGCAGGCAAGACTACCGTTCCCATGATCGTAATGCTCTCAAGCTGGTGTCTTTTGAGAATAACATATATCACGATCACAGTAAGGCTCATACCTGTAATCAATGTTATCTTCTGGGCTTATCCCCTTACCTGGTGCACCAGTACGATCATATTCATCATCTACTATTTCAGGGCAAACTGGATGAGACAAGAAAAATCATAAATATACTTGAATGACATGATAAAAGGTGCTAATATATGTTCTTGGAGGTTAGCACTCAATGAACCAGAGTGCTAACAAATAAAAAGTAAATTCATAAGATTACATAAAGGAGGCGTTTTGTAATGAAGTTAGTACCACTTGCAGACAGAGTTGTATTAAAGCAGCTTGAGGCAGAAGAGACTACAAAGTCAGGAATCGTTCTTCCCGGCGCTGAGAAAGAGAAACCACAGCAGGCTGAGGTTATAGCAGTAGGACCCGGCGGAGTTGTTGATGGCAAGGAAGTTAAGATGGAAGTCAAGAAGGGTGACAATGTCATCTATTCTAAGTACTCAGGAACAGAAGTTAAGCTTGATGATGTAACATACATCATTGTTAAGCAGAATGATATTCTTGCGATCATCAAATAATTTCTACGAATTAAGAAAAAGAAAAAATCGGAGGCAATAAAAATGGCAAAGACAATTAAGTACGGCGCTGACGCCCGCACAGCTATGGTAGAAGGCGTTAATAAGCTTGCTGATACAGTCAGAGTAACACTTGGACCAAAAGGAAGAAACGTAGTTCTTGATAAGTCATACGGTGCACCTACAATCACAAACGATGGTGTTACTATTGCAAAAGAGATCGAGCTTGAGGATTCTTACGAGAACATGGGAGCTCAGCTTGTAAAGGAAGTTGCTACAAAGACAAACGATGTAGCAGGTGATGGTACAACAACAGCTACAGTTCTTGCACAGGCTATGATCAACGAGGGTGTTAAGAACCTGGCCGCAGGAGCTAACCCAATCGTTCTCAGAAAAGGTATGAAGAAGGCTACTGACGCAGCAGTAGAGGCTATCGGCAAGATGGCAACCAAGGTTAAGGGCAAAGAGCAGATCATGAGAGTTGCTGCTGTTTCATCAGGAGATGATGAAGTAGGACAGATGATCGCTGATGCTATGGAGAAGGTTTCAAACGACGGTGTTATCACAATCGAAGAGTCCAAGACCATGCAGACAGAGCTTGACCTTGTAGAAGGAATGCAGTTCGACAGAGGATACATTTCAGCATACATGGCAACAGATATGGATAAGATGGAAGCTACATTAGAGGATCCATTCATCCTTATCACAGACAAGAAAATCTCAAACATCCAGGATATCCTTCCTCTTCTTGAGCAGATCGTTAAGACAGGAAGCAAGCTCCTTATCATCGCAGAGGATGTTGATGGTGAGGCTCTTACAACACTTATCGTTAACAAGCTCCGTGGTACATTCAATGTAGTAGCTGTTAAGGCTCCCGGATACGGCGACAGAAGAAAGGCTATGCTTGAGGATATCGCTATTCTTACAGGCGGTAAGGTTATTTCTTCAGATCTTGGTCTTGAGCTCAAGGATACAACAATGGATGATCTTGGAAGAGCTAAGAGCATCAAGGTTGAGAAGGAGAAGACAACAATCGTTGATGGTCTTGGAGCTAAGAAAGAGATCCAGGCAAGAGTAGCTCAGATCAAGAAGCAGATTGAGGATACAACATCAGACTTCGATAGAGAGAAGCTCCAGGAGAGACTTGCTAAGCTCGCAGGCGGTGTTGCAGTTATCAGAGTAGGTGCTGCTACTGAGACAGAGATGAAAGAAGCTAAGTACAGAATGGAAGACGCTCTCAACGCTACAAGAGCAGCTGTTGAAGAGGGTATCATCTTCGGTGGTGGATCAGCATACATCCACGCTTCCAAGGAAGTTGAAAAGCTTGCTGACAAGCTCGAGGGAGATGAGAAGACAGGAGCTAAGGTTGTTCTTAAGGCTCTTGAGGCACCTCTTTTCCACATCGCAGCTAATGCCGGTCTCGACGGATCAGTTATCGTTAACAAGGTAAAAGAGTCTAAGGCCGGAATCGGATTTAACGCATACTCAGAGCAGTACGTAGACATGGTTAAGGACGGAATCATCGATCCTGCCAAGGTTACACGTTCAGCTCTTCAGAACGCTACATCAGTAGCTTCAAGCTTCCTTACAACTGAGGCAGCTGTAGCTACAATCAAGGAGCCGGTTCCTCCTATGCCAGCAGGCGGCGCAGGAATGGGTGGAATGATGTAAGCGATAACGATCCAAGCATCCAACATAAAATATGAGAAAAGCCACGTTAGTGGTTTTGCAAACATAAAAGAAGTTCCTCCAAGCTTGCTTGGAAGGAACTTCTTTTATGTTTGTAAAAGGAGCGGTCAAATGAAAAACTGAATTCCGGTTTATAGTTGCAAAAAATGCATGTGAGGCTTTTTTAGGAGTTTTTTTTATAAAAATGGTACTTTGACATGC
>NZ_ATWY01000012.1 GCF_000421405.1 Butyrivibrio sp. NC2007
CTTCGTTTTTTTCCGCGACCGTCGGTTGGAATAATTTCCCCTGTTTCTTCGTTTAGCCTGCCTATAAGAGTTCTCTTTGACCGGGATTGTTTCTTTTCTTTGTCCCAAAAAGATTTGCATTCATAGACATACGTGATTCCGGATCTTTTATCTTTTTGATGAATTATAGACATGATTTCACCTCCTATATCGTCATGTATATAGTATAACACATGACGATATTTAACACAATAGAAAAATGCCAAAAAGCATAGGAAAAATCTAGGTTTTTGGCATTTGATGCTGTGGTGAATTAATGGTTATGTATTTTCCTTGTGGTGAAAAAATGAGTCCGGAATGCAGATAGGCTGTGAATAGTAACTTGGTTATAGCCCCAATATGCAGTTGGCGTTTTTATTGGACTGTTGATTTTTTAATATAGGGGTACAAGGAGCGGGTACAAGGAGCGAGGGAATGAGCGAGGGAATGAGGAAAAGCTGGGGTGGGAGATGATCATATATCATTTCCTGCCTATGTTTTTATAGAGAGGAAGGTGAGCATATGAGACGATTTATATATTGGATCAGAAAATGCGTCATGGGTCGGAACAAGTTCTGCAAACATTTCTGTGTTACCTGCGAGCACTATGACATCTGCCATAGAGATGGAGAACTGGGATAAAAACGTAGTCGCTTTTGAAGCGACCTTTCTGAACCCCTGATGCGTTATCATCGTACCAAACAAAAGTGTGAGATAATTATATTAGTCGTCCAAGGAGGATTACCATGACTATAAAAGAAGCTGAAAACATAGTAAGAAGTTTTGATGAAGGCCGTAAATTTTCTGATGAAGAAGAGTTCATGTTTGTCGAAGCAATGAACTTCCTGATCGAAGAACGTAAGGACCCAAGAGACATGATGCACCTGGGTGGATACTATTATGAACTTAAGCGCTTTGATCTTGCTCTTAAGTATTATGAGATGGCAGCTGCCATGGATTACGATGAAGCTTATGAGTGTCTTGGATACATCTGGTATTACGGAAGGACAGGAGAAAGAGATTACAAAAAAGCCTTTGAGTACTTCACAAAGATGATGAACAAAGGTAACCTTGTTGCCACCTACAAAGTAGCTGATATGTACAGGAACGGTTACTACGTGGATAAGGATATGGAAAAGTACAAGAGCTTGATCGAGGACCTATATGACAAGGTGCAAGACTGCAGAAATGTCTTTGATCCTGTACCAGAAGTGTACACAAGACTTGCCAGAATCAGAACGGATGAGGGAAGAGAAGATGATGCCATTGAGCTTTACCTCAGGGCAAAAGACTGGTTAGCTCAGCGAATTAGACACAATGCATTCTTTGGCAACCTTAATATTATGAAGTGGCTCATTGATGACCTTTATAAGCTGATTGAGTTTGGTGAAGACTACTTTGATTTCTTTGACCTTTATTATCTCCTGAACACTCCTCATAAGATAAAGTTCTTTTATGAAGATGAGGAGATGAGCCTGGAGTCAGTAATGGAAGGAGATGAGTGCGTGGTCTGCTTTAATGGCAAATGGTACCACTCAAAAGATGATTTCTTTAAAGATGCTACTACCAAAGATGGAACAAAGCTTACCGCCGTTTACGGCGATCTGTATGGATTTGAGGTGATGGATAATGGCTGATGTTATAAAAGGGCACAATACCTCCTACGCCAGGTATGAGGAACTCATAAACAGAAGAGATGAACTGAAGAAGGAAGCTTTCCAGTACCACGCTGAATATGTGAAAGTGTTCGGAGATCTCATCCTTGAGCTCTTCAGGAAAAAGATAGAGTGCATCAGAAAAAAGAAAACTATCGAATACTGTCAGGCAGCCATCAACCATGGAAACAACGTTGATCAGGCGCAGCTTAAGGCCTATTTGGAAAAAGAGATGGCTGATTTTCAGGCACAGTTGGATGACATGTTAAAAGAACATGAGGCAGCCCTTAAGGCTACAACTGTGACAGAAAAAGATATGCTGGAGATTAAGCGCATCTATCATAGGCTTGTAAAGAAGATCCATCCGGATATCAATCCTGCAGCTACCGGAGCAAGAGAACTCATGGATCTGTGGCACCGAGTGACCATAGCTTATTCCTGTAACAGCCTTAAGGATCTTCAGGAACTGGAGGTTCTTGTGATGCAGGCCCTTGAGTCGGTCGATCTTGATGACTTGGACATTCCTGATATTGAGGAAAAGATATCCGACCTGGAAAAAGAGATTATGAAAATAATGGAGACAGATCCATATCAGTACAAGTTCCTTCTCGCTGACAGCAAGGCAGTGGAGGCTAAGAAGGAGGATTTGAAAACGGAGCTTAAGACCTATGAGGATTACAGCAAGCAGCTGGATGAGGTCCTTGAAGACCTATTGGGAAGCGGGGTAAAGATAACATGGAAAATGAACTAAAGGTAACACAGCAGCAAAGTGCAGTAGCCACAATAGAAGGTCATGAACTTGGCGATATCATTAAGCCGCTCATCAAAGAGATCCATCTTTTTGATTCCTATGTGGCTGGCACAACACATCTGGAGGATAAGTCCGTTCTTGAATCCATCAAGGTTGGCGATATGCTGACCCTAAAGCGTGAGGATAACAAATTCGACAGCAACGCCATCCTAATCCTCAATGATGAAAAGAAAAAGCTTGGCTACGTACCTGAGAAGGACAATATTGTATTTGCCAGGCTTATGGATGCAGGAAAGCTTCTGAAGGCAAAGGTAACGGATATAAAACAAAAGGGAAGCTTTACGCAGATCAGTGTGGGGATATATTTAGTGGATTTCTGATTGATAAAGGTGTGAATGCACAGTTTTACAGGGAATGAATGGATTTGGTGATTATTTTTGTATAAAACAATAAAACTAAGGCAAAAAAAGAAGTCAAACATAGATATTTTCTGAGGCTGATAAGCTAGCATGCATGGCTACCAGCTTTTTCGCGATTTAGGGAGGCATCTCTGCAAAAACGCATGAATACTGGCTTGTACATGTTGGGATAAGAAGGGCTAGTTTTTCAGCTTGTTCTGGGGATATATGGCTTTAATACTGACCAATTGCCGTTTTCATGGAATTGTGCATATTGCACAAATCCAAAATATTTAAATATTAACCTTTTAAGGTTTTGAAGGCGCATATATACTGGAATCTATAAAATTTTTAACCTTTTGGGATTTTTGTTGACAATGCACAAAAATATTGTTATAGTCAATCATGTCAAAATGATGTGCGCACATCTTAAACGATTACTACTGGATTGGCAGACATTGTGATCCTGCCAGGATAATGATGAAGAATGTGAGGATGAAGGTATGTATTTGAATAATAAGCATGTCCAAATTGTGGTGGGTTTATATGATGAAAACGGGGAGGGCCCAAACTTTTATTTTGAAACTCCCAGCGCTGTTGAAACGTTTGTAAATGATCTTTCAGAAAATGGAAGATATAAGGGATATGAATATCAGATAACTTATTCAGTTGATGGAGAGGATACAGGTAGTTTTTCGGCAGATGATTTAAGCGTAGAAGATGGTTTCCCGGATGGTCTAAAGGTTCAGATGCTTTGTTCTTTATTGGGTGAAGCACGTGAGCAAAGTGAGGCGGGAGATGCATTCTTTCCTCTGATTTATTTGGTTGTCGAATATGAAGGTGGTAGACAAATCTTCCGTTATGCAGAGCGAAGTTTAATGGAATATGACTGGTGTGATGACTTTATGGAAAGAGCAAACGAGCACCTTAAGACACTGGATACAAGTGAGTTTGGCGTATTTAAAGTCTATGTGGATGTTGCGCCTTCTGATAACTGGAATGGACAGTATATTGTTAAGTCTGCCAGAAGAATTCTTATTTCAGAGGGCTCCGTAAAAGAATTAGATTATTCGGATATGGAGGCAATTATTCTCGCATCTGTAGATATGTTTGAGAAGGATTACTTTGATCTGTTGGATGATCTTTACTGGTTTACTAACGAAGAGGCCGAAAGGCGAAAGGCTGCTATCTTTGGAGAGGGATATAAGCACGCTGTTACATTCTATAGTGCTGCAGATGATTCGATGATACAGTGCCCAGAATACGCAGAACTTTCAAGATGTGTTGTTGAAGATGGCGGTACAACTATTTTGGAGGCTGTGAATATTCCATACTCTAATGCAAGTTCTAAGTCTGATGCAGTAGTCAAGGCAACTATGGAGAATAAAGCTGGCAGTGATAAGACTATTGAAGTTGAAGGTAATATATTTACAGCTATGATGAGAACTAGCAATAGTGTTACTGATGAGGAACTGATTGAATGTGGTGATTTTATCACGGTAATAGCAGATAAAAAGTATGTAGAAAGCTCTTTGCTTGAAGATGAAGTGCTTCCTTTAGCAGACAGATTTAAAGTTGTTATTATCTATGCGGATGAAACTAGGTTTGCGCAGGAACGTTTGGATATGTTCCCATCATATATGGTGTTTGGCATGGACGATGCAGACAGGTCAGGAAGGATTAACGCATATCTTGCGCTTAATGAAAAGGGATAATTGATATGGATGTTTCTAATAGCTTTGGCGCATCGCTCGATTTTTCGGACGTTATTGCCATGATAAATGAAGAAGTGGGGTATGGACATGGCGAGCAATATGATATTGTCTCCAAGGTCGCATATTTGCTCGGAGTAAACAAAAGAATATTTGAGAATGACCATGAGCCGCCTAAGATGGATGTTTTCAAGAAGCTCGAGCTTGATAAGAAAGCGCGAATTATTAGGAACTTGTGCCTTCTAAGGAATCAGCTTGAACACAACTTTTTGAAAGTGTGCCAGGGAATTCAGCAAGAAGGACGGAGTATCTTGGGGATGCCCGAATACATGTCTATTGATGCCATGCAAGTTTTGTCAAATGACGGAATTGACATTTATTCGCACCTAAAAGAGCCAACTCCATATTTGGCCAATCTTAATATGAATATTAAGAGCAGGATAAATAACTGTAGAGATTTGTTCCCTCAGTGGATTAATTGGGATTATTTATCTGAGATTTTTATTATGCCTGATGGCCTTTCTGAAGAGGGGCAAAAGAAGTCAGCAGCTTTTTTTTACGAGAATATGAGCTTTTACCCTTATGGACAGTACTTGAACTGGCCGGCGCAGGAGGAAGGCAATATTCTTCTTAATGACAAGAAGTTTGTTACTCTTCTGTACAGGTGGAATAATGATGAATTCCAGAATCTTAGCTTTGTATCTGATGTAAGTGATAGGACAAAAGCTAATATTTATACCTTCATAGAGAACAGCGAAAAGTGTGTGTTCATTGTGGATTGTGAGAATTCTGATCCTTACAGCCTATGTGCAGCCATAAGAAATCTTGAGCCTGCAAGACTTGAAAAGATTGAGAAAATCATACTGTTTGATGACGTTCATGCTGCATCTGCATGGGAGCTCCTTGCTTCTTATGTAAAGATTCCCGTAGAGTACATCATGATAGAACGCCTTAAGGATAATAAATCCTTGGCCGATGTGAAGGTTACAGCACGAACATGTAAAGAATTCTATGCCAATAATGTGGACTCTTTTGTTCTTGTTTCCAGCGATTCAGATTATTGGGGACTTATGGAGGAGCTTCCGCAGGCAAAATTCCTTGTAATGGTTGAACATGACAAGTGTAGTTTCGCTTTGAAGGAAACGCTCATGAAGAATGATATTTTCTATTGTTACATTGATAGCTTTTATGCTGGCGGAGCAGAAGATATCAAAAATGACGCTATTCAAAAGGAGTTGGCAAGATCTATTAAGGCCTCATTGGAGCTTAATCTCAATAGTCTCATGAAGGAAGTGCTATTTAGGACAAGAATTCAAATGACTGATGCAGAAGTGGAAAGCTTCATTAAGCGGAAGATTAAAAATCAGCTTGAAATTGAAGTTACAGATAATGGAGATGTTGAGTTGAGTTATAGGTTAAGAAAGTGAATGAAATAGAGGATAAATAATATGTTTCAGATTTTTGATTTGCTGACAGGTGAATTAATACCCAAGGCTGAGTATGCTGACTTGATACGGGTTGAACGTCCATCAAAAGTAAAGGATTCCGATAAGACAAAAAAAGAAATATACGAGATGTCATCTGTTGGATATGGATTTACAAAGAAACCGAGCGTTGATAGTATCAAGGAGCTCACTGCAGATTGGAAGAATTATGTATATGCAAAAGATGTTGAAAAGGTAGGCTTTTGGTACGCTTTACAGTTTGCTGTAAAGAATGTTGATGATGCCTTGATGGTTAGTATCGCCACTAGAATGCATGCAACAGTGATAAAAAGGGATGCTGACAGCGTATGGTTTCAAACAAGCATTCATGGATCATTGCATTTTGTGTCAGTGCATTTTTATAGATTGAAAATAGAGTCGGAAGACGTTTTTGATGTAAAGATTCTTGTTCTTAATGATAAAAGAGAAATAGTAGAAACTTTTGACTCAAATTATGATGATGTTTTAATGAAAATTGCTGAATTGATAAAAGCTTTTCCTAATAGCCAGAAAAAATCCACCTTAGATGATGAGAGTCAAATACCATTAAAGAAAAATGATAATAATATAAAGAGCAAGGAAACAGAACCCGAACAGATAAAAGTGCCATCTGATATAGCAGATAGACTTATCGGATGTCTCAAGTGTTCCAATAGACTTTTAAATGCACTATATAAACAACAAGTAAAAACAATTGGTGAGTTTGTTTCTATGAACAGAGCTGATTGCATGAAGCTTCCTGATGTAGGAGTTACCACAATAAGGGAAGCGATGGCATTGATAAATCACATTAAAAAAGGCGAAACGGATGCCCTTATCGAGTGCTCTGAAAACGAGTCAAAGGACGAGATTAGGTATGGCGAGAGCCTTTCTAATGAGGCTGAGATTGAGCAAGAAAAAGAAACAATTGTTGAATATCCTGAAGTATCAATTGATCAGTTAGGATTGTCTAGTAGAACAACAAATGCATTAAAGAGAAGCGGAGTGTTCACACTTGGGGAATTAATGTTTCTGACAGAGACTGATTTGAACAGTATGAACAACGTAGGATTAAAGAGCATTAACGAAGTCTTAGATTATCAAAGAAGAATCCACTCTGATTTGCAAGATTTTTCATGCGCCGACAGGGAAGATGTTTTATCAACAGGCTCAGGGGTGCACAGAGTGATAGATATGGCTTTTCCAGTATTGTTAGGAAAGGAGCATTATAGTGTATCCTATAGAGATATGTCTGGCCTAATAGAAGAGGACATAAGCATATTAAAAGTTGGATTTTCTATTAGAACGAGTAACGCGTTAGCTAAAAACGGAATAGATTCTGTTAATCAGTTGGCTTTTCTTGATTTTGATAATGTTAGAAAAATAAAGAATTTAGGAGCAAAGTCTTTATCTGAGATCATAGATTATTATAAAAATAATGCGTGTGTAAGTACAATAGATAGCGCTGGTAATGGCTATGATAAAGAGCTCTATGAATATATTTCTTTGGAATTGAAGGATTTACCTTGTTCGAAAGAAATGATGAATACAATTAAAAGGGGATTGATAGAAAATTATGAGCAGATAAACCATCTCAAGGCTAATAAAGACGTTGAATCATTGGTTTGTGATGAGAGGTTTACTAAACTAATTTGGGATAAAGAATCAGTAAGGGAGATCTACGCATCTTATCTTCTTTCTGTAGTTAGTGATGATGAAGATAAATTAGGTGTTTCCGCTGTTGAATTATTTAAAGAGATTGGATTGCATGATAAGACGATAAACTATCTGGTAGAAACGAGCAAAATTGAACTATTGGATGGGGTATATAGACTTAGGCGCCCAAGAATAAGTGACTGGTTAGCTTCTTTGGATGAGAGGGCATCTTCTGTTATTAAAATGCGCTTAGAAGGCAAAACATTAGAGGAATGTGGACAAATAGTGGGGGTTACAAGAGAGCGTATTAGACAGATTGAAAGTAAGGCTATACGAAAAAAACCAGTATTAAGAGAAGACGATTATGGGTATTGGTATCAGAGGTATTGCTATGATAAAGAGTCATTTTCTCTTATTTTTGGTAAAGGCCCAGTTTTGTATAAATATCTTGAATTAGTATACAAACACGGAACTGCTGATGTTGAGCAGATGCTTGATGATGATAAAATTTCAAGGGAGTTATATACACAAGTATCAAAATTTGTTAATAGAAACAGTGTCTTTATAGAAGATGAATATATTTTGTGTCGAAGGGACTTGATTTGTAGAAAACTAGCGGAACTGTATTGCTCGGATAAGGATATTTCTTTTGAAGATTTTTACATCCTATATATGGGATTCCTAAAGGACAATAATCTAGAGGATAATGAGAAACTACTATTCCCTTCTGAACGTGCTTTTGCTGCAAGAATAGAAGACAGTAAATATGCATTAATGAAATACGGCAGGAGATTTAGGTATTATCCTATAGAAGAAGTAGACATTGATGAATTGGTTGGAGGTCTTCACTTTGAGCAGTACAAAGATATTGAGATATCTACTTTAAAACTAATCAGAGATAATATCGAGCTTATGTCCGAGTATGATATACGAGATGAGTATGAGCTGCATAATCTGTTGAAAAAGACAGAGGGATCGTGGAATCATAATCTTGAATGTAAGGTTTTGATTACTCGAATGCCATTCATTTCCTTTGGGGAAGCAGATAGGGAAAGGCAGACACGTGAATTTTTATATAAGATTGCGCCTGTTAGTATGGATGAGTTTTGTACTCGTTACGAGGAAGAATATGGTGTGATTTCCAGAACTGTTTTGGCTAATTTTTCTATATATATTTCAGAGTATTATCATAATGGAATGTGTACAGTTAATCAGCCGCTGTTTAGTCAAGAAGAAAAAGAATTTATGAAAAATTATCTTCTTGGTGATTTTTACTTTGTAGAAGATATAAAGGAAGCATTTGCAGAAAAATTCAAAAACTCCGACATTGGAAAAATTAACCCAAGGACTATTAAGGAATTAGGATTTAAAACGTATATCGATTATGTTATTAGTTCGAAATATTCCTCGGCATATGAATACTTTAAGACATTTCTAACTAGAGCCAATACTATCGATCTGAGAAACCAAGATAGACGATTATCATATGTTCAGGTGTTGAGCGCAGTATTGGAAGATTTGAGGTCATCGTATGAGTTGCTAGAGTATGAGGATATGAAGTTTATAAAACTTGATCACGTCCATTCAGTATATCCACATATAAACAAAGAATATATCAATGAATATGTGTCAAAAGTATTAAAATGTGCTAGCGGAGAGCGCTATTTTACTATCAAGAAGCTCCGAAATGATGGATTTGAACATGATATTTTTGGAACGGCTTTAGGAGATTGGTTTGCATCTGGATTAGTCAAGAATTCTAGACGTGTTCGTTTTTTGAAAACGGCTGGAACAGTAATCTTTTATCAAGGTGAAAGGCAGATAACAACAGCAGATTTTATTAGATATATCCTGAAAAAAGAGAAGAAAATGGATATATATGATTTTATAAATTATGCTCAGGAAGAGTATGGCATTTCACTTGAGAAGGATAAAATAATACAGATGATAAAAAACACCAATATGTACTATGATACAATAATGGAAAAAATATACTTGTCAAAAGAGTACTATTACGATGAGATATAAATATAAGGAGGCCGATAAAGATGAATTTATTAAGAGACGGAATAGCAGACGAGTCCGTGCAGATGACAGAACAAGTTGTAAAACTGACTGTGGATGGAGTCACATCAAATTATCCAGTGTACAGAGTTCGTTTGGACAAACTGTTTTACAATGATCAAAACGATAGAATAGCAACTTGGATTAGTCAGTACAAAGCTGAGCATGGAGAAGATTCTCTTTCAAGGGAAGATGCAAAAAAGTATAACGATGTAATACAAAGCTTTATAGAAAAAAGTAATCCTGACAAAATGAAGACTACGCAAGAAAATATTAACTTGTATGGTCAGCAGCATCATGGGGTGGTATTAAATGATGGACGAATTATTGATGGAAACAGACGATATACATGTTTAAGGAACTTATCTTCCTCAAGTGATAATTTCAATTATTTTGAGACAGTTATTCTTGAAAGAGATTATGACAAGAGTGCAAAGCAGATAAAGATGCTAGAGCTTCAGCTTCAGATTGGATCTGAGGAAAGAGTTGACTATGATCCTATAGATCGTCTGGTAGGATTATATAGAGACATTATTGAAAATGGCCTTTTGACAGAAGAGGAGTATGCACGCAGTACAAATCAAAAGACTTCTGTAGTTAAAAAGGAATTAGAGATAGCGAAATTAGTAGTTGAATTCTTGGATGCGATTAAAGCACCTAAACAGTATTACCTTGCGAGAGAACTTGAAATAGATGGACCTATAAGAGAGCTCCACGCAGCATTGTCTAGTATTTCTGATGAAGACAAGCAGCAAGCTGTAAAATATATTGCTTTCACAAATCTTTTGATGAGACCAGATGGATCAATGACACCGTTTATTCGTAAGTTGAAAGGAATATCAAAATCAGTTTACTTAGATGAATTCATTGATAAGGAAGAAGATATTTGTGAAACTACCTTAGACAATTTGCCAGACGCAGGGAAAGTAAACTCAGAAGTTATTGCAAAAATTAGAACTGATGATAAGACTAAGGAAGATTTGAAGCGAATAATGACGGTTGTCGATAACAAAGTGAAGGTCAAGGAAACAAGAGACAAGCCAAATCAAATGGTGAAATCGGCAATTGATTCATTGAAAGCGATTGATGTAGAAATAATAAAACGTTTGACTGATGAGCAGATAGAGGATATGAAAGCAAATCTTGAAATGTTAGAGGAAGTACTTAACGAGGTAAAAGAATCTGTAAATGTTTAAAGATTTAAAGCTGGAACCAGTATATACATCAGACAGTAATGATATACCGAAAGAGTTCTATAATCCTACGCTGCGGTATGCAGTATCATTTGATAGGACAAGTGCGTATTTTTCTGCGAAGGCCCTCGCTATGTATTCGGAGGGCCTTGAATACATGCGCTTAAAAGGATGTCATTATCGCATGATTATTTCTCATGATATAGCATATGAAGATTACGAAGAGATTAAGCGAGGTTATGCCATCAAAAAATCAGTAAGCGATGAATTATTGGCGTCACTTTCTGAACCATTATCGTTAAAGGAAGAAATGTGTATATCAAATCTTGCTTTTTTTCTTGCTTCAGGGACTGTTGATATAAAGATCGCATTTAAAACACAAGGGATATTTCATGACAAATGCGGGATCATGACTGATGAAGAAGGAAATATCATATGTTTCAGGGGCTCTAATAACGAAACTGAAGCGGCTGTGGATGTAAATTATGAATCTTTTCAATTAACGTGTAGTTGGTTGGATTCAAACGGATTTTATATGCAGGGAATAAAAAAGTCTCAAGATGAATTTGAAAGATTGTGGAACAATAAAAAAGAGGGCTTAATTGTTATGCCAGCAGAGGAAGCAATCATTAAGGAAATAATAAAACACGACAAAGGAAGAGTCATTGTGGAAGATACATTAATCCGAAATAATGCTTTGGTTTTAGATTATGAGGATAATCAGCTTGTTCTTATAGTAAATACTGATAGCTTGGATTGGCTTGAAGGTAAAATGTTTTATAAGTCTAAGCTAAAGCATAGGGTGGAAAGAATAGAAAATAATACAATATATTTTAATACTGATTTGGTTTATCCGGATTATATTAAAATTCATTCTTTATTAGAAAAGAAGATACCTCCATTAGGATATGAGTATTATGCCACAGAGCGGCTAAAAGAGTATATTGCACAACGTAATCTATATATTGAAAAGCGTGCTAAACTTGGCATTGAATTAAAAACAGATGCATCTAATCTTAGTGATAAATACTTACAGTTTAAACAAATTGTCGATGGACAATTAGAGAGACAACTTCGCGATAAACAAATGCAGGACGCCTTTTTTATGTGTGCTATGATGCGTTCTGGAAACTTTTCGGTTCCTGGTTCGGGAAAAACATCTTCAGCTCTGGCAGTATTTAGTTTTTTAAGATTTAAAGGTTTGGTTGATAGAGTTGTGATGATTGGACCTAAGAATGCTTTTGGGTCATGGATTGACGAGTTTAAGGCGTGCTTTGGTAATAAGCTACAATTAAAATGTTTTAGTATACAAGATGGAAGGTTTACTAGTCCAGAAGCGAAGCGCCGAGCTTTAAAGTATGATTCTGCTGATTGCAATCTCTTTTTGTTCAACTATGAGAGTATTGGAAATTATATAGAAGAAATCGAGAAAATTGTATCAGAACGCACACTGCTGGTTTTCGATGAGGTCCATAAAGTAAAAGCGGTTAAGGGTCAACGAGCAAGCGCGGCGTTAGAAATCTCTAAGTATTCGACATATACTATTGCGATGACTGGTACCCCGATTCCCAATACGTATTTAGATTTATATAATTTACTTCATATCCTATATAATGACGAATACCGTGAATTTTTTGGATTTGATATTTCTTATCTAAGAGATCCACTTCCAACTGATATGGAAATTATCAATGATAAAATTCAACCTTTCTTTTGTAGAACAACAAAAAAAGAACTTCATGTGCCTGATGCTAATCCTGATATAATTGACTCTATTTACGCTACAGAAGAAGAACGAAAACTATTTAAGATTGTAAGCCAAAAATACCGCAATAGTAAACTTGCTTTGTTCATTAGGCTTCTTCAGCTTGAGTCTAATCCTAAGATGCTTCTGCAAGCTATTGATTTGAAGGATTTTAGCAGTGTACTTGATTTAGATGGTGACATTGATGAGATAGACTTTGTAGATTATGCCATTGAAGTTCAGCAACTTATTAGTAAAATAGAGCTCACTTCCAAGAAAAGAGAATGCCTTCAATTGGTTGCTAAATTGGTCGCTGAAAAAAAGAAGGTTATAGTATGGTGTATATTTGTGGATTCCATCTATAGTATTCAGCGTGAATTAGAAAAGCTTGGGATTCATGCAAGATTTATTATGGGAGAAGTGCCTCTTGAGGAGAGGCTGGGCTTGATTGAGGCTTTTAAAAATGATGAATTTGATGTATTGATTACAAATCCGCATACGTTAGCGGAGTCCGTTTCATTGCATAGTGTTTGTCATGATGCTGTTTATTTTGAGTATAGCTATAACCTGGTGCACTTATTGCAGTCAAAAGATCGAATTCACAGATTAGGATTACCAGATGGCCAGTATACCCAATACTATTATCTTGAAAACATATTCATGAATGATTTAGGTGAAGAGTATTCTTTGGATGAGCAGGTTTATCTGAGACTTCAGAAAAAAGAAGAAACTATGCTAAATGCAATTGATAACAACGAACTAGAGCCAGTATATACTCCAGAGGAAGACTTGAAGTTAATTTTTGAAAAGCTGTTTTCATGATGATAACTTGAAAATGGTGGCGTTAGTCGGTTCGAAATAGTAATTATTTGTAGTGAATTAGGAAGAGGTATCATTATAAGGCGGCTCATATCGGGCCGCTTTATGTTTTTTACTAGTAGGACGATGGCTTTTATAAATCTTTTCTTGAGATTTTCGATATTCATTCATTGAATTGTAATAAAATAATATAGATGGATAAATTATTCTTAATGATTGATTTTTTCTTGAAGGAGAATATCAATATGGAAGTTCAATTTGATGATCTTGAGAAGTCTGATCTATATGTTGACTGTATCTATAAGGGTGGTACTGCTCCCAACATGTCTGCTGAGCCTTTTCATAAGCTGATTCCAGATTGTGAAAACTCGGGTGGTTTCAGAAAACGCTTGAGGCAGGATGGAACAGGAAAGTATGCATACATTGTGTTATACACAAGTATGGAAGAGCTGGAGTGGCCTGATTTCCTTGAAGAAGAGACTGGGATATTTAGGTATTATGGTGATAATCGTGAACCTGGGCGCGAATTGACAGATACAAAGAAAAAGGGAAATAAAGTCCTAGAAGATACGTTTGCGCAGCTTAATTCTGGAATTTGCCTTGAAGATATTCCGCCGTTCTTGGTTTTTAAGAAGACGGGTAATGGTCGAGATGTTCAGTTTTTGGGGCTTGCAGCCCCAGGAAATCCAAAGATATCTCCTGATAAAGACCTGGTTGCTTTTTGGAGGACCGTAAAAGACAAGAGATTTCAAAATTATGAGGCATATTTTACAATCCTGGACACAGGAAAACAGCCTGTTTCTAGGAAATGGATTGAAGCCCTTATATATGATCACGATAATAGCCTTAGCTTAGCACCAGATGTTTGGAAAAAGTTTGTTAAGTCTGGGAGGAACGGTATTGAGCCATTAAGGGCGCCGAAGAGTTATTCTATTCCGACTAAATATGATCAACTGCAGAGTGATGAAGAAGGAATGTTGTGTTTAAAGACTATACGAGAGCATTATGATGGCTTTAAGCAGGGATTTGAAGCGTGTGCTACGGATTTGGTCTGTAAGATGGACACGAATTTTCAAGATTTTGCTTTGACGAGGCCATGGCGTGATGGTGGCCGTGATGCGATAGGAAAATACGCAATCTCAACAGGGGGTAAATGTAACCAGGCGCTTAAATTGGATTGTGCATTAGAGGCCAAATGCTATGGAGTAAACAATGGAGTTGGTGTACGAGAAATGTCTAGACTCATTTCAAGGATTAGATATAGACAGTTTGGAATTCTTGTTACAACCAGCTATGTAGATGCGCAGGCGTATTCAGAGGTTGTAGAAGATCAGCACCCTATTCTTATAGTGACCGCTTCTGATATTGCTGCGATACTAAGGAATAACTCTATCAGCTCATACAATATAGGGGATTGGCTTGATACTATTGATACAGATCTTACAAAGCAGAGACTTCGTGAATACGCTTCCAGGATAATGGCGATTAAAGGTCAGTAAGAATAATGACAAAAGAACCGAGATTTCATGGAAAAACAACCAAGCAAACTTCATATAACATGAGTAAGATCCGAGGGAAGGACACTAAGATAGAAGTTGTTCTCAGAAAGGCTTTATGGAGAAAAGGGTACCGCTATAGAAAGAATTACAAAGCTATTCCTGGATGCCCGGATATCGCATTGACTAAGTATAAGATTGCAATTTTTTGTGATGGCGAGTTCTTTCATGGAAAAGACTGGGATGTATTAAAACCAAAACTTGAAAAAGGGAAAAATCCTGATTATTGGATTGCTAAGATCCAGCGTAATAAAGATCGGGACTTGGAGAAAGATAAAGAGCTTACCTATCAAGGGTGGACTGTAATACATTTCTGGGGAAAAGATATAGTAAAGAAGACTGATGAATGTATCAAGGTAATAGAAGAGGCTGTATTTGAGACGAAAATGAGTGACTCTGATTTGGAATAATGGTATCAAGGAGCATAGCATGGATGTACGTGTTGAATTTGAATATGACAGAACAAAGCCAACTTCAATAGAAGCATATGCGCAGAAATTGGTTGGAAAATCATTCAGACAGATTATGGATGAAGATGATGCTATGCTCAGAGAAGAAGGCACTTCATATGGCGAATCAGATGTAGGAGAGCAAAAAAGAAATAAAGGGAATCTTGGGCAGATTATTGAGGAGTGTTTTTTCCATTATTCCTGTAATAGTGATGCTCGCGCTGATTTCCCTGAAGCTGGAGTTGAACTAAAAGTAACTCCATATAGGATGAACAAGAATGGATCTCTTGTTGCGAAGGAGCGATTGATCCTAACTATGATAGATTATATGACTGTTGTGCATGAGTCATTTGAAAATAGTCATTTCTGGAATAAATCTAAGCTTATATTGCTCGTTTATTATTTGTATTTACAGGAGGCAAAATTCAATCTGGATTACAAGATTGGTTATGCAAGATTATTTACTCCGCCTGAGCAGGACCTGAAGATTATAAAGCATGATTATGAGATTATTGTATCCAAGATAAGAGCTGGAAAAGCACATGAGCTTTCTGAAGGCGATACTTTATACCTTGGGGCAGCCCCAAAAGCAGCTACATCAGCTGATAGAAGAAAGCAGCCCTATAGTGATGAACTTGCTAAGCCTAGAGCGTTTGCTTTCAAGAATTCTTATATGACTTATGTCCTGAATAATTATATTATCCCTGGGAAAGAGACATATGAGCCAATCATTTCAGACTCAATAGTAGATTCATTTGAGGATTATGTTGTTGATACTATTGATGCGCTTGCGGGATATTCAGTAGATGATCTGTGTGTCAGATTTAACATTGATGTTTCTAGGAAACCCAAGAATCTTGAGGCTATGATAGCGTATAGAATACTCGGTATTAAAGGAAATCATGCTGCAGAGTTTGAAAAGGCGAACATAGTAGTAAAGACTATCAGGATTGGTAGTAACGATAAGATTAAGGAGAGTATGTCTTTTCCTGCATTTAAGTTTAAGGAATTAGTAGAAGAACAGTGGGAAGATTCAACTTTTGGAAATTACCTGAGAGAGACTCGATTTTTGTTTGTGGTTTATAAATTTGATCAAGATGACACTTTGAGGTTAAAAGGAGCGCAGTTCTGGAATATTCCATATGAAGATCTTGAGCAAGATGTAAGGCATATGTGGGAAAGAACAGTTCAGGTGCTTAAGGAGGGCCTTGTAGTAGAAAAGAAAAATGGTATAAACCATAATAATTTTCCTAAAGCTTCAGAGAATAGGGTAAGCCATGTAAGACCGCATGCGCAAAATGCAAAAGACACAAATGAACTTCCGGATGGTAGGCAGTATCCTAAGCAGTGTTTTTGGCTGAATAATACTTACATTTTGGAACAGATTGATAAAAGGTTGAGATGACTTAGTGCTGGATGATTTGTGCATAAAGCGAGATGGTTGATCAAAATTATCATCTGTGATAATATCATTTTGGAAGATTTTGGGGAGTTGATCCAAAATGCTATTCGTGATAAAATCATATTATTATTTTTGATTGGAGCAGTCTTAAATGAAAAAGACGGTATGTGAATTGTTTGCTGGTGTAGGTGGCTTTAGATGTGGATTAAACTCCATTTCAACGATAGAAGATGCCTCAAAGCCAGAAAAGTGGGAAACTGTATGGTTTAGTCAGTGGGAACCAGCAGATAAGAAGACACAGTGGGCACATGATTGCTATGTAAATAGATTTGGAACATGTTTGGATCTTGACGGGAAGGATACAACAAACGAGGATATAAATGCAGTGGAAAAGGCAAAGATTCCAGAGCATACACTCCTTGTTGGAGGTTTTCCTTGTCAGGATTATTCAGTTGCCTCAACATTGGCTACATCTAAAGGCCTAGAAGGAAAGAAGGGAATTCTTTGGTGGGATATAAGAGATATTCTTGAAGCTAAGAATGCTCCGTTTGTTCTTCTTGAGAATGTGGATCGTTTGATTAAGAGCCCAGCAAGCCAGAGGGGAAGAGACTTTGGAATCATTTTAGCATGCTTCAGAGATCTTGGATATACAGTTGAGTGGCGTGTCATAAATGCCGCTGAGTATGGATATCAGCAGCGAAGACGCCGTACTTTTATATTTGCGTACAGAAATGATACAAAGTATGCCAAGAAAGTGCTTGAGGAAGCGAATTATATCTCTATGCATGGCGATGAGATGCATAGACATAGTGTGGCAAAGATAATTCTTTCAAATGGCTTTTTTGCGACCAGCTTTCCGGTAGATCCACTTGACGCAAAATACGTTAAGATAGGAGAACTGCCTAAGGGTATTGGAGAATTATCTGAATCCTTCAGCTTTACATTTGAAAACTCCGGAGTGATGCTGGATGGAAAGATTTATACAGCTAAAACTGTGCCATCTTACGACGGAAAGCAGATTACTCTTGGGGACATCATGGAGACTGGGGATGTGGACAAACAGTTCTTTATCCCTAGAGAAAAACTGTATTATACAAGCCCTGATGTAACTCATAGTGATGAAACTAAGCAGAAGCTCACTAAAGAAGAACGTCAGACCTGGCAATATCTCAAGGGAGCAAAGAAAATATGCAGAACTGCTGCTAATGGACATGAGTATGTTTTCTCCGAAGGCCCTATTTCCCTTGTCGATGAGTATGATAAACCGGCGAGAACTATGCTCACTAGTGAAGGATCTTTTAGCAGGACCACTCACATTGTAAGAGATAAGCAAACAGGAGATATACGTCTTCTTACACCCGTTGAAATGGAGAGAATACAGGGATTTCCGTCTGATTGGACCAAAGAATGTCTCGTAAACGGAGAGACAGTTGAGATGCCTGTAAATAAGCGTAAGTTCATGATGGGAAATGCCCTGGTTGTTAATCTGATCAAGCAGATGGAACCAGTGCTTTCAGAAATAGTAGAGTCGGAAGGTTAATGACTAACTAAGTGAATAAATCTGTTAAAGGAGTAAGCAAATTGTGCTTGCTCTTTTTATTTATAAAGAATAAAAAATGCATTATATTTCGATAATAATTAACAGAATATGGATGATAAGTATTACAATTAAAATGGTGTAATGGAGCTTTTCGCATGTGTTTGATATATGTGTATGAGGTTTGCCGATGAATAAGAGGATCAGGGTATTTGAAAAAGAAGAA
Organism: Butyrivibrio sp. NC2007; assembly: GCF_000421405.1. Lineage (GTDB taxonomy): Bacteria > Bacillota > Clostridia > Lachnospirales > Lachnospiraceae > Butyrivibrio. The sequence goes on from NZ_ATWY01000012.1 coordinate 18,644, forward strand.
AGTTGTTACGATATTCTTTCTATGCTCATGCGCTCTGATTTAACTAAAGGCACTATTCATTGCAAAAGCGAGGAGATGAAGGATGCGCTTTGCTCGTATTTTGAACGTGTCGGAGTGCCGATTATTGGTAAAAATATCTTTGACGATTCAGATACGGGATATTATGTAACCTGTTCGGATAATAAGGAAACAAAAGGAAAGCACATTATCATCAACGATGAAAAAGGCAATATTGAGCATGATGATCTTGAGGTGATTACCATCGATGAGATTTCATTATCTTCGGACGCTGAAGAGATAAATATCGATGAAGTACCGATTCATCTACAGAATGAAGAAATAAAAAAGATGTTTGTGTATGCATTTCAGTGTGCCAAGAGCGAGATTGATATTATGAGTCCTTGGATGTCAAAGCAGGTGGTCATCAAGTTGAAACTGGCTGATCATATGGAGGAGGCACTTAAGCGGGGAGTGAAGCTGAAGATAATTTATGGTATTGGAACGGAGCATCAGGCTTTTAGTTCAACTAGAAATGTACAATCAGAAGATGTGGCGGAGTATCTTAGAAAAAGGTTTGAGCAGTATGGATCTTTGTTTTTCATAAGACGTGACAATAGCCATTATAAATTGTGCTTATGCGATGAGCTATACAAATTAGAGGGTGGGTTTAATTATCTTTCTTTTCCAGCTAATTATGATGATGAGAATACCTGGAAAGAGGGATCTCCATTTGGAAGGGATGTCAATGAGATAAGACATTTAAGAAGTCTATATTTTGGTGAATGATATGGTTGATATCAAATACTCTGCATTGTTTGCAGGTCAAGAGTTGGATTTATCCTATATTGAAAGATTACTAAAACAAGGGATAAAAGTCCTATGGTTTGGAAATGAAGAGGATGCAGAGATAATAAATAAAGCTGAATACAAAGACTATTCTGATGCAAATTATCTATGTGTTTATAAGAACCCTGAGAACATAAGCATTGTTATTTGTGATGGGAAAGTAGGGGATAACAAGGCAGCATTAGATAGTCTGGCTGATAATGATAACTCTTTTAATCTAGACCAGTATCTTGCTGAACATGCACCCGCTGACAACAATGAAATTGTTGAAGCACCGGCAGGGGCAGGCAAGACGAAGACTATGATAGATAGGATTTTGTTCCTTATGAGTACTGTAGATGGTCTGACTTTTAGTGATATAGCGATGATGACATTTTCAAATGATGCTACAGACTCCATGAGAAAGGACTTATTAGAAGCTCTTAATAAAAAGTATGAATTGACAAGGCAGATACGCTATTTCTCCATGATGGAAAGTATAGCTGATCTATCGAGTAGTACTATACACTCATTTTTCAAGAGAATAATGAGTGAAATGGGACCATCATTGGGGTATGGAACAAACATATCTCTTAGAAGTTACTTGAAAGAGAAAAAGGATATTGTAAGAGAGATCATTAACGAGAAATATGCAAATTCTGAAGGAAATGTTAAAGATTCCTTGGGTATGAGTACATATCAGATCCAAAGACTTGCAACTGATTATTGGGCGCAGTTGGATAATAAGGGACTTTCTTATGATGAGATAGAAATGCTGGATTGGGGGGAGGCTTACAGTGAAGCTGAGCGGATTCAGAGGACATTACAATATATTTTTAAGCTTGCGGATGAACGCTATGATAAGCTCAAATATCGAAATAATTCATTTTCGATGCAGGATATTCAGCATGAACTCCGCAGAGCAATGGACTCAGGTGCAGTAAGCCAATTTGTATCCAAGAAATATAGATATGTTTTTGTGGATGAATTTCAAGATAGTGATTCTAATCAGATAAGGATAATCGCGAAATTACTAGACTACTATAAGGGGCAATTATTTGTGGTAGGAGATCTGAAGCAAAGTATCTATAGATTCCGTGGAGCTACTGATACTGCATTTTATAAGCTTCGTAAGAATATGGAGAAAGAAGGGATAGATGAGGCACAGGATGTTGTTTTAAAGAAAAACTATCGTACAGCAAAAAATATTTTAGAGATTATGAATCCAATCTTTTCTGAGTGGAATCAACAGGGACTTATAGATTATGAAACACAGATCGAACCGACTAGAGATGATATAGATGGAGAATACAAGCAGATTATTGTAGATAACGATAGCAGGAGAAGTTTAGTAATCCGTGAATTACAAAGGATAATTCATTTGTTGGAAGAAAAAAGAGAGAATGCAAAGAAAGAGGAGAAAGAATTTAAGGCTGAGCGGATCATGGTCTTAACAAGGCAAAATGTTGAGCTTGCTAGAGTGAAGGAGTGGTGCGATGAGGCTGGGATAGTTTGTGCTATCCGTGAGCATGGAAAGTTTTATAAATCTGATGCGGTTCTTGACTTTGTTGCCTTGATAGAGTCATTGCATTATTGTGATGAGCCTATGTACGTGTATAACTATCTCAATAGTTCGTATTGTAAGTTGCAAAGTGTACCGGACGGCATATGGAATGCAAATGGCGATAAGCGACGCTTATTGACTGTGTTCGAAAAAATAGATGAGTATAAGACATGGAAAACGTTTGTGAGTCTTTCAAAGGAGAAACCTATATTTTCCGTTTTGTATCATATTGTTGAGCAGACAAATCCGGTAGTAAATTATGCAATCAAACAAAAAAGAAAATACCTAGCCCAGGGAATGGCGGAAATTGAAGCTAAACAACAAGCCAAGCTGGATTCGATACAATATGACTGTGATATAAAAAAGCTGATGTCATTATTGAGGAGCAGCTTTTCTGGAGAACGTGCTACTTTATATGACATATGCGGATTCTTACGTAACAAGATCAGTACCGATAAAAGCACGGATCAAGATATTCCGGATATACAGATGGATTTTGCCTTTGTGGAAGGTATGACTGTGCATCGGTCAAAAGGTCTACAGTTTGATAATGTATTTATCCCCTTTATGGATTTTCCTTTTGGAGGTCAGGGAAATTCTGAGATACTTATCTCAAATGATAAAAAAATGCTGGGATGGAGATATAAAAAAGGAAAGAACCAGTACATAACTAACATTAATTATCGGAACATGGCGGCCGAGGAGTACGATGCTGTCAAAAGAGATGAAACAAGACTTCTTTATGTTGCAATGACAAGAGCAGTAAGTGGACTGTATTGTTTTGTTACAAGAGGAACGCAGGATGCTGATACATGGTCCAGGCTTCTTCCAGAGGAGAGGGATTCTGATTGAAGTATAAAGTGTATGATTTCAAGGACATCAAGTTATTAGACAGGTCTTTAATTGCCGATGAGCTGAGAAATTCAGTTATAGTAACTGCTACAGCAGATTTGGCTAAAGAGTTGTCTGCTTATTATGCTGATTACAGTGTATTGGATGTTCATCAGATCATTCACGTATTACTTCAGGAATGGGAGAGTACTTCTAGAGATTTTAAGAACTATATTTCTTTGAGAAATTCACTTGAGGAATATCTTTTTGAATATGGTATTGATGAAGTTCTGGCCACGAGCTTAAGAAGGAATGCATATGACATGTGGAATGCCATTAAGCTTCTTATTGAAGCTGATGTCTATCCAGATGACATACCGGATGATATATCAGGGCAGGTAAGATGCTTTAAGGAAATTTGGAAAATAACTGAAAGAAACAATGATAAAGTAATGAAGCTTAGGACAAAACTAGCTTTTTCTTTGTCGGTAGCAAAGAATGTAAGGGAGATGATGGAGGACATCTGTAAATCCGAAAAGCTAGTCATGATAGGCTTTTATTTTATCACGCCTATACAGCAACGTCTTTTTGAAGTATTAGATAATGCCGGATATCAGTTAATCTTTTTGAATTGCAGGAATAAGGATTATCCATATTCTCATGCAATCTGGGAAAAATCATTTCATGAGATATATAGTGATGAAAAGCCACTCGATGTCCAAGAAGGCATGGGGAAGCAAAACGGATTTGGCGACGCGTTAGAAAATGGCATTCCTTATCGTGAGTGTGTCTTGAAAGCATATGATTCCGAGTTCGAATTCGCGAGATCTCTTAAGGAGTCGTTGGATAAAGGACATTTGGTGTATTCACCGGCTGCTAAGGAGTGTAATAAGTTACTAACAGAATTATATCCAGAAACAGACAAAGAAAGGCATTTTCTGTCTTACCCTGTGGGACAGTATATCTATAATCTTCACATGATGTGGGATGATTTTGATAATAAGCTTGTCTTAAAGCTGGAATACGTGAATAAATGCTTTGCGTCGGGATGGCTCTGTGCTGATGGAAAAAATGGCCGCTCATACACATATAGTTTAAAAAGAGTTGAACCACTTTTTGAAGGATGTAGGTACTTTGATAAGTGGAAAGAACGGATAGAAGAAGTGAAGAGAGCTAAAAGTCATGTTAGAGAATATGAGGTTGCGGTTTCGGATAGATATGAAAGAATCCTGTGCAATCCGTATGAGATGGTAGGTGCGTATTCAATTAGTGACGCTGAGCTTGATGATATATGCATGTTGTTGTCGCAGCTAATGAGTGACGCTGAGATGCTGTTTGGCGGTGAAACAAGAACAAATCTTTTTTCTCATTTGCAGAAGATAAAAGATCTTATTCAACTGCGGGCAAATGAGACGGAAATTGAGGAGGATGAAAAGGAAGTAGCAAGGGAGCTGATTGAGCGTTTAGATACCATTGTAGATGAGGATATGGAGTGTCCGCTTAACAGTATAAAGGAAGCAATTGTCTCTCTTGTGGGCAACAGGATAGACGAATACCAGGGTTTTGATGACGAAGTTACATATTCAGGTAATCTTGTTAGACCGTTAGCAATGGTAGAATCTTGTGCGTTGGCAGATTATGGGCAGCCAATTCATCTTGTGATGGCTGATGAGCTTACTCTTCCTGGTAAGAGAAGAAGTCTGCCATGGCCACTGACTGATAAAGTGATTGAGAGAATACGAGATAGTGTATCCGACAGGAAAAATGTTTTAGGCTATATTGAACGGATGATAGATGTTATCTCATTTCGGCCATTGTCATATAGATATTTGTTCTATTCATTCATTGGTAATAGGGATTGTATCTCTAATGGTGATTATCATAACAGACCTGAGTTATACATTGAATGGATGAAGAATAATGGAGATAAAAAGACAGCTGCATCTCCATATGTATATGTGATGGGCGAAATATTGAATGACCATCTTGATAGAAATGCAGATCAATTGTCTGTAGATGTAGAGTATGCTCTTAATACCGACAACCAGGAAGAAAACTCTGTAGACGAAAGACAGATTACTTTGCCTGTTGGAGTAGAGATGGAAAGGATGCTCTGCCCGTATAGATTTATATATGGATATGTTCTTAATAGTCATCCTGAATACAATGAGGAGTTTCATCTGTACAGCTATTATCAGCAATTGATATCTCTTTTTGGTGATAATAGGTCAGATAAAGAATTCAAAACTGATAAATACAACATAGCAAAGCAGCTAGAAGAATTATTTCCATTTCTTAATAAAGCCGAAGCTCATCAGGCTGCGGATTATGCAAAGAAGAAAGCTGCTAAAACGATTTTCAATTATAAAGGACATCAATGTTCTGATAAAGATCTTTCTTTGTACTATCTTGATGATAGATTAAAAGAATATGTTGTTAGGCTATATGAGGATTCTTTAAGGGGAAGGCGCAGTAATTCTGATTATTCAGGTAAATGTATGTATTGCCCATATAGGCATGTTTGTATAGAACAGTTCGAGGAAAGATAAATGAATGATGAAAATGTAGTCCAAAAGGCTAGTCGAAGAATTACCGATTATAGAGGTGAGAAAGCACTGGGATTGTTTCTTGATGAATTTTTTTATTCTGTCCTTGAGCAGGCAGGAATTATTGATTCGTTTGAACGCGTTTATTCCAAGAATGAGCAAGTAAATGGGAGTGACATCAAGATCCATATCAAAAATGGAACTCTTGTTATTGATGAGAAAGCACAGCTGTATTATATCAATCATCCTGTAGATACTTTTGCCCTCGAAGTGGATTATATTAAACCGGAGACAGGTAATTGCGTTGATGGATGGTTTATGGATTTACAGAATAAGACAGATAGTTACTTGTTCATATGGATACCAAGAGCAAAGGAGTCGAGGATTGAAAGAATAGTGTCGCATGACTTTTTGGAGATTGAAGCTTATTTAGTTGGCAAGGATAAGATAAAGGAGTGGCTCGGTAAGATTGGGTTAAGTACTGATAAGATTAAAGCCATTGCGGCAGATATGCGGAGTAAAGACGAGGACAGAAGGAAGATAAACGAAGATATCAGATTTAGAAAATCATCTGCTGATAAATATGTGGAAGCACCTGTGAACATAGTTATTTCCAAAAGAGTTTTGGCGGAACTGACAAGTAATAGATACAAGATTAGTAGAAATGGTTATTCTCTGATTTAGAATTAGCATTATGTTGAATAAAGGAATATTACTATGCTTAAGCTAGACAATATAAAAGCTGGGACACGTATATACCATAACATTTATAAAAATGGAACAATAGAACATGTAGATGAGAATACTGTTGATGTCAGGTTTGATAATGAGACAAGCAAGTCATTTCCTCTAAAAAAGGCACTTGTAATTCTCCAAGAGTCTAAAAACATTTCCGAAGTAGAAGAAATACATGATAACAAGAACAAAATTGGAAATGATTTGAATCGAGTTCAAAAGGCACCCGTAAAAAAGCTTCAAGCAGGAAATGCTGCTAAAGCTGCTAGCGATGCGTGGGTTAGCAAGCAAATGATGGGAAATGATCCAGGTTCTCCGTGGTATGACCCTGAAAGAGACGTTGATGTAAGCTATACAGGAGGCATGAATTATGGCGTTGTTACGACCAAACCTGTTCACTCTGTGTATGCCTTTGTGAAACTGGCCGCTGATTCCTTGACGGAAGAGATTGATGTAGCAAAGAAAGGGCAAGGGGCAAAATACCATCTGTCAGATGGCCGCCTTGTAGAACGTGGGCTTCGAGGAGGATATATTTACTATTTCGAGACAGATGCTGAATTACATTTACCTGAAGGTTCTGATATAAAAATCTGGTTTTCTTCAACAGAGTTTCAGTTTGGATCAGTTGTTTCCTGTGGCGAATATTCAGTAATGTTTTATACAGGAGTATCTATTGGGGATTCAGACACCTTACCTGATGTGGAGATATCGTCTTCTCCATGGCAGCTACTAGAGCATTTAAAAGAAAATATATTACAGCTAAGAAATAACATTGGGAACATAGCAAGGCAACTCATATTAGACGGATTTAATAACATAGACGGCGGTGCTGAAATTATAAGAGGGCAGGACAATGCCGAGACTATGGCGAGAACGCAGGATATCACTTTTGTATGGGGGCCTCCGGGAACGGGTAAGACAACAGTATTGGCAGATATAGCGCGCGATTGTTTGAAAGAACACAGGCGTGTTTTGATGGTTTCGTATAGTAATGTTGCTGTTGATGATGCCACTATCCGAGTTTTTGCTAATTGCAACAAGAGCATGACTGTGAAGCCTGGCGATATTATTAGGTATGGATATCCAAGAGATGAGTGGTTACTAAATCATGAATACATAACTTCATATAACATGGCGCTTTCTTCAAATCCAGATTTATTAGAAGAACGTGACTCTCTGCTAAAAAAGTTAAAAGGGTTAAAAAAGGATAGTAGCGAAAGAAAAAGAATAAATGACAGGCTTGGTGAGATAAGAAGAAGTTTGTCTGATGAAGAGAGGAAATATGTAATGGAAGCGGGCTTTGTTGCAACGACTGTGGCAAAGGCTGTTTCTGATACAACAATCTCTAGCGAGTATTTTGACACTGTATTGTTTGATGAAGCAAGTATGGCATATATTCCCCAGATAATATATGCGGCTAATCTTGCAAAGGTGCATTTTGTATGCTTTGGCGACTTTTGTCAATTGCCACCAATTGTACAGTCAGGTAAGAAGGGCTTTTTGAATGCAGATATCTTTACATACTGTGGGATAAAACCTGCCGTAGACAAAAAATGGGGACATAACTGGCTCTGTCTTCTTAATATCCAACACAGAATGCACCCAAGTATTTCAGAAGTCATTAACAGTGGCATGTATTCCGGACTCTTGGAGAATGATGAAGGAATAATTAAAGATGAAAAAAGAAACAAAATTGTTTCATATGCTCCCTTTGCGAATGAAGCCATTGGACTCTTTGATGTTTCTAACATGAATGTTTACTGTAGGAGAACGAGGGAATACTCCCACTATAATTTGCTGACTGCTTTTATTGATTATGCTACTGCTATTAGCATGGTTTCTCAGGATGAAGAAGTCAGAGTTGGCATCATAGCTCCGTATAACGTTCAGGCACGTTTGATAATGGCTATGATCAGAGATACATATGGTGATGAAGACAAAGACAAAAAGGTTGTAGCAGCGACTGTTCACCAGTTCCAAGGTTCTGAGAAGAGCATAATAATATATGACTCTGTGGATAGTTATCCATTAAGAAAAGCAGGAGGGCTTCTGGTAAGCACTGAAAATAATACTGCGAATAGACTTTTTAATGTTGCAATATCTCGAGCAGAATCAAAATTTATAGTTGTTTCTGATCGAAGCTTTGCATTGGGGTCTAATATCCCGAGCACTAATCTGTTCAAAAAATTACTTCTAAGCATTGGATATTCGGAGTTTAGTATGTATGATCTTACCAATGAATCAAACTCTTCTAGTTTTGGTAGAATGGGAATTTATCAACAGAAGCAGAGCATGTATGAAATAAAGTCCGATTTATTGAACGCTAAGAAGAGTATTCTTATAGAAATAGCAAAACCGTCTCTTATCGAGGATGATGATTTTAAGGAGCAACTAATAAGTGCTGGAAAGAGAAACGTGGCAATACGAATTAGATTAAAGAACGGGAAAATGCTTTCAAAAGAGCTTCAGCAATATGCAGTTGAAACTGAATATGTTGGGGAAAATGTTGTAGTAATCGATGACTTGGCAACTTGGTATATCGGGGACGAAAATGTCGCTGATGACAGAAACTATAGAGGCTATTTTGCAATAAAGTTTGAAGGTAGACTTACTTCGCGGATGATTACTAATCTTATGTATTTAAAAGGAAACTGAGGACATAGGAGATCTGGTATATGACGGACCAATCAAGATTAAAAAAAGAGGAGCAAGAGTCTTTTGACGGAGTCATAAAAGAACTTGATAATGCAGTACATAGAATATCTGGGAATAAATTTCATGGTCAGACTTCTGAGCTTAATACAAATACGGACTCATACGCAGATATAATTCAGGTTTCGCAAGGTAATAAAGACGCAGATGCAAAAATAAAGAATATAAAGGCTGCAGAGAAACAATTATATATTGCGCATGTGGTTCTGGATGAGACAGATGAACAAACAGGGCTTAAGACAAAACGAGATCTTTTTATTGGAAAACATGGATATAGTGATAATGGCAAAATAATTATAAGTTCATGGTATGCTCCTGTAAGCTGGCATTACATACAGAGTAACGCTTCGATTAACTATTCCTATCGGGATAAAAAATCAGGAGAAGCATTCAATTATCATTTAAAAAATAGGCGAGACCTTAAAATCCTGAAGCGCGTTGTGGAAGAGGTTCATGAATTATATGCTGAAGGAATGAATGAAGAAGAGATACAGCGTGTCTATTATGATTCATTTCTAGCGGATTTAGCATCACGGCGTGGACAGAGTGGCCCAAGTGACATAATAATGTCAATTCAAAAAGAACAGGCTGATATTGTCAATGAGCCTTTTGATCAGGATTTAATTGTGCAGGGATGCGCTGGGTCTGGCAAGTCTATGATCATGCTCCATAGATTGCCTGTTATTTTATACGACGAAGTAAATCAAAAACAGAGAAGCAATGTTGTAATTATTTCTCCATCAAAAGCATATATTGCGAGTATAGAAAACTTGATCTATGACTTGGAGATTGATGATATACCTAAGTTTACGCTGGAGGAATATTTTGCAGAGAAAATCAATTATTTAGATAAACAGATAGGGCTTTCTAAGATCATCCTCCCAAGAAGTAATTATCTTGTAGATAGGGAGACGGTTGAGCAGGTTTATTCATCAGACATGCTTGACTCAATCTATGGTTATGCCATTGAACTCGCGCAATGTGATATTGTTTCAAATCCTTACTTAGATAGATATATTGAAAAGACGGGAGATGAGATTCCATCGTTTGAAAGTGGAGTATTAGTAAACTGCGCAGAAAATCGTTGGAACTATATAAATAAGGTCATTTCATCTGATGGAAAGTGCATTGCAGTATTTGAAAAGGTCGTGCAACTTGCAGATATGGTTCGCACTGATCTTAGGTCGCTGATAGATGAACTAAAGATTGCGCAGGATGTTCTTAATGAAAAAGAAAAATCTGAAGAAGATATATCTGATGAACACGATAATAGAGGTGGCACAAATATAGATAAAACAGAAATCGAAGATATTGAAGAAGATGATGACTATATAGATACCGCTAATACACAAAGTGCAGGAGGTATTAGGGATAATACAGAAGCATTTAATTACTTGACAGACCTTTCAGCTTTTGTTCGGAAAATTCCGGCAGCTGTCGATGATGAAATTATCAGAAGAAATTATGAAATCGCCTATGGGGCGTATAAGATTATTTCTGAGGTCATGCAGGATCTGAACCATATCAAGGAATATCTTGAAGACATTAATCAGGAAACTATAAAAAACATTTCCGTATTGTCGACTGATAATTTTAAGAAAATAATAAATGGTGTAAGTAGGATTTCCAAAGACTTGAACCGATTAGAAAACCAATGCTCTATGGCACAGGATTATAGTGAAGTGTTTGATATGCTTGAATCTTCGCATAGCCGGGTGTCCTTGTGCGAGGAAATCCTTAGAAAAGTCATGGAAGAGATACATGACTTCAATAAGAAAATCACTGTTAGTAATTCGTATTCTTTTACAAGATATCTGATTTTGTGGATATATTTGTATATTAATTATGACCCTGAGTCCGATTTTAAGCCTTTCTCACGAGACAGATTAATAATGATTGATGAAGCGCAAACTCTTATGCCAATGGAGATTGAGCTTATTAAGAAGGTCAACTACAAAGTGGCATTAGATTTGTTTGGGGATACAAACCAGCGAGTACCGGAAGAAAAAGGTATGAGTGTTTGGCCTGAAAGAATAATTGATGGATATGGGTTTAAGTACTATGAGCTGAATAATAATTATAGAAATTCGGCAGCCATTACATCGTTTTGTAATAAAAACCTGAATCTGAAAATGGTGCCGGTTAACCTACCGGGAATCATGGTAAAAACAATCTCTTTTGAAGGATGGGGAGATGCTGTAAAAAAGGTAGAAAAAGAGTTAAAGAGCAGAGATAAAGAGTATCGAACCGCAATAATTTATAAGAGACAATCTGTCAATAATGCATTACGACATATAAGAGATGATAATTATTGCAACGAAATAAATGGACAGAATAGCACAATCACAAAGGCGAAAGTCAATTTTGTAAGGGTAAGGTATGTTAAAGGTGTTGAATTTGATAGCGTAATTGTTCTTGATTCAGGCAAATTCAGCAAAGAGGAATTGTATATTGCTTATACTAGAGCGCTGTCACGATTAACAGTGATTAAAATTGAAAAGGATAATCAGGATTATGAAGAACCTTCTGAAGACGTTGTTAATGATGACAAGATTTATGAAGTAACAGGAGTATTTAAATGTCCTGAATGTGGTAAGTCAGGGGCGAAAAAAGATCAGAGGTTTTACACGACAAAACAAGGCGAACAAATTGGATTTGAGTGTTTTGTGTGCGATTGTGGGGCTGTATATATGAGTCAAAAGCAGCATAAGAAATATCCAATGATTCCCACAATATTAAAAAATACGCCGGTTATTCAGAAGATTAAAAACAAGCCTAAGATTAACAATAAGCCTGCAAAAGCAATTATCAAAGCTAAGACATCATTTGGGATATGTACTTCATGTCGAATGCCAAATACTTTGTATGAAGGGGAATTATGCTGGGATTGCTTACAGGGAAAAAGAGGAAGTATATATACTGATTAAACCACGAAATGTATGAGAACCGCATGGGAGACGGCTTTGCGAGCTGTCATTATTATCGGACAGCATTTGAGTACAATAGAATTATAAGAACCACAAAAGTTGTTGGGGCACTGGGGAGAAAGGTAACACGTCATGGAAGATAATGGCGCTATTAGAGAGTATTCTTCATCCGGGGTCTCAACTTTTTTGCATCATACAGAACTCGGAGAGGCAATAAAGCAGATTACCTTCGAGAGAAAAACATATCTTGGAGTAGTGAAGGTGTACGGGCTTAGGAACAAGGAATATCTGCTTGAGAATGTCCAGGGACTTCAGATAGGTGATTGGGTAACTCTTTATCGAAAATATAATAGTGAATCTCCTGATTGCACAGCAGTAGCGTCTGCATTTCCTGATGATGGATCATCAATAAGGGTTCATACGCTGGCAGGGTTATGTCTGGGATATATTCAGCCTCCGGAGAGATATGTTATGGCTGAGCTTATGAAGGCAGGGAAGCACCTTTATGCAAAGGTACATTCATTAAACGTGGATATGCCAATGGAAGAGCTGGACACGCAGAAGGCAGTTACACTTGACCTGTACTGGATGGAAGAGTCTAAACCGCTTAATCTGGCCAATACCTTCGAAATAGGTGAGACAAAGGGTGAAGTTATGGAGAAGAATGGTAATGCTATTTGGCTGGCATATTCTTTTCCTGACAGGAATTCTAAGTATCTTGACGGCATTAGTGAAGCAATTGACCAGATGGAAGTAAATGATCATCTAAGACTGATAAAAAGAGCTACTGAAGACAATCCCTGGGCCATTGAAGTATGGAGTGATGACAAGAAGCGCTTTTACGGGCACATGGACTCCCGGGATACTAAGATTCTTTCGCATATGCTTGATGCGGGAAAGCATGTTTATGGCGTTGTCAGGAACAGGCAGAGATCAGAGCTTCCGCATCTGTTACATTATGACTTTGACATTTACGTTGAGGATAAGTGATTTATGGGAAATGAGATTGTTTTAACTCAGATCATAGATGAATATGAGTCCCTGATACAGGAAGTGCAGAAGCTGAAAATGGTGGTCGCCGCACTGGAAGCAGAAAAGGATGATCTTGAGCTTAATGTCTGCAGAAGGCTCAGAGCAGAGTATGACGAAAAGATTGGACATCTTGAGTTGCAGATAACCAGCTATAACCTGGAGATTGAAAGACTTCGTTCTATCATTGAGAGCATGCAGGCGGCAGTAAACAGGGATGAGAAGATCACTCCAGAAGACGCTGGAAAAGAAGCGGACGAGAAGCTGAAAAACTTCTATGACGACCTAGGCAAAAGAGCTGAGCAGGCCAAGGAAGATGAAGAGTTTGCCAAAAAGCGTGCAGAGCAGGATGAAAAGAATGCCCAAGATGCCGGATACAGTGAAGATGAGCCCGAGGACGAGGAGCCATTTGACTGGGATGAGTTCTTCAAGAACATAGATGATTTTAATAAGGTCTTTGAGGATTTCTTTAGAGCTTTTGGGAATGCCTTTGGTGGCGGTTCTGAAAGCAGCAAAGATTATTCAAGAGCAGAGTCATTTGACCAAGGCGGTTCTGCTAAGAAAAATGTCAATCCGGCCAAAGAGCTTAAGAGCCTGTATCGTAAGATTGTTAAGGCTCTCCATCCTGACAACAAGAAGAACAGAACACCGAAAGATGATGAACTTCTTATGGAAGCAAAGAAGGCCTTTGAGGAAGGCAATCTTGAAAGACTTCGACAGATTGCTGAGATGATTGAAGATGAGGATATCGAAAAGAGATTCAAGAATACTCCAGAGGACATCGAGGCTCTTAAGAATTTGAAATATAGATTAAAGACCAGGCTGATGTACCTGCAAAGGGAGGTTCAGCGAATTAAGAATAGCTTCCCTTATAACGAGAAGGACTTCCTTGCTGATGATGAAGCCGTTGCAGCTAAGCAGAAAGAACTCAATAAGATCATTGAAAGCTGTAAAAATACAATTGCAGCACTTAAGGAGAGAATAGCTATTCTTCAGGAGCAGATGAACAGCTGATTGTATGAGGTTCTGTTATGGACATACAGGAATTAAAAAACACAATAAATGATTTCGGTCGAGCTATGAAGCTCATTCAGGAGAAGTCAAACGCTGATTCAGATCTTGTGGAACCTGCAAGAGCAGAGATTGCATTCTTTGGACTGTATCTCATTTTTGAGGAAGGCTCTTTTGATGAAAAGGAGCTAGAGCTTATAGAGGAAGCCTCAGGATTTAAGATAAACAGAAATCATTGGAATGAGATCATGGAGCTTGGGAGAGTAGATTCGGAGGAGAACTACCTTTCACAACCACCGCATACTTTCTCGGTGATGGTGGATGTAGACAATATGCTTTATGAAATCGGCGAGGAACCGACAGCATATAACGCGGCATATGAAGTTTATAAGCTTGTTGGGGATACATTAGCAAACATAAAAGGTTTCACTGATGACAAGAGGCAAGGGAAGCTTGAAAGATTCATGGAAATGATAGAGAAGTATCGAAGAGAACATTCGGATGAGCCTGAAATTAGGAATGGAGCGAATGAGGAGAAGGTAGTCATTCCTTCAAAGAAAGGCGTTCCGGCACCAAAGAAGAGTTAAAGAGAGGAATTTACTATGAATACAGCACTTAAGAGAGCAATGGATGAATTATATACGCTGTGTGATCCGAATGGAGCATCAGTTAGCGGAGCAGCTGCCAGCAATAGCTCAGAGAGAGAAGCACTGAAGACAGAGATGGTTGACTTTTTGTCATACCTTTCTGCTGCAGATGGGACAATCTCAGAAGTTGAGACTTCTTTCATAAATGAGTACTTTAGCCTTAATTATTCTGCAGAGGAACTGAAGGCATATATTGAAAAAAATGGAATCTATTCCACTGCTTTTGAGAAGAAAGCTCCTGGTACGCTGGTAAGGCTGATTGAACAGGATAACAATGCGTTTAAACAGAGATTGGAACTATCTGTTTCTGCCAGTGCATCATACATTGATGTATTTGATTGCTTGGGCAAAGAGTTCATCGTTTGCGATGGTGAAGCTGAGAAGCAGGAGATTGAGGATTTCTCAACTTATATGGATACGCTTAGGAAATATAAGAGAGAACACAGCTCTTTCTCTGACAAGGTGAAAGGCTCAATAGATATCAGCGATGTGCACCCAGGAGAAACTATTCCTAAGTTTGATGCCGATGGAAACAAGGAGAAGACCCTGGAGGAGCTGCTTGAGGAGCTTAATGAGCTTATCGGCCTTGAGTCAGTTAAGAAGGACGTTAATACTCTGATCCATATGCAGGAAATCAAGAAGCTTCGTAAGGAACGCGGCCTTAAGGAGATTCCGGTATCTAATCATCTTGTGTTCTATGGCAATCCCGGAACCGGAAAGACTACAGTAGCGAGACTTCTGGCACAGATTTACCACGTGATGGGAATTCTTTCGAAGGGACAGTTTATTGAAACGGATCGCTCAGGTCTTGTTGCCGGATATGTTGGTCAGACTGCTCTAAAGGTTCAGGAAGTGGCTCAGAAGGCTCTTGGCGGAGTACTGTTTATAGATGAGGCATATTCCCTGACAAGGAGTGATAGTGGTAACGACTATGGCGCTGAAGCTGTGGATACTCTGCTTAAGTTCATGGAAGACCACAGGGATGACTTCATTGTTATCGTTGCCGGATATCCGGAGCTTATGGCTGAATTCATCGATTCTAACCCGGGTCTAAGGTCCAGGTTTAACAAGTATATTAACTTTGAGGACTACGATGATATAGAACTTCTTGAAATCTTCAAGCTCATGTGCAAGCATTCCGGATATATACCTACAGAGGAAGTAATCAAGCACTGCGCATATACCTTTGAGAAGAAGTACCAGAATCGTGGCAAGAACTTTGCTAATGCACGAGAGATAAGGAACTTCTTTGAGACTGCCATGATGAACCAGGCAGACAGGCTCTTTGAAATCAAAGAGCCAACCAATGAGCAGTTGAGTACACTGGAACTGGCGGATGTGGAAGGAATAGTGTAATCAGAAAAAGCTGGCTAACAGTTCGATATATGGGGGAACGCTGGGGATGAATACGGATATTTACAAGATTTATGAACTTTTTGATACTTTGCCCATAGAAGATAAGGAGATGGTTGTTAGAAACCTTACTGCAGAGATGAAGAATGCCGGAACAAAGAAGGTTAAGAAAGTTAATAAGGCTCAATTTTCAAAGTCGCATCTGGAAAAGGCTTGGGAGCGTATTGGCGAGGAGATAAGTGAGCTCAGGGATGCGCCGTACATTGATGATAATATCGAGATTACTTATGTTTGGAATATATGTGACGAGCTGATTGAGAGTGGAAAACTTGGCAAGGAATCCTGGGAACTGCGAAAGAAGATCATTAAGGATATTATCAAGAACCATTATTATGATGAATACAGTGTTGATGACCCTCTTGAGCAGTTGATGCAGGCTATGTGTACCAACAAAAAAGAAAAACAGGAATGCGCAGATATGCTTTTGAATTCAGGTTACTCATATCTTGCATTTGATGGGGCGAAGATTTATAAGGAATTGGGGCAGCCTGCGAAGTATTACAAAATGATAGAGAATTATCTTAGTAGTAATCCGCGGGAGTATCTGGAGCTGATAGAGTACTACAAAGATACTGATCCAGATAAGGCGTGTGAAATAGCGGAGCGGGGTCTGAAAAAGTGCTATCAGAATCGCACCGAGTTCCTTATATGCTTGATTCAGCGAGCGAAAGATAAAGGCGATGAAGAACGATATTATAAGCTTCTTCGTGGGGCACGGCTTCGCAGCTATGTTGATGTCAGCAAAATCTATGAAAAGTTTGGCGTAGATAAAAACGCGTTGAGAGCAGCAAAGGCGAAAAAGAAATGAAGATGTCCAATATTGGACAGATTAGAGGAATCTTATGGGATTATTTGATGTTGATGAAGTGAAACTTCAGGCTTATTACCACAGAGCCTGGCTTGAGTGTAATAGGGGCTATGTTGATCCGAGGAAATATCCTTACCTCGATAAGGCACTGTATATCTTTGCCAGAGAGAATAACTGCACATACGATGAGGCATATCTACTTGCCAAGACAGGAAAGAAGTTCTTTTAATGGGAAAAACTACTGATAATGTGGGAATTATCCCGGTTATAAGTGAATATGACAAGCTTATCGAGGAAATCCTTGAGCTTGAACTTAAGCTGGCGGCTCTAGCAGAAGAGATTGATGATTTGGAGAATCACATATGTGTGGAGCTGAGGGCAGACTATGACCAAAAGGTAGGAAATCTTGAGTATCAGGCTCAGGCATACAGACTTGAGATTGCTCGCTTGAAAAGAGCTATTGAACTGCTACAGGCAGCTATCAATCGTCAGGAAGCTGCCAAGTATGAAGAAGTTCAGAAGAAGGTCGAGCAGGAGTACAAGCAGTACGAGGAAGACCTGAACAAGAAGGCTGAAGATATGAAGCGCGACAAGGAGTATAAGGAACGTCGTGCCAAGCAGGATAAAAAGAACGAAGAAAGAGCCGAGGAAGAGAGAAAAGCCAGGGAAGAAGGAAAGGATTCGAAGGGAAAAGGTCCTGGTGGAAAAGACGATGAATCTGTTGATAAAGATGATTCATCCAAAGGTAAAGACAATAAAGAGGATGAAAAGTCTTCTGAAAATGGCAGTGAGGACAGAGAAAAAGCTGAGGATGCTGGTCTTGGTAATGACAGCGAGACTATCCATGAGACTCCGAAGGAGGAGCTCAAGCGTCTATACCGGATGATCATGAAGAAACTTCATCCTGATGCTAATCCTAATGCAACAGAGAAGGACAAGGCACTTTTGCTAAAGGCACAGAAAGCATATGCAGAAGGTGACCTTGAGACTCTTCGTGAGATAGCAGACCAGCTGGATGATACAGATATTACTGAGAAATACAGCGATAATCCTGATGATATAGCTAAGCTTCGAGAGCTTAGGGCTAAGCTCGCTGAAAAGGTCGAGATTCTCCTTGCACATATTGATGAGATCAAGAACAGCTTCCCTTACACCGAGAAGGACTTCCTTGCTAATGAGGATGCTGTTAAAGCAAGGCAGGAAGAGTTGGCAGAGTATAACAGGCAGTGTGCAGATAAGATTATTGAGCTTCAAGAAAAGATCCTTGAGCTCAGCAAAGTGGCTGAAAAGAACGAGAAAGAAGCCAAGAAGCGTAAAGCTAAGAAGGAGTAGCCTATGGGAGATAACAACGAGCTTGCAAATGTTCAGAATGCTGCGCTTACGTCAAGTATTCTCAGTAAAAATGGCATCGATACGAGTCTTCCGTTTTCTAGGGATATCTTTTTAATGAATACCATGATCAACGGTGCTATGCACGTGAAGACTATTTACAAGCAGGCTAAGGCACTAAAGAAAGGCGACAGGCTCAAACTGCTGTTGGAACCCAAGAATAAGTATGATGAGAAGGCAATTCTTGTTCTTGATCCTAAGGGGAAGAAACTTGGTTATATCCCCAGAGTTAAGAACGAGGTTCTTTACCATTTGATGGATGCAGGAAAGGAACTGTTCGGAATTGTTCATGGTGGTGATATAGGGGACCATCTTGACGAACGGGATTCCTGGATTGAGATTTACATTGATGTTTATATGTGTGATTGAGGCGACGAAAGTTGTTAGCGGTTGCAAAAAAGAGAGGAACTATTACTCAAATGAAAACATGCCGGTTGTGTGGGTCACAAGGACCACTTACATCTGAAGGTTTTTGCTATGCGTGTCACAATAAAGAAGTAGATAAGCGGACGGGAGGACTGCTTATTACAATCATTGTACAGGACAGTGACTGGGAGCGAGAACGGTTTTATGTGACTGTTCGTAAGAAGGATACAAATCACGAACAACATATTTTTTATTTTGCAGATGAGATTGGAAGGTCTATCATTACAGAAATCCAAAAGAAAGCGGAAAAAATAGAAATTCAAGGTAAGCTTTATGCAATAAAGGAAGTAATCAATCATGATGACAGGTACGCTAATTGGAATGCGCTTATTGATATAAGATTTCTTGATGTGGTTCAGGATGATCAATATAACAGGCTTTTAACTCAAAAAGGAATTCATCCTCAAGACATTTTGATATGGTCTGACATTGTTACTGGCTTTGCGCCTATTCAAGTTGTATTTGACAAATCCCATAGCGAATACATTACGAGCGTTAGTAGATATAAGAGCTTTTTTTACAAATATGGAAAGGGAAAGTTAGGAATACACTATTGCAGAAATGGGAAAGTTCATCACAATTATGACGATGATAACGCATTGTATGACTTGAGGGATAAATCATTATTAAGTGAGTTTGGATATTCGGTAGCGGGTAATAATCTTACTGAAGATGAAAGACAAGGAATTCTTGAAGAGATTATTGAAACCGGATTGGCAAGCAAAGGCGATGTATTGAAAATTCTCAAATTTAATATCCAGTCACATAAAAGCAGTAGTTATATGAGTGCTAGAAAAAAGTGGGAAAAAGACGTCGAATTTGTTGACTCGTTATGACTTGTACGATGACTTGTACAGGCTTGTGGCTTGTACGGGCTTGTACGGAGCCCGTTGAAAGTTGGGGTTACGGAATGAAACTGAAAAGTTACGTTTCGTAACCTTTGCTATTGCCACAATTTCTTTTGCCAAATATAATCAGCTCATCAGAGTCGACACTGATAAGGAGCAAAAGCATGGATGAAAAAGATAAGCAGATTTTGAATATGATTAAAGGCGATGCCCGAAAGAGCTATCAGGAGATTGGAGATGCGCTGGAAATCTCCAGAGTGGCTGCAAAGAAGAGGATAGCTAAGCTTGAGGAAGCCGGAATCATCCGCCAATATAACACTTACATCAAGAGAGATGATGAGATAACGATGCTGATCGATATCATTACCACACCCGAAGGGTTCGACAGGGTGCTGGAATATGTCGCCACAAGAACAGTGTATGTGCGTCAGATCTACACAACTCTCAAGGAGTATCATATTCATCTTGTTGCTGTATCCGATTCTCTAGAGCAGATCAATTACATGGCCAAGATAATCAAAAAGGCCTGCATTGATGATATCGTTGAATATCATGCGCGCCAGGTCCGGGAGATTATCAAGGACGTCTATGGAGGAATTGAATATGAGCGCAGATCAGAGTCAGACACTGTCACAGATAATCGAGCAGATAACAGGGGACAGGATTCATGAGAAAAAGGGCGGGAAGTTCTTTTTCAATATTTACCTGAATTCCAAGATGAGCGAGACGCCAATTGAGGCTTTGGACCTCGGGGTCAGAGCATATAACAGTTTGAAGAGAGCTGGATACGGAACCATCGGAGATCTGGCAGAGGCAATTGCCGGTGGAACAGAAATCAGTAAGATAAGGAACTGTGGATCCAAGAGCTGCAGAGAGATAATGGAAAAGCTCTTTTTGTATCAGTACAGTGCACTTCCTAAGGAGAAGAGAGCAAAATATATCCTGGAAGTTGTGCAGATGAATGCAGCAAAACAGGGCTCTTGAGGTCAAAAGAACTATTGTTCGTGGATATAGGGAGGTTTATAACCCTAATAGAGTATTAGACTTAGGTCATAAGATAAAGCAAGGGCTAAAGCTCTTTTTCCAAAACAGCGATTTAAAACGAGTTAAGTGACGGAAGACAACATTTATTCCAATGAGTCCGAGCTTTATCATAGGAGTAAGATAACACACAGTTCACCCACAAGGAGGAAAGAAACCATGAAAAAGACAATGATTGGTTTGATGATAGCATTAGCAATGATGTTCCTGACAGTCAGCGTTTCACCTGTAACTGTAGAGGCATCAAACAAGACAAAGAAAACAACTTCATATTCAAAGAGTTCAAAGAAAAAGAAGACAACAAGTTCCTCTTCCAAGAAGAACAAATCTTCCAAGAGTTCAAAGAGCTCCAAAAAGAGCAGTTCATCAAAGTCAAAATCAAAGAAGTCAAGCAGTGACTATTATGATTCAAACAAGTACAAATCAGCTCAGGACTTCGCAGATGACAAGTATGAAGAGTTCTACGATTACGAAGATGACTACGATGATTACGACGAAGCTTATGAAGCAGCAGAGGATTACTGGAACGATCTTTACGACTGAGGAGAATATTTAGGGGATGACAACGGGGGGAGATGGCAGAGGCTGTTTCCCCTTTTATAACAAAGGAGGATTTTATCATGGAAGGACCTATGGATAGATTATTTGGGCATTCAGCATTTGATCTCAACAGAGATGGCAAGATTAGCGGAGCAGAATGGGCTTTTATCAATGATACATTTTTTGAGGACAACAATGGTATCTCATCCGGAAGCTCTGTGGATGAGGATGATGACGTTTTAGACGAGATCGAGATGGCAGGTCTTGATAGAGACGAGCTGGAGCTCATGGATGAAGATGAACGTAGATCTGCTCTAGAGGATGCAGGGCTGGATCCGGATGATTTTGATGATGAGTTTTAATGCATATTCGTAGATTGTGAGGAACTACATGGATATCAGAGAGTACAATATCAAGAAACTTCCATACCATTTTGTATTGTTTTACAATCTTCCAGCAGATAAACTTTTGACTTTCAGAAGCCTGTATCAAGGGCAGGAGAACGACAATGCTTTATTGACATATTGTTACCTAGACCAGCAATGTGGCCTTAGTTACAGAGCAATATGCTGGGCAACTGTCTTTGAAGATAATTCCATTAAATACCATCACGATAGAGAAATGACAACGATGCTGATTCTTCGAGAGGGTGGCCTGAATTCTGATGCATTGGTGTTTGAGGAATCGGACATGCTGTTTTACAAGCATCATGCAGACCATATAAAAGAGGCTTACGGCTATATGCCGGACAACACAGAAATACATGAAGAGGTGCTATTTGATGATTTCAGACACCCTTCATATCCCAATGATATTCTTGTAGTATTTCTTTCACCAGATCAGAAAGTTGAGAAAATGTGGGTAACAGAGCTTGGCAAAGCAGAAGATGGAGCTATCATGGTAAAGTTGCTTAATGAGCCAATGAATCCACTGATGGGAGTCCATGAGGGAGATCTTGTAAGGGTAATACCTTATGATTTTGGAGATGGAAAGCAGACTCCAGTCGCAGTGTTGGATTGGATGAAATAACGAGGATTATGAGATGAAGCCAAGGTTAAGAATGGTTGGTTCTGCAAATAGAATATACGCATTGTTGCTGGCTCTTAGCATTACTATGTCTTCATTCCTGTTCTGGAGCGTTCAGACTCATGCAGAGGATGAGATTTCAACATATGATGGAAATGCGTCTGTTGAGCTGAGCAAGAACGTTCCTGGCTTTACAATGGATGAGATCACAACCAAGTCTTTTGAAAGCTATGGAGACCGTGATAAACTCGGCAGAGTTACAACAGCGTATGCCTGCATCGGTCAGGATCTAATGCCTAAAGAGGAGCGTCAGTCCATTGGCGATGTACGTCCTACAGGATGGAAACAGAACAAGTATCCTGGACTTGTAGATTCAGATCCTCCGTATCTATACAACAGATGCCACATGATTGGATTCCAACTGACTGGTGAGAATGCCAATGAGAAGAACCTGGTGACCGGAACAAGATACATGAATGTTGACGGCATGCTGCCTTATGAGAACGAGGTTGCTAGCTACATCCACAAAACCGGAAATCATGTAATGTACAGGGTAACTCCTGTGTTTACTGGCAAGAACCTTCTTTGCGACGGCGTTCAGATTGAAGCATATTCTGTAGAGGATAAAGGAAAAGGCGTTAGCTTCAATGTCTTTTGCTACAATGTGCAGCCTGGGGTCACAATTGATTATAAGGATGGCAGCAACAAGGCTGATCCGAACCATAAGAAGGTTGTTAGTGCTGATGAGTTTGTTATTACTGGAGGAAATACTGGTACAAGCGTTGACAGATCAGCTCCATTGCAGACAGATAGAGAAGCAACCTACATTCTGAACAAGAATTCCAAGAAGTTCCATCTTCCAACATGCGATAGTGTTACTGACATGAAGGAAAAGAACAAGGAATACAGTACAAAGACCAGGGAAGAGATGATTGCTGATGGATATGATCCTTGTAAGAGGTGCAATCCATAGTAGATCAGAGTAGACAAGAGTCGGGATCAAACTAAGGCATCCCGACTCTTTGTCGCTCCTTCGGCGACAAATATGGTAGTGGTATAAGTTATATTTAAAGTGTTGGGAATTTAACTGGCGGAGTAAAAGTCATCATAATCATCTGAGGCATTATTAAGTCCGAATAACTCCAATCTTGGAAATGAAAATCGATTTAATAGATCTTTTATGGGATTTTTGACCTTTACAAGATGAGGAATATACTCGAGGTTTGAATAATTGATATCTAGAATCCCGGGATTATACATATCAAAGTGCCTGATGAAGTTATCAAAAAGGAATTCACTTGATAGTCTGCTACATTCATCTATTTCTGGAGAGTAGACTATAATTGAATCAGCGCCAGTTTTTCTTACTTTACCCAGGATAGCCACAACGAGATCATAGTATGCACAGGGTTTTGAGAAGAACTCTTCAGGAGATTCATTTAGATCCTCTTCCAGATCTTCGACAGTGGCGTATTCCCATGACATTATATCGAAGATAAAGATTCTTTCTGCATCACTGTGATGATTGAGAAAAGCTCTTACTTTTGTCATCGAGGAATTGTGGCTTGTGTCGATAATAATTATTTTCATTGAGAGGCTTCCTTTAGCATGAAACAAGAACACATATTTTATCTGTTTGATCTTGAAAATCCGGATAATGACATCAAAGAGGCAATAAATAAAGATGTTACCGAATCCAAGATTGTTGCCGAAGTGAATAACATGCTTTCTGATATTGATGAAACAACAACTTTTTCATCCATGGTCCGATACTATATGGACACCAAGCGGCTTACTACAAAAGATCTCTACGAGAGAGCCTATATTGACAGAAGGTTGTTTCACAAGATAATCAAGAATCGCAGGTATCATCCTTCAAAGAAAACAGTGTTTGCTTTATGTATTGCTTTTGGACTGGATTATCTTGAAAGTGTTGAATTGCTTGGACTTGCAAGTTATTCCTTTGCCTCGAATAACAGAGGCGATATGATTCTGAGATACTTCCTGTCAAAGCGGATTTATGATATAGACCTGATCAACAGTGTGCTATATCAATTCAAATGTCCTTGTATTGGTGATTGATTACATTGTAGTAGTTGTTTGTTGTGGATGTGTCGCCGACTCGGCGACTGGAATATGGTTATAACGTAGTGCGGAGAGCTGATCCAAGAACTTGGACGCTCTCCGCTCTTCGCTCTTCGCGCTCTTCGCATGTTGAGCAGTCCTTTTTATGACCCTTCTGAATTGCTAGGATTATATCATCAGGAACTAAAGTTTTTGTTAGAGAAAGGTAGGAAACTGCTATGAAATATGCCGTATTAGACCTCGAAATGTGCATGGTTCCTAAGGGAATCAGGAAATATGGGTATAAATATCGCCAGGAGACTATCCAGATTGGTGCGGTTCTTCTTGATGATAATTATGAAGTCATAGATGAGTTCAATACTTATGTTAAACCTGAATATGGCTGGATTGATGACTTTATTGAGAAGCTGACAGGGATATCTCAGCACGATGTAGCAGAGGCTCCTTCTTTTGAGGAAGCTTTGGAGGCATTCCTGGATTGGTTGCCAGCTGACGATGTGAGATGTGTGTCCTGGAGTGATTCAGATCCAAAGCAGATAATACATGAAGCTTTTGCAAAGGGGATAGAGGATGATCGTTTGGAGATTATCTTTGCAAACTGGATTGACTGCCAAAAGACCTTTGGGCAGAAGATGGATAGGAAGAAGTCTTACAGCCTTGAAGATGCGCTCTTTATTTCAAACATTGCTCCTGAAGGCAGAGCACATAATGGCCTTGTAGACGCGGCTAATACAGCAACTCTTTTTACTAAGCTGGAGACAGAACCAGATTACAGACTTAACGAATGGTACGAGACAGCTAGAAAGGAAGATGTTGAGCATCTGAGTTTTTGTATGGGAGATCTGTTTGCTGGGATAGTGTTGGCATGATAGAGCTAAACAGGAAATTTATTGTTATTTAGGAATTGTGTTGTCGGTATCATGATACAATTATTGTGATATGTTATGAACTATATTAAATGACTGTGGATATAAAAATATCCTAGTCACGAAGGGTTTCAATATATGAGAGAAACAATCGTATTTGCCCCTGGCCTAAACGGCCAGGAACTGATAAAGAATCTTGCCATGCATGGCAAGAATTGCATCAATCTGCGCATTTGCAACGCTGGGGAGCTTGCTCGCACAGCCCTAATGCGTTCCGGTATTTCTATTAAAGAGGATTTCGTAGATTCTGATGAAGAGACTACTCTTGTGGCAAAGGCGGTAGAGGGTGAGAGCTACTTTGAAAGGCCCTCATACTCAGATATCAAGGAGCTTGCGTCTGCCATCAGGCGTATGAGGAGCCTTGTTTCTGATGCTGATGAAGCCAAGGCGATAGAGGGTACCCTCAGCAAAGGCATCTTTACTGATAAAAATACTGCGCTTATCAGTGTGTATAAGAAGTATATGGATTTGCTCACTTCCAAGAAGGTTGTGGATGCCATTACCCTTGAGCGCAGGGCAGCAATGAACTGTGATCCGATAGATGCCGACTTCATCACGCTTCAGGAATGCCCGTTCACACCTCTTGATGAAGCTCTTTTGACAAGAGTGTCTGGTGGAAAGTATCAGCAAAAAGATATCTGCAGCCTTTTTGACAAGAAGGATTCAGGAACTAAGATTTCAAGCTTCAAGAACTGCTATGGTGCGCCTAATGAGGTGGAGACCATCATTGCAGATGTTTATAATGGCAAGAAGCTTGATGAATGTACCGTGGCTGTGACTGATGTTACGACCTATGCGCAGCTATTCTTTGACTATGCGCTTCTATATGACATCCCCGTGACCTTCGGATGCGGGATTCCTATCGTTAATTCTAACCCGGCAAAACTTCTGTCCCTGTATTATAACTGGATGACCAGGGGCTTCTTTGGCGCTGCGGCAATAAATGAGATGCTTGGCAGTGCATCTTTTAACAGATCCAAGTTATATGATATGTTCCCGGAAACCGGGGAGGGCTTTAGCTGGAGAGTGTTCTACGAGACTCTGGGGAGCCTTAAGCTTACTAATGATAAAAAGACAAATGATGAGAGGATAGCTGCTCTTAAGAACACTACTGATGAGAAAAAGAAGCAGGTGATCCCTTGTCTTGAAGTTGTGGCAAATGAGCTGGCACTTCCGGTGGAAGAGTTTATCTCCAAATATTCCTATATCCGCACTGGAACTGACAAGAACAAAGATGCCCTTCTCATGAGTCTGGATATAGCAGCTTCAGCAACCATCTACGGCGAACTTAGTACGATTCATAAGGCGGGGATAGAGCAGGATACTGAAGGTCTGATCCTTTCTATTCTTAAGAATAATGTCTGCTCGCAAAGGAGCGAGGCCGGAAAGATTCATGTGACAAGTATCAGTGGGGCTGTTTCTGCTGTCAGAAAGAATCTGTACATTGCAGGGCTGTCTGCGTCCAAATATCCCGGATCGCCAAGAGAGAATTACCTTCTCCTGGATTCTGACCTTAAGCTCTTTGGTACTGGAGCGGATTTCCTGACTGCTGATGGAAAGATTCTTAGGAAACGAGAGAGCCTTCTTAAGCTGGCAAGTGTTGCTTCGGCTTTGGGTTCAGATATCCATGTGTCATACGCAGGGCTAAATGTTTCTGACCTTAAGCGCGATAACGCATCGTCACTACTCTTTGAACTGTTCCGTCAGGAGCATGGAGCTGATGCTACGGCAAAAGAACTTGAGGCAGTAGTAGAGAAGGTTACTTACTTTGCACCAGCTGTTTCTGTTACCAGAAAAGTTGGTGATGCATACGATAAAGGACTAAAGATTTCAATGGGCACGGATAATTCCGAGGTGGCCCTTAACTTCGGCTGGAACCTTGAAAATGAATATTCACCGACCGCTCTTGATACTTTCTTTAGCTGTCCGAGAAGGTTCCTTCTTAGTTATATTCTTGGTATACCTGAGCCTGAAGATGATGACCCATTTGAGATCATATCTGCAGCCGAAAGTGGTTCCATGGCTCATGCTCTGATGGAAGAGCTTGGCAATTCCACCATTACCGGTGACGAATTCCAGAAGATGTCCGAAAGCTCTTTTGACAGCTTTATATCTGAGAATCCGCCACTGATCAGCGGTAAGGTTGAAGCTGAAAAAGAACAGTTCCTGGAAATGATGGAGACTGCCTATGAAATGGATCCTCACAGAGAAGTAGTTCTGGAGGAAGAGGACGTGCACTGCGTTCATGAGAGCGGAGTTAAGATTCATGGATTCCCGGACCGTGTCGAAAAACTGGATGACGGCACCTGCCTTATCGTGGACTTTAAGACCGGCCGTAGCGTTAAACACGTTCAGGACGACATCGAGACCTGCCTTCAGGTACTCATATATGCCTACCTTATGGAGAAGAAGGGGCTTAAGATCTCAGGCGGGGAATACAGATATATCCGTTTGGGAGAAACTGTGACTTGTAAGTATGATGATGAAATGAAGAATGCCATGCTTGAGAGGCTGAATTCTTTTAAGGAAGCCATGGTTAATGGAGAATTTCCGGTGCCTGATCCAGAGGAGATTAAGGATAAGAACCCTTGCAAGTATTGCAAATATTGCAACATATGCGGCAAGAGCTCCGCAGAAAGCGAGGTGTGATCTATGGGGAATCCTAAGTCAAACCTTGAGATAGATTCTTTATCCAGAAACAGGATCATATCTGAAATAGATACTAATTTCTTTGTTGAAGCCGGCGCAGGATCCGGTAAGACGACTATGCTTGTAAGCCGCATGGTTGCTATGGTTGAGGCTGGTATTGATATTGGCAGGATATGCGCCATTACCTTCACAAAAGCAGCTGCCGGAGAGTTCTACGACAGGTTCCAAAGGGCACTTATTGAGCGCAGTAACCCTGCTTTTGTCTGGAAGGATAAGGGCTTTGCAGGACAGCTTCCGGCTCCGACAGATGAGACCAGGGCAAGGTGTGAAAAAGCTCTTCAGAACATTGATCTGTGCTTCATGGGGACCATTGACTCTTTTTGTGGAATGGTCTTGTCTGAGCATCCTTCTGAGGCCGGCATTCCTTCAGATTCAACGATAGTTTCTGACGTGGATGTTGAGACAATATATAAACAGCAGTATGTGAAGATCTGTGATGGTGAGTACGGAAAAGAGATACAGGACCTGGCCAAGGGCTTCCGCTCAGTCAACAGGTCTGCAGAGGAGGTGTTTGTAAAGGGAATGCAGCTTCTTATGGACAACCGGAACGTGCATTTCAATTACAAAGAGATCACTTCTTTTGACATGGATAAAGAATATGGTAATCAGAGAACCGAGATAATAAGAGCCGTAAAGTGCCTTAAGGATCACCCTGAAGTCATGTATGACGGCAAAAAGGAAAGCAGAGAAGCATGGGCAAAAATTGAATCCATTTATAATGTGCTTAAGCGAAAGTGGTCTAATGACTTTACCGGTATACTTAGTGCGCTTAAGGATCTGAAAGATATTCGAACAATTCCTGGTGCAGTTGATGATTTTGGAGCTTCTCTTGGAGGACTCTTTGAACCCGGCGGAGCTAAGGGCAAGTGGCTTGAATGTTCTGTTGGTCAGGAAGAAGGTTTGTTTGTAAAGGCCGGTGAGCTTAAGTACAACATTTCCATGACTTTTTTGAATAAATGCATTCCAATCATTGAGCAGGCTATGCTGGAAAAGGGATGCCTTACCTACTTTGACTATCTCTTTTACCTGAGGAATATGCTCAAGAAGGATGCTGAGAAGGATGGAAAGCTCATCAATTACATCTATGAGCGTCATAGCTATTTCCTGATCGATGAGTTCCAGGACACAAATCCTATGCAGGCGGAAGTGTTCTTTTATCTGACGGCAAAAAAGCCTGTGCCTCAGTGGAGAGACTGCGAGCCCAAGCCGGGATCTCTTTTCATAGTTGGTGACCCCAAGCAGTCCATTTATAGGTTCAGAAGCGCGGATGTTACGTCGTTCCTGAATGTGAAGAAGCTGTTTGAGAAGAATGGCGGTGCGATAGCAATGCTGTCCAGAAACTTCAGGTCTACACGGGCTTTGTGCACGTACTATAACAAGGTCTTTTCTGAGATGCTGCCTGAAGAGACTGATGATCAGAGTAAGTTCGAGGAGATTCCTCTTCCCGAAGAGATAAATGGCGAGTTCCAGGGCATATATTCGTATAAGGCATATACGGGACAGGCGGCCAAGGATAATCCGGATGAGGCAGATCCGGTCAAGATTGCTGACATGATAGAGCGGCTTGTAGGAAGGCCGGAGTATCTCGTATCCCCCGATGGTGATGATGCACCGAGGCCTATCAAGTACAGCGATATCATGATCATTACTGGTGCAAAGAAAGGGCTTGCGCCTATTGGTGCTGAACTTAGTTCAAGAGAGATTCCGACTAAGGTTGAGGGTTCTGTTCCCTTCGGAGAAAATGAGGCGCTTCGGGAGATTCTGCTGATCTATACTGCTGTGGCAGATCCTGAGGACAAGATTGCCCTTTATGGCGCGCTGAGCGGTAAGGTTCTGGGAATATCGAAACAAGATATTATGGAATTCCGCTCTAAGGGCGGAGTTCTTGCGCTGAATTATGCAAAAGAGCTATCAGACCAGAGTGAAGCTGTTCAGAAGGTAAAAGAGAAGTTGGATATGCTGAAGGACTTGAGCCGGGAGGCGCAGAGATTGTCGCCGGCAGCTCTTTTCTCCAGAATAATGGATGAATTCAAGGTATATGAGTCGGTGGAAGCCGATAACCTTGAAGTGGTTTATTACACGCTGGAGCTTATCAGGAATGCAGAAAAGTCCGGAGAGGTTGTGACTTTGAAGGATGGAGCAGCTCTTTTGGATGAGCTGATTGCCGGGGAGTCCGATGAAGAGAGATGCCTTAGCTTAAATGACAGCAAAGACTGTGTTCATATGGCGAATCTTCACAAGGTAAAAGGTCTTGAGGCACCGGTTGTGATACTGGCGGCTTCTTCAGGCAAGACATTTGGCTCCACATCCAGGTTTGTTCATGGTGAGAAAGGTTCGGAAGGCTATGTGTTCTCTCTCGGTGAGAAACTTGATAATGGAGGCACTTGGAAATACTTTGAAACTAGTAGCTTTGCTGATGAGAAGGCGGCTGAGGATGCTTCGCTTAAGGCTGAGGGGCAAAGGCTCGTTTATGTTGCAGCAACCAGAGCCCGCAATGCGCTGATCATCTGCAACAGTGTTTACTTAAGAGGCGGGAATGAAGTGCAGGATTGTAAGTGGAAAGACCTGCTTGCTTCAGTAGATGGCGATATCTTCTCAGTTCTGACTGAGCCTACAGAGAAGAGAAAGGCAGAGGTTCATGTTGCTGACGCTGAGAAGCTTTATGAGGAAGCCCAGGAAGGATGCGCACTTAATGATAGGGACGCTGAGACCGGGACATATACTATAGAGAATCCGAGTAGATTGGAGCTGAAGTCAAAGCTTGCTGATAAAGATGAGGTTCATGCTGGGGTTATCACAGCTAGTAATGAAGCTGCAGAAGCTGATTCAGCAAGGCGTAAAGATTCTAAATCCGCTGATGATGTAGGTTCTCGCGGTGGTATGGCTGCTCTTACAGGAACCATGGTCCACAAGCTTATGGAAATGATGGTCTCCACCAGGAATAAGCTTGACGTTTCTGGTGCAATCGTGGAGATAATTCGTGAGTACAGAACACCTGAGTTCGAACCATATGAGAAGGTTATTGCTAAGAAGCTGACGGCTGTAGCAGAACATATGCAATCTGGCGGCTATGCCCAGACAAATGGCCTCCCACAAGATATGTTGAATACGCTTATCAGCGCTGATGAAGTATACTGCGAGGTTCCATTCTGTTATCGTGATGACTCTAATGGACTTGTTATCTGGAACGGAATCATGGATGTGATTTACACCAAGGATGGTCAGTGGCATATCGTAGATTATAAGACCAATGCTGACGGAAGCGATTTGGATACCAAGTACCAGGAACAGCTTTCGGCTTATATAAAGGCTTTTAAGGCTACAACCGGAGAAGACGCTGATGCGCTGACGTACCATATTGATGTGTGAAGGGAAATACTATGAGTATTCTTTATTGCAGAGTAGGCTGGATGAATGACTATCAGGGAGTTGATAGTGAACGTCCACAAGGTGGTGGAAAGTATAATCGGAATAACATCGGACATGAAGTCCATAATTATTTAGGCGTTAATGGAAAGTATTATGGATTTGTAGAGTCTGGTGTAAATAACACCATTCATGTAGAAAAACTATGTGGTGATACTAACGCTGCATACGCAGAGAATGTTCTTGTAGTCTGGGTTGCCCGGAAGCCTTCAGGTGGCGGACAATTTATCGTTGGCTGGTATAAAAATGCTACTGTTTACAGAGAATTACAGGACGTTCCAGAAGAAGCAATGGAGGTTCGCTCATTAAAATCGCACTCTGTTTACAATATATATGCGGAAGATGTTTTTCTGCTTGATCCCAAGGACAGACTGTTTCAAGTTGAGGGCATGGGGCAAAACAATATTTGGTATGGGGATAAATCCGGAGATTTGAATGAACGGGTTATGGAATACATATCGGATTATAAAAGTTATGTACCAAGTAGCGAAGTTGGCAAGCTTCGTTATATAAAAGCGTCTGACAACATAAGTTTTTCATATAACTTTGAGGTTCTTAATGCATGTTTTGGGGCAGATATGCATGCTTCTTTGCAGCATGCCACATGGGAGCCTGGAGATGGTTGCTTGGTTTGGTTCCCTCATCTTGCCAAGATTGAGAATGGTAGATATGTCCCAGGATCATCAGAGGTAAACTGGAAGAATTACTTTGAGGATGATAATAAAGATATCATTATTCAAATGCTTTATCCTGGGGAAATGGTTAATGCAAATGGTAAGGAGCCCTCATTACACTATGGTGTCGATATCAGACCATCTCATACTTTTATGAAGATGGGAGAAAGGGATTTTAGGTATGTTGGCACATTTATGCTTGACTATAACAGTTCAAGTCTTCGATACCATGTTTCTCGACGTATAAAGGAGGGCATAGATTTATCGATCTGGGAATCTGGACATGATATGAAGTATTTTGACATGTCTCAGATTGGAAAAGATGTTTTCAAAAGCTTTTATGTTGATAAAGACTATAAGCAGCAAAAGGCATATATTACGAGGTTCTTAGAAAAAGATAAGGAATATTTTGACGACGAAGTACAGTATGACAACATAAGGAAGACATTTACTGAGAAATATAGTCTGATAGCACTAAGCAGGATGGGGGCTGAGCAATATGAGAATTCATTTGCACCTGAACTAGCAGATGTACTTAATTCGTTATTTGAAGCTTCCTATAACAAGGAATTGATTCTTGAAAAGATTGGCCAGGTAAATGAGTTTGGCAGAGCCCTTGTGGATCTGTTACATGATACTGATACAAGTATAAATGACCGGATTCGTAATAGCATTTATGGAAGTGAGTTGGCTGCTCAAATATACACCTTATACGATAAAGATGGATATGCGTATCTGTACACTTTAAGTGGCCGAGTTGTTGAAAACTTTAATTATGCACTTGGGATAAAATCAGACGAATCTGTAGATTTGGTGGCAAAACAGTCCTATCTCTATTTCTGGCGGTATTGTGATGAAACAATATTGGACTGGTCTATATATAGGTTTTATCAGTTTTTATGCTTCATGGCTTCTATAAAGAGAAGAACTATACAGTATGTAGCAGCCCCAAGAGCCGATGTAAAGAAGCGCATTGAGGAAGAATCAAAGAAGCTTGATGATGAAGTTTGTGGTTCTGATTTGGCAGAAGCCCCAAAGAACTTTGAATATAGTAGTTCACCAAGGGCTAGTGAGATTAAGGCCAGTGCAAAAGT
This sequence comes from Butyrivibrio sp. NC2007, assembly GCF_000421405.1. Classification (GTDB taxonomy): domain Bacteria; phylum Bacillota; class Clostridia; order Lachnospirales; family Lachnospiraceae; genus Butyrivibrio. The sequence continues at coordinate 51,876 of NZ_ATWY01000012.1, forward strand.
ACCTAAGGAAGGGAATATTGTTCCTCGACACGCTGATCGTAGAGTTAATGCACTAGTCAGAGCAGGATATCACTGTGAGATTGATAAAAACCATCCTACATTCAAAAGAAGGAATTCAGATAAAGACTATACCGAGACACATCATCTAATTCCGCTAGAGTTTTCTTCGGAGTTTGAGTATACCCTTGATACTGAGGAAAATATAGTTTCGCTGTGTAGTAATTGCCATAATCAGATTCATTATGGTGAAGGAGCTGAAAAATTGCTTAAGCAGCTCTTTGATGAGCGTAAAGATGCATTGTATGCTGCGGGACTTGATAAGACAATTAAAGGCGTGACAATGGACTTCCAGCAATTACTGCACATGTATGGTTTAGATTAGAAGAATATGCACATAAAAATGTACAGCCCCATGTCTTATGATAAGCATAGGAAAGATACTTATCGCTGTATTTTATAGAAAGGGGCAGATTTATGTGGACAGATCATTTTGTATTAAAGGACAAAGACGGAAATGTTCTTAAGGAAAAGAACAAGGTGGAGCATCTAAAAGTATTTCTTGATGAAATGGGGATAGGCGAGAATGATGTCTATCACATCAAGTCAGATGTTTCCGGATATGAGTTTGAAGTTACTGCTAAAACAACGCAGGAAGATTGGCGAGAGTATGCTAAGGACTGCTACATGGCTCTAGACTGATACTGAGCATTGAGTAACTGTGGGAGAATCTCATGATCAAAGTATATGGAACTGAAACGAAAAAGATGCTGAACTTACTCATATTGGATGTACTTCAGCGATATTCTGATGCGGACCATACTCTGACCCAGCAGGCAATCATCAGGATTCTTAGGTCTGACTATGGAGTTGAGAAGATTGATCGTCGTTCTGTGAAGGCTAATGTTCTGTCTTTGGTTGATATGGGCTATGAAATATCCATGGAAGAGGGAAATGGGTACTATCTCATGAGCAGGGAGTTTGAGGATGCGGAACTGCGTCTGCTTATTGATTCTGTGCTCTTTTCCAAGACTATTTCAGATGCTTATGCCAAAAGACTCATCGAAAAGCTGAAGTCCTTTGGCAACATATATTTTGATATGCGTGTTTCTCACGTTAAACCTACTCCAACCATGAACCGCACCGATAACAAGCAGGTTCTCTATAACGTCAGCGCTATTGATGATGCAATTGATAATAAGAAAAAGATTTCTTTTCACTATTGTAAGTATGGCCTCGATTTCAAGATGCACGATCTTGGTAGGAACTATGTGGTCAATCCGTACCAGATGGTAGCTTCGGGTGGGCATTATTACCTTCTCGGGAATTTGGACAAATACGATGATGTGGCCTATTACAGGATTGATAAGATGACCAATGTGGTGATTCTTGATGAGAAGGTTAAGCCTCAGAAAGAAGTGGTTGGCCTTGATGGTCAGCTTAACCTGTCCAAGCATATGGCAGAGCATATCTACATGTTCTGTGGAGAAACGCTTAATGTTACGCTTAAAACCACTCCGGGGATGATGGATGCTCTAGTAGATTGGTTTGGTAAGGATTTTAAGATTCTGAAGAGTACTGAAGATAAGCTTGAGATTCTGGTCCGATGCAATGAGAATGCCATGTTCTGTTGGGCTCTTCAATATGGGCCGCAAGTAGAAGTTCTGGCACCCGCGTCGCTAAGAGCAGATCTAGCAAAAGAGATAAAAAAAATGAACGATAAGTACCACAATGATAATTGATGAACGATTAAGAAAGAAAAGTATAGATGCTTTAATATAAAACTGATATCTGGAGGACGATATGTCTAATGAGTATGAGCATTTACAGATAGTTACACTTAAGACTATTTTAGGAGAAAAACTTGATATTCCTGAGTATCAAAGACCATATAGATGGACAACGGAGTCGGCGGTTACGCTATTTTCTGATATCTATAATGCGTTTGTTTCGAAAGTACCAGAATATCGAATAGGTTCGGTAGTTTTGCATAATAACGAAGGCAAAATGAAAATAGTAGATGGGCAACAACGTCTAACAACGTTGTCTATTCTTGTATATTGCTTTTCAGAAATAAAAAAAGACAAGGCGTTAGCATCCTTACCGGAGTTATTGAAGGCAGAATTTAATGATCTTTCTTTGGAAGCAATAGTTAATAACCATCAGATTCTTTTGCGTAAGGTAAAAGAAATGGAAGAATCTGAGCTGGATAAGTATTTGGCATATTTGCTAGATAGATGCACTATGGTTCGTATTGTAACAGATAGTGAGCAGGAGGCTTTTCAGTTTTTCGATTCTCAGAATTCTAGAGGTAAAGCTTTGGCACCTCATGATTTGCTCAAATCGTATCATCTTAGAGAAATGCGAGATGATGATGAAACAGAAAAGATTAGTATTATTGAGAGATGGGAGACGACCAATCAGAAAAAGTTGGAGCATCTTTTTAAGGATCATTTGTATCCTATGGTTCGTTGGTATAAATTTCAGGATGGAATTGGTTATTCTGCAAAGGATATTAAGACTTTCAAAGGAATAAAGACAAGTAATAATTTTAATTTTTCGATATATAATCGAGCAGCAAATCTCTATGTTGAACATTTCAATAGAGAAGGCATGTATGAGTTAGCATCAGGGAAAATGATTAATCAGTTTCAGCTGACGCAACCGGTCATAGCAGGAAAGAGATTCTTTGAATACAGTTTGCATTACCTTAAACTAAAAGAAACTGTAGAACAATTAGTAGAATTCAAGTATAAAGCTACAAATGTAGATGGGCTTATCCCTGAAAGCGGTGTAGGAGATAGCTACATTAAGAAATTATTTATAAATATTGTTATGTTCTATGTAGATAAATTCAACATTGAGGCTTTGAGTGATACTAGACTCGAACAAATGTATAAATGGGCATATTCTCTTAGAGTTGTCATGAAAGCAGTTTATTGGGAATCTGTTAACCGCTATGCTCAAGGGATTAACGATCGTGTGAATTATGGGGTTAACTTATTCGCAAGAATAAGCGAAATGCAAGATCCGTCTGAAATGGACGCAATTATCCTCGAGTCTGTTGATATGGCAGATGCTGAAACATATAAGGTCAATGTAGATAGGTACAAAAATATTATTGATAGAATCAACTCATAGGTGGATATATGGAATATTTAGAAGAAATTGTGCAGCCAGAAGAATATAGTCTTGTAAATTTATTCAGGGGTACTGAGTATATAGTGCCAATCTATCAACGAAACTATGCTTGGGAGAGTGATGAGATTGAGCAGCTTCTTGAAGATATTAATGATTCAACGGGAAAATACTATCTTGGAAGTCTTATTGTCAATCAACAATCAGCAAGTGTCTTTGAAGTAATAGACGGACAGCAGAGACTTACAACTATCTTTTTATTGTTATCATATCTGAATGATGAGTCCGTTAATAGGAATTCATTAAGATTTGAAGCAAGGGAAAAGTCGAATAAAACACTTTCAGAAATAAATAAAATAAAAAATACAACGGATGAATTAGAAAAAGAACCATGGTTTTCAGAAGAAATAATAAATGGATACTCCATAATTAAGAAGTACTTTTTGAGGAAAACAGAAGAATCAAAAGGCTTTGCGGATGACTTCAAGAATAAGCTTGCGCATATTGCTATTATTCGTACTCAGGTACCTAAAAAGATTGATCTCAACCATTATTTCGAAATAATGAATACGCGCGGAGAACAACTCGAACTTCATGAGATAGTTAAAGGCAACATTCTTTCTGTTATTGATTCTAGAGAAGATAAGATCATAGCGGCATCAATTTGGGATGCGTGTGCTCTAATGGATAGATATGTACAGATGTCATTTCCTAAGCAGGTGCGAGAAAATGTGTTTGGTGATGATTGGGTATCTTTTCCATATCAAAAATACGAAGATATTCGACCGTTATTTATGATCGAAGGAAAAGTAATGGGAAATAGTGGGAGTGATGAAAACAAATACACTTTGATCAGCAAGCTCCGGGAAGGATTTAAGAGTACTAAAAAGGAATCTAAAGACAATAAACCCGAGGAAAATGAAAGGTTCGAATCAATTATTTCGTTTCCAAATTTTTTATTACAAGTAAATGAGGCTGTGAGTTCGGCAGGTATAGAAGATGATGCGGGATTAGATGACAAGAAATTCATATCCTTGATGAAGCCTCATTATGCGGATAATGATAGTGCATTGAGTTTTATTTTTTCATTATTGAAGTATCGAATGCTTTTCGACAAATACATTATAAAACGTGAGTATGCTAAGGATTATAGAATTGAGGGTCGGTGGTCTTTACAACGCATCGAGAAATATATAGGAAACAAAGGACCCCAACCAACCTATACAGGAACTTATAATACTGGGGACACAGATAATAACTCTACAAAACGAGTGCGCTTATTACAATCTTGCCTTCGTATTACTTATACATCGCCCAAAACAATGCATTGGATATCTAAAGCATTAGCAGAATTAGCCAAAAGTGAAGGTATCGATTTGCAATTTGTTTTGGAAAAGTATTGTTGCGATAAAATCTTGGATTCAGAGTACAAGAGCCGAGAAGGATTTGGAATTGATAGGATTGTGTTTACTTACCTCGACTATGTTCTTTCACGGGATAAAGCAGATAATTATCAGTTCCAGTTTAGAACCTCAATAGAACATTTTTTCCCACAACACCCAATTACAAAAAATGTTTGGGATGCAAAGAGTTTAAACTGTTTTGGAAATCTTGCACTTATTACGGTGTCGGCTAATTCCAAGTTTTCTAATATGTTACCGCATCAGAAAGCAGAGGATTATCCTGAATACATTGAACAAAGTCCAAAACTTATGCTTATGCGTGATTTGATGATGAAGAATAATGGAATATGGGAGATTAAAACCGCGAAGGATCATAACGATGAAATGATGAAGATTCTTGATGATGAGATAAAGAATCACAAGTAGCGTTTGGGCCATTGTATCTTGGAATGAAACATCATAATACATACTTAAAAGAGCCTCGTCAAGGGGCTCTTTTAATGTGCAAATTTTTGTACCACCCCTTTGATACTATGAAGATGAAAAGAAGGAAAAGCGTGATTCAGACGGAGGTACAAGGATGAATTTTTATAGTGCCATTGTAACTTATAAGGCTATGAGCCTTCCATTTGGCTGTGATGAGGACCGCAAGCTTACTTATACGCCATCCAGTGATGAAGAAAAACGAAGCTTTAATACCAAGCTCAGGAATATGAACGGAATCTTCAGTAACAAAGATGGGCACGAAGATCCATTTTCTCTTTTGGTGTACTCAGCCAGAGCAGAGGAACTGAAAGTCGTCTTTTCCATTGATCTTAATAAGTATTCAATGAAGAATTTTAAGAAGAAGATCACAGGCTATCTGACAGAGTACTTTGATGTTGACGATATTTCTTTTACCGAAGTTCGGGAGATAACCGTTCATGAGTTTAACATAATGATCAACAAGGCTCCTTTTTATGAGCTGTTGAACAGTTCCTATGACACCATTTCTGAATTGGGGACTGATTACTTCAATGAAAGAGCCTTCAGCATAAAAGAAAAGCTGATGGACGGCAAAAAGTGGAGCCTTTCGAAAGCCAAAGAGGAAGCCACTAAGATACTGGCAGATAAGTCGTTGGTTGAGGAGATTGAGAGAATTTATTCTGACAGAAATGAAAAGAAATATTACGGAAATCCGGTGCACTACAAGGTTTCTGCGTCAAATATGGATTCGGCCAATGGGATGGTCGATGTTCTGGTCAACTCCTTAAGGTCAAACAACAGACTTCTTGGAAACAGGGTGAATAAGATCTATGAGATTACAGAGGGCTGTTACGACGAGGAGGAGTTCGTTCACACAGTTGATCATGCACAGGGCGGAGTTGTAGTGATAGACATGTCTGGGACGGAAGAAGACCATGGCAGCTATGCGTCAGCGTACCATGAAGTCATTCACTTTTTTGACAAGCAGATTGAGAAGTATCAGGTAAACACCCTGTTTATCTTTGTTGAGCTCACTGAAAATCCAGGGTTTTCAAAGGCTCTAATGAGTACAATCCAGGAAGATGTTGATATAGTCGAGCTAAGAGAAGGAACGGTAAATCGCGACCTTGCTGCTGATTTTATTAAGAAACAGATGAAGGAAAAGGGAATGAAGGTCACTGATGCTGATATTGACGTGGCGCTGCCTGATAAGCAGCTCTTTTCCGTAGGAGAGGCATACTCAACAATCAACAAGATCTATAAGGACAGCCTCAAAAAGATGCATTACCTGGCTTATGAAAAGGTCAACTACTATGACGTCAAGGAGAAGAAGTGTGAGATCGAGCCATATAAAGAACTTATGGGAATGATCGGCCTCACAGAGGTCAAGAAGACTGTTAATGACATTTTGAATTCTGCAAAGGTCAGAAAGATCAGAAGCGAGATGGGGATTGATAACTACAAGCCTTCCATGCACATGATCTTTACTGGAAATCCTGGCACTGCAAAGACAACTGTTGCAAGGCTGCTGGCGGACATTTTATATAAGGAAGAAGCCCTGGATGGAAATAGATTTGTTGAGTGCGGGCGTGCGGATCTTGTTGGAAAGTATGTGGGCTGGACAGCTAAGACCGTGAGGGCTAAGTTCGGGGAGGCCAAGGGCGGAATTCTTTTCATCGATGAGGCTTATGCATTGGTTGATGACAGTAACAGCTTTGGCGATGAGGCTATAAATACTATCGTTCAGGAGATGGAGAATCACAGGGATGATGTTATCGTGATCTTTGCCGGATATCCTGAGAAGATGAAGGCTTTCCTGGATAAGAATGAAGGCCTGAGAAGCAGAATAGCGTTTCATATTGATTTCCCAGATTATAAGGCTGAGGAACTGGGTCAGATTCTGGACCTTATGGCAGGTAAGAAGGGATATTCTCTTGCGGATGGTGCAGCAGATAAGTGCATGGAGATATTCCGTAATGCTTCTCAGAAGAAGGAATTTGGTAATGGCAGGTTTGTAAGAACACTTCTTGAGCAGGCAGAGATGGCCCAGGCCGGAAGAATAATGACGGAGAATGCAGGACAGAAAATCGACAGAGAGGCCCTGAAGGTGTTGACGGCAGAGGATTTTGAAGTCAATGCCGGAAAGGTCGGCAAGGAAGAGAAGAAGATTGGGTTTGCGATATAAGTGCCACAGAACCTGGATGTTGATTAATAATTTATGATAACATGGTAATAGGAGGTGGATCTTATGAGAGGTAATTCATATAACGATACTTTTTCTGTAACTGAGGCTGCAAACCTCATTAGGAGCACTTGTGGCTGCTTAGATGTTCAGATGGCAGACCCAATAAGTGAATTCCTTGATGATAATCGCAGAGACGAAAAAATAGAAGACATCATTACTGCACTTTCTGAATTTCCGGAAAAGCTTAAAGATTATGGCTTTAGGCATGAATTGAGTGTTATCCCTACAAAAGCCCGGAAAAAAACACCTTGTAACAACCTCTTGTGTTTTGGCTTGGAAGAAACTAAGCTTTCTCCGGTTTTCTCAAAAATTGATAAAGCAACAGATGACATGAAAGATGTCTCCGGTTTAAAGAACGTTATACTATTTACTGATAAGTGGAATGAAAAGGCTTTCGAAAAATATGAGGAAGTATTTCTGGAAAAAGCTAAAGATAACGATATATGGTTTGTGTTCTACATGATATCAGAAGAGGGGCTTACTCAGATTCCATTTTTGCCGAATGTGAGATATACGTTTGATGGTATAGAGGAAGCAAAAGAAGAACGATTAAAGATTAAAAATGTACATAAAAAGAGGGAAGAGGTCATATATCCATACAGTCTGTCCCTTCATGTCAACGACTCATGGAAACCTATGGATGGATACGAATATGAGTTTTATTGCGAAAGGTTTGAATGGGTAGAAATACCGTATTCAGGGGAAACTAAGCATGGTTCTTTTTCTAAATCTGCTTTAGACACATTTCTTCGAAGCATTTACCACATTTTTAACGAAAGCGATGAAAATTTCGCATCTTTGAATTATGCCTCCGACGGAATTGTTTATGAGCTTAAGATAAATGGTGAATCGAAATTATGGCATTTTAGTGATTTAGAAAACAAGGACACCCCGCGTGGGCGGCTGGGTCACGCGGTATTAAGGTTTATTAGTAAATGTAAATAAAACATAATAAACATGAATAAAATATAATGTCAGTTGAAACCGGCAGAAAGTAATGTTATATTCTAATCAAATAAGAAACCTATGAAGAGTGCGCGAGGGACAAGCCCAATGACCGCACGACAACCTGCCACGAATACTAGTGGTAAGGTGCCAAAGCTTGATCGATGGGTACAGACTACTTCGTAGTAAGGACTCATCGAGACGATGGGTCTTTTTTGTTGGTTCACCAACGAAAAAGATGTCTTTTGTAGCCTCTTTATAGTAGATAAGGAGGCTTTTTATGTCTAATGAAAGAAGATTGAAAGAAGGAACATCAGCATTTTACATTTATGATGAAAAGATCACATTCTCTAGTGAAGATCCGTTTATTAAGTGGCTACGTGAGGAAGGGTTTGAATACGAAAGTTTTGGTCATGGGAACGGCCCACATGCTTTATATGTAAACATCAATTCCAAGGTTTACACTAGAGGGATGGCAGGCGTTGGATTAGCTCCTGTGGTGGGTAATCATGCAATACATATTGATGAGTTTAAGCAGATATACTTCATCTTTAAGAAGTACGAAGGACTAGCTATGGGGTATTATTCCTGGGAGCAGCAACGTAAGTTAGATGAGTATCTGAAGAATAAGGATGCGATTGAGGCGGAGAATAAAAGAAAAAGAGAAGAACGAGACGCAGCATATTTCGGTGCCGATCCTTCTTTTGAGGAGTACTGTAAAGATTTAAAGACAGCATTGCTGGATGATTCATGGTATAAAGAGCATTATACAGAAGAAGAAATTGAATCTGAAATCGAATATTTTGAAAAAGATGTCAAGCACTGTTTTGAAAGGGAAGAGCATCCGAATAGTGTGGCTGCAAAATGGTGGATAATTACATTTTGATTGGGTAGCCAGGTAAGATTCAAGTTCAGCTTGAATCTTTTCTTGAAACATAAATCTGTACTCGCTAGAATTAAGGTGGATTCGGCAATAAGATGAAGATGTAAGGAAGAGATCTCTTTTACCAAAGCAACTTATGGAGGAATCAAATGAGTATAGGAACAAATATCAAAAGCCTCAGGGAAGATAGAAAACTCACACAGAATCAGGTGGCAGATGCATTGGGAATAACTTTTCAGGCTATTTCTTCCTGGGAAAGAGATGAGTATAAACCGGATACAGACAAGCTGATAAAGCTGGCAGAATTCTTTGATGTATCAGTGTCAGCTATTGCTGAAGAAAAGAGCAATACCTTCAAAACCAAGGAAGTTATCTATGACTGGGAGCATATGAAAACCTATGTGAAGACAACTGCCAGGAATTTCAAACTTTCCAATACCTTGAAAGCTGTTGATTATGCAGTGGATGCTCACGAAGGACAAAAGCGTAAGCGTTCTTCAACTCCATATATTTATCATCCGCTCAATCTGGCCTGTCATGCACTGGCAATGGACATAAGGGATGATGCAGTGGTAGCTGCCTGTCTTCTTCATGATGTCATAGAGGATTGCTCTTCAAAACTTGAGGATCTCCCGGTTGATGACGAGGTAAAAGAGCTTGTGCAGTTGCTCACTTGTGAAAAAACCAATGATAAGAATCGGGAAGCAATAATAAAACCTTATTACAAAGCTATCGCTGGAAATCCTAAAGCTGCATTGATAAAGTGCATGGACAGATGTAACAACCTTACTACGATGTCCTGGGGATTAAGCAGAGATAGAATCTACAGGATGATCAAAGAGACAGAAGAGTATTATCCTGAGTTACTAAAAACAATTAAAGACACCACTGAGTATAACAATGCTGCGTGGCTTCTTAAGTATCAAATGGAGAGTATGCTGGATATTTATAAGAGACTGATGTAAGGAGGTGACCTATGATCGTACGCGGTAGCTATGATTGGAAACCTGCCGACAGAAAGCTTTCGGTGCAACGGCATATAAATTGGCTTGATGATAAAGCTGATATCGTTTGGATGGATTATGATGAATGGCGCAAAGATCCTATTATTGTCAGCGAGAATGCGGAAAACGTTCCAAAAGAGATAAAGGCCTTTATACCAAAATGGAGGGAAAGAGCGGCCAGTGTGCTTAATGGGCCAATATCGTATTTCTGCCCTATAAAATGGGCTTGCTCAGATGTATATTACAAAGGTGAAAAGTACCGTGTTGATACTGGGGTTATAGGTGGAGTAACTGATCACCTGACAATTGACTGGTTATTTGAGTACATTGAAAGAGATATAGCCGCAGATCTATATTCCATCGGTGCTCTTTATGTTGAATACAGGGGAATGGTCGATTAGTAGCTGCGACAAAATTATGTAGAGCCGTGTTACTGTCATGTGATATCATTAACCTATCATTTTAGGGGAGTGAAAAGTGTTTTGAGCAGTTGTATTATCTATTATTCCAAGCATCATGAGAATACCAAGAAACTTGTTGATGCCATTAAAGCGGAGCGTCCAGAGGTTGATCTTATTGATGTGACGCAGAAGCGCGAGCAGGATCTTCATGGATATGATGTAATCGGTTTTGCCAGCGGTATTTACTATGGAGAGTTCGCTGAGCAGGTTTTAAACTTCGCCCGGGTAAACCTTCCACCACAGAAAAAGGTCTTTTTCATGGCCACTTGTGGGAATCCGATGAAGAGCTATTTCAAGGGAATAAGCAAAATCGCGGCTGATAAGCAGTGTGTTGAGGTTGGAAAGTATCTTTGTAAGGGATTTGACAGCTTTGGGCCTTTCAAGCTTGTTGGTGGAATTCAGAAGGGGCATCCTACGGATGAAGAGATAATGAGTGCGGTAGAGTTTTATAATAGTATTGTTTTATAGAGAGCATAAGTGTGGGCGGTGCGTTTGAACGTACCGCCCATTATTCATTAGATTTGATGGTCCATTACCCACTGCAAAAGATCTTCATATTCCTTCTTGCTTGCAGCAATATCGAGGATGATCTCATAAAGTTCTTTCTGCGTGTATTGGAGCTCAATTCCGTTAAGTGCCAGGAAAACGAGCATGGTATGAGCGCCAATTCTTTTGTTTCCGTCCTCCATGCAGTGGTTCTTGATAAGTCCGTATCCTAATCGGGCAGCTTTTTCCTGGATGGTAGGATACAGCTCTTTTCCATCAAAGGTCTGAAATGGATTTTCGAGAGCTGAGTCCAAGAGGTCATAATTCAAAACCTTGTCGCTGCCACCAGTTTGTTCAACAAGCTGCTTGTGCATCATGAGGATCTGTTTTTGAGTAAGTCTTTTCACTTTGCCAGTACCTCATATGCTTCTTTGTTTTGTGCCATGAGCTTCTGTGAAATGGCAAGAACATCTTTATCAAAGGCTTCGCTGGTTTCTTCTGTTTTTCTTATGTCTGTGATGAGAAAGCAGGGAGTATTATTCTTGAGAATAAGCGCTGCGCCTTTTTCCTCTACAAGTTTAGCTACTTTTGAAAAATTACGGTTGGCTTCTGTAATGGAAACCATGATACTTGTATCTACTGTCATAGGAAGTACCTCTCTTTCTATGATTAAATTATAAACAAATAGTAGGTATAATTCAACCTACAATTATTTGACAATGCTTCGAATGTGTTCAATACATAAATTAAGCCGTAGCTCTTTTTGCTGAGAGTTACGGCGTTGTTTTAGGGAGGAGCCACCTGAAGGGGGATTCAAGTGGCGTGTGTTATGAAAAAGTTGTTTTCTTATGAGGGGGCCAAGAGGTTTTGTTCCTCTTGATGTATTTATCTTATAGCTTATACTTAAAACCAGATTAAAAATCATATTAACAATTTGTAAAGAAGGAAAATAGATGAGGTTTAAGAGCATTTTATGCGTATTTGCTACGGTGTTGATGGTTTCAGCCTGTGGCAATACAAATGTTTCAAGTGATAATGAGGCTGCTGATTCAGAGTCTGCCCAGTCGGAAGTTAGCGAGGCAAATGAAGAGGGAAGCCTTGAAATAGCCGAGGAGGCAGTTTCGATAGAGGTATCCGACGATGAGTTAAGGGAGTTTACAGCTCTTTTCAATACAGCAGAGTACAACGGATTTCTGACAGAGTCATTTAACTCGCCGGAGGAGATCAACTGGGAAAGCGTTCTGGAGTTTGGCGCCGGGCTATCTGTAGAGGGTATTAACGAAGAAGAAATTAGCGATTATCTGGAAGCAACCGACCAGAAAGAGCTGTATGGAGATCTTTTTGTAATAAGGAAGAAAGACTTTGAGGATTATGTTGCAAAGCACACTGGATTGAGCAGCATTCCAGAAAATGCACTTACCTGGGATTATGTTGAGAAACATGAGTCATACTATAAGGAACACTGGGCAGCCTATCAATCTACATACACATGTGTTTCCGGGGAAAAGAACGGCGACCATTATGTGCTGAGGTTCAAGGTCAATTCCGAGGACCTTCCGGGATCTAATGCGGGAAAAAACTATGGTAAATGGGCTGACAGAGTTCTGACGCTTACAAAGTCTGGAGAGAATGCAGTGGTAGAATCAAACGCTATCCAGTGGGATGACTATAGCGATGAAGAACAGTCTTTTGAGGTAGAACTTCCGCAGTTCGATGGGCCTGTACGCTTTATTACATATTCTGCAAACCCTGATGAGTCGGATATTGTCATTGTCAAGGATGGGAAGTATCTGATGGATCTTTATACCTCGGTATATACGGATGATGGCAATGGTTATTTGAACAAGATTCTTGCAATCGGATTCCTGGATCTAAACTGTGATGGCATGAAGGATATTGCCATCGTGGGAGACTCAGATTACGGCAAGCACGTACTGCTATATGAGGCTGTTTCTACAAAGTACTTATTTGAGTATTTCGCAGATTTGAATGAAAAGAAGATGTCGGAGCTTGGGGCAGAATTCACTATACCAAGTCTTAAGGCTGCGCTTCTTGGAGGGAATCCCGATGGTACTTTTGCAAGTTATAAGGAGCTATATGCTCAGCTTGCAAGAGTCTACCATGTAGCACGAGAGGGTTACAAGTATGATCTTATTTATGCAGATGATGACGATATTCCCGAGCTTGTAATTGATGTTCCTGGATATGGAGCGACTCTTTATGCGTACGATAACGGAAAGGCGCATTGCCTGATGAATGACTGGGCTTATGGGGCAATGGGCAATGCCGGATATTCATACTTCCCTGGAACGGGCGTTTATTACAACGGAAATGCAGACCATGCCGGCGCGATATACTATGAGTCATACATGTCCAAGCGTGAAGAGGGTGAGCTTGCCACAGATTACTGGGTGAAGCACATAAACTTTAATGATCTTGATGGAAATGGCTGGCCTTCAGAAGATGAGCTGGAAGCATCCGGGGAATATGTCGGATCCTCAGAATACTATAACGAAACCAACAAAGAGATGACCAAGGATGAGATAAAAGCAGTAATTGACCAATATAACAGTTACGAGATGAAGGCAATTACTGGTGTTATGGAGTACGAAGAGTTACTTACTGCTCTTGGAAAATGATATCCTTTTGAACTAAACTGCCGGTTCCCACAAAGTCAAGACGTTATTTCTTTTTCCTCAGATGATAAAATAAAAAGGAATTTGTTGGAGGGGGAAGAGAATAATGAATCAGCTTGATAAGGAGATTACCGTAATCAGGGCGGAGGCCCAGTTTGATGGCATGGAGGCAAAAGAAATTGCTATGCCGGATTATGATGACCAGCCTTATGGCGATGATAACGTGTTGGTCAGGTCTTCGAAAAGAAGAGCATTTCTGGCGTCAGCATCGATGTTATAATTTAGAAGCAAGCCCTACAAGGAGGGCTTTGGAGCAGAGGCGGTACCATCCGGTGCCGCCTTTTGCAAAACTAATAAGGAATAAGAAATGGCACTATATGCTCTTGGAGACCTTCATCTTTCCTTCCAGACGGATAAAAAGATGGATATGTTTGGGAAGGTATGGAGAAATCACGAAAGAAAAATAGAGAAGAATTGCAACAAGCTCCTTACTGAAGAGGATACTTTGGTACTGGTTGGAGACCACAGTTGGGGCAGAAATCTGTCAGAGTGCGAAAAGGACATGAAGTTTATTGAGGATCTTCCCGGTAGAAAGATTCTTTTGAGAGGGAACCACGACATGTTCTGGGATGCGAAGAAGACGGAAAAGCTAAATCAGTTATATGATGGAAGGCTGCTGTTTCTACAGAACAATTTTTATACTTACAAAGACTATGCTTTGGTAGGGACAAAGGGCTATTGCTATGAAGGTCTTGATACGAGAGAACATGCGGATATGCTGGTTGAGCGAGAAGCGAAGAGACTAAAAGAGTCTTTTGAGGCTGCAAGAAGAGAAGGATATGAGAAATTCATCATGTTTCTTCATTATCCGCCTACATCTCTATGGGAAAAGAGAAGCAGATTCACACTTATGGCTGAGGCATATGGAGCAGAGCAGGTAATATATGCCCACTGCCATGGGAAAGAAAGGTTTAACGATAGCTATAAAGGGATGCATAATGGTGTAAAGTACTCGCTTGTATCAGGAGATTATCTGGATTTTAAACCACAATTGATTCTTGAGTAGAATAGAAGGACACATCGATGATACCGGATTTTTCGTCACTTAAAGAAAAAGAAAGATTCTTCCAGGACCTTACGGATGAACAGAAGATCGAGGCACTTAATGATATGATCAGTGCTTCGGAGCATATTGTGTTTCTCGGAGGTGCTGGAGTTTCTACCGAGAGCGGAATCCCGGATTTTAGAAGTAAGGATGGGTTATATCATAGAAAAGATAAGAAATTTAGCGCATATCGTCCGGAGTATCTTCTTAGCTACGACTGTCTCCATAAAAAACCGGCAGTATTCTTTGATTATTTCCGAAAAAATCTTGATTGCAGGACAATAATGCCAAACGATGCGCATTATAAACTGGCTGAGATGGAGTTAAAGGGCAAACTTGATGGCGTGATTACTCAGAATATCGACGGCCTCCATCAGAAGGCTGGCAGTAAAAAAGTAAGTGAGATTCACGGAAGTGCCCTTAGAAGTTATTGTGTAAGTTGCCGGACAGAGTACGGCCCTGACTTCATCTTTGAAAACACCGAAGAAATACCACATTGTCCTAATTGCGGAAAGATGGTCAGGCCTGATGTAACGTTATATGGAGAGCTTCTTCCGCAAAATGATTATGAACAGGCTGTTGCCTGGATTAGATATGCGGATTTGTTGATTATTGGAGGCACATCTCTGGAAGTCGGATCTGCTGCGCAACTTGCGCACATATATCATGGGAAATACCTTGTCATAATCAATAAGGGCAAGACCAAAATGGAAGGAAAGGCGAATCTGGTATTTCATGACAGCATTGGTAAGATTATGAGCCAGATTATAGTTTGAGCGGTTGTAGATTATCCTTCCTGCATTACACTGTCTTGTATTAGCGTATTAAAGGGACTATTATGGATTTATCGTTGTTATATTTTTTATGAGAGGAGTTTATGAAAATGGCAAAGGCAAAAAAGACAAACACAAAGGCTACAGCTAACAAGGCCGCTACTGCAGCAACAAAGCTGGTAGAAACAGTTGCAAAGAAAGCAGAAGAAGCAAAGAGCAAAAAGGCATCTGCTAAAAAAGCTGAATCTGCAACAAATGTTAAGACTAATGTAGTTCTTCAGTATGCTGATAAGGATCTTTCATACGATGAGCTTGTACAGAATGCAAAGAATGTCCTCAAGTATGATATGAACGGTGATCCTGAAACAGTAAAGAAGATCGATCTCTTTGTAAAGCCTGAAGAGAATAAGGTTTACTTTGTTATGGATGGTGTTGAGGGCAGCTACGACCTTTAATCTGCCAAAACACATTATTTGACAGGGTACAGTAGTTGTACTACGCTTATTTAGTAGGTTTCTTGGCTTTCACGGCCAGGCTTCCATACAAGATTTTCTTTTGAGAGGAGAGAACACAATGAACAAAACAGAATTAGTTGAAGCAATCGCAAAGGACACAGGTCTTTCAAAGGCAGCATCTGAGAAGGCAGTTAAGGCTTTCGTTGATGTAGTATCAAAGGAGCTTAAGAAGAAGGGCAAGGTTCAGCTTGTTGGATTCGGAACATTCGAGACATCTAAGAGAGCAGCTAGAACTGGTAAGAACCCTCAGACTGGTGCAGCTATCAAGATTCCTGCAGCTGTTGTTCCTAAGTTCAAAGCTGGTAAGGCTCTTAAGGATGCTGTAAATAAGAAGTGATACATCGGGCCGGAACTGTGATTGGTTCCGGTCGTTTTTTTGTTGAAAAACGGTGACGTCAAATAATAGGTAGAAAAAGGTAGATTAGTTAGAAATGACTATCTATCTTTTTTTTGCGTATCTGCTTTGGTACGATTACATCATCACAAGGAACAAATGTGATAACTCCTTTCTTTCAATGTGTGTGTGTTTGCGTTTACAAAAGGACCATATATATTCCCGATAACTGATCTGCATGGGTGCAAATATGGCTGCAGGTCAACCAACAGATAACGAGGTCGAAGGATGAACATAGAAAAAAGAGATAAACTGAACAGTTTAATCAAAAAGGCGGGGTATAGAAATATGAGACACTTTTCTGAGGAGCTGGGAATTAACGAAGCGAATCTCTACTCCAATCTTAAAGGAAAGTGGGGAATGTCAATCAATAGGATGTTTAAAGTAGCAAATCTACTTAAATGCCCAATCGATACAATAATAGAAATATTCTATCCGGAAGAATATTACAAGAATAGTACATTGTCACAGACAGATTAACAAAAATTCAGAGCAGGAGGATTAAAGAAATGAGCGATAATATTATTAAGGCACCAAGCATATATACGAAGAATGATGTAAGAAAGGATTTTGGAGCAGACGGAAATGACCAAAGGGCTATTTGGCATTATGGAGATTATTACATTTGGTTTCTTCATCTATCTAAGCAAAGGCCTACTGGTGGATGGATATCAACGGCAGATAACGGAAGGATCAATATTTGGTATCAGGATGCTAATAATGCCATGATAATCGAAATGGCATTGAAGGATGTTCCGATCAAGAAGACAGACGGAAAGTTACTTCTTGTCTTTGCTTCAAATGATGAAAAGTCTGAATATGAATTCAAAGGTGTTTTCAAGCCTTATGACACAGACGATGGGGTAATAGATCATGTTTGCAAGCGGGTAAGTAAAGGTTTTGATGTAGATGAAATGATTCCAGTGTGAAGCATAGCAGGATATACCGAATAGAGCAATCTTTAACTTTATTCATGTTTTTGATACGATAATATCGATATTAAGTTAACCGGTTGCTCTTATTCTTCAGAACAATTCTCCTATTAAAGTGGGTTTTGCATAACTGGGAATTGCTTCACCTTTTCTGAGAAAGGAGCAACGATGGGACAGATTATCAAATTTGAAATCGGGTGCAGAGGATGTGCATATTTGGAAAGGACTGGAAAACATACTTACACTTGCAGCACAAGAGTTCATATGGATGACACACCTGTAGTCCCGATAAGAGATGGCAAAAAAACAACTGATTGGGATATCTGTTCAGGAGAGCATTATCTGAAGGCTATTAGAAGAAAACGTTACATGCCTTAATAAATTGGAGGTAATCATGGCGATAAGTAGACAGTTTAAATCTATTTATGAAGAAAACGAAACGGAATATGTTTTTTCTACCAGAGCGTTTAGACAGGCGATGCAACAATATGTCAGCATGCGTAACAAAGAGGATGACGATAAATATACTCAGGAAAAATTTCTATCAGAAGTTGGGGAAAAAATAAACAAAAGCCCCGAGGCAATTAAACAGTGGATACGTGGGAACAATGGTCCTAGCGATATTGGGGTTGTGAAGGATATTGCTGAGATTTTTGATGTTGATTTCAAGCGAATGTTAGTTCCTCGTAAGATTTTAAGTGACAAAGATAAGGAAATTGATTTTAAAGTGACAGCAAATGACGAAAAAAGCGTTGTAATGCAGTTCCACGCAATTCTCTCAGATTTCATTTACGATTACATAGGTGGTGACTTCAGAGATTTGTTTATTGATAGGCGTTATGGCGTATATGCAGAAGATATTGATAAGGATATAGCTGATTTTATCTTTAATCTTTATAAGCAGTTGGAGAAAGTAGCTTTGGCGCTTTCAGTTGACACTTATCAAAAATTGCATCGCTATATTACCGAATGCAAGGTGTTCGCATATAACGGGATGGATGAAGCCACGCCGCATTTGTATGGCTTGGTTATGCAAAATCCCAGGTGGATTGAGGCAAATCCATATCTAAAAACAATAGCGAATTACTCCTATAGTACATCGTTCGAAGATACCCTGTTCTTTTGGAAAAAAGATGAGATAGAGGAATTAGTTGAACCGTTTAAGAAGGAAGCATCTTGTGATTATATAGGCTCAGCTAGTATGGGATTTTGGAGTGACTATCGAGGAGAGCATGTAGGACTGGGGGTTGATGAAGCGGATAAGGCACAGTATATCAGTGGTGATGATGTTTGGGAGTATTTCTTTTATGAACCATACGAAGCTGTCCCGATGGAATTAGCAAAAACTCTTACAATGTTGTTTAGAAAGGACTTTCCTCAGTTTTTTGGTGCTTCAGAATAAGTGGAAGAGTTATTCAAAAGGAGACACGATGGCAAAAAGTAAGAATTTCAGAGTTTATGAAGACAATGGAGAACGATTTAGATTCTCAAGCATAAAGTTCAGGACGGCAATGAAGGCATTACAGGTTGAGCGAAAGACTAATTCTGGGAAAAAACCAGCACTTAATGATCTTTATTTTGAAATTGGCGATAGAGTTGGCATTGGTTCGGAAGCTATAAAGCAATGGTACAATGGCAACAATGGGCCTGGAGATGTGAGCATGATTAAAGAAGCAGCAAAAATGTTAGGCGTTGATATGAAAGATTTAACAGAGGCTCCCGATTATATTGGGGCTACAATAGAAGAAAACTTTGTGCCGTTTGGTTCGGATGAAAAGACACTTGTAAGAGATATGTATAGGTTGTTCGTGAATTATATATATTGGTTTGTGGGTACAGAGTCAGAAAACAATGCACTTCTTTTAATGGAAGATGCTTATGATGAGGAGTGTAAGTATGTGTCAGGAATGTACAAATATCTGGACAGCATAGCGTTAGATATTAGCCATGAGACGTATCTAAAGCTCAGAAAGACTATAACTGAACTGAAATTTATTACGGAACCACATATGGGCTATTGGTTTCCTAAGACATGGATAGAGGTCAATCCTATTTTAGGTACAGATGATTTCGAGGTTTTACAAAAAGATATAGCAAGTAATAGTAGTGTTATCGGCTATTCAGAGTATATAGAGAATCCTGAGCAGGTCATGCATATGTTTTTAGAAGATATGCCAGAACTTGTGAGCAGAGTAGATGAACTGCATGAGGCTGGGATAGACAGTGAGTATGGAACATTGCAGACGCTAGACAGGAATCGCATAAGCATTAATTACTACATTTATGAGTTAATAGTAAAGGAAGCAACGCTATCATTGGCGTTGCTTATGAAGAAAAGATTTGCCAACCTTTTCTAAACAAGGCAAAGTTTATAACCGAATATACTTTATCAAAAAGCATTTACAGCGTTTTTCCCAAATGGCTCATTCCGCTCACTTTGTGGGCGGATTTTTTGTTACAATTAGAAGGTAGTACTTTTAGAATTAAAGCTTTTGAGTGATATAAATAAGGATAAAGATGGAGCAACAGAAATTCTTCTATAATATATGCAGCGACCTGTGGAGCTTTTCAAAAACTCTGAACAAAAGTAGCAGTGAAATGACAGATGAGGACTGGTCCAATGCGATTCAGCTAATGGATAAGACCGCGGAGAAATACCGCAGCCTTGGTGAAAAGGAGCATGATCTGGCATATTCATCGATGATGGGGATACTGAATTATATTGAAAGCAAAGGGAAGACAGAAAATGGGTCTAACAGAAATCAGTAAATATATAGCACTTATACTCCGACACAAACCGGAAACGATAGGGATCACGCTGGATGAGCATGGATGGGCGAATGTCGATGAACTCATCGCAGGCATTTCCAAGGAACACGACTTTAACATGGAAATGCTTGAAGAGATTGTCAGAACTGACAACAAGCAGAGATACTCTTTTAATGAAGATAAGACTCTGATCCGAGCTAACCAGGGACATTCCATACCGGTAGATGTGGAACTTGAGAAAGCGACACCTCCAGACATCTTATATCATGGCAGCGCAGTAAAGTTTGAGGAATCCATAGATAAAGAAGGCCTTATTCCGAAATCCAGGCTGTATGTGCATCTTTCAAAAGACTATGACACTGCTGTCACAGTTGGCTCTCGTCATGGCAAACCTGTCATCTATAAGGTCAAGGCAGGAGAGATGACAAAAGATGGGTATGAATTCTTCCTGTCAGAAAATAAAGTCTGGCTGACAAAAAGTGTACCGGTGAAGTATCTTGAAAAGATTTGATTACGGGAAATAGCTGCTATGAAGAAATTACCTGCAACTACTGCAAAATCTGAGATCAAAATAAAGGAAAATCCCAAGGCTGAAGCTATTAAGAAAGCTCCGGATGAAGTAATTGCCATGGCAATACGGGATGCTATGCTAAAGGAGAAGGAAAAGAGATGAAAACAATTATTGTTTATTATTCACTTGAGGGGAACACTGAGTATGTAGTAAATGCAATTTCAGGTAAGCTTTCTGCAGAT
Source organism: Butyrivibrio sp. NC2007 (assembly GCF_000421405.1). Lineage (GTDB taxonomy): Bacteria > Bacillota > Clostridia > Lachnospirales > Lachnospiraceae > Butyrivibrio. Next base: position 72,780 of record NZ_ATWY01000012.1, read on the forward strand.
GTTTTGAAGCTTGCTCCAAAGAAAGCTTATTCAGATAAGGGCTTTTCGAAGTTTTTTTGGGGCGGCAAAAGTGCTGTTATGGCTGAGACACCTGAACTTGAGCCATATAATGTTGACCTGTCACAATATGATCAGGTGGTTATTGGATTCCCTGTATGGGCCGGAACCTTTACTCCGCCTATCAGGACATTTGTAAAAGACAACAAGGCTGCACTCAAGGGAAAGAGAATATCTGCTTTTGCATGCCAGAGTGGAGCCGGTGCAGAAAAAGCTTTTGCAAAGCTTCGCGACTACATTGGAATAGATGAGTTCTATGCCAACATCATTCTTATCGATCCAAAGGCTAAACCATCAGAACAAAATGACCTTACCATCGATACATTTTGTAAGAAGCTTCAAAACGAGTAAAAAATCGTTAAAAGATTTTGGCTTTCAGGGTGGGATTATTCACTTTTGAATTCTGAAAACGCAATACAGAGCTTTTGAAAAGATATTTATCTTGAGGTGTTCAATACCTATGTTTGAAATAGATATAAACAAATATAGAAAATATGCTACTGCAAGCGGAACTTATGAGTATGATGGCAGGGAATATATATTAGAGTTTCCGGTGAACCCAGAAACATACAGAAGACCGTTTTGGCCATCATTCTGGGACAAGTTTGATGCAAAGCGGGTTTTCATAGACATTTATTATCTGGATGAGCATGCTAACTGGGCGGATGCAGAAAAAAAGGCGGAAGCTTACTTACAGAATCATCTTGATGAATTGCTGGAAAAAAGCGCAACAAGGATATACGAAGATTATTCTTCCAAGGGGTTTACAAGCTACTATAAGGATTATAGAGGCATCTGGAGATTCGATAGAGAGGATAAAGGGCCAAGGATATACTGGCGCCTTACAGATGACAGTTATCAGGAAAGGTATATGTCACTACGAAGGAAACTGTCAGTACCCGGAGGCAGGAGGCGCTATATGTTTTCAAAGTTCCTTAAGGTCATTATTGACGACCTTAATATAACAGACTTTGATACTGCGCTTGAGATGTTTGAGCATGACCCGGACCGGTTTTCATTTCCTCCTGTTGATACGACCTATTTTGCAGGCTATGATATGAATGATCCGATCATTACGATATCGAAGCCTGATATTGTAAGGCAGACAGGCAACAAAAACACCAAGACCTTTGACTTTATAAATGTTGAGATCCTATTAAGGAGTACCCTCACATTTACTGACTTTGATGAGTTTATCAGGGAAAACCTTTACGACTTCAACAAGAGAGTTCTTGAAGCAATAGGCGAAGATAGGCGATACCAGCGTTTTGGAGTGCCAACAGAATTTCTGTCTCTTTACAGCATTTCAAAGCATGCAAGAACCGGGCTGAGGTTCAGCTATGAGATAAAACGTATCTGAGTGGAGGGTATAGAGGCGCGGGAACACCTGTTCGTATGCGTATAATTTAAGTTATATTTGAAAGTACGGGAGCCAGATGGTAGAATATAGGTATAGACGTTCAAAACGAGGTATTTATCATGGAAAAGCCAGTTGCCAAGACCAACTCAGAAAAGCTATATGCTGTATTAGCGGAACTCCCGGAGTTCACCAATAATTTCTTTTATTTCGGATCTGCCAACAGATCAGTGCTTACAAAGCTGAATTATGCGCTGGATCTTAGATATTTCTTTGAATATGCAGTTAATTTCTATAGTTACTTCCCTGACAAATCGGTAAAAGAGCTATCACTGGATGATCTAAAGATGATCACAGCTGTTGATATAGATAACTTTGTAAGTTGGATGACTGAGAATCAGCATCTCAAAGATAAAACCCTGGCCAGACGCAGAACCTCTATATCTGTGCTTTTTGAGTATCTTATTAATACGGAAAGAAAGCTTGATTATAATCCGGTTTCAGGATCATCATCAATTAAGATTGATCTACCGGAGACTGTAACATACCTGACCTTTGATGAGCAGAACGTACTTCTAGATTGTATTAAGAATGGAACCGGCCTGACCAAGAAACAACAGGCTTATCATGAGAAATATAAAGAACGTGACCTGGCGATTGTATTTCTTTTCCTCGATACCGGACTTAGAGTTTCCGAGCTGCAGGCTCTTGATGTGGATGACGTGGTGATCTTCGAGAACCCTTATCACCCAGAGAAAAATGAGTGCTATGTCAACGCCCTTAGAAAAGGTCACAAGAGAAGCAACAACACCTCTAAAGTGTATTTTTCTGATGAATCCAAGGATTACCTTAGGGCATACCTGGATTTACGAGAGATGAAGGGCGAGAAATTCAAGGAGGGGACTCCTCTCTTTATCACCCTGGAAGGAACTAGACTCTCCATCCGCGAGATCCAGCAGATGCTGAAAAAGTACGTTAAAGCATCCCTAAACCGCAGTGATATCAGCGTTCATAAACTCCGTTCCAGCTTTGCCATGGAGTTTTATAAGCATGAGAAAAATATCCTCGTCCTCCAGCAGCGCATGGGCCATAAGTCCATGGCAGCCACCAACATCTATGCTAGGGCTAGCGACAAAGAGGAGGCGGTTAAGGAGTCAAGGAACTGGAGAAATAAATGAGTCCAATACTACCTTTCTCGCATCTTCCGGCGATAATGGACGTCCCCAGATAAATCCCTGCACATAATCGCATCCAATAGCTTTCAGCGTATCGAGCTGATCCTGCTGTTCAACTCCTTCAGATATAACATCGATTCCCATTATATGACCTAAGGATATTAGTGCCGCTACGTATTGTTTAGAAGAATCACTGCTATTCATCTTATCTATGAAAGACTTATCTATCTTAAGCAGATTAGCTGGAAAACTGTTCAAATAGCTTAGAGATGAGTATCCTGTGCCAAAATCATCAATTGCAATCTGGATACCCATCTTTTTTATTGCTTCAATGCACTCAAATGCCTTATCCATAGACTCAATCATTATTGATTCAGTAATTTCTATTTCTAGGTTTTCCGGCTTTATACCACTTTCATCCATGATTGTAATAAGTTCATCCAAAAAGTCCGCTCTCATCATATGCTTCACCGAAACATTGATGCTTAGCATGATGTCAGCTCCGGTTTCTTTTATCAGATTACCAATGAATCGTGCTGATTTTCTAAATACAGAACTGTCTATTTTATCAATAATCCCGATACTCTCGGCAACAGGAATGAACTCACCTGGACTGATAAAAGAACCATCATTATCTTTCATACGGGCAAGCGCTTCGAAACCTCTGAGCTTATGCTCCATATTAAACTGCGGCTGAAGGTTATAAAAGATAGTGTCGTTTTCAATTGCAGCTCTTATTTTTGACTCTAGTTCAGCTGTATACAGGTTATCCATCATAGCATTTGAAAACCGCATAACTTGCTGCAGTCCTGCGTTTTCTTTTGCCTTTAACATGGCAATATTTGCATAAGTAAACAGCTCGTCTACATCTTTTGTATCACTTGGAAATTCTGCATATCCAAAGCTTGCCGACATGCTTATGCTATAGTCATGTACTTCGATTTTATCTTTGAGTGCACTTGCGTATAGATTGATTGTTTTTAATATGTCATCCTCTGTGAGGTAATGCCTTATCACAATAGCAAACTCATCTCCTGACAGGCGACAAATAAAATCAAGTGTTCCAGAACTTCCATTATCTGCAATACTCTTCCAGCGGGAAGCCACTTCGATCAGGACCGCATTTCCAACATCAAAGCCCATGGTATCGTTGATTCCTTTAAATCCATTGAGGTTCACCGATACTGCAGCAAAGGGAGTTCCTCTTTTTATGAAGTCCATGACAAGTTCAGAACATGCAAATCTATTAGGGAGTCCGGTAAGCATATCAGTTACTGCCTGCTCACGTAACTTGGTCTGGTACTTATCAATTCTTATGTTGTTTATAAAAATAACTATTATTGCAATTATGGCCGCAAGATTCCCAAATACTCCAGGAATGCTAGTATAGGTCTTTCTTAAAAATATACCCATAAATATCATGGGAAGCTGTAGTAACAAAACTGTGAGCGCAGTAAAGAATCCTTTCTTCCCATAATAAACGGTCAAAAGGATTGCTACTATATTAGCAATTGAGGAAATAACTCCAGCGAACGTATAAATACTGATATCGATTCCGTTAATATTTACAGAGCTTTGGGACTTAGCCACGAAAGACACCCCAAAAGTGCAGGCAAGATAAATAATAAGCAGCACAAAAAAACCCTTCGCAGGAGCACGTTTTTCTATATATAGCTGTTCGAGTGTCTTTTCAAGAATTCTCTTTTCAGAAGCCTTTTTGTCTTTTTCCATGGTCTATTTTCCGTACGAAAATAATCGATGATTCTGTTTTCATTTTATCATCATGCGGAAAATCATTCCATTTAATATTCTTTTCCTAGAAGTCACAATTTATGTCATGCCTAAAGCAGAATTCTCGTATCCACCTCCACTCTTCCTCTGAGCATTCAGTATTAAACCTGTGATAAGCTTGAGTAACCTCTTGATCATAGATTTCAATAGTAATGAAGGGCTCATATATGTTGTCTTCTCTTCTAAGAAACATAATGGTTGTATCGTTTTCGATATAAGCCTCCAGATAGGTCATCAGGCAATTACTCATGTATATAGATTCTTTGCAAAAATCATTTATCGTCTGAGGATACCTGATAACATACCCATCATAACGCTCCTGCCATTTGTAATCTCTTTTTCTATTAGACCTTCTAATATCCTTATCTAGGTCCTTCCTATAAGTAGTCAGATAATGTAGAAGTTCTGAAATCTTAGAAGAATCCAACTTGGGCAGATATGCAGCGTAGAATGGATCAACCTTCACAAGCGCTTTAGCTCTTTCATTAAGCGTTTTCTGCGCTGTCTCTGAATACATAAATCTTAAAAACTGTGCATGGATCCAGATGTTGGTCAGCTTTGCCTTCTTCGATAAGAATAGCCTATATATCTCTGGATTAGTCAGGTTTCCTTTCTTCAATCGTAAAAGATATTCGCATTGGGCATCGTTTAAAGGATCTTTGAAGATATCAGGATACTGGCTATTCAACTGTTTTAGATATTCCCGGTATTCTTTGTTTGCCAGTAACTCGGCGCCGTACTCAGTATTCACTGCTCTGATGACTCGCATGGGAACATGATCATAGATTTCCGATGGATTTGTTGCCAGAAGATTGATTTCATGTGCTTCAGGAGCCCTTACGGCCAGCTCATCAACACCGGATTTATACAGAAGCTCTTTGATTGTGTTCTGGGTCATGCAGTGGTGGATATGATCTAAAAGACGCATTTCATGAGTGTAATATCTTTTTAAGTGCCATTGCGGATGCAATTCTGAATAGTACTTGTAGATATGATCAAAATCAGCAGAACAAAAGCGCAGTGGATACTCACTTTTCAGACATTTTCTCTCAAACTGCTCCTCTATTTCTGTACTCCAAGATAATCCCTCATGAAATGTAAACCTGGAGACATTAAATATCTTGTCTTCTGGATCAATTATCTCCACAAGAAGCAGGTCAATGTATGCTTCTATCGTTATAAACGTAAGCAGTGCTACTCTCTCATTGATTTTTCTTGCTTCTGCAGTGGCTTTCAGGATATCTTGTTCACTCAATTTTGGAGCGATCCAGGAGTTTTCTCTTGATAGCACATCAAACATACTCTTTTCCTCATACCAAAAACGATCATTTAAGCCTATATGTATTAGTTTTATTGTCAAAATAGACACTTTTGTAAGATTCATCCCGAACAATCTGGTTTGCATAGAAAGCTTTTATATCATCCAAATCGCGCTGTATAGTGCGTTTGCTAACCCGGAATTCAGTCGCAAGTGATTGAAGATTTATTTGTTTCCCGCTTCTCAGATACTCGTTTATACATAATAGTCTCGCGGCTTTTTCTGTTGACTTTGGCATGTTTATACTCCCTTTATACTAAAACGCTTCGTCCTACCCAAAATCTTTTCCAAAAATCATCTACCTGCGAGGACTCGCGCAGGCCTGTCTTACACCACAAAGCAAAATGTTCACAATTGTTGAATGCAAGGCTGTATTCATCCTCTCCAAGGCGAGTATAGGCACGGTCTACCGTTTCTTTTGCAGAATATAGATGATATCCTTTTAGATGCCTTAGCATCGCCTTGAGCTCTGGGAAAATTCGAAAGGTACTGCGGAAACTAAGGTTCCCATTTTGTGAAAAGAGATTTATGCTTTTATGTATAGGATCGGAGCCATCTTCCGGAAAACTCAAAACTTCATAACAGGTATCTGTTCCGAGAAATTCTGAAAAGTCAGCCTTATGAATAGTACATATCCATCTGTTTTTATCATCCGCTGTAGTATCCATTCCATAATGAATAACTTTACCGTATCCTATGTACACGGCATAATGTGAGTAAACACCGCCAATTCTTTGAACCGCAATGATGTCACCCTTTTTACATCCCTTCCATGGTTTTACAAATCGTTCAAAGGCTTCCGTCATATCCTGAACGCCACCCCAAGCAAGCCTGATATCCTCTGGATTTAATATCCGCGCATGACCTGTTATAACGTTTTGCTCTAGTTTCCACCCCTTATCACTTCGTAAGGTGTCCCACATAATTTCATTGTTCATAACTTTTATTGGAATGTTGCTCAGAACCATCTATAGTACTCCTTATCACAATTATTGGCTTCTGTTATTGATTGTTCTAGTGGTAAGGCAAATATATCATCAGCCCAAGACGTATAATGTCCAGGTGAAAAAATATAATACAGATATGAAAAACAACAGCCTAATATCACAAAAAATAAGTAAAACTCTGAGCGAAAAGCTTGCTTCCGAGTACACTTTCTCTCGGAATGACTATGCTAGCGAGACAACCCCCTCAGAAATCATAAATCAGGCATACAAAAAAGCCTCTGATCTGTTTGATTCAGAATCAGAGACTTCAATTGTTACTTTTACTTTGAAATTTTACATGCAGCATATTGATGAAGCGATCGAGCTTTATATAGATGATATGGATGACTATCAAGCCATATCAAAGCTTCTTCAAGCTTATTCTAAAATAAACCTGTTTATGCGCGAGAGCAACGACTCCTTTGAATCCATGTTAGCAAAAGAACTATTAGATAACCAGGATTATTACAGGCTTTTTCCAATTAATTATTACAAAGAACTATATCATACATCTGATCTTGATATAGCTTTGGCGGAACTTACACATGATGTAAATATACGGGCCTTTACATATTATAATTCCGCTCACAAAACGTATTTGGATTACCTTCCTGGATTGGAAGAAATAATTGTTGGATTATTCCCATCGTTGGATCAGGATTAAATACCATACTTTTCTTCTATTTTTCTCAATCTTTCTTCAGTTTTTCTATCACTAATGTCCTGAAACAAAGACATCTTTACTGTCTTATCTTCTTCGACATATTCAAAAGTAAGTTCATTCCAGATTATGTAATCCCATACAACCCATCCGGGCTTTTCAAACATCTTAACTGGAATTCTTTCCTTAACTATTCCATATGGTTTTTCCCTTGAGCAGATTTTGATTCCCTCGCCTATTATTGGTCCTAATATTTCAATGATTTTTTTTATGAATTCAGCTTCACTGCTGGCATTACCCATAATATATCTCCTTTTTTGCTTAGTATTTCAACCATATACAGATAGTGTTCCAAAACCTCAGCAATATTTTTTGAGCATTTCTGTCAGTATTTCCTTGAACTCTTCTCTCATTTCTTTCGGACGAATAATCTCTATTGAATTACCTTGGCTCAATAACCACATAATAATTCCCTTACCGTATACTTCCGCCTCAATTAAGCTTGACTCTTTGTCTTCGGAAAGGACTTTAGCAGTCGGTAATCTGTCCAAAATTGCTTCCAAGCTCCGCCCAGTATACTTAAACTGGAGACGCATCAGTTTTCCGGGGAACATGAACTGAACTTTTTTCCTAAACTCCCCTTCTTCAAAACGATTTGCATAAATAATAGCAAACTTCTCCCCAATTTCTCTATAGCTCTTTATTCTGTCAATGCGAAAAATAGCGGGATAGTCATATTTTCTTACATAATCCCGTTCTTCATTTCTTTCTACAATAAAAGCATTAAGGTAGAAATAATACTCCGAAAATATAATGGCAAGTGGTTGAATAACTCGGGTTACCACTTCTTTTGATGCAATCTGCTTAGCATAAGTTATTTCTAACAGGTTTGTCTGCTTTATTTCCTCTCCCAAAGTCCATAATTTATCTTTGACAGTAGATTTATGATGCAGCTCTACATAATGATATTTCTCGTTGGAAATAAGGTCAGAAACAAGCTTTATGTTCTTTTGAGGGACACAGCCCGAAATGAGTTTATCTAGAATAACGCTAATTTCCTTTTTGGTAAAAGCCCTACTTTCAAGCAGAATCTTGCTTACAGCAAGTATCTCGTCATTTGACATAAGAGAACCATCAGAACCAATCATGACAAAGCCTTCTTTAGAACGATCATATACTATTTCACGGACTCCTTTCGATTCACCTGCATGATCAGCAAGGTATTCTCTAATACTATTTAAGTCACGCTGAATAGATCGCTCATCAACACCAAATCTAAGCGCTTCTTCCTTTTTATTAAGAATTTTTCCTTCGCATAAGCGAACGTACATATCTAAAGTTCTTAGGTTCTTAGATTCTTTGCTCATAAAATCTCACCGTTTTTATGGTTTCTTTTTAACAAGTAAGATGACGTAATTTGCAATAGTTTATCCTTCTATTTGCTTAGTTTTTTCTCCTTCAATCGCATTAGCATCAATTTGCGTAGAAGATAGGCCTGTCAAATCCCCTCCACATAACGGCTGGATATACTTATCGGTATTCTTTAATACTGTGCTAGTTATGTCATTGATATTATCAGTGAGTTTTTTCATCGATTCTTTCATATCAAGAACAAATGCATTTGTCTCGTTCACTACATTTGCCATCATATCTGTGTACGGCTTAATCATTGTATTTTTCAACTCACTATCCTCTGGATACATTTGTTGAATATCATTAATACCCTGTTGGGCATCATGCAAGGTCTCTAGTTGTACCTGTCTAAATAGCCTTGACTTTTCTACAATCATTTCCTGTGCTTTAGCTTGGAGCTCTATAGACATACTTCCTACAGCATTACCAATTTCCACCGCTGCTGACCCCATGTTTTTCTGATAGTTTTCAATGGCATCCAAAACAGCTTTTTGTCTCTCAAATTCAGCATCTTTCTCCCACTGTTGCAATTCAACTGAATCTTTCATTCGTTTTTGTTCCAGATCAACACCCAACTGCTGCATTTCTACTTCCAATTTATGATTTAGCTCCATTTTTTTTCGCTCAGTTGCTGCATCTATTTGTTTTAAAGGTTGCCTAAATCCATCGCAAATTACTTTAATAGGCTCATAAACTATATCATCCACCTTATCAAACATGCCAAGAAACTTAATTATTGGATTTGCCATTTTCTTTCCTCCTCTTATTTTGCACTTTAATTAGTAAATCGTTGAATTTCAAACGGCTTCGATTGTGATCCGCCTCACGCCCTATTTCAAGGATTTTTTCATTCATAATAACTTCATGTTCAATTAGGTTCACTCCGTGACCGCCAATCAAAGCATGGATATCAAGCATTTCAAGACTGCTATGCCATAGCAGGTCAAGCTCATGACAATTTACCCCATCATATTTACTACTATATTTCTCCATCATGTCTATTGTTCGTTTCTTTTTCAAATTATCTTTATAGACATTAAAAGACGCTGTCGTATTATCAAGTTCGCTTTCACAAAGTATGTTTAACACATCATAATTAGTAGACTTATCATCAAAATCTTGTAGGTACTCTGACCTATATTCTCTGTGATATTCTAGAATATCACTAATCATTTCGCGCTTAATCATCAATAACTTCCTTTAGTTTCTGTTTAATCTCTACAATTGATGCATACGAAAACTCAGTCAATATTTTTTCACTTGCTTTAAAGCTTTCTTCCATACGTACAGCTAACTCTTTAGTCCACTCAGTTGCCATATCATTTGGAATGCCACTATTTTCCATTGTTTTCAGTACATTTGTAATCTTCTCACCAAAGAATTGCGTCCTCTCCAGACGCACAGCAGCAAGCATTTTCTCAATATATTCAATATCTTCTCTATACTTGTCCAATAGCTGAGCACAAGCCTCTAAGTATTGCATATAGCTCTCAGCTTTTTCATTCCTCAATTCTGAATCAACCGCTGATTGTTTATCAAAAGCACTTACCTTGTGCATATCAATGTTTCCCATTTTGCGCCTCTTATCAATAGATTTTAATCAAAAGAATTACAAATGTTATCACAATTAAAATACTAAGTATAATAATGACTCTTACTATCTTTTTTTTTTGCGATACTATTTTTTCCTTTATCCCTTTAAATAATTCTGTTCCTGCTTTTGATTGCTCACTATCAATCTCCTCATTAAACCTAAGTATTTTTTTCACATGCTTTGATGTAATAATTCTAAATGGAGAATGATTGATAGCTTCTATCCCATAATAATTCGAGCAGAACAAATATCCATGATTCACATCTCCACACCGCGACATAACAGCATAGAACAAAGACTTATCTGCCTCATGTGAGCATTCGTAAATACTTTTGCCGCAGCATACTACCTTGTTCCCAAACAGTTTTTCATGGTATTGTCCTGTTCTTACATTTACTCCTGTACTAATATAGTGATTATTGTCTTTGCTAAACCAGCGGTCACTGTTTACTATGTAATCTTTAAAAACATTAAAGATTACTTCATCAAAGTTCTCGATTGCATCCCCTCTTTTTAATGATTCACTAAAAAAAGAAACTCCTAAAAATGCTACAATGTTCCGTCCCTTTGCATCACACACATATTTCGAATAATCATCCTGAGTCGGTAAGCTTGACACATATCTCTTTAAATCGATTACTATCCCTGCGCTAGTGTATCCATTTTCAGAAACAATAACTCTTCTCATGTCATCAAGCATATTGGCATAACTAATTGAGTCAACAATATACTTTCTGACATTCTCAATTACTCCGGGTTCATTAAAGATTTCAGGGCATACGTAAAAACTCTGAGAATAATCCATATAATGGCTTCTGGAATAAATTAAAGGGAACACTTCCATATGTTTCTTAAATCCTCCCAATCAGCACCATCCAAACCAAGATAAATGTCTTTTGATGCACTAATGCAATCCAACAATTGTTCTCGCTCATTTATTGAGCTTTCAATATCCTTTTTCAGTTTGGATAACGCAGTATCCATCTTCTTTATTTCTTTTTGTTTCTCTGCAACACGTGATTCTCTATTGAAAACAATGATTCTATCATTAAGTTTATCAATCTCTTTTTTTAAATATTTTTGCGTCATGCTATATACATGTTTCTTGTGCTCATAATCTTCAATCTGCTTCTCTATTCTTTGACCATAGCCACACCATAATGCAAAGAACAACGGCCTATATACATCTTTATCATTAGGATCAAAAATAAAAACGCCTTTAGAATCATCCTTAGTGCCTATGCATATTGGGCAAATAAAAATAGGAACTTTAATACTAAAGAATGGAAATGATTCTCGTATAGCATCGAAATATTTTTGCTTGTACTTTGCTTCACAAGTGTCATACTTTGTAATCACTATACAAATAGGCGGCAAAGTCCCCTTCTCGTCCATATATCTGTCAAAGAAGGGATTTAAGGAGTATACATTATCTTGGATTGTCTTTACCGTCTTTTCCTTGTCATTAGATAGCCACGTCCCATCAACACATACTAAAATACAAGTTGACTCATTCACAATCCTAGCTAAATCTTCATACTCATCTTCATTTTCTAATCCATATTCTTCGACCACTTTTCCACGATAATCATACCAATTGAATCGAAATCTCTCCTTATGCCCATATCGTAAAATAAAGGGATACGTAGTAGAACCACCAGTTCCTGGAGGGAAATCACCATTACTAAGTTCTTTACACATTACATCCAATGACATTCTTTGCGTTTCATCTGAACAGGAAATACTGAAACCACTCAAAGCTGATCTAAAAGAGTAATACAATCCTGCCATAAAGCACGTTTTTCCAACCTCCTGCGGCCCCAATAACAAATAGGTGTCTTTTTGCTGATTATTCTCCATTTTCGTCCTCTTGATTTTTTTTCATTTCTTCACTGAAATATTTCTTCATTTTTTTTGCAGTTTGTTTAGAAAACATTTCGTCTTCCGACAATTTCCCCAACTTTACTTCATCGCAGATTTTTATAAATGCCATCCCCAAAGAAAGAGTCAGCGCACCTGCAGTAGTTGCAGAGATTACTCCCCCAGCAACGCTTCCAGCTCCCGGGATCATTTTAATAACATTTGTAGCAATAGTTTTCCCTAAAAGAGCAGTGCCTCCAGCACCAATCACTTGTACTGCAAGCATTTTTAGCCCTTCTTTTTTTACTTTAATCTTATACAAGGCACAAATAGAAGACATCATTGCTACTTGTTCACCAATCAAAATAGGCATATCAGCAAAAGGAATTGGTATAGCACCTGTTCCTGCAGCAGCTGTAGTAAATCCAAGAACTATCTTTTTAGCATCTTTATCAAGTTGAATAACTTCATTCATGCTATTTTCAATTTCTTTGTCGTCCAGTTCTTCAGTATCCAACTTTTGGCTATTTTCATTTTCCGACATAATGTTTACCTCACAAAGCCATTTCTAAAAAATGGTCCATTTCTCAAAATCTTACAACTATTATACCATTTGCCAATCATATATTACCTTTATATAGTTATCTATATATAAATATTCTATAAAAATATAAACGTCAAAAAGAAATATACTAATTACGTGATACATTTCTTTCTGACGTCACACATTACTTCTCTATTTCTTTCTCAATCTGTCTTGTAGTCTTCTTGACTGTGGTACTGTTGGCCTTGAAGTTATATACCGGCTTTATAATCTTCACAATATCAGCTGTAGGCTCGATATTATCTACGATATCGCCCATGCCCTTATATGCGAACGGACTCTCATCCAGAGTTGAATGATTAACACAGGTAGTGTAGATTCCTGCTTCACTCATTGCCTTCTCAAACTCTTCTACTGTGAATCTGTTGAATGCCTCCGTCCTGGAGAATCTTCTTCCAGCACCGTGAGGAGCCGACTGGTTCCAGTCATCATTGCCCTTACCAATGCAGATTAAGGATCCGTCTCTCATATTGATAGGAATAATGAGCCTTTCATCCTTCTTGGCAGATACAGCGCCCTTTCTTACTATGTTGCTGTCATGATCAATATAGTTATGAACAGTTGTGAACTCGCCTAGAGGCTTGAAACCATAGTTATCAATGATCATTCTGGCAATCATGTGTCTGTTCTCATCAGCAAACTCCTGGCAAATCTTCATATCATATAAATAATCCTGGCTGTACTTGCCATGCAAGAAGCAAAGATCCAGTGGGAGATCCGGAGCAGTCTGTCTAAAGTTACGATGTAGCTCCTTGATTACCTCCTGAATCTCTGATCTTCTACCTGCAGCCTTATACTCTCTCTTAATCCTGTCCTCTTCATCCCAAAGTGCTTCCTTGCCAGTGTGGAGGCCAACCGCCATCTTCTGATAGATCTCGCAGACTCTTGTTCCCAGCATTCTGCTTCCGGTATGGATTACAAGGTAATGGTTTCCATCATCATCCCTGTCAATCTCGATGAAATGATTTCCACCGCCAAGTGAGCCAATAGCTCTTTCCATCTTCTTAGTGTCCTGAAGCTCACGGTAGCACTTCATCTCCTGAAGCTTGGGAAATCTCATAAGACGTCCTTCATTAACTTCTCTTCCGGAAGGAACATATTGCCTTATAACCTTATCAAGCCTGTCAAAGTCGATGGCTTCCTTGCCAAGTTCTACTGTCAACATTCCGCAGCCAATATCAACTCCTACCACATTGGGAATGATCTTGTCTCCCAAATCAGCTGTAAAACCAATGACACAACTCTTTCCGGCATGGCAGTCAGGCATGATTCTTACCTTTGAATCACGGAATGGCTCCTGATCCAGTAAGTCTCTTATCTGCTCAACACAAACATCTTCGCAGTTATCTGTGAAGACCTTTGCGGTATTATACTTTCCTGTTATCTCCTTCATCCTTATCACCTTTTACCCATAATAAAATGCTTTCAAGTTCATCAAAGTCGTACTCTGTCTGATTGGAGTTTTCCTCTGCCTCTTCACTCTGGTCTTCGGTATCCTCTTCTTCGTACAACTTTTTCAGTTCATCATCTGCAGTAGAATATCCCATCACTACTGCTATCATCGAATCTGCATATTTTGCTATGATATTTGGTACGCTAAATACAGCAATATCAAGCATCTCATCCGTAAGAACTGCATCTCCTTCCAATGCCAGACTCCTTATGTAGCGAACTTCATCTTTGCATAACTGCCACATACCACGGAACATATTGCAGTTAATTCCAAACAAAAGAGATTCCAATTCTTTCTTGGTTTCCGGCTTAGCTTTTATGTTTGGATATCCCACAATCTGGCAATCATCTCCGTCTGAATCAACAAGGATTAGGCAATCCGCCTTCTGAACGATCTCGTTATCTATACAGAAACCATAGTCAAAACGCATTAGTTCTTCATTGTAATCATATTTCAATTCTTCCTTGTCAAAGTATTCAGCTATCCTATTTATAACATCACTTGCGTTCATTCCAGATTCCTTCCTAATCCTAATTCCTTCAAGTACTCTAAAGGATTGAATTTACTATACTCAAACTCAACCGGTGGCTCTTGGAAATCAGGGTTTTTCTTCTTAACAACTACTTTGTTATAGAACTCAAAGTCTCTTGGCTTTAGCTCATGCTGATTTGCAATATTTTCAATCACACCCACTCTCATATGATCCGGGATCTTATATACAACTTCTGCAAGAGCACCTGCCATGCATGCTATTGTGTCGCTATCTCCACCTAGAGAGATAGCATTGAGAATGACTTCCTCATATGACTCGCCTTCCAGGAAGGCAATAATTGCTTCTGGAACAGATTTTTGACATGAAACCTCAAATCTATAGTTCTTTTTGATGGCATCAAGCTTTCTGTCCAGGTCATAGTCAAATGTTTCTGAGATATATGCCTTCACTTCCTCCTTGGTTTTACCACTCCTAAGAAGATATATTCCTGCCGCTATTGCCTGAGCACCTTTTATTCCCTCTGGGTGATTATGAGTAGGCTCAGCGGTTATCCTTGCTATGTTAAGAGTATCTTCCAGGGAATCAAACATCCATCCAACTGGTGATACTCTCATACCAGAGCCATTACCATAACTTCCATAGGGTTTTCTGTTTGGATCAACCAGCCATTTTCTAAAACGCCCGCCATAACCCTTACGTGAATATGCGTTACCATAAGCAACCATTACTTCTTCGCATTTATCATAAAAATGCTTTTCATAATCTTCGGTCTTGCTAATAAGCTCGTCGTAGCATATCAAAAGTGCTTTAGATATAGCTATTGTCATTATGCTGTCGTCTGTTGGGGTGCTGAATCTGCTCAGCTTTATCTTGCTTTTGTCTTTTTCATTGTCAAATTCATATATGCTCCCGTATACATCACCGATAATAGCTCCTAACATTCTTCTCTCCTCTTCATGCACATTGTCAGTTCCTTATATTTTTATTATACAAAACATCGCGGACACAATATGTCCACCATCAAATTTGCAACATGCTGAACGTCAGTATCTACCTGGCATTACAGTTCTTATACTATCTTACATATAAAAGACTTCTCCCTTTGCCTTGAACGGAAGTCTGCACCCAATAGGCATGATAAATGCGTGTTCTCTCTTGATATCAAGGTGCTGGTCAATCTCTCCATCTGTGATAATGAGTATTGGACCATCCTTTGGAAAATCCTTTGCGTCCTGAAGCATATCGGCCGCAGGCTGAAGCCTAGTACCGCCTCTTCCAATAACTTTTACTCTTCCGGCAATGTCTTCCGGTGTCATATAACCAGCGTCATAAGCATCCGCATCACAGAATATTACTCTTGCTGCAGGAACATCTCTTGCTGCAGAATAGCTTGCCACTGCACCCAGGGCCTTGCCGATATCTGAAGGTGCCATAGAACCTGAAGTGTCGATGATTACCCCAAAAGTCCTTGATGCTTCTTTACTCTCTGTTACAACATATCTTGCTCTTGGAATATCAGGTGTGCAGCTCTGTCTTCTGCTTGGATGAGCATAACTTCTGTGCTTCTCAAGAGGTCTGATATGTGCGTTGAACCATTCTGAAAGCTTTACATCCCAAGGTACAGGAGGCACAGCAAGCGC
This sequence comes from Butyrivibrio sp. NC2007, assembly GCF_000421405.1. GTDB lineage: Bacteria > Bacillota > Clostridia > Lachnospirales > Lachnospiraceae > Butyrivibrio. Next base: position 89,182 of record NZ_ATWY01000012.1, read on the forward strand.
TCTTATCTCCTCGACAAGGCCAGCTGGGATGAAACCTCTGCCACGTCTGCCTGTCTCGTACTCAAGCCCCTGAGTAAGTGCATTCCTGTAAAACTCATCAAGAGATACTCCTCTTCCCGAGCCATCAAACATACTTGGAGCTCTTCTGCCCATGATGTCACCTTGGCCATTGCCTCTGAAGGTGTTCATCTTCATATAAGTCCTCATATCCTGGCATATCATATCGTAGATTTCTTCAGCAGACTTATTCTTAAGCGCCGGATCATACAGTACGCCTTCAGGCATAACTCCTATCTGCATTTCAAAAAGCCAGCCATTGATCACATAGTCTGTAGCAATGTTCCAAAGATATGTATCCCTTCCGGCAGATCTTCTGTGATGGAGCAGAGCTGCATGAAGAAACTCATGTGCCATGACAAATCTCCACTCCTCCTCTGACATGTTCTTGGAGGTATTGATGTAGATGATTCCTTCATAAGCATCCACTGCAGCTATGCTGATGTCATACTTCCTGCATTCCTCGATATCATCAACCACCTTGAATGATGCTGCAATAGCTCCAAGAAGTGGAAATGCATTTATAAACCAGCTGGCTATGCCTCTTCCAAAAGAGTTCTCCTCCTCATGATCAGAAACATAGTCGATTGCGTTTGATACGGATTTTGCAAGATAATATGCAAAATCACTGGCAAACTCATTCTTTTCCTGTCTGCCCCATCTGTCGATTCCGTACTCAATTGGCTTATCAAGGCCAATCATGTCCATAGAATCAAGGTCCCCTACGCCATAGATATTATTGTTTTCATCCCAGTGTTCTCTTACAAGATAGTCGTAAATCTTGTACTCATCTTCCATGATACTGAAAGGGATTGTTCCTACCGGTGACTGATTAAAAGGCTCTCCGAACTTGATGTCATGAAGAAATCTATCTACGTAGATATCGCAGGCAATATTCCAAAGCTTCGGATTAAAACTTGCTTTCTTAATCTTCTTTCCCGATGCATCCTCCACCATATATCCTGGTACCTTATCAAGGTCATAGTGTCCAAAGCAGTTGTGAAGAATGCAGTGAGCTATAGCGAAAGCCCACTGCTTTGGTGCAAGGCTGATTTGCTTGTTTACAAGGATTGTGCCATCTGCTTTTGAACATGCGGGTGTCTTTTTCCCAATCTCACCCTTCCCTGCCATCTCAAGGTAATAGGCTGCAAAATGGCTGAAAACCTCATTTTCATATACAAGGTCTATTCCTTTTCTAAGCTGAACAAGGTTAGGGTCTTCTCTTTCCTTATGCTGTTTTCCCATCCTTTTTCTTCTCCTGTGCTACAAGCCTAGGAAGATCTCTTACAATCTCAATCATGAACCACTCAGGAAGTACCTTTCCGTCATCAGCAGATACTACCATCTGTGCAAGCTCATAGTTGAGCTGTGCAAGTTCCTTTAAAAGAGACTTTGCTCTGTGTGCAAAGTACTGGTTCTTCTTGTCGATCTCAGCCTTCTTCTCAGGAAGGTCATGAAGAAGTCTTGCTCTGAAAGACTGTGCAAGGAAATAGAGAACATCTCTGTCCTCAGGCTTCTCAGGCCATCTTGCATCTCCCTTGATGATGTCTTCAAGAAGGTACTTATTATCAAGCTGCTTTACGAATGCAGCAAACATCCCGGCATGGCTGGGTGTGATGCTTCCGTAAGCAAGCATTCTGATAGTCTCGATCGGGATCTCTTTTTCCCCGGCTCCAAATTCCTTAAGTGCGTCGCTCAGCATATGCCATGACCTTGGTGTTGAGAATGGCTCTTCTGTCTTTGGAGGCTCTGAAAAAAGGTGATCAGGTCTCTGGCTGATATAATCAGTTACCCAGCTATGGATACCATTTCCATAAGCCCATGTGAGCCAGCTCTTTACGTCAGGCTTGAGCTGAACATGAAACATTCTGTTAATAAGTGCGCTGGACATTGTCTTGACTATTGCTGCATCCTGTGTTCGGTTTCCTGCGCCGATGACAATGCTGCCTTCAGGAAGGTGGTATTCACCAATCCTTCTCTCATAGATAAGGCTGTAAAAGGCTTTCTGTACCTCCTGAGAGCATGCATTGAGCTCATCAAGGAAAAGAACATATGGCTCCTTTCTTGCAATCATCTTTGGAGGGAGAAACTCTGATGTCTCTCCTCTGATCTGAGGGATACCGATAATATCCTCTGGTGCAAGCTGGCTTCCAAGAAGTGAAACGCACTCAAGTCCAACTTCCATAGAGAACTCCTCTACAAGAGCAGACTTGCCGATTCCTGGAGCTCCCCAGATAAAAACTGGTCTTGCAGGTGCAATATTAAGCAGAATATCCAGTAATTCTTCCTGATTTACTGTTACTGGTAGATTCATAAATCTTCGTTCTCCTCTTCTTCCTTTACGAAGTTAAACTTAAAGCTCTCACCTTCATAAATGCGCACTGGATTACCACGAACTATCTGAGCATGTTTACTCCACGCGCTGTTTTTCTGTTTATCCTTACTGTCTACGTTTGTCTGTTTGAGAACTGCAGAAAGCTTCTTGAGTGCGTCCTGCTTGTTCATAAACTGACTTCTTTCCTTGGTGGAGGACACGGTAATACCTGTAGGTAGATGAATGATCCTAACCCCTGACTCTGTCTTGTTAACGTGCTGTCCGCCCGGTCCTCCACTGTGGAACTTTTCGATTCTTATCTTGTCTTCCGTAATCTTCTCATCCACTTCATCAGGCTCTTCGATTATGCTTACGTCTACAAACCAGTTCTTTCTCTTGTGACCCGGTCTGTAGCCACTCTTGCACACCCATTGCATTGTGCCTTCAAGGGCTGACAAGTCCTGTTCTGAAGTAAAAATAATTGATGAATAGGCTCCTTCTACCTCTCCTTTCACGCCTGTAATCATCTCTATATCCGGAAATTCCTTTTGTAATGCTCTGAAAATGCCGCCTACAGCTGCTCTACATTCAACTGGGCCCATTCCAGAACTGATCTGTAATATCATGTATCTACTACCTCTTTCTTTGTCTTTTTCTTCTTTGCAACCCTGATATTCCTGAGGTCGCTCTTGGTCTTGGTTGTATCGTGTTCATTTACTACGAGCTTTTTCTTTTTCTCGTCAAACTTCTTCTCACTACGGATCTTTTCCATGTATGCCTTCATAGCCGGAACCAGTGATGTATCGTAAAACATAAATCCATAGCAGTACTTTTCGTTATAGCTGCCTCCATGCCTTGTCGCGGGCTCATAAGTAAGAAATGTTTCGTACGGTGGATAATCCTGGCACTTCACAAATTCATTTTCCAGTGGTCTGTCTGCCATCTTTCTGAGTGTTCCGTAACCTGAAAGATAAGCCTGTCCATCAAGAGCTGTGAACCATGTGTCAAATGCATCCTTCTCATATCCAACGCATGTTTTTTCTCTTACTTTGTAGTGCCAGAAGTCCTGGTCCTCTACCTCCTTTGCATGGGCATCAATTCTTTTTCTGTCATAATCGAAGGTATAAGTCTGTGGTGTCATCTTTCTGATGATCTGTCTGTATTCCTTCCAGTCACTGACATGAAGACCGCTCTTGTATGTAGTGAACACGACATCATGCTTGTAGTTAAGAAAATCCTCTTCGTTAAGCTCGTTTCCCTTAATGGGGAAATAGATTATCTTGTTGTGATCATATGTAAGCACTGCACATGCATATAAAAGTGCATATAAAGCTTCCCGGTCACCGATAAGCTCTTTTCCCCATTCACCGCCAACAGCGTTCCAGTGAATACCAGAGGTATTTCTTGGAATAAGTATCGTATGCTCGGCATTTCGCAGCCTAATATGATACTTATCGAACTTTATTTTCAAGCATTGCCTCCTTTGTAGTTATAAACCGGCTTAAGGAGCTTTGTGATCTCAACAGTCTCCTTTACAGCCTCTTTGATGTAATCAATATCCCTGTAGGCAAAGGGTGCCTCATCAAGTGTGTCCTTGCTGATGCAGCTTGTGTAAATTCCCTTCATGGAAGCCTTAAACTCAGACACTGTGTGGCTGGTTGTAACCTTCTCTCTAGATGAGATTCTGCCTGCCCCATGAGGTGCTGAGCTGTTCCACTCATCATTGCCTTTGCCGATTCCAAGGATTACGCCATCTCTCATGTTTATTGGTATGATCACCTCCTGATTCTCCTTAGCGGAGATGGCACCTTTTCTAAGGATAGCTGCTCCATTTGTCTGCTCAATGTAGTTATGGATGCAGCTCTTTTCATCTGTTACCTTCCACTTCATCCCCTTGCAGATTTCCTTCATAATGATGTGACGATTGAGCTCAGCGTATTCCTGAACAACCTGGATATCATGAAGATAGTCTGAAAGAAGCTCATCTGTAAGGTAAGTAAGTTCATATGGAACATCCTCTTTTCCGTGCTCCATTAAATACTTGTGTCCTTTGTCCATGTAATACTCTGCAACTTCCTTGCCAAGGTGACGGCTGCCACTGTGAATGATCAGATATCCCTCTCCATTCTCGTCTGCATCGAGCTCAATAAAGTGATTACCTCCGCCAAGAGTTCCGATACTGAGCATTGCCTTATCATCTCTGATGTGCTTGAAGCAGTTAAGTCTTCCAAGGTCAAAATCTGCCGCATCCCTGTGAACACTGTTTCTTACCTTGAACCCAACCGGAACGTTGTCTCTGATGACTGTGTCGAGCTTCTGGAAATCCTTTCTGATCTTTCCAATCTTTACCATGCTCATACCGCAGCCAATATCGATTCCGATAAGTGCAGGAAGAACCGCATCTGTCACTGTCATTGTGAGTCCAATAGGTCCAACCTTTCCAGGGTGAACGTCAGGCATTACACGAATCTTGCTACCCTTTGTAGCTTTGATGTCGCTGATCATCTGTACCTGAGCAATCGCATACTGGTCAACATTTCCGTCAGCGACATCCCCCATGCACATGATCATGGCATCTGAATATTTTCCTTTTACTGGTATCAAAATAAAACCTCCGTTGCAGGTGCTTGTGTAATAGAGTACACAAAAAACACCTCTAATCCTCAGAGGCCTAAAGTCTTGTCCTTATACCAGTCCTTTTTCTTTGTGTGAAATAGTTTTAGAAATAAAGACGGCGGACAATCATGCCCCTGTTGTCTATTGTTGCTATGTTGTTAGTATTCATCGTGTGTTTCATGATCGTCCTCCTTTCTTGAAATTCATTTAGAATCATGAAAAATCTTTGTTTGTTGTTTCTGATAATACACTATCATATATAGCGGACATTATATGTCCATGTCAATAATAATTTCAAAAAATATTTTTATCTTTTGAAATCATCTGTAAAACTCTTTAGTTCCAGCACGCCAACTTTAAGGATATTTGCCTGTATGAACAACTCCAATTCCACCTCTGGCGTAAAGAGCTCGCTTACATTGCTCTTATTGAAAAACGCCTTAAGAGGATCCATATCTTCAGAGGAAGCATCATCGATATCATAAGCCTCCATAAGATTCTCGATCGCACTTATCAAATGACCAATCTTGCCCTCCACCTGAACATGCTCACCCTCTGACAGTTCCTCAAAGATATATTCCAGGCACATGTTCTGGATCTCGGACCTCTTATTCCTCTTTATCAAGGCGTTGTATTTACCTGTAACAAACTGTCTTGCAGCATCGTACTTTGAATCCGCATCAACCAAGTAAAAATTGGCATCCCCAAACTCATCACTTAAGTACGACATATCAATATACTGGTCAAACAAATTCTGACCATCGAAATCCATCCAAAAAGTCATGTACTTATACTTTCCACGTTTGTCACTATAGTTTTGTGGCACTGGCGCGGTTCCTGGCACAGATGATACATGGCGCTCAGATTTAATTTCGTTGTGGGGATTTTCCACATAGACATCCCTTTTCACTCCAGCATGCGATCCTTTATGAAATCTGCTTTGTCTTAACATAGATGCTTTACTTGCCATAATTAACCTCTTTTCAGTTATCTACTAATAGTCTTTCCATCTCATCAAAATCGATGTTGTCTCTTTGCATAATATTGCTAAATGAATTCTTCTTTGAGAAAAATGGCTTCTTTTCCTGGTTATAGTATTCCTTCTTGATGCAATCCTTCATGAAGGCGATGGCATTATCAATAGGATTGCTATAGTTCAGCATATAGTTGTATGCTTTTCGGATCTTCTCAGCATCATACTCTGCAGTTGCTGCTATCTCGCGAATCTCTCTGAGCCTGAAGTTCTCATGCATCAGGTCATATAACTCGTCCAAAAGATCATCAGTCAATGTGGCTTTCTGCTCTACCGGTTCTTCCACAAGATCTTTTCTGGCAATGAAGAACCTCACACCAGTAGCTCTTTTGCCACTCTTCATAGGCTCATAGTCCATTTGGATGCAGGTCTTTTCGTTAAGCTCTTCTTTAGCCTTGCTCAGGACATTTCTGTTAAAGACCTTATACTCCTTGTACTTGTTGTTAGCTTTGTCTCCCATAGAATCTACGATTTCCCCAATCCTTTCGTAGTTGGGGTATTCTTTCTCGAGCTCTGCCTTGATCTCCTTATTTCCACCGGTAGTTATTATTCCAAGTTCCAGCTTTAATTCCACCAGCGAATACTCCAGGACACATTCGTTAATATTCTTCTTTAAGGCTTTTTGATAATCATAGGCCGACTTGAAAATCTCATACATTCTCAGAGAATATACACTCTTGAGGCTGAGAGTCTCTGCAAGGCTAAGCGTTGTGTATCCTTTCTTCAGATTTGTAATCTTATCAGTAAGGTAGTTGTTATACCTTAGAGTAAGAACACCCTTTTCAAAGATTGCATCAGTTACAACCTGGTGCGCCTCTATCTTCCCATTTTCCTTGTCCTTAAAGAGCAACTGCCATTGAAAAATGGTAGATCCTTTAATCTGCTGGTCACACAGTTCTTCAATGTGTTGATACAGAGACCCCGAGGTTGAGTTAAACAGCTTTCTGAGCTGCGTCCCCTGTATTGTTGCTACAACGTTGTTGGTCTCATCTATATGCATATTAAGCATTCCAACAGCAAAGAGCTTCTGGCTGAGAGCAGTACCTATGCCCATCGCATTTATAAGTTCATTTGACTTCTTATAGTCCTTGCTCCTAACTATAAGCTCGTTACGTTCTTCTGTTTTCATACTTCACCTCTCCCAACAATTCAAAATGTATACATCCCCTTAGAGTATAAAAAACAGAGTGGACATATTTTGACCACTCTGCGCATTTTTACAATAATCTTATAATTTTCTTACTCAGCCGACAGCTTCAATCGCCTCAGCCTTCTTACCAAGTAACCTTTTTTCAACATCCTTGGCATTATCATCATCAAAAGCTGTGCTCTTCGCCAAATCTATAAGAGCCTCAAATGTTGTATCTATGAGCTCTTCTACGGTTGGTGCAACGTTATACTCATCCACAGCGTTTTCTATGAATTCTTCATCATCTACTTCAAAAAAATAGTCATCCGGATCGTACTCGATATCATAGCCACCAAATATCCTTCGAAGGCTCTCTTTCCTGGTCTCTTCTGCTTCAGCAAGCTGCATTTTCTTATTAGATGTAAAGCTAACCATCCAGTCGCAAAAAGCTCCTTCTCCTTCAAGGAAAATTACTGAAAACCTCAGTCCCTTCAGTACTGAATCGCTAAATTCCTCCATTAAATTCCAATCATTCATAAAATCGGCAAACTTCTGAAAATCATAGTTACTGTCCATGACAAATACCTCCTAATACATCAACTATACTACCTGGCATTTTATCCTGGCAATCCTACCCCAAGGTGGGGTAACATCTTCATTTGTGATTATCCAAAGCACTGGAATATCCATGGTTTCTGCCTCTTCCGGGTACGTCGCATACCATATCAGTCAGTATTACTACGCTTACTTTCCAAGTCTTTTTTTGCAAGTTTCTTTTCCTTACGGATATCCGGTCCTGAAAGCTTGAGTATCTTATAATTCCCAGTGATCCTAGAAAAAATCCTGTCAGAATAAATACTCTGCAGACCCTCAAGAGAGTAATTTGTGGTAATGATTGTTGATTTCTTGCGATTTTTCCGTTCTTCAAGCAGAGAAAAAAGTTCTCTGCTCACGAAATTGCCTGTTATCTCTGTCCCAAGGTCATCAATAACAAGGAGGTCGCAGTCGTACAGATCATCATATACCGCCTTTAACCAGGCCTTGTTTTTGAAATCAAATGCATATTCCGAAATAAGCTCAAATAAGCCAATGGCGCCAAAGTAAATAACTGAGTTTCCTCTCTTTAAAAGCTCATCTGCAATGCAAATGGTCATAAAGCTTTTGCCCGTACCAACAGGGCCATATATGAAAAGGTTCTGATAGTCAGTGTTAAAGGAAGAAATAAACTCTTCCGCAACCTTTCTTAAGCCTCTGAATCTATCAAGATCCTCGCCCTTGTAATACGAATCAGTCATATTTGCAAAATTGCATTCCTGGGTCAGTGATCGAAGATTTGATTTGTCATATAAAGTCTCGATTATTTTCTGCTTAAAACAATGGCATTTTTCATTCCCTATGTATCCTGTATCCTTACAATCCTTGCACTTGTATTCGAAGTCCAGGTAGTCTGCAGTATAGCCAGACTTCTTTAAAAGCTCCGCCTTTTGAGCAGCTAAAGCTTTTAATTTTGAATCCAAAAGGTTTTTATCCAATTTCTCTCCAGCAATAATTCGTCTTCCAAACTCCACACTGGCAGTAGATGTCTGTTCATCAAGCTCCTTATATCCGGGGACATTATCATATATTTCTTGCAGCTTTTCCTCCCGCTCGCGTCTATGGCGAATGCGCAAATCTTCATATTGCTGCATAATGCTGTTGTATTGGTTATTAGTAAGTGGCATGTTATCTCCTTTACGAAACTGATAAACTATTTTCTCTCCATTGCAAGATTTGCAAACCTCGTATACTCTGGTTGCCATGCCAGCTTTACCGTTCCTGTTGGGCCGCTTCTCTGCTTCGCAATAATAATCTGGGCAACGTTCTTTTCTTCACAATCGTGATCATAGACATCTTCTCTATGAATAAACATCACCATATCAGCATCCTGCTCAATAGATCCTGATTCTCTAAGGTCAGACAGCATCGGGATATGATCCGTTCTCTTCTCTGTATCACGATTCAGCTGCGAAAGAGCAATAATCGGTATTTCAAGCTCTCTGGCAAGCGCTTTTAGCGATTTTGAAATCTCTGCAACCTCCTCCTGCCTTGAAGATGGGCCATTTCTACCCTGCTTATATTTCACAAGCTGTAAATAGTCGATAAAGACAGCGTCCAATCCGGACTGTGCCTTGAATTTTCTACACTTTGCCTGAATATCCTGAAGAGTGATTATAGGGGCATCATCTATAATGAGCTTGGACTTACTTATAACATTGGCACTATCAACAACACTGCTCCATTCTCCATCGGACATGTTTCCACTCTTAATATTTTCTGAATTAACACGGGAATCCATCGCAATAAGCCTGTTGACCAGCTGTACTCTTGGCATCTCCAAAGAAAAGATTGCAACGCATCTGTTATCATGTAGCGCCATGTACTCTGCCATGTTTAAGGCAAACGCAGTCTTTCCCATGGCAGGACGAGCAGCTATAAGCACAAGATCAGCCGAATGAAACCCGGTGGTCTTATAATCCAGATCAGTAAAGCCCGTTGCGACACCGGTAACATGCCCCTGCATTTTGCTTGCCTTTTCCATAAGGTTAAGTGCATCCATGACAATCTGGTCGATAGGGACAACATCCCCTGCGCTTCTCTTCTGAGTTACATCCAGTACTGTTTTCTCAGCATCGTTTAAAACCCCAATCACATTATCAGATTCTGTATAGCACGCGTTCTCAGCATCATTACATGCCTTAATCAACTTACGTAGCATAGACTTATTCTTTACGATGTTGGCGTAATACTTTACATTGGCTGATGTCGGTACTTTTTCTACCAGCCCTGCGATAAACTCGCCACTACAAACCTCAGGAGAAACATTCTTTTCTCTGAGTCGGTTTTGCAGAGTAACCGGATCAACAGCGCTTTCCTCTTTCTCCAGCTCTACCATCGTAGAGAACATCGTTCCCAGCTGTCTGTAATAGAAATCATCTTCAATCAGTATTTCAGCAGCTGTTTTGATTGCGCCTCTGTCAAGTATCATTGCCCCAATTACAGATTGCTCTGCTTCCTGATTATTCGGCGGAACCCGCCGCAATACATTTTCATCCTTCATTGTCTTCCTCCCTCGTATACTGTTTTTTAGTTCCTTATCCCTATTACCAGTCCCATTTCAAGCTTTCCTCTGAACAGTTTGTCCATCTCCCCCAGGTCAGTAGGCCTCCTGTCTGCTGAAAAGACTATTTGTTTTCCTTGTAAATAAAGGGAATCAAAGGTATTTATGAGTTCATTTAGGACCACTCGTCTTTCCATAAAATAATCAATGTCATCCACCAGAAGCACATCTACATTTCGGTACTTTTCGCGGAACAGTTTGATTCCTAGCCCATATTGGTTTGAAGAAATTGCGCTTAGCAGGTCGTTATCAAAATCTTCACCTCTTACATATAGGACATCCAAAAGAGGCTTTTTCTCGCGAAGGTCTCGCTCCATTGCCTTTAACAGATGTGTCTTGCCGTCATATCTTTTCCCATACAGATAAAGAGGATTAAATCTGCCACCTGGTTCGTTTGTGACTTCCTTAGCTGCCTCGAACGCAAACTTATTTCTTCTGTCTACGTCAAAGTTTTCAAATGTATACACTCTATTTCTCGCATACATAACTACTCCTTTTTGTTGAGGTTCAGCTTCATACAGATAACATCTATCTTTTGATTGACATCTTCATCTGTGGAGAGCATGTCGGTTATCCTCTCAATACTGTTCTTTACTGTTGAGTGATCTCTTCCACCCAACTCTTTTCCTATGCCAGCGAGCGTTGTATCCGTATATTCCCTGATTAAATACATTGCAAGCTGCCTTGGAAGAACAATATCATTACTCCTCTTTTTGGACTTAAGAAGATCAACACTCACGTTATACTGCTCTGCTACAGTGCTTATGATTACTGACGGAGGGATATTTCTTGCTCTTCCAACCTCGATATCATCCCGGAGAGCGAGCTTTGCCTCTTCTTCTCCAATGTGCTCCAGCTTATTAAGCCTTGAATAAGCAACAACCTTTGTGTAAGCACCTTCAAGCTCCCTGACATTAGAAACAACCCCATTTGCTATATACTCAAAAACGCTGTCATCAATATCAAGAATTTTTCCCTCATGGAGCTTTCGCAAAATTGCCATTCTGGTCTCGTAGTCGGGCTTTTGGATATCTGAAGTCAATCCCATCTCAAAGCGCGACCTGAATCTCTCATCCAGAGCCTCTATTTCTTTTGGATGACGATCCGAGGAAAGAACTATCTGTTTCCCATCCTGATATAAAGTATTAAAGGTATGGAAAAACTCAAGCTGCGTAGCCTTCTTGCCAATTATGAACTGAACGTCATCAATCAACAGTACATCTACCGTCCTGTATTTTTCATGCAGTTCATCTACCTGCCCTGTCCTGATGTACTCAATAACCTCATTGGTGAAATCCTCAGAAGTAACATATAAGACTTTCTGCTCAGGCGCCGTTCTACAGATGTAATTACCTATGGCTTGAAGAAGATGTGTCTTACCAAGCCCCGGTCCTCCATATAAAAACAGCGGATTGTATATAGCCCCTGGGTCTTCAGCTACAGCCACAGCAGCGCTATAAGCAAACCTGTTGCTACCTCCAACAACGAAGCTTTCAAAGGTAAACTTGGGCTTCAGGCTCGCCCTTAGCTGTGCCAGTTTCTCTTCAGACATCTTTTCTTCGTTTCTCGCTGTTACTTCTTCAGCGTCAAACGTGAATTCCACTGACAATTCATCTATCAGGCCGTCCAGCTCCGCCGCAGCAGCCATAGCTTCAACAAAAAAGCTGTAAAACCTGTTTTTAACATAGTCCATTGCCATGGCATTGTTCTGCGGAAGAAGTACATAAGCCACGCCATCTGTATATCGCAAAAACTCCAATGGCTCTATCCACGTGCCATAGGATATATTGGTGAGACAGCACTCCTTTCGAACTATCTGCTTAATTTCGTCCCACTTTTCCTCTATTCGATTGCTTATTGAAACATCATCAGTCATGGTCTTCTCCTAACTTCCTATTTCCCCATCAGATCAAAGATGCTGAGCTGACTCGATTCCGGAAGATCCCCAAACATACCAAGGCGATGCATAGTATCCATGACAACCTGTGGGCACTTGGTTCTTGCCTTAAAGTCATCCCTTGATGTAAATGGACCGTTCTTCGCAGCCTCAACTATCTGATCTGCAGCCTTTTCACCAAGCTTGTCGATACTCTTAAGGCTCGGCATAATCTTTTTTCCGAATACTTTAAAAGACCTGGAATCAGCCCTATAGATATCGATAGGCTCTACTTCAATACCTCTTTCATACATTTCCTCTGCCAGCCTCATAGCAGCAAGTTCATCCTCCTCAGCGGCTGTCATTTCATCCCCTTTTTCCCTGTACTCGGCCATATGTCGCCTCAAGGTCGTAAGCCCCTGGAACATCCTCTCGTAATTTATTGCCTTCGCTCTTATTGAAAACCATGCGGCATAAAATGCTTCCGGCATATAAACCTTGAAATAAGCGATTCTCCAGGCCATCATTACGTAGGCTGCAGCATGAGCCTTGGGGAACATGTACTGGATCTTCTGGCAGGACTCGATGTACCACTCAGGGACACCGTGATCCAGCATGTCTTTCTTCCAATCCTCCCAGTTGTTCTCCTTACCTGCAGCAACTTTTCCTTTACGCACAGCCTCCATGATCTTGAAGGACTCTGACTTATCAAGTCCCATATGGATCAGATAGACCATGATATCGTCTCTACAACAAATGCAGGAGCTAAGAGTTGCTGTACCAGCTTCTATAAGGTCTTTCGCATTGCCCAACCATACATCAGTACCATGAGAAAGACCTGAAATCCTTATAAGATCGGAAAAGGACTGAGGCGCAGCATCAATAACCATGTTCATGGCAAAGTCTGTTCCAAACTCAGGAAGCCCCAAACAGCCAAGCTTGGTACCGCTTATCTGCTTTGGAGTAATACCCAACGCCTCTGTATTCATAAAAAGAGACATTACCTTCTCATCGTCAAGCGGCACCTCCTGCGGATCTCGTCCTGTGCAATCATTTAAGAACCTGATCATCGTTGGATCATCATGTCCAAGAATATCTAGCTTCAGCAAGTTATGATCTATCGAGTGGTAGTCAAAATGTGTAGTGATTATAGGCGTATGCACATCATTAGCCGGGTGCTGAATTGGTGTAAAACTGTGTATGTTCTCTCCCACAGGAAGAACGATAATGCCTCCCGGATGCTGGCCGGTTCCTCGGCGCACACCAATACATCCCTGAGCGATACGCTCTACCTCTGCGTTCCTCTTTGTGATGTTCTCAAGTTCAAAGTACTTCTTTACATATCCATAGGCTGTTTTGTCCGCAACAGATGCTATGGTTCCGGCTCTGAAGGTCTGGCCTTCTCCAAAGATAACTTCCGTGTACTTATGGGCTTTGGCCTGGTATTCACCGGAAAAGTTAAGGTCGATATCAGGCTCTTTGTCTCCCTTAAAGCCCAGGAATGTCTCAAATGGAATGTCAAAGCCATCCTTCTTCATCTTGGTACCGCACTTCGGACACATCTTATCAGGCATGTCACAACCTGAGTTTCCTGAGTACTTCAGAACGTCCTCACTGTCAAAGTCACTGTATTTACAGTTGGGGCATAGATAGTGCGGCGGCAGAGAGTTAACCTCAGTGATTCCAGCTGCAAAGGCCACAAAAGATGACCCTACTGATCCTCTGGATCCAACGAGATATCCATCTTCCAAGGATTTCCATACGAGCTTCTGAGCAATAATGTAAAGAACCGCATAGCCGTTGCCTATAATGGACTTAAGCTCTTTTTCCAGTCTCTCTTCAACTATTGGCGGAAGCTGCTCGCCATAGATTTCGTGAATCTTTTCGTAGCATATCTTCCTGAGGGTCTCATCAGAGTTCTCGATAACAGGCGGACATTTATCGGGCCTTACAGGAGCTATATTTTTACATCTATTAGCAATTCTATTAGAATTTTCTATTACAACCTCTCTGGCCTTTTCGTCTCCGAGATACTCAAACTCCTTAAGCATCTCCTCTGTAGTCCGAAGATACAAAGGCGCAGGCTCCTCGTCATCCATACCCTTTATCTTCATGATGACTCGCCTGTATATCTCATCCTCCGGATTTAAGAAATGTACGTCACAGGTTGCGACAACAGGCTTGTCATACTTTTCTCCAAGTGCAACTATCTCGCGGTTAATATCTCTAAGGTCTTCCTCGGATGTGATTCCTTCAAATTTCTCGCTGCCAATCATGAAACGGTTATTGGCAATCGGCTGAATCTCAAGGTAATCGTAAAATTCTACTATCTTGGCAATCTCATCCTCTGGTTTTCCTCCAAGAACCGCTTCATACACCTCTCCTGCGCAGCATGCGGATCCAATGATCAGTTCCTCCCTGTACTTCATGATCTCGCTCTTTGGCATACGCGGTTTTCCATGGAAATAATCCAGGTGGGATTTGCTGATAAGGGTATACAGGTTAGTCCTTCCGATAACGTCAGTCGCCAATAGAATTACGTGATGAGACGGCAGTCTCTTTATGGCCTCTGGGCTAAGCTCCTCCAATTCTTTTAGCTTCTCCAGGTCAAAGATTTCTCTTTCAAAGAGCTTCTGCTCAAACTTTTCATATATCTGCGCAGTGCACTCAGCATCAGCTATTGCTCTGTGGTGGTGCTCATTTACAACTTCAAGCTTTTTACACACAGCATCAAGATTGTGTCTTGCCTGCTCCGGATAAAAAGCTCTGGAAAGGCCCATAGTATCTATACAAGTGAACTCTTTCTCAATCCCAAGTCGCTTACAGTTTTCCTTAATAAAACCGATATCAAAAGAAACATTGTGGCCTACAAGAACGCAGTCTCCGCAAAAATCCAAGAACTTTGGCAAAGCCTGCTCTATTGTAGGTTCACCAATAACCATGTCATCTGTAATGCTGGTAAGCCTGGTTGTGTAGGGCGGTATCGGAATCTTGGGATCAACAAACTGCGAAAAGCGCCCGATCACTGTTCCTTCTTTTATCTTCACCGCCCCAATCTCGATTATCTTGCCCTTTACAGGAGACAATCCTATGGTTTCGAGATCAAATACGACCAGGGTACTGCCCTTCAACTGCTGTCCCTTGTTGTTAAGAACTATCTTGAAAAAGTCATCAACAAGGTAGCCTTCAACTCCTAGAATCATCTTGAACTGGTCAATATCAGAATCCTTATGCTTGTCCTTATATTTCTGAATGTAGTGATATCCTTCTGTCAGTCCCTGAACAACACCGTGGTCTGTTATGGCTATACCAGGCATCCCCCATGCATATGCCTGAGCTATGATATCTCCTGCGCTTGATACACCATCCATGTCGCTCATTTTTGTATGGCAGTGTAGTTCAACTCTCTTTTCCGCAGAGTTATCTACTCTTTTCTCTGTGAAATCAGGAATCGTCTTTATGCCGGTAATGCTCTGCATAGACACTTCATGATCGAACTTATCCATCAGTGCCATTCCCTTGATCTTAAGGAAGGCTCCAGGATAAATCTTTTTCTCAAGCTCAGGCACAGCTTCAGCCGCCACAAAGATTTTGACCTTTATGCTGTCAGTAAAATCCGATACGACAAACATAAGAATCGCACGTTCATTCTGCTTATATGGCTTGCATTCATAGCTTAGAACCTTGCCTCGAATAGTTACCTCATCTCCATCGCCGAGGATATTCTCAATCGCAGTAGCCTCATCCTCAAAGTTCTTTCCATATATAACGTTGGGATCATCAGGAAGTTTGGATCTGACAAAGGATCCGTTCTTATAAGAGCCCTTCCCATTTCCAAAGCCCTTTCCTTTGGCCTTGGAGTCTTTCTTTTCCTTGGGTTCAGCCTCCGGCTTTTCTTTATCTGTCGCTTCTACTGCCTTAACGGCCCTCTCAACTACTTCTTCTGAGTAGTTGGCTTTGGTTGTTTCCTCTGAAGGCTCTTTATACTCAACACTCACAGAAGCTCCCAATCCACAACGCTCGTTAAATATCTTTTCAAAGACGCGGGCTATATCCTGAGCTTTCTTCCTGGCAATGACAGTATCTTCAAGGTAAATGACAACCTTATAATCCTCGCCAAACCAGAAGTCCGCCTTCCTAACCAGCGTGTATTCTATGGGGTCATAAGCTTTGAGCTCAACAAAGATACTGTCACGATACAGTTCAAACAAATACTCTGGAGTATACTGTGAGGACAGGTTGTACTTCTCGTAAATCTTTACTGTAACGGACAGCCCGGAAAAGAGCTGATCTTTTATTTCTTTTTCTAACTTATATATCTCTGGTTTCTCGATCAGAATGCTGCTGGAGATATAAATACGAATAAAATCCTGCTTTCTGGTTGATGAGATCTTATCTATGACGACATCTTTAAAGATGTCTTTTGTAGATGCATCCAACGCAAGCGTTGGAAATGCCTGCAAAAAAGGCTTATTCATGAATCATTTTCCCCCTCAACATCAATCTCCTTTATTTCAAAACCATCCTCGGAACACGAAATAACAAGCTTATCAAACACCAGGTATTCCCCAGGCCTTATCCCACTGACATATCTGGAGAGTTTTTCCAGATTAAGATCTGTAGACGCACACTGAGCAACCATATCGTCCACATCAGCGTACTGCCCGGGCTTAAGATTTTTCATATATTCCGAGAGCTTATCGAGATCAAATTCAATCTCGTCAGGATCCCATTTTCTCTTGTCCTTCTTTCTACCCATAACCCCTCCAAGCCGCATAAATACGGCATTCTCCCTCAAAACAAAGGGTGATAAAACCCATTGTTTAGTATAGAAAATGAGGTGGACAACTTCTGACCACTCACATTCATTACTGTTGTTATTTTTTGGTCCACTTATAGAACCTCGGTTTTATCATACTTGGCGGCATGAACAAATTTTTTCACATAGTGTTTGATACCCTTCTCATGACAAGGAGGGACCTGATGATGAAAGAAATAGATGTAAAGCATGCTTGTTCATTTACCGGTCATAGACCGGAACGCCTAAATCAATACAGTGAAGCGGAGGTTGTCAATTGGCTTGACCAGCAGATAGATGCCTCGATTGAGAACGGATATACCGATTTTATTTGCGGTATGCAAAGAGGAGTTGATATCTGGGCGGCAGAGATAGTCCTAAAGAAGAAAAATGAGCACGAGAATATAAGGCTCTTTGCCGCATGTGCGTTCCCTGGAATGGAAAGGCAATGGGAAAGCAACTGGATTGAAAGGTATAATGATATTTTCAAACTGGCAGATGACCATGTATTTGTTAGAAACAATCCCGGAAGAGCGGCTTTCTATGCAAGAAACGAGTGGATGGTCGACCATTCGTCAAGAGTGATAGCTGTATACACAGGAGCTCCCGGCGGTACCCTTGAAACAATAAAGTATGCTGCGGCCAATGGAAGAGACGTGATTCAAATTTGTAAGAAGGATTAAACGATGATGAGGATGCAGCGACAGCTGCATCCTCATCACTTAATCATTTCAATCTTCCCACACGCCTTCTGTAAAAAACGACTCACAAGCCCCAAGCTTCCAGCCTTTATGAGACATATCATAGTCTATCCACTCACCGGCCACGCGAAGTGTCTCAATATAACGCTGAACTGTTCTGGTGGATAGCTCCAAAGCATCAGCTAGTTGTTTTGTTGTGATATAGGGTCTGCTCTTGATCTCTTTTAGGATAAATAATGCATTTGCTAGATTAGAGCTAAAGTTCTCGTTCTTCTTGGTTTTCTTATATGCTCCAAGTAGAACATATTTAAGGTTCTGCGCCAGCGATTCATAGGAATCATACTCCAGCACCTGCCGTTTCAGCTCTGAATTCAGATCTGCATTACCAATCACTACAAGAGTCTCAGGGAATGGTGATATCTCAGTAAAGAACTCTTCAAAAGAGCCTTTGTCTATCTCAGACATCTCATTCCAGACAACAATCGCCACCATCTGTGGCATTGCAATGATATCTGTAAAACAATCCACCTTCATAACTTCGCAGCTTCCAGTTGGGACATTCTTTTCAACCTCTTTTGCCTGGTCATCGGTCAGTCCAAAACACTGGATTAGTCTGGCCCAGTTTTTGCTTAACCCGTTAATGGTCATCATATCTGCTTCCTCAATTCTGTATCGTTTTACATAGAATATCATTGTCCGGCGACAACAGGGTTGTCGCCCTGGTTATTTACTCTCTTTCTGTTTTTCCCATCTGCGTACTATCTCGTCTTTGTCTATATTACGCGGATCAAACTGTAAATAACCATATTTTACTTTTCTATCAAGTCTCTGATTCATCAATTCTATTACTTTTGCAATCCGATTATCCTTTTTTAAAAAGCTATGCATATCCGGAGTCAAAAAGTATGCTTGAATCAAATCTTTATTGTTCTTTTCTTCCCACAAGAAAGAAAATCCTCGGTAATTGCTTTTTCTGTTCCCCTTGCCAATTTCAAGAATATCCCCCATTACGCATGAATAAAAAAATAATTCCGAAATAATCCCTAATTTATAATTTCCCTCACGCTTTAATTCAAAAATGCAAATTTCATTATTCGTACGATCAATTCCCCATAAGTCAAATGCTCCTTCATTAAATATTCTTGTTGATTCATGGCAATCATTCTCACTTTCACCATAAAAAATGCCACAAGGAAGCTGATCATATGGAGATACATCCATCTCGGTCTTTGCACCTTCAATGGAACTAAATACTGTTCCTCTATTTATCCCATCAAGTACAAATCTTTTTTCCAAATGATTCTCTGTTATATTCTTTGTTTTTTTTATGTCTGCGTCCTTCATAGGAGCTACATATTGGAGTTGCTTTCTTTTAAGGGCTTCACTATATTGTCTCCCAAAATGTTCCACCTCAGCTTTGTTAGCCTCTGAAATAATGAATTTTTTATACAGTCTTTGCATATTCCACGCTCTATACAAAAAACGCATATAGTGCTGAATCCTTGATGCGAGCTCTCTCTTTATTTCTTCGTCATACAGATTTGAGAGCTTAAAGTCTGATGGTAAATAAAAAGCTTCAGTGCTCCTCTGAAAGTTCAATTCGATTTCGCAAGATTCGCAAACACTCCATACCGCAAACGCTATGCTTTCAAAATTTGCATAATCCGTCTGCATATTAAAGGTTGCACAAGGATACAATTCTTTGTTCTGCTCTGCAACGCCTAATGAAATAATCACTTTATTGGTACCATTCTTGTCCCACTCAATAGTATTAGCTTGGCTGTATGGCAGTTTTTCTTTACCTATCATAAACTTCTTGCTCATTATAAGACGCTCCATTCTCTAAATACTGTTAGGCCCATTTAATATGCATTATATTTCAGTTCCTAATCTTACTCTTAAGTTGCTCTCTTATAGTAAGACTCTTAAACTCCTCTGGCTTCTCTGTGTGCATTGGGATTATCTCATCCTGTGGATCAACAACATTTATAACCTGTGCAAGCATCCTTGGTGTCGCATGACCGCTGGTATGAAGATGATAAACCTCAATTCCTTTTTGTTCCTGCTTTTCGAAGAAATCTATCCACTCAGGATTAGCTGCCTTATTGCCATTTTCTATATACCCATCCCACATAGAATAGATGATAACAGGCATTTCCTTTATCTCTCCTGCCTTTTTTGCCTCCACAAAGGCATCTACATACTTCTCACAGAAGTCTTCAGGCTTGATAACAAATAAAAAGCCATATTTCTTCATGCTTTCCAGATGAGTAATGGAATCATCAAATGGTCCATATTTGTATTCTGCCTTAAAATTGATCAAATCAACATATTCAAAACGGTATACTTCTGAAAAAGCCCCCGCAGTATCACTGTATAGCCTCAGTTGTTTTAAGAAATACGGGCTATATACATACATATATCTTTTTCCGGGATATGCCGCCATTTGTGCCGCTTGGTAAAAACTTGTAAGAGAGTCAACATTAGTAGATGAGCACACAAGAAAAGCATACTTATGCCTACTGAGGTATTCGGCTGCCTTATACTGCATCTGCGGCTCTGATAATACCTTCTCTTTCGACCTGCTCATCATAGTTCCTTCTATTACAAGCGCATCTACTTTTCTCTTACCAAACTTGTGAACATAAGACTTTATAAGAGCTATCATCTTCTGCCCTCGTCTTCCATGTCCACGGAAATCCCCGGTATGAAGAGTTACGTATTTTCCAGTGTCTCTACTCTCGTCATTAGTTTCTATTAAAAACATGTAGGCATCATATGCTGAATGGTCCACGCTATAGGGCTCAATAGAGAAACCCGGTATATCCCTGATAATATCGTAGTATGAACCATTGTAATGAAAGCACCTTACACGCTTGCTCTTCAGTAACTCTGCCTCTTTTAAGTGTTCTTCTGCATTCGGAACCCTATCAGAATGCCCCAACGCTTCCTGAATATTTATCATGGCCTTTTGCGCAATTGGTCCCATATATAGGGGAATGTTCTCTGGAATCTCCATGATTCTTCCTACATGGTCGCCATGATAATGAGTAAAAAACACAGCATCAACAGGCTCATCATCCCAAGGGTATTCAAAATCTTTCTTGGTTTCGCTTCCAACCAAAGATGAGCCGTAATCAATCATTATCCTGTGCATCTTACCTTTATAAGTTCCTGTTATGACGGTAACACATCCGCCTATCTGATTGCCCTGATAAATTCTAATGTCAGTCATAGGTCTCCATTTCAAGAGGTTTCATATTCCTCATATCGCTCTACTGTCTTTGGATCTGTTAGATATGGCCTTATTATGGTTATCGTTCCAATATAGCTTAAAAGCCGCTCTTTAATATCTTCCTCCATGCTTTCGCAGTCACCTTCATACTTGTCTGCGTTATCATACACATTCATAAGAAGATCGCCACCCAACCACTGTGAGAAATATTCGATAGGTTTAGCACTTACAATTTTCTTTCGATCTTCATCAAAAGTCACCTCTATCCTAAAAGACGGATCTATAAGATTCCAGTGTTCTTCCCCACCGTAAGACCACATATTCACCTCATACATTCCATCTACAATATAGACCTTACAGGTAAATTCCCAGTCCTCATCAATAGTTATTCTCCCTCCGTATGGTCCAAGAAAATCAAATATTTGATTAAGTCCTTTTAGGATATCATTGCTATTAACGCTCATGTCTCAATCCTTTCTACCAACAATCATACTATTTATAGTCTTTCTGTATTATTAAAAAACAATTAAAATCCTCACTTGCTATTGTTCATTTATCCACAACAACTATTTCCCGCAATGCGCAATTTCCCAATCCGCCAGCCTCTGATAGAAATCGCGAAATTCATCATGAGACATAGTAGATGCGAGCATGCAATCTATATAGCCTTTGCCCGCATAGAGCATATCGCATACTCTTTTTTCTTCTTCAGTTTTTGCAACTTCCTCTTTTTGCAGGGCATAGAAGCCATCCCAAGGAGTTTCAAAACTAATATCAAGATGCTCTCCATGCCTACTGTCAGATAAATCATAATCAAGCACCTCAACATCTTTAGCGCCTTCGTTGATTAAAAAATACCGCATCACGCCCACTCTAGCCCTTATATTCCATGCATTGTCAAAAGACTTACAGTGAACATAAACAATACGCTCTTTCCCATCTACCAGCACTTTATATGTCATCCTTTATCCCTCTCGTATGAGTTTTTTCGGTTTTTGTACGGAACAGTATAAAAAACGTGATGGACAAAAAGTGTCCACCACGTCATCTAATAAACTTTTCATCACTCACATACCTGAAGCATGCATGAAACCTCTATTCCACACATCAGATGCTACCACCACAAATCAAAAAACCACTCAGAAAACAATGTAAATGCCTTGTTTTTAATATCTTCTCGCTGCTTCTCTTTTTCCTCATCTCCAAGGAACGGATGCGTCGCAGCTACTTTTTCTCCATATGCGTATACCTCATCAAAAAGCCTGATTATTTCAGATAGAATCTCATCCCATCGCTGAAATGCCAACTCACCATTAGGATCATAATCTTCAGATACAGTCATGTATTCATAGATTCTCTGAGGATAATCTAAATGCGATTCCTTAAGATGCTCAAGCATGGCTGGAACAGTCTTCAAAAACCAAGTGTCCATTTCCCAGATATCAGCCTCGCAAAAGCCATACTTGGCACGTTGATAAACATGTTTAGCATTTTTTATCCATCGCTTCACCTTGTTCGTAGGTTTTTCGTGAAGCCTTTGATACCGGGTAGTTTCTTCAAAGCAGGAATTTCCCCGTTTGATTTTACTCATATCCAGGTCCTCTTCTTCAGCCTCTATTCCCATAGGCAATAAGCCAAGAGGCCACGTCGCCATTTCTTAAGGTTCTATCATAATGAAACTGATCCAAACTAATAAGCATGTCCTCAAAGCCACGTTCAAACATCAGGTCCTCAGGATCAATGATATCCATTAGCGGATATACCATACTGACGCACTTTTCTAAGTCACCTGTAGCTTCTATCCAGCCAACACGTTTATCCCTAACATATGAAAGATGCTCATAAAGGGCTCTACTCACATCGTCCTTAAGATGAATGTTAGCCTGCCTGTCTTTTTCATCCTTAGCAACAATCCTCCTCGCCAAGAACGTCATCTTATTCCCTTGCCCTCCCTCTTCAAAGAACGCTGAGATTGCATAAACCTTTCTTGGGTCAAATTCACTTTCAGATAATTCCATCTCTCCATAATACGAAACGTACCAGGAGTAACCACCATATATGAAAAGATCTATATCCAATGGTGTCAGGTTTCCATCTATAATTTCAGGAGTGCCCGGGACAATCTTAAACAGCGGGTCCGAAACCTTGTACACGCCCTCATCCAAAACAAAGTGTTCTCCCAAAACTGCTCTCAGAGAGAGGTTCTCCAATGAACAGGTAATGAATTTGTCTTTTGATTTGATTAATTTCCTCATATATCCATGTCTCCTAAGCATTAGTATAGAATGCTTGTCGGACATATACTGTCCACATGCAACGTATGAATTGCAAACTGCCTACCCATACATCTATTCCTCTTTATCCTCATAGTTGCATCCTTTCTTTATCAGATTTAAAGGGGTCCGTATCTTTCTTTATCTTCGCAAGCCACTCCCTTATATATGCCTCCAATTCCTCATATGTTCTAAGCTTTTTCTCGTTTGCATAGATACATTGGGGATCTTCATCGTTCTTCTTTCTGCCAAACGGAACTAGCGTAAATCGTTTTTCTATAACCATAACCAGTCTGTACTCTTTGTAATAAACGTAGTTCCTCTTAAAATCTATCTCCATTATGGGTTCATGCGACCCACCGCCTCCAGATAAGCAGCAATAGCCAAGATCATACTCAGGTAAAACCTCATTCGCTATTCTTTCAAAAAAATCCTCGGCCTTATCGAACTCTGCAGCATAACGTTCAGTCCAAAACATGAAATAAGCAATGGCCCAGTAGTCCATCTTCAATAATTCTGACAGAGAAATAGGCTGACTCTTAATGCAAATAACAAGCGTATCCTCAAATCTATCCTTGTTATCGATCTGACTCCAGTAACTGGTTTGAACATATTTCAAGTACGGTGGCTGCTTTTTCTGCACTTCACTCCTCCTGGTTGTTTCTTCCCTTTTCCACACAATAACAAGGGGCATGCGACTTTTTTGTCGCATGCCCCGGATAGGACTTTGCAAATATTCACTTTTTCAGCTCTATGCTCTGTTCTACAATATTCTGAAGCAGGTAAGGCGGAATCTCTGTCATATCCACCTTCAGTCTTGCCTGGTCCTCTAAAAGCGCCAGCACAAAGAGATTTGCCTCATATTCTGACTGCATATTTATCTTTCCGCCAATATCAGCGAAGTAATTCAATGTCTCATCATGTAAAAAGATATGTCCCAATTCATGAGCACATAAGATCTTTTTTGATGCCTCCGTGTAATTAGAGTTTATAGCTATGTATGGCGCGTACCCACGAAATTTAACAGCCTGAGCTTTGAATCCCTTGAATCCATGATCGCGCTCTATTATTCTTATTCCCCAAATCTTGGCTAGCTCAAATGGGTCATTAGTATGATATGTATTCCTCAGTCCATTTGCAAAATCAACGATTTCCTGCTTTCTCATCCCCCGGAGCCCCCTTTGTCTGATATCTATGACTCATAACTTTTAAATGGCCCAGTAGCTCATTTGCAAATTCGACGATTGTCTCCTCATCCATCTGGTTAGGGTCATAACCACCAAACGCAGCAAGCGTCGGTGTTTTAAGAATAAATTCAATTGCTTCCTGCGGATTATCAAAGTGATTTGGCAGCTTTGCAATCTCTTCTTTGTCAGCGTCAGTGGCCTCTTCATTCCCCATCAGTTCAGCCGGTGTGACACCTAAGATCTTGCAAATCTTATCAAACGTTTCCACAGGAATCTTGCTTATACTTGATGCCTCATAACGATATATGGTCGTATAGGACACACCAAGCTGTTCTGCAATACTCTCTACAGATATTCCCAGTTCTTTTCTTTTGTTTTTCAGTCTTTCACCAATTTGCATATGCGTTACCTCGTCTGTGATACATCATACACCAAAATTTGCATTTATGCAAATTATTGTTGACATCGATTTGCATAAACGCTATATTGTAAATCATAAAATATTTGCATAAATGCAAATCGTTTTCACGCCACACTTGCACTTGTGCAAACGGGAGGTAGATATGCTTGAAATAAAAGAATCATTTGCAAACAGCAAAACCATGCCAAAAGTCATGGTTATTGGCATCGGCGGTGGGGGAAACAACGCCATAACAAGGATGATTGAAAAGGCATCCGATTATGTTACATATGCAGCACTTAACACTGATTCCATGACTCTGGATAAATGCCCAGCAACAAAACGGCTTCAACTCGGCACAAAACTCACTCAGGGATTTGGTGCCGGCGGCGACCCTACTGTAGGGGAGTCCGCCGCAAAAGAGAGCGAGGAAGATATCGCAGAGCTCGTCCATGATGCAAACATGGTAATCCTAACCTGCGGAATGGGCGGAGGTACTGGAACTGGCGCCATTCCCGTAGTGGCTCAGATATGCAAAAACCTGGGAATCCTTACAGTCGCTGTAGTTACAATGCCTTTCTCCTTCGAAAGCAAACCCAGAGTCTATGCAGCGCAGACAGGATTAAAAAAGCTTGAGCAGAACATCGACACTCTACTGGTCATTCCTAATGACAAGCTCCTTACCATCACTGATAAGCAGTTCTTTCTTGATGAAGCCTTCACCCTGTGTGATTCAGTTCTAAAATACACAATCGAAGGCATCACTAATATCATCTTCAACCACGGAACAATAAACCTTGACTTTAACGACCTCAGATCCACGCTTAAAGACAAAGGTTATGGCTTATTCGGCATCGGAATAGCTTCTGGAGACGAGACAATAGTTGATGCAGTAGAAAAGGCCATCAGCTCTCAACTTCTCGACACCAGAATAACCGGAGCATCCAATATACTCCTGAATACCAGCGGCAGAGTCGACCTTGTTGCTCTCAACAAAGCTGTTTCCTTTATACGAGAACAGGCTGGTGACAACGTTAATATCTTCTGGGGTACTGTAAGCGGCGATCCAACCTCTGAGGAAATAGTCGTAACAGTTATTGCGACAGGAATGAAGCAGGTTTCTACTGTTCAGGAGCCTTCAACTCCTGACCCAAAAGACTTTGCTTCAAAAGTACTTGTCACGCCTAAAGAGCCCACTCCTCAGATAAATCCTAATCTGGACTTCCTAAAGAATGCAAAACAGGCATCAGACATACCGGCTGTTTCTACTCTTCAGTCAAAACCCAAGCCGAAGCCTGTCCAACTGCAGATTCCAGAGTTTTTACTCCATAAGCCAAGTTAAACCATTAAAGCCAGGGAAACCTGGCTTTAATCAACCAACGTACGGAACTGGAAACTCCACCATGTCCTCGAGCCGTAGGAATATCAATCCGTTATCAACCTCATCGATCTCTCCGAAAGAACAGCCTCCATCGATATCGATTAGATTTCCTTTCCGAAAAGACTTCAGGCACCCAAAGTCTTCCTCAACCTCAATCCATTTTCGGATTCTCTGTACCGGAACGTGACCTGTGACAAATGTATAATCATAGTCACCATATATGTTCTCACCCCGAGTCTCAAAATCATCACGATATATGGATGTCCAGACAATGTTCCAAACATCCTGGTAGTTCATATCCTTGTACTTCAGATTCTCAAGACCATTCTTATAATATGAATGGGAAAGACAAATTTTTCTGCCTTCCACTTCCATTGTCATCACGACATACCGGTCATTTAGCCATTTCAAAAGCTCTTTTCTTTCGGCTTTCTTCAGGGTCTCATACTGGGTGAACGTCTTGTCACCACCATTGTAAAATAGCCAAAGGTCCCAGTCTTTTCCGTTCCACTCATTCTTGCCACTAGGATCCACAGAATTAAGCATCATGAACTCATGGTTTCCTATGATCAGGTCCATATTAGCCTCTGCCATAATCTTCTGGAGAATCTTGATCCCATCAGGGCCTCTGTCTACTGCATCCCCTAAGACATATAGGTAGTCTTCTGACGAAAACTCGATAGCCTTAAGTCCAGCAAGAAACGTATTCAATTGTCCATGTATATCTGCCACCGCATACGTTGACATTTTGCCCCCTAAAAAGCCTTATAATACTTTACTATACAGTGAGGACAAGAAATGTCCACCTGTCATACTGCAAAACCAATTCCCTGTTTTTTCTCCTTGAACTGGTTGCCTGCTACTGTTTCAAAGTCCTCCGCTTTAAGCTGCATAATCTTCTCTTTGGAGATCTTTTTGCCCTTGTTTTCTCTAAACAGCCTCTGTGACTGACGCATTTCTGCCTGTTCTAATAGATTACGGGCAAATCGTCCATTACCAAACTCCTCATGTTCGCAGGCCTCTCCAAAAATATCCATGCACTTGGATTCAACACCTTCATCCAACTTAAAGCCTTTCTTTTCAGCCATCAACTTAAGGATCTGCCAGATCTCATCAGCCTTATAGTCAGGGAAATTCAGATGAAATGCGATTCTGCTCCTAAGACCTTCATTCTTATCAAGAAATTCTTTCATCTTTTCAGGATATCCGGCGAAAATTACTATTACATCTTCTCTATGGTTTTCCATCTCCTGAACGATAGTATTTATGGCTTCGTCGCCAAAAGAGTTCGATCCATCAACCAGAGAATAGGCCTCATCAATAAATAAAATACCCCCCTTAGCTTCGCGGAACTTCTCACAAACGGTCTTTGCTGTCCATCCCACGTACCTCGCTATAAGATCAGAACGTCCCACCTCTACATAATTGCCGCTCTCGAGTACACCTTCTTTCTTGAGTATCTGAGCCAACAACCTGGCAACTGAAGTCTTTGCACTTCCAGGATTACCCGTAAATATCATGTGCATAGAATGTGAATATGTATCTATGCCCATCTTTGATCTGAGCTTCTTTGCCTTACCGGAATCAATTATCTGGTCAACAACAGTTTTGATTTCAGAAAGCCCAATCATTTCCTGAAGTTCTTTGTATGGCTCAGATGCCGGTTTCTTTGTCTCAACCTTGGCCACGGCACAAGTTTTATATGCTTTGTAAATACGCTCTCTCAATCCTCTTCCATACCAGGTATTAAACGCCTTGTACACTTCTGCAACTGTATACACTTTTTTCTTTGTAAGAACACTATCAAAATCCGTTTCAGTTGCAAAGGTTTCTCGTTCGGTTGCCAGTTTTTTAAAGAGCCTAATTGATTTGTCACGGTCACCAGAACCTTCATTTATCTCTATAATGCTTATGCTCTCAACAGCCTTCGAGATCATTGAGTCTGAAAAGCCCGGTTTACTTGTATTTTCCACAAAAAAGCATAGCGTATACAGCCCATAGGTTTTCACTAGAAGATTAAAGCGTTCCGTAACTTGCTCATACGCAGAAGCATAAATACCATGCATACCATCATCACCTGACATATCGATAGAAACTGCATTTCCCTGCGCCACATTAAAAATGTCATCTAACTCCTCGTCATTTCGATTAGCGCGTTCGCCGATAGATGTAAGCATTTCTACGCGGGTTCCTAAAACCCGATTATTTGACCATAATGCACTTACCAGCAACTCAATAATTGATTCAGCCGCCCGATAATCTCCTGCGCTTATCTTATAATGAACCGGATTTCCACAGTACTTTCTTGAATTTTCCTTAGAGTAAATCCTTCCAAGCTCCTCTAGCAGAGTATCATCAGCCATAAGCTCTTCTGCTTTTTTAAGTGCCTGCTTATATGTCAGCTTTTTACAGATACATTTTTCTTTTACATTGAAATCATAGTTACAACCTAGATAATCGAGATTCAGCTCATCTATAAAGCTTCTGGTGTGCCAGGGTATATAGCCCATAGAATCAGCACGTTTAATCTGGTTTCTGACTTCATACGGACAAATCTCTTTCTCAGAAATAATGGACACGTCTTCAACGCTGGTGCAGGCATCCATCACTGCCTTGCCAACGTAGTCTTTACATTTTTTTAATGATACTTTTTCAAGACTGCATCCGGCCAGAATCGTCATTTCTTTCTCATTCCCTGCAGCAATCATCAAAGATAAGTTCTTATCAAGACCACATTCCACGCCAAGTTGACTATTGATGTTACTGATATACTCAGAAAATTCATCACGTTTCCTCCTTCTAGGTCTTGGATCATCTTCTGCTACTTCATCAGGTAATTCTTTCCTTAAATAGCTACATATAAATTCATAAAAAACCATCAGTTAACCTCCTAACCATAAAGCCATCAATTCTTTTCCTCATCAAAGTGACAGCGATAGTGCTTGCTACCATCTATATGTATAATGGGCTCTGCATTTATACCCAAAGCCTGCATAACAGCTTGTACCTGCTCATAGTCTATATAGGGGCTCATATAAACAAGCGGTTTCCCCTTATTTGAGACCTCAACTCTTCCGCGGGGATAATAGTTGTATTTCTTATTACAGCCCTTTGGCTTCACAGACTCCCACAGCTTCTCATGATTGTAGTTATTTCCCGCTTTGGATAGCCCTTCCATTATCCCTTCTTCGTATCTTGCAATAACAAGCTCATCTTCTACCAGCCAAAATACACCTCTTATTCCTTCTTTACACATTCCATTTCTCCTGTGTTTTAGTGCTTTTCTGCTATCTTATATTGTCATTATAAATTGAGGCATGCGGAATTATTTGTACATGCCAAGCACGTTCAATCCGTATTCTCAATGCGCAGATCTTTGTCTGATACTATCAGAGTATCGCGACAACAGCCTGGTTGACAAAAAATGGGACGATGCATTTCGCATCGTCCCATAATACAAAGTGACATGGACAAAATCTGTCCTATGGGTTCCTCCTACTAGTTATATCCTTCCAACGCCGTTTTTAAATCTTCAATTGCTTTTTCCCTCAGCTCCTTCGGCTCCAATATCACAACATCAGGAGCATAGTTCTTGGCAAACTGCAGTACAGAAGTCTCATTGGCATTAACAGCGACACTTACGTGGGTATCATCCTGATCATAGAAGCGAACGTCACTTCCAAACATGTCTACAATATCGCTTATCATCTCATTAACTATCCTGAGCTTGGCCCGAGAAGTATCACTGCTGTACATATAAACGTGCTCTTTCATATATTTTGAAAGATCCAAAGCCTGACCATTTGCACCCTTTAGCTTACTAAAAGGCTTTGATGTCTCTTCCAGCTTCTGAATATCTACAATTCTGTCCACACGGTAATTTGAAATGTCCTCATACTTATCATAATTGCAGATAAGATAGTATTTTCCTTCTTTTGCAGCCATCTGGTACGGACTTACAACATATACTCGTTCCTTACCGTTCTCATCTTTCTTAGGGTGTTGCTTGAGATCAGTTCCATATTCCACGTACTTGAAGGCAATCTTTTTCTTTTCATTTATTGCCTCATCTATAACATCGATATTGAAAAAGAGCTGTTTGTTATTTGTCCTGTCCTTAGGCATTGTAGCGATATGCTTAACCCTGGACCTAAAGTAGATATTTGAGAGCTTTTCTATCTTTTCAACAAGTTCCTTGCACTGGCTGTAAGGCAGATGCTTGGAAAAAAGAAGCCCATCAATAAGAAGGCGCAGCTCACTGTCCTCGAAATCCCTTACAAGATAAAAGTCGCTAAGAATGTAGTTCTCTTCCAGCTCTCCGGTCTTTGGGTTCTTAACCATACGGATCGATTCGCTATATGCAATGTCATACCCGAACTCTTCAAGCTTCATCAGGTTTGTCTTGATAGACTTCCTGTCAGCTGTCATGTCATATTCTTCCTTAAGCCGCTCCTCTATTTCCTTTTGGCTTAAGCGGTGATCCTCATCTGTATATTTCCTGAGTATGTCTAAGAGATTAAAAAGCATCAGTTTCTTTGATTGTTTTGTGCCCATGTCAGCTCCTTTTTTACCAGAAAAGTGCATTCCTTAATCAGCTACCATTCTACTAACAATTATGGGCAATTTTTTCCACATAGACAAATTAAGAAATCATAAAGAATCTTGAAACATGCATGTATAACAGTACCCATTTCGAATTAATTGTTATCTTCTTCATCCTCATCCTTATCTGCAAGTGCCTCAGCTTCCGCGCGTGATAATTCGAAGTATATTCCTGAAACATCCCCATGTCGTTTAGGGTCAAGTTCCTTCGCAATAACATTAGTACCTTTGATATACTTGAATTCTTTGTCAACCCGGCTTACAGCTTCATCGACAGAATTTCCTTCTTTGTCGAAGATATCCAAGACAACCGCTTCGGATGCTCGGCACGAATGTAAAGTATTCCCCTTTCTCTCCGCATGCTCTGGTATAAGTAATTTCACGATCTTTCCTTCCCTACACTTCTTCCATGCAATAAACGCCCCCTCTTCCGGGCAGAATATAGGCATGTGAAGCCCCTTTACTCCCTTCAAATTGTCAGGATCCAAATCGATGTCAGCGGTGCTAAGTCCCGTCATATCAGAGTTTGTAAAATCGGTCCAGTACGTCCTTCTGGCGAAATCGAAATCGGCATTGCAGAGCCTCGTATCCTCGAATGTTGAATCATCAAAGTCAGCACAGCAAAAGCGCGCTTCTTCTAAATCCGATCCGGAAAAATCACAATTACAGATTTCTGCCGCAAAGAAATTTGCCTTCTTTAAAACAGCATTCTTTATCTCACAGTCCCACATGCAAGAAAAGCTAAAACATGTCTTTTCTCCTTTGCACTCATTGAGTTTAGAGAGCGTTAAGTTTACATTGTAGAAAGTGGTGCCATCAATTACAGCCCTCGTCAAATCTGCATTGTGCATATATGCTCCCCAGAAGTTTGCATTAGACAAATTAGCTCCAGTAAGATTGGAGCTTCCAAGATTAACGCCCGTCATGTCTGCATATGAAAAATCCATCCCAGACAGATCCATCTCACTGAGGTCAACATCGCTAAAGTCTGCACGCTTTCCTTCCTCATTATTTTTAAGCCACTTAGCATGCTCTTCCATTCGTCTGTCAAATTCAGACCTTTCAATCTTTTTTTGCGATAAAATCGTCATTCCCATAGATATCTGCATATCATCACCTGTTCCTTTCCATAACAATCAATTAGTTCTCTTTATCATCTTCCTTTAGTTCTTCACAAAGCCTCGATAATTCTTCAGGACCATACTTTCTTACATCATCGACAACCACTATCTTATCGATGGATTTAAGTATCTTTAGAAAATCTGAAACCTCAGAAAAAGATAGTGTCTCATGGCACATCGCCTCAGGCTGAGCCTCATCATCTCCTTCAAATGGATAAGGATCATCAAAGATTACGTTTTTAAGTGAAATAAAGAAATGGGCCGTCCACCATTCAAGATCTACCTGACCCTGATCATAGTCTTCTGTATCTTCAACTGCATCAATGTCTGCAAGGCCATATTTCTCGCACATAAGCTCATGTATCTTACTGGGAGCCACTTCTCGTCCATTGTTGGTAATCAGATGGTTACAGAAGTAGTCATCAGAGCCTTCATTACTTATCTTTTCAATGGTCCCTATCAGCAGCTCCCTAAGCTCATCAGAACACTCAGTTCCATCCAGTGAATATCTATATATGTTGTCTGTATCCAAGAAATCACTCAGCAGAGCCTCATAATAATGTGTATGCTTCCTGATAAAGTCGGCTATTCTATCATGAATCTTAAAATAAAGATATAAGATTCTACCTTTTTCTTCAGAACGAACAAATTTAACATTCTCCATATCATCTGCTCCTATCTTTGATAAACTCTTATGTTTTCTGTTCTTGTGATTTCATGATAAAAGAAGGCATGTGGAAATTTTTGCGCATGAAAATGGCAGGCTCGTGAGCCCGCCTGATCTATATGCTTATTTGATTTCTAATGTCTTTTTCATGCTCCTCAAGAAGCCGTATCCGGTTCTCAACAGACTGCCTATCGTCCTTCCTGCAGATACGGACAAACAGAGCTTCTATCATTACTCTCTTTTGGTCTGAGCGGGCTATGTTAGAAGACAGGTCCGAAAAGTGCCTTACCAGATCATCAACTGTATACTGATCAACGCTCTTAGCAAGTTCCTTTACAGATCTTATTGTTTCCTCCGGTGCATCAAAGAAATCCTCAAGATTTTCCGTCACCTGCGCAATCATAATACTTCTAAGGAACCAGACGAAGTCGTTTACAAACTCAAAAAGATTGATCCCGTTGCTATTAGCTTCTGACAAGATCAGTATTGATGTCCGAAGATCCTTGTGATATAGCGCCTGAAACAGCTTATGCATCTTCTCCATATCACTCTTAGCCAAAGCCTTAACCACAAAGTTGTACGTAAGCTGCCTATCTTCGCCTATTGTCACGAAATGCTCCAATATACTCAGCGCATCTCTCATAGACCCATCTGCCACTCTCGCAATGTATTCCAGCGCCCTGTTTTCAGCATCTATCCCTTCAGAGGCCGCCACACTCTGAAGCGTCATCTTTATAAGATCAACTGAGATCCTCCGAAATTCATACCGCTGGCACCTGGATAGAATGGTCGCAGGGACTTTTTGAGGATCTGTCGTTGCCATGATGAAAACCGCATGCGCCGGAGGCTCTTCCAGGGTCTTTAGAAGCATATCAAAAGCCTCTCCCCTCTGTCCCTTAAGCGAATGGACCTCATCAATGATATATATCTTCCATTTCCCATTTATTGGCGGATACGAAACATCCTCAAGGATCCTTTTGATGTCGCTGACCTTGTTATTAGAAGCCGCATCTATCTCAATAACATTTGCACTACTTCCATCCGTGATAGATCTGCAAAACTCGCACCCTCCGCAAGGATTACCCTCCACTGGGTTCTCACAGTTAATCGCCTTCGAAAAAATCCTGGCCATCGTGGTCTTGCCTGTTCCCCTTGTACCATGAAAAAGATATGCATGAGAGACCACGTCATGTTTTACCTGATTCCTAAGTGCCTTAACGATATGATCCTGGCCCTTAACCTCGTCATAAATTTGCGGTCTGAATTTCCTGTAAAGCGCTATGTATCCCATCTAAACACCCACGCGATCGAGAAGAGCACAGTACTTTCCTCAACAGCAGCTTCATATTCCCTATAAGCCTGCCTGTCCATTAACTCGAATGCTTCGTAGAATGAATAGAACCGCTCACAGTCTGAGCAATAATATCCTTCATCCTCTTGGTCAAAGAAAGTACATCCGCAAGTCT
This sequence comes from Butyrivibrio sp. NC2007, assembly GCF_000421405.1. Taxonomy (GTDB): domain Bacteria; phylum Bacillota; class Clostridia; order Lachnospirales; family Lachnospiraceae; genus Butyrivibrio. The sequence goes on from NZ_ATWY01000012.1 coordinate 123,195, forward strand.
CACATACCAGCCGCTCTTCCATAGCTATTTCCCTTCAAAAAAGTATTTGAGCCATCTTATCAAAATGGCGCGACAGCAGCCTGGTCATGTAAAAAAAACGATGCCACCCTGCATTATCACTGCTAAAACGTTTAATAAATTCTTTCGAATTGTTAACACTAATTTTAGAATATCTAGTATATAATGCTCTTAGAGGACACAAGATATTGTATTTTTGTTTCATTGTTTCGAGTCACAAGGTAAGTTTATTTCCTTCGTACAATGGAGGACATGCCCATGTACAGTTCAAGTTCTTCAACCTGTTACTATCACAAGAATTCCCCAAAGGTCATAAATACCATAAGGATACATGATAAATACTTTGACGCTTCTGCTGTCAAAGAAAAGGTCATTATAATCGCGTCTGCATCTGCCATTGTAAGCAGCCTGTTTGCAGCATTTGCAGTTATAATATTCTGATGCCAACAAGATCATACGCACCCCAGAGCGGTGCTTTATTACCTACAAAAAACGAAGATGCCTGTCATCCCAGGTATCTTCGTTTTCATCTTTTATATACAAATGCATATCACTTTCATATACATTCGTATGTCATCTCTTATCTGATAGCAGTTCCCATCTCCCCATAAAAAGGAGGTGGGCGGTGCCTTCTGGCGCCGCCCGATTATGAAAAAGAAATAGTATTTGCTTAACTGTCTAAAAACATGGTACCAAAAGGGCATTAACATGCCTTTAACATAGATTGAACAAATTGTTAATATCCCACCCCTATTGATATGGCAATCATTTTCGGCTAAAATATGATTGAATCATATTTTAGCCGAAAGGATTTATCATGAGACATATCGAAAGAGATCTTAAATCCAAGATAATAGACCTTAACAAAGAGTACTCAGCCATCCTGATCACAGGTGCAAGACAGGTCGGGAAGAGCACTTTGTTCGAGACCATCATGAAGGAACAGGGAGAAGAAAGGGAGATCGTCACATTAGATGATCTGGAAGAGCGTGCTCTTGCCAAGAAAGATCCTGCGATGTTTCTGCAGATCCACGAGCCGCCTGTCATGATCGATGAAGTGCAGTATGCTCCTGAGCTCTTTTCATATATCAAGATTGCAATAGACAAAGGTGCTGCCCCGGGATCATTCTGGCTGACAGGGTCTCAAGCCTTCAAGCTCATGGATCTGGCACAGGAGTCCTTAGCAGGAAGAGTAGCGATACTAAGGCTCCCTCCACTTTCCCAGCACGAGGCATATGGAAAAGATGACTCCAGGCCATTTTCTGTTGATCTTAACGAACTTAAGAAGCGTAAAAAGACACATGCTCCGGCAACACTAGATGAAATATATGAACGCATCTGGATGGGCGGGATGCCCGGTCTTATCAGCGGAAAGTTTTCTGACAGGGATGTTTACTACAGCAGTTACATCCAGACATATATCGAAAGAGATGTAAGCGACCTGATCCAGGGAGTAGACAAGCTCTTATTTCAGGACTTCATAAGGTCAGCTGCATCAAGGATAGGCGAGGTGCTTAATGTACATGCCATAGCAGGAGACGTCGGAATAAACGATGATACCGCAAAGCGCTGGCTACAGGTACTGGAAAAGTCAGAGATCATCACACTGCTTCGGCCATACAGCAACAACCTGCTCCATAGAACAATCAAGACACCAAAACTGTATTTCTTTGATACCGGCCTTGTGGCTTACCTGACAAAATATTCATCACCGGAGATCCTTGCAAACGGCGCCCTGGCAGGACACATCCTTGAAAACTACGTTGTCATGGAGATCATCAAATCCTATAAAAACGCAGCCAAGGACTGCCTCTTCTGGTATTACAGGGATAAAGACAATAAAGAAGTGGATATGATCCTTGAAAGTGATGGAATGCTCCATCCAATAGAGGTCAAAAGATCGGTCAATCCCGGCACTGAGCTGGTAGGTGCTTTCTCAGTATTAGACAAAGCAACAACACCAAGAGGCTCTGGCGCGATCATATGCATGAAACCTGAGCTTTCAGCAGTAGACAGTAATAACCTGATAGTTCCTGTGTGGTATATATAAAGAAAAGCATTTCGGCCAAAATCCGATTCAATCGGATTTTGGCCGAAATGCCCAACTTGTATTCCAAATAATCATAATACAAATGACAAGTCTCGCCCTTCAAAGGACTCTCCCCATCCATTCTTTTCATCAAATGATGAAAACGCCACTTTATTTACATCCGGCAATTTTACGGATGCATCATTTAGTACAGACATCATTTCATCGAGAATATCCAAGCACTCTTCGCCCTTCCCAGGTATGCTCGCATATGCATAAACTTCTTCAATGCGGTATAAGGCCAAGAGCAAGAAATTAACAGGGTCAGAAACATCTTCCTTTTCCCCATCAGATATTCCAGAATACAATTTCACGAACTCTGCATAATCATTTTCAGACAAATACTCAAACTCAGCTTCTTTGTAGTTTTCAAATTCAAAGAGATACTTAGGAATTATCTCCATAAATCTTTCATTCCATTCATCCCAGAACATATTGGTTACCGGCCACATCTGTTCCGAAAGGATAGTCCAATCCCTGTCTGGATATAATGATAAAAGAAACTGCTCTACACACATGATGCCATATGCCATTCGTCCATTCATAGATATTGATGCCAGTTGTTCTCTAATCATTTTCCCGTCTCCTTTTTATACCAACCAGTATTATTATGTTTTACTTTCCCTTTAAATGTATATGTACAGTTTTCACATGCTCTCTTGGGATCCCCCATGCTAGACTTTGTTGTGTGAATAGTAGTAATATGCAAATCTTTAAGATTGGCGCCCGCATTCAATGCTTTATTCACAGCATGCACTTCTGCACAGTTACCCACCGAGTACTGATTCAGCGACTTCTCTGGAAGAATTCCTTTTCGATTACCGTCCCCAAACAAAATAGGATTTTTCTTATCGTTGTCTATCTGAATCCCCCTATTCATTCCATAATAATACTTTCCGGTAGATTCGTCATACACTACTGTCGCCGTAGTAAACTTATCTCTTTGTCGTTTCGATACTCCGTCTAAGAAAGACGCCTTTTTATTTGCCCAACTACTTACACGCGAATGCATAACCCTAGCAAAGGGACCTCTGCCAGCCTTAGCTCCACTTGTACCGGAATATCTTCCTCCTTCACCGCTTCCCATCTTTGCACCTCCTGGATGTATAATCCTCAAAGTGAACAAATCGCGTATACTTAAGATATTCCGCGAACACTGTATCAGGCATGTTTCCATATACTAAGACAACCTGCGGTTCAAGCTCCTCTAGCATCGCATAAAGCCCGTTTTTAAAATGCATCTTATTGTCCTTCCCCTGGATGCATCCATATGGGCTAATCATAACTATGCTATTCTTAGGTGCTCCAAGAAATGCCACCTTTTCAGGAAGTACCATCTTTGTGTATGTCCTCTCATCTCCCCAGCGAATCTGTGGTACGACATATTTTCCCTTTGATTGCAAATAGTAACCTATAGCTCTATTCCGATATACATTCATTATCTGCGTAGACAGGGGTTGATCTCTGTACATCGACACATCTGGGCTTATCACAATTGGATACCTATCGATAACTTCCATATACTCTTCTGGCCTGCGTATAACATCCGCAAAGATAACATCCATGTCATTAAAGCAAAGAGCTGTGTTGCCAATTATCTCCGCTGTGACACGACTAAAAGGGACAATGCTTTCTGGAATTACAATTTGATCAGGCTTTTCTATGACAGGTATCTCCAATATTCCTTCAAACCTAGCCCCCTCCACAATCTCAGGCCTAAAACCATCATCCATATCGAATCTTCTTTTCTTCATTTGCATACCCTCCTTTATTGGTGAACTTCATATTTCTAGGCTAAAATAGAAGGGTAAAAATGTACTTGCATTGATTTTGCACAGTTTTTGCATCTTTTTTTCAAGGAGAAAAAATATGGATTTAAACATTTCTTTTTATATAAAAGCAGCACATGGTAGAATCAGCGGATTAAGCACTCAGTTTGATGAGGCAACCCTGCTCTTTTCACCATTAAACGAAAGATTCAATCTGAATATCGACTTCAGTGACACTTACTTTTCCAGATTGGTAAACAGATCAAAAGACGTCGATGGAGCAATAGTAGATATCGTCCAGAAGAAAACAGTTATTGCTTTTTATGAGAAATACTTTATTAAAGAAATTGTTCCAAAACTAAACCCGCATACAGGTCATGATTGGAGTAAAGAAATATACAATGCGATTCAGACTTCATTTGTTATAAGCGATATCAAACGAAAGGAGTATATTGATCTTTACAAAGAAAATGAGGAAGGCTTATTTCTTGCACATACTTTCATGTACTGTCTAAGCGTCAGCAACAGAGCCAAGCCAATGACTTCGATGGACGGCGCGATGGCAACAGAAAATGATCAAAGCTATCTTAAACAGATTAACGATCGCTTGCGTTCTATTGAAGGCAATTTACCCTCAAAGCCAATTAATCTTGGGCAAATGTTGAGTTTCAATATACCTAGCGAAAACTACAATGTGTCTTTAACAGCAAAAGATCCTCGTCACTCGTTTATCTTGCGGCTCAAAGTTGCCAAGAACTCCCTCCCTGATGAGTATGAAAATTTTGATTCCTTATTCAGTTATCTTGTTTTCTCAGGAAAAAAACTAGAATTACCAATCTGTAGCTTAGATATATATGACTATGCCCAAAACCTATTAAGGCATATAGAAAACAAACTATTTGTCGGAGAATCAACCCTGCTACCGGATATGTATTCAGCACAATACGATGATTCCGCCATCCCAGCATGCCCAGGCGTGCTGTTCATCCAAGCTACAGGAAACACTCTTCCGCTTGAACTTAGAAATGAATATGGAGAAACCATACTTCCTTTATACAACTATAAGATAGAACGCGAAGTACAGGGTGACAGTATTTATGCATCATTCACATCTGATGACGACCCACACATAGTAATGAGCATCATATTCAAAGTTCCAAAGATAAAAAAGGATATCACTAGATCAGAGACCACTCTCAAGATAAATATCAAAAATCCCAGCTCTTCATTAGACAACATAGGATACTACTCAACGCTATCCAAGATGAAAGCCGCAGAAAAACTGACTTTCTATAAATGTATAAATAAAGGAGCATACACAGAGTTTATTTCCACCACGAGTTTTGCTTCAGATAACGAAACACTGTTAGATGATTCCCTTAAACTTCTCGATTTTTTCAAGAAAGTATATAAAATCGAAGCGACATATAGAACAGTTTTTGATGTCCGGGATATGAAACGTGATGATGCATATTTTGCAGAAGCTTTATATACTATCATCGACAAAGGATTCGTTAGACTAACAAATCAAAACGTAACAATGAAATGCACGGCAGAAGATACGAAAGTTCTTAGGCAGCTTATAAAGGAAAATAAGATTGTAAAGTGGGATTCCGAATTCGAATATATACAATTATTTGGCAAAACGATTACATTTCATAATGAATATAATATGTGCTGGGTTTCTAATAAAATCTCATTCAAGCAAAACTCAGCAACCGTCCTAGCCGAAGTCGCAGTAATATACAAAAGCGGGATGATCCCTAGTAAAACTGTTGAAAAAGAACTATCCTCTTTCAAAAAAGCAAAAAAATAACCTATCTACGCGGAGATGTCTGCCCAGACATCTCCGTTATTCTTTTCTATCATACGCCCTTGTGGGGAAGGTGTCGGGAACCGGGCGTGGCCTATCAGTCTTCTTTATGGCCAGGGTGTCGGGGGAGTTCCTGACTTTGTTCGGGCGGCGAGCTTAATTCTCCCTTTTCAATCGCCGACCGCCGCATCTGATAGCCAGGATGCATCTGATCATACCCTTTTAGCAGACTGGCTATCTTCTGCTTTTTAGCCCCCGCGGGGCGTTGCCTGGGGAGGGTGTCGGGAACCGGGCGCGGCCAATCAGTCTTCTTTCTGGCCGGGGTGTCGGGGGGTTCCTGACTTTATTCGGGCGGCGAACTTAGTTCTCCCGTCTCCATCGCCGCCCGATGCACGGATAGCTGGGACGCACTAAATTCTCCCGATTCGCGGACCAGCTATCCGTGTGGGGAAGGGGCGTGGGGGAAAGGGCAGGCTCGGCTCCCCCACCAAAAAATGCAGCCAGGTGCCAAAAGGATTTCTGTGATAAATTCCCGCCCGCTGCATTTTTTGCTCCATATTAAACTGCCTTGCTCTCTTCTGTCGGCTCTACCTGGGATGCCTTAAAGAAAAAAGCCTGTTTCATGAACATCTTCCCCTGTTCTTCTCCCTCCTTTCCTTTATGTCCTCCCATGCACTTCCAAATGGGGATCTCGGAAACGGCTTTTTCTCCGTGCTTTACGGTGTAACCCCGCCTTTTCCATTCCATGTAAGTGTGTATCTGCTCCGGCTCTTTGGTGAGGGTCTTTCTTCCCTCTTCATCCTCGATAACGATGTTCTTGCCGGTGGTTCCTATTATACCCTCTTTCATAAGTTCCATGCGGTTGTTAAATATAATCTGTTCGTTTGTCATTTCCTCGTTCTCCTTTCCGAAGGAAAGAGGGTTTCCCCTCTCCCTGCTTTATGTCTTTTTAGCCTTATGCGGTCAGAAGATATGCTCTGTCAACGAGTTTGTCCATGGGGTCAACAGTCGTTTCGTTGACTTCTGTTACCATGTTATTGAATACATCAAGGCTCATATCCTCAAACTTGGGAACCAAGATGCACTCGTGGATACTGCTCGGAAGAAGTACAAACTCGTGAACCCCTATTCTGTCCGCAAGTTCCTTGATTGCCTTTGTATCGAGCATCGCACTTGCTCCCTTGACCTGGCTCTTGTTGCTGATAACATACATCGGCGCAACACTGTTTGCTTCCTCTCCAAATTCATCAGCAAAATCATCGCCCATCATGTTCCTTATCACATCGCCAAGTGGTGTTATCTTTGTGTCCTTGTGGGTGTTCTCCTCTGCCCTTACAAAAGCGGTCTCTTCGTCAATCCTCCACATATCGAGCATCTGCGGTCTTACCTTGATTGAAAAGCTCTCTCCCTCGTGTTCATCAGCAATGTAGATGTATTCCTCGATGCCCTCAAACTGTGTGGGTCTCTTTACAAGGTCCTCGCTGCCCTCTCTCTGCACTCCGATGCGTGCATTGGTCTTGAAATACTCCACGTCGTTAATCTTCTCAACGTCAAAAGTAAACTCCCTTGAAATCATGGCAACAACACTGTCAATGACCTGCTCAACTCCCATTCCGCTAAGTTCTGCTCTCTCGATAAGTTCATCAGCGTAAACAGTGGGTGCGATTGTATCATCTGCATTCTTCTTGATGCAAAGACCCTCTTTCTCAATTCCATTCTTGATGCAAGTGTGTGCATCCACGATGTAACCTCTGTTTTCAAGTCCCTCGATAATCATGTTCTTTGTAATCATTGTCATTTTCTCCTTATATATGTTTTGATTTTGGTTTTCTGTTTTCAGGCTTTCAAAGCCCTTGAAATGTGCTTTCAAGATTCTGAGCTTTTCTGGAGGGGAGCGATCCTTTTTTCGTGCGATATTTTCCATGTGCTTTTTTCCATCCTTTCATGTGTTAATAAATGTGCTTTCTGAGTTCATCGCCTATCTATCGGGTTTGCGTGCATCTTCAGGAACAGTGGCAGGACCACCTGCAAGGGACAAGTAAGCGAGACGCCGTAGGGCAGCCCTTGCTGGTGGGACTGATACTGTTACGATGCACATCAGCAAACCGATAGGCGGTGGACTGGGAAAGTGCATTTATACATGAAAGGCAGGAAAGCACCAGGAAAATACGCACGAAAAAAGAGGGGGTTCCCCCGGGAACCCGTTGGAGAAGGGGACTATAATAATTCCTTGTATGCCACGTATTCAGACTTCCTTGGTGGAAGTCAGGGGCATATTGGTCTGGGAGCTCGGGCAGACCTGCGAAGCTGCTCGGAATGGTACACAAATGATCCAGAAAAAAGATCTCTTTTAAGCAAATCCAATGCAAAAGCCCACGCAAAAAGCCCCGCAAAAGAATGTATTAGAATATCTATAAGAAAGCATATTAGAGAAAATAATAGAACCACAAGAAAAGAAAGAACATAGAGAAAGTCAAATAGTATGCTAGAGTAAAAAGAGAAGGAATAAAAAACGCATTATAAGAATATGACAAAAACCCATTGTAAGGAGGCCCCATGATAGTAAATGCAAACCTGAACATCCACTATACAGCACCAGACTGGGTATGGGAAAAGATAGATGAGGTCTATAGAAGCATGGAATACTATGACGAGACTTCAGATACTCCACTCTGGACAGGAGAAGGAATAAACATAGAAGCCTCAGTAGAGCCTTCAGGGATCCAGTTCTATGGAGATGTACCAGAGGAAATATGGGACGACTGGTTCGCGGAATTAAAAGAGAAGCTATCCGATGAACTCGGCTATGAGATAGGCGAGCCAGAGGACGGCTACGAATTTAAATACGACTGGGACGAAGAATAATTGGGAAGGTCTAAGGGAACGGGAGAGGGTGTCTGGGGTTCCCTTATAGGATAAAAGGCGCACATTATTATCCCACCTTGCGCCTTCCATTGAATACGTGCATATTGCCGCACAGTAGAGAAAAGCCGCTAACATCCCGCCTTCACCATACGAATTTGCCGGGAAGGGCTTGGGGAACGGGTCTGGGGGCGAGGGGTTCCCCATTTAATTCAAAGGCGCGCTCTACTTCTCCCCTTCCGCGCCTTCCATGCCCTTAAAAAGTGGTGCCACTAAGCAAAAGCTCCGGTGCTTTCGCAATATAGCACCGCCATTTCATGAAAAAAGCCCCACATAAGTGAGGCGTAAAGTCTGGAGGTGGCCGCCCAATCAAGGGCGACCCATGTGTTATGAATGTGTGTGATCAGGCGGACCCATGTCCCCTGACAAGTTCACAATACCGTACAAACCTATAAATTACCTAAAAACATAAAAAACCCCCTGGTCATCTGACCAGAGGGCCTGATATATGAACAGAACTATACTTCCGGCTTGAAGCCTTTGATAGTTTCTGAGTCATAAGAATATGTGTACCTGTCTTCGCTGTGATCTTCCTCATATCCAGGATTTTCATTCATCACTATTGCTGCAACAATGTATGCAATTAACCCAGCGCCTGTAAACAGGAATGTGCATGCCCAGATGATCCTTACGATTGCAGGATCTATGCCGAAGTACTCAGCAATTCCACCACATACACCTGATATCTTTTTATCTGCACTTTTATATAATCTCTTTTCAGTCATAACCCACACCTCTTATAAATGAATCTGGTTGTTTTGTTCTTATGAGATGATTATATGTCTGCCCATATTGGTAATACATATCCGGTTAGCAGAAAAGCCTATCCTTATTTTTCTTTTTTCGCAAAAGAAAGCTGATACACATAAAAGAATGCATATCAGCTGACTTCATTTCATTATCGTTAAAAGAACATGAACATCCTGAAGAACATTGACAGTAGCTGCAGGATGATAAACCATCTGAAGATCTTTCCAAGAATGGAGGTGCCATATACCGGAGTCCTGTTCCAACCGGTCCAGTTGTTCCAGGTATTCCAGCTCTCTTCCGGTCTGTTATAGCCTCTGCCAAGATCCTGAGTACCCCACTGCCAGTATGTTCCGTACTCTTCGAAAGGAGTCTCCTCTTTCTCGGCATAGGTACGCTCCTGCGTATATGTCTGTGCCTGTCCGTATCTCTCAGCACCCGGTTTTGTAAGAATATCGTAAGCTGCATTTATCTCATTCATCTTTTCAGCAGCTGCTGCATTTCCGGGATTCAAGTCCGGATGATACTTTTTCGCAAGCGTTCTGTGTGCTTTTTTGATCTCTTCTTCTGAAGCCCCCGGGGCTACTCCAAGAACCTTGTAGGGATCCATCATCATAACATTATCCTCCAGACCGATCAGGTCTTTTTAATGAAACGTTCGCTGCACTTAGGGCATCTGATCTCAATCCTGCCCTTTCCTTTTGGTACTCTTATCTGCTGATGGCAGTTCTTGCAGATGTAATATCTGCTCACTTTTCTGTCATGCCACTGAAGTTTAAATAGCTTAACATATCTTCTTGGAACCTCAGTCATATTAAGGAACTTCTGATTCTCAGCATATCTTTTAGATATGTTTCTTGAATATACCCTAAAGCATGCATAAGAAAAGAATACAAGCCACAAGAGATATACTATCCTGCTCTGAGCAAACAGGTTTATTACCAACAGAAAGATCGCTATTCCATTGCATGTCCGCGCCAGTGTATCAAACCCGTTGCGGCCATACATGAACTGTGCCATCCTGTACTGCATCTGATTACCAAATTGTCTGATCTTGTCCATATCTTTAACCTCTTTTATCATCGGCATTGATTTTCCTTACAATGCTCTGTTTGTATTATTCTATGCTTCATCGATATGCTTTTACATATCCGCATCAGCGAAAACTGATGTCTTATTTCTCTTTTATGATAAGAGCCTGGCTCTCCTGACTAATTTTGAGAGGTGGGGCTACCACGAAGGCAGCCCAAAAGTGTTATGAAAGTATGTGTGGGGTAAGGATCTGTATATCCTTATAGCCATATAATACAGCTTCAACCTAAAACCAACTTTAAAAACATGAATCTAATACCTGGAAGTCTGCCAAGCTACATACCAGGCTTAGCCCATGATATAATCAAAGAAAAGCTTAGGAGGGCTAACCCATGAAGATTGCTATGGCAAACGATCACGCTGGCACCGCAATGAAGAACGAAATCAAGGCTTATCTCATAAAAGAAGGCTATGAAGTTGAGGACTTCGGGACCTATGATGAAAAGAGCTGTGATCTCTCTGACTTTGTATATCCTGCAGCGCTTGCAGTTGCTAAAGGGGAGTGCGAGAGAGGCATTTTCTGTGATGGCGTGGGCTATGGAAGCGCCCTTATTGCAAACAAGATAAATGGCTGTTATGCCGCCGTATGCCAGGATCCTTTATGTGCCACATTAGCTCGCCAGCATACGGATTCAAACATCCTGTGCCTTGGAGCCAAGATAATTGGCGGTCTTATGGCTATGGAGGTTGTAAAGACATGGCTAAACACTGCGCCACTCATGGAAGAGAAGTACAGAAACAGAGTCAAAAAAGTGTGTGACATAAACGACAAGCACTGTGTACCCCTTGATCAGATTATTTAACGAAATAACAATAATGCCAGGCATGAGAGGTGTTCCCTTGCCTGGCATTAGTTTCTATTGACTTTGTTTCTTTGAGGGATATGCTGTTAATGCTTCAAACTCATCTACCGGCATAGGCTTGTAGAAATAATATCCCTGCATTTCCTCACATCCAAGACTTCCGAGGAAATCAGCCTGTTCCAGTGTCTCAACACCTTCTGCGATAATAGAAGTTCCAATAGCATGGATCATCTGGACCATGTAGCTAAGTATTGTCCGACCCATCTTTTGGTCACCTGAACCGGTAATAAATCGAAGATCAAGCTTTATGCGATCAAGGATAACTTCTTTTAACATATTCAGTGATGAGTAACCACTTCCAAAGTCGTCCATTTCAACTTCAAAGCCTGCTTCACGAAGTTTGGTTGTTGTTTTGATGATGGTATCGGAGTTTTCGACATATGCGCTTTCCGTTATCTCAATACGAAGTTGACCAGGC
>NZ_ATWY01000013.1 GCF_000421405.1 Butyrivibrio sp. NC2007
ACCATTTCTTAGTGCGGCAAAAATCCGTATTTGGGTTCCGGGTAAATAGCCAATGAACTCGGTCCATTTGATCAATAATTGACAGCAGCTTGTTTTTAACAGTTTTAGAATAGTTCATTTAGTGCCTCCTTGAAAAAAGATTTGTCTTTAATTTCAAGGGCCGCTTTCGCTACTTCTAAATACAATTCGTAGCGAAAGCGGCCGCACTTTTTCAGTCATCTGTCAACTATTTTTTAATAAAAAAAGACCTCTATACCATTTCTGATATAGAGATCTTATTCCGTCATCTTATCTTAATGACATTGTCATTTTCGAGACTTCTTTTTTTGTGAGTCAACGGGGACGTTTCACTTTGACTCATTTTGTGCTTACGCCTTTACCGGAACCCAGATCTCAGAGTAATATTCAGGATCCTGCGCTCCTTTTGGATATTTCTTTTCATCTGTATAGAATTCAATATTAAAACCTGCAGCTATCTCATAACTACTGGCAGGAAGCCACTCGTTAAAGACCTGTGTATTAACGCTCTGCAGAGCCTGTGGCATTGCACCTTTGCATGGGAACACAGCCCAGGTGTACTCCGGGATCTCTTTTACCTCATAGCCTTCTGACTTTGCCTTGTCTTCGTCGTAATCATCCGCGATCATGTAGCGGAACTGATCTCCCTTGATTTCATCATCAAGGCATACTCCGTATACGCCCATGATCTTGTTTGCGGGACTGGCAAATACCTCATCCCAAAACTTAGGTATTGTGCTGTAGCCATTACCATAATCGATAATCTTTGAAACTCCCATTACTTTAAATGCCGGTTTTTTCTCAATCCTGTATTCCATTGTTTTCCCTCCATCTAATGTCAGTTTAATGTGCAGCGGCGCAAAAGCTTTAATGCTTGCACCATTTTGTCTTACATCAGTTGGAGTATTTCCGTGAAATCTTGTAAACGCCTTGGTGAAGCTGTCTGCCGAGTCATAGCCATACTTCATGGCAAGGTCAATCACCTTGATGTCTGAAGAAGTCAGTTCTTCTCCTGCAAGAGAAAGCCTTCTCATTCGGACATATTCACCGACAGTGTATCCGCACAGCATGGAAAAGCCCTTCTGGAAATAGAATGCGGATGTGTTCACTTCCTGAGCAATCCTGCCAACCGTCAGATCTTCAGTGATATTCTCCTCGATAAACCTGATGGCATCTTCAATGATCTTTGTCCAGTTCATATGTAACCTCCAACTTGATTGTAACTATAGTATAGAGGTCTTGTACATACTTCTCCCGACAAAAAGTGCTCACTTTTGTCTGATCAGTCTGATCAAAGTGAGTCAATTTGAAACGTCCCCAGTGACTCAAAATGAGTCAAACTGAAACGTCCCCAGTGACTCATTTAGCTGGCCAGGTCTCTGCGGTTAAAGACTACAAACGCCATAGCTGCGCAGCAGACCGTGACTATAGCTGCAGTTACAAGTGCAGCAGCTTCTACTTCTATTCCAGAGAAAATCTCAGATGCGTTCGCGTAAGAGTACGGTCCAATAAAGAGATAATCCTTAAGGTCCGGAACAACTCGTCCCATTAGATCATAGACATAACAGAGCAGCACTATTCCAAGTCCCATACCCATCTTGCTCTTTCCGGAAAAAGCTGAGATTCCGAAGCATATTGCTGCAGTCTCGATGTTCATCAAAAACTGCCTGAGCATGAATGCAGTAAATTCCTGAGTAGGAACATTTTCCCCAAGATAAACAAAACCGCAAATGTAGAACACGGCGCAGATCACAGTAAACAGCGTGAGCAGGATAACCACGCATGCGCCCTTTGCTGCAAGAACCTTGCTCCTTGAAACCGGGAGCGAGAACAGAAACTCTCCGCTGTGCTTATCCTCTTCCTTGGACAGAATGTCGATCGCCAGAATTGCAGCAAACATGCCACTTCCAAGACCATGTACCGTGCCGACCTCCGTCGCAAAGAATCCTTCAATCGTAGCAATACTCAAGGTGCTCATACCAAATGCATCGGAAAATGCTCCCATGTTGGAGAACATATCCGCCATGTCCTTCATGTCTCCTTCCATGCTCTGATAAAGAAGGATGCAGACTAGCCCCATGGCTCCTACAGAAATACTCCATATCAGAAATGTCTTTAAATTAAGCTTCAATTCTCTAAGTAATATGTGTTTCATAGCTGCCTCCTTTCTTTAATCTTCATAGAACTTAAGGAACGTATCGTCATCAATTCCAACATCTTCAAGCATAGTGAGCCTTCCCTCTCTCATGATGGCCGCATGCCTGCAGTACTTGTTGACCTCAGTAAGTACGTGTGTGGACAAAAGACATGTCGCCCCCTCGTCCACGTATTCACTGACCAGTTCAAAGAACGTCCTCTGCATCAAAGGATCCAGACCACCGGTCGGCTCATCAAATATAAAGAGCTTTGGCCTGTGCTGCATCGCACAGACTATGCTGACTTTCTTTCTGTTTCCGTAAGAGAGCTGCTTGATCTTTTTATCCTTATCAACCTTTAATCGCTCACATAATTTCTCAGCCTCGGCAGAACAGTCAAGGCCTCTGACATCCGCTGCATACTTAATGACATCCTTAACCTTCATGGAATCGTAGAACCAGGCTTCAGATGGCATGTAGCCAACATTCCTTAGAATCTCCTCATGCTGCTTAATACTGTCCATTCCAAGTATCTTTATTTCTCCGCTGTTGATCTTAAGAAATCCCAGCATAGAGCGGATTGTCGTAGACTTTCCGGCACCGTTTGGCCCGAGAAACCCGAATATATCACCCTCTTCAATGCCAAGAGAGACATCTATGACTCCGCGGTTTTTTCCGTAGCTCTTTGTAAGGTTTTTAATTTCAACCACACTACTCATATTTTCCCCTCCTGTTTTTCATCATTTTCGTATCTCTAATTTATGATTAACACAAAGAAAAAGCGGGAACAATGGCTGTTCCCGCAAGGTGCACTTTAATTCCCCTAAGATTCACTTTTTATGTTCGGACTGGAATATCCGAAGGTCCTCATTGAGTCTTTTATCATCAATATAGCGCTTCGATTTATAGATAAAATAAACGCAGATGTAAGTCAGCATCAGATAAGCAGCAAAGATAATCGTTGCCATGGGCTTTCTGTCAAACCACCCAAATGCATATGACAGCGCGCTGTATGCCGCCGTGCATATCACCATTCCCAACAGCTCTTTTCCCCCAAGACTATCCGCCTCATCAAAGTTCCACAGAAGATAAACCTGGATGTATCCTATAACATAGCACGCAAGTATAATCTCCAGCATGTGCAGCATATCTGCAACAAAAGAGCCACCGATAATCCTCACCACACAGTAGAAGAACAATATTGCAAAGAAGTAGAGACAGGCCTTAAATTCTATGCCGATCTCTTTTGTGAGATAGAGCTCCCACAAGGTAACACGCGACTTGTCTTTCTTTTTATCACCCATCTCATCTTTCTCCTTTCAATAGTCTTCTGAAATCCACAGCGTATCTTCTTGATATCATGATGTGCTCTCCGCCTTCCATGGTTGCGTCGATCCTGTTGGAGGAAAGGCTCTTTAGTGCCCTCACCTTTCCAACATTAATGATCATGGATTTACTGCACCTGAAAAATGTCTCATCCTTAACTTCATTCATAAAGGAAACCAGTGTCCCTTCAATTCTGGCCACAACATCTGTCGTATATGCAAAGAGCTTATCGTCCACCGTTTCCAGATATAAGATGTCTCCCAGTTCAATGGAGACGCTCCCCGACTCTGTCCTGCCCCAGAGCTTACCGTCGCCGTCTTCCAATATTCCTATTATTCTCTCAACTGTAGGGTTTAGCTCCCTGTACCTGATGACAATGCTCTCTTCCCCTTCAGTGATCTTATGAATGTCAATATTCATGGCCGTTTCTCCCTATATCTAACATAACACAATGTAATCCTTGCAAAAAGACACATTTTTGTGGTATTATTTCGTCGTTTTGAGATTTAGAATTCGAGGAAAAAAACATGGGAAGAGTTTTTAAAAATATACGTAAAATCGACACCGTTCTGTGTATCGCATGGATACTGGCCATTATATCTGCATTCTTTGTTCACCCGGGCAGAGAGTACCTTGGCTACATAGATTTCAGGTCCCTCGGCATCCTCTGGGGACTTATGGTTATCATCCAGGGCTTTAAAGAGAATTCAGTATTTGACAGGATTGCGGGATTTCTTTTATCCAAAGTGACAAAGAGCTGGCAGCTATCAGCAATGCTCATCTTCATGTGCTTCTTTGGAAGCATGCTCATCACCAACGATGTGGCGCTCATCACCTTTGTTCCCTTTGCTCTGATGATACTTCATGACTGCGGACGAGAAGACATGATGATCCCAACCGTTGTTCTTCAGACAGTTGCAGCAAACCTTGGAAGCATGCTGACTCCCATCGGTAATCCCCAGAACCTGTATCTGTACGGACTTACAGGCATGAGCCTTATCCACTTTGTCATGATCATGCTGCCCTTTTCTCTTGTCTCTGCAGTTCTCCTTGTTCTCGGCCTCCTTATCATACCGGGCAGGGAAAAGAGCCTTAAGAAGAGCAACAATTCTTCCATCATCAGTAACTTTGGAAGCAAGCGCCAGATAATCATCTATGCAGTGCTTTTTGCGATAGCTCTTTTAACAGTAGTAAGGCTCCTTCCCTGGTACGTATTTGCGATCATCGTTCTCGTAATTGTTGGCGGAATGGATTACAAGATTCTCTTCCGCGCAGACTATATTCTGCTCCTGACCTTCATCGGATTTTTCATTTTCACCGGAAATATGGGCAGAATTGAAGTTATCAGTTCGTTCCTACAAGAAGTCTTGATTGGTCGCGAGTTTGGAATATCCGTTGCACTCAGCCAGATAATCAGCAATGTTCCTGCAACTCTTATGCTCTCCGGCTTTACTATCAACTACAAGTCACTGCTTATCGGAGTTAACGTAGGCGGCCTTGGAACACTCATTGCTTCTATGGCTTCGCTTATTTCTTATAAAGCCTACAGCAAGGAATACAAAGAAAACAGCGGAAAGTATCTCCTGGTTTTCACCGCAGTGAATGTAGTGTTCCTGATTGCTCTGGTTCTGACATACGTAATTATCAGAAGTTTATGACCCTTCGTAAATTAGTTTCTGATTTTTGTTGACGAAGGCAGATAAACATGTTACAAATGTAAGTGGTTAGTTTCCCAAGCACAATTTTGGAGGTAGAGAGGGATGTTGAATAGGTGATATTGATTCAGTAAGTAATAGCAGTAATTGACCCGCGAGGGTGTTATTTGCGTTGCGCGAATCGTATCATTCTATTGCAGATCTTTTCTAATTCCGGATAGGTGCTTTTTTTGTGCCATAGCTTAAATACCAAAACACCGGGATAATTAGATTTTGAGATAGACAAGGTCCGTTTGCGTAATGCATACGGATCTTTTTTATTTTATATTTCGACTTACTTAGGAGGACATCATGGAAAAGACAGATTCAAATGATCTAGAAATTAGAAAGCCCCTGTGGACAAGGGACTTCACAATAATAACCGTGGGCAGCGTAGTCTCCATGCTGGGAAACAGCATGGCGGGATTTGCCCTTAGCCTTATGGTGCTGGATTACACCGGCTCCACAATGCTCTACGCGATCTACCTTATGACCTACACTGTTCCGCAGCTCATTGTTCCTATTATTTCAGGCGCAATATTGGACAGGTTCTCAAGAAAAAAGATGATCTACACCCTGGACTTTATGATGGGCGGCTTATATCTGCTGCTTGGAATACTGCTCTCCCACGGGTGGTTTAATTTCCCGCTCTTTGCGCTGTTTAGTTTAACGGTAGGATCAGTAAACAGTATCTACATGGTTGCTTACGACAGCTTTTATCCGCTGCTTATATCTGAGGGAAATTATTCAAAGGCATATTCCATAGCCAGCGTCCTTGAGACTTTTGCCATATTCATGGTACCGGTAGCGACCTTTTTCTATAAGCTCTTTGGTATGGGACCACTTCTTATGATCAACGCAGTTTGCTTTTTAGTGGCTGCAACTTTGGAAACCCGGATCAGAGCTGAAGAAAAATACATTGAGAAACAAAAGAAAAGCATTGAAGGTGATGATCTTTCAAAAGTCTCCAGGGTTCTTGTCGACATTAAAGAAGGTTTTAGATATCTCTTTTCCGAAAAAGGACTTATGGCGATTGCCATTTACTTCCTGTTCAGTTCCATGGCAGGAGGCGCATCGAATGTAATCTGCCTTCCCTACTTTAAAGGGAATTTTGAAAACGGCGAGTATCTGTTCATGATGGTATTCGGTATGAGCTTTGTGGGAAGAGCTCTGGGCGGCGCTTTCCATTACAAGAAAAAGCTTGATGCCGGCAATAAGTTTTATATCGCGCTTTTTGTTTACATCATGATCGGAATATTTGAAGGACTCTATCTCTATACCCCATTACGTGTTGCGATGATACTGAGTTTCTTTGTGGGCGTCGGTGGAGTTACGAGCTATACCATAAGAATCTCATCTACACAGAGCTATGTTCCCGATGAGAACAAGGGAAGGTTCAACGGCGCATTTCAGGTGCTATCAACTTCAGGCTCACTTATCGCCGAACTTCTTGCCGGGTCTCTTACACTGGTTATGGATCAGCGAGCAGTACTGCTGCTGTTTGAACTTGCCAGTGTTGTTGCTGCCATCCTGATCATCGGCGGAAACAGAGAACACGTTAAAAAGATCTACAACAGAAATATGTAATCCTTCGAAAGGAGGCACTGATGTCTAAAAAACTACTGATTGAAGCAGAAAATATAGAAGTAACTTACGGCGAGCAGACAGTTCTCAACTTTGAGAGGTTCTACCTCTACGAAGGCGAGAAGGTCGGGCTTGTCGGAATAAACGGTGCAGGTAAGACAACGCTCTTAAAGGTATTATCGGGAAGCATCGAGCCTACACGAGGCAAGGTTTCCCAGTACTGTACTCCCTTTTATTTTGAGCAGTTTGGTGACGGGCTAAGCTATGACGATGCCGACTACTCAGAAGCCGGTAAGCTTGGCGTCTCAGACCAGCTCTGGCAGGAGAATGTCAGCGGCGGTGAGAACACGAGGATACGACTTTCACAGCTCTTTTCCAGTCAGAGGGCCGTGGCCTTTCTCGATGAGCCAACCTCTAACCTGGACAGCGCGGGAGTGGAGCTTTTGAAAAAGAGACTTTCCGAGATCGAGACTCTTGTCCTGATAAGCCATGACAGAGCACTCTTAAACGCAGTCTGTGACAGGATTATAGAAGTTTCCTTCGGGGAGCTGAATTTCTTTGACGGTAACTACGATGACTATCTTGAGCAGAAAGCTCTTTTGAAAAAGAGCCAGTACGCGGAGTATGAAAATTATCAGGCCGAGAAAAAAAGACTCCAGGGCGTTTATCTTCAGAAAAAAGCCAAGGCAAAAAGCGTTGTGAAAAAACCAAAGAACCTGACATCCAGCGAGGCCAAAGCCATTGCTCTTTGCGGAAACAGAAAGCCCGAGGATAAGGCGCGCAGTCTTGAAAAGAGTGCAGAGAACGTGCTCAAGAGGATCGAGCACATGGAGGTCAAGGAAAAGCCTAAGGAAGAGCCGGTTGCGAGACCTGACTTACGCCTGACCAATCCTCCGAGAAATCCTATCGTCATAAGAGGAGAACACCTCTCCTTTGGATATGATGAAAAGCTGATTTTTGATGATGCAGACTTTATAATTAAAAATGGAGCTAAGGTAGCTCTTGTCGGAGATAACGGCGCAGGAAAAACAACGCTTATTGAACTCATCAATAAGAGAGAAGGCATCTATGTTGTTCCCGGTGCCAAGATCGGCTACGCAAGGCAGAACATGAGCCAGATCGATATGGACAAAACGGTCCTTGAAAATGTCAGGGATGTCAGTATCCAGAAGGAAAGCATCGCACGTATAATTCTTGCGAGACTTCTTTTAACAGAAAGAGATATTCAGAAGAAGGCATCTGACTTATCCGGCGGCGAGAGGATGAAGCTGTCCTTTGCAATGCTCTTTGTGTCTGATGTGAATTTCCTGATACTGGATGAGCCCACCAACTACCTTGATATCCCTTCAATTGAAGCGCTGGAAAAACTCCTTATGGAATATGAGGGAACTCTTATCTTCGTTTCCCACGATAAAACTTTCGTGGAACATGTTGCTACTGAAAAGCTTTTGATTCAAGACGGAAAGATAATTAAAAGTGAATAACAAAGAATCTTTATACAGGAAAATATGGGTAGTTGCTCTGCCCATCATATTTCAGAATATCATCGACGCATCCGTTAACAGCGCGGATGTACTGATGCTTAACTATGTTGGCCAGGATGCCATAAGTGCCGTGTCCCTTGCAAACTCTCTTGTGGGAATTCTGTTTATGCTGCTCTACGGGATCGGTACAGGAATCGCAATGCTGGCAGCCCAGTATTATGGCAAAGGCGATCTTGTGACCATCGAAAAGATTGAGGGAATCGGCCTTAAGTTTTCCTTGTCGGTTGCTGCCCTGGGTGCATTTTTCTGCATGACGATACCTCAGAAGCTTATGTATATCTACACTTCTGATCCGGTACTTATAGAACTTGGTGCCAGGTACCTTCGCTTCATTGCCCCGGGCCTATTGTTCTGGGCTATAAGTGCAGTGTACATGGCTATCCTGAGGTGTATCGGCAGAGTCGGGACAAGTACAGTTATTGAGACTACTGCACTAATAGTTAATGTCTGCTTAAATGCTGTGTTTATCTTCGGACTTCTTGGCGTTCCAAAGCTGGGTGTTATCGGTGTTGCAATCGCTACTACATTGAGCCGCCTGATACAGCTAATATTCTGCATCGTAGTTTCTATATCCGGTGCCGAAGTGAAGCTGTCACTAAAGCCCATGTTTGAAAGACACAGGCTTTTGGAGAAGGATTTCTTTTCCATGGCTCTGCCGGCTATAGGAAATGACCTGTCCTGGTCACTGGCTTTTTCCATGTACTCCGTGATAATCGGTCACCTTGGAAATGACATGGTTGCAGCCTATTCCATTACAAATGTCGTGCGAAACCTCGGAACAGTCTTCTGCTTCGGAATGGCTTCAGCTACTGGCATCATAGTAGGTCAGATCCTTGGAAGCGGTCAGAGAGATGAAGGAATAAAGGCAGCACACACGCTCTTTCGCCTGACTATCCTGGCAGGAATCTTAGGCGGAATAGTTGTTGCTCTCGTCATGCCCTTTGCACTTACCCACGCTTCCCTCACTCCACAGGCTCTTGATTATCTGAAGTTCATGCTGCTCATCAGCACCTACTACATCATGGGAACTGCAGTAAATACCTGCCTTATCGCCGGTATCTTCAGAGCAGGGGGTGACAGCAAATTTGGATTTATCTGCGACACAATAGACATGTGGTGCTACGCTGTGCCACTGGGACTTCTTGCAGCCTTTGTCTTTAAGCTCCCGGTAAAGGTAGTGTTCTTCCTGCTATGCACCGATGAGTTTGTGAAATGGCCCTGGGTACTTAAGCACTTCTACAGTCACAAGTGGGCAAGGAATATTACCAGAGAAGAGTTGGACTGATTGCGTTCAAAAAGGTACTATATATTTCTTTTCGCACATATGATAACGTCATATTAGGAACATTTTATTTATGATATGAGCACGAAAAGGAGTATATCTATGAAAAAAAATATACGTACCGTTTTACTTGGAGAGCTTGTACTTTTCCTTGTAGTATTTTTTATCAGCACACTAGGAACCAGTTTTGGTTTTTCAGCTGTGACATGGTTTCTTGACTGGCCTTCTCTCATACTTGTTCTGCTGATTCTGATTCCCGGACTTATTATCATGGGAGAATGGAAAGATTTTTTGAAGTCATTTTCAGTAGGCATAAAAGATTTCAGACTGCTGGAGCTTAAGAACATTATTGAAGCAGTGGGAGCTGCACAAAAACTTACTATCTTTGGTGCACTCTTTGCCATCATAATATCAGCAATACTTCTTATGGGACATCTTTCCGATCCTGAAACAATAGGACCGAACCTGGCTGTCTGTTTTCTTGCAGGCTTCTATGCAGTTATCATCGAGTTTTTCCTTCTGCCGCTTAAGCTTAATGCTGAGCGCAAGATGAATGAAGAGATGGATATGGAAGATGATTGATCCTGGAATTACGAAAGAGCAATATCTTAATATAGCCCGTAATTTTGGCCTTACTACGAGGGAGCTTGAACTCGGATACCTTAAAGTGTCGGGGTTTTCAAATCGTAGAATTGCATATATGCTCGGAATTTCTGAACAGACAGTAAAAAACCATTTCACTCACATTTATGAAAAGGCTTGGGTTCCCGGAAGAAAGGAATTCCAGGAGCTTTTTAAACAGGATGGATAGTGATTATGAAGAGATCGGTTAATAGAGCTATCATAATAATTTTAATTGCAAATGTCATCCTGATAGTTGCTGCCATTTGCGGAAAAATACTGAGTAGATTCGTTTACGAAGACCATCTTGATGAGCCTTTGATCACAGTCGATGATACCGAGATAACTTTAAGAGAATTTGGTTATTACATATATGAAATAGAAGAGTTTGTCCAGAATCAGGCTCTTTTATATGATCCTGAGAATCCAAAGCACTGGTGGAATACTCATTTTTCAGCCGGCATGGATTCTCAGTTTGTTTGTGATTATGCCAAGAAGGTGGCAGTAAACACCTGTATATCTGATGAGATTTATTATAAAAGAGCTCTTTTAGAAGCAGTCGCATTAAGCAGCGCGGAAGAAAAACAAGCAATGGTCGAAGCAAAGATGATTTTTAGTGGTATGACGCGTGATCAGCTTGCAAGGACCGGACTTGATGAAAACATCCTCACCAATATGAGGATAAAACAAGCTATCGCAAAAAAGTACTCCGATAACCTTACAAAAACTCAGAGTTTTATTGGATACACAGAAGATCCGGATAAACTTGTTAACTGGGACGGAGCATATTATCAGGAAAAGATTTTACCGGAGCATAACGTTAAGACCAATGATAAGGTCCTTAATAGAATAACGCTTGGAAAAATAACAGTGAATTATGAGTAATTCTATTTGAATGTGTTAGAATTATTTCATGAAAACAAGAGAAGAAGCATTAAAATACGGATTATCTTTTCCGGATACTTATCAGGAAGCGCCCTTCCACGATCCTAACTGGCAGCTGGTGCGATATAAGTATAATAAAAAAGCATTCCTTTGGACTTATGAAAGAGAAGGTTTCATAAATCTCAATGTGAAGGTTGATCCCGAGACAGCTTTTTTCTGGAGAAAGGCTTACAGCTCAGTGATTCCCGGATACCATCAGAATAAGGAGCATTGGAATACAATCATCCTCGATGGAAGTATCCCGGATAAGGACATTAAGCTCATGATTGCTGAGAGCTATGACCTAATAGCAGATTCTCCGACTAAGAGAATTTATGATGCTGTTACCAGAATCCCAAAAGGGTGCGTTGCAACTTATGCGCAGGTTGCAGAAGAAGCTGGGGATAAAAAGATGGCAAGAGCCGTAGGAAATGCTCTTCACAAAAACCCTGACCCAAGCACGATTCCATGTCACCGTGTAGTAAACTCAAAAGGTGAACTTGCCGGCAACTATGCATTTGGCGGAGCCTGGAAGCAGGGAGAAATCCTGCAATCAGAAGGTGTCGAAGTAAAAGACGGAGTTGTTGATCTACATAAATATCAATGGCGAAATAAATAATAAAGCCCCTGACCTTACGGCAGTGTTCATAAGACAGTAACGCAAAATGAGCACTGTCGCGGTGGATTGGCAAAAAAAGAAGAAGTCTGAAAGGAACATACCTTCCAGACTTCCTTTTCTTATTAAAATAATGAGATGGTTTATGCCTTTACATCAACCTCGCCGCCTATTATCTTGGCAATCCTGCGTTGGGCGGCAACCATATCAACCACAACATTAATGGTAGGAACGTTTGGTTGGTTGAACGACCCTCCAAATTTGGAGGGTCATATTTGAAAAAGTCACTCCGCTCTCGGCAAGTCTCTTGCAATACTTCGCAGATCTGAAAATATCTATGTCATTATGCATGGTGAAATGATTGCTACGTGCTTCATACGGGCGCCTTTCTAAAAGTTTTTTAAGAATCGCCTTCGGGCTTTAGTCAGCCTTTTTTGCGGGACGCGTATTCATAAAAGGAATCATTTGAACGAGGCGTACCAATCTGACCACTATAAAGTGAACCACCAATGCACAAATCACAGTCAACACTATAGAGCAAATAATGAAGACACCTGATTTAAGCTTGGGCAATAAGGTATATACCATTTTGAATACTCTTCCGTGTAAGAGATATATTTCAAATGATATCTCACCAAGAAAAGAATTAATCTTATTTCCGTATGATACTTTTACGTTTGTCGCCAAAACAAATGCGGTAATTGCTACGCCAAGAATTACTTTAAGCAAATAATCACCGGCAAAGAACACAGGCTTAAACTTAAGGTATGCCATACCAAAGCACAAAGCTACCACCATAATAACGATTGTTTTAATAATCCATTTGGAGCTCATTGCCTCAATGAATCTGTCTTTGAATCTATACAGCAATATGCCCCACGCAAAACCGTAGCATTCTGTAGGCCATATTGTGTTTACAACGATACCTTTATGTTTCAGGAAATACATTGTTAAACTGAATGCAACTACCAACGCTATACAGATAGCATCGTTTAATACGTTTGTCTTAGTCTTAAATAAATGCGTAATCCAAAAGAAGAAGTAGCAGATTATCAGCCAAAGTACCCATCCGCTTACTCTGAAAATGCCTAATATGTTAGGCTGCTTATCTAAGAAGATGCATGCCAAAGGCTCAAAAATAGCAGCAATAACCCACGTTGTAATTAACAGTTTCGGTAAACGTTTGCGCCAAAACATTTTTAATGAAGACTCGCTTTTGGCATAGCTTAAAGCCAGTCCGTACCCTGAAGTCATGAAAAAGAAGGTCACGCCTATATAGGCAAAACTGCCTATCATGTCCTGAATACGGTTTTGATATGCGGCAGGAACGTGAACCAAAATAACAATAAAACACCAGAAGCCTCGCATTGCCTTTGAATTGCTCAAATCAAAGAAATGCGAAGAATCTTCCTTAATCTTGGCCTTAAACAAAATGTCAACAGCCAAAAACAGCAGAATACCCAACATAATAGCATAATCCATAACACCATTCTCCTTTTTTACACGTTTTTATAATCAACTTTTTCTTTTCTGATACAATGATATATTTTGCGCAAAACCCAGAACCATTCAAATCTTTTACATCTAAGTGTAAAATACCTGAATCCCGAAATCTTTCTGGCCTTATGGGAATCACATAATAAACGCTTAAACTTCGCCAGTCTCAACTGCTCATTGCAGAGTTGAACGCCCCTCCAAATTTGGAGGGTCGTATTTGTCGTTTGCACCGGTTTGCATAAAATCCTTCAGGATGCCGATCTCTTCGCCATTTTCATCAAGGATACCGATCCCGATAAGATTGGCGATAAAATACTCATCCGCAGACAGCACATCCATATCCAGTATGACGGATTGGGATTCATCCCTCTGAATGAACTCTTAGCACAAGAAAAGGCGTGACCAAAGCCACGCCTTCCCATTCTTAAATTCTTAAACATTACTGTCTTATGACGCTCCCAGCTTGGTCAAGGGCTTTTGTTTTATCCTCTTTTGGAGATTAGTTGAATCCACTATATGGTGTACTTAAAGAATGATGTTTATATGGGCATGCCATATGATCAAAATACAATAGTGGAAGATTATCCAGAGAAGAAAGCTTTATTGTGGCTGTTTTTCCTGAATCAAAACGAGTATCACTATAAGTGAAATCCGTTTCTTCAAGATAGCCTTGCTTTACTTCCCAGATTGTAACTGTGTTAAGATTTTCTACTTTACTTGAAAGAATCCCATTTATATCTGTAAGACTATACCTAAAAATTAAGTAATTACCCGATTTTACGTGATGGCCTTTGGGAGCATTTCTTCCAATAGCAGTTTTAATCTCAATTCCCATATTTCTACTATCTGTCGGTAACAAATCCGGATAAGTGTTAGGCTCATTTCTGTAGTATCTATTATTACTATATTTTACAACTCCTGATCCTAGTATATTACCAACAACTGAGGATAGATTTGCCTTTTCAACCAAAAGTGAAAATTTATCAGAACCATTATCCGATAAATTCTCGTCAATTATATCTAAGGTAGTATATAAATGACTAATACATCCACGTATAATCTCAGGTGAAACTAACATAGAAGAATTGAAATTATCTAGTCTAAGAAATTTTTCCTCAAATTTCCTCATAATAGCAATTAAAGCTGAATTGCAGTCTTGAGAGCAATCTCCATCATATCTGTAAATCCGGTCTCACGCTCTTTTGCTGTGAGCTCTTCTGTCTTGAAGAGGTGATCTGAGCATGTAAGGATTGTAAGAGCATTCTTCTTAGCTTCTGCTGCGTTCATGTAAAGAGCAGGTGTCTCCATCTCTACTGCAAGAGCGCCCATGTTTCTGTAGAGCTCACTCTCGTTGCACTTCTTGTAGAATGCATCTGAAGAAAGAACATCACCTACGTGATACTTAACGCCTTTCTCCTTAGCGATAGCAACTGCTTTCTCGAGGATATTGTAGCTGCATGTAGGAGCGAATGTTCCCGGAAGTCCGAACTGGAATCCGTAGTTGGAATCTGTGTGTGCTCCCTGAGCAAAGATGATATCCATAACATTTACATCGTCCTGAAGTCCGCCTGCGCTGCCGACTCTGATGATGTTGTCAACATCGTAGAAATTAAAGAGCTCATAGGTATATATACCGATTGAAGGAATTCCCATTCCGTGTCCCATTACAGACACCTCTTTTCCCTCGTACTTACCGGTAAAGCCCAGCATTCCTCTTACTTCATTTACGCACTTAATATCTGTAAGGAAGTTCTCTGCAATAAATTTCGCCCTGAGTGGATCCCCGGGCATAAGAACGGTCTTGGCGAAATCGCCTTTTTCTG
This sequence comes from Butyrivibrio sp. NC2007, assembly GCF_000421405.1. Classification (GTDB taxonomy): domain Bacteria; phylum Bacillota; class Clostridia; order Lachnospirales; family Lachnospiraceae; genus Butyrivibrio. The sequence continues at coordinate 15,065 of NZ_ATWY01000013.1, forward strand.
CTTGATTGTGTGGTGTTGCCATAACTACCTCCTTTTTTTAATTATCCGGATAGTTTATCATTCCCTGCATCCAGATATTTCCTTTAAATCTTCTGCCTACAGCCGGCTCTCCGAGAAGGTCTGCCTCGTTGATGCACACGTCAAACTCAATCTCGTTGCAAAGGATCCTCATAATGTAGACAGCTTCATCCGTGAAACGATTGATGACCTTCTGACTATCAACAACCTCTCCCAAAACAGAATACTGATCGCACTCAACACCATAAGGCATAAAGTAAGTATCAACCAGGCTGTAGATATCCTGCTTCCTGATCTTCTTGGAAAGGGTCGTGTAAAGATCCATGTCATCAAGAGTCAGGGACTCAATGGCTGTTTCGTCCCCTCGTCTTGCATTGTTTATAAGTTTATTTCTGTAATTTAGTTTTTTCTTTGCGACCTCTTTCTCTTCTTCGGTCTTTGCAATCGGCATCATGATCTGACCCTTGATTGAAAGAGCTGAAAGAGAAAGCGTAGTTCCCTTGATTGGAAACTTGTTTTCGTTCTCATACTTGATGTAAGGAACCATGTTCTGAAGATAGAAAATAAGTGTCACGCCAAGCCTTGGTTCATTGCAGACTCCTGCGTATGAATATGTGGCTGCATGTCTCTCAATATTGATATCTTCTTCGGTACTTACAGCAGATGGGATAAGGTACGGGTAGTAGTACTCGTAGATGAACTTATCTTCATCATCAAATTCACCGCATACTGCTACTCCGATCCTGTCAGCAAAGTCCCTGGCAAACTCCGCCAGGATCACGTTCTCATTGTTGGTCACATAGGACCTCTTCTGAGCATTCTGAATAGAACTCGTGATAAGCGCAGTCAGTTCTTTTCTATCTTTAATTTTTGAAAAACCAACAGCTCTTAAAAACTTGTGCAAAAAGATTATACCTCATTTCCGATTACATTGATCTCATGCCTTAGCATTGGGAACAAGAACTTCCTTGCCACCCATGTAAGGACGAAGAACCTCAGGAATCTTAACCGTTCCGTCAGCCTGAAGGTTGTTCTCAAGGAATGCTATGAGCATTCTTGGAGGAGCAACAACTGTATTGTTAAGTGTATGAGCAAGATAGTTTCCATCCTTGCCCTTGATTCTGATACGAAGTCTTCTTGCCTGAGCATCGCCAAGATTTGAGCAGCTTCCAACCTCGAAGTACTTCTTCTGTCTTGGTGACCATGCTTCTACGTCGCAGCTCTTGCACTTAAGATCTGCAAGGTCTCCTGAACAGCACTCAAGAGTTCTGACAGGAATATCCAGTGATCTGAACAGATCAACTGTGTTCTGCCAGAGCTTGTCATACCATGTCTTTGAATCCTCAGGCTTACAGATAACTACCATCTCCTGCTTCTCGAACTGATGGATTCTGTAAACACCTCTCTCCTCGATACCGTGTGCACCTTTCTCTTTTCTAAAACAAGGTGAATAGCTGGTAAGAGCCATAGGCATCTGATCTTCAGGAACAATCTGATCGATGAACTTACCGATCATTGAATGCTCACTGGTTCCGATGAGGTAAAGATCCTCACCTTCAATCTTATACATCATAGCCTCCATCTCAGGGAAGCTCATAACACCTGCAACAACATTTCCGTGGATCATGAAAGGAGGAACACAGTAAGTGAAACCTCTGTCGATCATGAAGTCTCTTGCATAGCTGATAACTGCTGAGTGAAGTCTTGCGATGTCGCCCATGAGATAGTAGAAACCATTACCTGCTACTCTTCTTGCAGCATCAAGATCGATTCCGTTAAAACTCTCCATAATATCAGTGTGGTATGGAATCTCAAAATCAGGAACAACCGGATCACCATACTTCTGGATCTCAACGTTCTGTGAATCATCCTTACCGATAGGTACTGACTCATCGATGATCTGAGGAATGATCATCATCTTATTTGTTACCTGCTCATCGAGCTCTTTCTGCTTAGCCTCAAGCTCTTCAAGACGCTTAGCTTCCTTGGCAACTTCATCCTTAAGTGCCATAGCTTCGTCCTTCTTGCCCTGAGCCATAAGTCCACCGATCTCTTTTGAGATCTTGTTTCTGTGAGCTCTTATCTCATCTGCTTCCTGCTGATTGATTCTTCTCTGCTCGTCAAGTGCAATAACCTCATCAACAAGAGGAAGCTTCTCATCCTGGAATTTCTTCTTGATGTTCTCCCTAACTACGTCAGGATTCTCTCTTAAAAATTTAATGTCGATCATTTTTGATCTCCTCCACTTAAATATATTTTATGCAATTATATTTTATAAATCTTATCTTCTGTTAACACTTTCAAGTGCCATATCAAGAGCTTTCTTTTCTTCACCGCTAAGTTCCACGTCAGCGATTCCGGCTTTTATATCTTTTGAATAAGAATAGTTTAATCCGTCTGTGCTGTGAACTGAGTTAAGAAGCACTCCGTTGTCGCTCTCATCCAAAAGGCAAAGTGCAAAGCTGAGCTTACCACCACTTTGATTGAATGCATCATACTTATGAAGTCCAACCTTTTGGAAGGTTCTTGCCATTCTTCTGTTGATATCAATAATATCTTTTCGGTTCTTTTCGTTCTCACTTCTTATAAGTCTGTTATCATGGAAAAGACCTATGATCTCATCTTCTAATGAGTCAGCTTCTTTTCCCTGCATGAACTTATTGTATTTTCTTTCCAGCTTTTTAAATTTCTTCCCCTGAAGAACAACCAGTACAATAAGAACAATTAACAGAAGGATCAAAACCAGAAAAAGAATTCCCGGATCTAATGCGCCTAGCCCGATAGCATTAAAAATATTGCTGTTCATATTTCCCCCAAATAAGTTTTATTCTCTGCAGATTCTATCGATGATTTTCTCAAGGTCATCATTGTTGTAGAACTCAATCTGTATAAGTCCTACACCATCTCCCTTGGATGTAACTTCAACCTTGGTGCCAAGTGCCTGTTTGCACTTCTCGGAAACTTCTGCATAAACTGCATCGATGCTTGGATTAGACTTAGTTGCAGTCTTTTTCCTTGATGCTGTCTTTCCAAGATTCTTTACAAGTTTCTCAGTATCTCTAACATTTAGTTTCTCATCAAAAACTTTCTGAGCCAGTAGATACTGTTCATCAAGATCATCAACAGGAATTAATGCTCTTGCATGTCCGGTTGAAAGCTGCCCATCAATTACCATTTGTCTTACTTTTTCACCAAGCTTTAATAGTCTTAATGAATTGGTAATTGTTACTCTGCTCTTTGAAACTTTCTCAGCAACTACATCTTGTGTATATCCAAAGTCCTCAATGAGTTTTTTATATGCCAGCGCTTCTTCAATGGGATTGATGTCTTCTCTCTGAATATTATCAATAAGAGCAATCTCAGCAATCTCATTCTCTGTTAAATCTTTTATAATAACCGGAACTTCTTTAAGTCCTGCTTTTCTTGCTGCTCTCCAACGACGCTCACCACCAACTATTTCATAGTGGTCTTTTTTATCTGTTACAATAATAGGATTAATTATTCCAAACTGTTTGATTGATTCAGCCAGTTCCAAAAGAGCATCTTCATCAAATGTCTTTCTGGGCTGATTCCTGTTTGGTTCAATCTTTGTAATGTTTAACTTTACTACCTGACCTTCTATATGCTGTTCAGTCGGTATTTCTTTTTTCGCATTAGTTACCTTGGCTGGGATCATTGCATCTAATCCCTTTCCAAGTCCTCTTTTTGCATTCTTTGGTGCCATGTTATTCCTCCAACCACTATATTAGTCAAACTTTCTATTGATAACTTCCTTTGCAAGAAGTCTGTATGCCTCTGCTCCGGCAGACTTTGGTTCATACTGATTTATGGGCATACCATAACTGGGAGCTTCAGCAAGTCTGATATTTCTTGGAATGATAGTCTTGTAGACATTCTCCTCAATATGTTCCTTAACGTTCTCAACTACCTGAAGAGAAAGATTTGTTCTGGAGTCAAACATCGTAAATACAATGCCCTCCATCTCAAGCTCAGGATTAAGTCTCTCCTTTACAAGGTTTACTGTGTAAAGCAACTGACTAAGTCCTTCAAGAGCATAATACTCACACTGAATTGGAACCAATACTGTGTTGGCAGTTGTCATAGCATTGACTGTCAACATACTAAGTGATGGCGGACAATCTATGATAATAAAATCATAATTATCTTTAACATTACTGATTGCATTTCTAAGAATGAATTCCTTATCATCAGCATCGATAAGTTCTATCTCAACCGCTGCAAGATTTACATTAGAAGGTATGATATCAACATTCTTAGCTACCTCTTTAGTAATAGCTTCATCTGTTGTAATCTCACCTATGAGCAATTCGTAGATAGTATTCTCTATCTCGTTTTCATCAAGACCAAGTCCACTGGTTGTATTTCCCTGAGGATCAGTATCGATTACCAGGACCTTTTTCCCTGCTTCACCAAGTGCAGCAGACAAGTTAATAGATGTGGTGGTCTTTCCTACACCACCTTTTTGGTTCGCTATCGCTATAACTCTTCCCATTATTCCTCCACCTTTTTTAAAAACGCTATATTGATTGTAACACAATTTCTTATTTATTGAGCACACCAACCAAACTTTTTATCTATGTCTATATGTTGTGGCTTAAATTGTGTTATCCAATTATACAATAATCAATAAAATAAATGTTTCACATGAAACATTTCTATATCTTGTACCTTAATGTTTCATGTGAAACTATTTTTTGGGTTTGAATTGTTTATAATTGTAATGTTTCACATGAAACATTATTTTTCGAACCACTATATCTATGACAACGGCTGTTTCGAAGGTATTCCCGCCTTCCTTGGATATTTCTTAGAAGTATTCTCCTTCTTCTCAACAATACATATTGTCCTACTAACATCTGAGTCCGGTAAAAGAAATTCTTCCGCAGCAACAAGTTTACCACCAAGTAAGTGAATAGCTCCCTTTGCATTCTTAAGTTCTTCCTGAGCTTTCTCACTTTTGTATGCAATGAAGGATCCACCAACCTTTACATATGGTAGACAATACTCAGATAGAGTTGCCATATTAGCTACCGCTCTGGAAACAGCAATATCAAAAGTCTCCCTCAGTGAACCTTCCTTAGCAAGACAATAATCTTCTGCTCTACCATGAAGAGTCTCGATTGATCCTCTCTCATTAAGTCCAAGCTGATCTATTACTTCATTAAGGAAATTGAGTCTCTTATTAAGAGAATCCAAAAGAGTAATATGCAGATCAGGAAAAACTATCTTGAGTGGAATTCCCGGAAAGCCGGCTCCGGTTCCAATATCTACCAGTGAATAATCCTTCTTTGAAAAATCGAAGTACTTACATCCGGAAATACTATCCACAAAATGTAACTTACATACGTCGTTAAACTCTGTTATAGCTGTAAGGTTCATAACCTCATTCCATTTGATAAGCAGTTGGTAATACTTATCAAACTGGTTAAGCTGCTTATCTGTAAGTTCAATATCAAAGGAAGAAAAATCCTTTATCATCTGACTGTAATCATTTGTCATTCTCTGTTCCTCTATGAAGTGAATCAAGGTATATGATCAGCACCGAAACATCGGCAGGATTAACTCCACCGATTCTTGAAGCCTGACCAATATTTGTAGGTCTGAACTTTTCAAGTTTTTGCCTGGCCTCTAACCTTAAGCTGGATACATCATCATAATTTATATCCGCAGGTATCAATTTCTTTTCAAGCTTTCTGAACTGATCAACCTGTCTCTGCTGTCTTTCTATGTATCCTTCATATCTGATGGTAATTTCTACCTGCTCAATTACATCGGCCGGAAGCTCTTTTCTATCAGGGTCTATTTCAGCGATCAGATCATAATTGAGTTCCGGTCTGCATATAAGTTCAGCAAGAGATGTTGCAGTCTTAAGAGATGAGCTTCCACACTTCTCCATGAATTCCTGGATCCTTGCATTAGCTCCGACTGTTGTCTCTTTCAATCTCTTGACTTCAGCGTTTATCATCTCTTCTTTCTTAAGAAGCTTTTCATATTTTTCATCGCTGATAAGTCCTACTTCATGACCTTTTCCTCTGAGGCGAATATCAGCATTGTCCTGTCTGAGCAATAATCTGTACTCTGCACGGGAAGTCATCATTCTGTATGGCTCAAAGTTTTCTTTTGTAACAAGGTCATCTACAAGAACTCCGATATATCCTTCAGACCTGTCGATTGTCAGATACTCTTTTCCGAGAATCTGCATCGAGGCATTTATTCCTGCATAAAGTCCCTGAGCAGCAGCTTCTTCATATCCGCTACTTCCGTTAACTTGTCCGGCACTAAAGAGTCCTCTTACATTTTTGATTTCCAGAGTCGGATGAAGCTGTCCGGGACAAAGGCAATCATACTCAATTGCATAAGCAGACTTAACAATCTTACAATTCTCAAGACCCGGAACTGTTCTATACATTGCAATCTGAACATCCTCAGGAAGTGAAGAACTCATTCCGTCAATATACACTTCATTGGTATAAGTTCCTTCCGGCTCAACAAAAACATGATGTCTGTCATGGTCAGGGAACTTGACAACCTTATCTTCAATAGACGGACAATACCTTGGGCCGACACCTTCAATGATACCTGCATATATCGGTGATCTATCTATGTTTTTTCGTATTATTTCATGTGTTTTTTCATTTGTATATGTGAGATAACATGAAACCTGAGGTCTCTGCACATCGGCAGGATCTGTATCAAATGAGAAAGGAATAACAGGTGTATCTCCAAACTGCTCACTCATCTTGGAATAGTCAATCGAATTGCCATCCATTCTGGCAGGAGTTCCTGTTTTAAATCTCCTAAGCTCGATACCTGCTTTAATCAGAGAATCAGATAAATAGTTAGATGGTAAAAGACCATTAGGACCACTGTAAGTAATCGCTTCACCGGTAAGACATCTGCTCTTAAGATAAGTTCCGGTACAAATAATTACAGCTTTGGCCTCATAGATAATTCCAGAAAAGATCTTTACACCGGTTATTACTTTTGTGTATCCTTCTTTCTTAAGATCCTCATCATCAGTATCTTCGAAAAGAAGTTCTGTAACTTCTGCCTGTTTGATGTAAAGATGCTCTTGCTCTTCCAAAACTTTTCTCATGGCTTTGGAGTATTCCATCTTATCAGCCTGACATCTGAGTGAATGTACAGCCGGACCCTTTGAAGTGTTCAGCATCTTAGACTGAAGGAAAGTCTTATCAATGTTCTTTCCCATCTCTCCGCCAAGAGCATCGATCTCTCTTACAAGGTGTCCTTTTGATGATCCACCGATATGTGGATTACAAGGCATAAAAGCAATATTGTCAGCACTCATTGTAAACATAACAGTCTCAAGACCAAGCCTTGCACATGCAAGTGCTGCTTCACAACCGGCGTGACCGGCTCCGATAATTGCTACATCAATTTTTTCTCTTACTTCGATCATAAATTATTTACCCATACAGAATTTGGAGAAGATTTCTTCTGCCAGGTCGTCACCTATTTCTTCTCCTATTATTTCACCAAGATATACATAAGCGTTTGTAAGATCAACGGTATAAAAATCTTCCGAAAGATCTTTTTCAATACTATCTATTACAAGAGCCAGACTTTCAACAGTTTTTGAAAGAAGCTCCTTATGTCTTAAGTTAGTAATATAGATTTCCTGCTTCGGAGCAATCTCACCACCAAGGAAAAGCTCAGTAATGGCGCGCTTTAGCTCCTCTATACCCTCTCCATTCAATAATGACGTGGTGATTACAGGAAAATCTACAGGTTCGCTTCCTGAAAACAGCATAGGAAGGATATCTTTTGATATTTTTATATCACCTGTCAGATCATTCTTATTAAGAATTACAATAGTCTTCTTATCTGCACAGAGACTGCTTATCTGCTTATCTTCTTCATCAATCTCAGATGTGGAATCAATTATATAAAGACAAAGATCAGCTTCTTCTACTTTTTCTTTTGCCTTATCAACTCCGATCTTCTCAATGAGATCTTCAGTGTCTCTTATTCCTGCAGTGTCTATAAGATTAAGAATTATATCATCAAGTCTTACCGTCTCTTCAATGACATCTCTAGTTGTTCCGGCTATATCAGTTACGATTGCCCTTTCATTTCCGGAGAGTGCATTTAAAAGAGATGACTTACCTGCGTTTGGTTTTCCAATGATAACAGTTTTAATTCCGTCTTTTCTGATCTTACCCTCATCTGCTGTCTTTAAAAGCTTTCTTATTTTTTCTGACATTGCAGTCACTTTTTCTTTTAGTTTGTCAGAGTATCCGGTAAGATCGTAGCTCTCGGGATCATCAATTGCAGATTCAATATAGGCCATCTGATAGAGAATGTCTTCCCTTAGGGCCTTAACTTCTTTGTAGATACTTCCCTGAAGCTGGGCTCTTGAGCTGTCCAGAGCAAATTTGTTCTGTGCTCCAATGATGTCCATTACTGCTTCTGCTTTGGTAAGGTCAATCCTTCCACTAAGGAAAGCTCTTTTTGTAAACTCACCGGGCTCGGCAAGTCTGCAACCCTTTGCCAGAAGCAAGGACAGAATCTCATTCATCACCAGCATTCCACCATGGGAATTGATCTCAATTACATCTTCCCTGGTATAACTATGAGGTCCTTTCATAAAAGAGATCATGACTTCATCAACAATATCTCCCTGATCATTGCAGATGTATCCGTACTTTATGGTATTTGGTTTGTGGGTTAAAAGAGTGTGCTCCTTCTTTGGAGAAACATAAATCTTATCACAGATTGTAAGGGCCTCTTTTCCACTGACTCTTATAATACCAATTCCGGCATCGGACATGGCAGTTGCTATTGCGCAGATTGTATCATCATTAAAGTTATTTAAAACACTGCTCATAATTTTTCCCTAAATAAAACCCCTCAAGACCAAGGCTTGAGGGGCAATCTAATCTTCATCCAAAGATTATTTCTTTAAAGTAACAACTACTCTTCTGAATGGCTCATCACCTTCACTGTGAGTTGTAACAAATCTGTCGTTCTGAAGAGCTGAGTGGATGATCCTTCTCTCATAAGGATTCATTGGCTCAAGAGCAACTGACTGTCTTGTTTTCTTAACCTTTATAGAAATATTCTTTGCAAGGTTCTCAAGAGTAGCCTTTCTTCTTTCACGATAATTCTCTGTATCAACTTTTACATGAATGTACTCTTCTGTCTCTCTGTTAACTACAAGAGAAATCAGGTACTGGAGTGAGTCAAGAGTCTGTCCTCTCTTACCGATGAGAACTCCCATCTCATCTCCTGAAAGCTCTACATCAAGGATGTTCTCTTTGTCATTGAATTTGGAGTTTAAGTTAACTTCCATATTCATTGCGCCGAACACATCCTTAAGGAATGCGTTAGCCTTTGCTACAAGCTCATCTCCGTTGATGTTTGAAGAAGCTTTTTTCTCAGCCTTAACTTCTTCCTTAGGAGCTTCCTTCTTTTCTTCCTTCTTTTCTTCCTTTTTAACTTCTTTCTTTACTTCGGGCTTTTCTTCTTTTTTAGGCTCTGCTTTTACTTCCTCTACTGCAGGAGCTTCTTCTTTGATCCTAGCTTTGATAACAGCAGGCTTTGAAGCGATTCCCAAAAATCCTGAAGATCCGCTTGATACTACTTCATAATCAAGTCTGTCGCTGGTAACCATTAATGTCTCACATGCTTCAGTGATGGCATCATCAAGGTTTTTTGCTGTAAACTCTCTATATTCCATTATAATATAACCTCCCGGAAAGATTACTTATTATTCTTTTCATTAAAGTCTTTTACCATGTTTGCTTTAGCAAGAAGTGAATCCTTACGGATCTCCTTATTGTTGTAAACAGATTTAACCTTCTCAAGCTTCTCTTCCTTCTCAGCTTCTGAAATGCTTGAATCCTTAGCTGAAGAGAGGTCGTTGTTCTTGGTTGAAAGGTTAGCATAAAGACTCATCTGCTTGGTTGTCTTGTTCTTCTCAAGCTTCTCTTTATACTTAGCTGTGTTCTTGGCAATCTCAGCATCGATGTCGATCTTGTCAATGTGTCTGTTGATAACAACCTGCTGGATTGATCTGACAACAGCACCGGCGATCCAGTAAATACCCATACCTGCAGGAAGACTAAGACAGAATACTGCTGACATGATAGGCATCATGAGGTTCATGGTCTTCATTGACTGCTGCATCTGAGCTGTAGGATCATCAGCATTTGCCTTGCTGTTATCTGAAGCAGGCTGTGGCATAAGCTTAGTGTTGATCCACTGTGTAAGTGCTGCAAGAACAGGAACCATAACACCACCGAGCATCAGAAGGAATGCCTTATCAGCAAAACCTGTCTTGATCATGTACATAGGAGTATCACTGATGTTAAGACCAAGGAAGTAGTTGAATCTGGTAAGTGCTGAATGTGTGTTTTCAATTGATGCTGAAAGTGATGGGAACTGAGCTGTTAAGCTGTTCCAGTCAGCTGTTGATGCTTTATTAAGAACATCAATAAATGTGTTCTTAATATAAGTAGGATCACCTGATGTAAATGCTTCATTTGTAAACTGATTCTTGAACATTGAAGCACTTGAAAGTGTCTGTAAGAAATCAGCAGCACCTGTTGTTGCTAAAAGATCTTCTACAAGAGGTGAGAATGCATTCTTAACGATAGTTACGTAAGCAGGAATCTGGTAAATAACACGGTAAAGTGCAAAGAGGATAGGCATCTGGATAAGAAGCTGAAGACAGCTACCTGTCTGAGATACGCCGTACTTAGCATAAACCTCTTTTGTCTCCTGCTGCATTGCAAGCATTGAATCGTTGTCTTTCTTACCTTTGTACTTAGCCTGAATAGCCTGAAGCTCTGGGCTCATCTTAGCCTGAAGCTTGGAAAACTTCTGCTGCTTGTATGTCAAAGGTAAAAGACATAAGTAAATAACAATAGTAAAGATAATGATGGCAAGACCAATGTTTGGAATACCAATAGCATTTAAAACATTGAAAATACCATTCATAAGATGACCGAGAAGCCATGCAACCGGTCCTACAATTTTACCCTGATACTGGGTAAGTAAAACTCCCTTCAAATCATACCTCCTAACGAATTATGGAACCGGATCATATCCACCGCTGGAAAAAGGATTGCATCTGAGAATCCTCCAGGCAGCAAGTAATCCCCCTTTGATAGCTCCATATTTTTCTATTGCTTCTAGTCCATACTCGGAACATGTTGGTATGTATGGACATTTTGTTCTCTTTAATGGAGAAATATACTTCCTATAAAGTTTGATCAAAAAGATTAATATCTCTTTCATCTCATTCACCGCCATTTTTTATTATGCGGGCCTTACCTGCCAGGCTTAAAAGAGATTCCTGTATGTCAAAAAAGCTGGCATCTCTCGCACAGGCTCTGGCAACGACTACTATATCCAAACCACTATTGAATACATTTTCATGTAGTCGGTACGCTTCTCGAACCAGTCTTGCAAATCTGTGCCTTACAATACTGTTCCCTATTTTTTTACTACATGAGATTCCGATCTTATTATTAGAACCGCCATTTTCCCACACATAGACAACAACGAATTTATTGGCATAACTCTTGCCGTTCTCATAACAGTTTCGAAACTCTTCTGTCTTTTTCATTGAATCTGAAAAAAGCATTTTCTAATTCCTTTATTACAGATGAAAAAAGGTCACATTATTATGTGACCTTTAAAATCATGCTGATAGTCTCTTTCTTCCTTTAGCTCTTCTGGCAGCTAAAACTTTTCTACCGCCCTTTGTAGCCATTCTTGCTCTGAAGCCGTGTACTCTGGCTCTCTGAAGCTTATGAGGCTGAAATGTCATCTTCATATTCGGAAACACCTCCTTCTTAAACAAACTAACCTATTTAAAGGTCCGTTAAATGAGAAGAAACTTCTCACAATTATCAATGATTACATCCAGTGTGGAAAAAATCTTTATAATTATAATAAATAAAATCCGCTTGGTCAAGCCATTAATGGACGGTTTTTCATCCTATTATATTTTAAATATTTTTTTCAAAAATTTTCCACCAAGATGTAGTGCTATAAAAAATTATCCACAGCAAAATGTTGATTTTGTGGATAACTTGTGAATTAATAATTTTTTTTAAAAGATATCCACATTTTTTTTAATTTTTGTGGAAAAGATAGTTATTCTTTAGTGGTTAATATCCTAGAAATGCCGTATTTAAGCCATTTATAACGGTAGATAGCTTAAAGTGGATAAACACCTATTTTTCCACAGAGATTTTTTTCGTAAGTTTTTCTCACATTTTTAAAAAAAGTTATCCACAATTTTCGTCTGATTGATATTTAAAGTCATTTAATATAAAATAGAAAAAGTCTAAATTTATGCTTTGTTTGGGGAAATCTTATATGCAATCATCTACTGAAATCACCGAAATATTAAGAACAAATTGGGAATCTATCAAGAATACCATCAAGAATGAAGCCGGTATTACTGATATTTCTTATAAAACCTGGATTGATCCTCTTACTGTATACGGATTTGAAAACAATACAGTTAAGATCTTAATCCCTTCGGATAACTCTATTGCTCTTTCATACATAGTAAATCATTATGTTGGATTCTTTCAGGTAACAATTTCGGAACTGCTTGAGACAGTTATAGAAGTATCTTTCATTTTAAACAAAGATATTATTAATAATGAAGAAACACATGAAAATGTAACTGAAGAAAATAATTCACCTCAGTATTCATCAGGTATTTCACACGAGAATTCAAATCTTATTCCTAAATACAGATTTGATACCTTCGTTGTAGGAAGTAACAACAAGTTTGCTCATTCAGCTGCTCTTGCAGTTGCTGAATCTCCGGGAACAGCTTACAACCCTCTTTTCCTTTATGGAGGACCGGGACTTGGTAAGACTCACCTTATGCATTCAATAGGTCACTTTATTATTGAACATAATCCACAGGCCAAGGTTATATATGTAACATCTGAGCAGTTCACCAATGAAGTTATCGAATCTATCAGAAGTAACAGACCTGAGAACATGAGTAAGCTCAGAGAGAAATACAGAACTGTTGATGTTCTTATGGTCGATGACGTTCAGTTTATTATAGGTAAGGATGCAACACAGGAAGAGTTTTTCCACACTTTCAATGCTCTTCATCAGGCAGGTAAACAGATAATCCTTTCATCCGATAAGCCTCCCAAGGAAATGGCTACTCTGGAAGAGAGATTCAGATCTCGTTTCGAGATGGGACTTATTGCTGATATCCAGTCTCCTGACTACGAGACAAGAGTTGCAATTCTTCGTAAGAACGCTGAAGACTATGGCAGAAGGATTGGCGATGATGTAATCGACTACATCGCTACCAATATCAAGTCAAACATCAGAGAGCTAGAAGGTGCTTTCACTAAGATCATCGCATACTCAAGACTTAACAATGTTGATATCACACTTGAGAATGCAATGGAAGCTCTTAAGGATATCATTTATCCTGACAAGACCAAGGTTATTACTCCGGCTCTTATCATGGATACCGTATGTGAACAGTACGGAACCAAGAAAGAAGACATTGTTTCTAAAAAGAGAAATGCAGAAATCGTTCTTCCAAGACAGATCATCATGTACCTTTGCAGAGAACACACAGATGCTTCCCTGGAAGAAATCGGAAGGATCCTTGGTAAGAAAGATCACACAACTGTTATGAGCGGAATCAATAAAATCAAGCAACTTATTGCTTATGATGATGACCTTAACAGGAATTTAGATGTTATAGTTAAAAAATTGAATCCTTCTTTATAAAAAATAGACCACAATTTGTGGATAACTTTTTAGAAATTATGTGATTTAAAAGAGGATTAAATGTTGATTGAGGGTGGATAAGTTTTTCCACCCTTTTTTACTAATATTTGCCTTGTTTATAACTTTAGAATTTTCAACATCAATTTTTTTGTTTTCAACACCTAAAAATTTGTAAAAAAGCCTTTAAAATTGTATAATAGAATAGGTTTTACACTTATCAACATCTATTAATACTGTTTTTATTATTAATTAATAAATATTTTATATTATAGTTTTGTGTTGAAGGGAGTCGAGGATTAAATGAAATTTGTTTGCTCAAAATCTAATCTGGTAAGCGGATTACAGATTGTATCAAAAGCAGTACCTTCTAAGACAACAATGTCTATATTGGAGTGTATCCTTGTTGATGCAACAGAAGGAGTTATTAAGTTTATTGCCAACGATATGGAACTTGGTATCCAGACCGTTGTTGAAGGTAACATAATAGAGAGAGGTTTTATTGCAATAGATGCCAAGATCTTTGTTGATATTGTAAGAAAGCTTCCTGACAATGATGTAACCATTGAAACAGATACATCTAACAAAGTAACTATCAGCTGTGAAAAGGCTAAGTTTAATCTACCCGGAAGAAAGGGTGATGATTTTACTTATCTTCCTGCCATTGAGAAGATCGATGGTGTCAGCGTTTCTCACTTTACACTTCGCAGTGTTATCCAGCAGACTATTTTCTCTATTGCAGAGAATGATGCCAACAAGATGATGGGTGGCGAGCTCTTTGAAGTTGACGGAGAGAATTTAAAGCTTGTATCTCTTGATGGACACAGAATTTCCATCAGGAAGGTTAAGCTTTCAGGAAGCTATCCATACAAGAAAGTTATCGTTCCCGGTAAGACACTGGGAGAGATCAGTAAGATCCTCAGTGACAGCACAGACAAGATGGTCAGCATCTACTTTACAGACAAGCACGTACTCTTTGAGTTTGATAAGACAACCGTTGTATCAAGACTTATCGAGGGCGAGTACTTCAGCATAGACCAGATGCTCTCAAGTGATTATGAGACCAAGATGAGCATCAACAGGAAAGAGCTTCTTGAGTGTATCGACAGAGCAACTCTTCTTGTAAAAGAAGGCGACAAGAAGCCTGTCATCATGTCAGTTACTGACGAGACAATGGAACTCAAGATCAATTCCGCTATAGGTAGCATGGATGAGGAAATAACAATCGAGAAGCAGGGAAAAGACATTATGATTGGCTTCAACCCTAAGTTCCTTATTGATGCTTTAAGAGTTATAGAGAACGAGACTATCGATATGTATTTTGTTAATCCTAAGGCTCCTTGCTTTATCAGAGATAAGGATTCAACTTATATCTATCTTGTACTTCCTGTTAACTTTACAACAGTTGATTAACAAAGGACACTAATGGAAACAATAAAACTTAGAGAAACAGATGAATTTATAAAGCTTGGCCAGGCCCTTAAAAAGGCCGGCCTTGAGAGCTCCGGTGTAGATGCCAAGATGGATATCCAGTCAGGGCTTGTTAAAGTAAACGGAGAAATAGAAGAAAGAAGAGGCCGTAAGCTTTACGACGGAGACATCTTTGAATTTAACGGCAAACAGGTAAAAGTAGAAAAATGATAATCAAATCATTAGAGCTGGCCGATTTCAGAAACTACGACAATCTGAAAATAGATTTTAGCAGCGGAACCAATATTTTATACGGTGACAATGCCCAGGGTAAGACCAATATCCTGGAAGCTATTTATGTCTCAGCAACCACTAAGTCACACAAGGGCAGCAAGGACAAAGAAATAATTAACTTTGGTAAAGAAGAGGCTCATATCAGAACCATCTTAGAGAAAGATAACGCTGAATACCGCGTAGATATGCACCTTCGAAAGAACAAATCCAAAGGTATAGCAATTGATGGTCAAAAGATAAAAAGAGCTTCAGATCTGATCGGAAGACTTAACGTGGTCTTCTTTTCTCCTGAAGATCTTAGCATTATTAAGAATGGTCCGTCCGAAAGGCGCAGATTCATGGATATGGAGCTGTGTCAGTTAGATCATATATATCTAAACAGCCTTTCTAAGTACAACAAGCTTGTAGTCGAAAGAAATAAAGTTCTTAAGGATCTATTCGAAAAGCCTGAAAACAGTGTACTTTTGGATGTTCAGGATAAGCAGCTTTGTGAGTATGGATCCGTCATTATCAAGGCCAGAGAAAAATTCATCAAAGAGCTTAATGAAATAATCAGTCCTATTCATGAGAAGCTTACAGGAGGAAAAGAACTTCTCTCTGTTTATTATGAGCCCAATGTAAGCTTTGAAGAATTCGAGAAGAAACTTTCAGCTTCCAGAAAAAAGGATATGTATGCCAAGCAGACCACCATTGGTCCGCACAAGGATGATTTTTCATTCATTGTAAAAAAGGCACAGGATCCGGAAAAAGAAGGAATCGATATCAGAAAGTACGGCTCTCAGGGCCAGCAAAGAACAGCATCTCTTTCACTAAAATTATCAGAGATTGAGATTGTAAAGAAATCCAAAAAAGACAATCCGGTGCTTCTTCTGGATGATGTTTTGTCAGAACTTGACAGCAACAGGCAGAATTATCTTTTAAACACCATAGGTGATATTCAGACCATCATAACATGTACCGGACTTGATGAATTTGTAAATAACAGATTTGAAATAGATAAGCTGTTTAAGGTTACAGAAGGAACAGTAAGCAGCGAGAATTAAGGAGTAGAGAATGAGTAACGAAGAAGTACAGTATGGCGCCGATCAAATCCAAATTCTTGAAGGACTTGAAGCGGTAAGAAAAAGACCCGGTATGTACATTGGTACTACAGCAAGCAGGGGACTTCATCACCTGGTTTATGAGATTGTTGATAACTCAGTAGATGAAGCGCTTGCAGGTTTTTGTGATCATATTGAAGTTACCATCAATGAGGACAACACCATTATCGTCAAGGATAACGGACGTGGAATTCCTGTTGATGTAAACCACAAGTCAGGCCTTACCGGAGTAGAGGTAGTATTTACAATTCTTCACGCCGGCGGAAAATTCGGCGGTGGAGGATACAAGGTATCAGGCGGACTTCACGGTGTTGGAGCTTCAGTAGTTAACGCTCTTTCAGAGTGGCTGGAGGTTCAGGTAACAAGAGACGGTAAGGTTTATCAGCAGCGCTACGAAAGAGGTAAGGTTTGCTATGCCCTTAAGGAAGTAGGCACTGCTCCTGAAGGAGTGACAGGTACAAGAGTTTACTTCAAGCCTGATGCGCTTATTTTTAAAGAGACAACCGTCTATGATTACAACATCTTAAAGCAGAGACTGCGTGAAATGGCATTCCTTACAAAGGGACTTCGCATCACACTTACAGATATGAGAGTAGAAGAAGGCGAGGATCCTATATGCCAGACCTTCCACTACGAGGGTGGAATAAAAGAGTTTGTCCAGTACCTTAACAAGTCTAAGACATCTCTTTATCCTGATATCATGTACTTTGAAGGAAACAAGAACAATGTTGCTGTTGAAGTATCTCTCCAGCACAACGATTCCTACACAGAGAGTATTTATACCTTCGTTAACAACATCAATACTCCTGAGGGCGGTACACATCTTGAAGGTTTCAAGGCAGCACTTACCAAGACCTTCAACGATTATGCAAGAGCCAACAAGATGCTTAAGGATAACGAGGAGAACCTCTCCGGAGAAGATATCCGTGAGGGACTTACAGCTATCATAAGCGTAAAGATAGAAGATCCTCAGTTTGAGGGACAGACCAAGCAAAAGCTCGGTAACTCAGAAGCAAGAGGAGCTGTAAACAGCGTTGTAGGCGAGCAGCTCACATACTTCCTTGAGCAGAATCCAAGTATTGCCAAGCAGATCCTGGATAAGGCTATCCTTGCTCAGAGAGCAAGAGATGCTGCAAGAAAGGCAAGAGATCTCACAAGACGTAAGTCAGCTCTTGACGGACTTGGACTTCCCGGCAAGCTTGCAGACTGTTCCGACAAGGATCCTAAGAACTGTGAAATCTTCATCGTTGAGGGAGATTCCGCCGGCGGATCAGCTAAGACAGCAAGAAGCCGTGCAACACAGGCTATCCTTCCTCTTAGAGGTAAGATACTCAACGTAGAGAAAGCAAGAGTAGACAGAATCTACGGAAATGCCGAGATCAAGGCTATGATCACAGCCTTCGGTACAGGTATCCATGATGATTTCGATATCAGCAAGCTTCGTTATGACAAGATCATCATCATGACCGATGCCGACGTAGACGGTGCTCACATCGCAACACTGATGCTGACATTCCTCTACAGATTTATGCCACAGCTCATTAAAGAAGGTCATGTTTACCTGGCTCAGCCACCTCTTTACAAACTCGAGAAGAACAAGAAGGTGTGGTATGCATACAGTGATGAGGAGCTCAACAAGATCCTCACCGATGTAGGAAGAGACCAGAATAATAAGATCCAGCGTTACAAAGGTCTTGGTGAGATGGATCCCGAGCAGCTTTGGGAGACAACCATGGATCCTGAGAGAAGAGTACTCCTTAGAGTCAACATCGACGAGGAATCAGAGTCTGATATTGACGTTACATTCACAACTCTCATGGGTGATAAGGTTGAACCAAGAAGAGAGTTCATCGAGAAGAACGCTAAATTCGTTAAAAACTTAGATATCTAAAAGAAGGACGATTAAATGGCCGAGAATAATAACAATAACAACAACGAAATGCCGGAGGATGTTTTTGATAAAACAACCACCGACAGAATAAAAGAGGTCGATCTCCAAAAGACCATGGAAGCGGACTACATCGATTATGCCATGAGCGTAATCGCATCCCGTGCCCTTCCTGATGTAAGAGACGGACTTAAGCCGGTTCAGAGAAGAATACTCTACTCCATGATAGAGCTCAACAACGGTCCCGATAAGCCACATCGTAAGTGTGCTCGTATCGTCGGTGACACAATGGGTAAATATCACCCACACGGTGACAGCTCGATCTACGGAGCATTGGTTAACATGGCTCAGCCCTGGTCCATGAGATACTGCCTTGTTGACGGACACGGAAACTTCGGTTCTGTGGATGGCGACGGCGCAGCTGCCATGCGATACACTGAGGCTCGTCTTACCAAGATTTCAATGGAGATGACAGCAGATATCGGAAAAGATACTGTTGA
Organism: Butyrivibrio sp. NC2007; assembly: GCF_000421405.1. Classification (GTDB taxonomy): domain Bacteria; phylum Bacillota; class Clostridia; order Lachnospirales; family Lachnospiraceae; genus Butyrivibrio. Next base: position 34,045 of record NZ_ATWY01000013.1, read on the forward strand.
TTTCACTCCAAACTTTGATGAGACAGAGAAAGAGCCTGTAGTTCTTCCCAGCCGTTATCCTAACCTTCTGGTAAACGGAACAACAGGTATTGCCGTAGGTATGGCAACCAATATTCCTCCTCACAACTTAAGGGAGGTTATAAATGCCGTAGTTAAGATGATCGACAACAAGGTACTTGAAGACAGAGAGACCGAAGTTGATGAGATTCTTGAGATAATAAAAGCTCCTGATTTCCCTACAGGCGGAATTATCCTCGGAACAAGAGGAGCAGAGGAAGCTTACAGAACAGGTAGAGGAAAAGTTATTGTAAGAGCGGTTACTGATATTGAGCCCATGCAGGGTGGAAAGAACAGGATCGTTGTTACAGAGCTTCCATACCTTGTAAACAAGGCTAACATGATCGCTAAGATTGCTGAGCTGGTTAAGCTGAAGAAGCTTGACGGAATCACAGCACTTAGAGATGAGTCAGACAGAGAAGGTATGCGTGTAGTAATCGAGCTCAGAAGCGATGTTAACCCTAACATCATGCTGAACAAGCTCTACAAGCATACACAGATGCAGGATTCCTTCGGAATCATCATGCTGGCTCTTGTTAACAACCAGCCTAAGGTAATGAGCATCACCGAGATGCTTACTCATTACATCAAGCACCAGGAAGAGGTTGTTACAAGAAGGACCAGATACGACCTCAACAAGGCAGAAGAGCGTAACCACATCTTAGAGGGATTGCTCATAGCCCTTGATAATATCGATGAAGTTATTAAGATCATCAGAGGCAGTGAGACAGTAGCAATTGCAAAAGAGCAGTTGATGAGCCGTTTCGGTCTCTCAGAAGCTCAGGCACAGGCTATTGTTGATATGAGACTTCGTACTCTGACAGGTTTGGAGAGAGACAAGCTTGAACAGGAGCACGCTGAGCTCTTAAAGAGAATTGAGGAGTTGAAGGCTATCCTTGCAGACAAGAAGGTACTTCTTGGAGTAATAAAGACTGAGATCCTTGAAATCTCCGATAAGTACGGCGATGACAGAAAGTCTCAGATCGGTCATGACGATTCTGATATCGACATGGAAGATCTTATTCCTAACGTAAATACAGTTATTGCAATGACAGATCTCGGCTACATTAAGAGAATGTCCATTGATAACTTCAAGTCACAGAACCGTGGCGGTAAGGGAATTAAGGGAATCACCACAATTGACAATGACTTTGTGGAAGATATCCTTATGACCACAACCCACAACTACGTAATGTTCTTTACCAATACAGGAAGGGTATACAGGCTCAAGGCATACCAGATTCCCGAGGCATCAAGAACATCCCGTGGAATGGCTATAGTAAACCTTCTCCAGCTTGCACCCGGAGAGAAGATTTCTGCCATGATCCCTGTTACAGGCTTTGAGGATGAAGATAAGTCCCTGTTTATGGTAACCAAGAAGGGTACTGTTAAGAAGACTCCTATCACTGAGTTCTCAAATGTTAGAAAGACAGGACTTGCAGCCATCAACCTTCGTGATGATGATGAGCTCATCGAAGTTAAGACTGTAAAGAAAAAGTCAGAGATATTCCTGGTTACCAAGAACGGTATGTGCATTCACTTTGATGAATCCGACGTTCGTTCAACCGGAAGATCTTCTATCGGTGTAAGAGGAATGATGCTCGATGATACCGATGAGATCGTAGGAATGCAGATAGATACTCAGGGAGATTCACTGCTTATCGTATCTGAGAATGGCTACGGAAAGAGATCAACACTCTCAGAATTCCACTCACAGTTCAGAGGCGGAAAGGGAGTTAAGTGCTACAAGATCACCGAGAAGACCGGTAGCGTTGTAGGCGTAAAAGCTGTTAACGATGACAATGAGATCATGATGATCACAAATGCCGGAATCATTATTCAGCTTAGAATGAATGACATTTCCGTACACGGAAGAGTAACCTCAGGTGTTAAGATGATCAACCTTGATAAGGGTGTAACCGTTGCCAAGATTGCAAAAGTAAGAGAAAAGATATCTGACGGTGAAAAAGAGATCGACAATATCGATGATATTGAAGAATCCAGTGAAGAATAAATGAGGGGCTTATGAACATCGGACTGCTTATATCTGAGATTGAGGATAAAGAAGTTAAAAAGATCATAATAGGTGCAAACCAGGCGGCGAAGGACAAGGGTGTATCCCTTGTCGTCATCCCCGGTAAGTATCTTATTTCAGATGCCGGTGATATTAATGCAGGCTTTGAATACCAGTATTCTGCGCTTTTTGACTATGCTGTTACCTCGGATTTTGATGCTCTTATCATTGATATCGAGCGAATCGGATCTAAGACAACTATCCTCAAAAAGGAGGCCTTCCTCAAAAAGTTTGAAGGCATTCCTGTGCTTACCCTTACTGAAACAGATGGCTACAAGAGTGTTAATCCTGTAAACACTGTTAAGAATCAGTTTGAACAGCTGGGATATGAAGCAGTAAGCGATGCTGTATTTTATGCCAAGAATCAGGTACTGCCACCATTAGAGCCTGCTCAGGAATTTACTTTTGTTAATGGTTCTGAAGCTGATGCACTAAGAGCAGTACTTGGAGTCAGTGATATTTTCCTTCACAAGAAATATGCGGATGACAAATTGTCAGAAGCCTTTTCACAGATGGCTGCGAATGCCGGAATTTCCACATGCGGAATTCTTCTCTATGAGAAAAATGCCAGAAATACCATAAAGTATCCATGGACAAGACCTGAGGAAATCAGCGTAAAGAGTGCTATCATCGATGGCAATAATATTTCCTTTAAGGATGAGGGAATGACTCTTTCAACCAATAAGGTAATATCCACCTTTGCCAAGAACCCCGGAAGGTCCTATATTCTCGGAGATATTTATGCCGGAGAATATCAGCTTGGAATCATGATTTCCGAGCTCACAGAGGGTATACTTATCGATTATTGCTTTGATAATATAATGGCTCTTGTTACCGGAGCATGCAGACTTTCATCTCTTGAAAAAGAGCTTCAGAAGACAACGGAAGAACTCTATGAAGTTCAGGAAGAGCTTGCAAGAGATGACTCAGTTCTCGATCACATCGGAGAGAATGACTATCTTACAGGAGGTCTTAACAGAAGAGGATTCTTCTCCAGGGCTTATGACCTTTTGAAGGAGAAGTTTGTTCCGGGAAAGAGTGCATTGGTTGCTTATATCCACATGGAGTCACTTAAGAATATCAACAGCCTCTATGGTCATGAAGAGGGTGACAGAGCAGTTAAGAGAGTAGCCCAGATCCTTGAAGAAGTCTTCAGTGACGGTGTTTATGGCAGAATAAGAGGCGATGAGTTCGCTGTTATCGTGGTAGCAGATGAAGAAGGAAAGGCAGAATCCTTAAGAGAAGAGATGTCTGAGCAGAATGCCAAGCTTTTATCTGAGCGAAGCAGATATTTAAATCACCTTCAGTATTCCATCTGCGAGTTCAGTCATGAGGAGAATCTGTCTCTCAGAGAGATGTTAAAAGAAACTGACGAAAACCTTCAGAGAATAAAAGGAAACTTATAAATTTATGAGCAAAAAGCTTGTATCATGGAATGTAAATGGCCTCAGAGCATGCGTTTCAAAGGGATGCTTTCAGGAATTTATGGATAAGGAAAACCCTGATGTGATTTGCCTTCAGGAGACCAAGCTCCAGGAGGGACAGATTGAAGTTGATCTGCCCGGGTATGAGGAGTACTGGAACTATGCAGAGAAAAAGGGCTATTCCGGAACAGCAATCTTTACAAAAGAAAAGCCCATATCAGTCAGCTACGGACTGGGTATTGAGGAACACGACCACGAGGGAAGAGTCATAACGGCAGAATATCCCGACTACTATCTTGTTACGGTTTATGTTCCTAATGCCAAGGAAGACTTATCAAGACTTGAGTACCGCCAGCGCTGGGAAGATGATTTCCTGAAATTTATAAAGGGCCTTGAAGAGAAAAAGCCTGTTATCTACTGCGGCGATCTAAATGTAGCGCACAAGGAAATAGACCTTAAGAATCCAAAGCCCAACAGAGGACATGCGGGATTTACAGACGAGGAGAGGGAGAAGTTCGACAATGTGGTTTCTTCCGGACTTGTAGATACCTTCAGACATTTCTATCCAGACCTTGAGGGAGCATATTCCTGGTGGTCATACAGATTCCAGGCAAGAGCCAAGAACGCCGGATGGCGTATAGATTACTTTGTGGTATCCGAGTCTCTTTTACCGAAACTTGAGGATGCCAAGATTTATTCAGATGCTCTGGGTTCTGATCATTGTCCTGTAGGACTTATACTGAAATAAAAAAACCTTCCCATTCTTCTTCGGATGGGAAGGTTTCTTTTTAAGGTCATGATGTTTAGCTAAAGAGCTTACCAATAAAGGTATCAACCTTGTTCCAATAGTTTACAGGGTCTTTTACGACTCCTAATATGTGGCCAGCTCCGAGGATCATGCAGTACTGCTTGGGACATTTGGCTGCTTCATAAAGTCTTGAGCACATGTGGGGATCAACGAAAGTATCGTCATCTCCGTGAATGAACAATGTGGGTGTCGTCGATCTTGCAACAGCATCTATTGGTCTTACGTCATTGATGTCATATCCGGCTCTTAACAATATGCTGAGCCTTAAGATGATAATGGCAAGTGGCGTCGGAACAAAAGAACCTTTGAATTTCTTATAGGCTGAAGCAAACTGTTCGGGAAGTGTTGTAAATGAGCTGTCTGCAATTGCTCCCTTAACATTTTCCGGAAGAGTTTCGCCTGTAGTCATTAGTGTTGTGGCAGCGCCCATGCTCATTCCGTGAAGGATTATCTTTGCATCCGGATCTCTTTTAACGATCCAGTCTATCCACTGGAGAGTATCAAGTCTGTCATCAAGGCCGTATCCGATGTAATTTCCCTCACTTTTTCCAAAGCCTCTAAGGTCGATCATCAGGCAGTTATAGCCCTTTTCAAGATAGTGTTCTGCGTAGATGCCGTTACATTCGTGATTATCCCAGATACCGTGGATAAGTAAACAATAATTGTGGGTATCTTCCGCAGCCGGAATGAAGCTGGCGTGAAGACGGAGATTATCGAGACTTTCAATAAATTCGTCTCTCCTGCGCGGATGATTTCTCACAAAGGACCTTCCCTTAGTGATAGCCGGGTCAAGATCCTCACTGTCATCTGTGTGCTGACGGGGAACGGTTGACGTCTTATATGCATAATCGGAGAAGGCAAAGGCTCCTCCAAGCAAAGCCGTAAGGGCTGAAAGCTTAAGCAGTGTATTTTTCTTACTCATGTAAAATCTCCATTTTTCCTAAAAAAGATATATCTATATTAACATTTTTTTCAGAAAGATGGCGAAGTGTGTTATACTCTTTTCGAGTTTACACGTGGAGAAAACGAATGGGTTTTAATTCCTTTACATTTATACTGGCCTTTTTGCCGATATTGCTAATAGGCTGGCATCTTTTAAACAGGGCAGAGCTTTTCAGGATAGCTGATGTATTTCTGATTGGCCTGTCTTTATACTTCTACTATTCCTTCGGGGTATCATTTCTTGTGATACTCCTTGTCAGTATTGCCGTAAACTTCTGTTTAAGCGCTGTCATGGAGAAGGCACCTTCTTCCAAAAAGCTTCTGAAAGTCATCGGCGTGTTATTTAATCTTTCCCTGCTTTTTTACTTCAAATATCTGGGATTTTTTGTGGATAACTTAAATGCTCTTGTGGGTTCACATCTTTCTGCAAGAGAGATACTAATGCCAATAGGAATCAGCTTTTTTACCTTCGGACAGATATCGTTTATCGTGGATAGAGCAAACGGCGAAGCTCCGCACTATTCCTTCATCGATTATGCGCTCTATACCGTGTATTTCCCTAAGCTCATTCAGGGACCAATTGCGTTCCACAAGGAGATGATAGATCAGTTCAGGGAAAAGAGCCTTAGGCGCTTTGATACTGGCACCTTCGCCAAAGGACTAATGTCTTTTATCATAGGTCTTGGAAAAAAGGTCATCCTGGCAGATACTCTTGCTAAATCCGTGGACTATGGCTTCCACTACACATATTACATGGATACGCTTACCGTGATTGCTGTAATGCTCGCCTATGCTTTCCAGATATATCTGGATTTCTCGGGCTACTGCGATATGGCAAACGGCGTCAGCATGATGCTTGGCTTTAAGCTGCCTGTAAACTTTAACTCACCCTACAAGGCATCAAGTGCAAAAGAGCTGTGGCAGAGATGGCACATGACTCTGTCCAGATTCTTTATCAAGTATGTCTATATTCCTCTCGGAGGAAGCAGAAAGGGCAAGCTCAGAACCGTAATCAATGTTCTTATAGTCTTTGTGTTGAGCGGACTCTGGCACGGCGCCGGATGGACCTATATCTGCTGGGGCCTTATGCAGGGGCTTTTGGTAGTGTGGGACGATCTTGGAATTGTAGGTGTTAAGCCTCCAAAGAGTGAGGAAAATAGCGCTAAGCCAAGAAGATATCTCCTTAGGGAAAAGCCTTTATTCATGGTGCCAAGGGCAGTGGGAAATGCTCTGACATTCTTTATGTTTGTGGTATCTCTTGTCTTCTTCAGGTCACAGGATATGACTTATGCAATTCAGATGTTCAAGCAGTTCTTTGTCTGGACTTACCCGGGATTCCTCTACAGGACAGCATCTCAGCTGGTCATTGCTGAGAACTATATCCCGAGACAGCTCTTTTCCCAGCTTGGTATAGCAGGGGGAGAGACGATAGTATATATGGCGACACTTATCATATTACTGATAGTCAGCGCCTTTATCATGACAAGGAAGAACACGCAGGAACTTGTTGAGGAGACGTATTTTAGCTTTAAGACCGTACTTGGGCTGACAATTGTTTTCGTATGGTCCTTCATATCTCTTTCCAATGTCAGCACATTTATTTACTTCCAGTACTAATTGAAACGGTAACAATACATGTCAGATAAACAAAACTCAAAAAACTTCATAAAGAGGCTGGCTATAGCAGTTCTGGTACTTCTTGTTTTTATCGGAGCAGTGGTCTTTGCCTTTGACCCCTTCTATCACTACCATAAGCCGTGGTTTGGGATGAAGGCGGTTTTAAATGACAAGGAATATCAGTGTGTCGGAACTCTTAGGAACTTTGATTACGACGCTCTTCTTGTTGGGTCTTCAGTTATGGAGAACAACGATAACTCCTGGTATAACGATGCTTATGGTGTCAATGCCATAAAGGCCATAAGGTCTTACGGAGCCACAGCGGATCTGTGTTATCTTCTGGATGTGGCCTACGAAGAGCATGATCTTAAATATGTCTTTTACAATATTGATCCATCCTCGCTCTACGGAGAAGCTGAGACTACCTACGAATCCACAGGGTGTCCCATGTATCTCTATGACCGCAATCCGTTTAATGATATTCAGTACCTCTACAACAAGGATGTGCTATTTGAGAAGATTCCCTATGCAGTGGCCAATTCCTTCATGGGAGATTATGATGAAAATCTCTCCTACAACTGGGCCAAGTGGAAGAGCTTTGGGCCGGACATGGCTCTGGGCCTGTACTTCAGGCCTACTGAGGTAAAAGAGATGCTCCCCGAGGATGCGTATCTGGATAAGGTAAATGCAAACATTGAACTTTTGACAGAGCAGGTTAAGGCCCATCCTGAGACGGAATTCATTTTCTTTTATCCGCCTTATTCAATGCTCTGGTGGGATATGAGCTTTCGGGAAGGCGAGAAAGATGCAATTATCCGATGCGAAAAAGAGATGACGAAGGCTCTTTTGTCCTATGACAACGTCAGGATTTTCTGCTTCCAGGGCGAGAGGAAAGTTGCAACAAACCTTGATAATTACATGGATACCATTCATTTCTCTCCGGAGATTAACAGGCTAATGCTTGATCACATCATTGCCGGGGAGTATGAGATGACTCTGGATAACTACGAAGAAATGCTGGATGAAGTGAGTGCCTTTGCTGATGATGTGGTCAATGATTATATCCTTTCATACGAGAAGGAAGGCCTTCTTAAGTACGCATCAGAGGAAGAATGACTTTTTACATGTTCTAAAAAATGATATACTTATACAGCAAGTAAGCTTGGAAGAAGGATAAGAAATTGAGTGAGAGAGCAACTAAGAAAATTGTACTTACAGGCGGCGGAAGCGCAGGACATGTAACACCTAACATTGCCCTGATACCGGCCCTGAAGAAGGCAGGATTTGAAATATACTATATCGGTTCCTACGAAGGCATTGAGAAGAAGCTTATTGAGGACTACAACATTCCGTATTTTGGGATCTCAACAGGTAAGCTCAGAAGATACTTTGATCCCAAGAACTTCTCAGATCCCTTCAGAGTTTTAAAGGGAATGTCCGAAGCAAGAACTCTTCTTAAGAAGATCCAGCCTGACATTGTCTTTTCAAAGGGCGGATATGTCAGCGTGCCAGTAGTAAGGGCTGCAGGCCTTCTTAAGATTCCATATATTGTCCATGAGTCGGATATGACTCCCGGACTTGCTAACAGACTCAGTATGTCCGGAGCAAGCAAGATCTGCTGTAATTTCCCTGAGACCATGAGACTTCTTCCCGCTGATAAGGCGGTTCTTACAGGAACACCTATAAGAGAAGAGCTCGGTATGGGATCCAAGCAGGCAGGAAAAGAGCTGTGTGGCTTTACAGATGACAAGCCGGTTCTTATGGTTATCGGAGGATCTCTCGGTGCACAGTCTGTCAACGAGACAGTAAGATACGCACTTCCAAGACTCCTTCCCAACTTCAACGTAGTGCATCTTTGCGGAAAAGAGAAGATGGACAACCTCAAGCTCACAGTACCGGGATACAAGCAGTTTGAGTACGTCAAGAATGAGCTTAAAGATATCTTTGCAATGGCTGATATCGTTGTTTCAAGAGCAGGTGCTAACTCAATCTGCGAACTGCTGGCTCTGAAAAAGCCCAACATCCTGATCCCACTCTCAACCAAATCCAGCAGAGGCGATCAGATGCTCAACGCAAGGAGCTTTGAACAGCAGGGATTTTCTATGGTCATCGACAATGACGACCTTGATGAGGACATTCTTGTTGAGACAATAGAAGAGCTCTACAACGACAGAGAGAAATATGTTGAGGCCATGAGCAAGAGTAATCTTCACAGTGCCACCAACACAATTGTTAAGATAATAAACGAAGAAATTCAGTAACAAAGAGGAAACATCATGATATACAAGACAAGAGGAACCTGTTCAACCCAGATAGATATTGAGGTTGACGGAGATATTATTAAATCGGTCAAGTTTACAGGCGGCTGTAACGGAAACCTTCAGGGAGTATCCAGACTTGTTGAGGGCATGAAGGCAGAGGATGCTATTGCAAAGCTCCGCGGAATAAAGTGCGGCTTTAAGCCAACATCCTGTCCGGATCAGCTCTCCTACGCAATCGAGCAGGCAATGAATGCATGACAAAAGGTGGCTCACATGACAGAGCGCAAAGACTTAAACGGATTAACTGAAAAAGAGTTTTTGGAAAAGTACACAGATACGGTGTATGATAAGCCTTCAGTTACGACGGATATTCTCGTCCTTGGTGTGGACGAGACTTTCGCCCATTTGAAGGCTCTTTTGATAAAAAGAGATGAACACCCATACCTTGGCTTCTATGCTCTGCCCGGAGGATTTATCAAAAAAGACGAGACGGCTTATCAGGCTGCAGCCAGGAAGCTCAGTGAAGAAGCCGGTATCAAGGATGTGTATCTGGACCAGATTTATACCTTCACAAGGCCCGGGCGAGATCCGAGAACATGGGTTATGAGTATCGCATACCTTGCCCTTGTCGGCGATGTGTCAGAGATAAAGACCACAGGAGAGTGGTTTGATCTTGAGTTTGAGGATGACAAGATACGCCTTTATAACGATGAGTCCGGAGCGGAGATTGTTTATCCCGTCAGTGTAAAGAGATTTAAAAACGGCCGGATAGAGTATGAAAACAGGGTGGCTCTTGATAAAGGTAAAAGCGAGAAGCTTGCTTTTGATCACGTGGAGATCATTATTGAATCCATAATGAAGCTCAGGACTTTCTTTGAAAACTCAGACCTTGCCTTTAACATGGCGGGGGAAACCTTTACTCTTCCCGATCTTCAGGCTCTGTATGAACTGGTCCTTGGCAAGAAGTTCTATAAGACCAATTTCAGAGCACTGGTAGCGCCCAAGATCGAGGCCACAGGGGAAAAGATAAAGTCCAGGACCAGCAATAAGATGTCTGCAGAATACAGATATATTGGATAACTATAGCGAATGAAAACCTTGAAAAAGAAATTTTTCGAGGTTTTTTATTTTGCCTGTTGACAAAGTAGCAAATTGCTACTAATATGTAATCAAGAAATAAATAGTAGTAAATCGCTACTAATAAAACCTATAAATTAAGGAGGGGCAGGATATGAAATTTAAAAAGTTTAGTCCAAATGATTATGTAATGGTGGTTAAGAACGGAAAGATAGTGAAACAGGGACTTGGTCTTTCACTTCTTTACAACGAGCTGACAACGAATATTATGGTAGCGCCTTCTACCGCCTTTGACGGAGCATTTGCATTTGATGACCTTGTTACCAGCGATTATCAGAGGGTTTGTGTACAGGGTGTTACGACATACATGCTCACTGATTACGAGAAGGCAACACAGATGCTGGACTTCTCTTACAACAAGGGAGCTGCGGTATATGAGAAGATAGCAGTTACAATGGCACTTCTCGAAAAGAGGATCAACAATATCATCAAGGCGATCATCATCAGGGAAGTCAGCAGGAAAGATGTAAGGACCGTGATAAGATGTGCCGATGAGATGGCCAAGGTGATCGTCGATAAGCTTGAAGCTGATGAATCTATTACAAAGCTCGGCGTCAGCATCGTGGGAGTTAATATCCTGGGCATCAATCCAAACGCTGAGACAAGAAAAGCTCTTGAAGCAGCAGCCAGAGAGGAAATCTTAAAGGAGCAGGATGATGCGATCTACATGAGAAGAAATGCAGCCATCGAGCAAGAGCGTATCATCAAGGAAAATGAGATCAACACCGAGATCAAGGTTGCCGAGAAGGAACGTGAGAAGCAAGAGAAAGAGCAGGATATGAAGAAATATGTCCAGCAGTGTGAACTGGACATGAAGAAGGAAGAGCAGGAGAGAGAGCAGGCAATGAAACTCAAGGCCCTTCAGGCAGAGCTTACCATGAACAATGAGAAGCAGGAAAAAGAGCAGGCTATGAGGCTCAGAGCCCTGAAGGCAAATCTTGCACTTGATACAGAGAAACAGGAAAAAGAACTGGAACTTAGAGAAAAAGCGGCAACAAAGAAAATGGAGATCGACAATGAAGAGATGCTTGGAAAAATCGAACTGGAGAAGAAAAACAAAGAGTATACAGCTCTGGAAGCCGAGAATGCTAAGATCAAGGCGGACCAGGAAGCCTATGCAGTTGAAGGCATTGTGAGAGCATACAACAACCTAAACGTAGCACTGGTTGAAGCATGTGCAATGGCTCAGATGGATCCCGGAACCCTCATGGCAAGGGCATTCATGAACATCGGAGAAAACGCTGATAAGATCGGTACCTTCAACATGACACCTGATCTTCTTCAGACAATAGCAAACGGAATCGGAGAAAACCTGGTAAAAAAACAGGCATAAGTTTTAGGAGGCGGACATGGCTGACAGAGGAATGAACAAGGTAGTTCTCATTAAGAGACGCACCAGATATGAAGAACTTAAGAGGCGCTACAACACAGTAGAGCAGGCAAGATTTTACATAGAGCATCTGGGTGCCGATTTTACTGACTACGAGAGAGAGGACAAGATTTACAATGCAGTCCTCGAGCAGGTAAGAAGCTATGTCCGCCCGGTAGCAAGACTCCAGGAGATCGACAGGGAGTATATTCCCAACATGATCTTCGGAGAGAAGGATATCGTTATCGCCGTAGGCCAGGACGGTCTTGTGGCAAATGTCATGAAGTACCTGGATGGCCAGCCCCTCATAGGAGTAAACCCCGATCCCGAAAGGTGGGACGGGGTGTTGCTCCCCTTTGAAGCAGGGGATATGGAGAGAATCCTTTCACGAGTAATAGATGAGAAATTCAGTGCAAAAGATGTTACAATGGGTAAGGTCACATCAAAGGACGGACAGGTTCTTTACGCAGTAAATGATTTCTTTGTGGGCGTAGAGAATCATACATCTGCCAAGTATCACATAAATTACAGGAATCGTATTGAAAATCAGTCGTCTTCGGGTATCATTATTTCAACAGGTTTTGGAATGACCGGCTGGCATAAATCTGTAATGGCTGAGTTTAAGGGAATGGCAATGGCCTTTGGCCTGGGAGCGATCAGAGAACCGGAATATGACTGGAGCAGCAGAAATCTTACTTTCCAGGTAAGAGAGCCCTATCCAAGCCGTTTTACACAGGCGGACATTGTTTACGGACAGATCAAAGAGAAGGAAAACCTGATACTCACTTCGGACATGAGCGAAAAGGGAGTTGTCTTTTCCGACGGAATTCTTGATGACGCCATCGAATTCAACGCCGGTATGCAGATAACAGTAGGCGTTGCAGAGCGCAGAGGAAGGCTGGTTACAGCATGAGTATGGAAAATTTGGTTAAGTCACTGGGCTTGTTGAAATCAAGAGAACAGGACTATGTAGAAATAAAAAACAGATTCTATGCAAATTATAAAGGAAATTGCATTGTTATCGGATATAGATGTGCAAAGCATAATTTCCGTGATGAGATTATTGTTTGCTCTGAAATATGCTATGCATACAGGTTTGACCCTGAAGAGGAAGCTTTTGATGTATTGGATACAGCTATAAAACAGGCTTCGATTAAGCCAAGCTTTTACCATGATTACAACGGGAATGATGAATTATTGCGTTCTCCACAGAAATATGGATATGCTGAGATACACGATATCAGAAACCTTGATAAAAGCTCTTTCGAAGAGAGTATTGAACGTGAGAAAAAGAAATTTAAAGACCTGAATAAGCTGTCTTTGGCAATGGTACTGTCGGAGTTAAAAAGTGATATCCCGCTTGACATATATGAGTATAAAAATTATGAAAAAAGAGAAAGGATCCTAAAACTTATGTCAGAATGGGAATGTCTTCTGTTGTTTGAAGATCAGGAGGTCAGAGAGTTGTATATTCAGAAGAAGAGGTTTTTGGAACTTTGCTGGTCAAATTATATGTCAATTCATCGATGAACGAGGAAACAAAAAAGGAGGGTTATCTTATGTTAGAGGTTGGAACCAAAGCACCGGAGTTTGAGCTTCCGGATCAGAATGGAGAAATGCATTCACTTAAAGATTACAGAGGTAAGAAGGTAATACTTTATTTTTATCCTAAGGATAATACCGCAGGATGCACCAAGCAGGCCTGTGGTTTTTCTGAGAGATATCCTCAGTTTACGGAAAAGGGAGCTGTTGTACTTGGAGTAAGTAAAGATACTGTAGCGTCTCACAAGAAATTTGAGGAAAAATATGGCCTTGCTTTTACGCTTTTAGCTGATCCTGAGCGTAAAGTGATAGAGGCTTATGATGTCTGGAAAGAAAAGAAAAACTATGGAAAAGTATCCATGGGCGTAGTAAGAACAACATACCTAATCGATGAAGAAGGCATCATCATAAGGGCTAATGACAAAGTCAAAGCAGCTGATGATCCGGAAAAGATGCTGGGAGAACTTTCATGAGGATAATCCTTTCCCCTGCCAAGAAAATGAATGTTGATACCGATAAGCTTGAGTATCAGGGACTGCCTATGTTTCTGGAGCAGACACAGGAAATTCTTGAGTGGCTACGGAAGCAGTCTTTTGAAGATCTGCAAAAATTGTGGGGCTGTAATGACAAGATAGCCGAGCAGAATTTTAGGCGTATCAAGGAAATGGATCTTAGCAAAAGGCTGACGCCTGCAATACTGGCGTATGAAGGAATCGCATTTCAATACATGGCACCTGCAGTTTTTGAGGATAGCTCTTTTGACTATGTTCAAGAGCATCTGCGGATACTGTCAGGTTTTTATGGTGTACTAAGGCCCATGGACGGTGTAACACCGTACAGGCTTGAGATGCAGGCGAAAGCGGAGATTGGCGGACATAAAGATTTATATGAGCTGTGGGGTTCTCGCTTGTACGAAGAAGTGAGGGATGAGTCCGGGGTTATAGTTAACCTTGCCTCAAAGGAGTACTCAAAGTGTATTGAGAAGTACTTGTGCGCGGAAGACCATTATGTGACAGTTACATTCGGAGAAATGGCGAAAGGGAAATTCGTAACTAAGGGTACCTATGCCAAGATGGCCAGAGGCGAGATGGTTAGGTTCATGGCTGAGCGCGGAATAGAGGATCCGAAAGATATCAGGTCTTTTGACAGACTTGGATATGTATATAGAGATGATCTTTCAAGCGATACAGAGATTGTGTTTGAAAGAAAAATGAGCCACTGACTCCGTCCCTAGGGCTCAAAAAACACTTGCGTTTTGATGAATGTGTGATACAATTGCATTGTACACAATGTAAAATTAAATGGAGGTCTACGCATGAGTTTTCTTGAGGAAGTAAAGACAAGGCGCAGTGTCAGAGCATTTGACGGCAATTATCCGTCTGATGATGTTATTAATGAGTTAAAAGAGTATGCTGAGAGCATCACAAATCCTTACGGAGTAAATGTAAGATTTGTTTTCCTTGATGCGAAGGAGAATAACCTTTCAAGCCCGGTGCTCAGCGGCGAGAAGTTATATGTATCAGCTGTAGTTAAGAAAGAAGAACACATGGAAGAGGCTTACGGATACGCTTTCCAGAAGCTTCTTATGAAGGCACATCAGCTGGGACTTGGTACAGTATGGATCGGCGGAACAATGCCAAGAGATAAGTTTGAGACAGCTTCAGGCCTTAAGGACGGAGAATACATGCCATGCATGAGTCCTCTTGGAGTTACAGCGGCTAAGATGTCAGTTAAGGAAGTCCTTATGAGAAAGGGCGTTAAGGCCGATAGCAGAAAATCTTTTGAAGAGCTCTTTTACAACGGAAGCTTTGCTACACCTATAACCGAGAGTGCTTCCATGGGAATGGGACTTCATGATGCTCTTGAAGCAGTTCGTCTTGCACCTTCAGCTGTAAACAAGCAGCCTTGGAGAATTGTTATAGAGGATAACAAGGCTCACTTCTTCGAGGCTCATGACAAGGGATACATTACTCCTGATTATGACCTTCAGAAAATAGATATAGGTATTGCCCTTTATAACTTTGAGACTCAGCTTCTTTCAGAGGGAAGAAAGCCCGTGCTTTCATGCGACAAGCCGGATGTTACTGCTCCTGAGGGAATGGACTTTGTAGCAACCTATACCTTTTGATTCATGAGGATCTTGTAATGGTTTTATTTAATATTTTTGTGATTTTGACAGGACTGCTTTATATAGCAGTCCTTGAACTTTCTAAGAACATGATCGTCGGCTGGATAGTGGGAATTCTCGCAACCTTAGCCTTGCTTTGTTACCGGATTGTCTTTTACAAAAAGATCGGAAGTAAAAAGAACTCGCTTCTTGCCTTTCTGATATTTGTAATAGTCCTTTTGCTTAATCTGTTTCTGACAAAGCCCCCTGTTAAAAGAGTTCCTGCTGTAGATAACAGAAATCCCGATGTCACAGATGTAGTCGAGATTGAGCAGGGACAGCTGACAGGTGTCTATAACAAGGACCACTCAGCAAGAGTTTATGCCGGAATCCCTTATGCCAAGCCCCCTGTAGGAGAGCTCAGATTTAAGGAGCCCCAGAAGGCTGACGGCTGGGATGGCGTAAGAGCGTTCGACCACTTCGGACCAAGAGCTATGCAGACTCAAGGCTCGGTCTTTTACGATTCTCTTTCGCACATCCTTGGCTGGCATGATTACCAGGTGAAGTTCGGGGATGAGTACACAGAGGAAGTTAGTGAAGACTGCCTTTACTTAAATGTTTTTACACCGGGAGACGACAGAGCTGAACTCCTTCCTGTCATCTTCTATGTCCACGGAGGATCCCTTACCACAGGTCATTCCTCGTATTCCGAATACAGGGGCGAGAACCTGGCAGCCAAGGGAGTTGTATTTGTTGACTTTGCTTATAGACTTGGCGTGTTCGGTTATTATGCAGCCGATGACTTAAAGGCAGAGTCCCCCAATGGAACTACCGGTAACTACGGACTTCTTGATCAGATAGCAGCTCTTCAGTGGGTTTATGACAATATCGAAGCTTTCGGCGGTGATAAGACGAAGATCACCATCGCCGGAGAATCAGCCGGTGCATCTTCAGTAAACGCACTGTGCGTATCGCCACTTACCGAAGGGCTCTTCAGGTATGCGATAGCCGAGTCCAGTGGTATTGTGGCAAAAGAGCCTTTCCACACCTTCAGATATTACGAGGATGCTGTTGCAACAGGCGACGAGGTCAGAGAAGAGTTTGGTGTATCATCATCAGCTGAACTGAGAAACATCCCAGCTTCCGAGCTGGTTAAAACCCATACTCAGAATTCATCAATGACTGTTGATGGATATGCAATAACAGAACAGCCCTACCTCACCTATGAGAGAGGCGCGAACCACGAGCAGGCTCTGCTTAACGGTTTTAATGCAAAAGAGGCTGATGCCTTCCTGCTGGGAACTGAGGCAACCAGAGAGAACTATGAGGACCTAATTGAAGAAGATATGCCGGACTACGGCGATGAAATGGCGGAGGTTGTACCCTGGGATCTTCCTCCAAGGGACCAGTCATTTATTGTTGATGCGAAGGGCGAAGCCAAGGGTGCTCTGAATACGGCGTACAGCGCCATGTGGTTTAGCTATTCCCACTATGTGTGGAACAATTACATGGTCTCTCAGAACAGACCGGCTTATGAATATTACTTCACCAAGACTAACAATATCCTCTCTAATTACCACGCCGGTGAGCTTCCCTATGCCTATGGCAATCTCTGGAGACATCCGGGACTCTACAAGGATGAAGACTATAAGCTGTCCGAGATCATGCAGAGCTACTGGGTGAACTTTGCTTACAACGGCGATCCCAACGGATATCTCTTAGGCCCTGATGGTTCTTCATCAGGCGAGATCCTTCCGGTTTGGGAGAAGAGAGAAACCGGCCAGGATCAGCTCCTTGAGCTTGGCGCACAGATAAAGATGACAGATGATCCAAACCTTGCAATCTATGAAGTTATAGATGAGTTTATGGAAACAAGAGAATCCAATTAAAAAACATTTAGAAGGAATCAATGAATGCTGCCCTGGGGCAGAAGTTGATTCCTTCTTTTTTTGTGCTATGATATGAACTGATAATTTTTTGAGGAGCATATAATGAGCAGTAATTTTGATAAATACTTTGAGAATGGCGGAAGCCTTAAGCAGGGAGTTTTGGAGGAGCACGTATGGCTTCGCTTTCTCACATGCACTGACAATGTCTATGTAAATGCAGAGAGACTTGAGAGCATGGGAAGCCTTTCCGGAAGAGAGACTCTCATGTATGTCATCAGAACCCTTGATATTCTCGACGAAGTTGCAGGGAGAGATAAGCTTGGCAGCAGGGTAAAAGAAATTGTGGAGACAACCCTAAAGTGGTCGGAAGTAGCCAAGGGAGGTCTTTCCAAGGAGAGGAAAACCTGGATTGAAAAGGGTTATCCACTGGATATCCACAATATTGCCTCAGCTGAAATTTACAAAGACGTTACCGGAGATGCAGGAACAATCTATACTCTCATAAAGACTCACGGAATAGTTGGTCAGTGTATCAGAGGAGAGATCTCCGTATCAGCTAACGCGCCTCTTATTGATATTAAAGATGATGAGAAGAAAGCTATCCTTATGTCTCTTAATGAGTGCATAATCAGGGCAGCCAGTGAAAATATCTGGAACAACATTAAGAAAAGCGTGGAGTCCTTAATTGACAGGATCATTGCAGGAGACTTATCTGAGTTTACTGCCCAGTACAGACTCCAGAAACTGTGCCCCAGAGAAATAGAATTCTTCGAAAATGATGTAAAGTTTTTTGAGAAAAACATCTTCCCGAAATTCGAGCTGTGGTATTTTGAATCAGCGCTCTCTGATTTCAACATGGGTCAGATAAGAACAATTCTTTCAAACACTTTAGATGCTATAAACAGATCAGGAAAAGAAGTAAGACACCTTAACTTCAAGCCTCTCTCAGATAGTCTCTACTACGACTACGAGGGCAAAAAGCATGTAAACATCTACAAGAAGAGGATCATAGAGAAATACATTCTCGACTCTTCAGTCCAGAACGTGGACATAGATGTGAAGATAGAAAATGGTTCTGCCTTTGTTGACTTTAAGTTCTCTTCTGTCTGTGAGAAACTCATAGACTTCTGCGTGGAAGCTGAAAGGAGCGGACTTCTCACCTTTGAGAAGAGTATAATCGTTCTCTATGACATGTTCGGCTTCAGACGCGATGCCTTTGACAGGCTCAACAACGAGGATAAATATCTTAAGACCATGAATGATGTAACTTCCAGCACCAAGGACAGCATCATCGACTACGTGGTCGGAGAGAGCGTTGTGGATGTTGGATCCGGCGGAGGAATCCTTCTTGATAAGCTGGAAAAGAGCTATCCAGACAAGAAGGTAATCGGAACAGACATATCAGCTAATGTCATAGAGACCCTTAACCAGAAGAAAAACCGTGATGGCCATAAATGGGAAGTTCAGGTCCACAACTTTGTCGATGATACCATGGACCCCAAGGTTGGCAGCATTATCTTTTCCTCAATACTGCATGAAATCTATTCCTACACGGAGACGGATGGCGGAAGGTTTGAGATTGACAGTGTCAAAAAAGCGCTTAGAAATGCTTATGACAGCTTGAATAAGGGCGGAAGGATAATAATAAGAGACGGAGTTAAGACAAAAGGCTCATACCCATTAAGCATCAGGTTTAAGACCGAAGCCGGCCTTGATTTCTTTAAAAACTATATGAATGATTTCAAGGGGCTAAAAGACATTCCGGAAGAGAAAAAGGTTTCCTCTATTGATGAGAAAACCCTTACTGTAACCGGAGATGTGAACTTTATCAGAGAGTTCCTCTACACCTATACCTGGGGTGCTGAGAGCTACGCCCACGAGGTACAGGAGCAGTTCGGATACTTTACCTTAAGTGAGTATAAAGAGTTCTTTAACGAGCTGGGGGCTAAGATCATATTTGCTGAAGAGCTCCTTGAGCCAGGATATCCTGATAATCTCGGAAAACTCGTGGAACTCCTTGATGAAAAGGGCAATCCGGCAGAATATCCGGACTCCAACTGCATAATCATCGCTGAAAAACAAATTACTTAAATTCATCTGAATAGTAGGGCACTACAAGACTCTCGCCGGCATTGATACGGCCGTCTTCACCCAGACTGTTTATTGCGCAGACTTCTCTTATGTAGGAGTCTGCGTCTTTGTATTCTGAGGAGATGTAATCCCCTGCAATGCTTCCAAGGGAGTCACCACTGTGAACGGTTATAGTTGTGTAGTATTTAAATCTTCCGTTCTCGGAATGAGCTGACAGCACCAGCTTGGAACACAGAAATGCAAAACTAAAAACTACAAGTGCTATCACAAGACCGAGGATGATCCTCTGGCGTCTTACTATGCGAAGACGTCTCTTTCTGTTCTCTTCAATTCTGATCTCTCTGTAAGCAAAATATGCTGCATCCATAAAAAACACCTCCTTTGCGATGACTAGATTGTCGCAAAAGAGGTGTCCTATATACCGTACTTATTCCCAGAAGAGCTCGTCCAAAGTCTTGTCCAAAGCCTTGCATATTGCGATGCAGAGGTTGATGGTCGGGTTGTAGTCCCCCTTTTCTATAGCGCTGATAGTCTGCCTTGATACTCCGCAGAGGCTGGCGAGCTGATCCTGGGAGAGATCCTTGCCGGCTCTTGCGGCTTTTAGTCTTAGATTCTTCATAGATCAGTCCTCCTCATTTTCTTTTGTATCGAAGGCTTTCTTAACAAGGGCACAAATGCCGATCACTGCCATCCAAATAAGAACGATCACATTCAGAAGCGGAAGTGAATTAAAGCCTTCTTTTGCAAGTGTTCCGTTTGCGATTGAAGCAATAACAGGGATGAGGTTTAAAGCTATTGCTATAACTATGATTGCTGTATAGCGCTTGCGGTTGTTGTTAAGTCCCCAGTAGGTTCCGTTCCAGATGCTGTGTACACACAGAACTGCAAAAGAGATGAGTAATACAATAAAATGTACCAGATATCTCTCAATTCCAAATGAGATGTCACCTACCTCGAGGATTGCGAGAGCTGCTTCCAGGCAAGCCAGAGTGTAGAAGCTGTACTTGTATCCGCGACCCTTAATGGATTCCTGTCTCTCGTCGTACTGTGTCTTAAACCTGTGATCTTTGTTTGCAAACTTAAGAAGTATTACTGCAATAACAAGACCAATCATTAAACCAAATACCATTCCATATGATGCAACTGCGTTCATTATATTTCTCCTCCTGATAAAGAATGAAACAATGTTTATATGTTAACTACTTATCTGTCAGCTGATAATCATATATTAAAACCACAATAGAATAATGTCAAGTATATTTTACAAAAATCTTTTCTGAATATCAAAATTCATATAAATATCAGGAAAAATTTGGCACAAAAAAAGAGGACTGCCACGGAAAATGGCAATCCTCAAAATCTGCTTTATGCAAAAAATGAATAATTATCCAAAATATCTCTTAAGGAGACCTGCGAAAGCTTTTCCATGTCTTGCTTCGTCTCTTGCCATCTCATGAACTGTGTCATGAATCGCATCAAGATCAAGAGCTTTAGCTCTCTTTGCAAGGTCTGTCTTTCCTGCTGTAGCGCCGTTCTCAGCATCTACACGCATTTGAAGATTCTTCTTTGTGGAGTCAGTTAATACCTCACCAAGAAGCTCTGCGAACTTAGCAGCATGCTCTGCCTCTTCCCAGCCTGCCTTTGCGTAATAATCACCAATCTCGGGATAACCTTCTCTATATGCCTGGCGGCTCATAGCAAGGTACATACCAACTTCAGTACACTCTGCGTTGAAGTTCTGACGAAGATCCTCAATAATGTCTTCCGGAACGCCCTTAGCAACGCCAACTACATGCTCAGCAGCCCAAACCATTTCGCCTTCCTGTTTGGTGAACTTCTCAGCCGGTGCCTTACATACAGGACAAGCCTCCGGAGGAGTGTCGCCTTCATGAACATAACCACATACCTGACATACCCATTTCATAATAAGAAATCTCCTTTCCTGCGCATTGCGCTTAAGTGTATAAATACACAAATAACTGCCGTAAATTCAGAATATCATAAAGAGACAGAAAATACTCTTTATTTTATAAATATTTAAGAAACAGATTCGTAATTGTTTGAAAATTAATTTCATTTCGTTATCAAAAATGCGATATACTAGTAAGTGGGAGAATTTTATGTATGGAGGCTGCACATGAATATCGTAAGTGAAAAAATTAGAAGTAGTTATGATGAGCTGCCCTCTTCCGAGAAGCTGGTGGCAGATTATGTTCTGGAACATAAGGACGCGCTCTTTAAACACCCAATAAAAGAGCTGGCGGAAATGTCGGGGACTACTCAGGCAGCCTGGACAAGATTTGCTCAGGCTATAGGGTATGATGGTCTAAAAGACCTGAAAAACGCATATTACGCTGAGGCTAACACAAACCTTGAAAAGGTAGGCGAGAATGCGCCTAAGATTGCCTTCAAGGATATAAACGAATATACATCGCTACAGTCAATTGCCGACAATATCTGTGCAACCAGTGTTCAGGCCATACAGACTACATACAGACTCTTTGCTGCAGAAGCTTTCAATGATGCGGTTGAAGCAATCATCGGAGCAAAGCAGATACAGGTATTTGGCGTAGGAACTGCGGGAATAGCTGCCTACGATCTTTACTGCAAGCTTCTTAGAATACACTACAATGTAGTTTTCAATCAGGATCATCACATGAACCTCATGACAGTTTCCCAGATAGCACCTGATGATGTGGCAATCTTTTTTGCAGACAATGCTAAAAATACTGAAATTATGCAGCTTTACAATATTGCAAAAGAGCGTAAAGCTGCTACAATAGCAGTTACAAAGCTTGGTAACAATGCTTTGACCACCGGCTGCGATCAGGTTCTTTTTGCAACCTCTCCAGAGATTGATAAAAAGAGCGGACTGAACAGTTCAAGGTTTGCTCAGCTCTATATCGTAGATACGCTCTACACGGCTATTGCAAACAGGGACTACGAGAATATCAAAGAGTATTTAAAAGACTCCTATGATGTATTCCACAAGACAGCCAGAGAATAATTAAAAGGAGAGAAATATGGATTTAATACCTAGTTTTTCAGTTGATCACAACAAGATCATACCCGGAATCTTCATCAGTAGACAGGATCAGGTAGGTGATAATGTCATAACAACTTACGACGTAAGAGTGACAAGACCTAATAAAGAACCTGCAGTTGATGTAGCAGCCATGCATACACTTGAGCATATCATTGCTACTTATCTTAGAAATGACCCCGATTGGAAGGATGAAGTTATTTACTGGGGTCCTATGGGATGCCTTACAGGTTTTTATCTCATCCTTAAGGGCGGACGTGCTCCAAAGGAGATCCACGATCTGCTTCTTAGAGCATTTAAGTCAGTTGCTGATTCAACAGAAGTTCCCGGATCTAATGAGGAGAACTGTGGCAACTATCTGATGCACAACCTCTGGCTTGCTAAATGGCATGCAGAGAGATTTGCTAAGTACCTTGAGGACAATGCAGATAATCAGGCTATCTTTGAGTATCCCAAGACAGACAGACTTGTAACTGATGACGGACGTCAGTTCTTCGATTCATAATAGGAGAAGTTCATGAAGATTGGTATTATCGGCGCCATGGAGGTCGAGGTAGAATCTCTTAAGAGCGCTATGACTGTTAAAAGAACTATCAGCAAAGCCTCAATGGATTTCTTTGAGGGCACCATCGGAAATACCGAAGTTGTCGTTGTAAGAAGCGGAATCTGCAAGGTTAATGCCGGAATCTGCGTTCAGATTTTATCGGATGAATTCGGAGTAACCCACGTTCTCAACACAGGAGTTGCAGGATCTTTAGATGCAAGGATCAATATCGGCGACATCGTACTTTCAACCGATGCAGCTTATCACGATGTTGATGCTACGGTTTTCGGATATAAGAAGGGCGAGATCCCTCAGATGGGAGTACTGTCTTTCCCTGCAGATAAAGAGCTTATTGAGAAGGCAAAGGCTGCTATAAAGACAGCAGCACCTGACCTTGGAGTATTTGAAGGAAGGGTATGCAGCGGTGATCAGTTCATTGCGGAGAAGGACGTCAAGGACTCCATTATAAAAGATCTCGGCGGAATGTGCTGCGAGATGGAAGGCGCCGGAATCGCTCAGGCGTGCTATCTCAACAAGATCCCGTTCGTTATCATCAGAGCAATCTCAGATAAGGCTGACGGATCGGACGTAATGGATTATCCGGAGTTTGAGAAGAAGGCTGCAAAAGACTGCGCGGCTCTTGTAATGGAAATGATGAAGTCCATGTAATAACAACAAAAAGCATATAAAAAAGGGAGCTGAGAATCAGCTCCCTTAATTTTTGTCTTCATTTACCTAAGTTATCAGATGTTCAAAAGCTTGCTGTACTCTGCAAGTGCTCCGTCTGTATCGTGAGCAAGAACCTTTTTGGCAAGGACCTTACCGAGCTGTACACCTTCCTGGTCGAAGCTGTTGATGTTCCATACAAAGCCCTGGAACATAACCTTGTTCTCGAAGTGTGAAAGAAGAGCACCAAGGGACTTAGGATCAAGCTCATCTCCGATGATGATGCTTGAAGGACGTCCGCCCTTGAAGTTCTTGTTGAGGTTCTCATCCTTCTTGCCGCAGGCAAACGCTACGATCTGAGCTGCTACGTTAGCGCAGAGCTTCTGCTGGCTTGTGCTGCCCTGGATATCTACATCGTTCCTGAGCTGGCTGTTTCTAAAGCCGATGAACTGAAGAGGAATGATGTCTGTTCCCTGGTGAAGGAGCTGGTAGAAGGAGTGCTGTCCGTTTGTACCGGGCTCACCGAAGATAACAGGTCCTGTCACATAGTCTATAGGATCGCCGAAGCGGTTAACGCTCTTTCCGTTTGACTCCATATCAAGCTGCTGGAGGTGTGCAGGGAAACGGCTAAGTCCCTGTGAGTAAGGAAGAACTGCTGTGCTCTCGTATCCGAGAACGTTTCTCTCAAATACACCGATGAGGGCATCGAGCATTGCAGGGTTTGTCATAAGGTCTTTTCCTGCTGCGAGCTTATCTTCCTCAGCTGCGCCGTCGAGGAACTGAGCAAATACTTCAGGACCGAATGCAAGAGAAAGAACTGCTCCGCCAACGCCTGATGTTGAAGAATAACGTCCGCCGATGAAGTCATCCATGAAGAAAGCTTCAAGGTAGTTGTCGCTCTTTGCAAGAGGTGATGTCTCTGATGTAACTGCGATCATGTGCTTGGAAGCATCAAGACCTGCGTTCTTAAGAGCATTTACAACAAAAGACTCATTGGTGAGTGTCTCAAGTGTTGTACCTGACTTGGATACAAGAATGAAGATTGAATGAGCTGCATCTATCTGATTAAGTACGGCTGATGCATCGTCGGGGTCAACGTTGCTGATGAACTTGGCTTCCATCTTAAAGTTCCCTGTTCTGTGAGCCCAGTTCTCAAGAGCAAGGTACATAGCTCTTGGACCAAGGTCTGATCCGCCGATACCGATCTGAACAACTGTTGTGAACTTCTCGCCCTTCT
Organism: Butyrivibrio sp. NC2007; assembly: GCF_000421405.1. Lineage (GTDB taxonomy): Bacteria > Bacillota > Clostridia > Lachnospirales > Lachnospiraceae > Butyrivibrio. The sequence goes on from NZ_ATWY01000013.1 coordinate 58,853, forward strand.
CATTTACGATCTCGCCTGAGTGAACCTTCTTTGCAAATTCAGCGATTCTGTTCTGCTCCTTAACATAGAATTCTCTCTTATCTACGCCGTCAGCAACTACCTTATCGCCAAGCTGGCCTCTTGTGAGCTGGTGAAGAACAAGGCGCTTCTCACCTGTGTTGATAACCTCTCCGTTGTAGAGAGCCTCAAACTTCTCAGCAAGCTGAGCTTCCTCAGCGAGCTTCTTAAGAGCTGCGAGGATGTCGTCGTTAACCTCTTTTGCTGCGTAGTTGTAAGAAAGGCCGGCTGCCATAGGTACTGAGTAGTTCTTAACTCGCTCAGCTCCGCTCTCGCCTGACATAACCTCCTGAAGGTTAACCTTAGAAACATTAGAGAGTTCCTTAAAGGAATTAAGGGTATCAAGATTGTTCCAATTGATCATTATCAAAGCCTCCGTATAATCGTGTGGAAAACGTTTTTTTATCCGCATTAAAGTGTAGCATGGAGAAAGTCGCATATCAAGCAAAACTACTATAAAAAATATCTTAAGTTTGCCCAAAATATGATATACTTAATTATGGCTTAGGGGGACACAATGAGATTTCGTACAAAACTCTTAATTACGTCCTTGGCGATTGTTGTCATTCCGCTTATCCTGGCAGTGGGCACATTTATGGCCTTTGGCCGGTATATGGCTTACAAACAGCAGCTGCAGCAGCATACCACCGCGTTTGATTACGGTATGATCTCTGATCCCGGTGGTACTTTTGCGGAGATGACCGATGAGCTGGTAAAAGAAATCGCCATCAATATGTTATCCAATCCATTTATCCTGGAGAATGAACAGTTCCTTTCAGATCTGGATGCGCAGGTGGAATCGAGATATTCCTTCATCATAGTCAAAAAAGGTGGTGAGCTTTATTATGCTGCCAGCAGAGACAAGGCCAAGGCAGTTATCAACGAGCTCCCGGGCTATGGCAACAGTATCGAGGGTATTTATTACACCTCGTCCAAGCATCTGGTAAGACAGGTAGACTTCCTGTTTTCCGATGGCGCAAGGGGTAGTCTGTATTTCATCTCAACCATTAGAACTGCAGTCACTACATCGCTTGTTATTTACATGTGCGTTGCGATAATCTTCATATTGCTCGTGACCAGCCTTCTTCTGACCATGTGGCTGGGGCGAAGTTTCTTCAGACCGATCAATCAGCTGAACATCGCGATGCAGCACATCAAGGATGGAAATTTCGACTTTGTACTTCCGACGGATGTCAAGGAAAAGGGTGAGATCGGAGCCATGTACCGAAACTACGAGGACATGAGACTTCGTCTTAAGGAATCCGCGGAAGAGAAGATAGAGAGGGAGAAGCAGAACAAAGAGCTTATCAGTAATATCTCCCATGACCTAAAGACACCTATCACTGCTATAAAGGGATACTCACAGGGCCTTTTGGAGGGCGTTGCAGACAGTCCCGACAAGCAGAAGAAATACATTAAGATCATTAATAGCAAGGCCAACGACATGAACAACCTTATTAATGAGCTTACATTGTATTCAAGTATTGATAACAACAGAATTCCCTACAACTTCACCAAGATCAATGTGGCTGATTATTTCGGGGATTGTATAGATGAGATTGGTGCTGATCTCGAGAGCAAGAACATCAAGCTCAACTACTCCAATCTGATAACGCCGGATACACTGATAGTAGCCGACGCAGAGCAGATCAAGAGAGTAATAAACAACATTGTTAACAACAGTGTTAAGTACCTGGGAAGAGACGACGGAACCGGACAGATCGATATAAGGATCCTTGATGAGATCGATTCGGTGAGAGTTGAGATTGAGGACAATGGTAAGGGTATTGCCCAGAAGGATATCCCCAATATCTTCGACAGGTTCTACAGAACGGATTCCTCCCGTAACTCCAAGCAGGGCGGAAGCGGAATCGGTCTCTCAATCGTCAAGAAGATCATTGAGGACCACGGCGGTTATATTTGGGCTACCAGCCACGAGAACGAAGGTACCTGCATGCATTTCGTACTGAGGAAGTACGTAGAGTATGCGGATAACTCTGATACAGTAACTGTAGCTAATGAAACACAATAATCCATAGAAAGGCAGAGGGTGTATGAGTAGAATACTTATTGTTGAGGATGAAGAGGCGATTGCTGACCTTGAGAAGGATTATCTTGAGCTTAGCGATTTTGAGGTTGCAATTGAGAACACTGGGGATGCTGGACTTGCAACTGCACTTGCGGAGGACTTTGATCTTATAATACTTGATCTTATGCTTCCCGGAATGGATGGCTTTGAAGTATGTAAGCGCATCAGAGAAAAGAAAGACGTGCCGATCCTTATGGTTTCAGCCAAGAAGGATGACATTGATAAGATAAGAGGACTGGGACTTGGTGCAGATGACTACATCACAAAGCCCTTCAGCCCTTCAGAGCTTGTTGCCCGTGTTAAGGCACACATGGCAAGATACTCAAGACTTGTAGGCTCAGGCCATGAGAACAACGACTTTGTTGAGATCAGAGGCCTTAAGATTGACAAGACTGCAAGACGTGTATATGTCGATGATCAGGAAAAGAGCTTTACAACCAAGGAGTTTGATCTTCTTACCTTCCTTGCTGAGAACCCTAACCACGTGTTCACAAAAGAAGAGCTCTTCCGCAAGATCTGGAACATGGATTCCATCGGTGATATCGCTACTGTAACAGTACATATCAAGAAGATCCGTGAGAAGATCGAATATGATACCTCCAATCCTCAGTACATTGAGACTATCTGGGGCGTAGGTTACAGATTCAAGGTATGATGAATGACTAACAGCATAGATTATCTTTATGAGGACGAGGACATCCTGGTCTGCCACAAGATGGCAGGCATGGCAACAGAAGGCGCGAGAGCCGGAAGGATGGACCTTGTGAGCGCAGCAAGAAATTATCTTGCCCGCAAAGATAAGATGAATACCAAAGGGCGGCAAAGAAATTTGCCGCCCTATGTTGCTACTGTGAACAGACTGGATCAGCCTGTTGAGGGTGTTATCGTGCTAGCCAAAAATAAAAAGGCTGCATCAGATCTGGCACAGCAGATTAAGCTTCACAAGACAGAGAAGTACTATTATGCTCTGTGCTTAGGGATTCCCACTGAAGAAAAGGGGCATTTGTCCGATTACCTTATCAGGCGTGCAGATAATGGCCTTGCGGATATTTACAGGGAAGATGAGAAGGTAGAGACCATCGGGGGAGATGCCAAGATGGCAGAACTGGAATACGAGGTCATAGCTACAAAGGGTGAGACAGCTCTTTTGAAAATCCATCTTCTTACAGGGCGCTTCCATCAGATCAGGATCCAGCTGGCCAGCAGAGGCTATCCAATCCTTGGTGATGATAAGTACGGAAATGAGAAAAGCCGGGAATATGCAGAAAAAGCCGGAATAAAGAATGTCTGCCTGGTCGCTTATAAGTATGTCTTTAAGCACCCGAGCACCAAAAAGAAAGTGGAGTTTGAGATAACGCCTAAGAATGCTGCCATAGGAGAATTACTAAATTGCGAAAATACATAACCTGGGGTTATCTGATAATAATATGCACCATCCTTCCCTTATATATGAAGGACGGTTACTATATGCTGGGAGAGAGTAAGGGCCTTTTGTACCTGGGAGTGAGCGCGGCTTTTGCCCTTGTACTTGTGCTGTTTGAGAGAAAAAAGCTTTTGTCAGGAATAGATAAGGAGAGCTTTGCTTTTTTCGGACTCATGGCCTTTTTGTTCTCCAACATCATAAGCTTTGTCTTTTCCATAAATAAGTCTGTTTCCTTCTTTGGCCTTGAGGGCTGGAGAGGAGGCTTTCTTACTGTTATCCTTATGCTGTTTTTTGCACTTGTCTTCTCCGGGCAGGAACTTTTTTCAAAATATGTCACAGCAGCTCTGCTGCTTACTCCCGCCTTTGAGTTTGTCCTTGGGATTCTCGGGAGATTTGGAATATACCCAATTGCCATCGCTCATCAGAACAATTCATTTGTGGCCACCATCGGTAACATCAACTGGTATGTGGGCTTTCTTTCAGTGTTTGTTTCGCTGGGAGTAGGCCTTTGCTATACTGAAAAGCTCTTTTCCAAAGAATTCTTCCTTCTTGCCCTATACGAGATTCTGGGACTGGTAGCTCTTCTTACACAGGGGAGTGAGAGCGGAGGACTGGTGATAATTGGCGCATTTTTGCTGCTGCTCTTTAGGAGTCTTGGCAGTAGAAAGAGCTTTTTAAAGATGTCGGCTCAGTTCTTTATCTTAGGGCTCTCCATGGAGATAGTGGATATCCTTATGCTGGCCTTTGGCAGCCTTTATAATTACCAGGACAATCTCCTTGTTCAGGCCTGCAGCGGTTTTAAGGGACTTATCCTCATGGCGTCTGCCTTTTTCCTGTACAGATTATCAAGGCTGTTTGAGGAAATCAGCGGAAAGTGGAGGGGTAAGCTCTTTACGGAGGTTCTGCTGTTTGCGCTGGGAATTGGCATAGCGGTAGCGGTTTATAAACTGCGCAGCAGCTTCGGGTATGGCTTTGGAAACGGAAGAGGGCTTATCTGGAGCATCAGCGCAGATATGTTCCATACGCTATCGCCCTGGAGAAAGCTTGTGGGCGTAGGCCAGGACGGCTTTTATTCTTATGCCTACTCAGTGCCTGAGATTGCAGATTCCCTGCTTAACACCTTCCCCGGCAATAAGCTTACCAATGCTCACTGCGAGCTTTTGACAATGCTGATAGAAAGAGGACTCCTTGGAGCTGTCACATATCTTTTCTTTATGGGAACGATCCTCTGCGCATTTATTAAGAACAAAAAGGAGCGCGCAGCAACTATCTGCGCACTCCCTGTCATTGCATATTTTCTTAATTCTCTAGTCTCTTTCTCGACTGTAACTTCAACGCCCTACCTGATGCTGGCCATAGGAATCGGGCTCTCAAGCTGCAAGAGCGAGATCAGTTAAAGGTTGGAACCGGAATGCTCTCATCCAGATCGTGGAAGAAGGTTCTGGTCCTGATGATTCCTGCCAGTGCGTCCTTATATTCATATAAGAAGCGCTCGCTTATGTTTTCCTCGCCGTACATCTGGCATCTGCCGGCATAAGCGTTCAGGACTGACACATAGTGCTTGTCCTGATTAAATACATTGAAGATCTCATCTTTCCTTCTTCTTGGATGTTTGGAAGCGAACTTCCTGATATCCAGCTGAAGATCAACTGCAAGGGCTTTCTCCCTTTTTCTTACACTGTGAAGAATTTCTTCGTATTTCTCGTCATCTATTTTTTCAAAACGATCAACGAACTCCAAACAGCATGCGTGGTCCGGCAGAAGGAGCCTTACTCTGTCATCTCCATAGACTTCCTCGATCTCTGCTACCACAGCCGGATCAAGTGGCTTGCCACTGTAATCCAGGATTATAACCTTATCCCCTTTTTTGTACATTTACACCTCCTAGAAACTTTGTATTTTTAGCGGTGTTCCCCTACCTCTAGTATAACATAATTGCGAATTATTTTTTCTTTATATCTGTTTTAAGTTATTTTTAGGCAAGGCTTTTATGATGTGTCTATAAGGTAACAAAAACGCACAAAAACGGAGAGAGAAAAAATGGCAGGATTTAAGGATGTATTTCAGAGAATCGAAGTGAAATATCTGTTGGATGATATGCAGTATACGGAGCTGAGAAAACAACTGGAAGGCATGGCAGAAGTTGACAGCTACGGAAAAACATCCATCTTAAATATATATTTTGACACACTGGATTATAAGCTGATCGAAAGGTCCCTTGAAAAGCCAATCTACAAGGAAAAGCTAAGGCTAAGGACATATGGCGTTGCAAATGATGACACCAATGCTTTTATCGAGATCAAGAAAAAGTACAAAGGCGTTGTCTACAAGAGAAGAATCTCAATGCCATACAAAAAAGCCATGGAATACCTTGTAGATGGTAAAAGACCTGAAGAAAGAAGCCAGATTTCAGACGAGATCGATTATTTCCTTAAGTACTACAAAGGAATAAGACCTGCAATGGCGATCTCCTACGACCGCATAGCAATGGCTGGAACCACGGATCCGGACCTGCGCATCACCTTTGATACCAACATCAGATGGCGCACGGATAAGCTTAGCTTATCTGAAGGGAATGTTGGAAAAGACATCCTTCTTCCCGGCCAGCACCTGATGGAGCTTAAGATCGCAGGAGCAATGTCAATCGAACTTGCAAAGATACTCGATGAACTTAACATCAGAAAAACCTCTTTTTCCAAGTACGGAAAAGGATACGTTGAATATATGTACGGCGAAGACGCCACAGAGAGAAACAAGAGCAACATCAAAAACTTTCGCAGAGCAGTTTAAAGAAAATATTATTTGAGAAAAAAGGAGAAAATAAAATGTCTACATCAGATTTGATTTTTGGAAGCATCATCACAAACGGTACTATCACAGGGGCATCATTTTTGATCGCAACTGTTTGTTCACTGGCCATCGGCCTCTTTATAGCCTTTATGTACACCATAAAGAGTAGCTACTCAAGAAGCTACATTATCACACTGGCACTTCTTCCCGCCATTGTTCAGATGGTCATCATGCTGGTAAACGGTAACATCGGAGCAGGTGTGGCTGTAGCCGGAGCCTTCTCGCTGGTAAGATTCAGGTCAGCACCCGGAACAGGAAAAGAGATCACAAGCATCTTCCTTGCTATGGCAGTAGGCCTTGCAACAGGAATGGGCTACATCGGTATTGCAGCAATCTTTGCAGTCATCATCACAGTAGCAAATCTTATCCTCATGGGAAGCGGCTTTGGTAGCGGAGCAGCTGAGGAAAAGACACTTAAGATCACTGTACCTGAAGGACTTGATTTTGAAGGGATCTTTGATGACATTTTTGCAAGATACACAACAAAGGCTGAGCTCTGCGAAGTAAAGACATCAGGAATGGGAAGCCTTTACAAGCTTAACTACAGCATCGTTATGAGAAACAGAGCATCCACAAAGGGAATGATCGATGAGATGAGACAAAGGAACGGAAATCTCGAGATAAGCTGCTCAAGACCTGTAGCAGTTAAGGCAGAGGAACTCTGATAAATAAGCTATTATCCATTATTTGAATATAAAAGGCCGTTAGATCCGAATAAGTTGTCTAACGGCCTTTAGCTATGTCATTTTGCTGCTATTTTATGAAGATTCTTAGGGAGCTGGGTAGGAAGAGTTACTACAAATCTGATTATCCTGTCTCCGTCCTTAAGTGCCTGTATGTCGCCTCCGTGGGACTGGGCGATGGCTCTTGCCACCGAGAGGCCTATTCCGTAGCCGCCCTTCTCGCGGCTTCTTGAGGAATCAGCTCTGTAGAAGCGATCAAATAATCTGTCCAGATTTCCTGAAGGCATGTAGTCTGTGGTATTTGATACCTCTAAAGTGATGTTCTTTTCTTTTGACAGATGAACATTGATGCTGCCCTTTTCATCGGAGTATTTCATGGCGTTGTCTAAAAGGAGCGATGTCAACTGGTTGATGGCGTTCTTGTCGCCGGTTATGTGGATGCCGTCTTCTATGTCCGTGACATATTTCTTTGAAGAAGACTCAGCCACTGCCCCAAAAGAAGCAGCAGTCTCTTTTACGGTGGCACTCATGTCGAAGTCGCTGTAGACAACGTGCATTCTCTCCTCATCCATCCGGGAGAGTGTAAGAAGGTTCTTGACCAGGGAGTTCATTCGCTTTACCTGGTTTCTGATGCTGGAAGTCCACTCGCTCTTTCCGGCTTCAAGCTCTAAAACATCGATGTTTGCTGAGATGATGGCAAGAGGCGTCTTTAGCTCATGACCTGCATCCGTGATGAATCTCTTTTGCTTCTCCATGGATTCCACAGCCGGGGCAACAGCCCTTCCGGAAAAGAGGAAAACCAAAATGAACATTGCAATAAGAGTGAAAAGACCGATGAGCAGGGACTGTAAAAGAAGCTTATACACATTTACAAGCGAGGTACTCAGGTCGCTGAAGACCAGTATCTGTGTGCCATCGGCGTTGTTTCCCAGCCTGTATCTGAAGGAGCGATAGAACCCCTTATCCTTACCACGGGAGTAAACCTCAGTGGCAGCCTCTTTTGCCGCATCCTCAGTGACTGAGGCGATATGGTTTACGTCAACTTCAAGGATGTTCCCGGAGGAGTCGTAGCGCACCCAGAAATATCTGGTCTGGTAGGGCATCTCCATGGAACGCATGTTGTTTAAGTGCTCAAAGCCAAGGGGGCGATCCGGCCTTGGCGGCTGCTGATTGTTATTATCCTTGAGCATGCCCGGGAAAAAGCCGTTGTTGGTTGTCAGGATCTGCAACAGATTATCTGCATCCCGTACGCTTTGGGAAATATTGGCAATATTAATGACGGCGATCATGATCACCAGGATCACCAAAAGAGATAACATGGCTGTTATCACGAATTTCTTCCGAAGTTTATTTACCATAATTGTTCCTCGACTTAAGGCTTAGGAAATCTCGTTTATGGAATAGCCGACACCTCTTGATGCCTTGATCTCGCACGTGGCTTCAAGGGATGCGAGTTTCTTTCGAAGGTTTGAAATATATACCCAGACTACGTTTACGTCTGCTTCGCCGTCGGACCAGATCCTGTCCATGAAGTTGTCAACGGAGATGATCCTTCCGGGAGAAGTCATCAGCATCTCCATCATCTGGAATTCCCTTCCTGAGAGATGGATCTTATCGTGCCCCTCTGTGCAAAGATCGTACCCTGCTCTGTCCAGCGTAAGGTTTCCGCAGGTGAGGTTAGCGGGCGCGAAGTCCTCTTTTCTTCTGAGCATTGCCCTTACTCTTGCAAGGAGCTCGCCCATATCAAAGGGCTTTGGAAGGTAGTCGTCGGCGCCAAGGTCAAGACCCTTAATGCGGTCATCTACTTCAGTCTTGGCAGTCAGGAATAAGACAGGGGTTGAAAGACCTTTTTCTCTTATTTTCTTAAGGACTTCCATGCCGTCCATTCCGGGCATCATGATATCGAGGATTATGCCGTCATAGTCTCCTGCGAGGGCATAGTCTAGGGCGTCAGTTCCGTTATATACTGCATCTACAGTGTAATTGCTGTGTTTAAGGATAGCTACAAGGGCGCTTACCAGTTCTTTTTCGTCATCGGCCAGAAGTAGTTTCATAGCATGTTCCTCCAATTACATTAATTTTATCACAAGTTAACCCGCAGCGCCTGCGATGGAATGGGCTTTACTGATAGGCTTTCTCCAAAGACGGATGAGAAAGAGCGTTCCGCGAACGCACAGGTCCGAGCACATGGCGATCCAAACGCCGGGGAGTCCTAAGATTGGTGCGAGGAAAAATGCCATGGTAAGGCGAACTGCCCACATACTGATGAAGTTTATTATGGATGGACCAAGTGTATCGCCTGCTCCTCTGAATACGCCGGTTGCTACAATCGATGCGGCAAAGAGCGGTTCTGCGAAGGCTTCTATTCTAAGGACCTGTGCACCTAGAGCCTGAATCTCGGGATCCGGTGTAAGGAAGCCCAGAATTGAAGGAGCAAAGATGTACATAAGAATTCCGGTGCAGGTCATGACCAGCATTCCAAGGATGGTTGCAAGCCACCCGAGGCGCTCTGCCAGCTTGTTTCTGCCGGCGCCAAGGCTTTGTCCTATGAGAGCTGTAGCTGCGCTGGCGATTCCGTAGCCCGGCATATAGCAAAGGCTCTCAGCCGATACCGAGAAGGAGTTGGCTGCAAGGGCTGTAACACCCAGGGGCGAAACAATCCTTGTGCAAAAGACATATCCCCAGCCCATGATTCCCTGCTCGATGGCAAAGGGGATAGCGATGTGGAGGGCTGCCTTCAGCTCTTTTACCGAGAAAGGAATCTTGTCCTCGGTGCGAAGATGAAGTATCGGGGACTTGATAAGCAGGAAGAACAGGAGCGTAAGTGCAACTATGCCCTGGGAAATGGCGGTACCAAGCGCAGCTCCTGCAACGCCCAGGTTAAAGCCCGGGAAAAAGACCCTTGCCCCAAAGAGTGAAATGTATCTTGAGGGGAAGATCAGCAGGAAGTTGAAAAAGACATTGAGAAAACACCCCACAACATTTAAGATGCTGGGAGTTCTGATATTTCCGCTGCACTGGAGCATTCCTGAGGCTACGCCGCCTAGGTTCGTGATGGGGAGCGCGAGGGCAAAGATTGCAAAATAGATGGTTGCTTCTCTTACGATGTCCTCATATCCACCAAGCCAATATGGGAGATGCCGGCTTATGGCAAAGCAAATAAGACCGATCAAAGAGCTGAAGATAAGTACGGATATAATGCCGTGCTTGTTGATAGCCCTTGCCTGGGGGAACTTCTTGGCGCCGATATTGTGAGCCACCTGGACAGTAAAGCCCATGGTCACTGATCTGCAAAGACCACCGATGAGCCATGTTGTTGAGGATACAAGTCCTATGGCTGCCGATGATGTGGGGCCAAGACGTCCTACCATTGATTGGTCTACATATTCCATTATTACGGTTGAAATCTGGGAAAGTATGGCCGGGATACTCAGCATTGCTATGATATAGAGCTGGTCCCTCAGAGTAATTTCACTGCCGTTTCGTATTTGTTCAAAATAATCTCGTTTCATCGGAATTAGTATAGCATACGAAGGGAAAAATGGTATTATATTAAAAAAATGGGAAGTGGAAGCAATGATTTTATTTTTTGATGTTGACGGAACTTTGTGGGATTACAAGAACTATATCCCGGAGAGTACAAAAAGGGCAATTAAGCTTGCCCAGGAGAACGGGCACAAGTGCTTTATCAATACAGGAAGAGCAAGGGCTTTTGTATATAATAAGGAGCTTTTGGGAATCGGGTTTGACGGTATAGTTTCTGCCTGTGGCTGCATGATCGAGTATGAGGATAAAGTTCTTTTCAATAAGCTCATGACCAGGGATGAAGGGATAAGGACCATGGAAGCCGTGAAAAAGCATGACTTTAAGGCTATCCTTGAGGGTCCGACTTACCTGTATATGGACAAGCCTGACTTTGCAGACGACATGTTTGGCCAGAAGGTCATAAGGGAGATGGGAGAGAGACTTCTTGGCATCACCGATAAGTGGGGAGAGTGGGAGATGAACAAGCTCTCATGTATCTGCGACAGTCCGACAAGGGATGAGTGCTTTGAAGAGCTTTCGGATATCTATGATTTCATGCTCCATACGGACACAATCGTAGAGATGGTGCCAAAGGGATTTAACAAGGGCACGGGAATCAAGGAAGTATGCGAGCTTTTAGGATGCGATGTGTCTGAAACCGTGGCGTTTGGCGACTCTATAAATGACAAAGAAATGCTCGAAGTAGCAGGAACTTCAGTAGTCATGGGAAGAGCTCCCGAGGAAGTCAAAAATCTGGGAACTATTGTGACGGAAAACCTCGAAGACGACGGTATTTGGAGGGCTTGCGAGAAACTAAATTTATTTTGAAAATAGGGGTTAAGATTCTTTTCTGCCTGCCGATATTATAAATGCAGATTTGGTAGAGGAAAGGATTCCTATTATTATGATGGATTTTGGTTTCTTGGCAGCAGCCGATAGCATAACAAATACATACCTTAATCAGAATTCAGCAAGCAGCGCAGTTTCCGCAATAGGTGCGCTTGATGACGAGACCAAGAAGAAGTTCGGAGAGCAGTTTGCTGAAGCGTATGATTCCATGATAGCTACTAAAATGCTGAGCGAGAATATGCGCCACAGCTATGAGGTTACTCATTCTGATGATCTTAAGTTCCATGCAAATCGCCTCGGATATTCCATAGATAACAGAGTTATCGATATGCTTCATATCCAGATTTCCGATGATATGACAGAAAAGGTAAGCAGCGCTATGAACAATGCGCTCGAGGCCATGTTATAATAAATTGACATGAATAAATTCAGTTTAAGAAGACTTTTAATTTGTGTCCTGCTCATAGGCAGTGCGATCTTCAATGTCGCTGCGTGGATGAGCAGGTCTTTTTCTGATTATTACACTGATAATATCTTCCCGAAGATCACTGGTATATACGGGAGATTTACCAGTCTTTTTCGCGTGTCTGTGGGGGAGAGGCTATTGGTGCTGCTTCCCATTCTGCTGATTCTTTTAGTGATATCTTTTTTCATTAAAAGAGATTTCGCAAAGTGGTATAGACGGGTGCTGGCGTTGGTGCTTTCCGTGGTGGTAGCCGTAATGTCTTTAAACTGCTTCGTGCTCTATCACTGCACGCCACTAAGCGTTACGGAGACAGAAGGTGAGGAGTACTATCTTGAGGACCTGGCGACGCTAAGAGATTACATAGTGTCTAAGTGTAATGAGATGGCGGAACTGATGCCCAGAGATGCGGACGGAAATGTTGTCTACGACGGCGACATGAACGAGGCTGCAAGGATGGCTATGGCAGGGATTGCCGGAGAATACAAGAGGCTTGATGGGTATTATGTAAGGCCCAAGGCGCTGACTTTCTCGGGATTCATGAGCCAGCAGTACATGCAGGGGTATTACTTCCCGTTTTCTATGGAAGCTAATTACAACGATCTGATGTACATAATGAACAAGCCTTTTACCATGTGCCATGAACTGGCGCACACTCACGGGTACATTTATGAGGATGAGGCAAACTTTCTGGGATTTCTGTCCTGCATTAAGTCTGATGATCCGGTGTTTGTTTACAGCGGATATCTGGGAGTTCTTAATTATGTAAACAACGATTTCTACAAGGCGGTTGATGAGGATGAGTACAAGTCCCATGTGAAGATATCCGATACTGTTCGCTACGATGATCAGTTCCTTACCGAGCAGGCTTGGGAGCTGGTCGAAAAGAGAGCGATCCTGGAGACCAAGACGGTTAAGAAGGCAGCAGATACCTTCATCGACACGAACCTGAAGGTCAACGGAGTATCTTCCGGTAAGGTGAGCTACACCCACGTGGTTGCGCTGCTTCTGGACTATTACAGGGCAAATTCGTATAATTGATTTCGAAATATTTAAATTTGATTGGGAGAGAACATGAAGAATAACAAGAGGAAATTTATTCCCTTAATTGCAGCACTTATGGCTGTTTTACTGGTGGCCTGCGGACCATCGGATGAGAAGCTTGCAGAGGCAGAAGAAGCAAGGAGTCTCCTTGCTCAGGCCAAGCAGACAGCAGAGGATACCTACCTTGACGTGTCTGATACGACTCAGCGAAGCATCCTTGATTCGCTCTCTGATAAGGAAGCTGAGATCGAGCAGCTGGATTTCACCAAGATGAATGACAAGAAGATCGACGAAGTCCTGCCGACTATCACAGAGCTAACAGAGAGCTATCAGAATATTGGAAAAGAGCTTTCGGGCGTCCTTACAAGTGAGACTCAGATTAAGGAAGAAAAGGCAAAGCATAAGGGCCTTGAAGTTTACTTTATAAACAAGACGGGAATGAATCTTTCAAAGATCGTTCTTCACGATATTTCCGCGAACACATATAGCGACAATTTTATTGGAGACGGTGTTACGCTTCAAAGCGGATATACACTGATGGGCGTGACTCTTGATGTCTATTCAGACAGCAGTGAATGGGAGTTTATTATCACAGATGATGCAGGCACTGAGTATAACCTGAGCTGCGAGAGCTTAAAGGGCGAAGACTTAAAGGGAGCCTCTGTCGTACTTTCCTATGATTCTGCTGCAGCAACCGGAGAGGCAACTCTTGGAGGCTACTTCCCGCAGCCCGAGCCTGAGCCTACCGAGGCTACCGAAGCCGGCGCTGAAGCTGAAAGCACAGATGCTGCTGAGGGGGCTGGCACCGAAGCTGCTACAGAATCAACATCAGAGTGAGTCACCGGGGACGTTTCAGATTGACTCATTTTGAGTCAATCTGAAACGTCCCCAATGACTCAAAAAAAGACCTTGACGCTTAATGCGCCAGGGTCTTTTTGCATTTGTTGCAATATCCGTATATTTCAAGATGGTGTCCTGTTACTTCAAATCCCGGAAGGGTGGTCTCAAGGTCTTTTGAAATCTCATGAAGAGGACAGGTGGATATGGTGAACTTCTCGTGGCAGCCAAGGCAGACAGCGTAGTGTCTGTGGGTCTGCTTCTTGAGTTCGTAAACCGCGTTATCCTCAGTGGTGAGAACAGATTTCTCAATCATTCCTGCCTTCTCAAAGGCCAGGAGATTTCTGTAAACCGTGGAGAACGCATACATCTCTTTTGATGCCTTCTCGTTCAGTGCGCTGTAAATCTCAGCAGCTGAGAGAGGCTCATCTGCCAGGTAGAGAACTTTGTAGATATCAATTCTCTGCTTGGTCTTTTTTACGCCCTCGGGCCAGTTCTTTTCTATTGTTTCATCAAATGAATGTGAATGAATTTTACAAGTCATGTCTTTTACCCCAATTGATATCAGAGGGTGATCCCAAGAACATCAATAAGAAGTCCTGAGAGAGTTCCGATCAAAAACAGCAGGATAGCTACGTTGAAGTTTACCTTCTTCTCCGAGTTTACTCTAAAGAGCACCATAAGGCCTATTCCTGCGCCGACAAGAAGTCCTGACATCATGGTTCCAAGAGTTATCATCTGATCAAGATAGAGCGTAGTGATGATAACTGAAGGCGCGCAGTTGGGGATAAGTCCGATGAGTCCTGCCAGAATGTGGCTCACAACAGGGTTTGTCTTAAGGAGCATTGACAGGTGATCCTCGCCGATCAGGGTGATAATTATATTAAGTAAAAGAGTGAGTACAAGCACGAACAGGAAGATGTGAAGGGTGTGCACAAAGGCTGACTTAGCCATGCCCTTTAAGGTTGCATCCTCTTCATCATCGCAGTGGCAGTGCTCTTTTTCGCAGAGTTCGTTAATTCTCACGGGATCCTCAGCTCTTTTTCCACGAGCCTTGTGATAGGCATGGACAGCGAAGTCGATGATAAAGCCGGCGATGATACCGATAACTGCTTTAAGCGCCAGGATCTTGACCATTGTGCCCACAGGGAAGTGCTCAGAGATAAGAAGAGGTATCATCTCATCTGAAGTTGAGAGATAGATCGCAATCAGAGTTCCCAGAGTGATGACACGTCCGGCGTAGAGGTTTGAAGCTGCTGCCGAGAATCCGCACTGAGGGAAGATACCGATAACGCCGCCAAGGAGCGGTCCAAAGTGCTCGGTCTTCTGAACAACGTTCTCCGTGAACTCAGCTGTTCTGTGCTCTAAGTATTCCATAGCAAGATATGTTAAATAAAGGAAAGGCAGGATCTTGACAGAGTCGATCACTGCATCAAGAACTATATCGATAATTACGTCCATTACAGACTCCTTTCTGATTCGGTAAATGCAAATGCAAATCATTTGCGTTTAGAATGTCTGCAAAAAAATACCAGCTCATTGCTGGTTTATCAAAAAGCGGGTGATGGGAATCGAACCCACGTATCCAGCTTGGAAGGCTGGTGTTCTACCATTGAACTACACCCGCATGGTGCTGACAAGAAATTATAATAACTAACTTTGCATGGTATGTCAAGCGCTTTTATTATAAATTACTTCCTATTTAGTTTGACAAGCATATAATAGAGGTGTTATTATTTTTCCTACCAAGTTAGTAGGAATTACGAAAGGAAGATTTTAACTATGTCTGAGAATTCATTATTGCAGGTAAAAGACCTCTCAGTATCAATCGACAACGAATTGCCGATCCTTCATAATATTAATCTTGATATTAAGCCCGGCGAGACACATGTACTTATGGGACCAAACGGAGCAGGTAAGTCAACACTCGGCTTTACTCTCATGGGCAATCCTCATTACTGTGTAACACAGGGAAACATCCTCTTTGAGGGCCAGGATATCACAGATATTTCAGCTGATAAGAGAGCCAAGGCAGGAATGTTCTTATCATTCCAGAACCCATACGAGGTTCCCGGTATTTCTCTAGGAAGCTTTATCAGAAACGCATATCACAACCAGACAGGTGAGCCTGTTAAGCTTCTTGCATTTAAGAAGTCACTCAAGGCAGCTATGGATATTCTCTCCATGGATGAGTCCTATGCAGACAGAGACTTAAACGTAGGATTTTCCGGCGGTGAGAAAAAGAAGGCTGAGATCCTTCAGCTTCTTATGTTAAAGCCTAAGTTCGCCATTCTGGACGAGACAGATTCAGGTCTTGACGTTGATGCTGTTCGTACAGTTTCAAAGGGTATCGAGGAGTACCAGAAGAAAAAGGACGGAGCTCTTCTTATCATCACCCACAGCACCAAGATCTTGGAGTCACTTCATGTAGATTACACACACGTTCTCGTTAAGGGAAACATTGTTCACACAGGCGACGGAAGTCTTGTAGATGAGATCAATGCAAACGGATTCGAGAGATTTGTGAAAGAGGATTAAAATGGCTGATACTAACAACAAGCAGGTTGTGGCCGATATTGACCGCAGCCTATACGATTTTAAAGACGTAGAGAGCGAAAAAGACTTCTACCGTATGGCCGAGGGTCTTACCGAAGAGACAGTTCTTAAGGTTTCCGAGGAGAAGAACGACCCTGAGTGGATGCGCGATTTCAGACTTGAATGTCTTAAGCTCTACAACGATATTAAGTTACCTGACTGGGGCCCAAGCATTGAAGGCCTCGACATGGACAAGATTTCTTCCTATGTAAGACATAAATCCGATATGAAGGGTAAGTGGGAAGACGTTCCTGAGGATATCAAGAACACATTCGAGAGACTCGGTATCCCTCAGGCTGAGAGAGAATCTCTTGCAGGTGTAGGAGCTCAGTACGACTCAGAGCTCGTATATCACAATGTAAAAGACGAGGTTGCAGCCCAGGGCGTTATCTACACTGACCTTGAGAGTGCACTCCGAGGTGAGTATGCAGACATGATAAAGTCTCACTTCATGAAGCTCGTACCTCCCACAGACCACAAGTTTGCAGCACTTCACGGCGCTGTATGGTCAGGCGGATCCTTCGTTTACGTTCCCAAGGGAGTTAAGGTTGATATCCCTCTGCAGTCATACTTCAGACTTAATGCTGCCGGAGCCGGACAGTTCGAGCACACACTTATCATCGTTGATGAAGGCGCAGATCTTCATTTCATAGAAGGTTGCTCAGCTCCTAAGTACAACGTTGCCAACCTCCATGCCGGATGCGTTGAGCTCTACGTTGCCAAGAACGCAAGACTCAGATATTCGACCATTGAGAACTGGTCCAAGAATATGTACAACCTCAACACCAAGAGAGCAATCGTTGAGGAGAACGGTATCATGGAGTGGGTTTCAGGCTCTTTTGGCTCACACACTTCATACCTGTATCCTATGACAATCCTCAAGGGTGATAACTCCAAGATGGAATTTACAGGAATCACCTTCGCCGGCAAGGGACAGAACCTCGATACCGGAGCCAAGGTAGTACATCAGGGCCAGCACACAAGCTCAGTTATAAACACCAAGTCCATCTCCAAGGACGGCGGAATCGGAACCTACAGAAGTAGTGTCATCATCCAGAAAACTGCTAAGAAAGCCAAGGCATCTGTTTCCTGTGACTCTCTTATGCTGGATTCAATTTCCAGGGCAGATACAATCCCCGGAATGGACATCCGTACCAATGATGCAGATGTAGGACACGAGGCTAAGATCGGAAGAATCAGTGATGAAGCGATCTTCTACCTGATGAGCAGAGGAATAAGCGAAGAGGATGCCAAGGCCATGATCGTAAGCGGCTTTGCAAATCCCGTATCAAAAGAGCTGCCTCTTGAGTATGCGGTAGAGATGAATAACCTGATCAAGCTCGAGATGAGCGGAAACGGCTGATAAGGGGAGAGCAGATGAGTAATGATTTGAACATGAAGGTCAATGTGCTGCCCGTTCTTACATACAATTTCCTGCATGTAAACGACAGTACCCTTCAGATAAGTGATTTTAATATTTCAGACAAGAACGCTCCTTTGGCAAAAGAGCTGCCGGCAGGCGTGACTGTAGAAAAGGCAGTTCCATTTGCAGAAGCGGGAGAGATATTTAAGAAAAACAATGACAGGATCCTGGCTCCTATTGACGGACACGTTGGGCCAAACGGCGATACTTCCGCAAGGGATAAGGACCAGGCGCTTCGTACAGGAATGGGCGCAGATGTTGACGGCCTTATGACAAGCCTTGGTGCTACAGTAGATATCTACACTGTAGAAGAGGGTGTTAAGGCAGATAAGCCCATCGTAATAAGCTATGACATGAAGAATGGAGAGGCTTCTCTTTCAGGCCAGATAATTCATGCCAAGAAGAATTCAGAAGTAACTGTTGTCATCGCATACACATCAGATAATGACGCATCAGGCTTTGTAGGAGTCAGCACAAGACTCTTTGCAGCGGATGGTGCCAAGATAAACCTTGTTAAAACCCAGCTCCTTGGCGAAGGCTTTGTTCACTTCGATGATATCGGTGGAGCATGTCTTTCTGATGGCAAGATCGATCTTGTGACTTTGGAGCTTGGCGGATGTAAGACCCTGACAGGAGCTTACGTTAACCTTGCAGAGAAGAACACAGTATTTACCAGCAATATGGGCTATCTTGTAAGAGGTGACCACAATCTTGATATCAACTACGTAGCTGACCACAGAGGCAAAAAGACAGAGGCAGGAATGCAGTTTAAGGGAGTCCTTATGGACAATGCTTCCAAGACCTTCAGAGGAACCATTGATTTCAAGAAGGGAAGCTCAGGGTCAGTTGGCGATGAACAGGAAGACGCACTCCTTCTTAGTGAGGACGTTGTAAATAAGACAATGCCCGTGATCCTTTGCCAGGAAGAAGATGTTGAGGGAAGACACGGAGCAACCATAGGTGAGCTTGGTGAGGATCTTCTGTTCTACATGCAGACCCGTGGTATTGATGAGTTAGAAGCCAAGAAGATCATGATCAAGGCAAGACTGGACAGCGTAGCAGGCCTGATTCCGGATCCCGAGATCAAACAAAAGACACTTTATTACATTCAGAACATAGTTTAAGGGGATAATCATGAGCGCACCTAGCGATTTTCGCAAGGACTTTGAGATCTTAAAGTCCGGCGAGTACATATACTTTGACAATGCTGCAACTTCACAGCGCCCAAGGCAGGTACTTGAGGCTGTAACAAACTTTTATAACACAGCCAACGCCAATCCTTTAAGAGGACTCTACGACTGGAGCATGGCAGCAACAGATGCCTACGAGAGTGCCAGAAAGACAGTTGCAGACTTTATCGGCGCAGATTCAACCGAGGAGATCATCTTTACAAGGAACACCACAGAGTCTTTAAACCTTGTAGCGTACAGCTACGGACTTGAGAATGTTCATGAGGGAGATGAGATCGTGATCACCGTTATGGAGCACCATAGCAACATGCTTCCATGGCAGATGGTTGCCAAGAAGAATGGCGCCAAGCTCATTTACCTTGAGCCCGATGAAGAAGGCGTTATCTCCAGAGAGGAATACACCTCCAAGATCACAGACAAGACCAAGATCGTGGCAATAGGCCATGTATCCAATGTATTTGGAGTTACCAATCCGGTAAAAGAGATTGCGGAGTATGCCCACTCCAAGGGAGCCGTTGTAGTTGTTGACGGAGCCCAGTCAGCGCCTCACATGGCAGTTGATGTTAAGGACCTCGGCTGCGATTTCTTTGCCCTTTCAGGACACAAGATGCTGGCACCCATGGGAATAGGAGCACTCTACGGAAAGAGAGAGCTTCTTGATAACATGCAGCCTTTCCTGCGCGGCGGTGAAATGATAGAATATGTAACAAGGGAAGATGCAACCTACGCAGAGCTTCCTCACAAGTTCGAGGCAGGAACCGTTAATGCCGGAGATGCTGTGGGACTTGAGGCAGCTATTAAGTATATTCAAAATGTCGGATTTGAGACCATTGAGGCCCAGGAAGTTAAGCTTACAACTCTCCTTATGGAAGGCCTTGCTAAAATGCCTTATATCAAGGTATATGGCTCAAAAGACCCTAAGAAGCACTGCGGAATCGTAACCTTTACCATGGACGGAGTTCATCCTCATGACCTGGCATCGGTACTTAACGACGACAAGGTTTGCATCAGAGCAGGACACCACTGTGCTCAGCCCCTTATGCAGTTTATCGGAGCTGGCTCTACAGCAAGAGCAAGCGTATATTTCTACAACACCGAGGACGAGGTTAAGCAGTTCCTTGACAGACTGTCTAAGGTAAGGGAGGTCATGGGATATGGAGCTTAAACAGCTTTATCGCGAGATAGTTAACGAACACAATCTTCATCCGGTACACAAAAGGGTCATTGAGAACCCTGATCTGGTACTCAGAGGTGTCAATCCCAGCTGCGGAGACGACATTACACTCAGCCTTAAGATCAAGGACGGCGTCATCGAGGACGGCGGCTACGAAGGATCAGGATGCGCTATTTCACAGGCTTCTGTGGATATGATGGTGGATCAGATTATCGGCAAGAAAACTGATGAGGCTATAAAGCTTGCCGAAACCTTTATGGGAATGATAAAGGGAGAAATAACGGACGAAGAAACTTTAGAGAGTCTTGATGAGGCAGCAGCCCTTCAGGATGTGGCTCACATGCCTGCCAGAGTAAAATGCGCTGTGCTGGGATGGAGAACCATGAAAGAGATGATCGAGAACCCTGAGAAGGCAAAAGAGTAAGTTGTCAGAGCATCTGCACCAACGTGGTGCAGGTGCTTTTTTTATATTCAAGAAGAATAAGTTTCCTGCAAGGATTTGTGGCAGAATCGTACTATTCAAGCGCTGGGACATGAAAAAACAAGCAGAAGGGGGATACTCCTAACTGAAATCTGTGGCAGAAGCGTACTATTCAGGCGCTGGGACATGAAAAAAGCAAGCAGAAGAGGATACTCCTAGCTGAGATCTGTGGCAGAAATGCAGTATTCTGACCTCGGGACATGAAAAAAGCAAGCAGAAGGGGATACTCCTGACTGAAATCTGTGGCAGAATCGTACTATTCGGACCCCAGGACATGAAAGGTGGGCAGAAGCACTGGCGGCTTTATACCTTATCAATGCCCGCTTAATGACCAAACAGCCATCTGGGGATAGCTGTCAATGGAACCGTGGAATAAACCGCAGCGACCGGGAGTGATTTAGGGATGAATTGCGTTATGCCGATGAGGTTGCGAGGATTTATGCCGCGAAAGTCCATTGATAGATATCCCAAGATGGGTATAATCATTAGCGCGGGAATTGATTAAGGGGCGTGTAAAGTGAGCCACGCAATACTCGAAATTTTCTTCGCGAAAGTGAACCATGCCGACAGACTCGAAATTCGCTTCGCGAATTCCTCGTTGTCGCGGCGTTCGCCGTATGAATAAAAAAAAGAGGTATCAGAATGTGAGCAAAGAGCGCTCCCATCTGACACCTCTTATTTTTATTCGCATGGTTCACTTTACGCGCAAAAAGAAAGTACCATCCCCATGGGATATACCCACGAAAACAGTACTCGGCGTGCACCGCCAGGGTCTCGAACCCTGGACAACCTGATTAAGAGTCAGGTGCTCTACCAACTGAGCTAGCGGTGCGTTTTTTATTTGCGTCGTTCTTAACGACAAGTGATATCTTACTACGGCCCAAAATAAAATGCAAGTACTTTTTTTAAATTTTTCAAAAAAATTTTTGGGAAATATGATAAAATAGTTTGAATTAGTATAAAAGGAGCGGGTTTTACATGATTTTTGATACCCATGCTCACTACGATGATGAGCGATTTGATGAGGATAGAGATGCCCTTTTAAGGTCCATGAAGGAAGCGGGCATTGGAAATATAGTAAATATCGGAGCTAATATGGCGAGCTCCCGGAGATCTCTGGATCTGGCAGCGGAATACGACTTTATGTACGCTGCTGTGGGAGTACACCCCAGCGACTGCGCAGAGCTCGACGATGAGAAGATAGAGAAGCTGAAAGAGATGAGCTCTTTTCCCAAGTGCGTAGCAATCGGAGAGATAGGCCTTGATTATTACTGGCCGGAGCCTGATCACGAGCTTCAGAAGAAATGGTTTAAAAGACAGATCGCCCTGGCCAGAGAAGTGGAGCTTCCGATCATTGTTCACTCAAGAGATGCAGCTGCCGATACGGTGGATATTTTAAAGAGTGAGAATGCGGGAGAACTTGGAGGTGTTGTCCACTGCTTCTCCTACTCAAAAGAAGTTGCAGAAGAGTGCGTTAAGATGGGCTTCTATATAGGAATCGGCGGAGTCCTTACCTTTAAGAACGGTCGCAAGATGAAGGAAGTTGCCGAGGCTATCCCGATGGAGAGGATCATTTTAGAGACGGATTGTCCGTATCTTGCTCCGGAGCCCTTTAGAGGAAAGCGCAACAGCTCTTTATACCTGCCTTATGTTGTAAGCGCCATGGCGCAGATAAAAGGTATTTCAGAGGAAGAAGTAATTAGCATCACAGAAGCTAACGCAAGAGAGATGTACAGGCTAAAGGCCTAAGAGAGGATCATATGGCATATTTGGGAAACAGCGCCCGTACCAAGGAAGTGCTTGCCAGGTACAACATGAGCGCCAAGAAGAAGTTTGGACAGAACTTCCTGATAGACGGAGGTGTCCTTGAAGGAATTGTAGAGGCAGCAGGAGTCACTGATAAAGACTGCGTCCTGGAAATCGGACCGGGCATCGGAACACTTACCCAGTATCTTGCAGAGGCAGCAGGCAGAGTCGTTGCTGTGGAGATTGATAAGACTCTTTTACCTGTTCTTGCTGATACACTGTCTGAATATGATAACGTTACTGTTATAAACGAAGATGTGCTCAAGGTGGACATAGACAGGATCATTGAGGAGTACAACGAGGGACGTCCCATCAAGGTGGTGGCCAACCTTCCATATTACATAACCACTCCGATAATAATGAAGCTCTTTGAGAGCGGAGCTCTTATAGAGAGCATTACGGTAATGGTCCAGAAGGAAGTTGCCGACAGAATGGCAGCAGGTCCGGGGAATAAGGACTACGGCTCTTTGTCACTGGCAGTAGGTTTCTACGCGGAGGCGAATACTGTGATAGATGTTCCGCCTAGCAGCTTTATACCTCAGCCGAATGTGGGATCGGCGGTGGTAAAGCTCACCAAGTACCCTGAGCCAAAGGTAAATGTTAAGGATGCCAAATACCTGTTTGAGATCATCAGGACCTCTTTTAACCAGAGGAGAAAGACACTCTCAAACTCCCTTTCAAACAACGCATCATTGGGTGTTTCAAGGGATAAGGTCAGTGCTGCTCTTGTAAAGATGGGGATCGATGAAAGAGCGAGGGGTGAAACGCTCACACTTGAGCAGTTTGCAGAGCTTTCTGACATTTTACAAAGCTAGGGCGCTATGTTAAACTTACTACTAGATATTGTATTGTTGGTTCCAAAGAGGTGGATATTTTGGATAAAGTTGAGTATAGAATCAGGGCCGATGAAATCAAGGCTTTGATAGGGGAAGGCAGATTTGCCGAAGCAGTTAAGATTGCAGATACTATAGACTGGAAGCGTGTTAAGAGCGTTCAGATGCTCTGCACCATCAGTGACCTGTACAAGATCAACAGGCGTTTTCAGGAGAGTAAGGACGTTCTTCTGATGGCCTATGACAGATACCCTACAGGAAGAGCGATCGTTTACTCGCTGTGTGAGCTTGCCATCAAGATGGGTGAGTTTGTTCAGGCGGTTGAGTATTACAAAGAGTTCGTAAGGATCGCGCCAAGGGATACAGGTAGATATATCCTTCAGTACAAGCTCTACGAGGCACAGGAAGTAAGCCTTGAGGAGAGGATCGCTGTACTTGAGGAGTTCAAAAAGCACGACTACAGGGAGAGATGGGCATATGAACTGGCTTACCTCTACCACAGAGTAGGGCTTACCACAGAGTGTATTGAGGAATGTGACGAGATGTTCCTCTGGTTTGGTGACGGCAGATATGTCATGAAGGCGCTTGAGCTCAAGGCACTTCATGAACCTCTTTCACCTGAGCAGCAGGACAGGTACCTGAGATACAAAGAAAAGCACGGCGGAGCAGTGGATCCATCCATCGTTTCCGAGAAGGACGAAGTGGGCAAGGACGAGACCAGGACTGTTGAAATCAAGCAGCCCACCAAGGAGATGCCTCCCGTAACCGAGTCCGTTATAAATTCTTACAACGAGGGAACTCTTCCCGAGGAGCTTAAGCAGCCCGTGGAGGAGGACCTTGGAGAGACCAGAGAGTTCGACAGGATTGTCTACCCAAGTATCAGCGAGATAAAAGAGCCTTCGGTAGATGTCAGTTCATATAACACAGTTAACCTTCAAAAGGCAATCGCAGCAGGTCTTCAGGAGATCATCGGAGATAAGGACGATGAATCCAAGGAAGAGATCACCAAGATCTTTGAGCCTGTAGAGGCAGAGCCTGCACAGAACACAGTTCAGCCCATCACAGAGGAAATCTATGAGGATGAAGATCTAGAAGAGCCTGAATATGTGCTTCCTGAGGAAATCTCAGAGGAGCTTCCTGAGGATGAGATCGTAAAGGCAGCAGAAGAGGCTGAGGCTACAATAATCTATCAGCCTGTTGATCCCGATGCTCTGGCTACGGAAGATGCAGAGACTGAGGAGCCTGAGAGTGTTGCTGATATTGACAGCGATACAAGAGTATTTGAGCCTGTAGCTTCCGGCATGCAGGAGGTCTTTTTCGACACTGATCCCAAGATGGGAATCGAGATCAAGTATGGCGGAAACGGACCAATCCTTGGCGAGGAGAAGGTTATAACTCCCGAGGAACCGGCCATCATGGCAACAGCTTCAGAGCCTGAACCTGAAAACTACGAGGAGCCCGAAGAGGAAGAAGAGGCTAAGGAAGAGAATCCCGTTATCCAGCCTTTTAAGGCCTTCAACTATGAAGAGAAACCTCTTGAGGATGAAGTTCCCGGTGCAGTAATACATCCAAATGCAAGTTACCAGATGCACAGCCAGTTCGAGACCATGCTGGCACAGGAGCCTGACGGTCAGATCAGTATGGCTGTTGAGCCCGAGCCCGAGGTTGAGAAGCAGATCACAGGCCAGATCAGCATACAGGAATATCTGGACAACTGGGAGGCCTTTAAGAAGACCCAGCAGCAGAAGCAGCTTGAGAGTGTAAAGAAGAGAGTTCTTGACGAGACCGGCGACATGTTCGCTGAGTTTGACTCCAAGACCAGAGAAGGCCTTCAGGAGAAGCTTGAAAAGGCCATCACAGATGCCATCAACAAGGACAGCTATGCCAAGGCATCAGGAAGAGGCGACTGGAGCGTCAAGAGAGAAGACGTTATAAATGCAGCTGTAGAGGAAGTCATGGACGAGGAGTCCCGTCCTGAGCCTTCAGAGGAGCAGCTTTTAGAGGAGATACCGGAGGAGCTTCCGGAGGAAGTTGATGCAGATACACCCACAATCGATGCAGAGATGGTGGCAGCAGAAACGTCAGAAGAGGCAGAGTCTTCAGAGGAAGAATCCGCAGAAGAGCCTTCTGAAGATGAGGCAAAAGAGCCTTCAGAGGAGCCTTCAGAATCTGATGAAGCTGATGAAGCTGAAGATGAGGATGATGACGAAGAGGGTGAAGAGGAAAAGGAAGAGCCGGCAGCCAAGACAGAACCGGCACCTGCGCCTGCTCCCAAGAAAGCTCCTGTTCCCACAGAGAAAAAGAAACAGCCGCATCACATCGGAAACAGAGAGCTTGAAGAGCGCGTAAGAAGCATGACTCCTGAGGAGAAAGAGCTCTTTGGACCATATATACACCACAAGAAATCAAGAAGACAGATCATCAATGCCATTGATAATCTCAGCATGGATCCGTTCTCCGGAAACGCCATCGTTACCGGTGATGAGGGTGCAGGCACCGTAAGTCTTGCAAAGGGTCTTATAAAGGCCATGCAGGCTTCAGACTCCAACTTCAGCGGTAAGGTTGCCAAGATCACAGCCAACACCCTGAACAAGAAGAGCACAGCCAGCATTTTTGATAAGCTTGCAAACGGTGCTCTGATCATTCAGAGGGCAGCAGATCTGACACAGGAGACAGTCAGCGAACTCCTCAAGATCCTTCAGCAGGAGAACAAGGGCCTTGTGATCGTCATGGAAGATACCAAGGAAGACATGGACAGATTCCTTGATAAGAATCCGTCCCTTAAGCAGAGCTTCAACGTCAGGGTTGATATCGAAGCCCTCGATGACGACTCCCTTGTAGCATACGCAAGGCAGTATGCTCTTGAGAAAGAGTATGCCATCGATAACCTTGGAATTCTGGCTCTTCACACAAGAATTTCAGAAAGGCAGACCCTGGACCACGACGTTACCGTATCCGAAGTAAGAGATATCGTGGACGATGCCATATATTACGCGGAAAAAAGAACCGTCGGTCATTTTGTTGATGTAATAGTTCACAAAAGGTACGATGAAAATGATATGATAATACTTAGAGAAAAAGACTTTATGCATGACTAAAACTTTCTTTAGGGGGCACGAATGAGTCAAAAGGTATTTATTTCAGAAGACGACGAGTATTTATTTGGACAGGGTACACATTACGAGATATACGACAAACTGGGAGCTCATCCTTCAGAGGAGAATGGCAAAAAGGGATACTTTTTTGCTGTATGGGCACCCAATGCAGCAGATGTTCACGTAGTCGGAGACTTCAACGGATGGGACGAGAATGCCCATCAGATGCACAGGTCAAAGACCGGAAACATCTGGATGCTCTTTATTCCGGGAGTTGGGATAGGCGAACTTTATAAGTACCTCATCACAGCTCAGGATGGAAGAAAGATCTATAAGGCAGATCCTTATGCAAACTTTGCTGAGCTTCGTCCCGGCAACGCATCAAGGACAACGGATCTGTCCGGCTTTAAGTGGTCTGATAAGAAGTGGTACGACAGCATCAAGGGTAAGGAAATGAAGCGCATGCCCATTTCCATTTACGAGTGCCACATCGGTTCCTGGATGAAACATCCTGACGGAACAGAGGACGGTTTTTATACCTACAGAGAGTTCGCAGACAGGATCGTGGAATACTTACAGGAGATGAAGTATACCCACATCGAGCTCATCGGTATCGCTGAGCATCCTTTTGATGGTTCCTGGGGATATCAGGTAACCGGCTACTATGCACCGACTTCAAGATACGGCGAGCCTACAGACTTTATGTATCTTGTTAACAAGCTTCATAAAAACGGAATCGGAGTAATCCTTGACTGGGTACCGGCGCACTTCTGCCCGGATGAGTTCGGTCTTGCATGCTTCGATGGAACCTGCATCTACGAGCATCCGGACCCAAGGAAGGGAGAGCATCCTGACTGGGGAACCAAGATATTCAATCTTGAGAAGCCCGAGGTCAAGAACTTCCTTATTGCAAATGCTCTTTTCTGGATCCGCAAGTTCCATGTAGACGGACTTAGAGTAGATGCCGTTGCGTCCATGCTCTATCTTGACTATGGCAAGAAGGACGGACAGTGGGTTCCCAACAAGTACGGTGACAACAAGAATCTTGAGGCCATTGAGTTCTTCAAGCACTTCAACAGCGTTGTAAGAGGAACATATCCTGAGGTTCTGACAATTGCCGAGGAATCAACAGCATGGCCTAAGGTTACAGCTCGTCCCGAGGATGACGGACTCGGCTTTGCCTTTAAGTGGAATATGGGATGGATGCATGACTTCTGTGAATACATGAAGCTGGATCCATACTTCAGGCAGGGAGCTCATTACATGATGACCTTTGCCATGAGCTATAACAACGCAGAGAACTATATCCTGCCTCTTTCTCACGATGAGGTTGTTCACCTTAAGTGTTCAATGGTTGAGAAGATGCCGGGATACAAGGTTGATAAGTACGCAAACCTTAGAGTAGGCTACACATACATGTTCGGACACTCCGGCAAGAAGCTCCTCTTCATGGGACAGGAGTTTGGTCAGGAGAGAGAGTGGAGCGAAAAGAGAGAGCTTGACTGGTTCCTTCTTGAGAATGACCTCAACAGAGGTATGAAGGACTATGTTGCAGAGCTCCTTGAGATGTACAGAAAGTATCCTGCCCTCTATGAAGTAGATGATGACTGGGGCGGATTTGAATGGATCAATGCCGATGACAAGGAGAGAAGTACCTACAGCTTCTACAGAAGAGCATCAAACGGCAAAGATAATGTTCTCTTTGTTCTTAACATGACACCGATGGAGAGAAAGGGATTCATGGTAGGTGTTCCGTTTGCCGGAACCTACACTCACATCCTTGACAGCGCCGAGGTTAGATTCGGAGGATCGGGAAGTAATATCGCGCCCAAGATCAAGGCTGTAAAGGGCCTTTGTGATTACAAAGACTACAGCATAACCTTTGATCTTCCGCCTTACGGAGCCGAGGTATTTGTTTTCCAGACTCCCAAGCTAAAGAAAAAGAATTGACCTGCCGAAATAGAAGGTGATGGATGAAAAGTCCATCACCTTTTTGCATGTCACAAATGTTTTTTCTCACCTATATGAGGCGCATATGAACATTAACTTTCAGACTATTACCGGTCAGAAAACCGGCGGCGACAAAATTCTTTCAGGCATGGAGGCGGAAGAAAGGATAGTGTCAGGGCCCTCAAAGTCATCAAATCTTTCAAAGGCAGGCTATGCTCTGGACATAGATGCATCGGGCTTTACCGACAATGCATACGCAGGGCATTCCAGATCAGTAGAAGACATTTCCAACATGGCTCAGAACACGGACGTTCAGAACCGACACAATTTCATGGCTCTTTTATCAAATACCATGTCCGAGGAGGACTATGAAAAGGCCCTTAAGGATGGATTTGATATCAAAGATATAAACTCTGCAGAGACTGTAAACATCGTGGACAAGATTAAGAGTGTCCTTCTTGAGTCAGGTGTAGAGGTTTCAGGTTACAACGACGACCTCAGCTTTGAAAAACTTAAGAAGATCACCGGAAGCGATGCTTTTGCTAAGGCTCTGCAGGATAGTTTTCATGAGAATGATATCCCTGTTACGGCAGAGAATGTTAAGGCAGCCAAGACAGCTGTTGACCAGGTAGCCGACATCAAGGCTCTTGATGACAGTGCTGTCAAATACATGGTGCAGAACAACATGAAGCCCACCATCGAAAATATCTATTTTGCTTCTCACAGCACAAATGGATTAAATGTCATGGGCAGGGGCTTCTATGCTCAGGAAGCCGGCGGATACTATGCTCAGACAGCAGACTCTTTTGACTGGGAACAGCTCGGTCCCCAGATCGACAAAGTCATCGAGGAGTCGGGACTTGATCCTAAGGATGAAGCCACCAAGGAAAATGCCAAGTGGATGGTATCTCAGGGAATTCCGCTTACAGCAGATAATCTCGAGGCAGTCACCACCATAAAGGCAGCAAAGCTCCCTATGACTGAAGAGCTCGGAGCAAAGGCAACGGCAGCAGCCATAGCAGATGGCAAGCGCGCAATCGACGGCAATCTCTCTGACCCGACTTCAAACCTTCAGAAGGCCATAGATATAGATCATAAGGTAAAAGAGATCTCGGACGACGATATAAAGGGCGCCATAATTTCAGGGAAAGATCTCACCATCAGAAATCTGTCGGGTGCAGGAACATTTGCAGAAGTACAGGCCCTTCCGGAGAACGACAACAGACTGGTCCTTGCAAGGATCCAGATGGAAGAAGTTCGTCTTCGCATGACAACAGAAGCCAACAAGCAGCTGCTTGACAGAGGATTTTCGATAGACACAGCACCCATTGAGCAGCTCATTGAGAGACTTAAGAGCACCATGGGACAGATGGCGGATGAAACTGCCGGGGAGGCCATCGATGAGATAACAGATGTAAAGAGCGCCAGCACTTCTTATATGATGCGCATGACTATGACAAGGGTTTCTGTGATCGCAAACGGCCCTGTCGATATCGTGGGCGATATGGCAGATGAGTTTGAGAGCGCCAGCATCTTTAAGATCAGCCAGAGGTCAGAGATGCTAGCTTCGAAGTTTGCAAAGGCAGGCGAGGGTTATGAAAAGCTCATGACAGCTCCAAGAGCAGACCTGGGCGATAGCATAAAGAAGGCCTTTAGAAATGCAGACGATATCTTAGAGGATCTTAAAGAGGAGCTCACCGATGAGAACCGCCGCGCTATCCGAATCCTTGGATACAACAGGATGGAAATAAATGAGGAGAACCTGGAAAAGGTCAGAGGATGGGACGCAAAGCTCCAGGCAGTGATCTCAAGAATCAAGCCCGGTGCGGTCCTTGATCTTATAAGAGACGGTCAGAACCCTCTTTCAATGACCATCGAAGAGCTCTCGCAGAACCTGGACAGACATTCTTCAAATTCAGACGACCAGCGAGGAAAGAGCGAAGAGAAGTACGCCAAGTTCCTCTACAAGCTTGAGAAAAAGAACGGAATAAGCAGCGAGGAGAGAAGCTCCTTTATTGGAATATACAGACTTTTCCACACTCTTAAGACCACCGATTATCAGGCCATAGGCTCCCTTCTTAAGACGGGACGTGATATGACCATCGGAAATCTTCTTGAAGCTACGAGAAATCAAAAGGCTGCAAGACACGGAATGGACTTTAAGGTGGATGATGAGTTTGGCGGTCTTGAAGAGAGATCAGCCGGAGTAAAGATAGATGCACAGATAAGTGCAGCTTTCAGATTCTACAGCGCCAAGGCAGAGGTCGTATATGAGAATCTCGAACCTGAAAAGCTGATACAGGCTGCGCCTACGCAGGAGACTCTTTTACCGGAACTTGCAGATAATCTTCAGGCAGCCGATACAGATGAGGCGCTTGAGAGAGAATATGTAAAAGAGCAGGTCACAAGAATGAGACAGACAGCCCAGCTAAAGGCAGCAGAGCCTGCCCTTGATGAACTTAAGGCAGCAGAAGTTGAGACCACCTTCAACAATATGGAGGCCATGATCGGCGTAAGGCGCGATCGCAGAAACGGAAGCCTCTGGGAGAAGATGGGTGACATAAAAGAGAAAGCTCTTTTAACAGAAAAAATGGAAGATGATGATTATCAGGAAAATTACGTTAAGATTTTGGGAGATGTTTCCGATAAATTATCTGAAGAGCTAATGACTGACAATGACAGCTACATTGATGTAAGAGCAATATCTCTTTTGCAGAGGCAGATCTCAGTGATGACAAAGAGCGCAGAGAGAGATTCTTATGAAGTGCCTGTCGAGGTTGAAGGTCAGGTAGTTTCAATGCATGTGACGCTAAAGAGCGAAGCAGGCACAAATTCAAGGATGGATGCCAGTGTTCAGACTGATATGTACGGACTTATCACTGTAAGCCTCTACAAGGAAGCGGATGTGATAAGAGGAATGCTTACAACGACCAACAGCAGCAATCAGGAAGAGTCTGAATATCTGGAAAGTGTAAGAAGTAGATTGTGCGGAAAGCTATCAGAGAAGATAGAGGGCGCCGTTGCAGCGGCAGAGAATATAGCAATTCTCTATCACGCACAGAGCGGAAGCGCTTCAGCAACCGCAGTTTCTTCAGGAGCCAGGGAAGGCAGCAATAACTTACAAACAGATACTAAAACACTCCTTACTATGGCAAAGGCCTTTGTTGAGGCGCTTTGACAAGTTGCGACTAAAGAAACGAGGTAGAGATGAAAGTAAATTATAACGTATCCGCAATGGTAGCAAACAACGCACTTCAGAGAAATGATAAGCTTCTTTCAGAATCTCTCGGAAGATTGTCCAGCGGTTTAAAGATCACAAACGCAAAAGACAATCCTTCCGGTCTTGCCATGTCAAGAAGAATGAATTCCCAGATTGAAGGACTTGGAGTAGCAAATAACACATCAAAGGATGCGATCTCAATCGTTCAGGTAGCAGACGGAAGTCTTTCAGAGATCCACGAGGTGCTCCAGAGAATGAGCCAGCTGGCAGTTCAGGCCAGCAACGGAACTCTCACAGACAGCGACAGAGAGGCAATCCAGTCAGAGGTAACACTTCTGAAGGAAGAGATCGAGAGAATGGCGCAGACTACACAGTTTAACGGCCAGACTATTCTCGACGGATCCTTTGATTACCGTGGATATGCAACAGTTGGCAATGATCCTTCAACAGCAGAGACAAATCCCAATGTAAAGATGGTTTCCTACTCAGATGTTGTTGAGGCAGGAAATTACCAGATAACAGGAATTGATGTAAGTTTCATGAACCTCACAGGTACAACCGGTGTTGATAAGAAGGGAATCTTCCTTGAGAACGGCAGCGAGACAAACATCAGCGTTAAGAAGATCCTCGAGGACGGTTCAATGGTTGACTACATGCCAAATGGAATGACAGCAACTGTTAATGAAGACGTGCTCACACTTCAGGATGCAACCGGCAAGAAGATCCAGCTCCAGATCGATGAGACCTTCAGTGGCACTGTAAACCTTGAGCTTACAGGCACAGGTGCAATGACCATGCAGGTTGGAGCAAACGAGGGACAGACCCTTGATATCAGGATCCAGAAGGTTTCCCTCACAACTCTTGGACTCTACAACCTGGACGTTTCAAACGAGGTTGGTGCAAGAGAAGCAATCGAGAGCGTAAAGAACGCCATCTCAGAGATCAGCGGAATCAGATCAAGACTTGGTGCTTATCAGAACAGACTTGAGCATACAGTAAGTAACCTCGATATCTCAGTTGAGAACATGACAGCAGCTTATTCCAGGATCATGGATGTAGATATGGCTGAGGAGATGACAACCTATTCAACACAGCAGGTTCTCTCACAGGCAGGAATCTCAATGATGGCCCAGGCAAACGAGAGACCGTCACAGGTACTTCAGCTTCTTCAGTAATCACTAAGAGAGGGATAATGTATGACACTGGAAAAGAAACAGGAATTTACACTTAAGATTTCAGAGGCCAACAAGACTCAGATGATCACCATTATCTATGAAATGGTGATGTACTATCTCGATGAGGCCATTGAGAATATCGGAATCGGCAAGAAGGAAGATGCGCAAAAGAGCTTGTTGCGTGCCCAGAACTGTATCGACGAGCTCATCCACTCCCTGAACATGGAGTATGAGCTGGCAAGGAATCTGTTTCAGATCTATATTTTCTCCAAAAAGGAGCTGGTGGTAGCATCTGCAACCTACAGCATCAACCGCATCTGGAGAGTTTTAAAGAACTTTAAGAACCTCCACGAGGCTTATGCAGAGCTCGAAAAAGAGGACACTTCAGATAAGCTTATGGGAAATACCCAGAAGGTTTATGCAGGTCTTACCTACGGAAAATACAGCTTAAACGAGGATGTTTCGGCGGCTTCCTACAACAGAGGACTTATGGCGTAAAAGACATCTTAAGAAAATCTTAAGATATTAATTTTTGCAGGGGAAATTTATTAATTTCCTTCATAGAGAAACGTATTTGCGACAAAATTAAGCGACAAACCCTAAGAACTAAGCGAAAGCAAAATTCTTAAGATTTGTCGCTTTTTCGATTTTGCCCGGGGTTTACAAAGTTTTTTCTCCATGCTAAATTCTTTTTCGCGAGCTCGATAAAACATCACGAAAGGGGTAGATTGTTATAGCCGTAGTTTTAATATTGTTTTTGGCAGGCGCGGTATTTACGGACCTGTTCAAAGACAAAATATACAACGCCTGGGTGGTTCCGGGGCTGCTACTTGGAATAGGAGCAAATCTTATCCGGGGGCAGGAGTTCTTTTACGAATCCATCCTTGCAACAGGGGCAGCACTTCTGATACTGCTTCCCGTGTACTTCTTTAAAGGTATCGCAGCAGGCGACGTCAAACTCTTTATGTCTGCAGCATCTTTTCTAACTGTGCAGGATACTCTTTCCTGTATTCTGATCTCATTCCTGATCGCCGGAGTAATCTCGGTCGCGGTCATAATCCTAAAGAGAAATAAGCAAAGATACATTCATTTCGCAGTGCCGATCCTTATGAGTGTTATATTTGTCGGAGGTGTGCTATGAAATGTGTGACAATGGCTGTTTTTGACAGCGATGCTCTTTACTGTGAGAGGCTTTCGGAATACCTGCGAAGTCATCTTAAGCTCTCTTTTGAAATAATGTCATTCACAGAGGGCGGAAAGCTTTTGGAGTACCTTGATGAAAATGAAATAGCGCTTCTTGTGGTTTCACAGAGCGATGCCTGTGGGCTTAAGAGTGAAACCCTGGGCAGAAATTGCAGAAACATTATGATCCTTGATGAAGATGGGAAAAATGAAGAATTGGAAGAATTATCCATAAGTTATGGCATCGGGATCTTTCATGTGAGCAAGTATCTGCCGGCAGCAGAGATCGTGGACAGGGTTTTAGAGCTCTGTATAAGCGGAGCTGAGGGCTTTTCCGGGCTTAAGGTAAAGGCGCTTGACAGCACCTCTAAACTACTTGGCTTTTACACTCCTGTTTCGAGATGCGGACAGACTTCTTTTGCCATCAAGATGGGAGAGGCTCTTGCCAGAAAGGGCAGAACCATTCTTTTGAGTTTTGAGAGCTTTTCGGCCATCACAAGTCTCTTTGAACAGGAGGCTGAGGAGGATATTACGGATCTTCTGTATTTTGCGGATTGCGAGAGGGATAAGTTCTGCCTTTACCTTGAAAAGATAAAGAGAACCAGGAACGGCCTTGATTTCATTGCGCCGGCCAAGACTGCCATGCAGGTCAAGGAGATCAGCTATGAAAAGGTAAGGGAGCTGGTGGAGCTCTTAGCAAGAGAGGCGGGATACCAATACATTCTTTTTGATTTAAAAGACTATCCTGACGGCTTCTTTGAGATCCTTGATATGTGCGACATCGTCTATACCGTTATGAGAAACAACTCAGCTGATCACTACAGACTTGGAAGATATGAGAAGGCTCTTTTGGAAAATGACTATGAGAGGGTTCTTACAAAGTCCATGAAATGTCTGCTTCCGGATGGCCGGGATATCACTGCATACAACAGATTTATTGAGGACATCCTGATAAGGAGCAGGGAGGTAACCGGCATTGGAGCGTAAGCTGCAGGAGATGAGGGCTGTGATCAAGGACAGGGTCATGAACTCGCTGGATTTCTCCAGAGAGATCACAGACCGGGAGATGTTTGAGATCATCGACAGGGAGATCTCAATGCAGCTAAGGCACAGGGCAGTTACTCTCGAGGAGAGAAAGAGCCTCAGGCAGCAGGTGTTTCACTCCATAAGAAAGCTGGATGTCCTGCAGCACCTGGTGGATGATCCGACCATCACTGAGATAATGGTCAATGGCACCGACAACATCTTCATCGAGAAAAACGGTGTGATCATGGAGTCGGATTGCAGGTTTGAGTCAAGGCAGCGCCTTGAGGATGTGGTCCAGCAGATCGTATCTTCCTGCAACAGAGTGGTCAACGAGTCATCGCCGATAGTGGATGCAAGGCTCGATAACGGGTCACGAGTAAACATTGTGCTTAGCCCTGTCGCGTTAAACGGTCCGATAGTGACCATAAGAAGATTTCCCGAAAAGCCCATCACCATGAGGCGGCTCATAGAGCTGGGTTCAATATCCGAATATCTTAAAAATTATATCGAGGTCCTTATAAAGGCCGGATATAACATCTTTATTTCCGGTGGTACGGGTTCCGGTAAAACCACCTTTCTGAATGCTCTTTCGGATTTTATTCCAAAGGATCAAAGACTAATAAGCATAGAGGACAACGCAGAGCTCCAGATCCTGGGGGTTCCAAACCTTGTTAGGATGGAAGCAAGAAACGCAAATGTGGAGGGATGCAAGCCAATAACCATCAGGGACCTTATTAAGTCATCACTTCGTATGAGACCTGACTGGATCGTGGTTGGTGAGGTTAGAGGCGATGAGTGCGTCGATATGTTACAGGCGATGAACACGGGTCATTAGTATTGCGCATCTTGCCTGTATTGAGAATGTCATGAAAGTGGGTATTATAATCATTCGTAAAACCATATGTTTGTCCAGATTTGAGAGTTATGTGTATTGTTCCATCTGGAGGTAGTTCTATACGATCAATAAATGTTAAAATCCGATTACGATCAATAATATCAAAGGTCTTTAGTTCGTCTAAACCTGCTTTGATTTTCGAGATTTTTTCAGAAATATATGAATCATCAAGTTTACAGGATTCTTTGTACTTGATTGTTTCAGTAAGATCTTCAATATCAGAGGTGATTTTATTGATACGTTCTTTGATTTTTGATGATGCTACTTCGGTAAGACCACCTTCAGCCAATGTATCAATTAGTGAATTGACCTGAGATTCTTTTGAAACTATTTGTTTATGTAGCTTTGTTATCTCAGCATCAGATTCATTGACGGATTTTACACAATCCGTCAATATCTTTTCTAATGAATCACATATAGAGTCTTGTTGTTCGAGTGTTTTTATTAGTGATTGTCTTGTAATATTTTCAAGATCCTGCTCCGTGATTCTGCATACATTATTTGAACATTCAGAGTGTTTTTTTATCCTGTATAATGGGATGGTTCTCTTGGTATCTGCGTAGTCAAATTGATATGACTTACCACATACAGGACAGAAAACCTTACCAGAGTACTTATGAGTACCCTGAAATCTCGCCTGAGTAGTCTTGCTATCAGGCTTATCATATTTGTTCATTCGTGCTTGACGGATTTTTTGAGCGAGGTTGAAAAGATCATCATCAATTATTTGAAGATCAGGACGTTCGACAAGAACCCATTTTTCTTTTGGTAATTTGAATTTTTTTGAGTGCTTAGATCCGGTTCCAAGGCGCGAATCCCACTTGTTCATGTAGAATCTTCCTATATAGCGCTCGTCTTTTATATAATTTATTATAGTTCGTTCACAAACTTGAAATCCCATAGATTTCAAATGCTTATAAATTGATGATGGGGTGGCGTTTCTGTAAACGTACTCTTCGAACAGCCATCTAACTGCTTCCGCTTCCGTTTCGTTGATAGAGATAGTTTTTGTTTCTTTGTTCCATGTGTATCCAAATGATACGTCTCTGGAACCAAGTATTCTTTTCTCGCAACGTACCTTTTGAGCATTTTTCCCATAGATACTCTGTTGTCTTACGTATTGAGCATCCATTGTACTTTTAAAACTTAGTAGTAAGTCTGAGTTCATATCTTCAAGATCAAGTACCTGGTAATCTTCTAAAGTAAGAAGAGCTGTCTCAGTATCAATTAGTATATTTTTTAGAACGAAGGTGTTCTCTTGATCTCTATTGAGTCTTGATAGCGATTTTGTAATAACGAGATCGATATCTCCGGTTAGTATTTTTTGCAACATAGCATTGTATTGTGGCCGTGTGAAAGTGTTTTTCCCTGATATACCATCGTCAACATATTCAGCGATAAGCACAATACTCTGATGTGTTGACAGATACTGCTTGGCCAGTAGTTGCTGATTTGCGCAAGACTCCTTTTGGCCTTCATTGTCAGTAGATACCCTGTAGTATGCAACTGCTTTCAGTGGTTCAGAGTTATTTATTTTTCTTCTAATCTCTTCTGCGTATGTCATAAAAAATATTGCTCCTTAATTGAGCCTTAATGGTTCTGGGGTGTTTCTTGGGTATGGAAGAAAACCTTCTGTAATAGAAAAAATATCCAGCGAAAGTTCTCTTCTAAAATGGCAGAAATTATCAGTTCGCCAGTGTATAGAGGCGAAGGTTTGGACTAAAACAATATCATAGTCATCAGCATGATTGATTAACAGTTTTAGTTGAGGCTGATTGCCTGCATGTCCTTTAAGACACTCATCAGCATATTGGTCTACTGTGATGGCGCCTATCTTATGTATTGCAAAGTGTCTTAGTACGTCATGCTTAATACCTTGATCAATGTCATCTTCTTTTCGGCTCCAATGACAGTAATATGTGGCAACTCTTGGCTTTGCAGAAGTTTCATATTGAGTATGCAAAGTAATTTGATCTTCTTCTGTTGAGTATATAGGGATGCCTTTGCTGTAAAGATTTGATATAGAATTAATCATTTTTGTTGTGTACTTATTAATGTGTGTATAGTCTTTGACAAAAATGGCTTGGTATCTATCATATGAAGACATCAGCTTATCAAATTGTGAATGCTGATATCTGTCAGTACGAATATCACAGTATATTTCTGGATTTGTAAATCCTTTAGAACAAGCATAGTCTGCAATTCGGTTGAGCTCATTTTCGCAAATGTACTGCCGAATTGTACTGTTTGAAAAATGATATATTGCACTTCTTTGAACATCTTGCATAGCACGGAATCCTTTGAACAAAACGTTAGATGTTAGTATGACTTGTATTATCAGAGGTGTCTTCTGTGGAAGTGGAACAAACTTTCTTAGTGGCAAGCTCATAGGTTGCCTGATCGATGGTGTTAGAACTAAGAAGGTCGTTTAGCAGGAGAAGTTCTAGTGAAATAGTTATGTTTGAAATATTCATGCTATTACTCCTTTCCGGTAGTAGCGTTTGGATACATGAATTCGACAAGGCTCATTTTGGGTATGCGGTATGAGTTTCCGATTTTGATGGATTTGATTGTTCCTTCACCAAGTAGTCGATAGACTGTACTACGTCCGACATGAAGAATGGATTCTAAGTCTTTAGGTATAAGAACTTCGTCATAGTTATTCAGAATGTTATCTGACATCATGGTGCACCTCCGAGTGATGTATAAGCACATATTTGTGATGATTTGATTATAACAGTGCTGTTTTGTCTCGTCAAGCACAAATAAGTGATTAAATCATAAAAAAACTATAAACTTGTTCTTTGCGTGCACATATTTGTGATTTTATGTGGCGATGTATGATAAAATGCATATTAAGAGTAGACTATAGTGCATTTGTAATTTGCACCTAACAGGCAGTATTCATCAGGAGAATAGTATGAGCGCGAATGGACCTATTGGAAAAGAGGCAATGGAATACTTAGAATCTACTTCCGCAAAACGTGTCGGTAGTAGAATCCGTGAAATTAGGATGAGCCAAGGAATGACTATGGCACAACTTGGGGAATTGCTGGCTTTATCGACAGATAGAATACAGAAATACGAGAATGGTATCAGAAAACCTAAGCCGGAGATGATTAATCAGATTGCTGATGCTTTGGGAGTTAGTGCATTAGCTTTAGTAGATCCAGTTATTTCAAATTATTATGGAGTGATGTTTGCTTTATTTGAAATGGAAAAGATTTACGGTTTAGAAATATCTTATGATAAAAACGATAAGGTTATGCTAACTATAAGAGATTCAGATAATGAAGCCGGAAAAGAACTATTAAAACATCTTAAGCATTGGGCTGAGGAATATAAACATATAAGAGCATGTGTGGATAGTGCTTCTTCAGATACAGAAAAAGCAAAACTATTATTCGAATATAACAATTGGAAATGGACATATCCAAAACCTATTCAGGATAAGACTGAAAACGAACTGAAAGAACTTAGAAAAGCTCAATTACAGGAACAAATAAACAAATTAGAGCAGATGAAAAATGCTCTTGATGCTACAGAAGAATAACATAAGAGGATGGAATACAATGGATAACCTTTATGATCAGGTATTATCTGTATTAAAACAGGATGGACGTTTCTTTTCAGAAGAGGGTGAATTATTACGCAACGCTGTAGTTGAAGCTTCAGGAAAAATGGATAGAGCTTTAATAAACAGTCTCTATAATAATGAAATTATTCGAGGCAAATTGTTCGTCGATATTGATGGTATTGCAGTGTTTGATAAAAATGCGTTTGGCTATATAGTAAATAATCGTGACTTCTTGCCGGATAGTTACACGCGTTATAAAAACAAAATTGGTCTTATAAATGAAAGGGGCAGCTTCATTTCTAGCCTACGAGATGTAGAGTTGGTCTTTCCATATAAAGACTGTGTGCTTGTAGGTGGACAGACCAAAGATGATCAGAAGCGAAAAGAAATATTTTATAATGAATTGTTAGCATCTGATGAAATTGATAGATTATTATTTCCGAAAGCTTTTACTGCGGCTAAACGTTTTACATCGGATGGTATAGAAAGCGTTTCTTCATTATCTGAGAATGAGAACCTAATAATTAAAGGCAATAACCTCATAACAATAGCGACGTTACTAAAACGCTTTGAAAATCAAATTAAATGTATTTGCATTGATCCTCCATATAATACTAGTAATGGTGGATTTGATTATAATGATAGTTTTAATCATTCTTCATGGCTTACATTTATGAAGAATAGGCTGGAGATCGCATTCAGATTATTGGCGGATAATGGGACAATTTTTGTTTTCTGTGATGATGTGGAACAAGCATATTTAAAAGTATTGATGGATGATATTTTTGGCAGAGAACGATATATTCAAACCGTAATCTGGAGAAACTGTGATAATAGCAACAATGATGCAAAGCAGTTTTCTCAGGATCATAATTACATACTGGTCTATTCCCGAAATGAAGACTGGGTAAGCAATAAACTAGACAGAACAGAAGATCAGGCAAGCCATTATAGTAATCCAGATAATGACCCACGTGGACCATGGTTCGATGGAAATCCTGTAAACTCGCCAAATCCAAGGCAAAACTTGAGATATACCATTACTGCACCAAATGGTAACATAATCAATCCTCCTGCTAATGGTTGGAGATGGAGTAGGGATGAGTTGGCACGTAGAATGTCAACGGGAGAAATACGTTTTAACAAATCACAGACAGGTATTATCCGTAGAACATATTTATATGAACAGAAGGGGTTGCCACCATCATCTTTGTGGGATATTTGTGAAGATCCTATGTGGGTAAATGTTGAAGAAACAGGGCATACTCGTCAAGCTAAGTATGAACAAAAGAAGCTGTTTCCAGGGGTAACGACAAGTGAGTTGTTTAAGACACCAAAGCCAGAACGAGTAATAAAGAAGATAATAGATATTTCTACAGTTGAGGGCGACATTGTACTGGACTTTTTTGGAGGAAGCGGAACTACAGCTGCAACGGCTCATAAAATGAATAGACAATATATCCTTTGTGAACAGATGGATTATATAGACACTTTTATTCTTGAAAGAATGAAAAAAGTAATAGCAGGAGAAAATGGTGGCATCTCAAGAGAGGTCAATTGGCAAGGAGGGGGATCTTTTGTATATTGCGAATTGGCTAAATTAAATCAGTTGTTTATAGAACCAATCCAAAATGCTCGGAGTGATGAAGAGATAAAAGAGTTGTTAAACCGCATGTTTAAAACAGGATTTATAAGCTATAAAGTGAACCCAAAAGACATTAATCCTGAGGCTGAGGATTATAAGGCACTTACACTTGACGAAAAAAAATCATTACTCGTGGAGCTGCTAGATAAAAACCAGCTGTATATTAACTATTGTGATTTAGAAGACGAGACAAATAATCTGTCTGAGTACGATAGGGCATTTACAAAACTCTTTTACCAGGAGGATTAATTATGTATTTGTACCAGCAGCTTGAGACTTTGCGTGAATATGGTTCAATAGCTAGTGTTCCACAATTCATCTCTACAAATTTAAGTCCAAGGTTTGTGCTTAGGCCTTATCAGGTTAAAGCATTTGAAAACTTTATAACATATTTTGAAAATGATAGGATGCGCAGAAATCCAGCGCAGACTCTTTTTCATATGGCAACTGGATCGGGCAAAACGCTGGTTATGGCGGGATTGATGCTATATTTGTATAGTAAAGGATATCGCAACTTTTTGTTTTTTGTTAACCTATCAAATATTGTTGGCAAGACACGCAATAATTTCGTTAATCCGTGCTCAAAAAAATATTTATTTGCTGATGAAATATGTATTGATGGTGAGCGAATCCCTATTAGGGTAGTCAATAATTTCCAGAATACAGACGAAGCTGCTATAAATATATGTTTTACAACTACCCAAGGACTTCACCAGGCCATTTGGATTACGAGAGAAAACTCGTTGTCCTTAGATGATTTTGATGACACAAAGGTTGTGCTTATTGCAGATGAGGCACATCATTTAAATGTTGATTTACAGCATGCGAGTCAAGATGAAAAAGATGAATACCGTAGTTGGGAATATACGGTGAAGTCTATTTTTGAGAAAAACAGAGACAATGTTTTGCTGGAGTTTACAGCAACATGTGACCTTGAAAATGATAATATACGTTCTGAATATGAAAATAAGATTGTAATGGACTATCAGTTATCTCAGTTTAGAGATGATGGGTATTCTAAGGAGATTAAAACACTTAGAACAGATTTAAGCGTTGAAGAACGTGCGCTTCAAGCAATTATCCTTAGTCAATATCGATATAAAGTATTTCAATCACATAGATTAAACGTCAAACCAGTCATTTTGTTCAAATCAAAATTGATAAGAGATAATGCTGGAAATATGGAAAGAATCATTGCAATGATTCAAGGTCTAACCCCAAATGCAATAAGTGATATATTTGCACATGCTACTTCAGAAATTATGGGTAAAGCGCACCAATTCTTTGTGTCAAACGGCATAACATTCGATGACTTAGTTACAGAGCTAAGAGACGATTTTTCAGAAGAGCATTGTATATCAGCCAATGATAATATGGATGAGGACAGAAAACAGATTATACTGAACTCGTTGGAAGACAAAACAAACCCATATAGAGCAGTATTCGCTGTTGATAAGTTAAATGAGGGCTGGGATGTACTTAATTTGTTCGATATAGTGCGGCTATATGATACCCGAGATGGGAGGAATGGCGCACCTGGAAAGACTACAATTAAGGAAGCGCAGCTTATTGGTAGAGGCGCTAGGTATTGTCCGTTTACGATCGATGAAGAACAGGACAAATTTAAGCGAAAGTACGACCAAGATATAGATAATCCGCTTAGAATATGCGAAACATTATATTATCATTGCTGGAACGAACCAAGATACATTTCAGAACTACATACAGCACTTCGTGGAATAGGCTTAGATATTGAGGGAATTGTTGAACGTGAGTATGTCCTAAAGCAAGAGTTTAAAGAAAATGATCTTTACACAGAAGGCATAGTTTTTTCAAACAAACGAGTTGCTAAAAATCGAGAAAATGTTAATAGCCTTCTCCCATCGATTAGAGATCGTGTATATAGTGTTAGGATGGAAACTGGGCAGGCTGGTGAAGATATCATTTTGGATGAAGGTGCTTCTACAGATAATCGAGTACAGACATATACGGTACACACAACCATAAAAGAAATATCAGATATTAATTACTCGATAGTACACAAGGCAATGTGCCAGTATCCATTATTAAAGTTTAATGTATTACAGACTTATTTTCCAAATTTAAAGTCGACTAGAGAATTTATTACTGATTCAAATTATTTGGGCAATATTAGGATTGATTTAACGTCTCGTTATGATGAACCTTCTCCAGTAATACTGTATAAATCATGCTTAAATGTGTTAGGGAAAATAGTCTCTGCAATATCTGGAATGCAAGAAGAGTATGAAGGCACAAAAGAGTTTTACGCTGAAAATATTAGAGATGTATTCAAAAATAAAAAGTGCAGTGTTAAGCCAATACGTGGAAGTATTGGTTATTCACAGAATGATAGCACAGTTGATGGAAATATCAGATTAGATTTATCTCAAGAAGACTGGTACGCATTTGAAGATAACTTTGGAACCAGCGAGGAAAAGGCTTTTGTGGCATATTTTAAGGATTTTGTACCACAGTTAAAAGAAAAATATGATAAAGTCTATCTGGTCCGTAATGAAAGGCAGATGCATCTGTACTCATTTAGTGGAGGAGAGAGGTTTGAACCAGATTATGTTTTATTCTTACACAGAAATAGCACAGATGGATATGAGCAGCTCCAGATTTTTATTGAACCCAAGGGTACACATTTAGTAACAAATGATAAATGGAAGGAAGATTTTTTACTAGATATTGAAGAAAATGCCATCCCTGTAAAAAAATTTGTGGATGATAATCGCTACCTAATATGGGGATTTCATTTCTTTAATCGTGATGTACGTTTTTCAGAATTTGCAAGTGACATGATAAAACTAATATAAAAGAGGTCCGTGAGGACCTCTTTTATGTTTCGTCTTCATATCTCTCAATCTTGCAGGATGCCTCAAAATATGGGCCGTTTTGGATCTCTTTCATAAAAGAAGAGAATCGTTTTTCGAGACCAATGGAATCTTTTTCTGCGGGGTTGACATATGTAAATAGCATATCATTTGAGTCAATCATTATTTCTCCAAAGATACTTTGCTGGATACAATGTATTATTTCAGCCTGTGTAATGATACCTTTATCAAGTGTTAGCATAATACTAAACTCAGGGGAAAATATAACATCTCCGTTGAGAGTATTGTAAAAACCGATAAGGATAGTCTTTTTGTTATCGCGAGCGACATGTACCTCCAAATCAAAAGTTGGCCATGCGATTGGATCAGATGTCGTTATGGTGCCGCCATATTCTCCAAGATAATCAAATAGTTTTTGTAGCATTTTAATAGAACTATCGGTAGCATATATAGACATTACAATCCTCCTAATATAAAAACACTATATCGATAATTATAGCACATTAAAACAAATGTGGGACGTTAGATATCAAACACGGTTTTCAGTGTTTATATCTGGCGTTTTATTTTTTTTAAATAAATACATGATCCAAATATCAGACAACAAGAGATAGGAGGATAGTAATATGTTTGCTTACAAATTGGATACAACTATAGATTGTAAAAAAGTCGGGGAGAGAATAAGAGATTTTAGACTTCTACGAGGACTTACTCAAGATGATCTTGGCGGGATGTTAGGCACTGATGGT
This sequence comes from Butyrivibrio sp. NC2007, assembly GCF_000421405.1. Taxonomy (GTDB): domain Bacteria; phylum Bacillota; class Clostridia; order Lachnospirales; family Lachnospiraceae; genus Butyrivibrio. Next base: position 103,544 of record NZ_ATWY01000013.1, read on the forward strand.
TCAAATATTAGTGGATACGAGCGAGGTCAGCGGGGGGAGATGGGGATTGGTATGCTTATGCGAATTTCAAAAGCATTGAAGGTACATCCAGAGGATCTATTACAGGATGAAACAGAGGCTACAGACATAGGAAGACTGGTTGAGCTATTAGACCCACAGGATAAAGCAATTATTGAAAATCTGGTAAGGAGCTTGCTAAGTAAGCGGCTTGGAGAAGTAATCATTTATGATGAGAAATCGATCATTTCTGATGTTCAGCTATAAGAGTATTGAAACTAAGATATTTACTAAAGGAGGAATAAGCCATGATCGTTGTAAAAAAAGATGATGATACGAAAGTTATTACTAACAGGGAAGAGCATATTACCGATTCATCAAGCCTGAACCGGGTTGTGTTTTTGATTATTGTTCGTCTTGTTGAGTTGTATGCAAAGGTATATGGATATAAGACCATTGCATATTATGAACCAAGCTTGTATAAGATCAAAATCTTGCGAAAGCGCGGATATCATCAGTTTGGGGATCCAAGAGATGCAGTATGGACCATGATAAAGAAAGAGCAGGTGTGATACATGGAAAGACAATGTGCTTTTTGCCAACAGGCGTTTGAAAGGCTGGATGATGAATGCTTTGGAGAAACTGGATTGCGTAACGAGGGAATCGTAGAGAATCTGTTACTATCTTGTCAACATCTAGAAGAGTGTGTTGAAACAGTTAAAAACATGTTTGATTATCCTGCATTTAGAGCGTGCATTAATACAAAAAAGGCCCAGTACAGCAGAATTCGAAATGGTTATTTGAGATTGGCCAACAGCGCAATATTTAGTTATCAGGAATCAAAAAAGGCATATAATCGGGTTTGCGACTATATCGCGTATAGAGATACGTGTGCTAATGAAGCATGTGTAACACTAATTAACAATATGGATAAGTTGATAGATGCATATATGCTTTATATCACCGAGCAGAAAAAACTTGATAAACAGATAAGAGAAAGCGGGTGGCCGCATGAGTAAAAAAAAGACTTCTTTGTGGGAGTGTATATGCATATCCGGACTTCCTTGGCCAGGAATGGTTTTTGGGGCTCTAGTTAAGGCAAGAGAGTTTGTTACTCTTGCTAGAGGTCATCCAGGTGCTATTAATGGGCCGATTGACTATAAGCCAGCAATAGCTATAGCGGGTATTGCGTGGGGGTGTATATTTCTTCTCAATATCCAAAGATATTCAATGGGTAAAACAGTAACATTGTTTTCCTGGATGATAAATCTTGACTATGAACCCGTAGATATATCAGCAAGACGCAAACGCAGACTCTATCCGCCCATCGATGAGCAGTTCTTATCTGATACTCCTGATGGCGGAATAATTGTAGGACGAGAAGTTGGTGGTGGTAAGCATAGTCGCTACATTGTATATCCAATATCTCCAGAGAAAAATACTCTAGCAGGCGCTCTTATAGATGGGTCAGCTGGAACAGGAAAGACCACTCTTATGATCAGCTCAATAATATCGATGCTTAAGAATCCTGATATAAGTATCTTTTGCATAGATATTAAACCCGAGATTTTTGATAAGTGTGTGGATACTCATAATCCTAATGGTCCTCCGGTTAAAAAAATAGATTTTTTTGACAGGCATAGCTTCGGTTTTGACTTGTACTTTAGCATAACGGAACAGTCCACGGATGATGAAATCATGTCAGAGATTGATGCTATATGCAGATCCATTATCAGTTGCCCAGCTGATAGTAGGAACAAGTTCTTCTACGATAGTGCTAGAAATTTAATGGCTGGGATTCTGTACTATGTGAAGGTAAAAGCTCTTCATGAAAAGCGTGAGAGCACATTTATGGATGGTATGGATTATCTATTGATGGAATCTGTTGGCGACAGAATTAAACAGATCTTAGAAGAGTGTAGCGATAGGCCTGAGTATATAAGAGTGGTCAAAATGCTTAAGCCCTATGCAGATAAAAAGGGTGAGGCCTTTGAGTCGATACAGGCTACCTTATTTGAGTCGCTCAGGATATTCATGGGATCAGGGGCAAGGTGGGCATTAGGTGACAACCCGAGAATGGCATCGCCCAAGGATCTTGAGACAAGCAGTCTTTTTTTGTGTATACCTGAGTTTCATTTGGATGAGTGGAGTGTCATCATCCGAACTATATCGGAATCTATAATCCGTTATGGATCCAAACGTCCTGACAATCCTAAGCACAAAATCATGTTGTATTTAGATGAATTTCCTCGCCTAAATCTTTCTGCGAAAGGTGGTGGTGGCTGTGGAATACTTCAGCTCATAGCTTTAGGACGTTCGCGTGGATGTATAACAATTTTGACATGCCAAAGTCAGCAACAAATCTTGTCAGCCTGGAAGCGTGAAGATGCCAAGACACTTTTTGAGCTTTGTCAATTAATGGTATTTCTGAGTGTAACAGATTCTGAGAGTGCTAAAGAAATAGCGGGGTGGGTAGGAAATTATCACGAAGAGAGTGTGAATTATACTGAAAACTATCAGTCTAGTTCTTATTCACGTACCTTTAATGACAAGCCTGTTATTACGCCGGATCTTCTTATGAATCTCCAAGATAAAGGTGAAGCTGTAGTTTTTATCCATAATAAATATATGCGAACTGATGCTGTAGCAGGTCGCTACTACAATATCAAAGAACTCAATGACATAAGCCAGAAGTGTATGGCTGCCAATCGTCCAAAGGAGGAATAATCAATGGACTATAACAAGACTATAGAGGTGTTCGGTGCTGACCTCTCAAGTGAAATTAAACAGCGCCTGGAACAGAAACTTGGTGAAGAGGTCTCTGTTGAAGTGGTTGAGAAGATTAAGACTAATGTTAAAACGCATGCTGTAACTGCACGGGTTGATGGAGAATCCGTTGCACCTTCTGTAGATATTGATGACCTTTTCATCAAATATAAACATGGCTATGCCAGCCTGGAGGAGATAGCTGAACAACTTTCCGAGTCTCTTATACATTTTAGAAAACCTGAGTTTGAAATGCCTGTGCTGACAGCTGAAGAAGCCAAGAAGCACGTCATTTTGAACGTGGTAAATGCTGATCGGAATCAGGAACTGCTTAGTAATGTTCCACATTACAAGATAACTGATGACTTGGCTGTAATATGTCGCTGGATGGTTTCGGAAGAGGCATCCTTTGTAGTAACAAAACAGATATGCCAGGAACTTGAAATGACGGGTGACGAAGTTTTGCAAGCGGGGCAGGATAATATTAACAAGATGCCTTTTAAGGTTGAGGCTATCGGTAATGTGCTCGCTGGAATGCTTGGTGAGAATCCTGTTTCAGATGTGGATCCGGGGATTTATGTTCTTACCAACGAAAGCACAATTAACGGATCCAATGTGTTGTTATCACGGGACACCCTGAATAGAGTGCACTCAGAACTTGGGGATGGTTCAGACATTATAATCATACCTAGTTCGCGGCATGAGGTTTTAGCTCTAAAAATCACTGACCAGATGGATCCTGATAGCCTGCGCGAGATTATTAAGTCAGTGAATGAAGCAACGGTATCAGATGCAGATTATCTCAGTGACAGTCTGTACAGATATGATGGAAACAAACTTACTATTGTGGGTGATTCTTTTACTCCAGAAGTTGAGCAGTCCGTGGGTGATGATTCACCATCTATGAGTTTCGGAATAGGAGGTCTTTAATATGAAAAGAAATGATAACGCTGGTAAATCTACAGCACTTAAACAGGTTAAGGAGTGTTATGAGATGTATGCCAAGAACAGTATTCACCCAGTCATGACAGAACTCACGAAATATATTACAGACATAATCAAGCGTAATGGCTCCGGTAATTAATGGTGGTGGTTCTTAAGAACCACGCGGTATAAATGAGGCTTCTTCATCGGGGAAGCCTCACATATACCGCAAACCATGTATCGCGCGGAACTGACCGCCTAAGCTTCTAAATCATTTCCGCGTGATACAGCAAGTTACGCATAGTGGGTGCCCACTATACACCGAACCTGATAAAAACAGGTTCTTGACTTGCCAGGGGCGTTGCCCCTTGGAACCCCATAAAGGATTTCGTCCTCTTAACTCCAGAGCACACAAATTGTTTTTATATATAACTAAAAGTTCACTGGACTTTTGGATATATATAAACATGATTTGTTAAAGGGCTTCTCGCCCTTTGCATTTCCCGGCAAAGACTTTGTCCTTGCAACTAACCACAGGGCTTTGCCCTATTGGATTACCCATCAAGGAGAACTGTATGAGAAAGCGAAATCATAGGCTATCCGTAAGATATACTGATGCCGAGTATGATGAACTGATGAAAAGAATATCAAGTACAGGCCAAAGTATACAGAGCTATCTTCTGCACAGTAGTTTGGGAGCAAAACTCACTACAGAAACTGATAGAGAGCTTCTAAGAGAAGAGGCATCACTATTGGCTGATATTGATAGGCAGTTAAGAGGGATTGGGACAAACCTGAACCAGCTTGCTCACGGTGCAAATTTATTGGGGTACAATCTTGACGCATGTAAAATCAACGAAATAGCATGCGTAGTAGTTCATATGAGAGATGAGGCAAATAAGCTATGGCAATCACGAAGGCGGTCAGTCGCACATCAAAATCGCATGGAGGATTAAGAAATTGTATCCAATATGCACTTAAAGCTCAGAAGGTACGGGAGGGATATGTTACGATGACAGGACCTTCGCCTGATGAGCTAACATGGGATTCTGTATATAATGCTTTCATGGAAGAAAAACGAATATGGGATAAGGATAATGGGCGTATGTACGCACATACCATCATATCTTTTCATAAAGATGAGCAAATATCGCCTGCAGAAGTACTGGAATTTGGTAAAGAGTTTGCTGATAAGACTTTTCCAAACCACCAGACGCTTATTACAGTGCACCAGGATAAAGATCACTTACATTTGCATATGGTCACAAATAGTGTGAGTTATATTGATGGTCACAAATTACATTCTACTAAACATGACCTTGACAGTATGAAATTGCTCACCAATGCCATGTGTATAGAACGAGGGCTCACAGTCGCTCAAAAAGGGCATCATTTTAATGGCGAAAAAATAACAGAAGGAACATTGATTACTTGGTCGAAAGACAAATATAAAGCACTAATAAATCTTATAGATAGTTTTGTACATGATTGTGCTCTTGCGCTTATGCGTGCCAAAGATTCTGCCGTTAGTAAAGATGATTTTATTTTTAAAATGCACGAATCTGGCTGGGAAACCACTTGGACAGATCGAAAAAAACATATTACTTTTTCTGACAAGGCAGGCCATAAATTAAGAGATACTAATCTTGCAAAGACATATAGTATTGCTGTATCTAAGCAACAGCTACTGCATCAATTTGACATAAACAATAATAATGCAGGAATTAAATATAATAATAATAAAGAAAAACTACAAGAATATCAGTTGCTTATATATGCTACTGAAGAACGATTAAATGTTCTCGTTCAGTATATGAATGATTGCAAATCAAGAAATGAAACTGACGAGCTAGTCCAGCGTACACAAGAAAAGATCGAAAAATTAAGTGCCGAACTGGATTTTTTAAGAAAAAAAACCTCTATGTTAAAGGAAGAAATAAGTAATGCACAGACTTTTGATCAAAATACTTTTATGGAGGATTTTATAGATGATGGATTTAAGATGTCGTTTTAGAAATACAACAATTATTCGATGTAGCCTAGAAGTCTTTTGATTGAAAGTGCAAACCCTGTTATAGCTAACAAATATGAGATGCTAAGAAGTGTGAATCCTATTTGATAGTTTTCATATCTGCAAATAAATAGTGCTGAGAAAAAAGAAAGCCATGCGGTCAAAAGAATATGTAGTTTTTTCATGAATCCTCCTTAAACAAATGCTGCGGATACGAGCATGTTATTTGATAACTGAGTGGTAGCCTTTCTTTTAGCATCTCTCTTAAGAATGTACTTATCATGTTTAACTATTTCTGTGTAGGGTAAAAGAGCGTTATCTTGTGCATAAACAAAGTGCACGTGGTAGTGCTCTTTGTTGTTATGGCGATGGTATAGTACTACTGGAGGATATCCATCCGTATCAAACTTCCGAACCAACCAGTACTGGCTGGTAGCATTGCTTTTAAGTTCAATATACTTGTTATTCATTTCTATAATTGTAAAATTACCGGACAGAAAAGCCGATTGTTCACCAATATCAAACATAGTTATTGCTCCTTATATAATACAAGTGAATTATGGGAAAAATTATTGTTCTGGATTAGGACAATAATATAGCCATAGAATTGGCTGCGGGGGTTAATATACCATGTCTAATAGTAATTGTCAAATAAAAAACAGTCCAACATATGATGTTGGACTGCCTTACTGTTGCAAGCCTGTTCTTAGCCTGCTGAAGATTCTTCTCGGCAGCTTCCACGCCCTTGGTTGTAGTAACTGTAATATCAATCACGGTTGATACCCCCTTTCATAAAAGTATTGCTTTGACCTGCGCAGGGCAAAGAAAAAAGGACTATTCCGTTTTTGGAATAATCCTCTTTGCTTTAAACTGTACAAAAAGTTATATTTTATTATCACGTTATCATAAACAATTACTAAAAAAGCAACATTGCCTTTGTCCAAATGAGGCAATTGCCTTAATGCAGTATGTTCTATAGTTATTTAAACATACTATATTGACCGCAGCAAAGAAATTTAATTGATTTATGTGCTTTATTAGTTGCCGTAATGCTATAACGATAATCGCCATTATCTAGTTGAGTGCACGTATATGTTGGGGGCTTATTGCCATTGTCCTTACTTATTGTAATAAACTTAATCTTCAATTCATAATCAACTTTTTCCTTAGTACTATAGTTGATCACATCTGAAAAATGAGTATAGTAATCAAGTGTAACCACATCATTATTTCCAGATATAGAATTATATAAACTAGAAGTTGCAGATCCTGCTGCTCCTCCCCACCATGCTCCTGCCTTTATCACCGCCCATCCAATAAATAAAATCATTAGTATAGTAAAAATCAAATACATTATGGTCTCCTTATGAATAAAAGATTCTTTCTTGCCTTGATTGCAGCTTACCTGATAGGTGCATCGATGTTTTTTTTAACATCATCAGCCCAGCGCTCACAATCTGCCCTTCCTGTTCGAAGGGGTTTTTCATTTTTGTAAAAAACTACATTGCCCTCCTTCATTAACTTAGGTAGCCATTCAGAACTTGATATTTTGCCGTAATCAAGTATTTCTCTTATATCTACGTTTTTTACATACTCGCGAAAACTCTCAAGCTCCCTTTTACATGTTTCCACATTGGGATAATTAACTCCTGAAACTCCCAACGCTTGGGTATTGCTATTGTTTGGATAGAGCGCAAATCTTACTCCTTCTGAAACACTTTCTATTTTAAATTTGTAATAAGAGCCCATTCTATACCTCCATACTTTCATGCAAGAGTATGTAATAAATAGAATAAGCCAAACCATAATTAGTTTGATCCTTTTCCTTTGTAGTACCACTTGCCATTCTTTTTATAATAACCTGCTTCATTTGCTTTCTTCTCATCCACTCCCGAATCCTTTCTGTATTCAGTTCTATTCGCTCTTCGTTCGTTTATTTCCCTATAATCCTGTGACCATGAATGGCAAATTGAAATCCAAATCGTCAAGCATATTATCAGTGGCAAAAATGCCACAAAATACCGTATTGGCTTGAACTTTATTTTATAAAAAGAAAACATCGGCAATATTTTCACCTGCCAAAATGCATCTAATACAAGCCCAATTATCAAGAAGAATATTAACAACATTATATATTCCATATATTTAACTCCATTATTATAATCAAAAATAGATACTAATCCATCTTAAACTGCAAATATATCTCTGAAACACAAAAACCAATAAAAGCAGTTGCCAAAAAAGCTCCTATTCCAGCACTTAATGCAAATAATCCCACAAAGATTCCAAGTGCAGCACTAGCTATAGCTATTCTAATTTGTCTTGAATCTTTAGTACCTTTCGGTATCGTTTCACCAAATTTTGGAGTTATATCTATAATTGACGCAAAACCGCCTACTGTAGCAAGCGAAACAGCATCTTTTTGGCTATCTCTAGCGCTTATCAAATCATTTATAATTGTCATAAGATCATTTTCACTATCAAATCTATATTCTTTTGAGCGTACTCTACCATCACGGCATTTATAATATCTAAGTAAACGTCGCCCTATTGTGTCGTATTCAAATTTCACTGTATCACCGTAGCACATATGCTTATCATAATACGTTTTACCTGGCTCTTTTACTTCGAAATAAGTAGATTCGAACCCACTACCAACATCGCTTTTTCGCACTCTATAGCTATATCCATTGGTGCAATCTACTGTATCTGTAAAATCGCCTTTGCCCATAGGTGCTCTGTACTCAGGAGTTTTATATCCCCTCTTAAGCATCTTTGTTGTGGTTGAAGTGTTCCAATAGAACTGGCATCCACATACACTGCATTCGTATACTGTTTTATTTTCAAAACCAGCTAGTGCTCCAGCAGTTCCCAAAAGCGCTTCACCTACAACACCTTTTGCAACATTGTAATTTGTCATATCACCTTTTTCTACAGCACCTAAAAAAGCTCCACATTGAGGACATCCATTTCCCATATCATTTTCCTCTCCAATCTGCATTTCAGATTTCTTCAAATGTATAATTCTTAACGATCCAGATAGTTTTTATCATGAACTGTAAAAAGTGCATTTTGTTATTATCTTCTTACACCATTACTCCCAGAATATCCATAGTTACCATTCCAAAATGTGTCCTTTCTTGAACTTTTTCATAAAAATCGCTTGTAGATACTAATATATCATATTGTGATAATCAAATGTATTAAAATTGCGTAAATTCCACCACTGATAGTTCGTTCTGGTCGTTGTTGCGGTGTAATGATTATTGGCATTCAAGAAAGTACTCCTTCTTGAACTTTTTTAGGCATTCATATTATTGGCTTTCCTTCTACAAACTCATCAATATTGTTATAGTACCCAAATGAATACTTATATTCCTTCAAAAGGTCAATCATTATAAAATCCGGTATAAACTCAAGCACATCATCACGACCATCATTTAAAATATCTATCAAATGATCTCTTCTAGCCTCATAATCACTTAATGTTCCAACAATACCGTTACGCCTCAATTCTGCTCTCATATTTTTTGTTAGTTCTCTTTCATTACTCATGTTTATCGTAATTTAATTTGTGATATAACGTCAACGACTGTTGATATTGTCTGCTGATAATGTCAAAGATATTATTGATTAACCAGCGAAATATACTTATATACTGTTGTACGACTGCAGTTCAGAATTTTGGCAAAGTCGGTAATGGTTATTTCGTGTCTTTTATAAAGAGGATAGTGCTGATAGAATTTGAGTGGTATTCTTTCAGGAGTAATTACAGGTCTGCCAATATGCTTTCCTTTACTCCGTGCATTTTCAATTCCTGATTTAACTCGTTGAGAAATAATGTCTCTTTCCATCTCCGAAAAAACTCCCCACATCATAAGCATGCCCTTGGTCATAGGGTCAACATCTTCTTTACGGCAATCAATATCAAAATTCCCAATGATTAGCCTAATATGCCTTTCTTGCACAATCTGTAGTATTTCGCATAGATGCTTTGTAGAGCGCGTAAGCCGTGATACTTCTGTCACGGCAATGCTGTCTCCGGGTTGAATTATATCTAACAATTTCTGAAATTCCGCGCGATCAAGTTTTCTTCCGGATTCATATTCCCAAAATATCAGTTTATCTTCCCCAATTCCCATGTTTTTTAATTCTCGTCTTTGTCTATCAATATCTTGACGTGATTCATCAGTAGAGCATCTTGCATATCCATAAATGGTTTCCATATAGCATATCTCCTGTTCAGAAAAAGGTATGAATTAAAAAATGAACAATACGAGCTTTAATAGGCTTTAAATTGTGGTTCCTATTGTTCATTATTATTGTTCAGATTAACAAATGTTTTTCTGGACATTTAAATTAAGTATTTATCACATGGGAGAGCATCAGCCCAGGCACAGATGGTTTTAAAGTTTACAAGTTCATTTTTGTATCTGAACAGGAGTTGGCATGCATTGGTGCCACTTATTCTCTCAAAACGATCAATTTCATCACAAAACTGGCCCCATGTGAAGACATTGGCGGTCTTATATATACCACGAACATCAATTATTAAAAATTTCATAGAGTTAACCAAAACTACAGGTGTTGTAGCCCTTTCTTAATTGAAATTTGCGGAGTGATTCGGAACATACTAAAAGACTGATTCAAAAAAGAGCGAATCTAATTCATATTCAAGTGCCTGCAATTGTTGTGAACTGTTATGTGATAAAGTATCAGCATTTTGCATGATAAAATCGTAAACACAGGAAAATCCATAAAGGTTTTGATATTGGTTAATCTCCTGAAGTAATGATTTAAACGATGCATGTGAATGACTGCCACCTTCTCGGCGGATATATGACTTTATGGTAGTATAAAGAATTTGTTCTGGGTCATTAGTGTCGTAAATAAACATATTTGAACCTCCTAAAAAATAGTAGTAGATTAAAGAATTTACACCGAAGTGCCCTAAAAGCTCAATTTTGTCTGGGAATACTCTGGCTTCTTGGGTGAATCATTATTGGGAGGGCTGGACGTAGAGCCTGAGGGGGCGTCCCATGATTCAAATGGGTTTGATGTATCAAAATCAGGATGCCAGTCGTATTCATCAAAAAAGTAACTATATGCTGGGAAATATATCAGTTTTACCCCGTGATCGCGCTGAGAGTTTCGGTATTTTAGAACGTCGAAGACCATTTTGCGGTAGCCTCTTTGGTTACAAGCCTCTTTTTCTATAGCTATTTCTGCTTTATCACATGTGTCGGTAACGCCGTGCCAGTTCCAGCCAATTAAAACACCGGCAGTATACTCAGTATCACCACTTTCCTTAAACGATGAGGTAGAAATGGTGCCATTGTAATTAGATCTGCTTATGCTGGATACTGTTATTACAGGCATTCCTATTTGAGAGGCGAGAGTTTTGAGAACAGTAACTGAGACATCCATTTTGGTTTTGCGATCAGCCTGAGTCCTGTCATCTGCATCTGCTTTGAGAATCTGAAGGTAGTCAATAAATACTACTAGTTTTTCGTTTGGGTGCGATTTTTTGAACAAAGCACAGATATTGGCAATGTCTTTTGCAGAAAAACCAGAGATGTTGGATTCTACTATGTATAAATGGTTGCCATAAGTTGCAAAATACTTATCGACATATTCGTCATATGTCTCATAAGAGAGTTTAGTAAACGTTTTTTCTTTATGATCATAAGTCCAGTAAAGTACATCCCCGGGAGTAATCTTACGTTTGTTACTATCATCAATGCTCGCCAAGAATGAAAAAGATGAAATAGCCCGGGCTATATACTCATCCGCACTCATTTCTAATGAAAAATATAAAACGTTAATGTCTTGCTGAGCAATATTCTGCGCCATATTCATCAAAAGCGCAGATTTACCAGTACTTGTTTCTGCACCTAGAATGTACAGCTCGTTTGAAAAGCCGCCGTTTAGAGCTATATCCATCGACAGCCAGCCTGTACTAATTCGTACAGATTTCTCAAAACGACTGTCTATAAATGGATTTTTTTTAGATATGACAGGCTCCAGGTTATCCACAAAGGATTTGATCTGAGTAGAATAATCGTTAACATTCGTTGTATCAGGCATATTGACCTCCTAAAAAATACGGGGATGGAAAGAAAAAACTGTTCATTGCCTAAAATTTATTCTGGCCATTAAATCTTCGTTCCAATCCTTGTGATTTGGGATAATGCAGGCTAAATCTTTATTTCTTTCCCGACATTTTTGGCCTGCGACATCGTTATCAACTGCAAGCATGATGTTATGTAGAAATTGCTGTCGCTTGATTCGGTCTATAGATTGCTGGTTAGCAACTCCACCTAGACTTATGTAGTACGCAGGGCAGTCATTTGGTTTATTAAGCTCATATAAACTGATAGCATCGATGGCTGCTTCACATATATAAGCTGTATGCGCATTACTAGATTCGCGAAACCACCAAAAACGGTCAGGAGCTAGTTTCCGACAGCTATGAAATGGTTTGCCGTACGTTAGAGTCCCGTGAAACTCAGCAAAGTCTTGCTCTTTATTAATGAAGATAATGTTGTTGTGAGCCGACTCCTGATAGAGAAGATGCTGATCGATAAGTGCTTGTATGGTTTTTGCTGGGATGCCTCTGCGCATCAGATAGGCAAATAGTTGACGATACCTACAATTTGCAGGCGGAGGTACATTCAGTGGAGTATTCGATAGTTCAATTGATGTTGGCTGCAATAGTGTTGAATTGCCGTCATCATTTGTGGAAACCAGTCCGCCACATAGTGCATTTACAGCTTCTGGTACAGTGTAGCTAAGATATTTGGTTAAGTAGTCTATTCCGTTTCCAGTTTCATCTGTTGCAAAGTCTTTGTATCCTGAGTAGCCTTTCTTAATAGACAAGCTCAAATTGTCCTTCGGATGAATGCTTTGACCTTCAACTTTAAACAGGTTTGGATGATATCTGAGTAAGTATTGGTATAGATCAGCGCGGCGTGCGATATGAATTTGTTCAGATGTATATTGCATAGATAAGCCTCCTTATAATGAAGAATGAATAACTTTTTTCTTTCCATACCCGTATTCTTTTCTAAACTGGCAGGGATTGCATTAGCATATCCCTGTCAGTTTAGGTAAGTTAACTTACAATAACCTATGTTAACTTACACTTTGGAGAATCAGGGTGAGAATTGCTGATGGCTAGTGCAATGCGAACGATTTTATGAAGTAGACGTGTGCTAAGTAGTTCGTTGGCGTGTGCTATTTTTTTCCTTAGCGTGTGCTAAGTAGTTCGTTGGCGTGTGCTATCTTTTTCTCTACTTCACATAGAGAAAAATGCTTTCAAACTGCTAGAGAATGACTTCATAGCCCATAATTGGAGAAGAGGGGTTGTTGTTACCGTCTTGCCTATATGCAGAAAAACCTTTGATATAACCTATTTCCGTCAGATAGCTTAAAGTGCCTTTGACGATTCTTGTGATCATAGGCTTTGTCTTTGTTCTCCATTTATCTGTAACATCTGGTGTATACCCTAACTCTGTATATAAGCCTTTGGGATTGTGTTTTTGGTCATACCATAGGAGAGAAATCTTGCAACTGCTCAAGTTATTTTTGCTGCTTTTCATTTGTGCTATGCGCTTTAGTACATAACGCTTGATTATGATTGCTTCGTCTGTATCCTTAAAATGCTTTTGCGTCCCTAAGAAAGAGGCTGGTATGTCGATGATTTGATGAGTTGTTTCCGCATACGCATATAAAGCAGGCTTCGACAGTATCGGATATGTAATTACTGTCTTTCCATTAGCCCTATAGTGAGCAATCGCTTTATCAAGTGGTAGTAAATAACTTTCGTAGACAAATTGATCAATTGACTCATTCAAAGACTTGCGACATTTTATTTCCGACTCACAATGTATTTTTATGTGAATGCATCTAAGTTTATCGATACTTTCCCTTACTGCTTCAAGCTTCTGACGAGTTACTTTCTGAGATAAATTTCCCGATAACACCTTAACAACCCATTCTGCGGTAATAACGTCATATCCATTGTTTGCTATAGTGTACACCGCATCCATAACTGCCATATCAAATTGCGTTATCTGCTGTGATAGTTGTATATTCTGATCTTTCCATAAATCAACAATGTTAATAATATGGTCTTTAATCTTTATATCTATCTGCTGAGTTTTATCTTCTATATATATATGCTTTGAGGAAAGGACCCTCGATATTTTAGAGTTGTTCATGTATTGCTTATTTAATACTAATGTAGGCAATGATGTTCTTGAGGCAATGACGTCGATTGGAATGCCGGATGAAAGAGATTCTTCGGAGGTCTCCTTGTTATGCACAGTAGTTATCATTAAGAACTCTGGGAGTACAGTGATTTGGTTTTCGTTATTAATTATTTGGCTATAGGGCATGCGGTGAACTCCTTAATATGTGTATAGATGGCAATAGACAATTACTGATTGCTTTATTTGATGATGATGGCAGTAGTTTGTTTTTTCATATTGGAATGACGTGAGTAAAAGACATTGATTGCTAAAGGCATGATGAGAAAGAGACGCATATGGCCATGTCCACAGGACACGCCAACAGTGCAGAAGATATGCTCTCGAGAATTGAGACCATGGTGCTGATGGGAATGGAGATTCCGCTCCCTGCAGTAAGAGGACAGATCGCATCGGGAATAGATATCGTGGTGCATCTTGGAAGACTAAGGGACAGGACCAGGAAAGTGCTGGAGATATGCGAGCTGGAAAAGGAGCTTGATCCTGAAAGCGGAAGGATAAAGGTGAATACCCTCTTCAGGTTTGAAGAGGAGGGCGAGGATGAAAGAGGACAGATTGTAGGGAAATGGAGGAAAGTAAGTGAACTTAAAGCGACTGAAAAACTTATGGCAGCAGGCCTTAGCTTACCCGAGGGGGATAAATGACATCCCGATACTCATTCAGGGAGTACTGATAGCACTGGCCTTTGGCAGGCTATTCTACGATTCCTGGATTGCTGTGGCAGCTCTTTTACCTGTTGTGTTCCCGTGGTACGTGTATCAGAAAAAGCGCCAGATAGAGAGAAATACAAGGCTTATAGGGATACAGTTCAGGGATGCGATAAGCTCGGTCCTGACAAATCTCAAGGCCGGATACTCTCCGGAGAATGCTTTCCTTGAGGCAATCCATGACATGGAACTTCTCTATGGGAAAAAGAGCCTTATCTGCGCAGCACTTTCCAAGATCGGCAAGGGGATAAAGAACAACATTCCCCTGGAAAAGCTCATCTACAGGCTCGGCAAGGAGTCGGGCAACAGTGACATAAGGGATTTTGCGGAGGTTTTTGCCGTGGCCAAGAGGAGTGGTGGCAACATGACACAGATAATATCAAGGACCATCACGGTAATCTCCCAGAAGATGGATGTGGAAAAAGAGATCGACGTGCTTATCAGTGCAAAGAGGATGGAGGCAAGGATCATGAACATGGTGCCCTTCTTCATTATCTTTTACATAAGCCTCACAAGCCCCGGCTTTTTTGACCCGCTCTATCACAACCTGTTCGGGATCGTGCTCATGAGCATCTGCATGGGATTTTATGCTTTTGCATATTTTATGTCGGAAAGGATAGTAAACATCAATGTCTAAGCTTGCATTTACATATTTGATATTTCCGGTTGTGATGCTCGTTTTGTGGTTTTTCTCAAAAGACCTCGAGCTTCCGCAAGGGATTGAGGACACCGGGATAAGCAGGGCTTATCTGAAGATCTCTCTTTTTATATTCAGGAACATAAGGGGGAGAGTAAGGTCTTTTTCCTCGGAAAAAATACGTATGTATCTGGGGACGCTTGAACAGAAAAAGGATCTGGACAGTGCAGAGACCGAATACTTTATCAGGAAGATAAGCGTTGTGCTCCTTATGGCCAGCGCCGGATGCTTTTTGGCCTTCATGATGGCCATCGGCGCAGGGCAGAGTTCCAAGATAAACGATGGGAGAGTTATTGAAAGAAACTCCTTTGGTGAGAAGGAATACGAAGTTGACCTGGTGGCCACTGATGAAAACGGCGAAGAGATCGGCGAGTACGAGCTTTCGGTTGAGACAAGGCAGTACACGGATGAAGAAGCAAATGCCCTGTTTGAGGAGGCGTCTGAGGTCCTTGAGAGGATCGTCCTTAAGGAGAATGAGAGCTTTGATGATGTGACGAAAGACCTGGATCTTACAGAGAAGATTCCGGGATATCCCTTTGATATCCGCTGGAAGATCGACAACCTTGAGGTGATCCACTTCGACGGAGAGCTCATTGAGGAGATGATCCCAAAGGAAGGCGCGCTGGTAAACCTTAGCGCCATCTACAGCTACAGAGACCTTCGGTGGCAGCAGTCCTTCTGCGCCCGGATAAGACCAAGGGATTTAACGCCTGCGGAGAGGGCTTTTTTGGAGATAAAAGAGCTTTTGGACAAGGCCGATGAGGATTCAAAAGAGGAGCAGGAAATCATTCTGCCGGAGAGCTTTGATGAGGGGGAGATCCACTGGTCAGAGAAAGTAACCGACAACAGCATGCTCCTTCTGATGCTGACTCTTATCGGAAGCGCAGCCTCTTACGTTCTTAAGGACAAGGAGCTGAAGAAGGCCATGGAGGAGCGAGGGCAGCAGATGCTGGGGGATTATCCACAGTTCGTATCACAGATCGTTCTGTATATGGGAGCCGGAATGACCATGAGGAATATCTTTGAAAAGCTGGGAAACGGGTACCTACGGAAAAAGAAAGAGACCGGAGAAAAGAAATATCTCTACGAGGAGGTTCTAAGGGCCGGGAGAGAGCTCTCAGCCGGAGCATCGGAAGGGAGTGTCTACGAGCACTTTGGCCTTAGATGCTCGGGGCAGCAGTACACAAGGCTATCAACGCTACTGTCTCAGAACCTGAGAAAAGGTAACAGCGAGCTACTGGCTCTTTTACAAGAGGAGTCCAAAAAGGCCTTCGACGAGAGGATGGACAGGGTTCGCAAAGCGGGAGAGGAAGCCGGAACAAGGCTTCTTCTGCCCATGATTATCATGCTGGTGATCGTAATGATAGTGATAATGATACCGGCTTACATGGCATTTTGATCATACAAATTTTGAATAAAAGGGAGGAAAACAAAATGATCGAAGCAGTAAAGAATTTGGGGAAAAAGGTTGGGGGAGCAGTAAAGAGCTTCTGGAAGGACGAGAACGGAATGGGCACTGTAGAGGTAATACTTATCATAGTGGTGCTCATTGGCCTTGTTATCGTATTTAAAGAGCAGATATCCGGAATTGTTGAGGATGTCTTTAAGGCAATCAGACAGGATACCCGTGTTATCACGAACTAAGGGTTATGTGACGGTATTTCTGTCGCTGTCCATAATGATAATCCTGTCACTTATCCTGGTCCTTTTTCAGGGGGCCAGGATAGGGGCAGTCAAAATGAAGACAGAATGTGTTGCGGATATCTCCATGAATTCAGTACTTGCCGAGTACAGCAGAGCGCTGTATGAGCAGTATGGGCTCCTGTTTGTGGATACTTCTTACGGGTGCGAGAACCCCTCCATCATAAACACACAGGAGCATCTAAGATACTATGCGCAAAAGAACTTTAGCAGGACTGTTCCGAGTCGACTTGCCGGAAATGATTCAATATTTTCTGCGTACTGCGATGGCGTAAGTATCACCGGAAGCTCTTTTGCCCTGGACAATAAAGGTGCGGTGTTAAACAGGCAGATAATAGCTTACATGGGTGCTGAACCTGTGGAGGGGCTTCTAGCTGATGTTCAGACCAACGCCAGGCTCATTCAGGATAACGCCCTTGATAGCACGGACGTTGAGGCTATGGCTGCAGAGAATCAGGCGGCAATCGATGCTATCGAGCTTCCGCCCATCATCAACGAGGATGGAGAAGAGGAGGAGATGAGCCTTGCCAATCCTGCGGATGTGGTGAATTCACAAAGGGGAATTGGTGCTTTGAATCTGGCGATCAAGGACAAGTCAAGGATATCAAAGGTAACCGTAGACCTTGATCAGTATGCGTCTCACAGGCAGCTAAATAAGGGAACAGGGCTCAACGACAAAGAGGATATCTCTGCCGGCGAAAGGCTTTTACTTGAGCAGTACTACTACGAGAAGTGCTCAAGGTATGGCGGCGAGCTTGAAAAATCTCTTTTGAAATACCAGCTGGAGTACATGATCTACGGACAGAAGAGCGACTGGGGAAACCTTGAGAGGATGGCTGAGAATCTGCTTTTCTGGAGAGAGGCGTCAAACATGATCTACCTCTTTGGGTGTGATGCCAAGGTTGCGGAGGCGGAGCTTATTGCTGAGGTCGTCACTGCACTGTTCTGTATTCCGGAGCTGTCAGATCTTGTGAAATACTCAATCCTTTTTGCCTGGACTTTTGCCGAGACGGTGTCGGACTTAAACATATTGTTCAGCGGCGGAAGGGTTCCTCTTTTTAAGAGTGATTCCACCTGGAGGCTAAGTCTTACAAATATGTTCGGCTTCAGGGATTTCCTAAACGGCGGGGATCTCGGAGAGGGTATGTACTATGAGGACTACGTACGGGCAAGGCTCTTTATGGTGAGCCTTCCGGAGAAGACCATGCGCCTTGCGGACATAATTGAGATGGA
This sequence comes from Butyrivibrio sp. NC2007, assembly GCF_000421405.1. Lineage (GTDB taxonomy): Bacteria > Bacillota > Clostridia > Lachnospirales > Lachnospiraceae > Butyrivibrio. The sequence goes on from NZ_ATWY01000013.1 coordinate 121,850, forward strand.
TGTGAGAAAGACTGCAGGAAATGCGGCCTTTAAGATGGATCACTGCCTGGATACCTTCTGTGCGGAGATCCATGTAAGGGCAAGGTTTGGGTACGACTGCAAGATAGAAAGGATATATGGATATGAGATGTAGGCATCATGGGCTGTCGGGCTCTATGACGGTAGAGGCTTCGCTTGCACTTCCGCTGTTTATTTTCTTCTTTGCAAACATATTGACCATGTTCAATATTGTGAAGGTCCAATCTGATATGGAGGCTTTGCTTCACCAGACGGGAAGCGAGATGTCTCTTTTGGCGTATGACCTTAGGTTTGGCGAGGAGAGTCTCGGAGCAGAAGGCGGAGGAGCTGTGGATACACTGGCCGGGGCAGCAGGCATTTTTTATGCAAAAGAGAAGGTGAGACAGTACCTTGGAGATGGCATAAATAAAAGCGTTGTCACAGACGGATTTGAGGGCATGAGCTTTATCCAGTCAAAAGTTCTTTTTGGAAATGACATCATCGATCTTGTGGTGGATTACAAAGTCCATCCTCTGATTCCGGTCATCGGGTTTAATGAATTTGGCGTGGAATCCAGATACTTCGGACATGCATGGACGGGATACGATATCTCGGCCGGCCTTGATATGGAGGGCGTCGAGGAGGAGATGGTCTACGTCACGGAGTACGGAGAGGTTTACCACAGGAGCATTGACTGCGAGCATCTTAGGCTTAAGGTACAGAGCGTTCCCTTCGAGGATCTAAAGCACCTTCGCAACAACGACAGGAAGATATACTACGCCTGTGAATACTGCGGAGAGAACATCGGAGGAGGCAACGTTTTTATCACAGGATATGGCGAAAGGTACCACAGCAGTATTAACTGCCTGGCACTAAAGAGAAAGATTTATACGATACCGATTTCCGAAGTGGGCGGGCGCAGAGCCTGCAGCTCCTGCGGATGAGCGTAATGGATAAGGAGTTAAAAGTGTTTTTTGGACTAGGTGTTTTGCTGATAATGATAATTTCATCAATTGGGGATATAAGGAGCAGAGACGTATTTCTGTGGGAGATACTAGGATGCCTTGGTATGTCTTTTGCCAAAGTTGTATTCAGTATATACGGGGGAAACTTCGATGCTTCGGATGTTCTGATGTCGCTGATGCCGGGAGTGTTTCTCCTGCTTTTGTCCTTTGTCAGTGGACAGAGCGTCGGCTACGGAGATGGGCTGCTGCTTTTGTGCGCAGGCCCTGCTCTTGGATCGGGGGTCGCGGTTATGGGGATGGTCGCAGGAGTTTTCGCCTGCGGACTGATATCGGGGATTCTTTTGGTGCTTAAAAAGGTTGGGAAAAAGGCCAAAATGCCCTTTGTTCCTTTCCTGACCTTGGGGATGGGGGTGATGATGCTTGCGCAGATTTAAGGGGTATATGACGCTGGAGGCTTCCTTCATTGTGCCGATGATCATCTGCGTCTTTGCGCTGCTCATCTACTTTTCGTACTACCTCTATGGCAGATGCATTCTGTCGCAGGACGCATATATCCTGGCTTTCAGGGCAAGCGTTGCAGATGAGGAGATATATGGAAGCTCTGAAAATTATGTAAATGAGAAGTCATCGCAGGTTGCGGGCAAAAAGTATTTTGGCAGCACAAACCCTACGTTTGAAGCAGCATCGTCAGGAAAAGAAATCCGGGTTCATGGATATTCAAAGGCCCGGCACTCAGCCATGGGAAGGTACTTCTTAAAACCTCAAAGCGGTTGGGAATATGAAGCAGCCGGAAGGGCTAAGCGTTTTGAGTATGCAGAGCACATCAGAAGGTTCACGAGACTACGGGATTTGGGAAAAGAGATTTTGGAAACAATAGGAGATGAATGATGGAGTACAAGTATTACAGAGAATTGAAGCATAACTACCTTGTGTTTGAGGATAAGAGTAAAGAGGGCGAAAGCAGGTATCAGTATAAGATCGCAGAAAGTGGCAGGATAAAGGGCCTTGTGCCTCTGACCGAGAGGAGCATAAACGGAGATAAGTTTCTTTATTACGAGATAAATTCCATGCAGAGCCTTGGGGACAGATTCGCATCAAGCGGGATGAATGCCGCCCAGGTAAGGAGCCTTCTTACAGATATAAAGGATGTTCTCGAGGGCTTGTCTGAGTTTCTGCTGGGAGAAGAAGGAATCGTCTTTAACAGTAGGAGCATATACACAGATCTTACAAGCGGAGCATGCAGATTTCTCTACTGCCCTTTTTATGATGAGGGGAAGAGCTTTTCCGAGTTTGCCATGGAGCTTTTGGAGCTGGTGGATGAGAATGACAGAGAGGCTACCGAGCTGGTCTACAGGCTTTGCGAGCAGAGTGCTGCTTTCGGAGATTTTATTTATGAGGCACTGGAGAAGACTCTGGCAGAAGAGGCTTGTGAGGCAGAGAAGAACACTTATGAGGAAAAGCAAGAGGAGAGCTTTACGGAAAGCTTTGACATGACAGATGCAGAGGACGTCACAGACTCTTTTGACGATTACGAGGAAGAAGAGGGGGAGAGAAGGCTTAAGAGCTCCGGAAAGAGACTTGGTGGAAAGCTCCAACTTCTCTTTTCCCTCATGTTCTTCTGCCTGGTGGGAGCTATGGTTTATATAAGAATGAACTACATCCTTTCAAATGAGGAAAATATGCTGTCAATCTTTGTAATGCTGGTATCGGTTGTAACCGGAGTGGTGGCTCTTGTCGGCGGATTTAAGGAGCTTAGAGGCGGTGTGGAAGCGCCCGGCAAAGGCAAGAAGACAAGGGAGCTTGGCGAGGATGAGATGTATTCGGAGGAGGATATCAGCTATGGGGGCGAAGAAGATGATTTTGGATACGAAGAGGATTATGATTTCGTAAAACCTGCAAGGGCCGAAAGCTCTTTTACCAAAGAAACGGCCCTGTGCGGAGAGACAGTGGTCCTTGATGAGATCAGAAGTGAAGGCATCGCGCTCTTTAGCAGAAATCTGGACAAGACAGTAAGGATTGCCTTTGATAAGCTTCCGCTGACAGTCGGGAAAATGGAAGGCTGTGTTGATAAGGTGCTGAGCGATATGAGCATATCAAGGATGCATTGCAGGTTTGTAAGCGACGGGGGAAGAGTTGCTGTGATCGACCTCGGCTCAACGAACGGAACCTACAAAAACGGTCTTAAGCTCCTTCCCCAGCAAAAGACCTACATCGATGAAGGGGACGAGATAAGGCTTGGCAGAGTTTGTTTTGATTGCAGATAAATAGGAGATTGTGTGATATAATACGATTATTAAGCGGAGGGGAGTTCATGAAGGTAAATATCTATTACGGCGGACGCGGAATCATCGATGATCCAACGCTTTTCGTCATCTCACAGATCACAGCGGTTTTACAGGAACTTAATGTAAAGGTACAGCAGTACAATCTCTATGAACAGAGAAATGGCATCACAGCTCTGCCCAACACTCTTAAGGATGCGGACGGAATCATTCTGGCATCAACGGTTGAGTGGTACGGAATTGGCGGATACATGATGCAGTTTCTTGATGCCTGCTGGCTCTACGGTGACAAGGACAAGATCAGACAGATCTACATGGCGCCCGTTGTCATGAGTACGACTCACGGCGAGAGAGAAGGCATGATGAGTCTTGCAGCTGCCTGGGAGATGCTGGGCGGACTTCCTTGTGACGGAATGTGCGGATATATTGCAGATACTACCAAGCTTGAGAACAGCTCGGAGTACGGCAAGATAATAGATAAGAAGGCGGAGAACATCTACAGGACCATCAATCAGAAGATGCCTGTATTCCCTGCAAGTAATCAGGCGGTCATCAACAAGGTCGGCGTTGCCAAGAGCATAGACCTTACTCCGCAGGAATCTGAACAGCTCTCGGAGTATGCTTCGGATGACAAGTACGTTCGCAAGCAGAAGGAAGACCTTCAGGAGCTTGCAAGCATATTCAGGGACAAGATGGGACAGGAAGATGCCCTTGGAAGTTCCGAGGAATATGCTAAGACTCTTAACAGGAAATTCACTCCTGTTGCAGGAGTTGTGGCTAAGTACAAGATTTCTTTTTCCGATAACGGTAAGCTTAAGCCTATCATCATAGATGTAGATAACAGTAAGTGCGATTGCCACGTGGGAGACGAGGAAGGTTGCGATGTTTCACTTACTTCAGATCAGAGAACCTTTGAAGATATCCTTGGGGGGAGACTTAGCTTCCAGAGAGCCTTTATGGCAGGAAGCATTAAGATGAAGGGAGACTTCAAGCTTCTTAGAAGCATGGATCAGTTCTTTGACCTTATGGCAGATTAAGTTGGGGAAATCCGGATGCAGGATACTTACGTCTCTGAGGGAGATTATTGGCAAAGACAGGAGCAGATATACAAGAGCTCTTATATAACACTGGCACTGCTGGCCATTAACGTGGTCGTTTTCTTGCTGTGCAGTTTTGCCTTTGGATGGATGTATGAAAAAGGGGCCATGATCACTGAAGTTGTCCTTAGGGACGGTCAGTATTACAGGCTCTTTACAGCCATGTTCCTTCATGCTGATCCTCAGCACCTCATAAATAACATGCTGATGCTTGCCCTTGGCGGCGCTATAGTTGAGCACTACACAGGGCATGCGTTCTACTTTTTCCTTTATATGTTGTCGGGACTCTTTGGCAACATGATATCCATGGCTTATGAAATCCAGAACAGACTCAGCTGGGTCTCAGTCGGGGCAAGCGGCGCCATTATGGGGCTGGTTGGCTTTGTTATGGTATGGATTCTGGTAAACAGAAAGACTTTTATAAGAAGCAGAAACCTTATGATAAGGCTTGCGCTTTTGGGAGTCTTTGTTATTGAGGCCTGCTTTTTCCAGAAGGGTGCAAACACCGCGGCTCACACCGGAGGCTTTTTAACGGGAGCTGTTTTAGGCGTTATAAATATCATTGTTTTAAAGAACAACAAGAATATGGAGGGACTTGCATAATGGAAAACTGTATCTTTTGTAAAATCGCAGCGGGAGAGATTCCGTCAAATACTATATACGAGGACGATTCCTTCAGGGTTATCCTTGATCTTGGCCCTGCAACCAAGGGACATGCCCTGGTTCTTCCCAAGAACCACTATGCGGATCTTTTTGAGATTCCTGAGGACGTTTTGGCTGATGCAGCCAAGGTTGCCAAGAAGGTGGCAGGAACCATGAAGGAGAAACTCTCATGCGACGGTCTTAACCTTGTACAGAACAACGGAGAGGCAGCAGGACAGACTGTTATGCATTTCCATCTTCATATCATTCCAAGATATGCAAACGACGGGCAGCACATTTTATGGAAGCCAACAAGCCCTTCACCTGAGGAGCTTGCAGCAATCAAAGACACAATTGTGGGTGCCTGACCGGGAGAAGCTATGCGTGAAATAGAAGTTAAGCAAATTACAGAGGCGGTTAAGAAGCTGTGCATCGACGCCAATCACTTTCTCTCCAAGGATATGGAGGACGCTCTTTCAAAGGCTCAAAGCGCCGAGGAGTCCGAGCTAGGGAAAAAGATATTTGCCCAGCTCCGTGAGAATCTCGATATCGCCGGAAAAGACATGATACCAATCTGCCAGGATACCGGAATGGCAGTCCTGTTCGTAAAGGTCGGTCAGGATGTACACTTTGTGGGTGGAGATCTTACAGAAGCCATAAACGAAGGAGTGCGCCGTGGATATACAGAAGGCTTCCTAAGAAAGAGCGTTGTATCGGACCCTCTTATAAGAAAGAACACAGGAGATAACACTCCCGCAATCATACATTACGAGATAGTTCCGGGAGATAAGGTAGAGATAACCTGTGCTCCCAAGGGCTTCGGAAGCGAGAACATGAGCAGAGTCTTCATGCTCAAGCCCGCCGATGGTGAAGAGGGTGTTAAGAACGCCATCGTTCAGGCTGTTATGGACGCCGGTCCCAATGCCTGTCCGCCTATGGTTGTTGGCGTAGGCATCGGAGGAACCTTCGAGAAGTGCGCCATCATGGCTAAGCAGGCCCTGACCAGAAAGGCCGGAGAGCATTCAGACATCCCATATATAGCTGATATGGAAAAAGAGGTGCTTGATAGGATCAACGCAAGTGGAATAGGTCCTGCCGGACTTGGCGGAAGAATAACGGCGCTTGCAGTCAACATAAACACCTACGCAACGCACATCGCAGGTCTTCCTGTGGCTGTGAATATATGCTGCCATGTAAACAGACATGCATTCGTGACAATCTAACATTTTTGCAGAAACTCTTCTTATAGAAGAACAAGTGAACTAACATAGAAGGAATTAGAGAATGGACAGAGAATTACAGGCCCCTATCGATCCTGCTTTGGCAAAAGAGCTAAAGGCCGGCGATATGGTATACATAACCGGAACCATATATACAGCCAGAGATGCTGCGCACAAGAGAATGGATGAAGCTCTCTCGAAGGGTGAGGAACTTCCTTTTGATATAAGGGGAAATCTCATCTATTATATGGGACCATCTCCTGCAAGAGAGGGAAGACCCATCGGTTCTGCCGGACCAACCACAGCAAGCCGTATGGACAAGTATGCTCCAAAGCTCCTTGATCTTGGGCTTGGCGGAATGATAGGCAAGGGCAAGAGAAGCAAAGAGGTTATAGATGCCATGGTTAGAAACGGAGCTGTTTACTTTGCAGCTATCGGCGGAGCAGGAGCTCTTCTTTCCAAGGCTATTACTGCTTCTGAAGTTATTGCCTATGACGATCTCGGAACAGAGGCAATACGTAAGCTTACAGTGGAGAGATTCCCTGCAATAGTAGTAATTGATTCAGAGGGAAACAATCTTTACGAGACTGCCGGTGCTGCTTACAGGAGGGAGTTGGAATAAAACAATTGACAAAGGCTGCAGGGCTTTGTATAATTACATTTGCGTCTTAGGTTTGAACGGACGCATGAAACTCACATATTGGTAGTGGGATTCAGGCATGGAGAAATACTCAAGTGGCTGAAGAGGCGCCCCTGCTAAGGGTGTAGGTCGTTTACGCGGCGCGCGGGTTCAAATCCCGCTTTCTCCGTTTAGCAAAGAAATGGAAGTCCAATGGACTTCCTTTTTTATTCCTTCTGAGGTGTTATTTTGGATCACCCTGGTGGCCGGATCAGATAACCGGTTTAAATGACCACTATAAATAGAAGGAAAATCCTCTTCAAAGTACAACATTTTGTGGAAAATAAGATTTATAAAAATTTCCAAAAAAAGGTGTTGCATTTAAGATTTGGCTTTGCTATAATAACTTTTGCCCGTTTGAAGAGGGGCACGGAACCTAGGAAACAAGCCGTTTCCAAAAAGTTCCAAAAAATATTTTAAAAAAGTTGTTGACAAAGATTGCTGAACATGATATTCTAAATGAGTTGCGGCAATACAGAGCAACAACAAAGCACCTTGACAAATAAACAGTAATGCAACCCTGAAAAATTCCAAGAGAATTATTCAGAAGTAACAAACCAAAAGTAATAACGGACAGAACGAAAGCTAACGTTTTAGTTCTGGCTGGAATTGAACTTATTTTAACGTGAGAGTTCGATCCTGGCTCAGGATGAACGCTGGCGGCGTGCCTAACACATGCAAGTCGAACGG